>CAYMDA010000029.1:0-48812 GCA_964389135.1 uncultured Verrucomicrobiota bacterium | reverse complement strand
TGCGGCGCACGAGCCCGAGCAGCAGCGACGAGTCGAGCCCGCCCGACAGGCACACACCGACCGGCACGTCCGAGCGGAACCGCAGGCGGATCGTCTCTTCCAGCAGCGACTCGAGCTCCGACTCCACCTCGCCCGCATCGCGCGTGTCGCTTCCCTGCTCCCTCACGCGCGCGACGAGATCGTACCACTTGCCAGTCTTCATCCCGCCGGCCGGCGACCAGCGGAACCAGCCTCCCGCGGCGATTCGCCGGATGCCGTTCCAGAATGTGCGCTCGCCGTAATCCTGCATCCCCGTCGCGAGGTAGGCTGCCCATGCAGCCGCATCCTCCTCCCGCTTCACCCCGGCCGCGTGCAGCGCGCCGATCTCACTCGCCACGCGCAGCACGCCGTCGCGCGCGACGTGCCAGTACAGCGGCTTGACGCCGAACCGATCCCGGGCCCCGAAGGCCTGGCGCTCGCGCTCGTCCCAGATGACGAACGCGAACATGCCGATCAGCCGGTCGAGGCATGCAGGTCCCCACTTGATGAAGGCCGCGAGGAGCACCTCGGTGTCCGTCCTGGACCTGAACGCGTAATCGGCCTCCAGCTCTCGGCGCAGCTCGAGGTAGTTGTACACCTCGCCGTTGAAGATGATGCGGTAGCGCCCGGACGGATCGGACATCGGCTGCCGCCCGGCATCCGAGAGGTCAAGGATGCTCAGGCGATTGTGGCCGAGCGTCGCGAGCCCGCCGGGGGATTCCCAGACGCCCGTGGCGTCGGGCCCCCGGTGCGCCTGCGCGCGCACCATCGCCGGAACCGATCCCCGGCGGCCCGCACCGAATTCAGCGGCGATCCCGCACATGGTCGAAAGCGGTCAGGCCGCGAGCGCGCAGCCGTTCCTCGGCTTGATGCTGACGCCGCCGCGGCGGCCGTCCGGAAGCACCCACTCGTACGGCGCGAGTGTCGGCACGTTCCTCGAGAGCAGCGAACGGACGTGTTCGCCCCGCATCCCGATCTCGTCCAGGTCCGCCCGGACACTGAACGAGGCCACGTCCTGCCATTTCAGGATCGCCTCGCGCCGCTTCGAGGCGCGGACCATCAGTCGAAGCGTGTAGTCCTGCGGGAGCAGCGGGATCGAATCGAACCAGCACTCCACCTTGCCCGGACCGTCGAGCACCTCCGGGCCGAATCCGTCGAGCTGCATGTTTGCCTGGAAGCACGGGCCGTGCGAGCCCTGAACCAGCAGCGCGAACTGCGGGAATTCGACCGGCTTGCTCGTCTCGTACTCGATGGTCACTCCCATGCGGTCACCGGTCTTGAAGCAGGACTGCACCTCCCCGTTGGCGTCGCGAAGGCTGACCTGCCGCACGGTGAGACCGTGCGCGCCCCGCAGCGCGCCGGTGGATTTCCCGAGCATGGTCGTGAGATAGCGCTGGGTGACATCCCACACGTCGCCGTCCGCCGCGATGGTGCCGCCCTCCAGCCACACGGCGCGCCCGCACAATCCGCGGATCGCGCCGAGATTGTGGCTCACGAAGACGACCGTGCGCCCGCCCTGCGCGACGTCCTGCATCTTGCCCATGCATTTCTTTTGGAATGTCGCGTCTCCCACCGCGAGCACCTCGTCCACGAGGAGGATCTCCGTCTCGAGATGCGCCGCGACCGCGAACGCCAGCCGGAGATACATGCCGCTCGAGTAGTGCTTCACGGGCGTGTCCACGAACTTCTCCACCTCCGCGAACGCCACCATTTCGTCGAAGCGCCTCTCGATCTCCCGCCGCCGCATCCCGAGGATCGCGCCATTCAGGAAGATGTTCTCGCGGCCGCTCAGCTCCGGGTGGAAACCGGTGCCCACCTCGAGCAGCGAGCCGACCCGGCCGCGGATCTCGGCGCATCCCTCCGTCGGCTCCGTGATGCGGGAGAGCACCTTCAGCAGCGTGCTCTTGCCGGCGCCGTTGCGGCCCACGAGGCCGACGATCTCACCGGCCTGGATATCGAGGTTCACATTCCGGAGCGCCCAGAAGGTTTCGCCCGAGGGCGCCGGCGGGCGCGCTCCATTCCTGCCGCAGAGGCGGCGAACCATCCGCCCGACCCCATCCGCGATCACATCCCTCGCCGTGAGATACGGACTCACGCGCGCCCCAAGGCGGTATTCCTTGGAGAGATTGCGTACTGTGATGACTGACTTCGACATCTGTGTTCTTCTCCTGCTTCAACCAAGTTCACCCTCGGGCCCGTCGGCGGATCACGACCGCCCTGCCCTGAAAGCGGCCGGCCCGGTACTCGCCCGCGTCCCGGGCCTCGAGCACCTCGAGCGGGGCACCTCCCTCCGACGCGAGCACCCGCTCGATCGCCCGGAGCTGCCTCTCCACGTTCGTGACCGTGACACCGTCATCCGAACCCCCGGATCCTATCGTCCGTTTCCTTCGGAAAGTGAAATCGGCGGGCAGACCGAGCCGGTAGCGGACCTGGTTGGCGATCCGCGTGGTCCAGTGGAGGGTCGGCCTGCCGATTCCATGCAAGTGTTGCCGGCATCGTTTCCTGTCCGGGGTCACGTCGGGCCTCAGGCTCTCGAGGATCGCGCCGGCGACGCGGCGGTACGCCTGTCCATCGATTGGCCCGAAGCCATGGTGAATGCTCGTCTTCACCCGCTGGCGGATCTCCTCCGGAATGGAGTCCTGCCCCTTTTCCGCCGCGGCCCGGACGGCGTCGCGCAGTGCCTCGTAGCTTTCGCAGGGGAGGCTCACGGATTCGGGCAGCGGATAACCCTTGGTGAGCTCGATCCAGCGCGGGGAGAGCGGGACGCTTCCCGCCATGATCGCCTCGATCCCCGTGGTGCAGCCCCTCTGGATCACCGCGACGGATCCAAGGATCCATGCGGTGGCCGAGCCTTCGCGGCTGGCATAGAGATTGTCCCTCCGGGGCAGCTTGTCCCGGTAGGTCGAGAGCGCCTCCTCCGGGTGGGGTCGCACGACGACGTCGATGTCCGGCAGATCCGTGGCGAGCCGAGCCGCCATGTCCACGATTTCATCCAGCGCCTTGCGCTCCGTCCGGATCCAGCCCTCCACCTCCGCGGCATCGTAGCCGTAGGTCTCGACGAGCCGGGCCGCGTTGAAGCCCCGCTCGGCGTTCGACATGGTGAAGTTCGTGTTGATCAGGACATGGCGGCGACCCTCGCGCCTCGAGGCCGGCCGCAGCTCCTCCCCGAAGACCGGCGCGAGCGTCGGGTTGTAGAAGTCGAACCGGGGACAGCCCGTGATGCGCACCTGGTCCTTCTGGAAAAGGCCCTCCGACACGATGAAGTGCCCCGTCAGCCGGCCCCATGCGCACACGCAGTTCGCGGCCTCGCACAGGCGCGAATCACGCCAGAACGTCTGGCGATACTCGTCCATGGACGACCAGACGGCGCCTTCGGTGTCCAGCAGCCCGTACTGGACCCCGGCCTCGATGAACTGGCGCGCCTGCTCCGCCTGGTAGGGACGGAACACCGGCAGCCCGACGAAATCCGGAGCGAGCGCCCAGGCCTCCCTCTGCCCGCCCCGGTACAGGATGACAAAGCATGTCGCCCCCCGCCGGCAGAGCTCGCGCGCCGTCAGCACGATCCCGGGCAGGTCCCTCGTAACGTTCGCCACGTACAGTGCGATCCTCGGATTTCTCATCACTTTCCTTCTCACCGCGATCCGTTGCCGCTGACACGCCGGCGCAGGCGCTCGTACGCCTCGCGGCTGGCGCGGACCTGCCGTTCCGCGGCCTCGACGAGCGAGTTCCGCAGGCCCGGCGCCGCGCCCCAAAGTTCCTGCATCGCGCCGGAAACCCCCTCGAATCCGTCCCGGCCAAGGTCCACCACCCTGCAACCATCCCCGAAGTGGGCCGCCAGCCCGCGAAACTTGAGATCGAAGTACTCCGAGAAGGACAGGCACACGACCGGCACCCCCTGCGCCAGGGCGAACACGCCGGCGTGATAGGTGGCCGTGATCACCATCCGGCAGCGCCCGGCCCGATCGATCACCGTGAACGGTGAGTCCACGTCCGCCGGATCATCCGGCAGGAGGTCACCCACCACCTTCTCGATCGAGAGGCGATCCACCTCCCGCGAGCGCGCGACCGGCAGCGTGACGAACTCCGTGTCCCGGCTTCGGGCGAAACGTCTGAGAACCTCGCCGAGCGGAGTCGCCACGCTTGCGTTCATGCCGGTCGCCTCGCTCAGCCGCACGTTGACACCGAGGCTCATTCCCGGCATGGCGGGACGGCGCGCCCATGCCATCTCGACCGCGTCATCCCCGGTATCCACCACCCGGTCGAGACGCACTCCCATCCGCTCGACCAGCGGGAATCCGTGCAGGCGCTCTCGAAGACCGACCAGCTCGAGGCGGCGGAAGGCATGGCCGGTCCTCCGCAGCAGGGCCTCATCCCGCATCGGACCGATGCCCTGGCTGAACACGGCGGTCGTTTTCCCGAGCTGCTGCGCGAGTTCGAGTGTCCCGATCAGCAGGCGCGCATACCCGCCAAACAGATCGTTCAGGCCGCCCGCGCCGGAACCCACGACCAGTTGCGAACCCCGGAGGGCTCCCATGTACTCGGCGAAGCCGTCGGGATCACCGCGCCGGAGCGCGACCCTCTCCCGGAGCAGCGCGCCGGCGGTCTTGCCCCAGCGTGCCATCCATCCCGACATCCGCGACAGGATGCGGCCGCCTCCGTGCCATTCGCTGCGGTATCGCAGCGGGATGACCCCCGGGCAGTGACACGCCAGTTCCCGCGCCGCCTTCACGCTGCCCGCAGGCACATGGATCAACGCATCCGGAAAAGCCGTCCTCAACCGCGATACCGCGGACATGACAAGCGCCACATCCCCCAGGTTGAGAAAGTTCAGAGTCGGTGGAATCAGCAGAATTCGCATTCCCCTTGCACCCGTTGTTCCACCGTTTCAGTCGCGCCACGCCACCAGCCCGTGATGGACAAGGCGGTCGATCAGTCCGGTCACCTTCCGCTCCGACAGGTCGCAGCGCTCCGCGATGTCCAGGATCGAGTGCTGACCGTCGATGAGATCCGTCACCCTGAAGAACGCCGCGCTCGCCTCGCGGTTCACGTACGGATCGGTGTGGAGGCCGTACCGCGAGCAGAAGATCTCCCCCTTGAAGAGGTTCACCGGAACCCGCTCGGCCTCGAGGGCGTCCACCATGGAGAGCACCATCTCCACCGACGCGTCGAGCGAGGCGCGCGACACACGCTCCACCGTGTCATGACTCGAGTGGTACTCGCGGTACGGATGCTCCGCGGAGCCGCGCGGCAGCACCCGCGAGAGGGACAGCATCGGGATGCGCACCCCGGGCGAGTTGAACTGGCGCTCGTCGTTCCCGATCACCTCGCGAAACGCGCCCGTCCATCCCGAGGAATCCATCCGGCGCAGCACCCTCGAGAAGCAGCGATCCACAAGCGTGTCCGCCGAGATCGAGAGCTGCAGCGCGTGTGGATTCGAAAGCCCGAGCATCTCGAGGAACAGGCCGCCCGCGATCTTCGGCAGGAGCGCCTCGTTGTGGCTCAGCCATGCGACGGATCCGATCGTCTCGGGCAGGATGAGGAACCGCCACGTGTAGCGGCCGGGCGGGCGGGACGCGAGCTCGCGCATCACCCGCATCCCGACCGCGACACCCGTCAGGTCGTCGTTCGCCTGATGGGGATGGCAGAGGTGCGCGCACAGCACGATGCTCTCATCGCTGGTGCCCGGAACGACAACCTCGCCTACCTTCAACGTGCCGGGCGTGAACTCCGTCCGGATGCACACGCGGTACTGGTCGTCCTCGAGCGAATCCTTGAGCACGCGGGTGCAGCAGAGTCCCCAGTCGCGCTCGTAGTACTTGAAGACGAACGGCACGGCATCGGGCAGCCTGGGATGCACGTGCAGGTGCCTGAAGAGTTCCTCGCGCGTCACGACGCCCTCGAACGGCAGCGAGTAGGAAACGACGTGCAGCGGATGCTCGTCGTGCGAGAAGAGACGCCGCCCGTCCATCGTTTCGAGCCAGGCCTCATGGCACGTCCACTTCTCCGGCACCTTCCATGTCCAGCACGGTTCGCCGGTCGGGTATTCATGGACGGTCATCGGGAGATGGTCCGCCAGCGAGCGGAGGGCGGCGTCGTACCCGTCCGAGACGATGTCCCTCGGCAGCCGCCACAGGGCCTCGACGATCTCGAAGGCGTCCGCGTCCGGACTCAATGCGGGTTGTCGTGTTCTCATGCGCCGCACCCCCGTGAATACATGGAGCGGATCGCCTCGATGACGCGATCCTGGTCCTCGTCGGCGAGCCCGGCCGAGCACGGAAGGCTGAGGGCGACGTCGTTGAGCCATTCCGCGGTCGGGCACTGCCATGCGCGCCCGTCGCGATGCGCCGGAGACTGATGGATCGGCTGCCAGAGCGGCCGTGTCTGGATCCGGCGTGCGGCCAGGGCCTTCAGGAGGTCGCGCGAGCTGAAGCCCGCCCGGGCGGGGTCCACGAGGATCGTGTACATCCAGTAGGTGCTGAAGGCCCACGGCGCCTCGCGCGGGATGATGAGACCGGGCAGGTCTGCGAGCGCGGCGGCGTAGCGCGCGGCGATGCGGCGCTTGCGCGCGATGAACTCGGGAAGCTTCTCCATCTGCGCGCACCCGATCGCCGCAAGGACATTCGTCAGGCGGTAGTTGTACCCCACCGCGCTGTGGATGTACTCGATGGGATCATCCTTCGCCTGCGTCGTGAGGTAACGCGCACGCTCGGCCCAGTCGGAGCGGTCGGTCACGAGCATGCCGCCGCCGCCGGTCGTGATGATCTTGTTGCCGTTGAAGCTGAAGCAGCCGATGTCCCCCAGGTGCCCGACCGGGCGGCCGCGGTACCTCGCGCCGAGCGACTCCGTCGCATCCTCGATCACCGGCAGCCCGTGCGCGCGGCCGAGCTCGAGGACGGGGTCCATGTCCACCGGATGTCCGAGAATGTGCACCGGCACGATGGCGGCCACGCGCCGGCCGGTCGTGCGGTTGAACAATCCGTCCGGCCCGCGGCGGCACTCGTGCTCGAGGAAGTGCGCGAGCTTCGCGACGTCCATCTGCCAGTACTCCCAATCCGCGTCGAGGAACACGGGGAAGGCGCCCGCGTAACGGATCGCGTTGACGGGCGCGATGAAGGTCAGCGTGGAAACGATGACCTCATCGCCCGGGCGCACCCCCGCCACGAGCAGGGCCGTGTGCAGGGCCGAGGTCCCGTTCACGGTCGCCACGGCGTGCCGGGCGCCGGTGCCCTCCTCGAAGGCGCGCTCGAAGCGATCCACGTAGGATCCGACCGAGGACACCCAGCCCGTGTCCAGGCACTCCCTCACGTAGGTCCATTCATTGCCATTGATCTCGGGCACGATCAGTGGAACGGCGCCCTGCACGGCCGGGGGGGCGCCGGGGGCGGCGGTTTCGATTGCGTTCACGTCAGTTCCGGTAGGCCGCGTCCTCGTGGTTCCCGATCACGCCGGTGCGCACGAGCCGTGCCACCTCCGCGATCCCGTCCTCGACCGTCATCGTGATTCTGAATCCGAGCTCGTTCTGGATGCGGTCGAAACGCACGCGGTAGTCCCGCGGATCCTCCTCGCGCCGGACGTATTCGACGGTCGCGTCCGGCGCGTGGCGGCGGATCATCTCGACGAGGGTCTGCTTCTGAAAATTCTGCCCCGTGTCCCCGACGTTGAAGACACGCCGCGCAACCTTCTCCGGGGGCGCCTCGAGCACGGCGTGAATGGCGCGCGCGGCGTCGCGCACGTGGATGTACGGCCGCCAGAACTGCTCCCCGAAGACCTTCAGGCGCCGCTTCACCAGCATCTCCGCGGTGAACTCGTTGACGGTGAGGTCGAAGCGCATGCGCGGCGACGCGCCGAACACCGTCGAGAACCTCAGCGGGGTCGGGCACCAGCCCGGGCCGCCGTCGCCCTCCAGGAGTCTCTTTTCCACCTCGACCTTCGTCTCCGCGTACAGCGAGACGGGGCGCAGCTCCGACTCCTCGTCCACGTACGCGTTGGCGTCCGCCATCTTTCCGTAGTTGCTGCACGTGGACGCGAAGACGAAGCGCTTCACGCCGGCGCGCCGGCTCTCGTCGATCAGGCGCATCGAACCCTCAAGGTTCACGGCGCGCGCAAGCTCGGGCTCACGCGCGCAGGCCGGATCACCCACGATCGCCGCGAGGTGCACCACCGCGTCCACTCCCGCCACCGCCTCGCGGACAAGCTCCGCGTCGCGAAGGTCTCCCGCGAGGAAGGAGAAACCCGGATGGGACCAGACCCCGAGCAGGGACGTTCCGCCATGCGCAAGGCGATCGAGCACCCGCACTTCATGGCCCGCGCCGAGCAGAATCGGCACAAGAGTCGAACCCACGTATCCCGCGCCGCCAGTAACCAGTATTCTCATTGTATTCTCCCGTTGATCACGTCCTGCTGTGCCTTCTGGTAGTCCTCGTGCCGGCCCACATCGAGCCAGTACTCCACAATGGGGAAGCTCACGACCTTCCGTCCGCTGTCGATGAGTGACTGGATCAGGTCGGTCATGTCGAAACGCCTTCCCTCCGGAATCATGTCGCAGGCGGACGGCTCCAGAAGATAGGCACCCGCATTGATGAAAAAGCTCATGGTCGGCTTCTCGCGAAGCCGCTTCACCTGGGCCCCGTCGGTCTCCACCACCCCGAACGGGACCTCCACCTCGTACTTCCTCACCCCGATGGTCGCCTCGGCCCCGTGGCGCCGGTGGTAGGAAAGGAACTCGGTGAACCGCATCCCGGTGAGTATGTCACCGTTCATGACCAGCAGGGTTCCCGCGGGCTCCTTCAGGAGCCGCAGACCTCCCGCCGTGCCGAGCGGATGCTCCTCGCGCACATACTTCAGCCGCACGCCGAAGGCCTCCCCGTCCCCGAAGTGCCGGACGATGGACTCCGACAGGTAGTGAGTCGTCAGATTCACGTCGCGGATGCCGGCGCGGCGAAGCTGCGAGATGGTGAGTTCGAGCAGGGGCCGGTCACCCACCGGCAGCATCGGCTTGGGAACCGATTCCGTCAGGGGCCGCAGGCGCGTGCCGAGGCCGCCCGCCATGATCACCGCCGACACCGGCAGGTCCTCCGGGACGACCAGATCCTTGCGAAGGAGCAGCAGGCACACCCGCCCTCCGGCATCGACCACGGGAAGGTGATGGATGTCGTGGAGGTTCATCTCGCGCAGCGCATCCGCGGCGGTGATCGGCGACCGCGCCGTGTGAGGTTCCGTTGTTGCGATGGAGATGCACGGCTGGTCCATGGACCGGCCCTGGAGGATCGCGCGGCGGACGTCACCGTCGGTGAGCACCCCGAGCAGCCGCCGCTCGGAATCGCACACGAGCAGCGCGCCCGTTCCCGCCGCGTCCAGGCGGGCAATCGCGCCCGAGATCGGCGTTTCCGGGGGGATGACAACCTGCTCCAGCCGTTCCTCGTGCCGGATTCGGTTCATGCGGCCTTCACCTCCTCCGCGCCCGCGGACTTCGGTTCATTCCAGAAACGCCGCGCGACCTCCCCCGTGCGCGGGTTCAGAACGGCGACCGTGGTCGTGCCCACGGCGTTGTTCGCCGCGACGCCGACTGACTCCAGGGCGCCGATCGGGAACGTCTCGTCGTCGAACACGTACTGCCACCGATGGAACGGCACGTCCGTGTCGAAGTTGTCATGGTGGTAGCTCCCCGCCGTCGTCTTGATCGCGAGCCACGGCTGGGGTCCGAAGGTGGGCGTGTCACTGCGGACCTCGAGCACGTGCGCGCCGCCGCCCGCCGGGCGCAGGCTCACCTCGAGCTCACACGGCGGCATGAAGGGCAGCCGGAGCGCCGAGCGCATCGCGTCCACGGCCTCGGAGAAGCGATAGCCGACGTCGGGAAACTCCTGCTTCACGCGCCGGAGCATCTGCCGCACGCCGTCCACGTCGGGCCGCAGGTCGCGGAAGTCGTGGTTGGTGACGCCGAGCACGACGGGCCTGCCCTCGCGCGCCTCGCTGAACGCCTGGCGCACGTCGCGTTCCTCGAGCAGCCTGTAGCGCGTGCCGATGTTGAGGCACCTCGCGATCCAGCGCCTGCACTGGCCGCGCGACTGATAGTCGTCGTGATCGGGATGATACGGCTCCCACGTGACCGGGGCGCGGCGCCAGTCACCAAACCGTCCCCCGGCCAGACCGAACTGCGCGGCGTCGTCCCCGGTGGAGGGCATCGCCTGGCTCGAGAAGTCGAACGGGATGTACTGCTCGAGGAACCAGTGGCTGTCCGGCCGGATCACATGGAATCCGGGACGGTGAGCCGCCGGGAACCATCCCCGGTCAATGACGCGGCGCGAGAGGATCTGCGCGAGCGTGTCCGAGGATGCCCACCAGTGAGTCGCGCACCGGTGCGCCTCCCCGCGGAATCCGTGTGGATGATAGTGAAAGTGAAGCCCGTCCCTGGACGACCCGGTTTCCCTGAGCGTCTGGCGGTAATGATCGAAGATGTTGTGGTACCCGATGTCACGCCGCCGCGGGTTCACGTCGTAACCCACATGGTCCACGCAGAACCAGTTGTAGACCCAGCCGCCGCCCTCGGAGTCGCGGTGCCTGCCGCGGAAGGATTCCGACATCGCGTCCGCCAGCATGGCGTCCACCTTGTCCCATGTGTCGTTGTAACTCAGAAGGTGCGGATCGACGACCTTCTGCACGGCTGCCTCGAGGCCGCCCAGATCCACGGCCCCGGCCTGCAGTTTCCGGAGCAGCTCCGCGCTCGGCTCGAGGTCGAGGTGGAAGATGGATCGCAGCCTCTCGAAGGTGGCTGACACGGACTCATGCAACGGACCCTCCGTGTCAATGCAGTGCACCACATGAACGATTCCCGACATTCACTCCCTTTCGCTAGTCGTTGGACAACCTCCGCGCAGGCACGCCGACCACGACCGCGCCTGCCTCCACGTCCCTGATCACCACGGCGCCGGCGCCAACCACCGCGCCGCGACCGATCGTCACTCCCTGAACCACCGTCGCGCCCGCGCCGATGTGCGCGCCGTCTTCGACCCGGATGCCGCCGGAAAGGGTCGCCCCGGGCGCGACGTGCACATGCGCGCCGATCCACGTGTCATGGTCCACCGACGCGCGCGTGTTGATGATGCTGCCGGCGCCGACGCGCGCGCCGGTCTGCACCACCGCGCCGGCCATCACCTGGCAGCCCTCGTCCAGCTCGACGTCGTCCGCGACCACCGCCGACGGATGAACGATCGTGACGAACTCGTATCCGGAGGCCTTCATCCGCTCGTGCACCCGCGTCCGCCGCGCGGTGTTCCGGATGGACCCAACCCCGTTCGCGAGAAGGATCTCGGATGGCGCATGGCCGCTCAGTGCCGAGTCATCGCCGAGCCTGACCACGCCCGAGATGCTCCCGGCGCAGGCCTTGGCATCCGTGTAACCGAGAATCGGACGGCCGATCCTCCGCAGCGCGCTGATCACCACGCGCGCATGCCCGCCGCCGCCGATGACGATGATTCGACGCTGCTCCACGCGTGCTCCCGGTTCCTCCCCGACGAAGACATCGACCCCCGGCGGCTCCCTCACGCGAGATGCTCCCGGCGGATCACCTGATCCTCCGCGACCGCCACGGCCAGCTTCCGGCCGAGGACATGCCCGATGTCGAACGGACAGATCCCGGTGCCGGGGCGTTTCGCGTCGAGATCGGCTTCGGAAAGGACATGGCCCGCAGGCAGCGGGCGCCTCGCCACGAGGCTGCGGCGGAACTTGAGGCGCTTCTGCAGCTCGGCGTCGTTCACGGTGCGCCGCGCGCTGCCGAGCGCCCTGAAGACGTCCCGCCCCCCCGAGACGAGCGCGCGCATTTCCTGCGGATCCGCCGAGATCGCGTGGTCCCAGCCCTCCATGTCCTTGTCCAGGGTGAAGTGCTTCTCGATCACGCACGCGCCGAGCGCCACGGCCGCCAGCGGTATGGAGACTCCGAGCGTGTGGTCGCTGAACCCGACCGGGACCCCGAAGGCGTCGCTCAGGGTCCGCATGTTGCGCAGATGGACCGTCTCGAGATCCGGCGGATAGATCGAAACGCAGTGCAGCAGCACGATCTGCTCGTTGCCCTCGGCGCGGACGACCTCCACGGCGCGCTCGATCTCACCCATCGTCGCCATGCCCGTGGAGATCACGACCGGCAGGCCCTTGCGGGCGACGTGGCGCAGCAGGGCGAGATGGACGATGTCCATCGAGGCGATCTTGAAGAACGGCACCTCGAGCTCGGCCAGCAGGTCCGCCTCCTCGGGCGAGAACGGCGTCGAGCAGAAGGCAATGCCGCGCCGCTGACAGTGTTCCCGCGCCTGGCGGTGCTGCTCGGCCGTGAACTGGTACGCGCGCACCATCTCACGGAGGGATCCGAAGTGGCGCTTCTTGTCCGAGTACTGGGTGTTCCGCTCGTACTCCTCGTCGGCGATGAGTGACTTCTCGGACCACGACTGAAACTTCACGGCGTCGGCGCCCGCGTCCGCGGCCGCATCGATCAGCCGCCGGCAGAGTTCCATGTCGCCGTTGTGGTTCGACCCCACCTCCGCAATCACGTACGGCGGTTCGCCGCTTCCGACAGCCCGTCCGCCAAAATTCACCTTTTCCATAGTTCCGACAGTTCAGGGTTCGCGACCGCCCACCACCACACGGGCCTCGGCGCGAGCCGGTTCAGTTGTTCTGTGTAGGTCTGAAGATTCGCCGGGCTCGCCCGGAGATGGTCCGCGAACCGGATCACGTCGGCCCTCGCGGGCTCCAGCAGCGCGCGCGCGCGCGCCGGCAGATCGTCCGAGAGCAGCAGGGCCTCGTGGTGCCTCAGGACACGCGCCGTCGCGGCGGCAACATCCCGAGGGGAGAACGGCGGCAGCACGCGCGCGGTGTTCGAGCCGTACTGCCGGTAGCCCATGCGAACCGCGGAATCGAACCGGAGCCGGAATCCCTGCACCCAGGCGCGCGTGGCGAGCCGCCAGTCCAGGAGCTCGCACGAGTCGGGAAACGACAGGTTTCGCCGAAGCACCTCCGTGCGGTACGCCGTGTTCGAGAGCCCGAGCAGGTTCCAGCGAGGCAGGAGGCTGTCCCAGTCCGGGTCCGGCTCGCCGAAGATCATTCCGTCCGGCGTTCCGTCCTCACGAATGACCTGGAGGCGGCAGCCGGCGACATCGCAGCGCTCGAGCTGCGCGGCCGCGCAGCGGACGCGATCGGCGGCAAGCACATCGTCGCAGTCAACGAACACGACCGCCTCGTGGCGCTCCGCGATCCGTTTCATCGCGCGGCGGCGGACGGCGATTCCGTTCGCCCCGGGCGCGGTCACCCATTCCACGTCGATGTCCCACCCGATCCGCTCCCGCACCTGCGCCTCGGCAACGCCGTCGAGCCCGATCCAGAGCTGGAACCCGCGGCAGTCCTGCGCGGCGACCGAACGCCACCATTCCGGCAGGAAGCGCAGCACGGCCGGGTACACCGTGGTGTACAGCGCAAGCGCGTGTCGCGGCATGTCACCTCTCCGCTTCAATGCGCATGAGCGCCTCGGCCATGCGCCAGTCGTCCTCGGTGTCGATGTCCATCCCGTGTTCCCACGGGATTTCCCAGCCGGTGCGGTCGGGACTGTGGAACGTCCGGTTCGACCGCAGGGCCCCGCACTTCGCCCACCAGATCGCGCCGGTGGGACAGAACAGCGGCGGCAGATCCTGGCTGCGCCGGCTCAACTCGGCCTCGAACAGCGGCTGCAGGGAGAAATCGTCGGCACGGCGCAGCGCCCACCACGGGTTCTGCCAGCCAAACCTCGTGACCGAGATCTGCGAGGCGGCGCCGGTCGCGCGGAACTGCCGATGGCTCTCCAGGACATCCTGCGCGCCGCGCAGCGGGCAGTTCGGCATGAGCTGCGCCACGGCATCGAACGCTTGGCCGTCCGGATCGATCCGGTCGAGGGTGTCGAGCGTGACGAGCGACACCGGCGTGTGGTCGTCCGCGAGACCCGCGACCCGCAGGAACGGCACCTCGGCTCCGTGCTCGCGGGCGATCTCCGCGATCTCCGCGTCGTCCGTGCTCACCACGATGCGCTGGAACAGCCCGCTCGCGCGCGCCGCCTCGATCGTGTACGCGATCAACGGACGGCCATGAAACGGCCGGACGTTCTTGCGGGGAACGCGCTTCGAGCCGCCCCGCGCGGGAATGACCGCGATCAGCGCCATCGTTCGGGATCAAGCCGCCACCGAGGACCGGATCAGCGCCTCCGCCCGGGCCCAGTCCTCCATGGTGTCGATGTTGACGCTCCGCGCCGGATCCACCGGAAAGCCGATCAGCCTGCGTCCGTACAGGCTGTCCTGTTCCATGAGGACGTCGCGGCGAACGACATACACGGAGCCCTCCCTGCAGTACGCGGGCGGCAGCATCTGCCGCCTCGGAAGGGGTGTCGTCCCGCCCGTGCTCAGCCGAAGCTCCCCGTTCGCGTCGGCGAAATAGACCCAGTGCGGATTGTGCTCGGCCGGGACCGGCAGCACCGTCACCACCGCGTCGGCGCCGGACGTCTCGAGAAGGTCCACGCACGCGTCGATCGTCTCGGCCCGTCGCATCGGGTGGGTCGGCTGGAGCAGGCAGATCGCGTCGAATCGATCGCCGGATTCCTCGAGAAACCGCACGGCATGCTGGACCACGGGCAGGCTCGGCGTGTCGTCCCGCGCCAGCTCGGGCGGGCGCATGAAGGGCACCTCGATCCCGCACCGGCGTCCCGCCTCCGCGATCTCCGTGTCGTCCGTGCTCAGGACGACGCGCGCCAGGCTGCGCGCGGCCGCGGCCGCCAGCGCCGTGTAGGCCAGGAGCGGCCGGCCCGCGAGCGGGCGGATGTTCTTTCGGGGAACACCCTTGGAACCGCCGCGCGCCGTGATGACGCCGAGAACCCGCATGGTCGGATCAGACGGCCGGGACTTTCACGCCCTCGTCCTTGTCCGCCGCGACCGCGACCAGGGTGTCGTGGTGCCCGTTCGCGCCGGTGTCGCCGAGTCCGTTCACGGATCCGACGCCATCCTCCTCGTGCACGAAATGGAGCCGCTTCTGGACGTACGGCTTGAGGCGCGCGAGGCCGTCGGCGATCCGGCGGGAGACATGGCCGTCTCCGTAAAGCGTGCTGGGCGCGTAGCGCCCGTGCGCGAGCTGCCGGAGAATCGCGTCGCGAATCTCGTCACGGACGGGTTTCACGCGGACCACGTGCACGTCGGTCTCACGTCCGTCCTGCCTGCCGCCGACCAGCACGACCGGGGTTCCGAAGTAGCTCGCGTCCCGCACGAAGCTGCTGGAGTTGCCGATGGCGCAGGCCGTGTTCGCGAGCACGCGCAGGTAGTCCTCCGGGGGCAGGTTGATGAGCGTGCGCAGCCACCCCGGATTCTCGGCCTGCCTGAACCGGCGGATGACCTTGCTCACGTGATCCGATCCGGCGTCGATGTTCGGCCAGAGCAGGACCGTCTGCCGGTTCACGGCGTGCAGGGCCTGGATCAGCTCCATCATCTGGCGTTCCTCGCCGCCGAACTCCGTCGTGGTCGGATGGAAGATGACGAGCTGGAACGGGCGGGTGACGTCGATCTCCGCCCCGCTTCCGCGGCCGTTGATCACGGCGGGGTCGAGGCGGCGGTCGAGCGTGCGCGCGATGTCACTGCCGGGGCAGCCGATCCCGAGGATCGTGTCGGGGCGCTCGCCCATCCGGATGATGTACTCCGCGGAGCGGCGCGTGCTGGGAAAGTGGAACTGCGCGAACTTGGTGATGGCGTGCCGGGCGCTCTCGTCGATCGAGCCGGAGACCTCGCCGCCCTGGATGTGAACCGTGCAGAGGTTCATGTAGGCGGCGGCGATCGCGGCGGCGAGCGCCTCGTAGCGATCTCCGATCAGAAGGACGATGTCCGGCTGGAGACGGCGGAACTCACTTGCGAACTCCACCACGCCGAAGCCCACTGACTTCGCCATCGTCGAGGGCGTGGACCCTTCCAGCTCGATGTAGATCTCCCCGTCCACCGTGAAGCCGTCGTTCCGCACGACCTTCACAGGCTGGTCGAATCGCTCGAGCACCATGGTTCCCGCCGCGAGCACCTGCAGCGTGAGTTCGGGATGGTCCCGAATGCATTCCATCACCGGCTTCAGCCGGCCGTAATTGGCCCGGTCCACAAGGACCACACACACTCTGCGTTTCCTGCTCATGCCTGCTGGGGTTCTGCGATCAGGTGACATTCGTTTGACTCAAAGATGTCCGCGGGTCCTGGCGGCCTGGGGACTGTTCTCCGGGAGCGGGAACGCTCCCGGTCGAGACCGCGGAGGCGGGGAGACGTCCGTCCCTCCCCTCCCCGCGCTCCCGCCTCACTCGAAATCGTCGTGTGCGAGAAGCTGGTCCCGCTTCACGGGACGCCGGAGGACGCGGCCGAGCACGGTGTCGGCATCCTCCTCGGTCAGGCCGGTTCCCGGCTTCTTGAACGCGAGATGCCGCGGTTCGAGACGGGTGCCCGGCGCAAGGTCCTCGGCCGCCACGATGCTCTTGCGAAAGGTGTTGCGAACCGTTGCCAGCTCGCGGGCGGACGCGTCCTTGTCCACGCGGCCCGCCTTCATTCTCTCGATGTAGCGCACGCCCTCCACGAGCTGCGCCAGTTCCTCCACCGTGACCGAGGCCGGGACGTCCGGACCGAACATCCGCCGGCTGAACGTCACATGGACCTCGAGCACGGCGCAGCCGATCGTGGCCGCCGCCAGGCCCGGGTAGATCGTTCCCGAATGATCCGAAAGGCCCACCGGACAGCCGTACCGCTCGTGCATCTCGGTGAGCAGATGGAGCCCCACCTTCTCCGGGGGACACGGATACGCGGTCGTGCACTGAAGCAGCGCCATCGGCCGGTCCGCCTCGCGCACCCTGCGCACGGCGCGATCAATCTCCGGCCACGAACTCATCCCGGTCGAGATCAGCCATGGAAGGCCCGTCGCGAGCATGCGGTTCCAGAGGCTCCGGCTCCCGACCTCACCCGAGGCCACCTTCCATCCCGCGACGCCCACGCGGGTGAGCAGGTCCACGGCGGCCACCGAGAAGGGCGAGCTCAGGAAGAGGATGCCCCGATCGTCGGCATGCTCCCGCAGGCCGAGCCACTGCTCCTCGGTGAACTCCATCCGCCGCCAGTAGTCGTACCGGGAGGCATCCTGCCGGCTGAACTTCACCCGCCACGGTTCGGCGGGCGTGCTTTCCTCGGCCGCGATGTGGGTCTGGAACTTGACCGCGTCGGCGCCCGCGTCGGCGATGGCGTCGATGTAGGCGTGCGCCATGCCGAGGCTGCCGTCGTGCGCCTGCGCCACCTCGCCGATGACAAGGCACCGGCCGTCCGCGCGCGACCACCCGCGAAGATGCTCTCCGAGATCCGGCATCACGACCCTGGCTGTGAAATTCTCCCGCAGCGCGGCTGGCCCGGGCGACCTGTGCGGGCCGCCCGGGACGCCGCTACACCACGTCGGCGAAGGTCTTCTCCATCCGCCGGAAATAGAACAGGCCCGAGACGAGCACGGCGATGCCGGAGATCGCCGAGACGACGATCAGCGATCCCGGGCGCGTGTCCGTCCCGAGAAGCCCCCAGCGAAAGCCCTCGATCACACCGACCATCGGGTTCAGGCCGTAGAGAAGCTTGCCCACCGGATAGGGATCCAGGAGGGAGCTGGAGTACGCGATGGGTGTCGCGAACATCCAGAACTGCATCAGGAACGGCACGACGTACTTCACGTCGCGGTAGCGGACGTTCAGCGCCGTAAGCCACAGGCCGGCGCCCAGCGAGATGGTGAGCGCAAGCAGCAGGAAAAGCGGCAGCCAGAGAACGTTCCAGCCCGGGAAAATGCCGAACCACGCCATCATTCCGAGCAGCACGCCGAACGCGATCACGAAGTCCACGGCCCCCGACAGAATGGTCGAGATCGGAATCGCAAGGCGCGGGAAGTACACCTTCTTGATGAGGTTCGCGCTGGCCACGAGGCTGTTCGAGGACTGGGCCAGTCCCGTCGCGAAGAATGTCCATGGCACGAGCGCGGCGAAACTGAACACCGGGTACGGAATGCCGTCTGAAGGCACGCCCGCCAGTTTGCCGAAGAACAGGCTGAACACGACCATCGTGAAGAACGGCTGGATGACCGCCCATGCCGCGCCGAGCGCCGTCTGCTTGTAGCGCACCTTGATGTCGCGCCACGTCAGAAAGTAGAGAAGCTCCCGGTAGGCCCACAGTTCCCCGAGCTTCAGTGACACCCAGCCGCGCGAAGGCGCGATCCGTATCACACTCCCGGAAGAGGGTGGGACCGCATCCCCTTCCCCGGACACCCCCGGGGTTTCCGGACACAAGGTCTCAGCAGTTTCAATGACGCGTGTCGTACTCATTCAGTTACTCATTCCCTGGTGATCAGCGCGGGCAGCCGCCGCTCGAGGGCCGCCCTCGCATCGGCCGGATCGGAAAGGCCCGCAAGCACGAGCTCGAGGGTCTGCTGCCCGATCCTCCGCCGCCCCGTCAGCACGGACCTCAGTCGGTCGCGCTGCTTCGAGGCGCCGAGCCCGTCCTGTTCCGTGCGGCCGCTCTCCCACTGGCAGAAGAACACGTGCAGGCGGCGTCCGGCCGACTCGAACACATACTGCCGGAAGGGAAGCTTCATTCCCGCCGCGGGCACCTTCACGATCCCCTCGTCCGCCACCTGGCGGAGTCCGGCGGCCGGCAGGCACACGTCGGGTCGATGCGCCCGCGCGAGCATCGCCGACTCGATCGAGCGGGGATTCCACCGGAAGAAATAGGCGCTCCACTGGTTGCCCTCGCCGTCCAGCCAGCCGCCGCTCGATCCTTCGTCATGGCCGATCTTCGCGGCCACCCACGGTTCAATCTCGATCGCGTGATAGGTCGGGTCGGAGGCGGGCAGTTCGGCGCGCCAGTGGAAGGTGTTCCCGGCGTTGTCCTCGTGCGATCGGTACCATGCCTCCGTCACGCCGACCGCGAGCAGCGCCCACACGCCGATCGCGGTGAGATACCGCGGCGGCAGGGAATGCACGCGGAGAGACGAGCCGCCGGCCATCGCATCCGCTCCCGTCCCGCCGGCAGGCGTGTTCCCGCGCCGCGCGGCGAACGCCGCAAGCATCCAGAGCCCGGCGAAAGTCGCCCCGAGCACCGCGAGCCCGGCCGGATCGTGCCACCGGTCCAGGGCCTCAGGTCCGCGGACTCCGGCCTGCCATGCCAGAAAGACGGTTCGCGTGACGTTCAGCCAGAACGCGAGACAGAGCCCGCACGCGACGACCATGGCGCGCAGCCACGCGCGGAGCCGGTACATCTCCCCGAGGAGCAGCGCGCCCATCAGGGTGCCCTGCAGCGAGCGTATCCCGCTGCACGCCTCGTCGATTCCCACGAGGCCGGTCGCCACCTCGACGAGGTTGCCGCGCCGGATCGCGGGAATCTGCAGGGCGCGGAGGGCCTCCACGGTGATGGCCGCGACGACCTCCATGAGCCCCTGCGTCACCGCCTTCTCAATCCGGTACGGCCACGCGACCGCGACACAGATGAACGCCACGGGAAAGAGAAAGTGCCTGGCCATCCGCCAGCCACCGCGAAGGGCGAACGCCCATGCGGTCAGCCAGACCACCGCCAGGGTGTAGCTCCACGTCATGAGCGGCCAGTCCGCGTTGATCTCGATGATGACGCGCAGGGGAACGAGCAGCGCCATGACGCCGCCCGTCGCCAGCCATCCCGCCCGCGACGCGCGCAGAGGCCCGGGCGGAGGGGCGTCCGCCATCCGGCGCCACAGCAGGTACGCCGCGAAGATCGGCACAAACCAGCCGTACGCGTACTGTTCGCGGGTGTCCCACGTGCGCGCGAGGAGCCGGCAGAGATCCAGCCACAGGACGAGGAAGAGCCCGAACGGCGCAAGCTTCATGTTCGTTCGCGCCCTCCCCGGAAGCGGCGCGGCGGTCACGGCCTGATCCACGACCGGCTCACGCCGTCGTCGTGTGATACTGCTCGTACCGGTAGTACCGGTATCCGCGCGAACGGCTGTTCACGCGGTTGAAGACGATGCCCATCACGTTGGCCCGGCGCTGGTAGAGCAGGTCGAGCGCCTCCTGGGCGAGCCGTGAGCTCGTGTAACCCCGCCGCACCACGAACAGAACGCTGTCCACGCGCGACGCCACGCTCGCCGCATCGTCGGCCGCGAAGACGGGCACGGTGTCGATGATGACGTGGTCGTACAGCTCCCGGGCCTGCGCGACAAACACGTCGAACGCCCGCGAAAGCATGAGTTCGCCCGGATTGGGAATGAGCGAGCCGCGCGGAAGGAAGTCGAGGTTCGAGTCCTCCAGCGCCATCGTGTAGTCGGCGACGTTCCCGGACTCCCGCAGCAGGTCCGAGAGCCCGCGGTCCGAGGAGACCTTCAAGGTCTCGTGGATGTGGCCGCGGCGCAGGTCGGCATCGACGAGGAGCACCCTCGCCCCGCCGAGCGACAGCGCCTGGGCAAGGTTCAGCGCGATCGTCGTCTTGCCCTCGTCCGGCACCGCGCTCGTCACCGCGACGGTGCGGGGACGCTCCCCGCCCGGCTGCCCGAACAGCAGGTTCGATCGCAGGCTCCGGCAGGATTCGGCAAAGACCTGATCGTCGGTGTTCCGGTCCAGGATTGCGTGGGTCCGGCGCCGGTCCTTGATCCGGACCTCGGGGATCTGGCCGAAGATCTCCTCCGCGAACTCGGCGCGGACGTCCTCGACGGAATCGCAGCGGTCATCCAGCCGAGACAGGAGGAAGATCAGGGCGAGCCCGGCGAACCCGCCCATGACCGCCGCGGCCACGAGGATCAGCGCGGCGGGCCTTTCGGAACTCTGCGCGGGGCCCGCCCGCTCGAGAATCGCGACCGCCTCCTGCTCGATGTTCCGGTTCAGGTCGATGCTCCTCAGAAGGCCGATGAGCTGCGTGTACAGCTCGCGCTGCCGCTCGATCGCCGCCTGAATGCCCTGGTATTCCGCGTAGAGCCGGTTGGCCGAGGCGACCCGCTCCTGCAGCGCCGCCACCGTCGAGCGAAGGCTCTCCAGCCGGATGCGCATCGCCTGCTTCGCCGTCGCCGCCGAGTCGAGATTCTCCTCGCGGAGCATCTCGATCACCCGCTCGGCGCGCGCGATCTCGTCATTCAGGCGGACCATCTTGGGATGCTTCGGCCTGAGATAGCGTCCCATCTCCTCGCGCTGCATCCTGAGCTGCGCCAGCGTCTGCCGGGCGGAGCTGATCTCGCCGGCGAGCGAGGAGCCCGGCGCGGGCGCGCCCGCGACCGGACCGGAGGCGCCCGCGAGCCCGACGCTCTTCTCCAGCGCGGCCGCGTCCAGCAGCTTGAGCTCGAGCTCGAGCATCGCGAGCTGGCTGTTCAGCTCGGCGAGCTGGGTCGCCCCGCCGCGGACCTGCTCCTCGATCAGCGTGAGGTTGTGCTCGCGCTGGAACTCGCTGAGCCGCTCCTGCTCATGCTTGAGCGCACGTTCCTGCTTGTAGACCTGGTCAGAGACCGAGGTCAGCAGGTCGCCCGCCGTCGCCGCGCGCACCTCGTTCTTGTACTCGAGGAACTCATCCATCAGCGCGTCGAGGAACTGCTGCGAGAAGGCCTTGTCATGGCTGGTGCACTCGAGGAGGAACATCGCGGCGCCCTTCACCTGGGACACGCGCACGAAGGGCTTCACGGGCCGCCCGTCCGGTCCGCGCGGAATCACGAAGTCCGGGTCGAGTCTCTTCAGCCGCTCCATCGCCCGGGCGCGCATCGGATCGCTCTGCATCAGCGCGATCTGCGTGCCGAAGAAATCCCCCGGCTCGACGTACTCCGCGACGTTGTTCACGCGCATCTTGCCCCGAACCCACATGCGCGCCCGCGACGTGTAACCGGGAGGAGGCTGCCGCTCGAGGTACGCGAGCGCCGCGCCGACGGCGAGTGCGATCAGCAGGAGGACCACCCACCACCGCCGCCGGAACACGGCGAGAAGGTGGCCGACGCGAAGTCCGCCTCCGGCGGGCGCGGCGTTTGCCACCACCTCCGCCCGGGCCGGCAGCATTCCGTTCGTGGGAACTAGCTCGTTCACAACAGGGGGGAATTAGAAGTTCAGGAAACGCTCACGCACATACACCATGTCACCGGGCTTCAGGACGATGTCCTTGTCGGTGCGCCCCTTCTCGAGGATCTCGGTGACGTCCACGGTGAGTATCTCCGCGGTCCCGGACTCCGACTGCCGGGTGATTCGCACCCTGCGCCGGTCCGCGAACTCGGTGAACCCGCCGCGGCCCATGATCGCACGGGTCACCGTGAGCACCTCGTTCCCGGGAATCTCCTGGGCGCCTGGCGAGGCGACGGCTCCGAAGAGATAAACCCGCCCGCGGCTGCGTGTGAGCTGCTCCACGGCGATGATCACCGTCGCCTGGTAATAGTATTCCTTCTCGAGCTCGGCCTTGATCTCGCGTGCGAGCTGGCGGCAGGTCTTGCCCGCGGCCGGGAAGAGCCCGAGGTAGGGAACGTCAAGGTGCCCGGCCTCCTTCACGACGAGCAGCTTCGGATCCTCGCGGTCCTCGATGATCCGAAGGCTCACATGATCACCGATCGCGAGCCGGTGTGTGTCGTCGAGCGCGTCCATGCTGCCCAGCGTCGCGGCGATTCCGGTGGTGGTGTTCACCTCCGGGCCCGAGTTGGTGGAGGGATCGGTGAACACCGCGGGTCCGGCCGCGCCATGCACCGCGCAGGCCGCCAGCATGGCCGCGAACAGCCCGAGGCGTCGCAGCAGGTTTGGGATCCTGTTCATTGAAGGTTGGGGTCCCGGGGCTCCGGCGCGCCGTGGGGCGGCCGCCCGGGAATCATCACCGTTGGTTGAGGAGTCAGTCCGCGGGTTCGTACCTGACGAACGGGCTGCGGCGAAGCAGCTGGATCAGGACGTTCACGCGGTAGGCGGCGGGAAGATCGTAGTAAAGGACGGACCGGAACCCGCGCAGGGGACCCGCGATGAGGTCGATCTCGAGGTGCGGATCCATGCGGCGCGCCGGACGGTCCATGATCTGGGTCGGACCGAAGCTTCTCTTCAGTTCCTCCATGTCCCACTCCGGCACGACCGGCCAGAGATTCATGAAGCTCAGCACGCCCTTGACACCCGCGGCGCGCGTCACGCGCGGAAGCATCGGGTCGAGCGCGAAGTTGGCGAAGATGTAGCCGGGAAAGAGAGGCTCAACTCCAGGAGCGAGCCGACCGATCGCGCGCGTCCGCGACCTCAGCCGCGGATGGAAGACCTGCACATCCGGCAGACCCCGAAGGCTCTCACACGCCGTCTTCTCCTGCCCGCGATTCGTCCTGACACAGTACCAGAGTGGTTCCCTTGCGTTCATCCCTCGTCGCGGCGGCCCCCGTACTGCTTCCGGCCGGAGGCCGGCCGCGTTCCGCCCCTCCCGAAATCATGATGGGATCACCGGCATGCGGCGTAAGAAACGCCCCATGCCGGGTCTGCCTGCGCCCCTTGTGGATTCTCCCAGCGCCGGCAGGCTTCGGCGATTCGCTCGTCTCTACGTGGCTCCCTCAGGCGAGCAGGGCGTCCGGATAGGGCCTGTGCACGACGATGTCCCGAACATCCACCTCGGCGGGCGTCTTCTGACAGAGAAGGTCCACCAGGATCCGGACGCGCTGGGCGGCCGGCATGTAATAGGTCACGAGCGCCTTGAAGCCGCGCAGCGGCCCCTGCATGATCTCGACCTCGGTTCCCGCCGGAAGATCCGGCAGCGGCCTCTCCAGGATTGAATCCTTTCCGAACGCCGCCCGCAGCTGCTCGATTTCCTCGTCCGGAATCGTGGGCCAGTCGTTGGTAAAGCTCACGACCCGCTTCACGCCATAGGTGTAGCGGACCCGGTTCAGCTGTTCACTCAGCTTGAAGCGCGCAAACAGGTAGCAGGGAAACAGCGGCTCGATGACCGTGACATCCTTCCCCCTGAGGCGCTGCGACGCCCTCAGCCGCGGATAGAACGATGTGACTCCCTCCAGTTGCCGGAGGTTGGCATCAGCGATGTGTTCGTGCTTGTGAAGTGTTCGGATGCAGTACCAGGCGGGACCGGATTCGTTCATGCTGTGTCTTCAACCCCCAGGGTTGGGAGGCAACCGTCCTGTGGGTGGTGCAGGACGGCCCGTCTGAAATTCTCTTCGGCGCGATCACGTTCGCAGTCTGCGGGCTTCCGTGCGTGCGCCGTCGCGCGGTCGATTTCGTTCCGTCGTTTCAGCCGGCCGACCGCGTTGATCCCGCGGGCGCAGGCTCCGTCTCGGTTTCCGGCGCGCCCGTCGCCAGGCGTGCCACGATTCTCTTCGACACCGCGGGGCGACTCTTGAGCCGCGATCCGCCGGCCGCGGACGAAACCGCGAGCGCTCCCGGCAGCGCGCCGTTGGCCAGCACCTGCGCTCGCCAGCGCGCGGGGGTCGCGCCAAAGCGCTCCTTGAACCGCGCCGAGAACGATCCCGCATGGCTGAAGCCGCACTGGAAGGCGACCTCGATCACCTTCGTAGCGGGATCTCGCAGCAGCGCGGCCGCACGCTCGAGCCGCAACTGCGTCTTGAGTGCGATGATCGACGTACCGAGATGACGCTTCACCAGTCGAGCCAGATGCCGCCGGCTGCAGTTGCACTGGCGCGCAAGGTCGCTCACCGACAGCGCCTGCAGATCCGCGTCCCGCATCCGCGACAACAGCGCCATGAGGCGCTCGCCCGAGGTCGTCATCTCCTCATCGGCCGATTCCGCCAGGGGCCTGAGCTCATCCAGCATCGGTCCAAGCAGCTGCAGGAGATGACAGCGATGCTCCAGCGTCCCGGGATCACCCAGCCGTCCGGCGAGCGATCGAAACTTCCGCGCAAGAGGAGCATCCGAGGAGACCACGTGCACGAAGCCTTGACGCCGGTTCACCCGGTCGAACACCAGACGTTCATCCACACTCAGCAGTCCGACCAGTTCCTCCGGCTGAAACACGAAATATTCCGCAACGAGCTCTCGATCGACCCCTACGCGCAACAGGCCGCGGGACCCCGGCAGGAACAGCACAACGTCCCCGGCCGCGAAAGATCGACGACGAACGAGGTCCGCAAATTCACCCTCGCCCGAACGAAGACTCATCACACACCAGCCGGGCGACGAAAACTTCTCTTCGGCACGGCCTTCGATGCGAACCCGCCGCAGGCTGAAGCTGGCGGCCTCTCCGAACCCGGCCACACTCCGGCCTTCCATGTCCGGCTTCCGGCCGGTCGACCGTCTCTCCGTTCTTTCCATGACTCGAATCCGCCGTCTCACCCGTTCGGGATGATTCGGCCGTTGTGACTCTTCCGAGTCCGGGGTTTTCCGTAGAAGCCCTGGCGATCGTCCGATCGCTCAGAGGGGCGCCATGGACCGGCAGTCCAGAGGTTGGACCCCGGCGCGAGCAACGTACGGCTCCTCTCGCTGCTCGTTCAGACTAGCGATTCACGCGGGCAGAGCGCTGCACTTGGTCGCCGGCTCCCCGGCCACTCCCAAAACCGCGTGGCGTCGCGAATCCCCTGTCTCCCGCCACTGCCCCGCGCGGCGGGTGCGCTCGCACGCACCCGCCCGCCGCCCGTAACCCTGCGCCCTGAGCCGGTTTCCACCGGCCCGCCCTGCTTCCCCTGCGCCGGCTTCGCCTCAATCCCCGCCGGACGCCAACCACTCAGGGCGATCGCAAGAAAGCATGAACCGGACCAGCACCCCGAACTACAAAACCCCTCATCGCTCAACAACCGTAGTCACAGTGGATTACAAATGACAGGTTCCTTATGCCTTCCCTCCAGGCTCCCCACGGGATCTGTAAAGATCTCCGACATCCACCCCTCCCGACACGTGCTCCGACAACCGCGGACGCCTTGTTTCCCAAGCTCTAGGATAATTTCCTACGCCCCTTCACATCTGTAAGATTTCCCGACAGCATCCCGACAATCTGCAAGAAATCCGTCAGCCTTCCTCTGTAATCCCACCGCGTCCCCGCCGCTGCAGCTTCAACTGCATTGCAGCCGTGTTGCATTCGTCATCGCGGACGCAGCGGCGATCACAGTCCACCGGCGTGCCGCCCGCGTCCCGGCCACCCTGCGGCAGCCGTCAGGACTGCCGTCGCATTCCAGTCGCACGTGATGGCATCTTCTGACCGTTCAATGCATGGGTTGGCTCTCACCATCCTCGCGGGGGGCATCCTGCTGCTGCTGCTGAGCATCCCGCTGATCCAGCGCCGCATCCCCATGAACCCGTTCTACGGCGTGCGGGTTCGCGCCGCCTTCGAGTCGTCGGAGCGCTGGTACCAGATCAATGAACGGGGTGGCCGCCTGCTGCGCGCGGCGGCGTGCGTGATCATCCCCGTGGGAGTGGCGGGCCTCTTCCTGCCGCCGGAGCGCCTGGATGCGTACGCGTGGACCAGCCTCGCGGTCTCGATCACCGCGCTGGGAGCGGCCCTCTTCCGCCTCGGGCTCTGGGTGCGAACGCTGCCTCCCTCGAGGTCAGGACAGGGGGAGGCCGGAAACGCGGAACGGCCTTGAGCCGTCTGCGGCCGATCCTCCGGGGGACCTGGCGGGCAAGGCGGCCCGGGCGATCACTGCCAGAGGCGGCCGGTGCGGATCCATTCGAGGGTGAGCTGCCGCAGCGCCTTGGAGGGCGGTGACTCCTTGTCGTGCGACCAGACCATCACCAGGTCCACGGTCCGCCCGGGCCTCAGCGGCCGGAACTCCACCGGACGGCCGTGTCCCATGGTGGAGACACTGTCCGACACGATCCCGATCCCCGCACCGGCCTCGACGTATGCGAGCACGGTTCCCACGACGCTTGGCGCGTGCGCGATGCGCGGAGTGAATCCGGCCAGCCTGCACGCCTCGAGAATGGCGTCGTGCAGTCCGACGCCCTCCCGCCGGGAGAGGAGCACCAGGGGTTCATTCGCGAGCTCCCGCCAGAGGATGCGACGACGTCCGGCGAGCGCGTGGCCCGCCGGAATGACTGCCCACAGCGGCTCACGCCGGAGAACATGCATCGCCAGGCCGAGGGCCGGACCGGAAAGCACGGGACGCGTGAAGCCGATGTCGATCCGGCCGCGCGCCACCATCTCACAGACCCGTTCGGGAGTGCGCTCCTCGAGGGTGATGGTCACCCGAGGATGCCTCGCCTTGAACTCGCGAAGCAGACGCCCGAGGAACATCTGCGTGGGAGGACCGATGTAGCCGAGACGCAGTTCGCCCTCCTCTCCGCGGGCGGTGCGTTGCACGCGACGAAGCGCCTCGTCCATGGTGTCGAGGAGCAGCCCCGTCTCACGCAGGAGAACCGCGCCCGCCTCCGTGAGCGCCACTGACCGGCGCGTCCTGCGGAACAGCATGACCCCGAGGGCGTCCTCCACCTCCTTCACCGCCCGACTCAGCGCCGGCTGCGCGATGTGAAGCCTGCGCGCCGCTCCCGAGAAACTCAGCTCCTCGGCAACCGCCTGAAAATACCGCAGCTGGCGGAGGTCGATTCGGCGGAGGTCGATCATGGTGGCCGCGGGGGCCGGGATGGTCAGGGGGACCTCACCCGAAAGAATCGAACGGGAGCCTCGGATGGATCCAGCTGCGCGCGGAAGGTTCCCGGTCGATTCTCCACCGGCACCAGTTCAATGTTCGCCGCCGTCCACGGACCGTCCGGGTCCGGGGCGGATTCGAGCTCGAGCCCCGACACGTTCCCAGCGGTCTGGATCTCGAAGAGGATGCCCGCCGGCGGTTGCCCCGTGCCGCGGGTCACTTGAATCCGGATTTCCGGGTCCCCGGATGGTTCATCGGTGGCAGCGACCTCGAGCGGCGGACCCCACGCGAGCGTGCGGTCGCCAAGAAGCGCACGCGCCTGCAGCACGTACAATCCCGGCGCGGCCGGCTCGAACGAGAACTCGGTTCCGGCGACCTGCGAAACCACCGGGTCGAACAGCTCGAGCGCATCCGCGACATGGATCTCATCGAGATGCCATCCGACTCCCGCGGCCGTCTGGGGATAGTACTCGCCGCTGCGGAAGGCATAGACGAATCGAAGCAGGACCACACGCCCCGCGTAATCGCCAAGGGAGACGGTGCGCAGGGAGAAGGTCTCCTCGCCCGGCTGCCCCGCCCCGGTCTGCGACCACACCCCGGTCCAGTGCATCCCCCCGTCGTCCGAGATTTCGACCCGGGCCACCTGCCTGTCCGTCGCGACCCCAAGCCGGCTCTGAAAGCGCAGCTCCGGATGGGGCCCCAGCCAGAGCGGACGGCGCATCGCGAGCAACTGGTCGCGCGCGGGCTGTGGATGCGCAAGGTGGTAGGCGGCGGCACCGGAATGCACGACCTCCGAATTGACCGGATCGTAATCGCCGGTCGTGTCCGCCTCGAACCGCCCCGGGGCCGATTCCGCGCCTTCCGGGATGTCCCATGGTTCGGCGCGCATGAACCGCCACTCGTAGCCGGTGGCTCCGCCGACCGGAGAGAAGGCGTACCGGCCCGGCTGGCCAACCTGCACCGTGGCGTCTCCCTCCGGCATCGGGGCCGTGTACGGCGGACGATGATCCAGCTTCACGTTCGCGGCGTTCGACACGATGACCGTTGCGCTCGCCTCGGGCAGTCCCGCGACGCGAAACCTCACGTCGTACGTCCCGTCGCCGGGCACCGGGAGCGAATAACCACCGGACCGCGCGGACACCGCGCGGAATGGGGTGCCGTCCGCGGAAATCTCCACGCCGCCGATCCCCTCCCCGAGGTCGTAGAACTCGTTCCCGTTGAAATCGTAGAAGACCACGCCCGTGATGAACGGCGTCAGGCCCGAACGATTCCCGAAGACCTGCGTGACCACCTGGGGCCCGACCCTCTCCATGGCCCCGCCGGGCTTCTCGTTCACGCCAAGCACCACGCCGATTCCGACCTCTCGAAACAGGGCGCTGTGGATCGCCTGCCGATGACCGGGCGGGACCTGCATCCCGAAGGCCGAGAATCCCCAGTCGATCTCGAACCCGGCATGCCCGTGCCACACGCTCCGGGCGCTGGCATAGACGTTCTCGGCGAACACCGTCCACGGGTAGCCCGCGGCGGACACCCGCTCACCGCTCTTGGAACCGTTCGACCCGTCATGGCTCTGGAAGACGTTTTCGAACATGTCCTGGCTGTGCGCCCGCGCGGCCGCCGTCAGGCGGGGCTCGATCGAGAGCGGCGCCGCCGGCTGCACTCCCGCGAACTGCTCGACGAGCGCCCGAAGGTTCACGCCGAAGTATTCGATCGAGGAGAGCACCGCGGGATCGTCGGTCTCGGCCAGCCGAACCGCCTCCGCCCGGGGATTGGCACGCGCCCGATTGATGAACTCCACGTAGAGCTGCTCCTCATCCGTCGGTTCCCCGATCGAATAGACCACCGCCGTGCCGGCGGGAAGGTGACGCCCGTCACGCGCCGGCTGCGCGGTCTCGACCGGCGGAGGAGGAGGCGGCGCGACGGGCATCCGTCCCGGCGGCGGCGCGGAGGCGGCGGCGGCCTGACCCTGCGGCCCGGCCACGAGCAGAACCGCGACGATCCGGGAGACGTGCGGGAGGGTCATCGGAGGGCAGGTGCCGGATCAGGTCATGGAATCGGATGGAACTTCACTCCCGCCTCTTCAAACAGGCGCTTCTGGTAGCTCGGCAGGAACTCCTGCGTGGCCGCGACTTCGAGGCGCGTCTTGATCCGTTCGCGCACCTCCTCGAACGGAACGAGCTGGCCCGGCAGCCGCTCGATCACCTTCGCGATGTGCAGCCCGAAGGGTGTGGTGATGATGTCGCTCACCTTGTTCGTGGGCATCGCAAGGAGCACTGATTCCAGTTCGGGCACGATCCGGCCCACGGGGAACACGTACTCGCCGCCGCGATCACGCCCCGCCGGATCGTCGGAATACTCGCGGGCGAGCGCGCTGATATCCGCGCCGGAACGCAGCCGCTCGAGCAGCCGCGTGGCGAGCTGGCGTTTCTCGGCCTTTTCCGCCTCGCTGAGTTCGGCGCCGGTCGGGTGGCGGGTCGCGAGCACGATCTGCTGCAGCCGGATGCGCTCCGGCTGGCGGAATTCCTCCGGGTTCTGGTCGTAGTAGGATCGCACCTGCTCCGGGGTGACCGCGATCTCGGAAGCGAGGTCGCGCGCAAGCACCTCCTCGCAGATCGCGCGCTCGAGCAGCTGCGCTTCAAAGGTGGCCGGATCCAGTCCAGCCGCCCGGACCTGGGCATCGAAGCGCTCCGGCGATTCCGCCCTTTCCCGCTGGTCCTTCAGGATCTTCGCGACCTTCTCCTGCGCCTGTTTCCGGTCGGCCTCGGTCGCGCGCGACAGGAGCAGTTGCGTGAGCGCGATCTTCTCGACGAGCTGTTGCTCGGTCCGTGCGCGCTGGCTTTCGGGAATGGTCCGGCCCTGCGCGGCGAGGCTCGCGCGAAGATTGATGAACGCCTCATCGAGGTGTTCCTGCGTGACCTGCACGCCGCGCCCCTCGGCTAGCACCAGGGGCCCGGCCGCGCGGACGCCGACTGCAAGGCCGAGGACCATCACGCAGACGAGCGGCGCACGGGCCGCTGCGGAAACGCGGTGTCGCATCACTCGGGGAAGATGGCACAGACCCTCACAGGCGCACCACGCGGACGTTCGAGATGTCCGGGTCCTGCAGCAGTTCGTCCACCGCCCCGTCCGGAGGCGGCGTGTCGAGGCTCAACGCCGTCAGCGCGTGCCCGCCTGCGTGGTCGCGGCTCAGGGTCATGCTCGCGATGTTGACCTTGTGCCGCCCGAGAAGCGTCCCGATGTGCCCCACGATTCCGGGACGATCCCGGTTCCTCAGCAGGAGGACCGTGCCGCTCAGCGGGATCTCCGTCGGCGTGCTGAACACCCGCACGATGCGCGGATTGTTGGGCGACCCGAAAAACGTTCCGCCGGCCGAGGTCTTCTCCCCGCCCGAATACACGGCGACATGCAGCCACTCGTTGAAGGTCACCGGCTCGTCCGAGCGCTTCTCCTCGATCACGATGCCCCTGTTGGAGGCCACCGAGCGGACATTCACGTAGTTCAACTCCGCGCCCGCGCTCGGTTCGAGCAGCCCGCGCAGGATCGCGCGTGTGACCGGATCGGTCGCCGCCAGTTCCCTCGCCTTGCCGCCGTAGGTGATCTGCACCCGGTCGATCTGCTTCGGCGCGAGCTGCCCGAGAAGGCGGCCGAGTTTCTCGCCGAGCAGAAGGTACGGACGGACGAGCGCGAACGTTTTCGCGTCCAACGCCGGCAGGTTCACCGCGTTCCGAACCTCTCCCTCGAGCAGGTACGCGGTGATCGCCTCGGCGATTTCGATGCCGACGTTCTCCTGCGCCTCCTCGGTGCTCGCCCCGAGGTGCGGCGTCATGATGACCTGGGGCAGCCCCCGGAGCGGCAGGTCCGCCGGGGGCGGCTCCACCTCATAGACGTCAAGCGCCGCGCCGGCCACCCGGCCCGCCTCCAGCGCCTCGTGCAGGTCCTTCTCCACCACGATCCCGCCGCGCGCGCAGTTCAGGATCCGCACGCCGGGCTTCATCCGGCCTATGGTCTCCGCGTTGATCATGCCGCGCGTCTCTTCCGTGAGCGGCAGGTGCACCGTGATGAAATCCGCCGCGGCGTACAGCGCGTCGAGGTCGACCAGCTCCACCTCGAGTGCCTGGGCACGCGCCTGGGAAAGATACGGATCGTACGCCAGCACCCGCATGCCGAACGCCCGCGCGCGCCGCGCGACCTCGCTGCCGATGCGACCCATGCCAAGGATGCCGAGGGTCTTGTTGTAAACCTCCGTCCCGGAGAACGCCTTGCGATTCCATTCGCCCGCCTTCATCGACGCGTGCGCCTGCGGAATCTTCCGCGCCAGCGCGAGCAGCATGGAGAAAGTCAGTTCCGCCGTGGAAATCGTGTTCCCGGCGGGGGTGTTCATCACAACCACGCCGCGGGCGGTCGCCGCCTCCACGTCCACGTTGTCCACCCCCACGCCGGCGCGACCCACAACCTTCAGCCCGGTGGCGGCTTCGAGGACCGCCCGGGTGATTCGCGTCTCCGATCGCACCACCAGGGCGGCGGCATCACGAACCCGATCCAGCAGTTCCGCTTCCGGCAGCTTTCGGCCGATCACATCGACCGTGAACTCCGGCCGTTGCTGCAGCAGGGCGATTCCCTTGGGCGAGACCGGGTCGCACACGACAATCTTCATAAAGAAAAGAAGGGCCACTCTAGGCACCGCGGGCGCAAGGGTCAAACGACCAGAGAAACAATCCGCCCGGACCCGGGCCACCCGCCCGCACCGCCCTCCCCCACGCGCCCCGGGACGGCAATCCCGGGGAAGATCCGACGGCGGACGAAGCATCCCGCAAGCCCCTGCCAAAGAGGCAGGGCCGTCGCCCTGCCTCTCCCGGGGAGTGAGCTGCCGGACGCCGGATTCTAGTTCGGCTCGTCCAGCGGCGCCGACGCGGCGCCGTCCTCGCGCGGTGTCCGTGTCACGGCGCCGTCACGGCCGGGTTCGCGCTCGCCCGCGGGGCGCTTCGCGATCCGGATCAGGACAGCCTCCTCGCGTCCGTCATCGCTCCGCCGGACACTCCCGGTCACGTACATGCCCGGCTTGAGCAGCTTGAACTCAATCGGCATGCCGTCCCTTTCGAGGCGCGCGTGATCCAGCACATGAATCAGCCGCGGCATGCGACGGCCCTCGAGCTGAACGTTGCGCTTCTCCACGTCAACCTTCTCGATCGTGCCCCGGAACGGATAGGGACGACGAACCGCTGTCTCGGATTCGTCCACCCCGGGCGGCCTTCGCTCGCCCCCGGCCTGAACAGGCGCCGGAGACACAACGTCCGGGGGGATGACCTGTGGGGGATCGTCTGCCGCAACAGGAACGGCAGCCGTGATGGCGGCGGCATAAAGCAATGCCAGCCGCAGTCGTGCGGTTTGCTTCATTGATGTTACCTCCTTGACACGGGCGAAGTGCCCGCGTTCGCCGCGACAGGTAACAAGCGGGAAAGCGCAAGTCAATTCTCCGGACCTGCGGCGAAACTTCGCGGCCGGCCACGCGCCAGCCCCCGCCCGCCCGCACAGCCCGCCTCCGCGTCGAAACGCGAGACGACGAGCTTGTCCACGCCGCCTTCCCGGGAGTATCTACGCTCATGCCCACCCGATCTCCGATGCGCGGGAACCGCCGCGGTTTCACCCTGATCGAACTGCTGGTCGTCATCGCGATCATCGCCATCCTGGCGAGCATGCTCCTGCCGGCACTCGCGAAGGCGAAGGAGAAGGGCAAGTCAACCGCCTGCATCAACAACCTTCGGCAGATGGGCATCGCGCAGAAGGTCTACGCCGATGACTTCGACGGACGGTACACGTTCACGTTCCAGGTTCGCGGCAACAACGTGGAACGCCGGGCATGGTTCAACCTGCTGCAACCCTACCAGCAGACCACCAACCTGCTCCTCTGCCCGAACAAGACCCGGGGCTTCCGCGAGGTGGTGGCACTCTATCCGAGCGACCAGCAGGACAAGGCCGTGTCCAACTACGCCATGAACTTCCGCCTCGGCGGTTGTGACTGGCCCAACCAGTGGGACGCGCGCGACTGGCCGCCCGTCCGCGACTCTTCCGTCCGCAGCCCCTCGACCACCGTGCACGTCACGGACGGCGGCACCCGCCCCGTGAACACGCCCGACCGCTTCCGGTGTGTCACCCCCGACTCCCCCGAGAAGCCCGGCTCGTGGATCGTCCATGACCCGGCCAACGACGCCCCGTGCACCGGGTGCGTGACCTCTCCCGGCGATCCGAACTGGGGCGGTCCGCACCTCCGACACAACCGCCGCAGCAACGTCCTGTTCGCCGACAGCCATGTCGAGACGCTCCGCGCGTCCGACTGGTACTGGGCCGGCACGCCATGGCTCAAGCCGGACGTCGGCGGCGAATGATCCGCCGCACCGGTCCCCCGGGCGGGCATCCACCCGTGGCTCCGCGCCGGCCCGCCCTCCGCGCGGCCCCGCAGCGAAGTTTTTCACGTGGTTCGCACGGGCGCCTCCGGGTACATTCAGCGCCCGTGAACGTCTCCCAGGTATTGCGCGCGTTTCCGGCTCTCGCCTGCATGGCGTTCTCCGTCGTGGCGCGGGCCGCGGCGGACCCGGTGGATTTCAACTTCCACATCCGGCCGCTGCTCTCCGATCGCTGCTTCGCCTGCCACGGGCCCGATGAGAACGCTCGAAAGGCACGGCTCGACCTCAGCCGCCGCGAATCAGCCGTCCGGGGGGGCCGATCCGGCGAGGCCGCCATCACGCCCGGCAATCCGGATGAATCCGAGCTGATCCGTCGCGTCACCTCCACGGATCCGGCGGACGTCATGCCGCCCCCCGAATCCAAGCTGCCTCCCCTCACCACCGGGGAGATCGAGATTCTCAAGCGATGGATCCGGGAGGGGGCGGAGTACAAGCGCCACTGGGCATTCCTCCCGCTTGCCGATCCTCCCGTGCCCGGGGCCGCCGAGGGCAGGACCGAAACACATCCCATCGACGCCTTCGTGCGCCACCGTCTCGAAAGGGAAGGCCTTCGGCCCTCGCCCGCCGCCTCCCGTGAGACGTTGATCCGTCGGCTCGCCCTGGATCTCACCGGCCTCCCGCCCACCCCCGAGGAGATCGAGGCGTTTGTCAGCGATCCCTCCCCCGACGCCTACGTCCGCCTCGTCGATCGCCTCCTCGCCTCGCCCCACTACGGCGAGCGCATGGCCCAGGAGTGGATGGACCTCGCCCGATTCGCCGACACCTTCGGCTACCAGGCCGACGTGGACATCGATCTCTCGCCGTGGCGCGACTGGGTCATCCGGGCCGCCCACCCGCACCTGCCAAGGGACGACTTCATCACCTGGCAGCTCGCCGGCGACCTGCTCCCCGACGCCACGCCCGAACAGGTTCTCGCCACCGCCTTCAACCGCCTTCACCGCCAGACGAACGAGGGGGGAAGCATCGAGGAGGAGTTCCGCGCCGAGTATGTCGCGGACCGCGTTCACACGATGGGCACCGCGTTTCTCGGACTCACCCTCGAGTGCGCCCGCTGTCACGACCACAAGTACGATCCCATCAGCCAGCGCGATTACTACCGGCTCTTCGCCTACTTCAATTCCATCGACGAGTCCGGTCTCTACTCGCATTTCACGCGGGCCACGCCCACGCCGGTGATGCTTCTGTGGGAACCCGAGTCCCAGGATCTCCATCGCGAGGCGGTCAGGGATATCAACGAGGCGGAACAGACCCTCCAACGCACGCGGGCCGGCGGCCCCGAACGGTTCTCCGCGTGGCTGCGGCAGAACCCGGGCGCACGACCCGAACCGGCGCGTCCCGTCGCGCACTTCTCCTTCGAAGCCATCGAGAACGGGCGGGTTCCCGATCTCCTGAGCACCAACTCGGCGCGGCTTCACGATGACCCGGTGCCGGTGCCCGGGCGGCACGGCAACGCCCTGAAGTTCAGTGGCGACAATTCCGCGACCATCCGGCACGCGGGGGCGTTCGGGCGGACCGATCCCTTCAGCTTCAGTCTCTGGCTCCAGGTCTCGGAGCCGCAGCCCCGCGCCGTCGTCTTTCATCGTTCGCGCGCATGGACCGACTCCGGCAGCCGCGGTTATGAACTCGTCCTGGATGAGGGCCGCCCCTTCTTCGCGCTCATTCATTTCTGGCCGGGAAACGCCATCGCCGTGCGCGCCCGCGAACCCCTGGAGGTCGGACAGTGGACACACCTCACGATCACCTACGACGGATCGAGCCGGGCCTCCGGAATCCGCATCTATCGCGACGGCGTGCCGCTCGCGACCGAAGTGGTTCGCGACAATCTCTACAAGGACATCCAGCATCGCGCCGAGTGGGGTGATGCGGACGTGGGGGGCGTTCATCTCACACTGGCGGGGCGGTTTCGGGACAACGGCTTCAAGAACGGCCTGATCGATGAGTTCAAGGTCTTCGACCTCGAGTTGACGCCGCTCGAGGCCGCCGCGCTCGCCGGGCGCGAAATCCCGGCGTGGGATCCCGCGGACTCCGCGCACCTCGCCCACTACCTGGCGCGGCATGACGCCGCCACCGCGGCGGCGCGCGAGAGACTGCGCGCGGCCCGGGTGCGCGAGAACGAGATCATCACACCCGTCCGCGAGATCATGGTGATGAAGGAGCTCGCCGAGCGGCGTCAGGCGTATGTCCTGCGGCGGGGCGCGTACGATGCGCCGGGCGACCCGGTGGAGCCCGGGGTGCCTGAGAGCGTCATGCCGCTTCCGGAGGGCCTCCCCCGCAACCGCCTCGGCCTCGCCCGCTGGATCACGGACCCCCGGCATCCGCTGACCGCGCGCGTCGCGGTCAACCGGGTCTGGAAGCATCACTTTGGACGGGGGCTCGTCGCCACGACCTGGGATTTCGGGGCGCAGGGCGAGTTGCCCAGTCACCCGGAGCTCCTCGACTGGCTGGCTCGGCGCTTCATTGACTCCGGTTGGGACCGCAAGGCTCTGCATCGCCTCATCGTGACGTCGGAAACCTACCGGCAGCAGTCCACCGCCTCGCCCGAGCTGAGGTCGCGCGATCCGGAAAACCGACTCCTCGCGCGCGGTCCGCGTCACCGGCTTGACGCCGAGCAGATTCGCGACAGCGCCCTCGCGGCCAGCGGCCTCCTCGTGCGGACCATCGGCGGCCGGAGTGTCAAGCCGTACCAGCCGGCGGGGGTCTGGGAGGATGCCGGCACCGGCAAGTCCTACACGCAGGACCACGGCGACAAGCTGTATCGCCGAAGTCTGTACACTTTCTGGCGTCGGACCGCCCCGCCGCCGGCGATGCTGGCGTTCGACGCCACCACGCGGGAGGTGTGCACGGCGAAGCGCGAAGTCACCAGCACCCCGCTGCAGGCGCTCGTGCTGTTGAACGACCCGCAGTTCCTCGAGGCGGCGCGTGTCCTCGCGGAGCAGCTTGTTGCAGCCCATCCCGCAGACGTCCCCGCCCGCATTCGGGATGCATTCCTCCATCTCGCCGGGCGCGAACCCGATTCCGTGGAGAGGGACATTCTGCGTCGACTCTTCGACGAGCAGCGTGCCGTTTTCGAATCGGATCCCGAAGCCGCTTCACGTTATGTCCAGATCGGGGAACGTGCCCTTCGTGAGGAGCTTCCCATGGTGGATCTTGCGGCGACCACCGTCCTGACGAGCGCCCTGATGAACCACGAGGAGTTCGTCACAAAGCGCTGACCGTCCGCGGACACGGGGGGCTCTGCCCTTCGGCTCACGACCTGAGTGGCGGACCTCATCCCACCCTCGGCGTGGCGGCGCGTCGGAGCGCGCGCGGACCTTCTGGGCGCGCCCGATCTTCGACCTGCTGACACCGTCTCTCCATATCGCACCGCCCACCCAGGTGGCCTCCGTCCTCACGAAGAGCCTGTCACCGAGTACAATGACTTCCCGCTACCCTCGGTGACAGGCTCCCGGTAGGCCGGTTGACCCAAACGCCTTTTCGCATCAGGAGCCTGTCACCGAGTGTATCGCCGAGTGTTGAGCACCGGCGCTCGCCATGTCCCTGGTGACAGGCTCCCGATGCAGGGTGCAGGGTAAAAGGATCGCCATCGATGCGCCCCGCAGGTCTGTACCTGGTGACAGGCTCCCACGGAGGGGAGCTCCCGGAGCCTCCCCCCATACTTTTCCTGCAAGATTCTGCTCCCTTCTCGCGTTCTCCCCTCGAAACGCCATGCGACTGCCTCGCCCCAAACCGCCGCCGGGCCGCGTCGCCTACTATCACTGCACGTCCCGCATCGTGGATCGGGTCAAACGCCTCGGCGACGTGGAGAAGGAGTACTTTGTGCGCCAACTGCGTCGCTATGAGGCCTTCTGCGGCGTCCGGATCTGCACGTACACCATCATGAGCAATCATTTCCACCTGCTCGTCGAGGTGCCCGGCCGTCCCAACCCGCCGCCGTCCGTGGATGCCCTGCTCGCGCGACTGGAGGCATTCTATTCGCGCGCCGAAATGTCCTCGATCCGGAGCCAGCTCGCCGCCGCCGGCACCGACCCCGAGAAGATCGCCCGCTGGAAGGAACCGTACCTCCGGCGGATGTGGGACATCAGCCGGTTCATGCAGGAGCTCAAACAGACCTTCTCCCGCTGGTATAACCAGCGCCTCGACCGCCAGGGCACCCTGTGGGAATCCCGGTTCCGCTGCTCACTCGTGCAGGGACATTCACTGGCGCTGGCCGTCGTCGCCGGCTACATCGATCTCAATCCCGTCCGCGCGCAGCTCGTGCACGACCCGCTCGAGTACCGCTGGAACGGCTATGCCGAAGCCATGGCCGGCAACGCAAGCCAGAGGGACGCCCTCGAGTCGGTCCTCCCTCCCGAGTACCGATGCCTCGAGTCCTACCGGATGCTGATCCACCAGGCCGGCCGCGAACAGTTCGGCCCGGACGGTCGACCGACACGCCCGGGCTTCAAGCCGGAAACCATCGCCCGGGTCTGGACGGAAGGAGGCCGGATCAGCGCCGCGGAACTGATCCGCTGCCGCGTGCGCTACATGGTCGAGGGCGTCGTGATCGGCTCCCGCGAATTTGTCGAGGACGTCTTCCGCGGGATCCGATCCTACTACAACCCGCGCCGCAGGACAGGCGCACGCCGGGTGCGCGGCCTCGACCCACCCGTGTTCTCGCTGAAGCGATTCCGTCTCAACCCGGTAACCGCTCCGGAACCAGCGGGCGGCTCACCGTGACAACTCCCAGGCGCGCTCTGCCGATCGACGCTTCCACAAGAATTCGAACATGTTCCCTTCGTGGGGCTGATCCCACGACGTCTTCATCGTGGACACGGGACCGATGTTCAACCGGTCGATGTTGGGCGCGCGCTCCAGTTCGGCGACGAGCTTCGGATCCCGCGTGATGGCCGTGCAGGCGAGGGTGTAACCGATGCGCCGGACGATCTCCGCCTGCGGCAGGGTGACCACGCTTGCGTACGGGCAGAGAAACTCACGATTGGCCAGCGGATGCTCCCACGACTCGCAGTGCACGATGGTGGGACGGAGGAAAATGCCACCCTCGAACTCCACCTTGCGAGGGCCGCCGCGATAGCGGGCGGTGACATCCTCGGCACCGGGCGTGGAAAGACCCTCCTCGATCTGGGAATCGATGAAGTCGGCCATCTTCGGGTTCGCAAACCCGGAGAGCCGCGCGGCGGGATCCTCGGGATTCGCGGGCTGGACAGGCCCGAGCCGCTGCGCCAGGGCGTCCGCGATCTCCGCGGCGTGCCGGGGAACCACGACCGCGCTGGCATTGATGCAGGAGCGACCGCCGTTCTCGATGATGCAGTCCGCGATGAGATCGATGAACTCGGGCCATTGATCCACGCAATCCTCACCGAGGATCACCTTGCTCCAGCCGGGCCCGTGAATCTGGATGGCCGGGTTGCCCGCGTACTGCTGCGTCGTGGAGCGATCGCCGAAGATCAGCGCCCGGCCGCACGTGGACAGGATCGTCGCCGCGCCCTCGTGGTCGGTCGGGTAAAAGCCGAACGCCTCCGCCGGGACGCCGGCCGCGATGAAGGCCTGGATCAGGCGCCACGGGGTCCATGGTTCCTCGCGCCCGGGTTTGATGATGACCGGGGTCTTCAGGGAGATGGCCGGCAGCCACAGCGAATTCACCGCCGGAGAGTTGCTCGGCATCACGAGTCCGAGCGCAAGCCCGGCAGGGACGAAGCTCAGGCGCACGCCGTGCTGTTCGCCGTGGCCGCGGTCGAGCAGCGTCAGGTCCAGCCCGCGCGAGAGCCCGTGCAGGACGAATTCCATCCGGGTCAGGGCCTCATGGATCTTGGCCATGTTCCGCCGGACCATCACATGGGGAAGACCGCTCGTGCGGCTCAGGGTGCGGACATAATCATCCGGCGACTGGGACTGGCCGCCGTCCCCGAGCGGCAGCGTTCCGTTGAGGAACAGGTCGCCGGCCTTGACGGACATGCGGATCAGATCGGAGACGGGAAAACGTTCGAGCGCGGCGCGGGCTGTTTCGAGCCGGGCAAGATCCCTGCGGACAATGCCACCGTTGACCTGGGAAACCAGGCCGACGATCTCGCCGGAGCGATGGTCCTTGAGCGGCACGGTTTCCAGGGAGGCATAGGGTCGGCCGAGTCGAAGAGCGGGCAGATGCGGGACCTGGGACATGATCGTTTGATGCTACGTGTGCGTAGCGTACAGGCGTTCGTCAACCCCCGGCGAGCCGGACTTTCCGGTTTCCGCTCCTTCACGCCTGTGGAAGTCTGCGCACGAACACAAGGATCACCATGGCTTTCCAGACCTCCGGGTTCGCCCTCCTCGTCTCCCTGTTGACGGTGTTCCCGCTCACCGCGGCGCCCGCCTCGGAACCACCCCCGTCGCCGCACCGGCAGCTTCCCCGGGCGATGCACGGCGCCATGACGGAGCGACCCGTGATCCGCGTCGGCCACTCGGGCGCCGACCTCAACGGGACCGATCACCGCGTCCTCCAGGCCGCGGTCGATTACGTGGCCGCGCTTGGCGGCGGCACGGTCCTCATCGGGCCCGGCGAGTACCTGATGCGTGATTCGCTTCACCTGCGTCCCGGTGTCACGGTGCGGGGGCGCGGCCCGGAGACGATCCTCGTCAAGGCGCCCGCGGCCTCCTCCCCTCTGGCGCTCGACGGCGATTTCGGGGAGGAACAGGTCACGCTCGAGAACCCGGACGGTTTCGAGGTGGGTTCCGGAATCGCGATCTGGGACCGCCACGCCGGCGGCTTTCACACCACAGTTGCCCGCATCACCGGTCGCAACGGCAGCACGTTCACGATCGATCGCCCCCTGATGGCCGACTGCATGGTGGCCAAAGGGGCCATGGCCGCCACGGTGTTTCCCGTGATCAGCGGCTACGACGCGTGGGAGGCGCGCGTCGAGGACCTGACCATCCACGGGAACCGCACGAACAACGTGCACCTGAACGGCTGCCGCGGCGCGGGCATCTTCCTTTATCGATCGCACGGCGCGGTCATCGCGCGATGCACCGTCACCGGCTACAACGGCGATGGAATCAGTTTCCAGCAGAGCAACGACGTGGTCGTTCGCGAGTGCATCAGCGAAGGCAACGCTTCGCTCGGCATCCATCCCGGATCAGGCTCTCAGCGACCTCATGTGGCGCAATGCGTTGCGCGCAACAATGGCGAGGACGGCCTCTTCCTCTGCTGGCGGGTGAAGGACGGGCTGTTCGAGGGCAACGTGCTCGAACGCAACGGACGGTTCGGGATCTCGATCGGGCACAAGGACACCGACAACCTGATCCGCGGCAACCGCGTGACCGGCAACCGCGCCGACGGAATTTTCTTTCGCGAGGAAAGCGAGGGCATGGCGGGCCACCGCAACCGACTCGAGAACAACCTCATCGAGAACAATGGCTGGTCCGAGCCGGTGGCCGGTATCCGCGTCCGCGGTGAGACCCGGGACCTTGTCTTCCGCGGGAACGTGGTGCGCGACACCCGGCCCGAGGGAGAACGACGCCAGGCGACCGGCATTCGCCTCGAGCAGAACGTGGGCGAGGTGCTCGTCGAATCGAACACCGTGGAGGCGGTGGTCGCGCTGGAAGACCAGCGCGCTCCCGGGCGCGGGAGGTGAGGAAGGAATGCTCCGTCCGGGACGGACGTGCGTCGGTTCCCGTGGGCGGGGCTGCGCCGTCCCCCGACAGGGGAACGGCGCAAACATCGCCAGTCGCACCGGGGCGCGGGTCCCCGGGTGGCAACGCCGGATTGAACGATGGACGGATCGATGGACTGACTACCGGCGCCTCGACGTGCCGGCCCTGGCCGCGGCCTTCTTCGCAGCCGTCTTCTGCGTCGCGGCGGCCTTCCTCGCGGGGGCCGCCTTTGCCCTCGCCGGCGCGGCCTGCTTCTTCGCGCGGCCCGGACGGTGGCGACCCTTGAACGTCAGTTCGGCGATGCCGGACTTGTCGAGGTGACCGAGTCCCTCCTTCACCATGCGTGAGTACTGCCGGAAGGTCGCGGCGGCGAGCGGCAGATCGAGCTTCTTCGAGCGGGCGAGCTCGAGGGCGATTCCGGAGTCCTTGGCCGCGTGTTCCGCGGAGAAGAAACAGGAATGATCGCGATTCTGCATGTCCTCGCCGTCCGTCTGGAGGACGCGGGAGGCGGCGCCGGTCTGGGAGAAGACTTCCCGGAGCACGGTGAGATCGAGGCCGAGGGCGTCACCGAGCGCGAGTCCTTCGGCGAGGGCGGCCGTGTTGATGTTCATGACCATGTTCACGAGGGCCTTGACCTCCGCGGCGCGGCCCGCGCCACCGATGTAGCGCATCGTCTTGCCGTCCGAGCTCAGCTTCGTGAGGATCGGCCGGACCCGCTCGAACACTTCCTCCCTGCCTCCGCACATCAGGTACAGCGTGCCCTCGCGCGCCTGCGGGATGCTTGAAGCCATGCAGGCCTCCAGCGTGTCGGCGCCCGCCTTGCGCGCGAGCTTCTCGATCTCGCGATGCGTGTTCGGCGAGATGGTGGCGCAGTTCACGAAGACGCGACCCCGAGCGCCCTGGAGGAGATTATCCTTTCGGCCGGCGAAGATGTCCTTCATCGCCTTGTCATTGGTCACGACGGTGAAGATCACGTCGGCCGCCTCGGTGACATCCGCGAGACGGTCATACGGTGTGGCCTTCAATTCCTTCGCGACCTCCTCCGCGACCGCGGCGTTCACGTCGTAAATCGCGGTCACGTCGTAGCCGCAGTCCTTCAGGCGGCGGGCCATGTTGGCGCCCATCCGACCGACCCCGACAAATCCAATCCGTTCAGCCATGTGAGTGAGTGTTGCGCGGGGAAGCTAGAAAGGTCACCCACGGATTCCAATCTCATTCACGACGCCCGACACCTTATGGGCCTGGCGCGGCCAGGCCGTCGCCGAACTCCCGGCGCACGCGGCCACGCGGCCCCTTCCACCTCTCTCGCCGGCGGCGGCCATGGCGGGTCGCCGGGCCCGCTAGGGCCCGATCGCGGGTGTGACGACCTGGTAGAACATCGCGCCCGCCGGGATTCCGGCACTGACTTCCAGAACGCAATCGCATTCCGCCGGTCCGAGGTGCCGGAGAACCTCCCATTCGCCGAAGGTCGCGGCGGGGCGCTGGAGGATCGTGTAGGTGCGACCCTCGGCGGCGGCGATGGAAAGGATGATCTCGCCGGAATCGGACCGCCCCGCCGCGACGCGCAGCACGCTGTCCGGGTCGCGCGGATCGGTGCCGCTGAGGAACTCGTTGCGATTCGACTGCCCGTCGCCGTCCGGGTCGGCGTCGTCCCCGCTGATGGCGGGATCCTCCATCTCCGCGCCCGGGAAATGGAGGGCGCGCCACCCGGCGTAGTCGAGGCCGGACACTTCGACGCGAACCTCATCCGAGACGGTGTGGGCGCCGTCGCTGACACGGAAGCGCAGTGTGTATGTTCCGGGCGCGCCGAAGGTCACGCGCGTGGATGCCCTCTGGGCGTCGCTGAACTGAACCGGGGCCGGTCCCTCACCGAGTTCCCATGCGAAGGACACCACACCGGGCGGGCTCGGGAGTCCGTCGTCCTGATATTCTCCGGTGAGAATGAGCGACTCGCCGACACGCGCCGTCCGGTCGGGGCCGGCGTTCGCGACGGGCGGCTGGTTGGGAGCCACGACGTCCGCGTCCAGCGCGAGATCGAAACTGACATCGGTGCTGTTGTCGTTGTGCTGATGGACCTGGACCGCGATCACGTTGCGGCCGGCCCGCAGGAGCCCGGGGTCCACGGACTGGCTGTAGAAGGTGGTCTCCGCCGTGTCCCCCACCACCTCGCTCGCGAACGTGGACGCCGTCACGGGCCCTTCCGGCATGTTGGAACGGAACACCATGGTCCCGTTGAGATAGACGAGGGCCCCGTCGTCGCGGAGCAGGTGCACGGTGAGGGTCTGAACGGCCTCCGGATCCTCCAGGTTGAACGAATGACGGAAGTAGAACGAGCGGGTGCGCACGCCGCCGACCTGCGACCGGATGATGGTGGCCTCGTCTCCATCGCCGAAGCCGAGCTGGGCCCTGCCGCTGCGCCAGCCGGAGTCGCTGAACGTCACGCCCCGCCATGCAGTGCCGGGATCGGAGCCGTCATCGAGGTAGCGCCAGAGTGAGCCGGCCGGCACGAGCGTCCGGCTGAGGGGCGGCCGGCGGGTACGAATGACGAGATCATCGGCGCGCGCGCGATCGCCATCCGTCGCGGTCAGACGCAGCGTGAACTCGCCCGTGCCCGGAATTCGGACGGTGGTGTTCGTGCGGGAGACATCCGCGAAGTCGACCGGACCGGGACCCCCGACCTGGGACCACTCGAAATTCAGGGTGCCGGGAACAACCGGGAGGCCATCATCCGATCCGCTCCCGGCCAGCGACACCTCGATCGGGAAGACCTCGCTTTCGATCTCGAGGTCGGATCCCGCGAACACCGTCGGCGGACGATTGCCGTCGTTGTCTCCCCCGGGCGACGGATGCAGGAAGCTCGCGCGCCAGCTCGCGGGATCGTCCGCGAACGCCGGCGGCGAACGCCGTTCGAGAGAGGACCCGTTGCCGGCCACGTTCGGCCACGGCGCCCCCGGCTGATAGGAAACCTCGTCCACCGTCACGTACGGGACGATGACCGAACCATCGCCCGATTCGACGGGATCATCGGGGCGCTCGACCGCGACCCTTTCACCGCCGTCCTGCAGCACCCCGAGGAACGGACCGAACACGGGCACATTCTCCGGGATGCCGTGCAGGGCGCGGAACGAGTCGGGATCGCCCGCGGTGACGACGGCCAGCCCGCCCGGCGGCAGCGTGACATCCGGCGGGAACTGGAAATTGATGCCGGCGATGCGCCACGTGTTTCCGGGGTGCCGGGGATCGAACAGCGGCACGGCGGCGTCCGTGATGTTGCGGATCTCCACGAACTCGGCCTCGCCCCCCGCCGGTTGGTAATGGATCTCGTTGAGGACAACCGGCCCGATGACCGGCCCGGCATTGGCGGCGCCGAGGGTCACTTCACGCTGCGCGGGGAACACGATGCGGCCAATGCTGTTGGTGTGACGCCCGAAGCTGACGCCGCTCGCGGCCGCGCCGAAGGTGAAGCCGTCGCTGAACCCGGTCCTTGCGCCCGAGGCATCGGCGCTGAAGAGCCATACCTCCTCCCCCTGCGCGCTGAACGCGAACCCGTTCGGGCCGGAATTGAAATCGGACTCCGTCACCACGAGGTAGCCGCGCGCCGGGATCCGGGTGCCCTCGGGGAAGCGGAACTTCATCGGCTGCGCGCGATCATCGGTAAGCCCCCAGCCTCCGATCGAGACGGGCTCGTCCTGCGGATTGTGGAGCTCCACGGCGTCCACGGCGGGAGACCCGGCATGGGTCAGCACCTCGTTGATCACCACGGACGGAATGCCGCTCACCGGATCATCCGCGCCCGGAGAACCGCCGATCACGCTGCTGGCGCGCCAGTGAGCGGGATCATCCGGGTTGCCGACAACGCGCGGATCGACCGGCACGAGGCTGAAGCCATCGCCGTCCGCGGACCGCGGCCAGGGTGACCGGGTGCCGTACGTGAAACTCAGGAATGTCTCCCCGGACGCGGCTGACAGGGCGATGCGCTCCCCCGAATTGGACAGACGCCCGGAATAGACACCGCCGATCGGCACGCCCGGATAACGACTGGCGAAGGCGTCGGCATTGCCCACGAGCACCACGAACCCGCCGGGCTCGACACGGGTTCCGCTGGGGAACGTGAACTCGATCGCATCCGAGAAGTGGACGCCGCCGAGATCCAGGGCGTCGAGGCCGACATTCCTGAGTTCAATGAACTCGAACTCATCCTCGTCGAGCGCCGGATCGCCGGCGGGATGGTAATGGACCTCGCTCACGACGAGCCGGGTGTAGTCCTGGAGCATGCTGAACTCGGCCTCGTTGAGGGCGCTCCAGCGTCCGCCCGAGCGCGCGCGGGCCTTCACGACGGCGGACTCCGCGAGCGGGATCGGCCCGGAATACTCCCGGGCGCTCGCGCCGACGCCGCCGCCGGGCAGCCGCGGGTCGGACCCATCGAGGGTGAAGAGGATCTGCGCGCCGGCGCCGGCTGTCATCGTGAGTTCGAAGCCGGGCTCAACCGCGCCGCCGTGCCGATTGAAGCGCGGCGCCTCCACCGGCGGATACACGCCGATGTTCCGCAACTGCTGCAGGACGACCGGGGAACGCCGGCGGATGAAATCCAGGTTCTGGTTCACCGCGGGGACCCAGTGATTGTCGCGCGTGAGCGGACTGGAGGGACGGCGCGAGTCACCCCAGCGTGCGGACTCGGCGACCACGGCGGAGGCGATCTCGTCCCGCCGCCGCAGGTAGATCTGCCGCGCCCCCTCCGGAGTCAGGACCCCGCCGTTGAAGAAATGACGGTGAACGCGGTCGGCCGCGAGCATGCGGAACTCACTGCTGGCGAGGAGCCGCTGCCAGAGCCACTGCGGATTGCTCCTGGTCACGGAACCGTCGCCGGCCGGGTACGGTCCGGTCCGGTCGGCATTGACATCCAGGAGCGTGTGTTCCGCGTCGTGCACGAAGAACTGGAAGCCGCGGTCCCGGGATTCGCGGTTCCAGATCGCGAAGAAATTGTTGGGGCTCGTGTTGCCGAGGAAGTTGGAGATGGGAGCATCGAGATTTCCGCCGTAGAGAATCACGAGCATGTAATCGATCAGGTTCACCGGATCGAGATAGACGGGGTACTCGGGATTCCGCGTGCCGTCGGGGTTTCGGCCCATCAGGCGCTGGTAGAGGTCGTCGTCCACGCCGCCACGCACGAGGTTGTAGAGGCGCGTCCAGCCGGTCATGTTCCCATCAGTCGCGTTCAGAGTGTAGGGACCGCTCTCCACCTTGATGACGTCATAGTCATCCTTGCTTCCTCCGAAGTACGACTCGGCGTAGCTGGCCTCCGGACGTTCCGCGGTGTTGTAGAGCCCCCAGTAATGTCCGTTGATGTAGAGGTGGTAGTAGTCACCGCGCTCGCCCGCATGCCCCATGGCAAGCTGCAGGTCCCGATTGAACTGGTCGCGCATGAAGGTGCCGCGCGAGTCACCCTCGAAACTCCACGAGTAGTTCTGGAAAGTGCGGAGATCGAATCCCTCGAACTCATCGGCTCCGCCGTCGCCGAAGACGGGGTACTCGAGCCGGCTCGCGCCATACTCGGGCCGGAAGAAGAACCGGAAGGCGTGCTTGGGATTGTCGGTGCTCCGGCTGTAGCCCCCGCGGATGCGGATGCCGCCGTTGATCTGGAATCCCTCGCGTCCGTCGGGATGGATCAGCTCGAGGGACATCGGCCGTTCCCACGTGCGTCCGTCCTGGCCGGGATTCGCGTAGATTCCCTGGCTCGGGCTGAAGAGATCGGGCAGGTGCACGGTGACGCAGAACGACGGGATCGAGAGCAGGGCCGCGGGAAACTCATTCGCGTAGGCCGGATGATCCACGATGTCCGGGTCCATGCCGTAGTCACGGACGTTGCTTCCCCATGAGGCGGGCCAGCCCGGGGGCGGCGCTCCGTTGGGCGACTGCCGCACGATGTCGTCCGGGAACAGGTAGGTGTGGGTTGCCACGGCCGAGGAGAGCCAGCCCGGGAAGAAGGCCGCGGCGCGGACCACGGTGGTCCCGGCGATCCGGATGGGACCGGAATAGACCTGGCCGGTCGTGGCCATCGGGGGCGTGCCGTTCGTCGTGTACCGGATCTCGGCTCCGGGTGTCGGACACGTGATCACCAGGTCGAACGGAGCGAAATGGAAACCGCGGCCGACGCTGAAGCGCGTCTCCGCGACGCGATTCGCGATGCCGGCTCCGTTGGGCGCCCCGGGCGTCGGCGGGTTGAAGAAGCGCAGTTCGCCCGACTCGTTCACCCCGTAGGACACGTCGGCCAGCTGCGGGGGGAAGGCCGGGGAGAATTCCGAGGCGATCGACTCCCCGCCCGGACGCACCAGCGCGAGGTATTCGCCCGCGGCGCTGAGCGAGAAGTTCGCGTGGGGCGGAGTGCCGGATCGGTCCTTGCCGGAGGCGAACACGACGAGGAACCCGCCGGGGGGCACCGTGACGTCGGGCAGGGTCCAGCGGGTGAGGTTGCCGGGGGTGTCCGTGAGATGCCAGCCGCCGGCGTTCACCGGCTGGTCCGACACGTTACGGATCTCGATCCAGTCCTCCCGGTCGCCATCCTCATCGGCCAGTCCGGACACATTGGATGCCAGGAACTCCGAGATGACGAGGGGTTCCGCCGGGACCTGTATCGCCCCGGACCCGAGAACAACCGCCAACACCAGGGCGCGCACTGCCAGATCCATTGTCCGGCACGCTACCACACACAAGGGAGGCGCGCATCCCGGACGCGCGGCGGGCGGACGATGGCCGCATGGAGAGGGCGCGAGGCGCGGAGGCCGCTCCGCTCAGTTCAGCTGCACTCCGCGGCGCAGGTACGTCGGCTGATCAAGGTTGTGCCCCCGCCGGATCGTCGGCTCGCATTTCTCGAAGCGCCCCTTGGTGACGATCTCGAACGGAAGCGGGACCTGCTGCCCCTGGCTGCGACGGCCGCCGCGGCGTACCTGCTTCAGGAGCTTGTCGGCGAGTTCCGGAGTGAGTTCGGGGGCGGGGGGGGCGAGATGGCGCGCGGAGCGCCCGGCGGGCACGGGAACGGACGCGGACGCAGGCGCGGGCGCGGGCCCGGACGTGGCTGCGCCGGCTCCGCCGTCTCCGGCCGGAGCGATCCCGGGCGCAGCCGCGAGGTCATGCCGGATGACCTGCCGGGTGGAGGCCACGACCGAAATCTCGAGGGTGCCCGGT
>CAYMDA010000028.1:0-49030 GCA_964389135.1 uncultured Verrucomicrobiota bacterium | reverse complement strand
GTGGCGACAAGGATGGGGTGCAGACGCCCGCTCTTCGGCGACTGACGACGGTGTGCTCCGTTGTGCCTGAGGACGCAAGCTGATCGGCCGATTCATGCCGCCCGGCTCAAAGCCTCGACGTGCCGCAGCCAGCTGAGCAATTGGTTCGAACTCGCCAAAATCTGGTCCACCACCACCCCCTCACCCCCCCGACGACCGAACCGCGAAGGCGGCCGGTTCGCTCTCCGGCCGCGATCGCGTGTCTGCGCCATCCCCCCGACAACCGCATCCGCGGGGATTAACCGTTTGCAGGTGACCAAGCCGCCCCTACAGTCATCGGGTCTATGGCGGACCAATCAACACCCGGCTTGACCTGGCTGCTGTTCGCATTGATGACGGTCGCGACGTGGGGTGTCTACGGTGTGTTCCTGCACACGGGACAGGTGGGAATGTCGGACCCGGCGAACGGCCGATACAAAGCCTTCCTGTTCGTCGGCATTGCCTACTTCATCACGGCAGTGCTCGCACCCGCACTCGTCCTGTGGATGAACGGGGCGACGTGGTCCTTCCCGGCCAGGGGCGCCTGGTGGTCGCTCGTGGCCGGAGTCGTGGGCGCGATTGGCGCCTTCGGCGTTCTCCTCGCCTTCGGCGCCCGGGGGACGCCCGCCGCCGTGATGTCGATCATCTTCGCCGGAGCGCCGATCGTGAACGCCATCGTGTCGCTCTCCATGCACCCTCCTGCCGGCGGTTGGTCCTCCATCAAGCCCCAGTTCTACGTGGGCATTCTGCTGGCCGCCCTCGGCGGATGCCTCGTCACGCTCTACAAGCCGGCTCCAGCCCGCGCCTCGCATCCGGCCCCGTCGGCACAGCAGGCATCGGCCACCACGCAGGCGCCAGAGAACTAGGTCGCACACCGTGGCGGAGGATCGCGCGCATCTGGAGGCGCAACAACTCTCGGCGCTGCGCTCGCTGCTGGCGCGGGTCGCGGCGACGAATTCGTTCTACCGGGCGAAGTGGCAGACCCCGGGACTGTCTGGCGGGATTCGCGACCTGAAGGAGTTCCAGGAACGATATCCGTTCACCCGCAAGGAGGAACTGGTGGCGGATCAGGCGGCGCACCCGCCGTACGGCACCAACCTCACGTTCCCGCTGGATCAGTACACACGGTGCCACGGAACGAGCGGCAGCACGGGCCGTCCGCTGCGATGGCTCGACACGCCTGAGACCTGGGCGTGGATGCTGGGTCACTGGCGTCGCGTGTACGAGGCGGCCGGCGTCGGTCGGGGCGACCGCGTTTTCTTCGCGTTCTCCTTCGGCCCTTTCCTCGGGTTCTGGACCGCGTTCGAAGCGGCGCTCTCGATCGGCTGCCTGTGCCTCCCGGGGGGCGGGATGACCAGCGTCGCGCGGCTGCAGTCCCTTGTTGAACAGGAGGCGACGGTGCTGTGCTGCACGCCCACCTACGCGCTGCACCTGGCGGAAGTCCGACGCCGACACGGGATGGATCCCGCGAGCTTCCGCATCCGCCGGATCATCGTGGCGGGCGAGCCCGGCGGAAGCGTGCCCGCGATTCGGGAGTCGATCGAGTCGGCGTGGCCGGGGGCGCGGGTTTTCGATCACCACGGCATGACCGAGGTCGGCCCGGTCAGCTACGAATGCCCGATGGAGCCGCGCGTCCTGCACGTCATCGAGAGCTCGTATGTCGCGGAGATCGTTGATCCCGCCACGGGCGCCCCCGTGGCGCCGGGCACCCAGGGCGAACTGGTCCTGACGACCCTCGGCAGGGTCGGCTCACCCCTGATCCGTTACCGCACGGGCGACATGGTTCGCGCGCGCGCGCCGGCGCGCTGCAGGTGCGGCACGCATGATCTCGCGCTGGAGGGCGGAATCCTCGGGCGGAGCGACGACATGGTGGTGGTGCGCGGCGTGAATGTCTATCCGAGCGCCGTGGACCAGGTGATCCGCGAGTCGCCCGGGGTGGGGGAATACCGGGTCCGGGTGCAATCCACCGGATCACTGCTGGACCTGCGCATCGAGGTCGAACCGGAGGACGGCTCACGGGACATCGCGGAACTCGTGCGCGACCTCGAGGCGAGGTTTCAAACGCGCCTCGGCCTCCGCGTGACCATCCAGGCGCTGGAGCCCGGATCGCTGCCGCGGTTCGAGATGAAGGCGCGGCGGTGGGTGAGAGATCCAGCGGGTGCCCGATAGGGGGCTGACCGATCGCCCCGGTTCAGCCAGCACGCGCAGCGGTGCCGCGTCAGTCCGGATCCTGACCGCCGCCCGCCGTCGGCGGGACCGGCTCGACGATCGCCTCGTGCGCGCTGTGGCCGATGATGCGGACCCTGGTGCCCCGTGGCAGCATCTCGCCCACCGCGATCACATCGAGAATCCTGTCGCCGAACGCCGCCTTGCCGCCGGGGCGCAGCACGGAGACGGTGACGCCTTCGAGGCCAATGTGCGCGGCCTGTTCGCGCTCGCGCGCGAGGTCGGTGGCGCTGCCGCTTGCGCCGGTCGAAACGAGCTTGTGATACGCAGGCGTGCGCGGAAGGAGCAGGCCGACGAGCCAGATCCCGATGGCGGCAAAGATGCCGCCCAGCGCGAGATTGCGGAGGGGCAGTTGCAGTTGCGGCAGGGAGGGGAGCATGCGTCCGGGGTAGAGATCGGCCGCCGCCATGATCAGGGATATCAGCACAAGCAGGCTTCCGGCCAGCCCAAGCACGAGGGTCCCGGGGAGGACGAAGAGCTCCAGTACGATCAGGATGGCGCCGAGCACGAACACGGCGATCCACTCGATCCCGGACAGGCCGGCGACATACCCCCCGAAGAAGTAGAGAAGCATGCTGATGATGGCGACGATGCCCGGGATTCCGAACCCTGGCGTCTTGAACTCCATGTAGACACCGATCAGGCCTACGGCGAGCAGGATCGGGCTGATGGCATTGATCCATGAGGCGATGCGTTCGACCCCGGTCGGAGAGACAAACGTGCGTTCGTGGGGGGCGTACCCGAGGGAATCGAGGAGGTCGTCGATCGTGGAGAATGTGCCGCGCGACAGCAGCGGCGTGGGTGGGTCACCGTAGGTTCGGGCCGCCTCCGAACTGGTGAGGGTGAGGATCTGGCCCTTCGGATTGATGACCTCGCCGTCGAGGATCACCTCCGTGTTGCGATCGATCATCGCCTCGATCACCTGGAGGTTGTGGCCGTTCTTCTCCGCCGTGGCGCGGATGAGGGCCTTGATTCCCGAAGTCATCTTCGCCTCGACCGATTCCGGAAGCTCGACGGGTCCGCCGCCCGGCATGGCGAGAAGCGGCGTGGCGGCGCCGATCACGGACTCGTTCGCCATGTAGATCTCCTGCGTCGCGACGGCGATGAACGCGCCGGCGGAGAATGCCTTCCTGTTGACGTAGGTGGCGGTGCGATGGGGGAACCTCCCGAGGATCTCGATCAGCTGCTCGGTGACGTCCACGCGGCCCCCATTGGTTTCGAGATCGATCACGAGAAGATCGGCCCCGGCTTCCATGGCCTCCTTGACGCCGCGCCGGACGACGTAGGTCACAGGCGGCGTGATGTCGGCGCGGATGGGGACGATGTAGGCATGGTGAACGCCGGCCTTCGACGCGTTCTCCGCCGCGACCGACGGCGCGAGGAACGCGAGGATCGAGAGAAACCCTGCGAACACCCGGAGCTTCATGGGGAAAGCATGCTGTCCGGCAGGTGATGCCGCAAGGGACGGAGGGCAAAGGTGGAGGTGGCCGCGCCACGTCCCGTTCGGCACGCCGGCGCGGGCGGCAGGCCGTGTCGGGAGCGGGACCTGGCCGATCGCGCCGACGGGTGCGTCACGCCGCCGGCCCGCGTGAGCGAGCCGAGGGTTCGGCCCGGGGGGCGGGACGGGAGCCAGCCCGGTCAGTTCGACCTGCCCGGACGGAGATGTTTGTCGAACCAGTCCGCGAACAATTCGAGGTCGCGTGCGATGTCGGGCCAGCCGTGTCCGGCGCCCTCGCGCACGACGAGCCGGCAGGGGACGCCGGCGTCGCGGGCCCTGGTGACGAACGTCTCGGCCTGATAGAGCGGGACCAGTTCGTCGGCGTCGCCGTGGATGATCAGGAAGGGGGCGGTGCCGGAGGTCACGTAATGGATCGGTGAGATCTCGCGGCTGAGGTCGGCCCTGCCCTCGGGCGTGGCGGAGCGCGGTCCGAACGCGGGATTGAACGCCGCGAGGCGCCCGACGCCGCAGGCGTCCTCACCCGGCTCTCCCCAATTCGAGTAATCGGTGGGCGGGAAGAAGCAGGCGGCCGCCTGAACGGCGCTGCTGGCGCGGTCGATGGGGTCGCGAGCGTCGGCGGGGCCGGGGCCGCCCTGCGTGGCGAGCGTGAGCGTGAGATGTCCGCCGGCGCTTGCGCCATACGCCGCGAAGCGCTCCGGATCGATCTGCCAGCGGTCGGCGTGATGGCGGATCCACCGGACCGCGCGGTGAATATCCTCGTGGATCTCGGGAATGATGTAGCGCGGTTGGGATCCGTGAACGATGGCGAACACGGTGTAGCCCCTTTTCAGGAAGGGCAGGCAGAACGCGGGTTGAATCGCCTCCTTCGCGGAGAAGAAGCCGCCACTGACGATCAGGATGGCGGCGGCCCCGTTCTTCTTTTCCGGCTCGAAGACGTCAAGGGTGAGAGCCGTGCCGAACTTGCGTCCGTAGATCAGGTCTTCGGTGCGGGTGTATGGCACGTCCTCCTGCGTGCGGGCGGTCCATGGGATCAGGAGGGAGGCGGCGAGGAGAGTGCGGAGGAGAGCGGCATTCATTGGTTCAGTCCAGGAGTTCCAGCGCGCGGTGGAGTTCCGCGTCCGTGTTGTAGAAGTGCGGAGACAGCCGGATGTAGCGGCGGCCCTCGCGGTCGGTGCGCAGGGAAGTGACGACTCCCTCGGCGGCGAGACGTTCGTGGAGCGCGGCCGCGTCGGCGTCCTCCCGGTGGAGGGAGATGATGCCGCTGCCGTGTTCCGGGGGTGCATCCGCGCCGGGCACGTTCCATCCGCGTTTTCGGAGCTCGGGAACGAGCCACGCGCGCTTGCGCAGGAGTTCCGCGGCGATCTGATCGATGCCGACCTCGAGGAGCAGCCGGAGGGCGGCACGGAGGCCCACGAGCCCGAGCATGCTGTGGCTGCCGGCCTCGTACCGATGCGCGCCGCTCCGGAAGGCGATTTCCTCGCGGGCCACGAAGTCCGGCGAGCGCACGTTGTTCCAGCCATAGACGATGGGACGGAGCGCATCGTGCCAGCGGCGGGAGACGTAGAGGATGCCCGCGCCGCAGGGGCCGAGCATCCATTTGTGCGCGTCGGCGGCGATGAAGTCGGCGTGCTCGGCCAGCGTGGGGAAGGCGCCCACCGTCTGGATGCCATCGATGCAGAGGGCGATGCGGCGCTCCCTGAGGGCCCTGGCGATGGGAGGGAGGTCCAGTCGCCACCCGGAGATGAAGTGGCAGGAGGCGAGCGCGACGAGGCGTGTGTTCTCGTCCACCTGCCCGAGGACGTCGATCGTCCGGATGGCGCCGAGGTGGCGGACATTCAGCAGGCGCACCTCGACGCCGCGGTCAGCGAGGGCGAGCCACGGATACACGTTGGACGGGTAGTCGTCGAAGTAGATGACAATGTTGTCGCCCCGCCGGAGAGGGAATCCGCCGGCGACGAAGCTCAGGCCGATCGAGGTCGGGCCGACGAGCGCGATTTCGTCGGAGGCGGCTCCGAGCATTCGGCCGGCCAGCTCGCGGCACTCCGTGACGAGGGAATGCAGGACGGGGCGTTCCTGGTCGTCGAGCGTGGCGCTCTGGGCGTATTCGGCGATCGCCTGTCCGACCCGGCGGGGCAGGGGGCACACCGCCGCATGGGCGAGGAAGATCTTGTCCCGGCAGACGGGGAATTCGTGCTGGCGAAGGGATTCGTTGGCGTGGATTTCCTGAACGGTCATGGAATGGACGGATCGGGGGCCCCGGGGGTGGACGCGATCGGCGACGGGCCGGCCGCGACGCACGGGTGAGTTGGATTCTCTCACATGGCGAGGATTCCTCCGTAATACCCGAGCCAGAAGGAGATGATCTGGTAGGCGGCGATTCCGAGCACCGTGAGATAGATGAGCATGGTCAGGACGGTCGTGCTCGTCCGGAGGCTGCGCAGCCCTTCCTCCTGATAATGTTCGCTGAGGCGGGGGAGGGCCTCGTCAAGGCGGCCGGCGATTTCGCTGCTGGCGTAGATGCTGGCGAAGTGGCTGGGGAACGCCGGGCTGGCGAGGATCAGGTCGCCGGCGGACTCCCCATTCCCGAGGCGCGGCACCCATGTCGCGATCTCGCGCTCGAGCGCGGGAGATCCGGAGGCGGCGGCGGCCAGGGGCCATGCCGTCACCGGGGTGACACCGGCGTTGAGCAGCGCGTCCAGCGCGAGGCTGAACCGGGAGAGGACGAGCGCATGGCGGGCGCCGCCGACCACCGGGACCACGCGCGTGACCCGCTCGAGGAGGGATCGCCATGCGTGACCGCGGGTGCCCTGGGTCGCGAACACGATCGCCAGCGCGACGGCGTAGAACGGCAGGAAGAACAGCAGCTTGCGGCCAAGGAACGCCGCGACGTCCCCATCATGGAACAGCGCGACCAGATGGCCGATCGGCATGATGAAGAACGCGAAATGAAACAGGAAGGTCGGGTAGGCGAGTCCGCGGAGGAGCTGGCGGGCGAGGCGTGCCCGGGAGCCGTAGGCGGCGGACAGCATCCGGCAGGTGGCGTCGAGCCGGCCCGTGGATTCGCCGGCGTGGAGCATGGCCACGTCGAACGGGGGCACCCATGAGTCCAGGGAACGGACGGCCTCGGCGAAGGTGGCGCCGGCTCGGATGCGCTCGGCGATGCGTTCGAGGGGCCGGGCGAGGCTCCGCGCGGGCGGAGCCTCGGCCAGGATGCGAACGGTGCGCTCCAGGGACAGCCCGGCGGCGAGGGACGACCCGAGCTGATGGTACAGGTCAGACCTTGCCGAGAGCTGTCCGGGAGACGCGATGAACGCCATGGCCGCGGGACGTGGTCAGTTGGGTCGGCACGCGACGATGACGGGGTGCATGCGCTCAGGATCGCCTTGCGTTCATGGGCGCGGAGCGCGGGGCGGCGAACTGCCGCCCGGGCTCAGAGATGCGGTTCGACCGTGTCGCGGATGGCGCGCTTGCTCTTGGCGCCGCGCATCTGATCGACGATCTGCCCGCCCTTGAAGACGAGCAACGTCGGGATGGCCGTGATGCCGTACTGCGTGGCGAGACCGCTTTCCGCGTCGACATCGACCTTTGCGATCTTGAGCTGGCCCTGGAGTTCAGTGGCCAGTTCGTCCAGCACGGGAGCGATCATCTTGCACGGTCCGCACCATTCGGCCCAGAAGTCCACGAGGACCGGTCCGGACGCCTGAAGGACCTCGGCATCGAAGTTCGCTGCCGTGACGTTTGTGATGAGTTCTGACGCCATGGATTCGGAGTCGTAGCGCAAATTCCCGCGCTGGCGAGCGGCCGTTCCGCGGGAAGGGCGGTTCGGGCTGCGTGCGGGACGGCGCGCCGGGAGTTGTTTGGCTGCGAATGAGGGTTCTGGAGGGGGCGGATCGCGAAGGGCACCCCGCCCCCGTGCGGATGTCTCTCGTCGGCGTTACTCGACCGCGATGCCGAGCGTGATCAGGACGACGTGCAGGAGGAATCCGAGACCGATCACCGCGGCCGCGATGGCGAGCCCCTTGTCGAGGCCGCTGATCTCGGGGCCGGAGACGGGGGAGACGACCGGGCGCGACACGGGCGCCGCTCCGGCAGCCGGGGCGGTTGCGACGGCGGGAGCCGCGGGTTTGGCCGCGGCCGCCCGAGCTGCAGGCGCCGGGGACGGAGCCGGCGGAGCGGGTTTGGCGCCGGGCGCCGCGGCGACGCCGGCGGCGGGGCCGCCCGGGGGCGGCGCCGGAGGAGGAGAGGGAAGGCGCACCGTGGGCGCGGCCGTCGGCTTGGGAGGGAGCGCGATGCGCACCGTCTCCTTCTTGGGCTGCACCTTGGCGGGTTCGCTCGGGGGGGTGGGAGGGGTCGGCGGAACCTGCGGTGTGTTGGGCGTTTCTTCCGGCATAGGATTACAGCGAAGCTAGGTACCGGTCTCGGAACGTGTCAAATTCTTTGCCGATCCCGGGCGCCGCCCGTGGCGGCGGCGATGCGGCGTGGCGGGGCCGCGACCGGCACGGCCACGGATGGGACCGTGACCGTCCATTTCTGCATGCCTTGCGAGTCCGGGACCCGGTTCAGTGACGCTCGCCGTAGGAGCGGCGCTCGCCCCTGCCGAATCCGGCCCCGTCGCGCGGGGGACGATCCTCCTTGGGACGCGCGACGTTGACCGTCAGATTGCGGCCCTGAAACTCCTTGTTGTGAAACATCTCGACCGCGCGGTTGGCCTCGTCAGAGCTGCCCATTTCCACAAACGCGAATCCGCGTGACTTGCCCGTGAACTTGTCGAAAACGACGTCGATGGAGCGCACCAATCCCGCCTGGGAGAAGTAGTCCATCAGGTCATTCTCGAGTGTGTTGTAGGACAGATTGCCCACAAACAATCTGGCTGCATTCATGGTTTGGTGTGCCTGCCCGGAACCCAGTGGAGGGGAGCTGCACTCGCAGCGTCACGAAATGTCGCCGAGGGAAGTCTCACCGACAGCTGTCTACCGACACCGACACCGATAGTTCATGGCAACGACGAGACCGACGGTGGCAGTCTCCATCCAAGGCGTCAACAGGGTTGCGAGCAGAATTCCGAATTGATGCATCAGCCCGGATGATTCTTCGCGACCGCGTGAGGAACGCGTGCCGGTGCGTTCGCGCGATGCCCGCGGTTCATCCGGCACGAGTCAGGTGGCGCGCGGGTGCGCGGACCTGTAGGCGCGCTGCAGGCGTTCCGTGGTGACGTGCGTGTACACCTGGGTGGTCGCGAGCTGCGAGTGTCCGAGCAGCTCCTGGACGCTGCGCAGATCCGCGCCGGCGTCGAGAAGGTGCGTCGCGAAGCTGTGACGCAGCTTGTGAGGGGTCAGGGTCGGATCCAATCCCGCCGCGAGCAGATGGCGCTTGAGCCGGTGCTGCAGCGTGCGCGGCGGCAGCGCGCGGGGGTCGTTCCGCGCGCGCCAGAACACCGGCTCGTTCGCGGCCGGCGGGCGCGCCAGCGTGCTCCAGTAGGCGTCGATCGCGCGGATTGCATGGCTGCCGATGGGCAGGATGCGTTCCTTGCGGCCCTTCCCGCGGACGCGGACCAGCGCCTCGAGGGGATCAAGGTCCTCGGCGCGAAGTCCGCAGAGCTCGGCGATGCGGAGTCCGCAGGAGTAGATCGTCTCGATGACCGCCACGTCGCGATGGGGCACGCTCGGATCGACCGGGCGCCCGGCCCTCGGAATCGTATCGTCCCCGGGTGCGCCCGCGGCGGCGGCGGCGAGCAGCGCCTTCATCTGTTCGATCGTGAGGAAGCGGACGAGCCGGCGCGGAACTTTCGGCAGGGCGACATTTCGCAGCGGGCTTCCGCTCACTTCGCCGCGGCGGAGCAGGTACCGGTACAGCGTGCGCAGCGCGGAGAACCGGAGGCGGACCGCGGCGGGGCTGAGCTGACGGCGGCCGAGCTGGCGGAGGTAGTGGCGGAATTCGTCGCGTGTCAGCTCGGGCCAGTCCGGCGAGCGGCCGTCGTGCTGGGAGGAGTACCACTCGCGGAACTCGGCGATGGCGTGCCGGTAGTTTCGGACGGTGTGAGGGGAGGCGGCGCGTTCGGAGAGCAGATGCTCGATGAAGCTCGCGACGCGGTCGTCCCTTCCCGGGGGACCGTCGGGTGGATCTCCATCCCGAAGGGCGTCGACGGGCGGGTTGCTCACGATCCCATGGCGGCCGCGTAGGCCCGGAGAAGCTCGGCGGTCGAGCGTTCCCAGCTGAGTTCGGTGCGGATGCGTTCGCGCCCGAGCGCGCCCATCCGCGCGCGCGCGTCGGGGTCGTCCAGGAGCCGGATGATGGCGTCGCCGAGGTCCGCCGGGGAACTGCCGGGGACATAGAGCGCCGCGTCCCCGGCGGAATAGCGGCCCTCGCGCACGTCGAACATGACCTGCGGCTTTCCGAAGGCCATGTACTCGAGCGTCTTGTTCATCGTGCAGTGGTCGTTGTACGCGTTGGGGGGGTCGCACGCGACGCCGAGGTCCATCGTCTGGAGGGCGGTGAAGAGGAACTCGTTCGAGACGCGCCCCGGCAGATCGACATGCGCGGCGAGGCCGAGCTCATCGCGCAGGCGCACGATCTCCTCGTACTCGGGTCCGGTTCCCATGAGGAGGAACTGGACATCGGTCCGTCCGCGCCTGAAGACCACGTGCGCGGCGGCCTCCACGAGGCGGTGAACGCCGTCGGCGTTGCCCATCACGCCCACGTATCCGACGAGGAACGCGCGTCCCTTCCGCAGGCCGGGGTCCGGGCGGATGTCGAGGTCCGCGATGACCGGGGCCGTGCGGACCACGAACACCTGCCATGGTTCCTTGCCGCCCCGCCGGAGGGCGACCTCCTGCACCGAACGGTTCGTCGCGAGCACAATGTCCGCCGTGGCGTAGGTGAGGCGTTCGGCGGCGCGCACCGCCCAGTAGAACGGACCGCGCCGACTGAACTTGGCCTCGAAGAACTCGGGCCAGACGTCGTGCACGTCGTAGATCACGCGGGTTCCGAACAGGAGGCGGAACGGCCACGCCACGAGGAAGAGAATGTCCGGCGGATTGCAGAGGTGAATCAGACGGAAGCGATGCCTGCGCCACACCTTCCATGCGAGGCGCGTCTGGCCGAACAGCGCCGAGGCGTACTCGCTGATGAAGCCGAGGATTCCGCGGGCCTCGCCCGCGATCCAATGGCGGTAGATGTGGATGCCCTCGAGATGCTCGTACGGCGCCGTGTGCCCGCGCATGCGCGGGCAGATGACGACGACCTCGTACCCCGCGTCGCGGAGGGCGCGGGCTTCCTGCCAGACGCGGCGATCCAGCGGCACCGGAAGGTTCTCGACGAGGATGAGAATCGCGGGGCGGCCCGCCGGCGCCGCCGTACCCTGGGCGGGACTCGGGGTTGAGGCGGCGGTGGAGGATTCGCCCGGGGCGTCGTGCGTTCCTCCGGTCGTCGGGCCGCCGGGGGGGGCCTCACCAGCAGAAGCCGTCATAACGGGCAGGGAGCGCGCGCAGTTCGGGCCAGCCGTTCACATCGAGGATCGAGTGTTCGGCGGTCAGGTGCGCGGCGAGCTGATCCACCGGGACGACCTTCTGGGCGGCGATCACGAGGCCGCGAGCGCCGAGGGCGCCGGCGACGTCCGTGTGGAGGAGGCTGGCGAGGTGCGGCATCCGGGTGTCGATGACGCGCTTGTTGGCGCCCACGAGGGCGGCGAGGTTGAGCTGCGGATCGTAGATGCGGACGGCGTAGCCGCGGCCGAGGCAGTGCTGCGCCACCTCGACCATGGCGCTCTCGCGGAGGTCGTCCGTGTTGGCCTTGAACGAGAGCCCGAGGATGACGATTTCGCGATGGCCCGAGGCGGCAACGAGTTCGAGAAGGCTCTGCAGGTGCCGTTCATTGCTCGGCAGGAGGCTCTCGAGCAGGGGCACGCTCGCGCCGGCCTGGCGGGCGCGATGCACCAGGGCGCGGACATCCTTCGGGAGGCAGGAGCCTCCGAACGGGTTGCCCGGGCGGAGGTAGTACGGCGAGATGTTGAGGCGCGTGTCGCGGCAGAGCAGATCCATCACGACCGCGCTGTCCACGCCGAGGCTCTTCCCGAGGCGCCCGATTTCATTGGCGAACGTCACCTTCGCCGCATGGAAGGCGTTGCACGCGTACTTCACGAGTTCGGCGGTCTCCCACGTGACGATCACGGCCTCGGCGCCGCAGAGCTCCCGGACGGCGCCCGAGGGTGGTGCGCCCTCGGCCGTGCCCACGACGGCGAGCGACGGCTTCTCGAAATCCTTCACGGCGGTCCCCTCGCGCAGAAACTCCGGATAGTAGCACACCTCGAGGGCACCGTTGCGGACGAGTTCGGCGGCGAACTCCTCGACCAGCGCGTGCGTGCTGCCCGGGAGCATGGTGCTGCGGAAGATGAGGGTGTGGCGCCGGTTCAGGGTTCGAACGACCGTGACGATCTGCCGGGTCACCTCGCGGACGTACTGGAGGTCCAGCCCGCCTCCCACACGGGAGGGGGTGCCGACACAGATCAGCGAGGCCTCGGTGGACTGAATCGCGGAAGCCACGTCCGTCGTGGCGTCGAGACGGCCCGCATCCACGGCGGCGCGGAGGCGTTCCTCGAGTCCGGGCTCGATGATGGGCGGCTGGCCCCGCCGCAGGTCCTCGACCTTGGTGGTTGCGACATCGACCCCGACCACGCGGTGACCCTGGGCCGCGAGGCAGCCCGCGGTGACGGCACCGACGTAGCCGAGCCCGAAGATCGAAACGTTCATCGCGCGAGACGCTATCCGCCGCCCGGACGCCGGACCATCCATTTCCGGCGCACGCACTTCGTGGACCGCGGCGGGCGACCGGTTCGCGCGGGCGCGCCGCGGGTCGGGGACCGTCGTGCTGTCCGGATCAGCTCCGGGTTGCCTTCCGCCGATCCGCCGGGACAGGATCCGGTGATGATCACCTTGCCGTTGACGCGAAGCTTCGTCGTCGCGTTCGCCCTCCTGGCGGCGGGCGGAGGGCCGGATGCGGTCGCGGCCGAGTACCGTCCGCCTCGAAAGAACCTCGGTTTTCCGGTGTACACGAACCAGCCGCTGGGGCGGCAGGTGTCCGGTCAGCACGCGCCGGCGACCACGCCGCCCCTCTCACCCGCGGACGCCCAGGCGGCCTTCATCACGCCGCCGGGATTCGAGGTGCGCCTGTTCGCGAGCGAACCGGAGGTGGTCAACCCGGTCGCGATGACATGGGACGCGCGCGGCCGCCTCTGGGTCGTGGAACTCTACGAATACCCCTCCGGCGCTCCCGAGGGACAGACCCCGCGCGACCGCATCAAGATTCTCGAGGACGTGGATGCAGACGGTCGTGCGGACAAGGTTCATGTCTGGGCGGATGGCCTCAATCTCGCCACGGGCATCCTGCTGGGGAACGGAGGAGCGTACGTCGGGCAGGCGCCGCACCTGTTGTTTCTCGAGGACACCGACGGCGACGATCGCGCGGATCGTTCCACCGTCGTCCAGACGGGCTTCGGCCTCGAGGATCGCCACGAGTTGCTCAACGGATTCGCGTGGGGTCCCGACGGCTACCTCTACATGACCCACGGCGTGTTCACGCGCTCCGAGGTGCGCGACCCGGGGGCGGACGCCGGTGAACCCGTCCTGCTCACGGCGGGCGTGGCGCGGTTCATGCCGGGGAAAGCCGGCAGCTTCGAAGTGTTCGCCGAGGGAACCAGCAACCCGTGGGGCGTGGATTTCGACCGCGAGGGCAACGCCTTTGTCAGCGCCTGCGTGATCGAACACCTGTTCCACATGGCGCCCGGCGGCATCTACGATCGGCAGGCGGGCACCGAGCCTCATCCCTACGCGTACGAACGCCTGCGCGCCATCAACGACCACCGGCACCACATGGCGGCCTATGCGGGGATCCAGGTCTATCAGGGTGACCAGTTCCCCGAGGAAAACCTGGGAACGATCCTCCAGGGGAACATCCACGACAACGCGGTGCACCAGGACCGCCTCTCCAGGAACGGCTCGGGTTTCACCGCCAGCCAGTGGCGGGACCTCGTGCGCACGACCGACGGGTGGTTCATGCCGGTCAGCACGCAGGTCGGGCCGGACGGCGCCATCTGGATCATGGACTGGTACGACCGTTATCCGTGCTACCAGAACGCCATGGCGGATCCCGGCGGCGTGGATCGCGAGCACGGGCGCATCTGGCGCGTCGTGTACACGGGCGGGGAGAAGGGCCGTGCCGTCCCCTCGCGTCCATCGCCGGACATGAACCTCGAGGCGCTCGGCACGAGCGACCTCGTGAAGCTGCTCGAGCACCGCAACGTCTGGCATCGGCGGATGGGCCGAAGGCTCCTGACGGAGCGCGGCGGCACGGTCGCGGTTCCGGGGCTGCGGGCGCTGCTGGCGGACCGTGGCCGTCCCCTCGAGACCCGTCTCGAGGCGCTCTGGACGCTGCACGGGCTCCGGGCCCTGACTCCATCCCAGATCGCGGAGGCCGCGCGGGACGACCAGCCCGCCATCCGCGCGTGGGCGGCGCGGCTGATCGGCGAACGGCAGGTGCCGGGCAGCACCGAGTTTCAGATCCTGAGGGATCTCGCGGCAGACCCGGATCCCGCGGTGCGGCTGGCGGTGGTCACTGCATGCCGGCAGTTCACGTCCGGCAGGCTGACCGTCAACACGCCTCCCCGGCATGACTTCGGCGACGTCCCGGAGATTGTCGCGGCGGTGCTCGCGGCGTCCGCCGACGACGCGGGCGATCCCGTCCTGCCATTCATGATCTGGCATGCGGTGGAGCCCGCGATCGCGGCCGACCCGGCGCCGGCGCTCGAATGGCTGGAGCGCTTCGGAGCGGACTCGCTTCCGATGGCGGCGGGGATCACCTCGAAGCTGATGCGGCGGTTGTGCGACCTCGGCGACACCCGCTGGCTGGACGCGGCTTTGGAGTTCGTGGGAAGCGTGCGCTCCAGCAGCCCGGATCTTGCCGTCGCCGCGCTCGAGGGACTGATCAAGGGGCAGGAGGGCAGGGTGCGCGCGCCGGCATCGCCCGCGCGTCCGCTGCTCGCGAGGCTGCAGGCGCCCGAGAGCGACCCGCGACTCCGCATGCTGAGCTGGCGGCTCGGCACGCTGTGGGGCGATGACGATTCCCGCCGGGCCATGCTCGCGTGCGCCGCGGATGCGCAGGCGCCCGTGGAGGAACGGATTCGGGCCGTGCGCAGCGCGCGGCAGGACCGCAGCGACACGACGCGAAACGCCCTCCTCGCCCTCGTGGCGGGCGACGCGCCGGACGCCGTGCGGACCGAGGCGATCGCGGCCCTTGGAGCAATCGGCGGCGACGGCATCGCCGCGGTGCTGCTGGATTCCTGGCGCGGATTCTCCGCGGGCGTGCGCGGCGCCGCCGCCTCGGCGCTCGCGTCGCGTCCCGCATGGGCGCTGCAACTGCTCGAGCGCGTGCGGGCGGGGGCGATCTCGGCCTCGGACCTCGGGTCGCCCGTGATTCGCTCGCTGATGCAGCATCGCGATCGGGCCGTGCGCGAACAGGCCGCGCTCGCGATCGGCCGCTTCCGGGAAAGCCCCGAGGCCAAGCTGCGCCTCGTGGCGGAGAAACGGCGTGTCGTGCTGTCGGGTGAGCCGGACCTCGAGCGAGGCCGGGAGGTCGCGCGCCAGGCGTGCCTCGTGTGCCACACGTTCCTCGGGGAGGGGGCGAACGTCGGGCCGGACCTCACCGGCGTCGGGCGCTCGTCCCTCGATGCGCTCCTGTGGAACATCATCGACCCGAACCAGGTGATCGGAGCGGGCTATGAGCAGGTGGAGATCGAGACGACCGATGATCGCGTGATCGCCGGCCGGCTCGTGGAGGACAACGAGCAGCGCGTGCGCCTGCTGCTGCAGGGTCCGAAGGAGGAGATCATCCCGAAGGATCACATCGCCAGCCGTCGCACCCTCGAGAGCTCGGTCATGCCGGAGGGGCTCGAACAGATGCCCGACTCGGACTTCCGCAGCATGGTCTGGTACATCCTTGCGCCGCCGCAGGAAGGCGGCCTGACGCCCGAACGGCGCGCGATGCTCGCCTCGGGAGGCGCCGGGGAATAGCGGGCCGAAGGGGCGTCGCCGGCGGGGATCATGGATGCCGGCGCGACGTCCGTCGGGCGCCTGGCATGGCCGCGTGGCGTCCGTCGGGATGTGCACCCATGCGCTCCCGACGGTTGCAATTTGGCCGAAGTCCGTGCATGGCGGGACGCACATGTTGAGGTTCTGGATATTCGGGTTCCCGGTCACGGTTCAGCTGTGGTTCTGGGTGACGTGTCTGCTCCTGGGCGGCGGGCTGAATCCGGCGGCGTACTCGAGCGTGAGCAATCTCGCGGGGATCGCGATCTGGGCCATCCTCGCGTTCTTCTCGATCCTGATTCACGAGCTGGGCCATGCCTTCATCGGACGAAGGTACGGGGCGAACCCGGAGATCGTGCTGCACGGGTTTGGCGGCATCGCGATCATGCACGGGTCGCGCTTCAACCGGGCGCAGGATCTCCTTGTGACGGCGGCCGGCCCGATCGCGAGCCTCGCGCTGGGAACCCTCGCGCTCATCGCGTTCATCGTGCTGCGCCCGGCGGACCGCGACGTGGCGTTCACGCTCGTGATGCTGGTCCGCATCAACTACTTCTGGACGGTGGTCAACCTGCTTCCGATCCAGCCGCTGGACGGCGGGTTGCTTCTGCGCACCGCGCTGGGTGATCGCCGGCTGCAGATCACCGCCACGATCGGGTTTGTCGCGGCCGCGGGCGTGGCCGTGCTCGCGCTCATGGCAGGGTTCGTGTTCCTTGCGCTGCTGATGGTGCTGCTCGCCTTCGAGAACTGGCGGCTCCGCCCGAACTGAGGAAATTGAGCTCGCGCACTCCGTGCATCTCGCTCACCTCCGGCTCCGGGATTTCCGGAACTACGCGCGGCTCGACCTCGATCTCACGCCGGGTTTTCACCTGTTCATCGGGGAGAACGCGCAGGGGAAGACGAACATCCTCGAGGCGATCTACCTGATGGCGACACTGCGGTCGTTTCGCGGCGTGGGCGGCGCGCAGATGGTGCGCCACGGCGCGAGGGGCTATTTCATCGGCGGCCGTTTCGTCGCGGAGGTGGAGCATGACGTGAGGATGTACTGGTCCGCGGCGGAAAGGTCGCTGTCGCTCGACGGGCAGCCGGTGCGGCGCATCGGGGACTATTACGGCCGGCTGCGATGCGTCGTGTTCTGCACGGAGGACCTGCTGCTGGTGAAGGGCGCGCCGCGGGTGCGGCGCCGGTTCATGGACCTGCTGCTTGCGCAGACGGATCCCGGATACCTCGCGTTCCTGCAGCGGTACACGCGCGCGCTCCAGGCGCGCAACGCCCTGCTGAAGCGTCCGTCGCCGGAGATCTCCGTGATCGAGCCTTTCAGCCGTGAACTGGTCGCGGCGGGCACGATCCTGATGGAACGCCGGCGCGCGCTCGTCCCGCGGCTGTCGCTGCTCGCGTCGCAGGCGTACGGCCGGATCAGCAGCGGCGCGGAGACGCTCACCGCGACGTATGTTCCCTCGGTGGGCGAGGACTTCGCGGCGGAGCTCGCGCAGTCCGCCGGGCGGGAGCGCATCGTGCGCGCAACCGTCGTCGGCCCGCATCGCGACGATCTCCGCCTCCAGCTCGCGGACCGCTCCGCGGCCCAGTACGCCAGCGAGGGCCAGAAGCGATCGATTGCCATTGCGCTGAAAATGGCGCAGGCGGAGTTTCTCGCGGACGCGGCGGGAGCCCCGCCGATTCTGTTGATCGACGACATCATGGGTGAGCTGGATGCAAGGCGAAGGTCGGGATTGATGCCGCTGCTGGATGGCGCCGCGAGCGCCCGGGGGCAGGTGTTCATGACGTGCACGCAGGAGAACTGGCCCGCGGAGCTGGGCCGCCGCCTGCAGCGCTGGCAGGTCCGCGCGGGACAGATCCAGGGCGCGCAGGGACCGGAGGCCGTCTGAGCGGATGGGGTTCAGGGGATTACGCCTGAGAGGAGGCGCGGCGTGCGTTCGGGTGGGGCCCCGTTCGGGGTATTCCCCCCTGGCGAATCGGGTGCCGTTACTGGCGCTTTGCCGCATCGCGCCTACGATTTTCCCAAGTCGATGACCGCGACAGATCCGGATTTGCTCACACGCCTGCTTCGCGATGTCTCGCGGTCGTTCTACCGCACGATCCGGCTTCTGCCCTGCCGGGTGCGTCCGCAGATCGGCATCGCGTACCTGCTGGCGCGGGCGGCGGACACGATCGCGGACACCGAGGTGCTTCCGGTGAGTGATCGCCTCGGGGCGCTCGAACGGCTTCGCGAACGCGTCCTGTGTACGGAGGCCGCGCCGCTGGATTTCTCCGATCTGTGCGAGACGCAGGCCCTGCCCGCCGAGCGCGAGCTGCTGCTGCGCATCGAGGAGGTGATCGGCGCGCTGCACGGGCTGGCGTGCTTCGACCGCTGCTGCATCCGCGAGGTGGTCTCGACGATCACCACGGGGCAGGAACTCGATCTGCGGCGGTTCGCGAGCGCCTCGCGCGACAATCCGGTGCCGCTGCAGTCGGACGGCGAGCTCGAGGATTACACGTTCCGTGTGGCCGGCTGCGTCGGCGGCTTCTGGACGCGCCTGTGTCGTTCGCACCTGTACCCGCAGGCGCCTCTCGATCTTCCCCGCTACCTCGACGACGCGATTCGCTTCGGGCACGGTCTGCAGCTCGTCAACATCCTGCGGGATCTTGCGAAGGACCTTCAGCAGGGGCGCTGCTACCTGCCCATGGAAGGCCTCCGACGGCACGGCCTTGCGCCCGACGACCTGCTCCGTCCGGATGCCGAACCCCGGTTCCGCCCGCTCTATCGGGAGCACCTCGAGAAGGCGGCCGCGCATCTCAGCGCCGGCTGGCGGTACACGTGCGCGACGCCGCGCGACCAGGTGCGCGTGCGGCTCGCGTGCGCGCTGCCCCTCCTGATCGGTTCGGAAACGCTGCGCCTTCTCGCGTCGAACAACGTGCTGGACGCCTCGAGGCGGATCAAGATCACAAGGAACCGGGTGAAGTTCCTCCTCGCCCGCGCGGCCGTTCTGCACCCGTTCCCGAGGATCTGGGAAAGAATGTTCCGCGCGGAGCTTCCAGCGGCGCAGTGAGGAGCCGCGAGTCCAGCCGGCGCGGCTCCAGGCATGTGCGCGCCCGCGAGGGGCGGGGGGCGTGTCATTCAATCCCGGTCTGAAGCCGCGGGGTCCGCGGGGCCTGGCGGCGTCGGCCGGCTTTCCAATGACAACAATTCCTGCAACCGTGCGGGCGCGTTCCCGATTCTGAACTGCACGACGATATGAGCATCCTCAGCTTCCTCAGGTCCCAGGCGTGGGAAATCATTCAGTGGGAGGAGAACGACGCTCGGGACACCCTGAGCTATCGGTGGCCGGACGAGGATCGCGAGATCAAGCGGGGCGCCAATCTCATCGTCCGCGAGAGCCAGGTGGTGCAGTTCGTCTATCTCGGCCAGTTCGGGGATACCTTCGGACCGGGCAAACACGAGCTCACGACGGAAAACATCCCCATCCTCTCGCGCCTGAAGGGATGGAGGTTCGGCTTCGAGTCGCCGTTCAAGGCCGACGTCTATTATGTCATCACCCGCCTGTTCACCGGCAACAAGTGGGGTACCTCCAACCCGATCATGATGCGCGATCCGGACTTCGGGATCGTCCGCGTGCGCGCGTTCGGAACGTTCGACTTCCGCATCGTGGAGCCCCGTGTCTTCCTGAAGGAGGTCGCCGGGACCGACCATCATTTCCGGCTGCATGAGTTTCACGAGACGATGCGTTCCCGCATCGTGAGCGTGTTCACCGATGCGCTGGCGAGCGCGCGGATCCCCGTGCTGGACCTCGCGATGCGCTATCAGGAGGTCGGGGAGGCGATCCTGCCCCTGATCAATCCCCAGACGACCAGCCGGTACGGGATCGAGATCACGTCGTTCATTCTCGAGAACGCCTCCGTGCCGCCCGAGGTGGAGGCCGCGGTGGACAAGCGCTCCAGCATGTCGGCGATCGGAAACCTCAACGATTACGTGAAGTTCCAGATGGCCCAGGGGCTGGAGAAGGGCGAGGGCGGCACCGGCAGCGCCGCGGCGCAGCTCGGCATCGGGCTGGCCATGGCGCAGCAGATGGCCCAGCAGTTCGCCGCCCCGCCGCAGCCCGGCACGCCGGGAGTCGGGCAGGCCGTCCCTGCCGCCGTTCCCCCGCCGCTCCATGGCGGAGCGGCGCCCGATGCGGGACTCCCGAGGCTGTACAGCCCCGGCGAGGTCGCGCAGACACTCGGCGTCAGCGAGGGCGATGTGCTCGCGACGCTCGAAAGCGGCGAGCTGAAGGGCAAGCGGATCGGGAGCACGTGGCGGATCACCGAGGCCGCGCTCCGGGAGTTCCTGAGCCAGTAGCCGCCCGCGTCCGGCGAATCGAAGGGATCGGCCGTCATCCAGATGGGCGAAGTCAGCGCGCTGAACAAGTTCGCGTGTCCGGCCTGCGGGGCGGACGCGCGGTGGGATCCCGCGTCCCAAGCCCTCATCTGTCCGTACTGCGGGACGAAATCACCGGCCCGGCTGTCAGATGACGGCCGGCAGATCCATGAGACGGAGCTGGCCCAGGCGCTCCGCAGTCTGCGTCCGGATCAGCGGGGATGGCAGGCGGCGACGCGGTCCGTGCGGTGCCGGAACTGCAACGCGATCTCGGTGTTCGAGCCGCGGCGCGTGGCGCAGCAGTGCGATTTCTGCGGTTCACCCGCGATCGTGCCGGTGGAGGAGCAGACCGCGCCGATCCGCCCTTCGAGTCTGCTGCCGTTCAAGGTCCCGGAGCAGGATGTTCGAAAGCGGATGCGGGAGTGGTACGCATCGAGATGGTTCGCCCCGAACCGGCTCAAGACGAGCGCGTTCACCGACACGGTCCACGGGGTGTACCTGCCTTACTGGACGTTTGACGCGGATGTGCACGCCTCCTGGTCGGCGGACTCGGGCTACTACTACTACACGAACGAGACGTACCGCGACGCCAATGGCCGTCTCCAGACCCGTCGCGTTCGCCACATCCGCTGGAGTCCGAGCTCCGGCTCGGTGCGACATTTCTTCGACGACGAGCTCGTTCCGGCATCGTGCGGCGTCCGCGCGGATCTCCTGCGCAAGATCGAGCCGTTTCCGACGACGACGGATCTCAAGCCATACGACCCGGGGTATGTCGCGGGCTGGGTTGTCGAGCAGTATCAGATCGATCTGATCGCCGCGGCGGAGCACTCGCGGGAGATCATGGAGGCGAAGATCCGTGCCATGTGCGCGGCGCAGGTCCCGGGCGACACGCACCGGAACCTGACCGTGCGCTCGGAATACTCCGGCCAGACCTTCAAGCACGTGCTGGTCCCGGTCTGGCTCCTGACCTACGGCTATGGCCGGAAGAACTATCAGGTCGTGATGAACGGCTTCACCGGCGCGATCGCGGGGGACCGGCCCTACAGCGCGGCCAAGATCACCCTCCTGATCCTGTTCATCATGGTGATCGCGGCGGTGGTGCTCCTCGTCGCCAACCAGTGATGGGGCCCTGCAGGCGGGTGCCTTCACGACCACGTCCGTCGCGGTCCCCGCAGGTTCCTGCCCGCCGGCGCGCGGCTCGAGCCTCAGGCGCGCTCGGCCGCGGTTTCCTCCGCAACGGCCTCGGCCATGTCCCGCTCGCGGCGGCGCGCCACGTACAGGGCCCCCCCAAGGGCGCTCCAGACAAGACTGCACGCGTAGGCGACGAGGGAGACGGCGAAGGCGGTGCCCGGGCTGACGCCGATGGCGGGCAGGCTCAGCAGGTAGATGTAGAGATTGTCGCGCACTCCCAGTCCGTTGGGGGTGATGGGAAGCGCCGAGATGCAGATCACCGCGGGCACGACGAAGCAGACGGGGAGCAGGGGCACCGAGAGGCCGTAGCCCCAAAGGAGAGTCAGCAGCTGCAGCACGCAGGCGAACGTCAGCAGCACGGAAATCATGATCGATCGGCCGAGAACGCCGCGCGCCCGGCCGAGCGACCGGCACGCCTCGAGGCCGCGCTCGAGCAGGGGCGCCTTCGGCAGGCGCCGCAGCCACGCGCGCGCCGCGGGGAACACCTGGGAGACGCCGCCCCGAAGCGACAGCGCAAGGAGCGCCCCGGCCGCGGCGAACATTCCGAGAACCGCCACGGCGAGCGCGATGGTCCGGGGGTGGCGCAGGACGAGGTCGAGGTTGGGCGGAATCAGCGCCACGGCGACCGCGAGCATGGTGAAGAGCCCCAGCACGCGATCGATGAGCACCGTGGTGACCGCCTCGGCCTTCCGATGATGCGTGACCCGTGCGGCGTAGTAGGCCTTCAGCAGGTCGCCCCCCGTGGAGCCGAGGAGGAACGAGTTAAAGAAATGGGCGATGAGCGAGATCTCGAGTGTGCGCCGCGGTCCCGGATCGATGTCCTGCGATCGCAGGATCAGGCGCCAGCGCCATGCGCCGAGAACGATCGTGAGCCCCCAGAGGAGAATGGATGCGCCGAGCCATGCGGGCTCCACCGCGAGGATGGTGCGTGCGAGCTCGGCGGGGCCGAGGCGCCACACGATGGCCCAGCGCTCCATGCGCGGGGCGGCGTCGAGATCGACGCCGCGGCTGCTGAGCACATCCCGCGTCTGGTCATGGAAGATCGCGTGGAACGCCCACGCGAGGAGAAGTGCCGCAACCCCCGCCCGCCACAGGATCGACCACGCCTGCCGGACGGTCCGTTTCACTCCGCGCCCCAGAGATCCCGGATATGCGCAACGCCTTGAGGGATGAGATCCGCGGGAGCCGACGGGCTGAGTTCGAACACCTTGATGTGCTCCGGACGCACGTATGGCTTCAGGGCCGCGTAATCGATGGAGCCGGTGCCCGGCACGAGGTGATCCCGGCCGGGGAAGGCGACATCATGGATGTGGAATCCGAGGAGGCGGTCGGCGAGTCCGCTGACGTGCATCGCATGATGAATGACGCCGAGGTTCTCCTTGATCTGGCCGTGGCCGGTGTCGTGCCAGTACCCGATGGCCGGATGATTGAACTCGCGGAAGAACAGCGGGAAATCGCTCTCGAACGGGATTTCCTCAAGCGCCTCCCGGTTCTCGATGCCCAGACGGAGGTTGCGTTGCGCGGCCTCGTCGGCGAGCGCGCTCAGGAACGAGTAGGCCGCTTCCACGTGCGGGCCCTTGCGGCTCTCGCGCTTGTCGAGCGCCTCGGCGAGCAGCTTCTCGTACTTGGAGGACTCGCGCCGTCCGGCCTCGACCATCTCCATGAGGCGGTCGGTGTAGTCGCGCATCTCCACGGCGCCCATGTGGAGCACGACGACCTGCGCCTGGAGGCGCGCCGCCGTGTCGAGCGTCTTGAGGGTGTGCTTCCACGCGTTCTCGCGCTCCCGCCGGTCGAGCGCGGTGAACTTGTAGATGTTCGGGGCGGGGTAGTGGATGCCGATCGGCAGGGGACAGAAATTGTGCAGTGAGGAGATCCGGATCTCGCCGGCGTCCACGGCCTCGATGATGCCCGGCAGGAGTCCGAGGCGGATCCCATGGCTCAATTCCGCGTACTCGAAGCCGAGCTCGCGGATTTCACGGAGCATTTCACGACCACAGGTGTGACGGCCTGAATTCCAGCAGGTTGAGAGCGAGTACATGGGTGCGGGTCGGCGATCAGCGTGCCGGCGTCGGGCGGCGCGGCGGATGCGACGGCGCTGCGACAGGCATCAGGATGAAACTGGGAATGGAGGAGGCGGCGGGCGCCGTTGCGCGCCCGGCCGCCGACCCGAGTGAGGGCCAGAGCCCCGGGGAAAACTACAGGTCCGCGTAGCGCGCGCTGAGCATCGCGTTGAAGCGCGCGACCTTCAGCTTGCGGCGACGTCGTTCGCTGGGCTTCTCGTAATGGCGGTGATTGCGCACCTCCTTGAGAATCCCCTCGCGGTCCACCTTCTTCTTCAGGCGGCGGAGCGCCTTTTCCACGGGTTCACCCTTCTTGAGTTTGATCTCGGTCACGCTGCGTCACTTCCTTTCCCGACCTTGGCCGCGAACGGGCGGAATGCGCCCGGCGGCGGCCGCTCCGGTCAAAATGGAGGGGCAGGCTATCGGCGGACCCGGGGGGTGTCAACAGACCGCTCAGGGATCTGGACGGCCTGGACCGGCCCAAAGTCCGCGAACCTCGCGGCTTTGCGGTTGCAGGATGGCCGGCGCGTGGCGGATGCTGCGCCAAGGCAAGTGCCCAAATTCCCCGAGTCATGAAACCTACCTGGAGCAAGAATTTCACCAGGCGCGACTTTCTGGCGACCTCGTCGGCAGCCACTGCGTTCGCCTTCACGATCGTCCCGAGCCGCGTCTGGGGCGCCAACGAACGTCTGCGATTCGCGGGCATCGGAGTCGGCGGCAAGGGATCGAGCGACATCGATCATGCCGGCACGCTCGGTGATGTGGTCGCCCTGTGTGACTGCGATCAGAACCCCCTCGACGAAAAGGCGAAGAAGTATCCCAAGGCCCGGCGCTTCGACGATTTCCGGCACATGTTCGACCGCATGGCCGATGAGATCGACGCGGTGACGATCTCCACGCCGGATCACACCCATGCCATCGCCGCCGCCTACGCCATGGTGCTCAAGAAGGCGGTGTACGTGCAGAAGCCGCTCACGCATGACGTCTGGGAGGCGCGGTACCTCCGGACCCTTGCCCGGAAATACGGTGTCGCCACCCAGATGGGGAACCAGGGCTCGGCCAGCAACGGGCTGCGCCGCGGTGTCGAGGCCATCCAGGCAGGTGCCATCGGCCAGGTCCGCGAGGCGCACGTCTGGACGAATCGCCCGGTGTGGCCGCAGTCGCCGACCATCACGGAGCGCCCGAAGGAGGCGATGCCCATTCCGCCCACGCTGGATTGGGAGCGCTTCATCGGGACCGCCCCGATGCGCCCCTACCACAAGGCCTATCATCCCTTTAACTGGCGCGGCTGGTGGGACTTCGGCACCGGCGCGCTCGGGGACATGGCCTGCCACACGGCGAACCTCGCGTTCCGCGCGCTGAAGCTGACCACGCCCACCCTCGTCGTCGCCGAGAACGAGGCGATCAACCCCGAGACGTTCCCGGGCTGGGCAACGGTGGTGTACGAGTTTCCCGCCCGCGGCGACATGCCCCCGGTCCGCCTCCACTGGTACGAGGGCAAGCTGCCCAACGGCGAAAAAAACCTCCCGCCCAAGGAGCTCTTCCACGGGCACGAGCCTCCCGGCTCGGGTTCGCTGCTCGTCGGCGACAAGGGCATCCTCTATTCGCCGAACGATTACGGCGCCCAGTGGATGCTCCTGCCCGAGAAGGATTTCGAAGGCTGGGAAGCTCCGCCCGAGACCCTGCCGCGCAACGGCCGCGACGACCTCGGCATGAAGGAGGAGTGGGTCGCCGCGATCAAGGGCGGTCCGCCGGCGTACTCCAACTTCGACTTCGCCTGCGACATGACGGAGTCGATCCTGCTCGGCAACGTCGCCATGCTTGCCGGCGGCCGCATCGAGTGGGACAGCGAGAACCTGCGTGTGAAGAACAATTCCGACGCGCAGAAGTGGATCAAGCGCGAGTACCGAGAAGGCTGGAACATGCCCAGCTGAGATATCCTCGCACCCCAGGGCAACGCCGCGCCCCTCTCCCGCGGGAGGCGCGGCGTTTCGTTTTCTCGGGGATGCCAACGCCCCCGGGGAAGCGCGGCCTGCAGTCGCTCCCCGCGCCTGCCGCGGGCTCCAAGGTGAAGGGGCGAGCCGTCCGGCCCTGGATTGGAATCCCGGGATGGTCATGATCCCGGCCGGTGCGTAAAGTCACCGGCTCTTGAGCGCTCGACGATCCATGTCACGCCGCAAGAGCGCGGCCAGGCCGCGCGTCCGCAAACGGCGAAGTTCGTCTCTCGCCGCACGGGTCCTGCTCGCGATCCTCGCGCCGATCGTCGCGCTGGCGCTGCTGGAGGTCCTCCTGCGCATCGTCGGGTTCGGGTACCCGACATCCTACTTCGTCCCGTCGCGGCAGGATCCCGCCCGGCTCGTCGAGAACCCCGAGTTTGGCAGGCGCTTCTTTCCGGCCGGCATGCTGCGGCTTCCGCCGCCGACCACGTTTCTGCGCGAGAAGCCTTCGGGCACCACGCGGATCCTGGTGTTCGGCGAGTCGGCGGCCATGGGGGATCCGAAGCCGGCGTTCGGCGTGGCGCGGTTTCTCGAGGCCCTGCTCAACCAGCGGTTTCCGGAAAGGCGCCACGAGGTAATCCCCGTCGCGATGACCGCCATCAGTTCGCACGCGCTGGTCCCGATGGCCCGCGAGTGCGTGGAACTGGACGCCGACGCATGGATCATCTTCGCCGGCAACAACGAGATGCTCGGCCCCTTCGGGGCGGGAACGGTGCTCGGAAGCAGCGCGCCCCCGTGGCCGGTGGTCCGGTTGATCCTCGCCGCGAGGGCGACCCGGCTGGGGCAGGCGATCGAGGCCATCGCACGGCGGATCGGCGGGGCGCCATCCGGCAGCAATCGTTGGGAGGGCGTGCGTGTGCTGGCGGAGGATTCCGTCGGCATGGAATCCCCCGCCCGCTCCCGCGTGTATGGGGCGTTCGAGCGAAACCTGACGGACATGGTGCGGGCCGGCCGGCGCGCCGGCGCGCGGGTCTACCTCAGCACGGTCGCGGTGAACCTCGCCGACTGCGCGCCCTTCGGCTCGGCGAATGGCAAGGACCTCAGCCTTGCCGAGCACCAGCAGTGGATGCTCCATTACAATCGCGCCATCGAGGCGCTGGACGCCTCCCGCCCGGAAACGGCGGAGTCGGAAGTGACCGCGGCGCTCGCGATCGACGACAAGCATGCCGGTCTCCATTACCTCCGCGGCGAGGCCGCCCTGGCGCGTTCGAACCGCACGGAGGCCGCCGCCGCATTCGCGCGGGCGCGGGATCTTGATGTGGTGCCGCTTCGGACGGATTCGCGGATGAACCAGATCATCGCGTCCGTGGCGGCGCTTGAAGGTGTGGAACTGATCCCCGCGGCGGACGTGATGGGCCGGTCCGCGCCCGCCGGCGTGCCAGGCGCCGAGTTCTTCTACGAGCACGTGCACTTCACGCCCGAAGGCAATTACGCGCTCGCGCGGATCTTCGCGGAGGCGCTGACGGCCTCGGGCGTCGTGGGGAAGCGGTCCGATGCGCCCTGGCCCACGCAGGAGGATTGCGAACGCCACCTCGCCCTGACGCCGTGGGGCCGCTACTCGGCGCTCGAGCAGATGATCGCGCGCTGCATCGACGCGCCCTTCACGAACCGCCTCGACAACGACCTCCAGGTTCACGCCCTCGCCAGCGAGGCCGCCCGGCTTCGGCGCGGAATGACGCCGGAGACGGCCGCGGTGGCCAACGCGCGGTTCACGAACGCGATCGCGGCCCGGCCCGGCGACCACTACCTGCACCGGTCCTACGGCGAGTTCCTCGAGGCCACGGGCCAGCTCACGGCAGCCGCGGCCGAATGGCAGAAGGTACGGGATCTGCTGCCGCATCATCCGGTGGCATGGCTGCAGGCCGGCAGCCTTCTTCGCCGGGCCGGGCGGGTCGAGGAAGCGCTTCCGCTGATCGACCGCGCCATCGCGATCAAGCCCGACTGGGCTGATGCGCACCTCGAGCGACTGCAGTCGATGGTCGCGCTCGGCCGCGGGACAGAGGCGCTGGAAGCGGGGGAGGCCGCGCTGAAGCTGGATCCGGAGAATGCGCGTGTGCACCTTCGACTCGCGGACGCCCAGGCCGTGGCCGGCGATCGCGATGCCGCGATCCGCAGTCTCGAGACGGCGGTGCGCCTGAATCCGGACCTGTGGGAGGCCCGCTATTATCTCGGTGTCGAGTACGGCGTGCAGGACAGGGTGGACGCGGCGCGTGAACAGTTCGCGGAGGTGGTGCGCCTGAAGCCCGACCATGCGCGGGCCCGCTTCAACCTCGGCGTGGCGCTGGCAAAGCAGCAGCGATGGGCCGAGGCGGCCCAGCACCTCGCGGAGGCGGTCCGGCTCGATCCATCGCACCAGGAGTCGAAGACCGCGCTTTCGCAGGTTCGCGCGATCCAGGAACGCCTGCGCCAGGAGACCCCGCCTTCCGCCAGCCCCCGGTGAGCGCGCATTCGCCCGCGTCGCGCGGGCGCGGGTTCTCAATTGCCCGGCGAAAAGGACGAAGGCTACGCTGCGCGCGTCCAAATCTGACATGCCAAATCCCACCTCCGCATTTCTCTCTCTTCTCCCCATCGGCGCCGCCGTCCTGCTGACCGGCTGCGCCGAATGCACCCAGGTCATCCTCGGAAAGGGGGACCTCTCCAATTTCAGGCCGCCGCACCAGGACTGGACCGCCGCGAAGGAAGTGAAGCTGATCCCCGAGTCGAGTCTGTTCGACATCGTCCCGGGCAAGGGTGCCGTCGTGAATGGATCCAGCGGGGAGGCCGCCGATCTCATCACCACGGCCGAGTACGGAGACGTGAAGCTTTCCTATGAATTCCTTGTGCCGCCGGGAAGCGAGCCGCGCGTGATGGTGATGGGCCGGTACGAGCTGGATGTTCCCGAGACCAGCCTCGCCGCGGGTGAGTGGCAACGCATGGAGGTCGTGTTCCGCGCGCCGCGCTTCGACAGGGACGGACGGAAGATCGAGAACGCGCGCTTCAAGCGTGTGGCACTCAACAATGAGACGCTGCATCGCGACCTGGAACTGAGCGGCCCGACCTGCGATGATTACTTCCCGGACGAGCAGCCGTACGGCCCGCTCATCGCGCGCGGGGACACCGGGCCGATCGCGATCCGCAATCTGCGGATCACGCCGATGCACCTGCCCTGACAGACCGCGCGCCGGAGGAATGGCTGTCTTCACGCCGGGAACATCCCTCCCGGGGATCGGTGACTCCGGGCGCCTCAGCCCTTCGAGCGGGGTGACCTCCCTCGTGCTGAGGCGCAGGTGAGTTCGGCGGCGCCCGGCGGGTGATCCCTCAGTTCTCTCCCCGGACCCGGTAGAACGCCCCGCCTTCCGGGGGATCGGGATCCGTGAATGTCACCGTTCCGAATCGGCTGGCGCCCACCTGGCCTTCACTCACCTGGAACTCCGCGACATCCTCCCACGGACCCTCCACGGCGCGGGCGCGCTGGAGGACCCACGTTCCGCGTGAGCCCTGGAAGGTGAAGGACGCGCCGCTCCCCGTGATTCGGAAACGCGTGATTCCGCTGGCGGCCTCGATGCGTGCCGTGACGGTGACGGACGCGCCACGGTCGTCGCGGATCTCGTAGTTGAACTCGTCATCGCCCGCCTCGAGGAGTCGGTCGAACGCGGCAGGGTCCTGCCAGCTGAGGTGCAGGCGGCCCTCGGACCGCGCGATCTCGGCGCCGCCAAGTGTCCGTGGCGGAATCGGCCCCAGGGTGAGCGGGTCGTCATCGGGATCGACCGCGACCGCCAGGAGGTCCGCGAGGCGGATCGTCAGCACGCGACCGGGAATCACACCGGTTTCGAAACGCCCGGAGGGCGTGATGATCCGGGGCGGGTTGTTCGGCTCCCCGACCGTGATCCGGACGGGAGCGGTCGCCGTCGCCCCCAGCGGATCGCTGACGGTGTAGTTGAACCGGTCGCTGCCGAGAAAGTCCGTGGGCGGAGTGTATTCGACCGTGTCTCCGATGAGAATCACGACGCCCCCTTCGACGCTTTCCGAGTCAACGCCGACGAGACTTACGGAGCCACCCTCGGGATCCGTCATGACTTCGAGCATGCTGGAAACCGGGATGGAAAGGGTTTGGTTCTGGTTCGCGGTGATCGAGAGGCCGGGCCCGGAGGGCGGCTGGTTGTGACCCGGATCGCCAAGGGACCAGAGAACCACGACATGGCGGCCGCCCGCCGACGCATGGTACGCAACCTCGCCGAGTTCATTCAGGCCGCTGCGGGAGGGACCATCGGGCCCCGAGCCGGATGAAAATGCCAGCGAGGTGATGACTCCGATGCCCGGCAGCGTGTCGCCCTCCCGGGCAACGGGCAGAATGCCTACTCCGGGATCGTACAGGAAGATGCCGGTCAGGTCGGCGGTGGGCCCTCCGTTCTGGAGGTCGATCTCGGCCAGGAACACCACCTGGCTGGAATGGTTCAGGGCGAAGTCGCCGGGAGGGAAGGACCGGAAGCGTCCGCCTCCGGGTGCGATCTGCCCCGCAAGGGCGATGGTGGTTGTCTCCATGCCGTCGCCAAGGAAGATGCCGGCGTCCGCGCCGTTGGCCGCTCCGCTGAGGCTGGCCGAGAAAAGCACCTGGCCCCGGTCGTTCATCGCAACCTCCTGCCCGAACTGGAGGTAGCGGCCCGCGTTTCCCGGGGCGAGTCCTGACTTGCGCGCGATCTGCGTGATTTCCGTGCCGTTGGCGCGGAAGACTCCGGAGTTGTCCGCGGTGCCCTGGGGGGTGCCTTGCAGGATGGAATCCACGAACGCGACCTGGCCCGAGTTGTTGAGCGCCGCAGGCCGCAGCAGTCCGAAGCGGCCGCTGCCGTCCGGGAGCACGCCGCCCTGGGCGACGATCAGGATCACGCTCCCCTCCTGCCAGCGGTAGTAGCCGCTGAACCGCGCGGATCCTGGCGCGGCGGCTTCCGCAAGGAAGAGGACATGACCGGCGTCGCTGATGGCGGGAGGGGGTGCGGGAGTCAGGCTCAGGATGGTTCCCCCAGTCGCCGGAACCGGATCGCCTCTCCGGATGACCTTGCGCAGGCCATCGCCGTCGCGCAGATAGACCCCGTCGATCAGTCCCAGCGATGAGTTGCGCACCAGCGTGGTGAACACGGCGTGGCCATGGTTGTTGATGGAGAATGCCTCCGGCGTCGTGATCTGGATGAGCCCGTCCAGTTCCGGAGTCGGATCGTTGCCGCGGAGCAGCCGGAACCATTCGGTGCCGCCCGGGTCGATGCGGAAGTACCCGGCGGCATCGAGACCGCCACCGAGCGTCAGGCGGAGCAGCGCGCCGAACGCCACGTGCCCCGCGCTGTTGAGACGCACTTCAGGACTCCGTTCGAAAACGCCGTTGGAATCCGGCGCCGGATCGCCCGCGAGGACGAGGGTCTCCACTGTGGCGCCGCCGGTCGCGCGGAAAAGGCCCTGGCCAAGGAACAATCCCTGGCTGCGGAGAGCGGCGGTGAACACGGGGTCTCCCGAGTCATGCAGCGCGGGGGGATCCATCTCGCCGAGCACGCCGGCACCACGGCTGACCGGCTGGCCGGAAACCGCGACGACCGTGGCCGACTGGGCCCGTGCCGTGCCGGCGAATGCCGCCGCGATCGCGAGGGTGATGACCACCGCGAGGGCGAGGGAGATCCCGCCGGGACTGCAGCGCCCGCGGCCCCGCGGGGCAGCCCTTCCAACGTTGGGTCCGAGTGGAGATGGCTTCATCGGCCGGTGATGGGCTTCGCATGCGTCGCGGGCGCGCCCGGGTCTTCACGCGCGGCAACCCGCGGCAACCCAATGACGACTGCGGGCGGAAAGGACTACCAGAGTCCGCCCCGGCGCAAGGGAGAAAAATCGGGCGGCGGAACCGCTGCAGGGTGATCAGTCCGATGGTCGTGAAGATCGAGGGGCGTCCGCGGGCGGCGTGATGGGCTCTCTGGAGGTGGCGGAGCGCAAATGCGTGGCCAATCCGCCTGCCTGTCACTAGCGTTGGCGGGAGTATGAACTGGCTGCGCCACACGGATGCCGACTTTGAAAAGCGCCTTGCCGCCGTGACGGCTGCGTCCAGCCTGTTTGACCAGGAGGTGGACCAGCGCGCACGCGCCGTCATCGAGGACGTCGCGGCGCGCGGCGACTCCGCTCTTGCCGATCTGACCGAGCGATTCGACGGCGTGCGGCTGCTGCCGGAGCAGTTCGCGGTGAGCAAGGCCGAGCTGCTCACGGCTTCCCTGCAGGTGCCGGAGCCGATCCGCAAGGTGATCGGTGAGGCCGAGCGCAACATCGCGAGGTTCGCCCGCAAGTCGCTGCGCAAGGCATGGCAGACGACCAACAGCCACGGCGCGCGCGTCGGCGAGAAGTTCGATCCCTTCCTTCGCGTGGGCATCTACATCCCCGGCGGTACCGCGCCCCTGGTGTCCACGGCGCTGATGACCGTCACGCTGGCACGGGTCGCCGGTTGCCCGGAGATTGTCGTGTGCACCCCGCCCGGGCGGGAGGGGACCGTGAATCCGGCGCTGCTGTTTGCCGCGCGTGTGGCCGGCGCGACCGAGATCTACAAGGTCGGCGGCGCGCAGGCGATCGCGGCGATGGCCCTGGGCACGGGCATGATCGCGCCCGTGGACAAGATCTTCGGCCCGGGCAACGCCTACGTCGTCGCGGCGAAGCGCCTCCTGTTCGGTCGTGTCGCCGTGGATCTCCTCCCGGGACCGAGCGAGGTGCTCGTGCTCGCGGACGACTCGGCGGAGCCGGCGTGGGTTGCCGCGGACGTCCTCGCCCAGGCGGAGCACGGCTCCGGCGAGGAACGCACATGGGTTGTGAGTCCTTCCGTCACGCTGCTCCGCGCGGTGGAGGCGGAGATCCAGCGCCAGCTTCCCACGCTGGACCGACGCGACTTCGCCGCGCGCGCCCTCGAGCGGCACGGCTGGCTCGTCCACGTCAAGTCCATGGACGAAGGCATCACCGTCACCAACGCGCTCGCCCCCGAGCATTGCGAAATCCACGCCCGGCGGGCCTCGATCCTCGCCGAATCGATCTTCACCGCCGGCGCCATCTTCCTCGGACCATGGTCGCCGACGGTCCTCGGCGACTATGTCGCCGGCCCCAGCCACACCCTGCCCACCGGCGGCGCCGGCCGATCCTTCGCCGGCCTTACGGTGGACCAGTTCCAGCGGCGGACGAGCATCGTCGAATACGGACGCCAGCCGCTCCGCCGCGCCATGAACGCCGTGCGAACCTTCGCCCGCCTTGAGGGGCTCGATGCGCACGGCCGCTCCGCCGAAATACGCCTCGAATGACGCGGAAATTCGGACGGACCAACCCCATGCCCCCGCGACGCAAGACCGAAGCAGCCGACCCGCGACGGTGGATCCGCCCGACGGTCCGCGAGCTGCATGCCTACACCCCCGGCGAACAGCCGAAGGTTCGAAATCTCATCAAGCTCAACACAAACGAGAACCCCTACCCGCCGTCGCCCCGCGTCCTCGAGGCCATCCGCGACGCCACCGACTCGCGGCTTCGCCTCTATCCCAACCCCGGAGCCGACGCGCTTCGGGACGCGCTCGCGGACCTTCACGGGTGCTCGCGCGAGAACCTCATCGTGGGCAATGGCAGCGACGAACTGCTCGCCATGGCGATCCGCTGTTTCGTGGAGCCCCGGCGACCCGACAGACGCCCCGACGAAGCCTCGCGCACCCACGCCTCCTCGAGCACCGTCCAGTACTTCTGGCCGAGTTATTCCCTCTACCCGGTGCTCGCCGCCATGCACCCGGCTGACGTGCGGCCCGTGGCGCTCCGCCCGGACTTCACCCTCCCCATCGAGCCGCGGACAGGCAGGGTGACCGGCTGGGCCACGCGGGTCGCCCTGAGTTTCGTCACCACGCCCAACGCGCCAGGCGGTCGGGCCTACTCCACCGCCGAACTGGAGTCACTCTGCCGAATGACCGACGGTGTGGTCGTGCTCGACGAGGCCTACGTCGATTTCGCCAGGGAGAACGCGATGGAACTGGCTCTCCGTCTTCCCAACGTTCTCGTGAGCCGCACCTTCTCCAAGGCTTACTCACTCTGCTTCCAGCGGGTCGGCTACATGGTGGGTCACCCGGAACTCATCGCGGCGCTTCACAAGATCCGTGACAGCTACAGTGTCAACGGACTGGGACAGGTCGGTGCTCTCGCGACCCTGCGCAATCTCGAATACTACAGGCGCAATTTCCGCCGCGTGATTGCCACGCGCTCGCGCCTTTCGGAGGGCCTGGGCGCGCTTGGATTCGAGGTGTTCCCGAGCGAGACGAACTTCGTCCTGGTGCGACCGCCGCTCATCGAGGCCCGGGCGTGGCTCGATGCGTTCCGTGAACGCAGGATCCTTGTGCGGTGGTTCTCGTCGCCGGACATGTCCGACTTTCTCCGCATCAGTGTCGGGACGGATCCCGAGATCGACCAGTTGCTCGCCGCGGCGGAGAGGATCCTTCGGCGGGCCGGACGCACGGGCGCGGCCGGATCAAGGAACGGCCGCGCGAGCGCCGCCGGGGTGACGCGATCAGCACGGGACACCGCGCGTCGTGGAGCCGCAAGGCGCGGAAAGGAGTAGCGTGCAGCCCTCAAGCTCAAGAGCACGGCAGGTCGCATGGCTTGCGCTCATCCTCATGCCGCTCGCGCTGGTCGCGGCGGGTCTCACGCTGCTCTTCGTCTGGCAGGGATCCAGGGACGGCATCACTCCCAAGTGGAAAAAGGATACGAACGCACCCGCCGCGGAAACGACGCGGGACGGGGTAACTCCAGGTGACTCGGACTGACACATGACGGCCATTCTCGATGACGTGAAGAAATCACCGACCCTGGCGCGCGCGGTGCCATTCGTGGTCTTCCTGGTGCTCACGGCCGCCCAGGGCTGGTTCGGGGAAGCGGGCAAGTACTGGTTCTACCTGTTCAAGACGCTGGTCGGCGCATGGATGCTCTGGGAGCTGCGCCACGTCATCACGGAGTTTCGCTGGGCATGGAGTTGGGAGGCGGTCGTCGCGGGAATCGGCGTCTTCGTGCTGTGGGTCGGGATCGATCCCTTCTATCCGGGACAGGACGAGCTCTGGCACCGGTTGGGCATGGGCGCGGATCCGGCCGAGAAGGAGCCCGTGTTCTGGCAGCCTTTCGAACACTTCGGGGCGGGCGCGATGGCCGCATGGTTCTTCATCATCGTGCGCGTCGCCGGGTCCACGCTCGTCGTGCCGCCGCTCGAGGAGATCTTCTACCGGTCCCTTGTCTATCGTTACCTCATCAGTCCCGAGTTCGAGCGCGTGCCGTTCCGGCGGTTTCACCTCACTTCGCTGATACTCACCTCGCTGGTCTTCGCGTTCACGCACCAGCAGTGGCTCGCGGGATTCCTCTGCGGCCTCATCTATCAGTGGCTCGTGATCCGAAAGGACCGGATCGGAGACGCCATGACCGCGCACGCGATCACGAACTTCCTGCTCGGCATCTGGGTGGTGTGGCGGGGCGACTGGCAATTCTGGTGAGATCGACCGGCGCTCGCGCGGGGCGCTGACCGATCTCCCGCATGGCCATGGCGCGTGAACTCATCGCCTTCGAGGACGAGCACCTGCTGGTCGTGCGCAAGCCGCCCGGCATCAATACGCACGCGCCGTCGCCGCACGCGGGTGAGGGACTGTACGACTGGCTGCGCCGCCGCGAGCCGCGCTGGCAGCACCTCACCATCATCCAGCGGCTCGACCGCGACACGTCCGGGCTGATCCTCTTCCCCAAGACCCCGCGCGCCAACCTCGCGCTGTCCCGGCAGTTCCTGAAGCGGCGTGTCGCGAAGGAGTATGCCCTGCTCACGGACCGCCGCCCGCCCGCTGACACCTTCACCGCGCGCTCGCGCATCCGGAAGGGCAGGGGCCGCTTCGAATCCATCACCGACCCGAACGCCGCGGAACCGGCCGGGCTCGAGGCGGAGACGCGCTTCATCGTGCGCGGCCGAGAGGGCGGCGCATGGCGCGTTCATGCCGAGCCGCTCACCGGAAGAACCCACCAGATCCGCCTCCACGCCGCAGACATGGGAATCCCCATTCTTGGCGACATGCTCTACGGCGGAACCCCGCATCCGCGGCTCTGCCTGCACGCGCGCCGGGTGGCCATCATCCATCCGGGCCATGGCGAGACCATGGAGTTTGTCGACGAAGCCGATTTCCAGGAGGAGCCGCGCCGTGCCGTGCGCGAAGCACTCATTGATGAGGCGGCGACCGACGCGTTCCGGCTGGTGCATGGTGCGGCCGACGGTCACCCGGGGTGGTACGTGGATCGTCTCGGCAACTGGCTGCTCGCGAGCTGTTCGGACCCGGGAACTTCCGCGGTCCCGCCATGGCTTGCGCGCATCGCAGCCGGCCTTCGGCCGCGGGGAATCGCCTTGCGGCGGCTGGACCGGCACGTGCGATCAACGGCCGCGGAAGAGGCATCACCCCGGCCCTTGTGCGGCGAGCTCCCGCAGGGTGAGTTTGTGATTCGCGAGAACGGACTGAAGTATCTCGTGAGTTTCGGGGAGGGTTACTCGACCGGCCTGTTCCTGGATCAGCGGGACAACCGTCGTCGGCTCCTGATCAACTGGATCGGCCCCGGCTTCCCGGTGCGGGAATCGGGAATGGAGGGCGCGGCCGTCCTGAATGCATTCGCCTACACGTGCGGGTTCTCGATCGCCGCGGCCGCGGCGGGGGCGGTCACGACCAGCTTGGATTTGTCCCGGAAGTATCTCGACTGGGGACGCCGCAACTTCGAGGTGAACGGCATGAACCCCGCCGCGCATGACTTCATCTATGGCGATGCTCCCGACTGGATGCGCCGCCTCGCGCGCAAGGGGCGGCGCTTCGACGTGGTCGTGCTGGATCCGCCCACCTTTTCGCAGTCGCGCCGCGGCGGCGTGTTCCGCGCCGAGTCCGACTACGGCAGGATCGCGGAACTGGGCGCCCGCCTGGTGGAGGCGAACGGGGTTCTCTTTGCGTCCACGAATGCGGCGCGGCTGGACCCTGACGATTTCCTCGGGATGGTCCGGGCCGGTGTGGCCGCGGCCGGGAGAAGGATCGCCCGGGAACTGTACATTCCGCAGCCGCCGGACTTCCCGACCGATCGTGCCGAGCCCGCCTATCTGAAGACCGTCTGGATGCGGCTGGAGGGAGCGCCCGGCGGCGCCTCCGGCGCCTGAAGCGAGGGGCCGGCGTCGGGGCGGTGCGGGCGGTTGCCTCGGCATCCGTGGTTTGGGATTCTCGGCGGATGCTGGATTCGTTGCTGCTGCCCGCACGGGAAAGCGGATCGCGCGCCGTCATGGTGGTGCTGCATGGGCTGGGCGACAGCCATGCGGGCTACAGGTGGCTGCCCGAGGCGCTCGACCTGCCCTGGATGAACTACGCGCTCGTGAACGCCCCGGACCATTACTTCGGCGGCTATTCCTGGTACGACTTTGCCGGGGATCTCGCGCCGGGCGTCGAACGCAGCTGGCGCCTTCTCTGCGAGTTCATGAGTGATCTCGGGAAACGCGGATTTCCGGCTTCGGAGATGTATCTGTTCGGGTTCTCGCAGGGATGCCTGATGACCCTGGAAGTGGCGCTGCGTTGTTCCGAGGTGCTCGCCGGCTGCATCGGCGTGAGCGGCTATGTTCACGAACCCGAGCGTCTGCTGAAGCTGTCATCTCCGGTTGCGCGCCAGCAGCGCATCCTGGTGACGCACGGGACCATGGACACCATGATCCCGATCGATCCGGTGCGGCGGCAGATTCGGCAGCTCCAGGCCGCGGGGATTCCGATCACGTGGCGAGAGTACGAGAAGGCGCACACGATCGTGGAGGAGGAGCTTCCGGTGTTTCGGGAGTTCATCGTCGCGGGGCGCCGGCGCGCGGACGAGGTACGAACGAGCGCCGGCGGGGCGGCGTCGTGATGCCTGGTCCTTTCGTGCCCGCCCCTTGTCGTGATCAATGGGTCCGGGCGGGCGGGCCTGTTTGAGCGGCTCCGGCGTGCGGCGGCGCGGGGCGCTTCCATTCGTCGCATCCCGCGAATCCTTCGTGGACGCGAGCCTTGCGGTGCGGAAATGCGCGCCGGCCGGAGGTCCACGTCGCTTCCTGGGCGCGGTGGATCGCGGTGGGCTCCGAAGTGCGCCAGTTGCTGTAGCCGATCGGGAAGAGGGCGGTGTCTCGGGCGCCTCAGCGATCGCGGTCTCTGTCAGGGCGACGGGGGGGCGCTTTGGTGCCATGGACCATCGCGATCACGGATCCCTCCGGTTTGCGGGGGTGTGCTCCCGTCCTTTGATGCGCGCCCGGCCGACCACGGCCGACTCTGGCTCCATCACTAAGTCGCTGATACGTAAACCATTACGCCGCTCCGAGTTGGGGTCAGACAATGTATCACGCGCCTCCACGCATTGCCTGACCCCGCGTCCAAGGGGATCTGCCATTGCGTGCCGGGACCCACGGTCCACGAGTGCGTCAGAGTCGGATCACCTGCCAGCGTTGCACCCGTTCCTGCGGTTTCAAGCGATCCTCCTGCGTGACGGGTGAGGCCTGCATCCCGGCCGGCGGCGATACGGCCTCATGAACACCAGGGCCGATGAGATCCTGTTGCCCTCCGAGCCGTTCCTCCAGGTTTGGATTCCTTGTAAACCATTGGTATAGCTGATCTTAGTGGTCTCGATTCCGGGGTCAGACAATGTATGGTGGAGGTCATCGCCCCGGACGACCTCCGCTGTGGACCAGTAGAATCTTCGCGTCGGTCCTGTCGGACACGCGAGCCCGTCCCCGCTGTACCCAGGGCAATACTCGCCTGGGTTCCAGCTCGCCACTCTACTGAGTTTTCCTGTCGGCCAGTAGGCGCGACAAGCATGCAACATCTTGTATATCAAATACTTATGCTAACAAGAGACGGGGACAGACAGCGTATCGCCAGTTGGTCTCGCCGTTGTGGGTGATCTCGCCATGTCTCCTTCACGTAGATGGCGCGGCGTTGCCACTGCCTCGGTTCACGTGCATTCCGTAAACGTTCCTCCAGGCGAGGGGCTTACGAGACGAGGAACCCGGTTGGGACAAAATGGATTCCGCCGCCTGATGCCTTCCGCGACCTGCCCGCCGGGGCTCTGAATCGGCAATCCCAAGGTTCTCCCATCGAGTGCTCGCACCGCGCCTCGGCCTCGCATGGAACCTGCGCAGAGCCGCTCGACCACGCGCATCCGGGAACTGGTCGTTCGTGCCGGATCTGGACTACTGCTCAAAGTCTTTCGCACACAGGTAGTTGCGATTCCTGAGATGGGGTCAGACAATGTATCGGCGCTGTAATCATGAGCCCATGGGCCGCCTGGGACAGCTGCACGGCTCAACGCCGTGATGCGGGAGTACCCGCCAGGAGGCTTGTTCCGATCCAAGCACGTCGGTGGGTCATCGCGACTCTCCCCAAACCCTCCGTGGAGGCACAGTGTCTTCGCACAAGAATCCGCGGTGGGTGCAAGTCCTGCCAGTAGATACTTAGCGTGATCCGCGTGCCGGCGGACGATGCATGCCTCGGCCCAACGGAGCACCTGGCCCGTGATTGGCACCGGAGCCTGGCGGCTCTCGTCGTTATGCAAGCTGCGGCCTGCTCGAATGTCCGAAATGGTTTGGTGTTTAAGTTCTTGGCGATCAGTGTGTTGAGTCGGTGGCACCGGGGAAGACAATCTGTCCGTTGAGATCACAGGCGCGGAGCGCCTGCATCTGACAGTTCACCAAGGGCCCGGTCAGCCAGCGGGGCGCGATTCAAAGAGTGTCTCCGGAACTCAAGACTGCCGGAACGTCATCCGGTCTTGGCCGATTCTCCGATGCGCGGTGGCGCTTTTGTGCGCCGAAGACGGCGACGGTTGGTAAACCGTTGATGGGTAGGCAGTTCAGGTGGCGTTGGTTGGGGTCAGACAATGTATCTGGAGGCGAATGGATTGTCCGACCCCGTTTGGGGAGCACGGACGGGTGAGTTGCGGGTCTGAAGCTTGCGACGCTCCAGCGGCTTCTCGCGGGGTCGTCGTCAAAGGAACCCCGGCGGGCGCCATCCTTCACGCTGCGTGCAGATGCGAGGCCTGATCGATGCGGAGGGTGAGAAACGCCTCAGGCCTCCGCGCGATTCCTCCCGACCCCGACGGATCAACGTCCCTGCCGGTTCAGGCGATTGAGGGCGTCGATGGATGGCTGATACGGTGGCCAGCCTTGGGCGAGGGATTTCTCATACCATTCGCGCGCGGCCGCGAAGTCGCCTTTCTGCTCGTGGTGCCACCCCAGGTAATAGCTCGTGATGCGCCCGTTGGGATCGAGGGAGAGGGCCTTCTCGAAATGGGTCCACGTATCCGCCTCGCCCAGCCAGTCGAGCGTGATTCCGATGCTGAGCGGGTACATCGGGTGATACGGATGAAGCTGGCTGGCGCGGCCAAACCATTCGATCGCCTCGCGGGCGAGTTCCTCGTGTCCGGGCAAGCCCTCAAAGCTCCGGCGGCGGAGGAGTTCGCCGATCATCGCGGCGGTGGACGCGTTGCGCGGTTCGGCGGCCCACGCGGCCTTCAGCGAGGCAAGCTGGGCGTCCGACAGGAAAGGCGCCTTGCGCGCCTGATCGATGTGGACCGTCTCCGGCGCGCGCCGGGAGAGGTCCCATGCGATCGCGGTGGTCAGCGGCGCGATGACGACCAGCGAGACGAGAACGCGCCATGGCCGTTTCGAGGAGACCCACCAGTCGTCGGTCGCATACCGTGAGTAGCCGGCGAGCAGGCCCATCCATGTGACCGCCACCATCGCGTTGGCGGGGATGTGGAAGTTGAAATCGAATGCCGCGTGCACGAGCAGGGCGGCCAGTCCGCCGGTGGCGCCGAGCACGAAGGAGTAGCGGCCGCTGCGTTTCGCCTCGAGGTCGCCCGGCCCCCGCCGAACCTGGCGCAGCGTTCGAACAATGCCGTAGCCCAGCAGCGCCCACGGCACGACGATCAGCGCGGTGCCGGCGATGCCCCAGTCGGCGAGCGCGTCGATGTAGTCGTTGTGCGCGCGTTCGGGCTCTCCATGGACGCGGTCGGATCGGTACTGCTTGAAGCGCTCGTTGAAGTGCGCGGGTCCCACGCCGAACCACGGATGATCGCGCCACATCGCAATGGCGGCGCGCCAGATCTGGGGGCGTGAATTGCGCGCCTGCGGATCGAGGTCGTGCGAATTCTCGAGACGCTGTTGCATCAGGTCCGTGCGGGTGAGCGCGACGGCGAAGCCGATGGCGAAAACGCCGATGCAGATCAGGGCGGGCCATCGGTAGTCCCGGTTGCGGACGAGCGTCAGCAGGACGAACCCCAGTCCGGCGGCGGCGGCGATCCAGCCGCCGCGTGAGAAGGTGAGCGCAAGGCCCGCGAGCATGACGAGCGCCGCGTAGCCGAGGAGGACGCGCCCAAGGGCCTTCATCCTGCCGGCGATCACGGTCACGACGGCGAGCGGGAGGAGCAGCTCGAGAAGTCCGGCGAAATGGTTCGGATTGGCGTAGGTGCCGCTTCCGCGGCCGACGTACATGTCGCTGCGGTACAATCCCCAGACCGTGTTGTCGCCTGTCGCGTACTGCCATCCTGCGAGAAAGCAGGCGAGCGTGGCGACGGTCACGACCGTCCATGCGATCGCCTGGGACGTGTTCTGCCGGTGCAGGTTGTTGAGCGTGATGAAGAACAGCGCGGTGTAGGTGAGCACGCGCATCACCTCGCTCCAGGCCACATAGGCGATGTCCGCCTCGAGGGCCCGCCACGCCGCCCATCCGGCGAACGCGAGCACGCCCCAGCAAACCGGCGGCCAGAGGAGACGGTGATCGCGCACGAGCCAGATCCGGGCGAGCCAGACCAGCAGCGCGAGGCCGGTAAGGGCCTCCACGACGAGGAACTCGCGAATGCGCACCGCTCCGAAAGCGAGGATGGCGAAAGCGAGGGCGGCGCCGACGAGCACCGTCAGCGTTCGTTCGAGCCATCCATCCCACCGTTCCATGGCGTCCGACATAGGGCGGCGACGCTAGCAGGGGCCAAATTCCGTGCTCAAGGATGTCGTCAGCGGGATCGCCCAGCCAAGATTGCCATTCCGTCCCAGCCGTCCAGCGTGATGGATGCGTGCGACCAGCTCCGAAAGGAGTACGGGGGAGTTCAGGCGCCGCCGTGATGCTTGATGGGGACGGGCTAAGGGGAGACTGCAGCAAAGAGACCGAGGCCGAAGTGCGAGGCGTATCCGAGGGCGATCGGACCGGCCACCGGTACGGGAAAGTTGAGGCGCAGCGCGAAACTCAGATCTTGGGGCGGCGGCGCGGCGTTCCTGCGGGTCCGGACGAAACGGCGGAACGCGACGCTCTCCTCTCGCAGGAGCTCGATGGAGTCAGGCTTGGGAAAGCCCCGGCCGGTGAGCTCCGCGATAATCTGGCCTTCGAGCGTGTTGCGGCCGCCCTTCTTGACATGTCGCGGCGGCACGAAAGGCGTGCAGGACTGCCACGTCCCTGCTTCGCCCAGAATGTGGCGGAGAGCGGGGACCTGCCTAAACTGTTCCAAGGAGCCGCTTCCGGTAAAGCGCACCTCCACCTCTCCCACGCCACCCTTCATGTAGGTCCTTCGGAGCGACTGCAGGACTTCCTGGGATCCAGGCGAGAGGCCCCCGGGCGCCCAGACCAGGATGTGGTCGAGGTGATTATCCGATGCGAGGAGCGTGAGCGGTAGGATATGGGCATGCCGATGTCCAGTTCCGGGCCTGCCAGCAAGATCACGCCCAAGCAGTTCGGCGGGCGCATTTCCCGGATCTGAGAGGCGCCCGACCTTGGAGGCGATGCTTCGATGGAGAAGCTCAGCCTGCGGCAGCGTCCTTTCGCGCACCGGCATGGGAGAACGGCTTCGAGCGGAAGATGAGAGCGCAAGCAGGACGAATGGCACGGTTGGGCTCCGGGGAACCTTCCTTGCTTGCGCCGGGGCGATGGAGATGCCGCTAGCGGCGGGACGGTCGTAGACGACCAAGCGCGACCCGGGGGGAGCGGACCACCCGCGCTTCTGGAGCCACGAAGTCTCGACACGGAGGGCGTCAAAAAGAGTGGACGGTGGCGCGGATCCTCTCGGCACAGAACGCGGCAGCGTTCGCAGCCAGCCGGAATAGGCTTCAGCCGTGACCGGGGCGATGAGCCCGATTTGGTCGCAGAGAGGAGGGACGGGCGCGTCATTCTCGTGGGGCACGGTCCATCCGGCTGAGATCGAAGGTGGTGCAGACGGGGACGGGACAGACTCACATTCCGTCCACGACTCGGCGCGACCAAGATAACCCATCCGGAGGGCGAGAGCCTCGAAGAGCTGACCTTCTTCCAATGCGAGGTCGACAGGCCAGTGCACGAGCAGCGGCTCATGTTCTGGATGAACCACGGCACGGGCGTCGAGCACAAGGGTCGGCTTCGCGTTGGTCGGCATGTAGTGCCGCGTATGCGCGCCGGTGGCCGGCGGCAGCTTGTACGCGGGCAGTACCGAAGCCAGCTTCTCAATGAGCGTCTGTGCGACCGTCGGCGCGATGCCTTCCCTCCATTCGGGAAGCTTCGCGAATCCGGTTGCGACCAGCGCACGCAAGAGTCGCCAGGGCGAGGGCGGCCATTCGACTGCACCTTCATTCTGTGCCTTGTTCCAAGGCGTCGCGTGATAGTGCCCGCCTGTGAAGCGGACGGAAAGGGTGGGCATATCGCGAGTCTCTTATTCCTCGTCTATTTCGTCCTCCTTCACCCCGCCGTCATCCGAGTCCTCCCTGCCCTTGGCAAGCTCATCTTCGTAACTGACGGTGGTCTGCTTGAGGGAATCCCTGTTTGCGGCGATGGCTGCCCTGAGTTCCGCCTGGAGTGTATCAAGCGACGGAAGCACGAAACCTGCGGGACGAGTGGCGATGATTTCATCCACGGCAGGCTCCAGATCGCAGGCGGTGCGGAGCCGAAGCGCTCCGGAAAGGAGGGCGCGCACCTTGTAGAGCGCGAGCGCGATCAGGAGGCGCGTGGCGCCGGCATTAAGACCGTAGCCCCGGATCTGATCAAGATCGATATTGATGTAGAGCGTGATGGACTGGGCAGTATATTCGTCGCGCGCAAATGGCACATTTCCGAAACCGGCTTTGGTGTCCCCCTGCGGATTCACGTGGTCGTTTTTGACGCCGCCTGAAGCGGCGACCTCGATTCCGTCGGCCTCAATGAACGCGGAAAGCGCGCGGGCGACGCGGAGGCGTCCTCCGGCCAAATCCTTCTTGGCGAGGAACACGCCATGAATGAGGGAGTTGACGTCATACGTGAACAGCGTTTGGGCGAGCAAACCACGGTTGATGGGGCCTTCCTCAAGCCCACCGAGTGCCGCCTTGAGTTCGTTGAAGAACGTCTTGTCCCTCTTGCTTTCGAGGAGGTAAGGCGAGTTGATGCGATGAGATTCAAGGATGGAAGAGGTGAGGAACTGACCCTTGCGCTCAACGCGGATGTAGGAGATGCCGGCTGCAGCCTCTATAGGCGCTTGGGCCCTTGTGTCCCAGATGACTGCCTCCAGCCGGTTGGCCATGGACTGCGAGGATTCAACAAGAAGAGAGCGACCGTTTCGTGTCTGATAGGTAGCGGCACCCAGGGACGGAAAGCCTGCGGGCTGGAAGCGTTCGCCCTGAACGGGCCGGAGGGGAATATTGAAAAGGATGCGGTGGGCGTTGTCGAGGGCGTTGAATGGCATGGTCATTGGGGAAGGATTCTTGGGCTATTCGCTGTTGCGGATGGAATGAACGATCGTGCAAGAACGTCGCGAGAGGCCACGGACAGTGGAAATGCGAGGGCGGCTGCGATGCGGCGCGGGTCACCTACGACAATGGAGAGGGGAGGGATGCGCCCATGGGCGCGGAGATGCGTTGCGGCGAGGCGCGACGCCGTGACGAGGTCGCCGGATGCGAGGCGGCGGAAGATGTCCGCCCGGGCGGGAATGCCGATCCGCCAATGTCGGGGTGCGAGACAGAAGCGGAACAGTGCGAATCCGTCATGGGGCACGTCCGCGGAGGAGGGGACGACAAGGCTGGGCGGGTTTCTGTAATCAACGGCCATCAGGGCCCGCGTGAGGGACAGGATGCGTCCGGTGTCGAGCAGGCCGTCGAGGAAGGCGGCGAGGTCGCTGAGTGATGCGAAGATTGCTGCATCCTGCTGCAGGCAGCGTGAGCCATCTCCCGCGGCCTCGACGAGTCTTCGGTCGAGGAGGGAGATGCAATCCGAGACCAAGTCGCGGCCGGTGCATACCATGCTCGCGATCCCGGTCTCATGGAGCCTTCTGCAAGAACGATCGAGAGGTAGGAAGTAGCGGCGAATCCGATTCTGCGATGCGAAGACCGCCGCGAGGCGGAATTCGGCCGAGCCGTCATCCCCTGCCGCGAGCCAGGCACTGCGGAGCCTTGGGACCATGCCGAACCCGTTTTTGGATGGCGGCAGGGCGGCGGCGAGGGCGTCGGCCTCCGAAAGGGCCACCAGGAGGTTCTGCCAGCCGGCCGGTGAAGCGCCGTCTGCCGCGACGGCAAGAACGGCATCATTGATTCGGCGCCCGACCTCGGCAAGGGACGCGGTGGCGCGTTTGTCGCCGGCTTGACGGGATAGGCGGCGAAGGTACCCGTCCAGGTCTGAAAGGAGGTCCTGATTCGGTTGAGACGAGACCTTCCATCGACCCAGGGGCACGGCGAACGTGGACTGTCCATTGCGCTCGATATAGCCGTAGCGCTCGAAAGAAGTGATGCCGCGCGCGACGCCGAGACGGGCGATTGCGCGCGCCATGTCAACCGGGTCACGGACCGGGGCGCGTCCGAGCTGCGCTCGTCCTTCGGAAAGCAGCGCGCGGATCTCCCGCAGGGTCGCGGGCCTTTCCCACAGCGGAAACCATTGTTCTCCGCGTGCCGCCTTCTCTCTGGCCGAGACTGAAGGATGCCCGCTCGGATTCGCTCGGATCGCGAAGGGAGCAGATGTGGAGGAAGTCCCCTCGACACCCAAGCGGCGTGATGCGGCTGCGGAGAACAGGACCGTTCCCTCCATGAACAGGACGAAGTCCCAAGGGTTGACGTTGGATCGTCCGGAGATTCCGCTGGTACTGTTCGCACCTCCGGCGGATCCAGGCATGTACTGTCCGATGCTGTGCCCGCCGGTGCCGAGGACGACGGCGCCGTGAAGGGCGTGTTCGAGCAGGGCCGCGGTGTTGGACAGTGGCGGGGTGTCAGGCCTCGAGATGTCGAAAAGATCAAGGAGACGCTGCCGGAAATTGTCGGTGAAATCGAGATTGCCGTCATTGCCGCCGGTGCCGAGCAGGGATGGATACTGGGGGGAAAGATCACCATCCAGAATGACCGCCGCCTCCAGCCATTCGAGATGCGGTCCTCGCCACTTCAGTCGGCATTCCGGAATGAATGCATCCTTGAGCCTGTCGAATCTGCGCTTCGCCTCGGCAAGGCGCGCCTTGTAGCCTGGATCCCTGCGCAAGGCGTCTCGCTGAGGGGGAGGCAGGGATTTCGGCTCGTTCTTGATCGCGACTTCCGCCTGCTTCGCCGCGTTCAGTTCCTCGCAGAGCGCGCGGGCATCCCGGATGCCATTCTGGTAGCGTGCGAGGCGTGGTGATGGCGATTCCTCGAACTGTCTGAGGAAGCCGGAAGCCCTGTCATTCTTTAGGAATCCGGAACCGCCGTTCCATGGATCGATCAACGGCGTTGGCTCGTAGCACCTTAGGAAGAAGTCGGAGAGCTGCTCCCGCGTGAGGGAGGTGGAGAGAACAAAGGTCTCGTTGCGCCAGAATCCGCGAGCGGAGGAATCCGCCTGTTCCGAAACCAGTCGAAACACTCCGAGGGCCTTGAGGTAGGACGCAAGCGGGGTTGGCGAACAGCCGGAAAGGATGATGTCATTCACGGTACACATCAGAACCGGGAGGCACGACAGTCGGCGGCGCGGAGAAGACTTTCCAGATAGGCGAGACGGAAGGGACCATGCTTCTCAAGGAGCCCCAGAACCCGCTCTGTCCAGCTGGCGCCGGTTCTCGGTGAGAATCCGATGCCCGCGGGATCGAGCGAGATCAGAGCATCAGGCAGGTCCAAGGGGGTTCCGGGGACGAGGTCGCCTTCCATCAATCCGCGCACAGGCATGCGCTCACCGCCATGCGTCACCGGATGTTCCTGGTCGGCCGGCACGGCCGTGAGGCGCGCGCGAACCTTCCCGTGATGCGCGGCGACGAGATAGAGGAGCAGATCAAAGTCCTCGTCGGTGAACTGCACCGGGAGCCGATCCCGAAGGTCGAGCAGTGCCAGTGCCGAGGCGAGTTCGTGCCGGAATCCAGGGCGAAGATCGGTATCGGAGACCTTGTAAGTCCTGAGCCATCGGTCCGCAGGCGCCTTGGCAAGGTCCTGGCCTGGATTGTCGCGGATGAGCGACTGGAACGCGGGATGTGCTTTCCCGAGATCATGCCAAAGCGCCGCGTGCTCCAGCACCGGTGAGAGTTCGAGTCCGATCGTTCGCAGCTCGGCGAGGACCTGCTGGCCGTGTTCGCGGATCGTCTGAGTGGATCCCCTGATCGACAGGGCTTCGGAATCCTGTCGCGAGTCGGCGACGTTGAGAGAATTTGCCGGCCGCGGCACGACCTTAACGGGCTTGCGGGACGCCGGATCGAAGCCAACCTGTTCTGAGTATCCTCCGGCCGAGGCAAGTGCGACCAGGGTGGCTCCTGGATGAACGTCCTCCCTGCGGGCGGGCTTCCATTCGCCATCAAGGTAATCCCAGCGCCAGACGACGTTCTTTCGCATTTCCGTGAACCGCCGAGCCTCATCGACGGGTGCGGCGCATAGCTCATCCGGAAGAGGCGCGTAGTCGGGCGCAGGCGGCGCATCCACCCAAGCGAACTGGCAATCGGTATCGAGACCGGATCGGATGTATCGCGAGATATCAAGATCCGCGCCGCTGAGATCGGGAGTGGTGTCGAAAAGCTCGTCCACTTCGTGGCGCAGGAGCAGGAAGTTCGGGGCGTATGGATACAGCGCCGCTCGGCGCTCCGGAGGGAGGGATTCTTCGTGCCGCGCGAGGCTCTCGATGGAAACATCTGTGATGAGGCTGAGTTCGCTGCGAGAGGCCTCGAGCTCAGGAAGGTTGTAGGGAGATGCGTTCCTTTCCTCGGTGATATCCAAGACGAGAACGCGTGCTGAACCGCCATAACGGGCGGCTCTCCCGAAGCGTTGCACCAGACTTGTCCACGGCGCGAGCTCGGTCACGAGGATGTCCGCCGAGATGTCCACTCCGGCCTCGACCACCTGCGTCGCAACGATGATCCGGGGCCTTTCCAGCGGTGCATCGCGGCTCAGGAACCGGGAGCGCCAGACGTTCCTTTCCGCCGGTCGGAATCGGGAGTGGACCAGGTGAAGATCGACTCTTGGCGCAAGTACCTTGTTCCTCGAGAGGGCCTCGAACACAGCACGGGCGCGCTTTACGGTGTTCAGGATAATCAGCGTGATGCCGGTGAGCGGAAAGGCGGCGATGAGCGTTGCAAGTCCCTTGTCGTCACAGGCCGGAACGACTGTAAGGGGTTTCGAAATACCGGTCGGAGGAGAGGCCGTGACGGCGGGGGGGAGCGTGGCGAGCATCTTGCGGGTGTCCGGAGTCTCAAGCCACGATGTTTGGAGTGTGGCGCTCATCCACCATGTATGCGTGTGAGTAGATCTGGTGCGAAACGCCTGCAGCTGTGCCGAAGTGGCAAGGCCGACGCCCATCAACTGGGTCTCGTCGAGGACCCAGAGAGCATCGTTGCTGACGAGGCTGAAATGCATTGGCCAGCGGGCTCGCGCCATGCCGTAGCCTCGGTTTAGCGCCCGGGAAAGCAGCATGTCCTGGGTGCCGATCAGGATGGCGTCCTTCTCCGGATGGATGTCCCAGTCCTTGGCGTCGCCGTCGAGAGCCTCGCCACCCATGAGTACCACGACGCGTGGCCTTCGATCCGGGGCAATCAGACCGACTTTCACGAGATTCTCGATCCAGCATCGTATGACATCGCATGTCTGCTCAACGAGCGTTCGCATGGGCAGACAGTAGACCAGCCGGCGAGGCCATTGCCCGGAGCGCAGATGCACCCGGTTCCACAGCCAGGCAAGGGCTACGGCGGCGGTTTTGCCCATGCCGGTCGGGACGGAGATTAGCTGGGACTGGCAGGACAAATGTCGGGAAGCATTTGTTGCGTCAACGGGCGCCGGTGCGCCGCAGGCCAGACGGGATTGGAAAGGATATGGGCTATTCCCCGTGGCCGCGAGGAAGAATTCCTCGAAGTTGGTTGACTGGTCCTGGGTCATGTCGGTTCTGGCATCATATCTGGGTACGGGGTCCGTCGGTTATCATCGATTGTAGTCCTAGTCAACTTTGATGAGGTGCGCGGGAACTCAGCCGGCGATGCCCGTTCCTGGGGCGGGTATGCTTTGCCGGTCCCGGCACTACCTGAAGGAACATAAGGAGGATGAGTAGGGAATGTTTGTATGAATGATGTCTCGTGGGCGTTTCGCTGGTCGGTGGCTTAATGGTCGGCGGGACGCAGGGCAGATGCCGCGGCGCTTCAATGGGGCCACGCCTGTGAAGGCGTGGAAATGAGACCATTCCGCGTTCGTCGTCGAGCTTGATCTGGCTTCAATGGGGCCACGCCTGTGAAGGCGTGGAAAT
>CAYMDA010000027.1:3414-49626 GCA_964389135.1 uncultured Verrucomicrobiota bacterium | reverse complement strand
CCCCTCGGCGCGGCGTGAAGGCTCGCGGGGATCCGCACGCGGCACGGCGGCATGCGTGGCGATGTGCATGCGAGACTGCGGGAGGCCGGCATTCCGGTCATGCCGGGTGGGTCGGGGCGCCCAGGCCCGCGGTTCCGGCGCGTCACCGGAAGTCACCCGGGCGCGTGCTTGCTCCCACGGGTTCGCGCCCAGGCAGTGGGTCGGCCGCGCTCAGGCGAGTGCTTCGTGGATGACTCGTCCGTGCACGTCGGTGAGACGAAAATCCCGGCCGTCGAACCGGTAGGTGAGACGTTCGTGGTCGAGCCCGAGCAAGTGAAGAATGGTGGCGTGCAGGTCGTGCATGTGCACGCGCTGTTCGACGGCGAGATGGCCGAATTCGTCGGTGGCCCCGATCGCATGACCGCGCTTCACGCCTCCGCCCGCGAGCCAGACGGTGAACCCGCCTGGATTATGGTCGCGGCCGGTGCCGTTGCGCTCGGCGTAGGGGGTGCGCCCGAACTCGCCGCCCCACCAGACGAGCGTGTCCTCGAGCATGCCGCGCGCCTTGAGATCGGCGAGCAGCCCCGCGATGGGCCGATCGACCGCGCGCGCGTGATCGGCGTGGCGGGGAAGGTCCGCGTGCTGGTCCCACCTCGGGTTGGCGGAGTTGTCACCGTAGGTGACCTGGATGAAGCGCACACCCGCCTCCGCGAGGCGGCGGGCCATGAGGCACTGGCGCCCGAAGCCGTCGGTGTGTGGCTGGCCGATCCCATACAGCGCGCGTGTGGCCGCGGACTCCCGCTCGAGGTTCAGCACGTCCGGCGCGTGCGTCTGCATGCGCCACGCGAGTTCGGCGGATTCGATTGCCGCCTCGATCTCCGGAACATCCGGGTGGCGGCGGAGTTGCGCCTTCTGGACCGCCTGGAGGAGCTCGAACTGCCGTCTCTGCTGCTCGTGGGTGCGGCGCGCGTTCCCGAGATGCGGGATGCGGAGGCGGTCGGCGGGAACCTCGGCGGTGCCGATCGGTGTTCCCTGGTGGATTGCCGGGAGAAAGGCGTTGGAGAAGTTGCGTACGCCCCCATTGCCGAGCGAGGGCGAGATGGTGACGAAGGCGGGGAGGTTCGCGTTGAGGCTGCCGAGGCCGTAGCTGACCCATGCGCCGACGCTGGGCCGGGGCATGGAGGTCGCGCCGGTGTGCAGAAAGAGGGTGGCCGGACCGTGCGCCACTCCCTCGGTCTGCAGCGAGTGAATGAAGCAGAGATCGTCCACATGCCGGGCGACCTCCGGGAAGAGATCACTCACCCAGCGGCCGCATCTGCCATGGCGCGAGAAGTTCCACGGAGACCGCATGACTCGCTGGTCGGTTGCCCGGCGGCCGGTGTTTGCGATGGTGCGCGCGTCGTCGAACGGCATCTGTGTGCCGTCATACCGGAGGAGGGCCGGCTTGTAATCGAAGGTGTCCACCTGGGACGGGCCCCCCTGCATGAAGAGGAAGATCACGCGGCGCGCCCGGGGGCGGAAATGAGGCGAAGGAAGGATGCCGGCCGGAGCCGCGGTCCCGGTGAGACCGGCGAGCGCGAGCCATCCGAAGCCGCAGGCGACGCGCTGCAGGGCGGCGCGCCGGGAGAGCATCAGCGGGGTCGTCATGGGTCTTGGCAGGCGGATGGGATCAGTGCAGGTGACGGAATTCGGCGGAGGCGAACAGGGCGTGCATCAGCTCCGCCATGGTTTCGCCGCGGGATGTCGATTCATCGAGCAGAGGCAGCACCGCATCCAGTTCCTCGCCGGACGGGTCGCGGCCGAGCGCGGTCTGGTAGGCATGGCGAACGAGCCGGGCCGGGTCGCCGGACCCGACAACCTCGGCGATCCTGCTGCCGGCGGCGCGGGCCTGCTCGTGCACGAACGGATGGTTGAGAAGGAAGAGCGTCTGCGTGGGCACGGTCGCCTCGCTACGCCGCCCCGTCACCATCACCGGGGGCGGGAAATCGAATGCCTCAAGGATGTCCGGCAGCGCGTTCCGGAACACCGGGAGATACACGCTGCGCAGGGCAAGGTTCGCCTCGAATCCGTAGTCGGCTGAACGGTCGGGCGCGTAGGTGGGGCCGGCCGGCGCGTCGAGCTGCAGGGTTCCGCCGGCCATGAGCATCGCGTCCCGGATCTGTTCGGCGGTGAGCCGTTTCCGGAAGGCGCGGCCCAGGAGGCGGTTCTCCGGGTCCGGGGTGTCCTCGTCCGTGCAGCTGGCCATGGCGTACGTGCGGGAAAGGACGATGTCGCGCACGAGTCCCTTGAGCGACCACGGCTCTCGATCCGGGCCGCCGCGAAGAAGGCGCGACGCCAGCCAGTCGAGCAGCTCCGGGTGGGTCGGCGGCAGGCCGGTGGTTCCGAAGTTGTCGGGCGTCCGGACCAGCCCCTCGCCGATGCACCAGAGCCAGATGCGGTTGGCGAGCACGCGCGCGGTGAGCGGATTCACGTCGCTGACGATCCACTCGGCGAGCTGCCGGCGGCCGCTCTCACCGGGAGGGATCACGAGGTCCGGAGGGGCGGGAATGCTCGAGACAAAGCCGCGCGGGACGACCTCGCCGGGTGAATGGTGGGATCCGCGCCGCAGGACGGGACGATCCATGATGTTCGTGGCCTCCCGCGGCGCCATTACCATCGGCCGGCGGGGGCCCGAGGCCTCGAGCGTGCGCAGTTCCTGCTGGAGCTCCTTCAGCACCGCGGCCGGATCCGGGGTGCCGGCGGCCGTCCCGTCACGATCGCCGGTTCCGTCGGATGCCACCCCGGGGGCGGCGGACGCCTCCCCGGAGACGGGCAGAATCTGGACGGCGTCGGCGACGACATGGCCGCGCGTGTCGTCGTTCGAGACGAGCACGCGGGAGAACCCGTTCGTCTCGAAGTGGAAGACGCCGAGTGACACGAAGCCGCCCGGCAGATCCGGCCGCTGCCGCTGGTTGATCGTCACGGTGGTTTCACCACGCGCATGAAACACCGTGACGGGCACGGCGTCGGCACGGTTGTCACCCGGCGTGTAGGCGAAGCGCACCTCCGCGGCGCCGGGAGAGGGAAGGCTCACCGGGAAGGTGAGTGACTTTGTGCCCTTGCCCTCGTCGCGATCGTGCAGGTAGCCGTCCTCGATGTAAGGACGCGTGTGCGTGGAGTGCTGCCATTCTCCGACCCGCACGGCGGCGGCGCTGTCGATGACGATGCCGGGAAGCTGTTTCGCCGGGATCGGCGCCAGCGCGCCGGCGTTCAGCTCGCCGGTCACGGTTGCGATTCGCGCCCGGAGACCCGCGATCGCTTCCTCGTGCTGGCGAATCCTGGATTCGACCTCCGGCGCGAGGGGCAGGGGTTGCTCGATCCATGCGGACACGTTGGCGTGCCGGAGGGAGACGACATTGTCCAGGATCCCGGCGATCGCGTAGTAGTCCCGCGTGGAGATCGGATCGAACATGTGATCGTGGCAGCGGGCGCAGGCGATCGTCTGGCCGAGGAAAGCCTTTCCGATGACATCGATCTGTTCGTCGATGAAATCGAGTTCGAGCTGCCGCTTGTCCTGCTCCTCGAGATTGGTGTTCCCGAGCATCAGAAACGTGGTCGCCACGATCTGCCGCTGACGCTGGGCGAGAGAGTCCGCCGGGAGCAGGTCGCCCGCGATCTGTTCGCGGATGAACTGGTCGATGGGAACGTCCTGATTGAGGGAGTCGATGACGTACTCGCGGTAGCGCCATGCCTCCCGGAAGATGAAGCCGCGCAGCGTGACCGACTCCGCGAAACGGACGATGTCGAACCATCGGCGCGCCCAGTGTTCGCCGAACCGGGGCGAGGCAAGGAGCTCGTCCACGAGCCGCTCGACCGCGTCGGGGCGGGGGTCCGAGACGAACCTCGCCACCTGTTCGGGAGTGGGAGGGAGCCCCGTGAGATCAAAGTGGAGCCGGCGGCAGAGGGTCGCGCGATCCGCGTCCGGTGCGGGGGTGGCACGACCTGCTTCAAGGCCGGCGAGAACGAAGCGGTCGATCGGCGACCGCGGCCACCCGGCATCGCGCACCCCGGGTGGTTCCGGCGATCCAATCGGCCGCAGCGCCCAGTGTTCCGCCGACGCATCCGCCCCCTGCGCACCTGCAAGCGCGAGGACCGTTGCTGCGATGACGGGCAGGGGGTTCAAGCTGCGCCAAACAGACAGCACGGCGCGGGCAAATCGCAAGTCCGGATGCGACGCATGGCGCCCTGGTGATCCGCCCGTGCGCCCCTCCAAGTCTGTGAAAGGGGAGGGCGAGGAAGAAAACGGGAGGATTCCGTCGTGGAGTCGCGGGTGTGGACCGCGGCCTTCATGGCACCGGCGAGGTCCGCGAGGATTGATTCTGCACCCCTCCAGCAGCTTGCATTCACCGATGCGCCGCGTGATCCACCCGTCCACATGCCTGTTTCTCTGGCTGACCGTTCGTGCCGCCGCCGCTCCCGCGGGGCTGGCCGAGCTGCCGATCCGGCCCGAGCGCGCGCCCGGTCCGGTACCTGGCGACTGGCTCGTCCACAGGCCGGCGGAGCGGGCCGGAGTCTATCGCGAGACGGGCGGCACGCGAATCGTCCTCGACAATGGTCTCCTCCGCCGGGTGATCCAGGTCTCCCCCAACGCCGCGACAGTCGGCTTCGACAATCTCATGACGGGGGAGACGATCCTGCGGGCCATCGAGCCCGAGGCGGTGGTGACCCTGAACGGGACGCGCCATGCCATCGGCGGTCTCCGGGGGCAGCCCGACCGAGGCTACCTGACCGAGGAATGGATCCGGGCGATGACCAACGATCCGGCCGCCTTTCAGTTCTCCGCCTTTCGCGTGAAAGCCATCGAGGCACCGTTCCCGTGGAAACGCGTCCGCCGGGCCGCGGATCTCCCGTGGCCGCCCGCCGGACGCGAACTGGTCCTGTCATTCCGCGGGACGGGCGACGCGGATGGCGTGAGCGCGGAGATCCATTATGAACTGCTCGATGGGGCGCCCGTGATCGGGAAGTGGCTGACCCTGAGCAATGGCACGGACCGCGTGATCACCGTGGACCAGCTCGCCGTCGAGCGGCTCGCGGCGGTCGAGGCCGAGTCCGCGGTGGACGAGCGTCCGGGCTCCGCATGGCAGACCCCGCCTCTCACCGTGCTCAGCGACTACATGTTCAAGGGGATGGACCTTGTCACGGGGAACCAGGTCGCGCGCTGGATCGACGACCCGGAATACACGACCCAGGTCAGCTACCACCTTCGGACACCCTGCGTGCTCGTGTGCGAACCGCCGGTGGGTCCCGGGGTGCGCCTCGCACCGGGCGAGAGCCTGCGTTCCTTCCGTGTCTGGCTGGTCGTCCATGACTCCACCGAGCGCGAGCGTCAGGGGCTCGCCGTCCGCCGGGCGCACCGCCTGCTCGCGCCGTGGTCCACTGAGAATCCCATCATGATGCACGTGCGGAGCGCCGACCGGGATGTGTTCCGGCAGGCCGTGGATCAGTGCGCCGACGTCGGGTTCGAGATGATCATCTACACGTTCGGCAGCGGTCTCAACGCGGAGAGCGACGACCCGGCGTACATCGCCCGGATCCGCGAGGACGTCGAGTACGCCCGCGCAAGGGGAATCGAGGTGGGTGCCTACTCCCTCTTCAGCAGCCGCCACATCGACGACCGGAACGACGTCATCAACCCTGAGACGGGACGCCCCGGTGGCGCGATTTTCGGCCATGCCCCATGCCTGGCGAGCGAGTGGGGCGGTGAATACCTCCGCAGACTCGCGAACTTCCTTCACCAGACCGGCCTGACCCTGCTCGAGCACGACGGCCCGTACCCGGGCGACATCTGCGCGTCCACGAATCATCCGGGCCACGCCGGGCTTGCGGATTCGCAGTGGGTGCAGTGGCGGCGGAGCGCCGATCTCTACGCATGGTGCCGTTCCCAGGGGATCTACGTGAATCAGCCCGACTACTACTTCTTCACGGGCGGGAGCAAGACGGGCATGGGATATCGCGAGACGAACTGGTCCCTGCCGAGGGCCCAGCAGCTCATCCACGCGCGCCAGAACATCTTCGACGGCACATGGACCAAGCCGCAAACGGCCGGATGGATGTTCGTTCCGCTCACCGAGTACCACGGCGGCGGACCTGCCGCGACGCTCGAGCCCCTTCGTGAGCACCTCCCTGACTACGAGGCCCACCTCGCCAACACGTTCGGCACCGGTGTGCAGGCGTGCTGGCGCGGCCCGCGGCTCTACGATTCCGAGGAGACGCGACAGCTGTTGAAGAAGTGGGTGGAGTGGTACAAGCGCAACCGCGAGATCCTCGAGTCCGACATCATCCACGCGCGCCGCGCGGACGGACGCGACATTGACTACGTCGTGCAGGTCAATCCCACCTCGCGCGTGCGGGCATTCGCCATGATACACAATCCCCTTCCCGTCCCGGTCGAGCGCACCGTGGTCCTGCCGCTGTACTATGCGGGGCTGCAGGGACGCGCCCTCGTGCGGGAGCGTGACGGAGACGCAAGGGAGTACGAGCTCGACCCGCAGGCGCGTGCCCGCGTGCCGGTGCGCATCGAACCCGCGGGCCGCACGTGGCTCTTCGTGGAGGCTGCACCCGCGGGGGCCGCACGGCCGTGAATGTGACCCCCGTGCCGCGGCGTGCGAACGCGCACGACGCGCAGCCATCGGTCAAGCCCGCTTGCAGCGCCCGAAATGCGGCGGGTAAGGTCCGCCCCGTGGCGACCGCGCCCGATTCACTCGGCGAGGTCCCCGGTTTCCATCCGGCACAGGGTGTCGCGAAGGGGGACGGCGTTCCGCCATCGCCTGAAAGGGACGGGCATCGCCGATGTGGTGAAATGGCAGACACAGGGGACTTAAAATCCCCTGGCCGGAAACGGCCGTGCGGGTTCGAGTCCCGCCATCGGCACCACCGCCGGGACGGGAAAGCCTGGAATGGATTCTGAAGCGCGGAGGCCAGGGGGGAAAATCGAACCGTGAATCGAGGCCGACGAGTTCTCAGTGGTTGTCGTTCCTTCGCGGATCCTTCGTGAAGTTGCTCGAGCGCGTCTCTCGATCCGGATCCGTTCGATGGGCGTGCGCACCATCCGCCGCTCGAGACGCTCGTTGTAGAACACGGGATTGGGTGGAAGCAGGCTGACGCCGAGCTTCGCAGGGAGGGAGTGAATCCCATCGCGTGGGCGCCCTGCGCGTCCGGTGGCGGGGCGGGGCTCGACGACGGCGCGACGGCGAGCGCACGGCGCTCACTCTCCCGATGGCGGGGCGGGGAAACGGCGGCGCAGCTCGTCCGCCCGGAACTGGAAGATCCGCTCGATGTCGGGGCCGACCCATCGATGCAGCAGAAAGTCGAGGGGAACGGCATAGCGGACCTGGTCGCGGATCAGGGTGCCGTTGTTGCGCGGTTCGAAGGTGTGCTCATGGATCCAGCGGCGGAACGGGCCGCGGACCTGTTCGTCCACGAAACGGTTCGGCGGATCCCACGCCTTGATGCGGGTGCGCCAGCGCCATGGAATGCCGCGGATGCGCAGGCTGTAATCGATCTCCGTGTCCGCGCGCATTTCGATCGGGGGCGGAGTCAGCGTGCGGAAACGGAGCCATGGCGGAGTGATTGCATCGAGGTTGGATGCTTCGGCGAAGAAGGCGAACACCTCCTCGACGGGGCGTGGCAGCCAGAGGTCAGTCTTGTGGAAACGGAACTTCATGGGTGGCGGCGGCGTGTGGATTCGGTTCCCGGATGGATGGCATGCGCGGGGATGGGTCGGGTGAAATCAGCCGACACGAGGAGTGCGTCCGCGGGGCGGCGGCCTGGGCGCGTTCGCGTCCGGCCCGCGGCGCGCCGGGCGGCGGAATCATCCGGATGTCGGTTCTCAAGGTCGCGAGCAGGCGGGCAATATGTGGCAGATTGCCCGCTTCGCCGCCAGCCGGCGCGGAGGACCTGGGAGGTTCCGGCGTCCCGGGCGCGCGCCGATGAACCCCGGAAGCTTGACCGTGGGGTGCGTTTGGCCGTAGGCAGGCACAACTCGCACTCGCACATGCGCCTGATTGGACTTGTCGCCTTTCTCGTCGTTGCCATGGGGGGCGGGTTCCCGGCCCGCGGGGCGGAGCCTGTCGCGGATCCATCGCCGGCCGAACTGGCCCGGCAGGCCGCGCGATGCCGGAACCTGCTCCTGCGGAGCCTCGTGGCCTTCTACCTGCCGAAGTCGGTGGACGTCGTCCACGGCGGGTATCTCGAGGACTGGGCCGACGGGGAATTCGCGCGGCGCAACGAGAAGTTCCTGACGATGCAGGCGCGGCAGTTGTGGTTCTTCTCGACCCTGGCGTCGGAGAACATTCAGCGCGATGCATCCATCGAGGCGGCGCTGTTCGGGTACCGCTTCCTCGAACGGCATTTCCGGGATCCTCGCTGGGGCGGGTACTACTCGACCGTTCGGGACACGGGCGAACCGCTCGACACGCGGAAGCATGTTTACCACAACGCGTTCGTGATCTACGCGCTGGTCGCGTACCACCAGGCGAGCCGGGAGGCGGTGCCGCTGCGCCGCGCCCAGGAGCTCTTCCAGTTGCTGGAGCAGCGCGCGTACGACGCCCGCAATGGCGGCTACATCGAGTTCTTTCACCAGGACTGGCGGCCGGTGACGGACCCGTCGGCCGCGGGCTACATCGGGGCGATCGGGACGAAGACCTACAACACGCACCTTCACCTGCTCGAGGCCTTCGCCGCGCTGTACCGCGTGTGGCCCGATCCGCGCCTGCGCATGCGGATCGAGGAGCTCATCCGGATCAACACGATGACGGTCCGCCATCCGGAGTACGCATGCAACATCGACGCCTGGCTTCCGGACTGGCGCATGGTGGACACGCGCAACAATCTGCGCGCGAGCTACGGGCATGACATCGAGTGCGTCTGGCTCGTCCTCGACGCCGCGCGATCGATCGGTTCGCCGCTGCCGCTGTATCGAACCTGGGCCGAGGCGCTGTCGGGATACTCCATCGCGCACGGGTTCGACACGGAGCACGGCGGCTTCCATTATGCCGGCCCGCTGGCGGAACCCGCGGATGACACCCGGAAGGAATGGTGGGTGCAGGCGGAGGCGCTCGTCGGAACGCTCGAGATGTACCGTCTCACCCGGAATCCGCAGTACTACCGCATCTTTGCCCGGACGCTCGACTTCATCGAGCGCCACCAGGTGGCGCCGGACGGCGGCTGGTGGGCGACGCGGCAGGCCGACGGATCGCCGGCCGGCAGTGAGTCCCGCAGCTCGATGTGGCAGGGCGCGTATCACAGCGCGCGGGCGCTCCTCTGGAGCCAGCGGATCCTCACGAATCTCAATCCAGCGAACTGACTGACAAACACTGACATGGTTCAACCCATCACCAGCCTGAGGGCAGGCATCATCGGGACAGGCTTCATCGGACCTGCGCACATCGAGGCGCTGAAGCGACTCGGCGTGCAGGTGACCGCCATCGTGGACAATGAGCGCGCGAAGGCCGTCGCGGAGCGGTGGAGCATTCCCTATCCCATCACCGATCTCGACCACCGGAAGCTGGCAACGCATCCCGAGGTGGACGTCGTCCATATCGCGTCGCCCAACAAGCTGCACGCGCGTCATGCGATGGACGCGCTCAAGGCGGGGAAGCATGTCATCTGCGAGAAGCCGCTCGCAATGACGTCCAAGGAGTCGGCGCAGCTTGTCCGGCTCGCGGCCGCCCGGCCCAGGCAGGTGTTCGCGGTCAATTACAACCTCCGCTTCTATCCTGCCGTTCTGCAGCTTCGCGCCGCCGTCCAGCGGGGTGACCTCGGGACCATCTATCACGTCAACGGCAGCTACTTCCAGGACTGGCTCCTCAAGGACACCGACTACAACTGGCGCCTCCTGCCCAAGGAGGGCGGGGCGCTGCGCGCAGTCGCCGACATCGGCACCCACTGGATGGACGCCGCCTCCTTCATCCTGGGCTCGCGCATCAACGAGGTCTACGCGCAGCTCGAGACGGTCCACAAGAACCGCAAGCGGCCCATCGGGGAGGTGCAGACGTACGCGAAGGCCTCGGCCGACCAGAAGTACGAGACTTACTCGGTCCAGACCGAGGACTACGCCGCCATGCTGCTCCGGTGGGCGAACGGGGTGTTCGGGAGCCTCACGGTTTCCCAGGTGGCGGCGGGCCGCAAGAACTGCCTGCGCCTCGAGATCTACGGCTCGAAGAAGTCGGCATGGTGGAATTCCGAGGAACCCAACACCATCCACTACGGCAGCCGCGACGGCGCCAACGAGGTTTCCCTCCGCGGCACCCCGGGCTTCCTGGAGGACGTCGCCGGGTTCACGGACTACCCCGGCGGTCACGCGGAAGGTTTCCCGGATGCGTTCAAGATGAACTGCCGCGCGGTGTATACCGCGATCGCCAGCGGCGGGGTCAAGGACCCTCTCTTCGCAACGGTCCATGACGGCCACCATGAGGTGAAGGTCTGCGAGGCGATCCTCAAGAGCGGGAAGACGGACAAGTGGGTCCGCGTCGCCGCGGGCTGACCGCCTCCGCTGACTCCCGCAAGAGCAGGCGGCCGGGCATCGCCAGACGCCCGGCCGCCTTTCGTTGTTCCCGGGGCTGCGTCCTACAGCTCCCGCTGGATGTCCTCTCCCATTTCCTCCATGTCCTCACCGACACCTTCTGCAGTGTTGCGGCAACCGGACGCGGCGATGGCGAGACATGCGACGATCGAGGCGAGCAGCATCCGGTGAATAAGTGACTTGATCATGTTGTGACGTTTGGTGCGGTCCTTGATGGAGCGGCTGAACGGCGTTCAGGAGCGCGGTTCCCCGCGTGGCACGCGGTGCCGGCGCTGTCCCGCCGACCGCTTCTGAATCCGGCCGTACAGTTCCTCCTGCTTACCGAGGATGAACTGACGGTCGCTGTCGGTCAGGCGAGCCAGCCATTGCTTCAAGCGTCCCTTGAGGATCTTCCAGTTGCCCCTCAACATCTCTGCGTTCATGGCCGCCGTTCGTTGACTACTTCTCTCCGGCCACCTGGCCGCGAAGCCAGGCGCACGCTCTCTGGCAGGAAGCGTGCCGGAACCGCCGATGCCGCGAACCCGGCCCGAACTGCGCCGGATTCGCCTTCGGTTGCAACGCGCCCGGGAATTTGAGGATCGCCTGATGCCTTTTGCACGGGTTTCGCGGGTGGTGCTGCATGCAAAGTGCAGGGGGCGGCGGCGCCTCGAGCGGCGCGGGACGGCTGCACCCGGGTAATCCGCCGCCGGCTCCGGATCCCGCGGTCGCCGGGCTCAGCCTTGTTTCGCAGGTGCCCCGAGCCCCTTCGAGATGTGTTCCTCAAGTCTTCCTGGATTTTCGCCGCGGCGGGCGGGCGAGCCGGCCACGCTGGAACGGGAATCGCTAGGAACCGCCTGTGGTGCAGGTCGGAACGCGCGCGCCGCGACCTGGCGCCCCTGGCGGACCTTCGGCTTCGCCAGGCCAGACGGAGGCTGCGCCAATCCACGAAAGAACCACTGCCATGTTAAGCTGGGCCATTGCCTTTTTGATCATCGCGCTGATCGCGGGTGTGCTGGGTTTCACCGGGGTCGCGGGAACGGCGGCGAGCATCGCGAAGATCCTGTTCGTTGTATTTCTGGTGCTGTTCATCATTTCGCTTGTCGCCGGCCGACGCCGTGTCTGAGCCGCCGCCTCTCCGGGAGGCTGCGGGAGGGCCGATCGTCCCGCGGGATCGGGATCTGGATCCGTGGGATCGCAGGATCGTCGTCGCGTCGGGGCGGGGGACTCCGCCGGGCGGATGGACTCGATGCTGATGGCGCTGCTAAGACTTTCGACGCCGGGCGACCGCTGCAGCGAGCAGCCGCGGCGGGATCGCCGGGTGGCGATGACCGCAATCCGGGCCCGCATCCATGTGCCACTCGTGGCCCTGTGGGTGACCCTGTCGCTCGCGGGGGTCGTTCTGTCGTGGGTTACGTGGAAGAGGCTGGCGGACACCATCGAGCGCGGGGTGCGCACGGCGACGATGAACGACCGGTTCGATGGAATCCTGAGGGCGCTGTTGAACGCGGAGACGGGTGAACGCGGCTTTGTCGTGACCGGGAAGGAGTCGTACCTCCTGCCGTTCCACGAGGCCGAACAGACCGTCACCCGCGAGTTCCAGCTCCTGACCGCACTGGCCGCCAGGGACCCCGAGATGATCCAGCACGTGGTGGCCCTCCGCGGTCTTGCCGACCTGCGGCTCGGTGAGCTGCGGCGGTCCATCCAGCTTCGCCGTGAATCGGGGTTCGAGGCGGCCGCGGCACTCATGAACACCGACCAGAGCAAGGAGACCATGGACAGCGTCCGCGGTCTCATCGCGAAGGTCCGGGAGGTGCGACCGAACCTCCTTGCGCAGGAGGGCGCCGCCACGCGGCGTCAGCTCGAGCGCGCGATCTACACGAGCCTGACGGCCGGGCTTCTCGGGGTGGGCGCCGGGCTGTTCGCCTTTCATCTCGCGTGGGTGGGCTTCGCCCATGAAAAGCGCGAGCGCGAACTGGCCGAGGCCAAGCTGAAGGCCGAGCGGAGCAGCGAGCAGAAGAGCGCGTTCCTCGCCAACATGAGCCACGAGATCCGAACGCCGATGAACGCCATTCTCGGGTTCAGCGAGCTCCTTGCCGAGGAACTCAAGGAACCCCGGCAGCAGCAGTACCTCACCTCGCTGCGGGCCAGCGCCCGTTCCCTGCTTCAGCTCATCAACGACGTCCTCGACATGTCCAAGATCGAGGCGGGCGTGATGCAGCTTCAGCCGGAGCCTACCGATCCGCGCGAGATCTGCGAGTTCGTTCGGACCGTGTTCACCGAGCAGACCGCGCGCAAGGGGGTGCAGCTCCTGTGCGAGGTGGCCGACGACGTGCCGCGGGCGCTCCTTCTGGATCGCACCCGCCTCCGCCAGGTGCTCGTGAACCTCGTGGGAAACGCCGTGAAGTTCACCTCCGACGGCTTCGTCAAGGTGGTGGTGGACTGGGAACAGCGGCCCGGCCCGCAGAACCGCGTGACGCTCCTCATCGACGTCGAGGACACCGGCTGCGGCATCCCGAGGGAACAGCTCGACGCGATCTTCGAGCCGTTCGTCCAGACCGATCCCCGCCGGACGGAGGAAAAGGAGGGCACCGGCCTCGGGCTCGCCATCGTCAAGCGGCTCACCGAGGCCATGGGCGGCCAGATCGCCCTCGCGAGCGTCGTGGGGCAGGGGACCACCTTCCACCTCCGCTTCCCCGAGGTGCCGCTGTCCGTGCGCCTGCCCGCGACGCCGGGTCCCGACTGTGATCCGCCCGTGGACTTTGACGTCTTCGAGCCCGCCACCCTTCTTGTGGTGGACGACAACCGCATGAACCGCGAGCTTCTGGCCAGCCTCTTCGAGGGATCGCGGCACACCCTGCACTTCGCCGCGGACGGCCGCGAGGCGATCGAGAAAACCCGTGCCCTGCGCCCCGACGTGGTGCTGATGGACCTCCGGATGCCGGGACTCGGCGGGCGCGAGGCCCTCGAGGAGATTCGGAGGATCCCCGGCCTCGAACTGCTGCCGGTGATCGCCGTGACCGCGTCCGCCTCCCTGGACGACGAGCCGGAGGCGCCGGCTGGCTTCAGCGGCTGCGTTCGGAAACCCTTCTCGCGAAAGATGCTGTTCGACGAGCTCACGCACTTCCTCCCCCGCGCCGCGGAACCGGAGGCCCCCGTGGCGGGCGCCCTCCAGTCGCGTCTGCCCAAGGAGGGGAAGCAGCAGTGGGCCGAGCTCGCCGTGAAACTGCGCGAGCTCCAGGTGAACCAGTGGACCACCGTGCGCGAGGGGCTCTCGCTGCTCGAGGTGCGCGCGTTCGCGGAAGGCCTCGTGCGCCTCGGCCGCGAATACGCATGCGAACCCGTGTTCGCGTACGGCGAGTCGCTCATCGAGAAGTGCGAGACCTACGCGATCCCGGAGCTGGAGGATGGCCTCGATCATTTTCCGGCACTGGTGAGCGAGGTCGAACGTCAGTCGGTCTGATTCAACATGGACTCGACCGGGATGACCCAACAGAACCCCCAGCGCCTGCTGATCGTGGACGATCAGCCGGCGAACCTCCAGGTGCTCGGCTCGACCCTTGGAAAGCTCGGATACGAGATCATTCCCGCCGCGGACGGCAACACGGCGCTGAAGCGCCTCAGCCTCCGGCCCCCCGACCTCGTCCTGCTTGACGTGCTCATGCCGGGCATGGACGGGTTCGAGGTGTGCCGCCGCATCCGGGAGCAGCCCGGATTCGCCGAGACGCCGATCATCTTCCTCTCCGCCGCCGACGAGAAGAACCTCATCGTCCGCGCGCTGGAGTGCGGAGGCGTGGACTACATCACCAAGCCCTTCAACCAGGCCGAGCTGCTGCTGCGCGTGCAGACGCACCTGGCCCTGAAGGCGGCTCGGGACCGCCTCAAGCGTCTCGCCGAGGACAAGGAGGAACTGCTCGGCATTCTCGCGCACGACCTCAAGAACCACGTCGGCGGCATGCACATGACCGCGCAGCTCCTGCGTGACCGCCTCGGCGGCGACGCCGATCCGAGGCTCCGCCAGATGGCGAACCATCTCGCGAGCGCGAGCGGCCGCACGCTGACGTTCCTCCGCGAGTTCCTCGCCAATGCGGCGAGCGACCACGGCCTGAACAAGGTCGAGCTCTCGAACATCGAGCTCAACGGCATCGCCCAGCAGGCGGTCGACAACTACCTCGAGGCCGCCCAGCAGAAGGACCAGAAGGTCGAACGCACATTCGAACCGGGCGGACTGCTCGTCCGCGGCGACACCGCCGCGACCCGCCAGGTCCTCGACAACCTCATCTCCAACGCCGTGAAGTTCTCGCCTCCGGGCAGCGTCCTCCGCGTGGCAACCAAGCGCATCGGCACCACCGCCGAGATCAGCGTGCAGGACCAGGGGCCGGGCATCACACCCGCCGACCGCGAGCGGCTCTTCCGCCGCTACACGCGCCTGTCCGCGCGCCCGACCGGGGGCGAACCGAGCACCGGCCTCGGGCTCAGCATCGTGCAGAAGCTCGTCAACGCCATGAGCGGGACGATCACGTGCACCGGCGCGCCCGGCGGCGGAACCTGTTTCATTGTCAAACTCCCTCTCGCCTCAACGCCTGAATAACATGGATTTCCTGGTCATCGACGACGACAAGAGCTTCCGGGACGCCGCGTGCATGATGATCGAGGACGCCGGCCATCACGCCGAAGGCGCCAGCACCGGGCAGGCCGCCCACATGCGCCTCAAGGAGGACAACTTCGACGCCGCCCTCCTCGACCTCAACCTCGGCTCGGAAGACGGCCTCAGCGTTCTCTCGAAGATCATGGAGGCGCATCCCAAACTGCCCGTCGTGATGGTCACCGCCGCCGGCAGCGTGAAGACAGCCGTCGAGGCCATGCGCCGCGGGGCTGTCGATTACCTCGAGAAACCCTTCACGCGGGAACAGTTCCTCACCGTCTTCGCGCGGCTCAGCCGCATCCAGCAGCTCGGCAGGCGCATCGATGCCCTCGAGGAGGAGATGCGCGAAAGCCGGGCCCGCACGCCAACCCCGCTGTTCGATTTCGAGACGCCCACCATGCGCGGGGTCATGGAGATCCTCACCCGCGCCGCCAGCACGCCCGCCTCCGTCCTCATCCTTGGCGAAAGCGGCACGGGCAAGAGCGTCGCCGCGCGCGCGCTCCATGAGAAAAGCCATCTCGCCGACAAGCCGTTCGTCACCGTCAGTTGCCCGAGCCTTTCCCGCGAACTGCTCGAGAGCGAGCTCTTCGGACACGTGAAGGGGGCATTCACCGGCGCCGTCAAGGATCACTGGGGCAAGGTCCGCGCCGCGGACGGCGGAACGCTCTTCCTCGACGAGATCGGCGACCTGCCCCTCGAGATCCAGCCCAAGCTGCTTCGTCTCCTGCAGGAACGCGAGTACGAGCGCCTCGGCGAGAATGTCACCCGGCGCGCCGATGTCCGCGTCATCACCGCCACCAACCGGGACCTCAAGCAGCGCATCCGCGAGGGCGCGTTCCGCGAGGACCTGTACTACCGGCTCAACGTGATCGCCGTCGAGATGCCGCCGCTCCGTGCGCGCCAGGGCGACCTGCTGCGGTTCGCCGAACATTACCTTCGGCATTTCGCGGCGCAGTGCGGCCGCAAGTTCCGCGGCTTCAGCGACGAGGCCGCGCAGTGCCTGCTGCGCCACACGTGGCCCGGCAACCTGCGCGAGCTGTGCAACTGCATCGAGCGCGCCGCCATCCTCGCGCCCGGCGAGCAGGTGACCCCGGATGACCTGCCCGCCGAGGTCCGAGGAGGTCCGGAGATGAACCCGGAACCGGGCCAGCCTGCGCCCGAGGAGGGATTGCTCTCGCTCGAGCAGCTCGAGGAGAGGCACATCCGGCGTGTCCTCGCCGCGAGCCAGAGCCTCGCCCAGGCGGCGGAGATTCTCGGCATCGACCAGGCCACGCTCTACCGCAAGCGCAAGAAGCTCGGACTGTAGCGCAGGGAGGCTCCCTCCTCCCGCCGCGCATCGCCCCGGCCGGCCGGACCTGCTCCGCCGAGGCGGTGCGTCGCGTTTCAGCGGCCATCCCCGGCCCTCGAGCCATCGCAAGACGCGGAATCCGCCCGATCCTGCAGTCCGCCGCTCCGGAAATCGCCCGCAATCTGCACGCCCGGTCCGTTCCGTGCCGGGGCGCCCGACCTCCCAACCCACTGGGCGGCAGTGGCCTGTGGCATCATCGGATGCGTTGGCATCCAATCCGCTTCCTCGGGATTTGTAAGAGACATCGGTCTCCGCGCGGTTCGTTCCGCCGGGGCCACGAACTCACGAACCAAGGATCACACATGAAGCGCTTCAAATTCATCACGCCCGCGATCGCGGCCGCGGTACTCGCTCTCCCCGTCGTCGCGCAGAACCCTGCGCCCACCCTGGAAGAGCAGCAGAGACAGCAGCTCAGGAATCAGCGCCAGCAGTTGCAGCGGGAGGCACTGCAGCAGTCCCAGCCCGCGCAGAACGAGCTGGCACCCGTTGAAAATCAGCCCGGCGTGGACCGTGAACAATGGACCACGAGCCCGCCGGAACACTCGCAGCAGGATCCGTCACGGCCGGCGCAGGAGTCTGACGGCCTGCCGGCTCCCACGCAGTCGGAGCCTCGGCAGGATCAGGATGCCCGCACCCCCCAGGACACCCTCCGGAATTCCGAGATACAGCAGCAAAAGGCTTATGCCAGCGGCGAAGTGAGTTCGCGAGGACATCTTCCTTACCTCGGACGCATCAACAAGGCGTCCGAACTAATGGGATTCGACGTGAAGGGAACCCACGGTGAGGAGGTCGGGGAAGTCAGTGATTTCGTCATGGATCTCAACTCCGGGCGGGTGGTTCTCGCGGTCCTCGAGGTGGGAGGGATCCTCGGGATCGGCGCCGACGAGGTCGCCGTGCCGATCACGGAACTCTCGCCCGACATGGGCCTGACCAGCTCCGACAACGGGGCGCGCAGCCTTCGCATCATCCACTCCAAGCTGGAATCGGCGCCGAAGCTCGACACGTCCCGGCTCAGTGAACAGTCCGTCGCCCAGGTCCTCCAGGCATACAACGGGCAGCAGAAGCCTCAGGCCTCGGGGCACGAGTACGCCGCGACGCAGAAGTCAGATGCCGGCGCGGATGACCGCCAGGACTCCACGGACATCGAGCGGCCGGGTGAGTCGGATCGCGTGCTCGTCCGCGGGGAGGACGACTCAACCACCCAGGCGCGCACGACCGGCGCCCAGTACCACCTCGCGAGCAACCTGATCGGCATGGAGGTGCAGGGATCCTCGGGTGAGAAGATCGGGAAGATTCACGAGATCGGCGTGGATATGGCCAACGGCCGCATCACGACGATGATCGTGTCCTCAGGCGGCTTTCTCGGGATCGGTGACCGTCTGAGCGCGGTTCCTCCCGGAGCGTTCCGGTGGGACGAAGGCTCGAAGGTCCTCCGGCTCAACGCGACGCGCGAGCAGTTGCAGGCAGCGCCGAACTTCAGCCGCGGCGAGTGGCCGAAGGAGGACAACACCTACGTGGGACAGTCCTACCGCGCGTTCAATGTGGATCCGTACTTCCACTATGATGACGGCCGGGAGTCCCATGGGAACGGGGGACAGGCCGCGGTTGCGCAGCCGCAGGTGTCCGATCAGAACCAGATTGGCGCGGAGGCGGATAACACACGGGTCAACGTGCGCGACCGTCAGGAGGGAGCGGTCACGCCGCTGGACCAGGGGAACAATCAGGCGGATCTGAACACCACGGCGCAGATCCGCAGGGCTCTCATGGACGACGAGAATCTGTCGTTCAATGCCCGGAACGTGAAAATCATCACGGAGGGTGGAAAGGTGACTCTCCGCGGGCCGGTGGATTCCGAGGAGGAGAAGGCGGCCGTGCAGCGCATCGCGGAGCAGCTGCAGGACGCGGCACGGATCGACAATCAGCTCGAGGTGCGAAACCAGCGCTGAACAGCGGGTCTGCGGTGCAGGGAAGGGGCCGGGCGGCGGAAACGCCGCCCGGCTTCTTTCCGTTCGATCACGCGATCAGCCCTGCTTCGCCGCGCCGGAGACGAGCTGCCGGAGAACGAAGGGCAGAATCCCGCCGTGGCGGTAGTACTCCACCTCGATCGGAGTATCCACGCGGCAGATCACGGGGATCGTCTCGGTGCGCCCGTCCGCGCGGGTGATGCGCAGGGTCAGTTCCTGCTGCGGCCTGAGGGAGCCGCTGATGCCGAGCACGTCGAAGCGTTCGCTGCCGTCAAGGCCGAGGGAGGCGGCGCTCGTGCCCTCCCGGAACTGCAGGGGGAGGACGCCCATGCCGACGAGGTTGGAACGGTGAATGCGCTCGTAGCTCTGCGCCACGACGGCCTTCACGCCGAGCAGCCGCGTTCCCTTGGCAGCCCAGTCGCGGCTCGATCCGGTGCCGTACTCGTGTCCGGCGATGACCACCAGCGGCACCCCCGCCTGCTGGTAGCGCATCGCGGCGTCATAGATCGAGAGGCGCTCGGGTTTCGCCTCCGGCGACCTGGGATCGAACCAGAGGGTGTACCCTCCCTCCTCGCCGCGGAGCATGAGGTTCTTGATGCGGACGTTGGCGAAGGTTCCCCGCGTCATCACCCGGTCGTTTCCGCGGCGGCTCCCGTAGCTGTTGAAGTCGGCGAAGTCCACGCCGCGTTCGACGAGGTACTGGCCGGCGGGCGAGTTCTTCCGGATGGCGCCCGCGGGCGAGATGTGGTCGGTGGTGACCGAGTCCCCGAAGATGCCGAGCGGGCGCGCGTCGTGGATGTCGCCGGGTTCGAGCGGCTGCATCGAGAAGCCCTCGAAGAAGGGAGGCTGCTGGATGTACGTGGAGGACTCGTCCCAGGCGTACACCTCGCCCGTGCTTGCGGGGATCTCGTTCCACTTGGGATTCTGGGCGGCGAAGTCCGCATAGAGGCGGTGGAAGACCTCCGGGGAGAGCGCCGAGGCCATTGCATCGCGGATCTCAGCGAGCGAGGGCCAGATCTCCTTGAGGAAGACCGGCCCATTCGTTCCATGGCCGATCGGTTCCTTCGTGAGGTCGATGTCCACGCGCCCCGCGAGGGCGAACGCCACCACCAGCGGCGGTGACATCAGGAAGTTTGCCTTCACGTTCTGGTGGATGCGCGCCTCGAAGTTGCGGTTGCCGGACAGGACGCTGGCCACGACCAGTTCGTTGGCCACGATCGCGTCCTCGATGGCGGGATGGAGCGGACCGGAGTTTCCGATGCACGTCGTGCAGCCGTAACCCACGGTGTTGAACCCGAGGCGGTCCAGGTATTCCTGGAGGCCGGTCTTCTCGAGGTACTCCGAGACCACGCGGCTGCCGGGGGCGAGGGATGACTTCACGCCGGGGGCGAGGCGGAGCCCGCGCTCCACGGCCTTCTTCGCGAGCAATCCGGCGCCGAGCATCACGCTCGGGTTCGACGTGTTGGTGCAGCTCGTGATCGCCGCGATCACCACGCTGCCATGGCGCAGCGTGCCGCCTCCGAGGCTCGGGGCGGACGAGCCTTCCGTCGAATCCGGGGTGGGACGGTTGTTTGCCATCTCCCGTTCCGTGTCCGGGTTGATGTTGCTGCGCAGGGCCGGGGCCGGGCTCGTGAACTCCTGGCTTCCGCCGCCGGGGTGGAAGGATTCGCCGCCGTCGGTGCGGAGGGGGACGATCTTGTCGAGGTCCGACGCGGGCCGGCCGAAGCCGCCCTCCGTGACCGGGCGGGTGAGGGACGCGAGGAACGTCGGCTTGAGATCGGGAAGGTTGATCCGATCCTGGGGCCGGCGGGGTCCCGACACGCTCGGCGTGACCGACGAGAGATCGAGCTCCACGACCTGCGAGTAATCGATCTGCCCGAGATCGGGGGATCCCCAGAGGCCCTGCGCGCGGTAGTAGGCCTCGTAGGCCCTGCAGTGCTCCTCGCTGCGGCCGGTCGAGCGCAGGTAGCGGACGCATTCGCCGTCGATCGGGAAGAAGCCCATCGTGGCGCCGTACTCGGGCGCCATGTTGGCGATGGTGGCGCGATCCACGACGGGCAGCGCGGCCGCGCCCGGGCCGAAGAACTCGACGAACTTGCCGACGACCTTCGTCTTGCGCAGCAGCTCGGTGACCGTGAGCGCGAGGTCGGTCGCGGTGACACCCTCGCGCAGGGCGCCCGTGAGGCGCACGCCGACGACGTCGGGAGTGAGGAAGTACACCGGCTGCCCGAGCATGCCCGCCTCGGCCTCGATGCCGCCCACGCCCCAGCCCACGATGCCGAGGCCGTTGATCATGGTGGTGTGGGAATCGGTGCCGACGAGCGTGTCCGGGTAGTAGAGCGGGCCCGGGCTGCCGGCCGGCGCGGGCCCGGACAGGACGCCCTTGGCGAGGTACTCCAGGTTCACTTGGTGCACGATGCCGATCCCGGGCGGCACGACCTTGAACGTGTTGAAGGCCTGCATGCCCCACTTCAGGAACTGGTAGCGTTCGCGGTTGCGCTGGAACTCGAGCTCGAGGTTGCGCGCGAACGCCTCGGGCGAGCCGAAGAAGTCCACCTGCACCGAATGGTCGACGACGAGGTCCACCGGCACGAGCGGCTCGATCAGCCGCGGGTCGCGGCCCATCGCGGCCACGGCGGAGCGCATCGCGGCGAGGTCCACCAGCAGCGGGACGCCCGTGAAGTCCTGCAGCACGATGCGCGCGACGATGAACGGAATCTCCTCCGTGCGGGGCGCATTCGGTTTCCAGTTCGCCAGCGCGCGGACGTTCTCGGGGTGAACGGTGCGCCCGTCGCAGTTCCGCAGCACGGATTCGAGCACGAGGCGGATCGAGACGGGCAGGCGCGAGACCGGCCCTACGCCGGCCTCCTCGAGGGCAGGAAGCGAATGGAGCGTGGCCTGCACGCCGCCGCCCGCGTCGAAGGTTCGCAGAGTCGAAAAGGGATCGTTGCCGTTGCTGCTCATAGGATCGCCACCGCCGCAGGCGGGGGAACAGGAAAACTGCGGATCGCCGCGAGTCCCGTCAACGCCGCCTTGCCCGGGCCGGGCGCCCGCGCCCGGCCCGGCAGGGAACGCCGTGGGCACGCCGCGTGATCGGCGCGAACCCCGGCCCGGATGCGTGCGGGATGATCGTCCGCTCAGGCCGCCGCGGGTTGCGTCGGGAACAGCGAGAGGATCGCCTGCGCGGCACGGCGGGAGGCTCCGGGCGGCCCGAGCTGGGTGACCACGTGGCTCAGTCTCTCGCGCATTTCCTCGCGACGGCCGGGATCGCGCAGAAGGCGAAGGATCTCATCGGCGATCGCCTCGGGCGTGGCGTGGTTCTGAAGGAACTCCGGCATCACGGCGCGCGGGGCGAGCAGGTTGGGAAGCGCGAGGTGGCGCACCCGGATGATGCGTCGGGCGATCTGATAGGTGCTCCACGACGCCTTGTAGATGGCGAGCGTGGGCACGCGCCAGAGGGCGCACTCGAGGGTCACCGTGCCGGTGGAGGCGATCGCGAGGTGTGAGCGCGCGAGCTCCTCCCCGAGCCCTCCGATCCTGCATTCGAGCGGGAAACCGCGGGCATCGTCGATGGCGAGCGCGGCGGCCTTGAGGGATTCGTCGATGAACACGGCGGTCCATCGTGCGGGGAGGGCGGGCTGCACGATGCGCGCGGCGGCCGTCATGAGCGGCCAGTGGCGGGCGATCTCGGAGGGCCGGCTTCCCGGCAGCAGGAGCACGCGCGGCGGCTCCTCGGGGCCGGAGGCGATCGGCGCGGATTCCCGGGCGGCCGGGTGCCGATCCACGATCGGGTGTCCGACGAATTCCACGCGAAAATCGGGGTACCGCCTGGCGTACCACGGCTGTTCGATGGGAAGGATGCTGATCAGGAGGTCGAGGTCGCGCGCGAGGGTGCGGGCGCGGCCCGGGCGCGAGGCCCACACCTGGGGGGAGACGTACTGCACGAGACGCGGCCTCCAGCCCTCCGGCTGTCGCTGTCTCAGGGCGGCCGCGAAGCGGCGGTTGAAGCCGCCGTAGTCAACGCAGATGATCGCGTCCGGCCGGCGCTCGAGGGCCAGTTCGAGCATCTCCTGCAGGATGCCGCGCAACCGCCACAGGTTTCGGAGGACGTCCGCGAGCCCGATGATGGCGTAGCGGGTGAGGTCCAGTCTGAGCTCCACCCCGGCCGCGGCCATTCGCGGGCCGCCGGCGCCGAAGAAGACCGGCGGGGGGCCGCCGCGGGCGAGGACTTCCGCGCGGAGGGACTCGGCGAGCTCGCCGGCGAGCATGTCGCCGCTCGGCTCCCCGGCGATCAGCATGAACTCGAAGGGTCTCGCGCGGACCGCGGACCCGGGCGACGCCGGCGCGCCGGCGGGCGGGGGACCGTGGCCCGCCTCCGGGCCGATGGGGGAATCCCCGGACGACTCAGCCATACCCCGGGGGAACGTGGGCCTCGACCTGGCGCGTGATGGTGAACGCCAGCTCGAGCGCGCGCCGGGCCGATTCGCCGCTGACCAGCGGGACGCCGTGCTCGCGCACGCAGCGAACGAAGTGCCGCAGCTCGAGCTTCAGCGGTTCCTCGCGGGTGATCGGGACCGGCTCGCGCACGATCTTGCGACCGGCGTACTCGACGACGATGGAGCTGTCGCGCGCATGCAGCAGCTTCTTGAAGAGGGAACTTTCCTTCTCCTCCCCGCGGGCGAGGCGCAGAATGTAACCGGTCTGCGCGCGGTAGTCGAGGGAGACATAGGCCGGCTGCGGCCCCGAGGAGAACACGCGGATCTTGCGCATCGACTCCGTGCTCACGCGGCTGGCGGTGAGGTTGGCGATGCAGCCGTTGGCGAACTTGAGCCGGGCGTTCGCGATGTCCTCGCTGCGGCTCAGGACGGGGATGCCCACCGCATCCACCGCCACCACGGGCGAGTTCACGAAGGCGAGCACCACGTCGAGATCGTGGATCATCAGGTCGAGCACCACGCCGATGTCCGTGCTGCGCTTCGGATAGGGCGAGAGACGGTGCGCCTCGATGAACCTGGGTTCCGGGGCGACTTCCTGCAGGCGCTGGAACACGGGATTGAAACGTTCGACATGTCCCACGAGCAGCAGGCAGCCGCGGCGCTGCGCCATCTCGACGAGGGTCGTGGCATCCGCCGCGTTGTCGGTCATCGGCTTCTCCACCAGCACATGGGCGCCGCGCTCGATCAGTTGCGAGGCGACCTCGAAGTGCGTGGAGGTCGGCGTGACGACCGAGAATGCCTCGGCGGACTCGGCGGCGGCGGCGAGCGTCGGAAAGACGGGCACGCCAAGCCGGCTCGCCACGGCGGCGGCCGTCTCCCGTGACACGTCGAAGACCCCGGTCAGGACCACCTCGCCCTCCGCCGCCATTTCGGCGTAGATGCGGGCGTGTTCCTTGCCGAGCGATCCTGTGCCGATGACGGCGACCCTGGGCGGGGGCTGCATCCGCGGGCAGACTAGGCGCTCGACGGGAAATGCGGAAGCCGCAAGTGCCCCGCGCCTACAGGATGTCGCGCAGCTCGATCGCCCTGCGCTCCGCCGCCCCGCGGTAGGCCGCCTCGACCAGTGCCATGGTCCGCAGGTTGTCGCGTCCGCTGATCTCGGGCTCCCTGTCCTCCTCGAGCGCGGTGAGAAGCTGGGTCATCGTCCCGAGAAACGCGTCCGGGAACCACGATCCGTTCAGCGCGGGGCGATGGAAATCGGAGTCGCCCCGCGCCGCCCATCGGATCGTGCTCGGTGTCGTGTAGGGATCGTGGCACCAGCCGATGTCCCCGATCGCGAGGCCCTTGGTGCCCTCGATCCGCCACTCGATGCGGAGGTCGGACGGGCAGCCTTCCTTCGCGGGGCCGGTCCACGTGTCGTCGAGGCCCACGCATCGCAGGCCTGATCCGTACTCGAGGATGTAGGCGGCGATGCCGTCCTCGTGGGGGAACGACGTGCGCGGATCGGGACGAACACTGCAGTAGATCCGGTCCGGATCACCGAACCAGAACCGGAAGCAGTCGAGGTGGTGAATGGACATGATGCGCAGGGTCACCCACCCCAGTTCCCTCTGCCACGGCATCCAGTGGGGGATCGCGCGCATGTCGATGGTCGCGATGACGGGTTCGCCAAGGCGCCCCCCCGCGAGCAGCTCGTGGGCGGCACGGACGCTCGGGTCGTACCGCATGTTCTGGTTCACGGCCAGGATGATCCCGGCCCTTTCGCACGCCTCCACGAGACCGCGCGCCTCGGCGTAATTCACCCCCAGGGGCTTCTGCGCGAGGATGCCGCGCACGGTCCGGCGCTCACACGCGGCGCGGATCAGTCCGGCCTGCGCGTGCGGCGGAACGGCGATGTCGAGCACCTCGATGGTGGGATCGTCCAGCAGCGCGTCGGGCGACTCGTGCACCGTGGGAATCGCGTGCCGGCGCGCGACCTCCTCCGCACGGTTCCGCGTCCGCGCCGCGATCGCGGTGACGTTCAGGCCGCCCTTCCGGTACGCGGCCATGTGGCAGTCGTTCACGATGAACCCGGCCCCGAGCACGCCGATGCGCCAGTCCCTCCGTTTCACGGGTGTCGGATTAGCGCGGAAGGCCCGGGCAGATCCACAGATATTCGCGGCCGCCATGACGCGGGATTGCAGGCGCAGGGCCCGGGCCGCCGGGACCCGCGCTTCCGTGAAATGCTTGGTCTTTGAAGCGGGCCGGCGCTGAATACGCGCGTGCGAGAGGCACCGGTTCTACGGCAGGTCGATGTCACGTGGGTCCTGTATCGCGGACGACGGCTCAGTTATTTCGGCGGCAGCGATTACCTGCGCATGTCCTGGCACCCGGAGGTCCGCGCCGCGTGCGCCCGGGCGGTGGACGAGTACGGACCGAGCGCCTGCGCGTCCCGCATGACCACAGGGAACTCACCGGTGTACGGCCTGCTCGAGCGGGACCTCGCCCGGTTCTTCGGCGTGCCGGACCCGTTGCTGACCTCCTGTGGATACTTCGCACCGCTGGCCGCCGCGCAGGCGCTCGCGCCGGATCACACCCACGTGCTGCTCGACGAACGCGCCCACGCCTGCCTCGTGGATGCCGCCGCCCTGACGGGACTGCCGGTGCGGCGGTTCGCGCACCGCGACCCGGCCGCGCTCGGCAGGGAGCTCGCGGCGATCGGACGCGGCAGGGCGATCGTCATGACCGACGGACTCTTCAGCCACAGCGGCGAAGTGGCGCCCCTCGCGGAGTACCTCGAAGTGCTCCCCCGCAGGTCGGTGCTGCTCGTGGACGACGCGCACGGGCTGGGCGCGCTCGGCGCGCGCGGGCGCGGAACGCTCGAGCACTGCCGCGTTCCGGTCGGTCGCATCGTGCTGACGGCGACACTGAGCAAGGCGCTCGGCTGCTATGGCGGCGTGATCGTGGGTCCCCCCGGCTTCCGGGCGCGGGTGCTCGACCGCAGCCGCATCATCACGGGCAACACGGCGGTGCCGCCTCCCTCGGCGGCGGGCGTCCGCGCCGCGCTCGAGGTCCTGCGGGTCGAGGGCAGGGAACGCCGCCGGCGTCTTGCCCTTTCGGCGAAGGAAGTGAAGGGCGCGGTTCGCACCGCGGGCGCCTCCATCCCCGAGGGACCCGGGCCCATGTTCAGCCTGGCCCCGCGCAGCCCCGCCGCCGTGCGGCGTCTCACACGGATGCTGCTCGACGCCGGCATCTACCCGTGCCGGATCGCGTATCCCAACGGGCCGGCGCCGGAGTATTTCCGGTTCGCCCTGTCGAGCGAGCACACGGCGGAGCAGGTTGCCGCCCTTCGCGAGACGCTCGTGGCCTTTCATGGAGGATCGCAATGAGACGGAGGGATGACTCCCGCGGGCTGCGCTGGTGGCCCGCGATCGTGATCGTGTCCGCCGTGGTCGCATGGTGGCTCGTGGTGTGGCTGCTCCTCGATGTCTCGCGCCAGTGGAAGGTCACCAGCTCGGTCAGCGCGGGCGTCGCGGGATTCGGATGCCTGCTTGTCTGGGCCGCCCTGTTCTCGCGCATGCCCGGGAAGGTGCGGCTCGCGGTGCTCGCGGTGATGCTCGCGCCGGTGGCGCTGGTTCCGGCGCTGTTCCGGTTCGGAGGTGTGACCGGCGACCTCGTGCCGATCCTCGAGCCGAGATGGCGAACCGCCGCGACCTCGACACCGGCCCCGGACACGGCCGCGGCGGCCCCGGAGCCCCGACCGCCGGACGAGCCGCGGTTCGATTTTCCCCAGTTCCTCGGGCCGAACCGCGACGGCGTGATCACCGGCGTGCGCCTCGCGCGGGACTGGACCGCCCAGCCTCCCGTCCCGCTGTGGCGCGAACCCGTCGGGGAAGGCTATGGCGGGTTCGCGATCGCGGGCTCAAAGGCCGTGACGCAGGAACAGGCCGGCGACGAGGAACGGGTGACCTGCCGCGAACTCACGACCGGCCGCATCATCTGGGAACACTCCGAAAAGGGGCGCTACGACAACCCGGTGGGCGGCATCGGGCCGCGCACGACCCCCACGATCGCCGGGGACCGGGTGTACACCCTGGGCGGCACCGGCTGGCTGACGTGCCTCGAGCTCGAGACCGGAGACCTCGTGTGGCGAACCCGGACCGTGCCCGATGCGTCCCCCTCCGCGATGGAGTGGGGCATCAGCAGTTCTCCGCTGGTCCTGGAAAAGGTGGTGGTCGTGGCGCCCCGCGCAGCGCGCGGCCATTCCCTTGCGGCCTACGACATCGAGACGGGCGCACTCGCGTGGACCGGCGGGGATTCGGAGCCGCACTACAGCTCGCCCCGCGTCGAGTCGCTGCTCGGCATGCCTCAGATCCTGACCTTCTCCCGGACGGGTGCCGCCGGGCATGATCCCTCGACCGGCGAGCGTCTGTGGGAGTACCCGTGGGATCCGGGGCATCCGCACGTGACGGACCCGCGCGTGGTCGGCACCAACCGGGTGCTCATCAGCAGCGGGTACGGCACCGGATCGCGGCTCGTCGAGATCACGCGCGATCCCGGGGGCGGCTGGTCGGCGGACCGCCTCGTCTGGCGGTCGATCCGGCTGAAGTCGAAGTTTGCCAACATCCTCCTGAAGGATGGCTGCGCCTATGGGCTGGATGACGGACGACTCGTCTGCATCGACCTCGCGGACGGCTCCCGGCGGTGGCAGGGCGAGCGTTACGGACACGGCCAGCTTCTGCTGGTCGAGGACGTCATCCTGCTGACCGCGGAGGATGGCGCCGTGGTGCTGGTCGCGGCCGTGCCCGACGAGTTCCTCGAGCTCACCCGCTTCAAGGCCGTGGAAGGCAAGACGTGGAATCCGCCCGCGCTTTCCGGCAGCATTCTGCTCGTGCGGAACCACCGGGAGGCTGCGGCCTACCGGCTGCCGACCGAGGAATGAGAATGTTGTGCGCCGGCGGGCGCGGTGAATCACGGTTGAAATCCAGCGCGTCCCTGTTGCCGGCGTGGAGCGGCGGCATCCTCGCGCTGACGCTGCTTGTCATGGCCGGCTGCGGCCGGGATGACGCCCCGGCCACCGGCCTCTACGATCCGATCCCGGAATTTCACGCGGCGCGGGATCACCAGCACGAACCGGCGCGTGTTCCTCTTCCGCCGACCCCTCCGGGCGCGGCGCGCCTCCAGGTTCTGCAGTCGGAACTCTCGCCGGCGACGCTGTGGCACACGACGGAGGCGTCCGTGACCCTGTTCGCGGGTCTGGAGCGCATCGGCCTCGGCGCGCCCGTCTTCCTCGCATGGTCGTCACCCACCGGCATCGCGGTGGCGCACCCGGGCAGGGGATTCACCGGCGACCAGATGGGCGAGAACTGGCTGCTGGTCGGCTTCCCGGGCGCGCAGGGCTGGGAGGAGTGGGACAGTCCGTGGGCGGTGTTTCTCCAGCGAAGGCCGCATCGCGTGCGGCTCACGACCAACGGCCTCCACCTGACGTTCGTCGGCGCCGCGGGTTCGTTCTCGATGCTCCCCCTCTACGGCTACTACAAGCCGCCCCAGCGCGACCGGGAGTTCCTCAGCCGGCACGGACTCCGGGAGAAGAAGCTGCTTACGTGGGAATGGCCCATCGTGGTGGCGCGCGACCCGCTTGTCCGGCTGCGTTACTGGGCGGGGGTCACGCGCCGCTTCCCGTACCGATGCGACGACGCCGTGATCCTCGACCCGCCACGGAACCGCGTCGTCCTGCGGCAGAGCTTCGACTGGCTCGAAGTCCCGGATGAATGGAACACCGCGTCCATCACCGCAGCCCCCCTGAGCCCGGCGCTCGGGCTGGCCATGGTGTCCGGCCGCCGGTTCCCTGTACGGGCCTCGCGGGAAGCGTTCGACTTCGAAATGCCGACGCCCCACGGACCGTACCATGCCGTGCCGGGCGGGGATTCCTACGACCTGAGCTTCGCCGTGCTTTCGTATGTGAACGAAACGGAGGTCCCGGTCCCGCCACCCGGCAGGGACGGTCCGGCGGGCGAGGCGCTCGAGCACCTGCGTTCGCTCGCCCGGGAGATCTCCCGGGCGCCGCCCGATCGATGGGTGGAGCATCCATGGTTCCTCCGGTCGCTTCTGCCCCTGATGGAGTCGCCGGAACGCGAGGCTGCGTTGTCGGGACTCGGAGCCCACCTGACGTCGGTGCTCGGGCAGCAGGAGCCGGGAGATCCTGCCCGCCTGCTCGAGGCGGCATGGGTCTACGTGCATCACACCGGAGACCTGGCATGGCTCCGGGCCTCGTGGCCGCGGGTCCGAGGCTGGTTCGACATGCCAGAGAAGGTCTGCTGGGCCGCGTTCGGCCCCACCGGAGATGCGGCGGGAGTGACGCCGGCGATCGCGTACGCGCGCCTCGCGTGGCTTGCCGGCGACGCGGATCAATACGCGTGGGCGTGCGGCCTCGCCGCCCGCGGGCTCGCCCAGCACTTCGCCCGCTGGAGCGGCACCGAGTGGTTTCGTGAGAACCAGCCATGGCATTCCCTATTGCCGATTCCGGAGCGATCCGCGCCCGGCGGCATCGAGCCGGGCCTCGCCGGCTGGAGCTGGGACAGCGACATCGGTGCGGAGGGACGTTCCCCCGCGGTCGCGGCCGAGGTGCGGCGCCTCCTGCGGGATCCGGACCTCGCGCGCGCGCGCCGGGAGCTGCAGGGACCGCTTTCTCCCGCGGCACTGGACGAAGCCGGCCCGGATCGGGCAATCGCCGCCGCGCTCGAGACACTGCGTGCGGCGGGAGCCTACCGGGTTGTGCGCCTGATCGGGGCGGGCACGCAGTTTCCGCCGGTTCGCGGCGTTTCCCGGGCGGTCGAAGGTCCCAACCCGGTGCTGCTTCAGGAAGTCACCGTGGACCCGGCCACCGGCTGGCCGCGCATCACGTGGAGCACATGGCGGACTCCCAATGGGGAGGCGTGGTCCTTCGGCGAGATCCGTGTCGGCGCGACACCGCCGGGACCGCACGAGACGCGCGCGCTCAACTGGAATACGGTCGAGTGGCTCTGGCGCGAGTAGGGCAGGGGCCACGTGCGCTGCGCGGGCACGTCCGCGAGGCAGCCGCGGTCAGAGCACGTCGTCGAAATCGCCGAGACGCCGCTTGAACGTGAACCGTGCGGGCGCGCCGACGAGCGAGCGGGCCGCGCGCGGCACGTCCCCGCTGATGGCGGCGAAGGGCAGAGCGACCACGAAGATCGCCGCGCCGACGGCGGTGGCTGCCACGCCCACGGGCCGGACGACCAGGACGTCGGCCGCGACTTCCACGGGGTCGGCCATGGTTTCCTCAAGGCGCCCGGGGGTCGGGCCTCCCATTCCGAGCGGCGTGGATTCCTCCCCCGCGGCCTGCGGGTCCGTGCGCTCCGTGGCGGCGGGCGGCGCGGGTTCGGCGGGAAGCGTGGGATCGGCCGGATTCTGGGCGCTCACCCTGGATGTTCCCGCCGCCGCGATCGCCATTGCCAGCAGGACAGCAAGCCGGGGAGATCTCATGGCCAGTCGGTCTAGCGATGGCCGTTCTCGAAGTCGATGGAAATCCTCGCCAGGCGGGGGGCCGGGTCTGCCGCTCCGCGCCGGCTCACTCCGGGCGTCGTCGCGCGCGGTCGGGCCACGTGAAACAGATCGTCGTGCCCTTTCCGTCCTCGGATTCGATCCAGATGCGGCCGCCGCGGCTTTCGACGATGCGTTTCACGAGCGTCAGCCCCAGGCCGGTCCCGGGGATCTGGCCGGAGGGATCGAGGCGCTGGAAGATCTGAAACACCTTCTCGCGGTAACGGACCGGGATGCCCGGTCCGTTGTCGGACACGCGGAACTCCCATGCGCTGCGGCGCCGGGTGGCTGTGATGCCGATGCGCCCCTGCGGCTTGTCGAGGTACTTGACCGCGTTGTCGAGCAGGTTCTGGAACACCTGGTACAGGCGATCCGGGTTCCCGGTGACGACGGGCAGCTCCGGGGACGGCTCGATGGAGATGTGCGGCGGCGACGCGATCACCGCGGCCACTTCGCGGATGAGCTGCAGGGTGGAGACGTTGCTCTCGGGCTCCGGGCTGCGGGCCACGCGCGCGCACGCAAGGAGACCGTCAATCATCCGCTGCAGGTGTTTCACGCGGCCCCGCATCAGGCCGAGGAGCCGGAGGCCCTCCGGATCCAGGCGGCTCGCGTGATCCTGCGTGAGCCACTCGGAAAGCTGGTGGATGCCGCGCAGCGGAGCCTTGAGGTCGTGCGTGACGACATACGCGAACTCGGCCAGTTCCTCGTTCGTGGACCGGAGGTCCGCGGTCCGTTCCTCGACGCGCTGCTCGAGCTCGGCGTTGAGCTGGCGGATCTGCGCCTCGGCCTGCTCGCGCTGCCGGTCGATGCGAAGCGCGCCGATCAGGTTGGCGCAGGTGATCAGGAGCGGCTCCAGGCGACGGACGATCTCCTCATCGTACATCCGGCCGCGCTGGGAGAGGCCGACGACCCCGACGACCTCCTCGTCATGGCGGAGGGGCACCCCGAGCAGGTACTCCGGCACGGGCTCGCCGTCGGGCTCCCGGGGCGGCCCGGCGATCGTGCGCATGACCGGACGCGCGGAGGCGAGGACGTCCTCGAGCAGCTGGCGCAGGGGCGACCATGGGCCCGCGGTGTCGGGCTCGGGCTCGGCGCCTCCGCCGGAGTCCACGGTGCAGGGCTGGTACACCTTGAGTTCGCGGGATCCGTCCGTCGCCCAGACGACCTCGCCGATGAGGCCGCTGCGGCTGCGGGTCATCGAGACGAGGCGCGAGAGCATGTTGCTGAAGGTGCGTGCCGAATCCGAATCCTCGATGAACCGGGCCTGCACGTCGCTGATCGCCTGGAGGAGCTCGTGGCCCTCGCGGAGCGCGCGCTCGGCCTCCTGGCGGCGGGTGATGTCCGCGAAGGAAACGACGACGCTGGAGATCTGCCCCGTGTCATCGCGTGAGAACGGTCGCGAGTTGACGGAGATCCAGACGAGCCTGCCGTCGGGCCGGCGGACTCCCATGACGGCGTCGGTGACGAGCTCGCCCGTGCGCAGCGTGAGCGCGGCGGGATAGTCGTCGGCCTGCAGCGGTTCGCCATCGAGGCGGACGGTCTCCCAGGCGACGTCGGTCAGGCGGTGCGTGCGCAGGTAATCCGCGGTGAGGCCGAGGATGTCGGCCGCGCTGTCGTTGAAGGTGACGAACGAACCGTCGCGGTTGATCAGCATGACGCCCTCGGCGAGGGCGCCCACGACGGATCGGTAGGCTTCCTCGCTCTGCCGGAGGGCCTCCTCGATGCAGCGGCGTTCCCCGGCCTGGATCGCCAGCGCGACGATGTCCGCGAGCGACCCCGCGAACAGTTCCTCCTCGTTGCGCCATGTGCGGCGGCGGCCCTGGTGCTCGAGGCAGACGATGCCGATCAGGCGGCCCCGCAGCCGGATGCCCGCGTTCAGGATCGACGTGATTCCGAGCGGGCCGAAGTAGCCGTCCACCAGCTCGAGCGTCCGCGGATCGGCCTGGACGTCGGAAACCGAGATGAAGCGGTCGCGGGTCACCGCCTCGAAGTACGACGGCGAATCGGCCACGCGCAGTTCGGCCGTGGTCTCCGCCGCGTTGGCGCCCGCCTCGTGGGCCGTCACGCAGCGGAGCAGGGTCTCGTTGTCCTCGAAGAGCCAGATGGTCACGCGCGATACGCCCACGCCGCGCGCGGCCGCCTCCGTGATCTCCTGGAGCGACGCATTGAGATCGCCGTGGGCGATCAGCTCGCTGCGGGCGAGCTCGAGCAGGGCCGTGTTCGCGCGGTGCAGGCGCGCGGCTCCGTCGCGCAGGGAGGCGTCGGTGAGGTGCCGTTCGATCGCGACGCCCGCGAGGGACGCCGCGAGCCGGTACAGGTCGAGGTGGCTGCTGGACGCCTCGATCCCCTCCTCGAGGAACGCGGTGATCGCCCCGAGGCGCCGCCCGTTCCTCGCGATCACTGGCACGACGACCGCCGAATGCCAGTTGCGCGCCTCGCGGGCGACGAGGCGCGCGGCGGCGGCCGCCTCGGACGTGAGATCGTGGATGACCGTGGGCTCGACGTTCGATCCCGCGAGGACGCGGCCGATCCGGCCGTCCACGCGCGCGAGCGCCATCAGGTCGAACAGCGAGCCGGGGGCGAAGGTGGGGGCGAGGACGGAGGGCAGGAGCTCGGCGTCGTCGGGATACCAGAGCACCCAGCAGCGCGTGCCGTGGTGGCGGGCTTCGGTCACCCGCACCAGCTCGGCGAGCACGTCCTCGACCGGCCGGCCGGTCGCGATCCACTCGAGGATGCGCTTCTGTCCGGTGAGGAACTCCTCGCCGCGTTTGCGCGCGCTGATGTCCCGCACGTGAAGCAGCAGCGCGGGCCGATCGTCGTGCAGCATGACCCGCGTCGCGCGGAGCTCGACCGGAACGACCGATCCGTCGCTGCGAAGGCTGAGGCTCTCCGCGAGGCTGACCTCGCCCGAGGCAAGTCGCTGGAACCCGATGAGCACGTCCTTGCGCAGCGCCTCCGGAACCAGCTCGGTGACGTGCCGCCCGACGAGCTGTTCCCGCGCGATCCGGTGAAGCGCGCACGCGGCCTGGTTCACGTCGAGCACCACGCCGTCGAGCGATTCGAGAAAGATCGCGTCCGGGGAGTTCTCGAACAGCTCGCGGAACCGCCCGCGTTCCTCGGCGAGGGCGATCTCGGCCTGCTTGCGGGAGGTGATCTCGCGCGCGACGCCGCTGATGCGCGTCGGGTGGCCATGGCAGTCGCGGATGACCACGCCCTGGTCGAGAATCCAGTGGATGACCCCGTCCCGACCGAGGATCCGGTACTCCATCGCATAGCTTCCGCCGGGGCTGGCGGCCGCCTCGCGGAGGGTCTCGAGCACGCGATGGCGGTCGCGCGCGTCGATGCGCCGGAGCGCCCAGCGGACGTTCGGCCGCTCGCTGTCGGGCTGGATCCCGGTGATCCGCTGGAACGACGGGCTCAGGTAGGCCAGCCGGCGCGACGGCAGATCCACGGCCCAGAGAACGTCCCGCGCCTGCTCGGCGAGCTGGCGGAATCGTTCCTCGCTCGCCCGCAGCGCCTCCGTCGCGCGAAGGCGGTCGATCTCCGCGCCCGCACGCGCGGCGAGCACCCGCAGCATGTCGAGCTGCATGGAGGTCGGATCGAAGGGCTCCGTGTGGACGAGCGCCAGCAGCCCGAGGGGTACCCCCTCGGAACCCCAGAGCGGCAGCCCGACGTAGGACTCCGCCCCGAACTCCGCGAGCCATCCCTCCCTGGGGAAGACATCGAAGATGCCGCGCGGCAGGATGCATTCCTCGCGGCCCACGACGCCGGCGCACGGTATCCGGCCGAGTTCGTACGTGAAGTTCGGCGCGAAACGGTCCCCCGCCCACACCGCGAGTGTCTGGATCCGCGAGTGACTTCCCGGCGCGAGAACGCCGATGAGGGCATGACGGACGCCGAGCGCCTCGGCCACGCTCCGGGTGATTGACCGGAAGAAATCGTCGCCGCGCCCGCGCGCGGTCATCGCCGCGAGCGTTTTCAGTGCGTTCTCGGCGCGCTTGCGGTGCGTGATGTCGCGGGCGAAACCCTCGAGGCGCGGCGGTTCGCCGGGGACCCGGAGCAGGCGGGAGGTGACCTCCATGGTCCGGCGGCGGCCCGCGCGGTCCACGATGTCGACGACGAACGGCTCGTTCGTGCCGCCCGAGTTGAATCGCTGCTCGATTCGCCGCGCGGTGCGCTCGCGTTCCTCGGGAGCAACGATGTCGAGGATGGAAACACCGGCGAGCGCCTCGGGTTCATAGCCGACGACGGCCGCGGCGGCGGCGTTGACCGTCAGGAGCCGCCCCTCGCAGTCCAGCGTGTAGATGGCGTCCGGCGCGCCATCGATGAGGTCGCGCCGGAACTGCTCCATCGCGAGATGATGTTCCATCTGGACGGAAGAGACTCACCCACTGTGTCGCCGGGCACGAGCCAGCCGCGTTCCGGTCGCCCCGGCGCGCCCGCGGAACCGCGGGGCGCCGGGTGAAATGCCGGGGCGGTCCGTCAGACCGCGCGTGAAACGACCGGCTCGTCGGTTGCGCTGATCGCGCGCCGCGGGAACGGCGGCGGCGAGTTGAAGCTCCAGAATTCCGCGAGACTGCGCAGCATCTCCACGTATTCGTCCGACCGCGTCGGCTTCACGAGGTACGCCATGATGCCGAGCTGGTACAGGCGGTCGCGATCCGCCTCGTGCGGCGACGTGGTCAGCACCGCGACCGGCAGCGTGCGAAGGGCAGGGTCCCGGCGGAGCTCCGCGAGGAACTCGTGCCCGTTCATCCGCGGCATGTTGATGTCGAGCAGGATGAGGAAGGGCAGGGGATGGCTCTCCGAGCGCAGCCACTGCAGCGCCTCCTCGCCGTGACGCGCCACCTCGATCGGGAACGCCGCGGGCAGGCGCGCCAGCGCCCGCTCGAGGCTCAGGACATCCACCTCGTCGTCCTCAACCAGCAGCAGCGGGCGCTTCTCGCGGCAGAACCGCTGCAGGCGATCCGCCCGCGCGCGATTCTGCTGCCACGCGGTCGCGAACCGCATGAGCTCGTGCACGCTGTTCAGGCCGAGCTTCTGGCGGATGTTGGCCCGGTGCACGTCCACCGTGCGGGGGCTGATGCCGAGGCGATCGCCGATCTCCTTGGCCTCGAATCCCTCGCCGGTGAGCTGAAACACCTCCAGCTCGCGCTCCGTGAGGATGTCCTCGGGCGCGGATTCGACTCCCGCCGGGTTCTCCTCGCGCTTGACGAGCTTGGGCAGGAGCCCGGGCGACATGTAGCGCTCGCCTGACGCGACCTGCCGGATCGCCGTCGCCAGCGCCTCCGGCGCGGTCGCGGGGTCGAGGAACCCCTTCACACCCGCACCGAGGGCGGAGTCGAGCAGCTCGGCGGTGCCGCTCTCCGCGAGCAGCACCAGCGCGGGCGGCTGGTCTCCGGACACGGCGGGCAGGGCGGTGTTCAGCGCGCGCAGTTCGACCACCGCCGTCTCGTCGAGAACAAGGACGTCCGGGCGCAACTCCTCGAGCAGCGGCATCGTGTGGCGCATGTCCGCGGCTTCGCCGACCAGCTCAATTCCCGGCTGGCCCTGCACACAGTTGCGCAGGCCCGCGCGGGCAAGGGCGTTGCCAAGCGTCAGCAGGACGCGAATGGCCTTTTTCTCGGGTGCGGTTGGGGTTTGCGGGTTCAAGGTTGACATGAAACTAGGTCGATCCTCGTTCGTCTGCAAGATCGTTGGCATGGTGGTCGGCTGGACGGTTCTCAGGCGGCGTGGCCCGCGCCGAACGTCCCCGCCCGGCGCCCCCGCCGGTTCGGAGACTCGCGTACGTCATCGGAGCGCCGTCCGATTTCTTTAGCGCCACGCATGAGAATCGCGCCTAGCCAGCCGCTCTCAGGGGAATTCTCCTGCCGGGCGCGTGCCACGAGGCGGTCCGCCAGCCGCGTGGGCTCGGGAAGCCGATGCCGTACCGCGCAGCGCAGAACGAGCCGCCGCGCGGTCGCCTGGTCCATCCGATGACCGACGCTGACGAACAGAGGCCGGATCCCGTCCTGCGACCGAACCACCTCCCCGATGCGCTCCCCCTCATGCAGCAGGGGGCTGAAGTCGCCCCGCGCGGGACCCGGCGTCTCGAACTCCCCGACAAGCAGGCTCTTCGCGCAGCCGATCGATGGAAGCCCGCAGAAGACCCCCAGGTGGGAAGCGATCCCGAACCGCCGCGGATGCGCGAGGCCCTGCCCGTCGAACATCAGCACGTCCGGGCGCCGCGACAGCCGCCGCAGCGCCGCGAGCAGCGCCGGCGCCTCGCGAAAGGTGAGCAGCCCCGGGACATACGGAAACCGCACCGCGCGGCGTGCCACATGGCATTCGACCGGAAGCCTTCGGCGGGCGTCCCACAGGACCACCGCCGCCACGCAGACACGGCCGCCGTCCGAGAACGCCGCGTCGAGGCCCGCAATCCACCGGAACGGCCCGCGCGGCCGTTCGCGCACGACCCGGTCCGCGAGCTGGCGCTGAAGGGCGATGGCCGCGCGGGGCGGCAGGTTCCACGAATGCAGCGGGCGCGGAAGGTCGAGGGCCATCACTCGAATCGCGGAGCGCCGAATGCCGGGCCGGCCTTGCCGGGAAACATCCAGGCCCGCGCCAGTTCCCGGAACCGCTCCACCTCCGGGCGGTCCTTCGCGATGATGAAGATGTCCAGGATGATCCTTGCCTCCCGCAGCGCGACGACCGGCAGGAACATGGCCCCGAACACGGTGTCCGCCAGCGCTTTCGCGGGCCGGGCGTGGCGGAACACCCGCCGGGTCGCGTAGTAGGCCACGGCGACCACGTCGAAGCCGTGGATGAGGACCCTGCCCAGCACGGGCCCCAGCCCCGACAGGATCATCGTCCCGAACGACGGCCACTCGCTGTCCAGGAGGATCACGCCCGCCAGCCCGTTGGCGAACTGCAGCGACGCGAGCGCGAGAAACGGCCATGTCACCATCTGTCGGATGGCGGCGATGTGACTGTCGCAGAGCCGGCGGCTGGTTACCGGCGTCACCATGAGGAGTTCCATCGCCCCCGTGCAGCGGGATTCATGAACGGAGTACACCGCCTGCACCGCCACGAGAAACTTCAGGCCGTAGAACCCGTAGAAGAGAATCTTGCCCGCGGAGGCGACCGCGGCGGTCCCGGCCCGCTGGTACGCCAGCACGATGAACGTGGATGCCGCGGCCGTGGCGGTCAGCAGCACCACCCACCACATCCCGTGCCGGATCCAGCTCGTCCGCCAGGAATGCCAGCCCAGCGGCCCCTCATGCACGAGGCGGCGACGGCGCGCGGCGAGAACCCGCGACCGCACGGTGCCCGGGGGGGCCTCCGGTTCCATCGCAGGCTCCGCATGCTCCCTCCAGGCGCGGCGAACCGTGACGGATGCGGCCGCGAGCAGGATCCAGCAGACGACATGCTGGTACGCGAGCGCCCACCAGAATGCGCCCGGCCCGAGGGCGTACCCCGGCGAGAACGCCCGGCTCAGCAGCCCGACGGGTCCGGCGAGCGGCAGGATGGACGCGTGCTGCGGCAGGAACAGCGAAAGCACCCGGGCGGCCGCCTCCGGAAGGAGGACCAGCGCCGCCAGCGCGGCGAGGGTCACCCCGATGGCCTTCCGGTCGTCCGGGACGAGGCTCGACACCCACATCCCGAGCGCCAGCGACAGGAGCATCGTGTTCAGGAGCACGGCGACGGCCCGCCAGAATTCCCCGCCAGTCACGCTCCCCATGAACATGGACATGGCCGCGACGGGCAGTGTGGCCAGCAGCGCCTGCAGCGGCAGGATCGCGAGTGCCGTGAACTTCCCCGCCACCACGTCCCATCCGGCGAGGTCCGTCAGGAAGAGCAGTCCGAGCGTGCCGTCCCGACGTTCGCGGCTCAGACACGACGCCGTCAGCACCACCCCCGCAAGCAGGGCGAGCACGAGGTCGAGCCATGCCAGCGTCCCGAGGAGCGTGATTCCCGACACCCCGCCCCCGAAGCCGAACGGCAGAAGAAACAGCGCGCCCAGCGCCGCCGCGATCGCCGCGCTGCCGAAGCGCACCTGAAAGCTGATCCGCCGCCTCGCGGCGACCTGGAGTTCACGTCGGGCGACGGGCAGGAAGTTCATGGTGCCGCGATCAGGCTTTCTCGATCCGGCGGAACGGCTGCGTCCATGGATCAAACCGGCAGACCGTCTGCAGGTTGCAGTACATGCAGGCCGTTTTCGACTTCATCCGAAAGGGGTGCGGACCGAAGTCCCCGGCGAGCAGCAGGGCTCCGAGCTCGCTGAGCTTCGTCCGCACGCCCGCGAGCAGGTCATCGAATTTCGAATCCGGCACGCCGTCGCAACATTTCTTCGCGAGGGTTCCGTCCGCGTAGAACGCGATCCGGAACTGGGCGCAGCCCTGCCCGCGCCGGCGAGGGTCCAGGGTGGACACGGCACTTTCACGGAACCGGCCCGCGTGCCTGTGGCAGTTCGCCCCGGTCTCGCGCGCGCGGGACTTGCCGCGCGCGCGCTTGCACTGGATGGGCATGTAGAACATGCCCGCGATGGTGGCGCCCTCGGCGGGGTGGCCCGCCGCCTGGAGCGCCATCGCGTAGGAGGCGAGCTGCAGATCCAGGCCGGCCCGCACCCTGTCGTCCTCCCACTTCCGCTCCTTGAGCTTGTAATCGACGATGATGAAGGCCGGGGGCCCGGCGCGGTCCGGCCGGAAGACGTCCACCCGGTCCACCTTGCCGGTGACCCGGATGAACTCGCCAGGCCCGGCCTCGACACGCCATGAGGGCAGGCCGCCATGGCCGATCTCGATCTCCGCGTCCGTGGGTTCGAAGCCGCAGTCGGCCGCCCATTCCACGAGCAGCGCCGCGATGTCCTCCAGGGTGGCGCGCAGACCCTCGAGACGCCATCGCTCCTCGGGCCGCCAGCTTGCGATCTGCTGGAAGGCCGGGTGCTGATCCGCCACCGCGGACATCCGTCGACGCGCGTCCTCCGGGCGGATCCTGCCCCAGGAGAGACCGTCGTCGCGGATGCCGGCGTGAAACCGTGCCAGCAGAGCGTGGGCGATGGTGCCGACCTGCCGCGGGTCGATCTCGTGCTGGCGGCGTTCCCGCGCGCGCAGCGCATGCTTCGCCACGAACTGAAAAGGGCAGGCGCTGAGGCTCTCGAGGGCGCTGACGGAAACCTCCGGCTCCGGACCCAGCAGCTCCCGCACAAGGTCCGGGCGCAGCCGGTCCGGGACGGTGCTGACGAACCGGCGCGTGACCGACGCGCGCTCGCGCCAGCCGCCGCCTTCCGGCAGCACCAGCCGCGGATCCAGACCCGGGTGCGCCAGGAGCCACACGAGCAGTTCCGCCGGATGCTGCAGCCGGTCCGGCAGTTCGGCGGCCGGGAGTTCCGCGTCGGGCGCGTCGCTGGCGCCGCTTTCCACCGGCTGATCCGGGAAGAGCCTTCGCACGTTCCGGATGAAGGGCGAGGGATTGAAAGGCTGCCCGTCCTCGTCGCGCTCGGACCACGTGAGCACCAGGCGCCGGCGGGCCCGGGTGAAGGCGATGTAGCCGTAGTAGCGCTCGTGCCCGACGCGCTGGCGGCGATCGGAAAGGAGCGGTGCCCCGGACGTCAGCAGCAGGTCCTGCTCCCATTCGGTGAGAATGCCCGGGCTCCCGGGCGGCCTCGGGAAACGGCCTTCGTTGAGGCCGATCACGATGGCGGTGTGGAGCTCCGGCTGGCGGGATCGGTCGATGGCGCCCACGAGCACCTGGTCCTGGGCGGGCGGGATGACGCCCGCCGTGAGCGACGCGAGCCCGGCTTCGATGATCGCGAGCCATTCCGCCGGCGGCATCGATTCCCCCGCGAAACCGCGCCGGAAATCATCGAGCCACGAGGTCATCTGCTCGAGTGCCGAGGCGTGCACGAGCGCGGAATTGGAGCCGGGGATCGCGTGCTCGTCCCGGCTCCACCGCTCGAGCGTTGCGCCGACCTCGAGGCGCTCCCAGAGGTCGAGGAGTGCGTCGGCGACCTGCCCCGCCTCGGGGCAGGATCCCAGGGCGCTCTCGAACGCGGCGAACGGCTCGGTGAGCCTGCGGGCGAACGCCCCGTCGGCCTCCGTCGGCCATTCGATCTCGTGGTCGCGCCACGCCAGGCCCGGCCAGCCGCCGGCCAGCGCGCGGTTCTCCACCCGGTCGATCCAGTCACCGCCCGCCGGCGTCAGGCCCGTCTTCAGGATGCCGAACCAGTCCTCGTGCCTCCACCGATAGGCCGTGAGGCGAAGCACGCCGCGCACGAGTTCCGCGAGCGGGTGATGCGCCATCGGCGCCCTGCGATCGATGAAGAACGGGATCCCATAGTTCGACAGCACGCGTTGCAGCGTGGCATGCACGTCGTCCAGCGAACGCGCGAGGATGGCGATCTCCCGGAAGCGGCCGCCCGCTCGAACGTGGCGAAGAACCTCGCGCGCGGCGACGGTCGCCTCCTCCTCGAGGTGGGCGCAGGACACCATGCGGATGTCCGGGGTCGGGCCGGGCGCGGGCGGTTCCGGCGTGGCGCCCGTCGCCCAGGTGCGCTCGAGCAGCGCGAGCGCCGGGGATCCCTCAAAGCGCCTCGGCCTGCCCGTGAGGCGTTCCACCCTGAGTTCGGCGCCGCGCACGCCCTGCAGCGCGTCGTGAACGCGCGCGGCGGTCCGGGAGGCGATCGACCATGGCGAGAGCCACGACGGCGCCGGTTCCTCCACCCCGGTTTCGCAGCAGAACGCGAGCGTGGCGTGGCGGCTCCGGCTGACCACCGCGGCGAGCAGGTCGATCTCGAGCGGCGTCATCTCGGCGAATCCGTCGAGCCACACGCCCTCGACGCGGAACGAAACGGTTCCCTCCCGGATGGCGTCGGCCGCGAGCACCGGGAGCATGTCCGGATCGTGCAGGCGCTGCTCGCCGAGCCACGCGCGGTAGGCGCGCAGGATCGTCGCGAAATCGCGGAGCTTGTCCGCGAGGGCCGAGTTGTCCGCGAGGGCCGAGGCCCGGGCCTCGAGCTGGGCGGGACCCGCGTTGTGGCGGGAGAACTCGCGCAGGACGCCGCTGAGCTCCTGGGCGAAGCCCGCGAGCCGCGCGGACGACCGGAAGATCCGAAGCTCCTGATGATGCCGGCGCAGGAGCGCCCGCAGGATCATGATGCGTCCTTCCTCGCTCAGGATGTCCACGGGCTCGCGCTGCTCGAGGACCTGTCGCGCGAGCCGGTCGAAGGAGAGGATCTGGAGGCGGGTCCATCCCGCGATCCCGCCCTCGAGGAGCTGGCGTTCGAGCTGGAAGGTGGCCTGCTTCGGCGCGATCAGCAGGAGCGGGGCACCCTCGGGCGCGCGCGCGAGTTCACTGCGGATCTCGGAAAGGCAGCCGTGGGTCTTGCCGCTGCCCGCGGGGCCCAGCACCAGGCGGACGCGGGGCCCGCGCGGCGGGGCGGCAAGCGGGAGTTCGAGCTGGCTTTCCATGCCGGCGCGTCATGCGGGGGGCGCGCCCGCTCACGCCCGCCCCAGCTTCAGGAAGTTCGCGATGATCCTGCGCCCCTCCTGCGTGAGAATGCTTTCCGGGTGAAACTGCACGCCCCAGATGGGGAACTGCCGGTGGCGCAGGCCCATGATCTCGCTCGGGTCCTCCTCGCACCATGCGGTGATCTCGAGCGCGTCCGGCAGGGTGTCACGGCGGACGACCAGCGAATGATACCGCGTGGCGGTGAACGGATTCGGGAGGCCCTCGAACAGCGCGTCGTTCGTGTGGCGGATCAGGGACGTCTTCCCGTGCATCATCCGGTGGTTGACGATGACCTCGCCGCCGAACGTGTGCCCGATGCACTGGTGGCCGAGACAGACGCCGAGCAGCGGAATCGTGGGACCGAACTGCGCGATGATGTCGTTTGAAAGTCCCGCCTCGCGCGGCGTGCAGGGACCCGGCGAGATCACGATCCGCTCGGGCGCCAGTGAGCGGACGTCGTCCGTCGTGAGCTGGTCGTTGCGACGCACCACAACCTCCGCCTTCAGCTCGCCGAGGTACTGCACGAGGTTGTAGGTGAACGAGTCGTAGTTGTCGATGACCAGCACCATGCGGCCGCCATGGTGGGCCCATCGAGGCGCCGGCTGAAATGGATTTTTTGGGGCGGTTGGCCGCATCCCCCGGCAGGAGGATGCCCCGTGTCACCCGGCTCCGCGCACCTCGATACGCGCCGTCGCCGGGAAGTCGGACAGACCGGAAATCACCTATGAAACGGGGAATCGGATGTCTGGGCGGGATCCTCATGATCATCAGCCTGAGCGGCTGTGTGGTGGCGATCGGGAACGGCTCGAAGCACGAGAAGCACGACCGGCACGAGCCGCCGCGGCCGGTCGTGTACGTGCCCGCCGGCACGCAGGATTCCGTGGCGATCGCGGAGATCGACGCGGCGGCGAGCCTGGGTGTCGAAGGCGCGCGGATGGAGGCCCTGGGCCGCGTGGCCTCTCGCCCCGACCTGAGCCCGGCGACGACGCAGGTTCACCTGGTCAACACGGCCCTGAGCAGGCTGGACCTGGAATCGAACCGCCTCGGACTCATCCTGACCCTGATCGCGAACCCGGCGTTCGACGGGGTGACGGCCGAGGCGATCTACCGGCAGATCGATCGTTTCGCACTCGAATCGAGCAAGCAGCAGGTGATCGGCGCGCTGCAGTCGCGGCCGCGGCATTGAGTCACTGATCCGCACGGGCCCGGCGCGAGCCTCGGCGCGCCGGGCCGGCGGAAAGGGCCGGCGGCGCCCGGAATCAGACGAACTCGAGGTCCTGCCGGTGCGGGATCAGGCCCCGCTCGAACGCCATGCCGAGGAAGCGGCGGATGCTTTCGCGCCCGCGCTCGCCGTAGTCGAGGGTCCAGTGATTGACGTACATGCCGACGAAGCGGTCGGCGAGGTCGCGGCCCATGTCGCGGGCGAACTGGAGGGCGTGCTCGATGGCCTCGGGCCGGTGGTCGAGGCTGTACTGGATGCTGGCCGTGAGGAGGTCCGACACGCGCCGGCGGGTGTCCGGATCGAAGCGCTTGTGGATGACATTGCCTCCGAGCGGCAGCGGAAGACCGTCATTGGTCGAACTCCACCACGCGCCGAGGTCCACGCAGTTCACCAGCCCGTCGTTCTGGTAGGTCAGCTGGCCCTCATGGATGATCAGCCCGGCATCGGCGCGGCCTTCCCGCACCTCACGGAGAATCTCATCGAAGGGCACGACGCGATGCCGGATTTGCGAGGCGTCGCGCTGCATCCAGAGCTGGAGCGCGAGGAAGGCGCTGGTCATCCGGCCGGGAACGGCGATGCACACCCGCTCCAGTTCTCCGCGGTCGAGCTTGCGACGGGCGACGATCATGGGGCCGTATCCGTTGCCCATGCTGGCGCCGCTGGGCAGCAGCGCGTACTGGCTGCTCACGTACGCGTAGGCATGGATGCTGATGGCCGTGATGTCCAGCTCGCCGCGCGTCGCCCGCTCGTTCAACGTCTGGATGTCCTGCAGGATATGCTCGAATCGCAGATCGCCGGTGTCCAACCTGCCCCGGGCGAGAGCATAGAACATGAACGCATCATCCGGATCCGGGGAATGTCCGAGCGTCAGGGTGCGCACTGGCGTCATGCGGCGAGACTACGTTCCGCAAACCATTGCGGCCAGCCTCTCTGTCCCGCGGCCCGCGCGCGCGGCGTTCGTTTGGTTCCTTCGATCGGAGCAGGGGTGCTGACGCTTCGCGAACTGGCCGGAATCGCCGGGCGGCACTCCGACGCGCTCGACCTGCCGGTGCGCGAGTTCGACGTCGGGGGGCGCGCGTTCGCCTTCAATGCGCGGCCCGCGATCATGGGCGTGATCAACCTCTCCCCGGATTCGTGGTATCGGGAGAGCGTTGCACTCAGCGTCGAGGCTGCCATCCGGCGGGGTTGCGTGCTCGCGGCCGCCGGGGCGGACATCATCGACATCGGGGCCGAGTCCACCCTGCCCGAGGCGGCGCGGGCGGACAGCGCCCAGCAGAATCTCCGGCTGCTGCCCGTCCTCCGCGGCCTTCGCGAACGCGGCATTCTCGTCTCGGTGGAGACGTACCAGCCCGAGGTCGCGCGGACCTGCCTCGAGGCCGGAGCAAACGTCCTCAACCTCACGGGTGTCGATCGCGACGGAGAAATCCTGCGGATCGCCGCCGACCATGACGCCGCGGTGATCCTCTGTCATGTCGAGGGCGAACATGTCCGGGCCGTCGGGGATTACCTGATGGACCCCGATCCCGTGGGCCGGATGCTCGAGGCCATGGCCCGGGGCGTGGAACGGGCCGAACGCGCCGGTGTCCGGCGCCTGTTCGTGGATCCCGGCCTCGGATTCTACTACGGGAACCTGAAGGACAGCGCCGAGCGGGTGCGCCACCAGATGACGGTCTTCCTGCACACCTTCCGGCTCAAGCGCCTCGGCTGGCCGGTGTGCCACGCGCTGCCGCACGCCTTCGAGTACTTCGGCGAGGAGGTTCGCAGCGCCGAACCGTTCTTCTGCGTGCTCGCGGCGCTCGGCGGAACGCACCTCTTCCGCACCCATGAAGTGCCGCGAATCCGTGCCGTGCTCGAGACGCTCGCGCTTTTTTGACACGTTGACTTGCGGCCTCGTGGCTTCACACTGCAATCCCGGATGCGGCACGACCTCACCAATTTCCTGCGAAAGTGGGAGTACCAGCCAGGAGAACTGCGCGTGCGACGTTTCAAGGGTCGCGATGGCACGCAGAAACTCCAGCTGCGCGTGGACCTCGGCGTCCTCCAGATGCAGGCCGAGGGCCGTCCCGACGGCAAGCGCCCGATGGGTCACGAGTCATGGCTGCAGTTCTACCAGGCCCGCATCGGCGAACACATCGCCGAGCACGGCGATGACCGCGGCTTCGAACTCAAGCCCGAGGACTGTCAGCGCCTCCAGCAGGAGGCCATCCAGTACTACCACCGCTACATCTGCCTCTTTCAGCTCGGCGAGCACGAGGGCGTTCTCCGCGACACCGAACGCAACCTCGAGGTGTTCTCCATGATCGAGCGCTACGCCGACGCCCCGGAGGTCGCCGCCTCCCTCACCGTGTTCAAACCGCAGGTCCTCCTCATGCGCACCCGCGCCCAGGGCGCCCTCGCCCTGGAGGCTGACGATCCGCGCGGAGCCGTGCGCGCCATCGAGGCGGGCGTCGCCGCCATCCGGGAACTGTTCCGGGACCAGGAACACCCCGACCTCGCGGAGACCGCCTCCGAGGTGCGCATGCTCGAGTCCTGGCTGCAGGAACTCCGCCCGCACCTGCCGCTTTCCCACCGGGAACGCCTCGAGAGCGAACTCAACCAGGCCATCGCTCGTGAGGACTACGAACGCGCCGCCGAACTGCGCGACGCCATCCGGCGTCTGAAGGACTGAGCCGCGCCGCCCCGCCGGCGCGGAATGCCTTGCCGGCGCCGAGGGACTTCATCCCTGCGCGGGCGCATTCCCTCGCGGATCTCCGCCGGCGAGCCGATCTTCTCGCATCTGCCTCGTCCGGCTCTCGCCCCCCACGGGCGCGGCGCGGGGCCCGATCGCCCGAGGACTTCGCGCGCCGACGCCCGCCCAGACACGGCCCGGGCGCGCGCGGCGAATGAGCTTGCCTCCGGCTCCCGACCGGGCGAAGTACGTTCCGAATCGACGAGGCCGGAGCGGGGATTCCGGCGGGCTTGCATCCGCCGGCATCGTTCCGCACGCCTCCAGACTCCCACTTGCGGGCCCATAGCTCAGCGGTTAGAGCAGGGGACTCATAATCCCTTGGTCGCA
>CAYMDA010000027.1:0-3404 GCA_964389135.1 uncultured Verrucomicrobiota bacterium | reverse complement strand
CAGCCTCTCACCCACGGAATTCCCGGAAGAGCCATTTTCCTAGGCATAGCGCGTTGGCGACGAACTCATAATCCCTTGGTCGCAGGTTCGAATCCTGCTGGGCCCACACATGATTTCCAGGCCCGCCACGGAGTGGGCCGGAAGTCCGGTGTGCTGCCTTGACCCCGCCCGCTGGATGATCCCGAGCGCCTGAGACACGGGAATCGCGTTTCCTGGCTTTCAATCGTCCTCTCAATCGTCGCGATCCTCCTGAATCAGTAGGGATCATGGAGTATTCACCGCGCGGACGCGAAGTGGACGAAGCGGAGGAAGGCTGGCGCACACCACCATTCCGATTCACAAGCCTTGAGGGGCGGCGATCCCTCGCATCTCCCCGGCGAGCCGTCGGGCCGTCCGCGCATTCGCGGATTGACACTTTCGTTCCGGCGTGGTGTGGGCGTGGCATGGCACTTTTCCCCGCTCCCGGATCGGAATCCGTTCGGAGGCTTGGTATGGCGCTCTGCCTGATGATGGCCGCCACCACGGCATGGCCCGGGGAAGCGCCGGCGATGGCGCGTGTGCGCGTGGCCCCCGACGGCGAGGGGTTCGTGCTCGCCGGCTCCGGAGAGAGGTTCGTCCCGTGGGGTTTCAACTACCTCGGACGTTTCGGGAGCCTCGCCGAGGAAGACTGGCACACGACCGAGGGATGGCGGCAGATCGAGGAGGATTTTCGGGAGATGCGCGAGCTCGGCGCGAACGTCGTGCGGTGGCACCTGCAGCTCGGGACATTCATGCGTTCAAGGGAGGACGTCGATCCGGCGCAGATCTCGCGGCTGAAGGATCTGCTCGGGCTGGCCCGGAGGCGCGGCCTGTACCTGGATCTGACGGGACTGAACTGCTATCGACTGCAACGGATCCCCGCATGGTATGACGAACTCCCGGAGGACGAACGCTGGAGGGTGCAGGCGCGTTTCTGGGGCGCGGTCGCGGAGGCGTGCGCCGGGGATCCGGTCGTGTGGTGCTATGACCTGATGAACGAGCCGGTCATCACCGAACCGCGCGAGGGGGATCACCCGTGGGTGGGCGGCGAGCTCGGCGGATTTCACTTCGTCCAGCGGATCAGCAACGCGCCGGCGGGACGTGACACCCGGAAGATCGCCGAGGCATGGGTCGCCATGCAGGTGCGGGCCATCCGCGACCATGACCGCGAGGGTTTGATCACGGTTGGAGTCATTCCGTGGGCCTTCGTGTGGGAGAATGCGAAGCCTCTCTTCTACGCGCCCGGCCCCGGGGGCCACCTGGATTTCGTGAGCATCCATGTGTATCCCGGATCCGAGAGGATTGAGAAGGATCTGGCCGCGCTGGGTGCCTATGAGATCGGCAAGCCGCTGGTGATCGAGGAGATCTTTCCGCTGAACTGTTCGATCCCCGATCTGAACCGATTCATCGACGGGGCAGCGAACCGGGTGTCCGGCTGGGTCAGCCATTACTTCGGGCATTCGGTGCGCGAACACCGCGAGGGTGCCATGCCCGGAGGCGCGATCGTCGCGGACTTCCTCGAGTACTGGTCAGGGAAGCGGAATGACGTGCTGAAAGCGGCCGGACCGTGAGCCGGTCCGAACCCGGCCGTGCGCGTCACCCACGCCATCGGGGTGTGCGTGCGCACGCGCAGGCGCGGGCGCGAGTGCGTCGGTAACTCTAGTCGGAGGTGTAAGTGCGCTCCGCCCGGCGACGGACTACTGGCGTTCTCTTTGACAGATGAAACAAAGTGGCGGACGGTGGTGCGCGTTCCGCGTAGGCCAATCATGGCGGTGGAATGCCTCAGCATGCCACCCATCGTTCGTCGAAGCGTTGTTCCGGCAGTTCTCCTCGTTCTTCTCACGGCCGTGTTTCTTCCGCGTTCCGGCCGGAATCCTTCGTCCGGACTGGAAGTTGCCCGCCAGTCCGGCGGGGCGCCCCCGTCGCCGCAGGGCCCCCTCACCGCAGCGCGCTCCGATTCGGCACCGCCCGATCCGGTGCACCCGCCGTCGCCGGCGGGTGCACCGGATTCCGCCTCCGGGGAAGGTCAAACCGATCTCCCCGGACCGGCGCGGGCAGTCCGTGACTTTCAGGAGTTCGCGGAACGGCAGGTTCGGGCGGGCGCGCCGTGGACCGAAGCCGCCCTCGCGCGGGGAATTGGGCTGGCCATGGAACGGAGGGCCGCGATCGCGGCCCTGATCCCCGTGGATCCGCGCCGCGCCCTCGAGTTGTCCGCGGAGCTGCCGTGGGCGATCCGATCGCGATTGCCGGGGATGATCGCGGCCGAGCTCGAGCGGCCGGTCTCGGCCCGTGGAGAGTATCTCGTGCTGTGCCCCTTTCCGGTTCCCGGCCGCCCCGGCCCGCAGCCTGCGCTCCAGCGGACCTTCCGCACCGGGGAAGAGACGTTCGAGGCGTTCGTCTACGGCAGGCGCCTGGCCCAGACTTCCGCGGGCGACCTCCGGATCCATGGCGTCGCCGCCGACGGTCTGCTCGCGATCCATGAATCGGCGGCGCGCATTCTCGAACCGGAGGAGGCCGCGGCGCGCGTCGCGATGGCGGATCCCGGGGAATGGAGGGCCTGCGCCTTCACGGGTGAACCGTTTCCCGACGGCAGACCCACCGTCCTCGTCGAGCAGGGGGAGCGCCTTTTCGGTCTGCGGTCGCTGACCGTGGCCGAGGACTTCCTGAACAGCCTCGCGGAGGTGGAGCCCGGATTCCGCGGGGCCACCGAGCCGCCGCGGTTCCAGACATGGAGCCACGGCACGAAGCGTCTCCTGTTCATGCGCGCGCGGTTCCCGGACGACCCGCGCGAGCCGGTGACGGAGGCCGAAGCCGCCGCCGTGATGGAAGTGGCCAACCGCTACTTCGTGGAATCCTCGTTCAATCAGCTCTCCGTGATCTCGACGATCGGACCGCTGATCACGCTGCCCCAGCCGAAGATGTACTACGCGGTCGCGGGCCCGGGCGCGCTGATGGACCACGCGCGGAACGCGACCCGGTCGGCCGGGGTGGAGCCGGATGCCTTCGATCTCGACATGGTGCGCTTCGAACCGGTGCCCGGTTTCCACTGGGGCGGCCTCGGGGCGGTCGGCGGGCGCGGGGTCTGGCTCCAGGGCTCGAGCCTCGGAGTGATCTGCCACGAGCTCGGCCACAACCTCGGTCTTTCGCACGCCAACCTGTGGGACACCGTGCGCCCCGAACTTCCGGAGGACACGCGCAACCTGCCGTTCGATCCCGACAGCCTCGTGGGACTCGACAGCGTCATCGGCCCCGGCGACGACGTGGAGTACGGGGATCCCTACGACATGATGGGCGGCGGCGGAAGCGAGTCCTCCCATTTCTCGGGGCTCCACACCTGTTGCCTCAAAAGTTTTGACACTGGGGAGGGTTGGCTTGGGAGGGGTGGA
>CAYMDA010000026.1:0-49707 GCA_964389135.1 uncultured Verrucomicrobiota bacterium | reverse complement strand
TCCGATCCGCGCGGCAGGGGGGCGGCTCGCGGCTCGCGTGGCTCCGGATCGGGGCGGAAGGAGCGAAACGATGGGGCTGGCATTCTGCAAAACCCATGGCATGCTCGCTCCCGCCAGCGAGGTCGGACCTCCTCCGGCCGAGCCTGCCCGGATCGCCCGCGGGCGCCGGAGCGGTGAACTTCCGCGCGGATCAGAGCCTTGCATCGACCGCCGGCATGGCTCGTCCCCCGAACGGCGAAAAAAGTTTCAGATACATGTTGCAGGAACGTTTGCCAACAGGCAGTCTATCCGCCCCTTTCGCCCTGTGCGGGTGATGGGGAATCCCCAAGAGAAACGCGGGAAGCGCGAATGCCGACTATCAACCAACTCGTGAGTCAGGGGCGCCGGAAGCTGGTGCTCAAATCGAAGGCGCCGGCCCTGCAGGGCGCGCCGTTTCGGCGTGGGGTGTGCCTTCAGGTCATGACCCGTACGCCCAAGAAGCCGAACTCCGCCATGCGCAAGGTGGCCAAGGTCCGGCTGACCAACGGGCATGAAGTCATCGCGTACATCCCGGACGAGGGGCACAACCTCCAGGAGCACTCGATCGTGCTCGTCCGCGGCGGTCGCGTGAAGGACCTGCCGGGCGTCCGATACCACATCGTGCGCGGCACGCTGGACTGCCAGGGTGTCGAGAAGCGGCGTGTCAGCCGCTCGAAGTATGGCGTCAAGCGGCCGAAGCAGGCCAAGGCGGCCGGCGCCAAGTAATTTCAACCACCGATCACGAACCGAAGAGCCGCGGACCGATCCTCGCAAGCCGAGTCACACCAAAGCCCAGCAACGCACCACCCGCCGCCTCACCGTTCTTTCTTATGTCCCGTCGACGTCGAGCCGAAAAGCGCACCCTTTTGCCGGATCCCAAGTACAACAGTCCGCTGGTCACGCGGCTGGTGAACACGGTGATGATGCGCGGCAAGAAGAGCCTTGCCCAGCGCCTGGTCTATGGCGCCTTCGATCGCATCATCGAGAAGAACCCGACGTCGAACCCGCTGGAGATCCTCCAGCGCGCCGTGGACAACGCGAAGCCGCGCCTCGAGGTGAAGGCTCGCCGTGTCGGCGGCGCCACCTACCAGGTCCCCCTCGAAGTCTCCCCGGACCGGCAGGCCTCCCTTGCCGTGCGCTGGATCGTGAACTTCGCGGACAGCCGGAAGGGCATCCCCATGCAGGACGCCCTCGCCAGCGAGATCATGGATGCCTACCAGGGACAGGGCAGCGCCATCCGCCGGCGCGACGAGGTCCACAAGATGGCCCAGGCCAACAAGGCCTTCGCGCACTTCCGCTGGTAATCATTCCTCCCGCCCCAAGGCTTCACCCCTTCACCGCCCCATTCGATGATCGCGGAAGTCAAAGAGAAGGATTCCAAATCCCGGAACGCGCCGGAGCGGCAGTACCCGCTCGAGCGCACCCGCAACATCGGCATCGCCGCGCACATTGACGCCGGCAAGACGACCACCACCGAGCGCATCCTCTTCTACACCGGCCTCATCCACAAGATGGGCGACGTCGATGACGGCAACACCGTGACCGACTGGATGGAGCAGGAGCGGGAGCGCGGCATCACGATCACCTCCGCGGCCACGACCTGCTACTGGACCCAGAAGGACGACGGGCTCGCGAAGCTCTTCACGAACATCCCGCACCGGGTGAACATCATCGACACCCCGGGCCACGTCGATTTCACCGCCGAGGTCGAACGCTCCATGCGCGTGCTCGACGGCGCCGTGGCCGTGTTCTGCGGGGTCGCCGGCGTCCAGCCGCAGTCCGAGACGGTCTGGCGTCAGGCCACCAAGTACCACGTCCCGCGCATCGCGTTCGTCAACAAGATGGACCGCATCGGCGCGAACTTCGAGAACGCGGTCGCCGACATGCGCAACAAGCTCGGCGCGTACGCGTTCCCGGTGGTGCTGCCGATCGGCCGCGAGGACGCCCTGCGCGGCGTCGTGGACATCATCACGAACAAGGCGGTCATCTACGACGAGACCGACGAGATCGGCCTCCGCTACAACGTCACGGACGTCCCCGAGGATCTGCGCGCGCGCCGCGACGAGGCCTACCAGGAGCTGGTCAACGGTGTCGCCGACCGCGATGACGAGGTGGCGGAGTACGTGCTCAACGAGCAGCCGGTGCCGGTGGACGTGCTGAAGCGCGCGATCCGCAGGCTCACCTGCTCGCTGCGCTTCGTGCCCGTGCTCTGCGGGTCCGCGTTCAAGAAGAAGGGCATCCAGGTCCTCGTGGACGCGGTCATCGATTACCTCCCGTCGCCGCTGGACACCGTCCCGATGCAGGCCGAGATCCCCGGCCGGGAGGGCGAGAAGATCCCGGTGGAGCCGGACGACAACGAGAAGTTCTGCTCGCTCGCCTTCAAGCTCTGGACCGATCCGTTCGTCGGCAAGCTGGTGTTCTTCCGCGTGTACCGCGGCAAGCTCAGCAAGGGCGACACCATCTACAACCCGAGGACGCGCAAGCGCGAGCGCGTGTCGCGGGTCATGATGATCCAGGCCGACAAGCGCCTGGACGTCGAGACGGTCTATTCCGGGGACATCGCCGCCCTGGTCGGGCTGAAGAACATCACGACGGGCGACACGCTCTGCGACGAGTCCGCCGAGCTGCTGCTCGAGCCGCCGACGTTCCCCGAGCCGGTCATCTCGATGGCCGTCGAGCCGAAGAGCAAGTCCGACCGCGACAAGATGTCCGCGGGTCTCCAGCGCCTCGCGGAGGAGGATCCCACCTTCCGCTGCTTCACCAACGAGGAGACCGGACAGCTCATCATCGCGGGCATGGGCGAGCTGCACCTCGAGATCATCCGTGACCGTCTGCTGCGGGAGTTCAAGGTGGAGGCCAGCGCCGGCGCCCCGCAGATCGCGTATCGCGAGACGGTCACCACGGCCGCGCAGGGCGAGGGCAAGTTCATCCGGCAGTCGGGCGGCCGCGGCCAGTACGGCCACGCGGTCATCGAGCTGGAGCCCAACGAGCGCGGCAAGGGCGTCGAGATCACCAACAAGATCGTCGGCGGCGTCATCCCGAAGGAGTACATCCCCGCGGTCATCGACGGCATCGAGGAGGCGATCCGCGGCGGCGTCGTCGCGGGCTACCCCATGGTGGACGTCAAGGTCGCCATCACCTTCGGCAGCTTCCACGAGGTCGACTCCTCGGAGCTCGCGTTCAAGATGGCGGGCATCTTCGCCATGAAGGATGCCGTCAAGAAGGCGAACGGCATCATCCTCGAGCCGATCATGAAGGTCGAGGTCACCACGCCCGACGAGTATCAGGGCGACATCCTCGGCGACCTCAACCGGCGCCGCGGAAAGATTGTCGCCATCGAAACCAAGAACGACGCGACCATCCTCCGCGCCGACGTGCCGCTGGCCGAAATGTTCGGCTACGCCACCGCGGTCCGGTCGCTCTCGAAGGGGCGCGCAGCCTATTCGATGGAACCGTCGCACTTCGAACCCGTCCCGGCGAGCATCGCCGCGACCATCCTGGAGTCGGCCAAGGGCAAGCCCGCGGCGCGAAGCTGAACGGAGGCTCTCACATGTCTGGACAACGCATTCGCATCCGCCTCAAGGCCTTCGATCACCGGATCATCGACCAGTCCGTCGCGGACATCGTCGAGACGGTGAAGCGATCGGGCGCGCGTGTCGCCGGGCCCATCCCGCTGCCGACCAAGATTGAGCGCTACACCGTCGGGCGTTCCCCCCACGTGGACAAGAAAGCCCAGGAAACCTTCGAGATGCGCACGCACAAGCGCCTCCTGGATATCATCGGTCCGACCGCCAAGACCGTGGACGAGCTCAAGAAGCTCAACCTGCCGGCCGGTGTGGACATCACCATCAAGATCTAGCCGCCCCCGCTCATGATCGGTCTCATTGGAAAGAAGCTCGGCCAGACCCGCGTCTATGACGCCAGGGGCGTCGTGGTCCCGGTCACCGTCGTGCACGCCGGCCCGAATCACGTCCTTCGCCGCAAGACCGCCGAGACGGACGGCTACGAGGCCGTGCAGCTCGGCTATGACCCGCAGAAGGAGCACCGGCTCACCAAGCCCGTCGCCGGCCAGTTCGCCAAGGCCAAGGTCCCGCCCCTGCGGCGGGTGCGCGAGTTCCGCGACTTCAGCCTCGACGTCAAGCCCGGCGACCAGCTCGGCGTCACGATCTTCGCCGAGGGCGACTACGTGGACGCCATCGGCGTCACGAAGGGCCGCGGGTTCGAGGGCGTCGTCAAGCGCCACGGCTTCCGTGGCGGCGACATGAGCCACGGCGCCAAGGGCTGGCACCGCCGGCCGGGCGCCATCGGTCAGCGCCTTTTTCCGGGCACCGTCATGCGCGGCATGCGCATGCCCGGCCACATGGGACAGGTGCGCCGCACCGTTCAGAATCTGCGCGTGGTCCGCGTGCTCGCGGACGAGCAGGTCCTCCTGATCCAGGGTGCGATCCCGGGCGCCGCCGGGGAGTACGTCATCATTCGCGAAGCCAAGAAGCGGCCCAAGTCCGCCACCGCAAGGACGGAGGAGAAGAAGTGAACATCCGGATCTCAGACCTGCAGGGCAACACGGTCTCCGAACGCGCCGTCGAGTTCGAGATCATCGAGAACGCGCGCGGCACCCAGGCCGTGAAGGACACGGTCGTGGCCCATCTCGCCGCCCGCCGCCAGGGAACCCGCTCGACCAAGACGGTCGGCGAGGTCGCCGGCACGAACAAGAAGCCGTGGCGCCAGAAGGGCACCGGCCGCGCCCGCGCCGGCTCGTTCCAGTCCCCGCTCTGGGTCGGCGGCGGAGTCGTGTTCGGCCCGCGCCCCCAGGATTTCTCGATCAAGATCAACCAGAAGGTGCGCCGGCTGGCCCTGCGCAAGGCGCTGAGCGAGCGCCTGAAGGCCGGCGACGTCATCGTGGTGAACGAGCTCCGGCTCGAGAGCCATCGCACCAGGGATTTCCTGAAGGCAGTCCAGCCGCTGAACGTCCTCGAGGGCACCCTCCTGATCGTCGCGGACGGCGACCGGAACCTGCTCCTCGGCTCCCGCAACGTCCCCGATGTGAAAGTCACCACCGGACAGGACCTGAACACCTACCAGGTGCTGTGGCCGGACAAGATCCTCTTCACCGAGGAAGCCTTCAAGCGCGTCGAGGCCCGCCTCGGTGGCAGGCGCGCGGAACCCGCACCTGAAGCAGCATGAACCATTACGAGGTCGTCAAAACCGTCCGCCTCACGGAGAAGGGCACCGCCCTCTCGGCGAAGGCGAACCAGTACACGATCGTGGCGGACCGCCGCGCCGGGAAGATCCAGATCCGGCAGGCCGTCGAGGCGCTGTTCAACGTCAAGGTGCTCCGCGTCAACACGCAGAACGTCCGCGGGAAGAAGCGCCGCCAGCGCCTTCCCTCCGAGGGACGCGATCCGCAGTGGAAGAAGGCGATCGTCACCCTCAAGGAGGGCGACAAGATTCAACTGACCTGAGATCATGCCGGTTAAAACCTACAGACCCCTGACGCCCTCGCGGCGGCTCTACACCGTCTCCTCGTTCGCCGAGGTGACCAAGAGCAAGCCCGAGAAGTCGCTCGTCATCACCCGCAAGAAGACCGGCGGCCGCAACGTGTACGGGCGTGTCACCGCGCGCGGGCTCGGCGGAGGTCACAAGCAGAAGATCCGCATCGTCGATTTCAAGCGCCGGAAGCTCGGGATGGACGCGAAGGTGCTCGCGGTCGAGTACGATCCGTGCCGGTCCGCGCGCATCGCCCTGGTCCAGTATGAGGACGGCGAGAAGCGCTACATCCTCGCGCCGAACGGGCTGCAGGTAGGGCAGACCCTGCGCAACGGGGCCGACGCGCCGCCCGACCCGGGCAACTGCCTGCCCCTGCGCAACATCCCCATCGGCATGTCGATCCACGCGATCGAGCTCACGCCGGGCCGCGGCGCGCAGATCGTCCGCGCCGCCGGCGGCGCCGCGACCCTGATGTCCCGCGACTCCGGCTTCGCGCAGGTCCGCCTGCCGTCCGGCGAGATCCGCAAGATCAACGAAAACTGCTTTGCGACGATCGGCCAGGTCGGCAACATCGAGCACGAGAACATCGTGCTCGGGAAGGCCGGGCGTTCCCGCTGGCTGGGCAAGCGGCCCATCACCCGCGGCATGGCGCGCAACCCGGTCGATCACCCGAACGGCGGCGGCCAGGGCAAGTCCAAGGGTGGCGGCGGCTGGCAGCAGGTGACCTCGCCGTGGGGCATTCTGGCGAAGGGCTTCAAAACCCGGAAGAAGTTCAAACCCTCGGACCGTTTCATCGTGGTGCGCCGCGACGGACGTCCGCCGCGACTGAAGTAGCACAACCTCAACTGACATTCGGCCATGGGTCGTTCCATCAAGAAGGGACCGTTCGTTGACCTGCCGCTCCTCGAGAAGGTGCGGAAGATGAACGCGTCCGGGCAGAAGAAGCCCATCAAGACGTGGTCTCGCCGTTCGATGATCACGCCCGAGTTCGTGGGCCACACGCTCCAGGTCCACAACGGCCGCGTCTTCAACGCGGTGTTCGTGACCGAGAACATGGTGGGCCACCGCCTCGGGGAGTTCTCCCTTACGCGCACGTTCCGCAAGCACGGCGCTCACACCGCCAAGGCCGAGGCCAAGTAAGAGACCATGGAAGTCCGCGCCATCACCCGAAACGTCCGCATGTCCGCGCAGAAGATGCGCGAAGTGGTCCGCCAGATTCAGGGGCTCAACGCGCTGCACGCGCAGGCCGTTCTCAAGGCCGTGCCGCGCAAGTCCGCGTTCTGGGTGGAGAAGACCCTTCGCTCCGCGATCGCGAACGCCGAGAACAACAACGACCTCCGCGCCGAGCGGCTCCGAGTGAAGGCAGCCCTCGCGGGGACCGGCCGCACGCTGAAGCGATTCATCCCGAAGGCCCGCGGATCGGCCGGCCCCATCCGCAAGCGGAGCTGCAACGTCACGATCGTTCTGAGCGACGAATAAACTGTTATGGGTCAGAAGACCAATCCCGTCGGGCTGCGCGTCGCCGTCAACAAGGACTGGCAGTCCAAGTGGTTTGCCGGAAAGCGCGAGTTCCCGAAACTCCTCGTCGAGGACGCCGAGATCCGGCGCCTGCTGAAGCGCCGCCTGGAGTCGGCCTCGGTGCCGCGCATCGCCATCGAGCGCGCCGCCAGCCGCTGCCGCATCACCATCTTCACGGCGCGCCCCGGCGTGGTCATCGGCCGGAAGGGCGCCGAGATCGACAAGATCAAGGAGGACCTCAGCCGGATGACGGGCAAGGAGGTGTACGTCGAGATCCAGGAGGTCAAGCAGCCCGAGATCGACGCGCAGCTCGTCGCCGAGAACGTCGCCCTCCAGCTCGAGCGCCGCATCTCGTTCCGCCGCGCGATGAAGAAGGCGATCCAGCTCGCCATGGACATGGGCGCCGAGGGCATCAAGATCCGCTGTGCCGGCCGCCTCGGCGGCTCGGAGCTCGCCCGCGTCGAGACGTATCATCAGGGCCGCGTCCCCCTGCACACCCTGCGCGCCAACATCGAGTACGGCTTCGCCGAGGCGCGGACCGTCTACGGCAAGCTCGGCGTGAAGTGCTGGGTCTGCCGCGGCGAGAAGAAACCCGAGAAACAGCAGCCCCCGCGACCGACCCTGACGGCGCCCGCGCCGCGGGAATGAGCCGCCGGCGCGCCGAGTCACCAAGGAACCCCACTTAAGGAGATCGAAGTCTTATGGCGTTGATGCCCGCACGGGTGAAGTACCGGAAGATGCAGCGCGGAAACCGCGCCGGCGTCGCCACGCGCGCGAACAATGTCGCCTTCGGCGAGTACGGCCTGCAGTCGCTCGAGCGCTGCTGGCTCGACACGAAGGTGATCGAGGCCGCCCGCGTCGCCATCACCCGTCACATGAAGCGCCGCGGCAAGCTCTGGATCCGCGTTTTCCCGGACAAGTCCTACACCAAGAAGCCGCTCGAGGTGCGAATGGGCACGGGCAAGGGCGGCGTCGAGTCGTGGGTGGCCGTGATCAAGCCCGCCACGGTGCTGTTCGAGGTGGACGGCATCCCGGAAAGTCTCGCGCGGGAGGCCATGCGGCTCGCGGCCAACAAGCTGCCGGTGCGCACCCGCTTCGTCTCGCGGCATCACCTTTCCTGATTCCGAGTCCCATGAAGTTTGCCGAACTCAAAGAGCTCACGCTCCCGGAACTGACCGCGCGCTCGGCGGAGCTGCGCCGCGAGCTGTTCAACCTGCGGCTGCAGCAGGCCAGCGCGCAGCTCGAAAAGCCCGCGCGCCTGCGCACGCTCCGCAAGGACATCGCCCGGGTTGAGACCGCCATTTCGCAGCAGCGCAACAAACAGACCGCCGCCCAATGACCGAGCCCGCTTCCCAGACCCAGCCCAACCAGGCGCCCGCGCCGGCGCCCGCCCGTGAGCGGCGCCTCTCCAAGGAGCGCATCGGCGAGGTCATCTCCGACAAGATGTCGAAGACCATTGTCGTTCGCGTGGAGCGGCGCGTCGCGCACCCGAGGTTCCGCAAGATCATCACGCGCTACACGAAGCACTACGCCCACGACGCCGCGGAGAAGGCCTCGCTGGGCGACACCGTCCGCATCCGTGAGGTGCGTCCGCTTTCCAAGCTCAAGCGCTGGACGCTGGTCGAGGTCGTGCGCAAGGCGCGCGTCCCCACCGTCCAGGCCCCCACTCAGGCCAGCTAATCACCACCCGAGGTCCCCATGTTCCAGGTCAGGTCCATCTTCGACGTCGCGGACAACACCGGCGCCCGCCGGGCCGCCTGCATCGGCGTGCTCGGGCGCAACCAGCGCTACGCCCGTGTCGGCGACATCGTCAAAGTCCACATCAAGGAGGCCGCCCCCGACGGCTCGGTGAAGAAGAGCGAGGTCGTCAACGCCGTCATCGTGCGCTCCCGCAAGGCCATCCGCCGGAGCGACGGCTCGTACCTCCGCTTCGACTCCAACGCCGTCGTCATCATCGACAAGGAAAACAACCCGCGCGGCACCCGCATCTTCGGCCCGGTCGCCCGCGAACTGCGCGAGAAGAAGTTCATGAAGATCATCTCGCTCGCGCCGGAGGTCGTCTGATCATGGCACGGATTTCTCACGTGAAGAAGGGGGACGAGGTGGTGGTCATCTCCGGCTCCGAACGCGGCCGGAGGGGCAAGGTGCTCGCCGTTCTCGGCAAGAGCGAGCGCGTCATCGTCGAGGGCGTGCGCATCATCAAGCGCCACACGCGCAAGTCGCCCCAGCACCCGAACGGCGCGATCGTGGAACGCGAGGGCACGATCCACGCCTCCAACGTCATGCTTGCCTCGCGCTATGACGAGCGCGCGGCCCGCAGGTCCGGCGGCGCCAAGGAGTAACCGCATCCCATGAAGTCCCGCCTTTACCAGAAGTACATCGACGAGGTCCGCCCGGCCCTCCTCAAGGATGGTCGCTTCAAGAACCCGCACCAGGTGCCGGTGATGGAGAAGATCGTCATCAACATGGGCGTCTCCGCCTCCCTCGAGAAGGTGGCGCTCGATGACGCCGCCCGCGATCTCGCGGCCATTTCCGGACAGAAGCCCGTCATCAACAAGGCGAAGAAGAGCGTCGCCAACTTCAAGCTCCGCAAGGGCCAGCCGATCGGCTGCCGCGTCACGCTCCGCCGCGACCGGATGTACGAGTTCTTCGACCGCCTCGTCGCGACCGCGCTGCCGCGCATCCGTGACTTCCGCGGCCTCAACCCGCGGCACTTCGACGGACGGGGGAACTACACCCTCGGCGTGGCCGACCAGACCATTTTCCCGGAAATCGACCTCGACAAGATCAAGCGCCACCAGGGCATGGACATCACGATCGTCACCTCCGCCGGCAACGACGAGGACGCGCGCGACCTGCTCAAGAGAATGGGCATGCCCTTCGCCGAACGCTGATCCCATCCCCACTCACCGACCGACACTCTCATGGCCAAGAAATCCTGGATCGAGCGTGACAAGCGACGCCGCGAGACCGTCGCCAAGTACGCCGCCAAACGCGCCGAACTCAAGGCGCGCGGCGACTATGAGGGCCTGGCCAAGCTGCCCCGCGACGCCAGCCCCGTCCGCCTCGTGAACCGCTGCCGGCTCACCGGGCGCCGCCGCGCCTTCATCCGCAAGTTCGGCATGTCCCGCATCACCTTCCGCGAAATGGCGCTCGGGGGCCTGATTCCCGGCGTCACCAAATCCAGCTGGTAGCCCTATGCTGAGCGATCCCCTGTCCGACTTCCTCTGCCGGCTGCGCAACGCCGCGAACGCCCAGCTCCCGGAGGTGGTCCTGCCCCATTCACGCCTCAAGGAGCGTGTGGCGGATGTCCTCCGCCGCGAAGGCTATCTGAGCGATGTCAGCGTCGAGGGCGGCGCGTCGTCGGCGAAGAAGCAGCTCCGCGTCAAACTTCGTTACAACGGCCGCAAGAGCGTGATCGAGGGGCTCCGCCGCCTCAGCAAGCCCGGCCGGCGCGTGTACGCGGGCTCCCGCGAGATCCCCCGGATCCGCGGCGGCCTCGGCGTCATCGTGCTCTCCACCTCCGCCGGGGTCGTCACCGATCGGGAGGCCCGCCGTCGCAATCTCGGCGGCGAGCTGCTCTGCTCGGTCTGGTAAACCCTCAGCCCCGCATTCGTATGTCGAGAATTGGAAAACTCCCGATCGGCATCCCGGCCAAGGTCAAGGTCGAGGTCGCCAACGGGAACGTGACGGTCGAGGGCCCGCGCGGGCGGCTCGAGTTCAAGCTGCCGGGCCGGACGGCCGTGGAGCTTCAGCAGGACCAGCTTCTCGTGAAGCGCCCGGACGACAGCGCCCGCTCCAAGGCCTTTCACGGACTCTCCCGCGCCATCCTCCAGAACATGGTGAAGGGCGTCTCGGAAGGCTTCACGAAGCAGCTCGAGATCCAGGGCGTCGGCTTCAAGGCCGCCGTCCAGGGGGACGCCGTCGTGCTGAACCTCGGCTACTCGCACCCGATCCGCTACGCCATCCCGGCCCAGGTCAAGGTCACGGTCGAGGACAACACCCGCATCCGCATCGAGGGCCCCGACCGCCAGGTCGTCGGCCGTGTCGCCTCGGAGATCCGGTCGTTCTATCCTCCCGAGCCGTACAAGGGCAAGGGCGTGCGGTACGCCGGCGAGCAGGTCCGCCAGAAGGAAGGCAAGACGGTCCAGTAAGTCGCATGAACATTCAGAAGAAACAGCGCCTCGCACGGCTGCGCCGGCTTCGGGTCCGCTCCCGAATCCAGGGCACCCCGGAACGGCCGCGCATGAGCGTCAAGTTCACGGGGCAGCACATCTACGTGCAGTTCATCGACGACACGGTGGGCAGGACGCTCGCCGCGGTCTCGACGCTCGCGAAGGACCTCCGCGGCACGATGAAGGCCAATGTCGATTCCGCGCGCCGGCTCGGCACGATCGCCGCGGAAAGTGCCAAGGCCCGGGGCGTCGAGAAGGTGGTCTTCGACCGTGGTGCCGCCCGATACCACGGCAAGGTGAAGGCCCTCGCCGACGCGGCGCGTGAAGCCGGATTGCAGTTCTGACCTCGCTCTCTCCTATGGCAGATTCCCAAACGCCAGTGAATCCTCCCGCCGGCGCGGCGCCGGCCGGCTCCACCCCCGCCTCCGGTTCGTCCGGACGTTCGGAGTGGCGCGGCGGCGAGGGCCGCGGTGGCGGTCGTCCCCCGCGCGGCCGTCGTCCGCGCCCCTCCGAGAATGTCCTCGAGGACCGGGATGGCAACCAGCTCACCGAGAAGGTGATCTTCATCAACCGCTCCGCCAAGGTCGTGAAGGGCGGCCGGCGCTTCAGCTTCAGCGCCCTCGTCGTCGTCGGTGACCGCAAGGGCCGCGTCGGGCTCGGCCTCGGCAAGGCCGGTGAGGTCGCCGAGGCGATCAAGAAGGGCGGGGCCGTCGCGCGGCAGGGGATGCAGCCGGTGGCGCTCGCCTCCACGACCATCCCGCACGAGGTGCTTTCCGAGTTCGACGGCGCGCGCGTGCTCATGCGCCCCGCCAGCGAGGGCACCGGCGTCATCGCGGGGAAGACCGTGCGCGCGGTGCTCGACGCGGCCGGCGTGCGCAACATTCTCACCAAGTCCCTCGGCTCGAGCAACGCCGCCAACGTGGCCAAGGCCACCCTGCACGGGCTGCTCAAGCTCCGTTCCCGCGAGGACATCCTCCGCGGGCGCGGCATCGAGGTCACCCAGCGGCCGCGTGCCGCGGTTCCCACAGCCTGACCATGTCCATGCGTCTTCACACCCTCAAGAACCGGCCCGGCGCCCGGTCGCGCATCAAGCGCATCGGCCAGGGCGAATCCAGCGGCCACGGCAAGACGGCCGGCCGCGGCGGCAAGGGTCAGTCGGCCCGCTCCGGCGGTTCGCGCCGCCTCGGATTCGAGGGCGGCCAGATGCCGCTCATCCGGCGCGTGCCCAAGCGCGGCTTCAACAACGCCCGGCACCGGGTCGAGTACCTCCCGGTGAACATCGCCGCGCTCTCGCGGTTCGAAGCCGGCTCCACCGTGGATGCGCAGTCCCTGCGGGAGGCGGGCATCGCCCGCGGCAATCCCGAGCGCATCAAGATTCTTGGAGACGGCGAACTGGACCGCCGACTCATCGTGCACGCGCATGCCTTCAGCGCCTCTGCACGATCGAAAATCGAAGGGGCCGGCGGCGAGTGTCACGTGATCACGGGACGCGCGCAGACGGCGAAGGCCTGACCCAGGGGCCGGCATGCTGGCTAAGATCCTTTCGACCCTCGCGAACTGCTTCCGGGTTCCGGAGCTGAAGTCGCGGCTGTTGTTCACCCTCGGCGTCCTCGCGGTCTGCCGCGTGATCGCCATCATCCCCGTTCCGGGCCTCGACGGCGGCGCCCTGAACGAGGTGATCCAGGATGCGCAGCGGTCCGGCTCCAACTCCCTGCTCGGCATGTACAGCCTGTTCACCGGCGGCGCGCTCGAACGCTGCGCCCTCGGTGCGCTCGGCATCATGCCGTACATCAGCGCGACCATCATCATCCAGCTCCTCGGCGCGGTGGTTCCGAGCCTCAGCAAGCTCGCCCGCGAGGAGGGCGGCCGGATGAAGATCGTGCAGTACAGCCGGTACCTCACGCTCGTCCTGTGCCTCGGCCAGGGCTTCGCCATGGCCCTCGGGTGGGAGAACCCGCAGAGCATCTTTCCCAGCTTCCCGGCGGACCGCCGGCTCGTGATCATCGAGCCGATCTGGTGGTACCGCATCCAGACGGTCGTGCTCCTGACCGCCGGAACCATGCTCCTCGTGTGGCTCGGCGAGCAGATCACCGAGCGCGGCATCGGCAACGGCGTCTCGCTCATCATCACGATCGGCATCCTCGCGAGCATCCCCCAGGTCGCGCAGGGCACCTACCTGATGTTCTTCCCGCCCAGCGGGGAGGGGAAGGACCTGCCCCACGCCATCGCGCTGATCCTCCTCCTCGTGGGCGTCGTGGCCGCCGTCATCGCCGTCACCCAGGCGCAGCGCAAGATCCCCGTGCAGTACGCCCAGCGCTCCGTCGGACGCAAGGTCGTCCCCGGCGGCAGCTCGTTCATGCCGCTGCGGGTCAATGCCGCCGGCGTCATGCCCATCATCTTCGCCCAGGCGATCCTCATGTTCCCCGAGCGCCTGCTCATGAACCTCGGGGGACGGTTCGAGCAGTTCGGGTTCCTCCGGACGCTCGGGATGACGATCGCGTACGGCCAGCCGGCCTACCTGGTCCTCGAGGCGACCATGATCGTGTTCTTCTCGTACTTCTGGGTCGCCACGATCTTCAACGAGATCCAGATCGCGGATGACCTCAAGAAGTACGGCGGGTACATCCCCGGCGTGCGCCCCGGCCAGGCGACCAGTGACTTCCTTCACTGGACCATGAGCCGCATCACCCTCGCCGGCGCCCTGTTCCTCGCCGCGATCGCGATCTTCCCGATCATCCTCTACCGGATTCTGGACGTGCCCCTCCAGGTCGCCAGCTTCTTCGGCGGCACCAGCATCCTGATCACCGTCGGCGTCCTGCTGGACACCATGCGGCAGCTGGAGTCGTTCCTGCTGATGCGTCACTACGACGGCTTCCTCAAGAAGGGGCGCGTGCGCGGACGCTTCTGACACGGCACTATGCCCGCAATGATCCGCATCGGCGAAACCGCGCGCCGCCGGGTGACCGTCACCGAGTCATGGGATTGATCAAGACCCAGGCCGAGGTGGGGAGCATCCGGCAGGCCTGCCGGATCGCCCAGCAGGTGCTCGAGGAGATCGGGACCTACCTGCGCCCCGGGCTGTCCACCCGCCAGGTGGACGAGTTCGCGGCGGAGCGGATCCGCGCGAGCGGCGCCCGCAGCGCCTTCCTCGGCTACCGGAACTTCCCGCGGCACACCTGCATCTCCGTGAACGACGAGGTCGTCCACGGGGTCGCGGGCGACCGGCTCCTGGAGTTCGGCGACATCGTGAGCGTCGACGTGGGCGTGTTCTACAAGGGCTTCGTCGGAGACACGGCGGCGACCTTCGCCGTGGGGGGGTGTGACCCGGCCGCGCAGCGCCTCCTGGACGTCACCCAGCAGGCCCTCGAGCAGGGCATCCGGCAGGCGCGGAACAACAATACCGTCGCCGACATCTCACGCGCGGTGCAGACCGTCGTCGAGAGCGCGGGTTTCAGCGTGGTGCGCGATTACGTGGGCCACGGGGTCGGCCGCAGCGTCCACGAGGAACCCCAGGTCCCCAATTTCGTGGAGCCCGGCCGGAAGAGCCCGCGACTGCGCGCCGGGATGACGATCGCCATCGAGCCGATGGTGAACCAGGGCAGCCGCGAGGTTCGCGTGCTGAATGACGGCTGGACTGTGGTCACGGTTGATGGCAAGCTCTCCGCTCATTTTGAGCATACCGTCCTGATTACGGATGGGGATCCGGAGATTCTGACGTGTCGCGAGAGGACGCCATAAGGGTCGAGGGCACCGTTGTCGAGGTGCTTCCGAACACCATGTTCCGCGTGGCCCTGCCGAACGGCCACCGGATTCTCGCCCACATCTCGGGCAAGATGCGGCTCAATTTCATCCGCATCCTGCCCGGCGACAAGGTCGTGGTGGAAATGTCGCCGTACGACCTGTCCAAGGGCTGTATCACGTATCGACAGAAGTAATTTGAGCACCCCATGAAAGTCAGGGCCTCGGTCAAGAAATTGTGTGAGAACTGCAAGGTGATCCGCCGAAAGGGCGTGATCCGCGTCGTCTGCTCCAATCCACGCCACAAACAGCGTCAAGGCTGATCATCCACCATGCCACGCATCATCGGAGTCGAAATTCCCGGGGACAAGCGCATCGAGTACGCCCTCCGGTACATCTACGGCATCGGCCCTCACAACGCCCTGGAGGTGCTCGAGCGCGCCAACATTCCCGTTGGCCTCCGCGCCCGTGACCTGACCGAGCAGCAGCTTTCCCAGATCGTGCACGCCATCCAGGATGGCAAGTACGTGATCGAGGGCGATCTCCGCCGCGAGATCGGCCTCAACCTCAAGCGCCTGCAGGCCATCAAGTGCTACCGCGGCATCCGCCATCTCCGGAGCCTCCCCGTCCGCGGCCAGCGCACCAAGACCAACGCCCGCACCCGCAAGGGGCCGCGCAAGACCGTGGGCGTGCAGCGCAATCCCAAGGCCAAGGCCGGCATCCACTAGTTTCGACCTGATCTACCATGGCTGACGAAGCTTCATCCACCCCGACCCCGGAGTCCACGACGCCCCCGGCGGCCCCCGAGGCGGCGGCGCCTTCCGCACCCGCGCCCGCCGCCGCTTCCGGAGCGGCCCCCGCCGCGCCCGCGGCACCGAAGAAGGCGGCCAAGAAGAAGACCGCCGCAGGCGGGGAGGCGGCCGCGCCCGCCGCCGGTGCCCAGCCGGGCGCCCCCGAGGCCGGAGCGCTGCCCGCGGCCGGCACCGCGCCCACCGCGGCCGAGCTGCTCGGCGGGGACGCGGCGCCCAAGAAGATCATCAAGGCCAAGGGCTCCAAGAACATCACGGTCGGCGTGGCCCACATCCTCGCCACCTTCAACAACACGCACGTTTCGATCACGGACATGCAGGGCAACGTGATCGGCTGGTCGTGCGCGGGCCGGGTCGGGTTCAAGGGCTCCCGCAAGAGCACGGCGTTCGCCGCGCAGCAGGTGGCCCAGGATGCCGCCCGCCAGGCGATGGCGCACGGGCTTCGCGAGGTCGAGGTTCGGGTGAAGGGCCCCGGTTCGGGCCGTGAATCGGCGATTCGCGCGCTGCAGGGCATCGGCCTGGAGATCAGCGCGATCCGCGATGACACGCCGATCCCGCACAACGGCTGCCGCCCCCGCAAGAAGCGGCGTGTCTGATCGGCGCCGCCCCGTACCATCCCTGATCACGCTTTAGGAGAATTCATCAATGGCTCGTTACACAGGTCCCCGCGTGCGGATCAGCCGCCGCCTCGGCGTCCCGATCTACGGCTACTCCAAGTCGATGGAGCGCCGCAACTATCCCCCGGGTCAGCATGGCCCGAAGATGCGGCGCAAGATCACCGACTATGCGCTCGGTCTGCTCGAGAAGCAGAAGCTGCGCTATTACTACGGGCTCCAGGAGCGCCAGTTCCGCCGCGTGTACGAGGCGGCGATCCGCAAGCGCGGCGTCACCGGCGAGCACATGCTGCAGATCCTCGAGACCCGCCTCGACAGCGTCGTCTACTCCCTCGGTTTCGCGGCGACGCGTCCGGCGGCGCGCCAGATGGTGGCGCATGGGCACATCCGCGTGAACGGCCGCAAGGTGGACATTCCGTCGTACAGCGTAAAAGTGAACGACGTGATCGAGACCAGGCCGACGCCGACGTCCCGTCAGCTCGCCACGCGGGGGCTGGAGCTGTCCACCAGCCGTCCCGTGCCCGAATGGCTGTCCCTGAACCGGGACGGGCTGCGTGGCACCATGATGCGCATGCCGACCCGCGACGAGATCCAGCCGATCGCGAACGAGCAGGCGGTCGTCGAATTCTACTCCCGCTAACATCATCAAAGGAAACGGCCTTGGCGCCGTTTCATGGCGGATATACGGCCGGGCCGGGGTTCGGGAGTCTCCCCGGCAGGCAGGTTAAAACCGCCAGGAGGAAATCATGCCAGTCAGACTAGGTCGCTTCGAAATGCCCAAGCGGTTGGTCAAGGATGACTCAACCGCCACTGATACCTACGCCCGGTTCACCGCGGAACCGTTCGAGACCGGGTACGGGTACACCATCGGCAACAGTCTCCGCCGGGTGTTGCTTTCGTCGCTCGAGGGCGCCGCCATCACCTCGTTCAAGATCGATGGCGCGATGCATGAGTTCACGACGGTGGACGGCGTCGTGGAGGATGTCACGGAGATCGTGCTCAACCTCAAGAAGGTGCGGTTCAAGCATTTCACGCGTGACCCCCAGATCCTCCGGCTCTCCGTGAACAAGGAGGGCCCGGTCACGGCGGGCGACATCGAGCAGACCGACAAGCTCGAACTCGTCAATCCCAAGCAGCTGATCTGCACGATCGACAAGAAGAAGAAGCTGGAGATGGAGTTCGAGGTGAAGGTCGGCCGCGGATTCTGTCCGGCCGACGAGAACAAGCGCGTCGATCAGCCGATCGGCGTCATCGCCATCGACTCGATCTTCTCGCCCGTCCTGCGCGTCCGCTACAACGTGGAGGCCGCGCGCGTCGGCCAGCGCACCGACTACGACAAGCTGATCCTCGAGATCTGGACCGACGGCCGCGTCACGCCCCAGGAGGCCCTCGTCCAGTCCAGCTCCATCCTCAAGAAGCACCTCGAGGCGTTCTACAACTACGACGAGAACGCGGTTCAGTTCGAGGAGGAGAAGGGCAAGGAGGACGAGGAGCGCGAGCGCTTCAAGAAGCTTCTCCAGATGTCCGTCAATGAGATCGAGCTCTCGGTCCGTGCCGCGAACTGCCTGAACAACGCGAACATCACGACCGTCGGGCAGCTCGCCATGAAGACCGAAAGCGAGATGCTCAAGTACCGCAACTTCGGGAAGAAGTCCCTCAACGAAATCAAGGACAAGCTCACGGCGCTGGGCCTGTCTCTCGGAATGAACATTGATCCCTCCCTCCTCGAAGCGCCGAAGGAGGAGACCGCTTCCGTCTAGGCCATGCGCCATCTCAAGCGAACCGCCAAGCTGGGACGCACTTCCGAGCATCGGAACATGATGCTCGCGAACCTCGTCAACAGCCTCATCAAGCACCGTCGCGTCGTCACCACCGTCGCCAAGGCCAAGGCCGCCCAGCGCGTGGCCGAACGCATGGTCACCCTCGGCAAGCGCGGCCTCGCCGCCTCCGCCGCCGCCAACGCGGCCTCCGACGAGGCGGCGAAGTCGAGGAGCCTCGCCGAGCATGTGCACTGCCGGCGCCTCGTCGCCGCCCGCCTGCATCAGCAGGGCCGAAGCCTGTTTCCCTCGCGCGACAAGCGCCTCCGCTGGCGCGAACGCGAGGACGTCGTCCACATCGTCTTCGACAAGCTCGCGCCGGTTTACCGCGATCGCCCCGGCGGCTACACCCGCGTGGTGAAGCTCGCCGGACGCCGCCGCGGTGATGCCGCCAACATGGCGATCCTCGAGTGGGTCGATCTGCCGGCCGAACTCGCCTCGTCCAGCGCCCCCTCCGGCGACGGCGCCTCCGGCGAGAACAAGTCGGGAAGCTGATCCCCGGCTCCCGCGCAGCCTTTCACGAGCTCCGTTCCCGCGAGGGAACGGAGCTTTTTCATTCCGGCGCGCGGTCCGCGGGTTCCCGCCGTCTGAAAACGCGCCGGGCTTCGCGATCGCGCCCTCCCCGCGGCGAGGTTCAGCGGGCCGAAATCCCGCGTTCCGGCGACTCCCGGCGCGAACTTCTCTGCAGGATTCGGGAGTTCAGGCTTGGTTTCAGCCGCGGATCTCCTTACTCAGCCTGCACCCCATGACGCCATCGGACAGAACCGACTCGGGACCGTGGTGGCGGTCGCTCACCGGCTATCACTGGTTCGTCTTCAGCATGGCATCCCTGGCGTGGATGTTCGACTGCCTCGACCAGCAGCTCTTCATCCTCGCGCGCCCGGCCGCGATGCGAAACCTCCTGCCGCCGGGCATGGACGCCAATGAGTACGGTGGCTACGCCACCGCGATCTTCGTCGCGGGCTGGGCGACGGGCGGCCTGATCTTCGGAGCCGTGGGCGACCGGGTCGGGCGGGCGCGCACCCTGACGTTCATGGTCCTGCTCTACTCGCTGTTCACGGGGCTCTCCGCACTGTCCCGGGGCTGGATCGACTTCGCCCTCTACCGGTTCATCACCGGTCTGGGCGTCGGCGGCGTCTTCGGCCTTGCGGTCGCCCTGATCGCCGACGCGCTCCCCGATCGCGCGCGGACCGGCGCCCTGGGCAGCCTTCAGGCCCTCTCCGCCGTGGGCAATGTCACCGCCGGCCTGATCAGCATGGGAGTCGGCCAGCTCGTCGCCACCAACCGCATTTCGGCGGACTTCTCGTGGAAGCTCATGTTCCTCATCGGGGCGCTGCCGGCGTTCCTGTGTGTCTTCATCCAGATACGGCTGAAGGAACCCGAGAAATGGGTCAGGGCCCGCGAGGAGGGCCGCCGCACGGGGGTCGCCTTCGGCTCCTATCCCTCGCTGTTCCGGGACCCGAAGCTCCGCAGGCACGCGCTGCTCGGCATGATGCTCTGCGTCTCCGGGGTCATCGGCCTGTGGGGAATCGGGTTCTTCGCGCCCGAGCTTGTCGGCCCCGTGATCGAACGCTCCCTTCGCGACCAGAATCTGCCCGCCGAGCGCATCGCCGGCGCCCGCGGGATCTGGATCGGCATCAACTCCATCGTCTTCAACATCGGCGCCTTCATCGGGATGATCGCCATGACCAAGGCCGCCGAGACGCTCGGCCGCAAGCGCGCCTTCATCGTCGCGTACCTCGCCGCGCTGATCGCCACGGCCGGCTATTTCCAGCTCTTCAATGGCAAGAGCGACATCTGGATGAGCGGAATCATGGGCGCCTGCCAGCTCGCGCTCTTCGCCGGGTTCGCCATCTATCTTCCCGAGCTGTTCCCGCTCCGGCTGCGCAGCACGGGCACGAGCTTCTGCTACAACGTGGGAAGGTTCCTCGCCGCCAGCGGTCCGTTCACGCTCGGCAAGCTCCAGGCCGCCCTCAAGGAAGGCGCCACCACCATGGACCAGCGGATCGACGCCTTCCGGAACGCCGCCACGTTCATGAGCGTCATTTTCCTCCTCGGCCTGGTCGCCGTCGCCTTCCTCCCCGAGACGCGGGGGCAGCCGTTGCCCGAGGACCGGCCCGACGGCGTGAAGTGATCCGGAAGGATCATCCGCGAGGCACCCGCCGTCGCGCGGCGGGTGCCGGGCACTGCAGCGCTCAGCGCTCCGGGTTCGCCCTCCACGGGGCGCTGCCCGTGACGATCTGTTCCGCCAGCGTCTCCGCCGGGTACGTCCAGATCTCCGCCAGCGTGGGATGGTAGTGGGGCATGACGGCCAGCTCGCGCACGGTCATCCGCTTGTGCATCGCGGCAATGATCTCGTGGATGAGCTCCCCCGCGAGGGGACCCACGCAGGCGCCCCCGAGGATCTCCCCGGTCACGGGATCGGCCAGCAGCTTCACGAAGCCGTCCCTCGCCTCCATGAGCAGGGATTTTCCGTGGTCATCGAACTGGTGCGTCGCGGACAGCGCGGGTCTCCCCGCGGCGGTCGCCTCCTTCTCCGTGAGTCCGACGGTCGCGACCTGGGGGTCGGTGAAGATGACCTTCGTGAGCAGCCGGTAGTCGATCGTCCGCGGGGCTTCCGGGTGCGCGATGTTGTGCGCGGCGATCTCCGCCTGCTGGATCGCGATGTGAACGATGTCGTGCGGGCCGGTGCAGTCCCCCGCGGCGAAGATGTGCTTCGCGGTCGTCCGCATCTGGTCATCCGTCACGATCCGCCCCGCATGCGTCGCAACACCCGCCGTCTCGAGGCCGAGTGACTCGGTGTTGGGCCGCCTCCCCAGGGCGAGCAGGATCTGCTCCGCGGCGACCTCCCTGCGCCCGTTTTCATGACGGAAGGCCACGGTCCTGAGCCCGTCTTCGCGGCGGCCCGCCTCGAGGAGCTCCGTGCCCGTGAAAACCCGGATGCCTTCGCGGCGCAGGACCTTCTCAACGACGGCGGCGAGGTCGTGGTCCGTCGAACTCAGGAGCTGCGGGCTTCGCTGGATGAGCGTCACCTCCACATCGAAGCGGACGAGGAGCTGCGCCAGTTCGAGCGCGATCGCACCGCCTCCCAGCACGATGATCGACCGTGGCAGCCGCCTGAACTCGAGAACGTCGTCGCTGGTGATCACGCCGACGTCGCCAAGGCTGCTCAGCGGCGGGATCCCGTTCACGGATCCCGTGGCGATCACGAAGTGTTTCGCGCGAACTTCACCTCCGTCATCGAGGCGCAGCGTTTCCGGGTCCGTGAATCGCGCGTGCGCCCGCAGCAGCTTGAACTTCCCGCTGGTGAGCTGTTGAACGCGGTACTCCGCGAATTCACGGATCATCCGGTCCTTGCGGGCCATCACCGCCTCCCAGTCGAACCCCGGTGTGTGCGGATGGAGGCCCCACACCGGCCCGAGCCGCGCAAGGTGGCGAACCTCCGCGGCCCAGAGCAGGGCCTTGCTCGGCATGCAGCCTCGCAGGATGCACAGGCCGCCCATCTGCTGCGCGCCCTCGATCAGCACCGTGCGCAGGCCCTCGGACGCCGCCGTGCGCGCCGCCGCGTAGCCCGCGCTTCCGCCGCCAACCACCGCCACGTCGTACTCACTCCGTCCAGCCGCATTCATCCCCGGCAAAACTGGACGGCACCCGCGCCGATGCCAATCCCTTGTCCCCGGAAGTTCCCGGCCGGTGAATCCGGACGCCGGGGCGGCGTTCGCCGTTGCCGGTTCCCGTCCCGACGTGGTGCGATGGGTCGCGCCATGTATCCTCCCCCGGTCTCCACCCTCGAGATTCTCCGGACTCCGGCAGGCTCTGCCGCGAGCATGCAGCGCCCGGCCCGGCCGGGGGCGCGTGCGTGCGCGAAGCTGCTGGCGATTGCGGCCGCGTGCGCCTGCATGGCCGCCGCCGCCGGCGAACCCGCGGTGCCCATGCGGCCGATCAGCAGTTTCGGCGTCCTGCCCGGCAACACGCCCGAGGCGAATCGCGACGCGCTGCAGGCGGCGATCGACTGGGCCGCGGCGCGCGGCGCGGCATTGTGGGTCGATCCGGTGGACGAACCCTATCCGGTCGCCGCCGGGATCGTGCTTCGTCAGAACGCGTCGCTGATCGGCGCGCATGGTCCGACCGGGCGCGGGACACGTCACCCGGTGGAACCCCGCCCGGTCGGGAGCGTGTTTCGGATCGAGGATGAATCCGCGCCGTTCATCACGGTGGAGGGGGCCACGCAGATCCGGGGAATCCAGTTCTGGTATCCCCGGCAGACGATCCACGATCCATCCGCGGTGATCGAGTATCCGCCCACGATCCAGGTCTCGCGGGAGCGTGCGGCGCAGGGAGTCACCCTCTCGTCCCTCACGTTCTACGGCGAGTTCGCCGCGATGGACTTCCGGGCCTCGCGCGAGCGACCCTGCGAACAGATCCTGTTCGAGCACTGCTACGGATATCCGCTCGGCGGCGAGTTCATCCGCATCGAGTACTGCTACGACGTGCCGCGGATCCTGCACTGCCACGTGAATCCGTCGAACCTCCGGTACTTCCGGGGAGGCTACAGCCGCGCGGTGGTCGATTCGGTCGTGGCGCGAAAAACCTTCAGCTACGTGATCGACCACACCGACAACGCCGTCCTCATGGATGTGTTCACGTTCGGAGTCCACGGCGGCGTGTATCTCGGCCCCGCGAGCTACGGGCAGCTCACCAGCTTCAACATCGACTGCGTGACCGTCGGGATTCACAAGCTCGGCGACAGCGCCTTCAACCGGAACTGGCAGATCTCCCAGGGATCGATCATCGCCAACACCGGGGAGCGGCCGGAGGACATCCACCCGATCGTGATCGAGGGCCGCGGTCACACGACGCTCACCGCGGTTGAAGCCTTCTCCGGCGGGAATCCCGCCCTCACCACCATCGGCGCCTCCCACGATTTCCTGACGGTTCGCGGTTCCGAGCCGCTCACCGTCTCGCTGTTCGGCTGCCGGATGCGCAACTATCGCGCGCAGGAACCCATCACCCGCGAGAATCCGCGCGCCGTCATCCAGGCCGTGGCGTGCGTCGATGGCTCGGAGCGGCCGTTCAACCGCGTCTGGGATGGGGCGGGGCCGGCGCGTGAGCTGCCGGCGCCCGGGCCACGCTGATCTCAGGAGGGCAGGCCGAGTCCGGCCAGCACCTCCAGTGTCGAGCGGGGCTTGTTGAGGCAGTAGAAGTGAAGCCCGGGTGCGCCGTGATCCAGCAGCTCGCGGCACTGCCGGGTGGCGTACTCGATTCCGTACGCGGTGACCGCCTCGTCGTCGTCCCCGAGCTCCGTCAGCCGCGCCATCATGTCGGCCGGAATCCTGGCCCCGCAGAGGGTGGTGAACCGCCTGACCTGCGAAGCGGACAGGATCGGCAGGATTCCGGGGATCAGCACGGCTTCCGAACCGAGCTTCTTCTGGAGGTGGTCCCGGAACTCGAAGTAGTCCGCGTTGTCGAAGAAGAGCTGCGTGATGACGAAGTCGGCGCCCTGATCGACCTTGTGCTTCAGACGCTGCCAGTCCACGTGCTTGCCCTCGCGGCAGGCGATGTGGCCTTCGGGAAAGCCCGCAACGCCCACGCAGAAGCCGCCGAGTTCATTGATGAACTTCACCAGCTCCCATGAGTATTCAAACCCCCCCTCGGTGCGCACCCACTCGGTCGCGCCGGCGGGCGGATCGCCCCGCAGCGCGAGGATGTTCCTGATCCCGCGGGCCCGTGCCTCCTCGAGCACGTCCCGAAGGTCCTCCCGCGTGGAGTTGACGCACGTGAGGTGCGCCATCGCGGTCAGCCCGTGCTCCCGCTGGATGCGCTCCACGATCGCGAGCGTCTTCTCCCGCGTGCTGCCGCCCGCGCCATACGTGACCGAACAATAGTCCGGCCGCGCCTTCATGAGCGCCGGGATCGTGCGCTCGAGAAGGTTCCGGTCTCCCTCGTCCGTCTTCGGCGGGAAGAACTCGAACGAGATCGCCGGACGGCCTTCGCGCCGGCGCCTCGCGTGGATGTCGCGGATGAACTCCATGAGACCGCCAGTGTCGTGCATCCGCCTGCGTGCCGCAAGATGCACGGGGCTGGCCCCGCGGGTCGCTCCCCGGGGACCGCGGCCCTTACGGCAGCGGGCTGGCAATTGCGCCTGGCGAGCGCTAGCGTCGTACGCATGGAACCATCCGTCCCGCCCGCGCCCGGTTCGCATCCCGTCCGCACCGGAACCTCCGGGCTGGCGATCGCATCCCTGGTCCTCGGCGCGCTGGCGCTGCTGACCAGCTTCTTTCTCGTCGGAGGCATCCTCGCCCTCGTCGGCATCGTGCTCGGGGTGATGCACCTGCGGCGCGACCGACGCTCGGCCGCCCTCGCGTGGACCGGTGTCGGCCTTTCCGCGGCGGGGCTGGCGGTTTCGATCGGCATGATCGCCCTGCTGGCCTTCTTCTGGTCCCTGCCTCGGGGAGGCTTCACCGGCTCGTCCGATTCGAAGTTCGCCTCGTGGGTGGGACGCGAGGCTCCCGACATCGCGATCACCACGATGGACGGAGATTCCCTGCGGCTCTCGGATTTCAGGGGACGGCGTGTCGTGCTCGATTTCTGGGCCACATGGTGCCCGCCGTGCCGGATGGAGATCCCCCACTTCAACCGCCTCCAGGCGGAGAACTCCACCAATGACCTCGTGATCATCGGCCTGAGCAACGAGGACCGCGCCGTGCTCAAGGAGTTTTCGCGCACCGAGGAGCTGAACTACCTGATCGCCAGCGCCGACGGCCTTGACCTGCCCGACCCCTATGCCGGCGTGACCGCCATCCCCACCACGTTCTTCCTCGATCGCAGCGGCCGCATCCAGCACGTCGTCGTGGGCTATCACGATTACGAGAACCTGCGCGAGCACGCCCTCGCCCCGGACCTGCCCATCGGAGTTGAGCCGGTGCCGGCGCAGGTGGATGCCCCGCCCGAGCCCGAACTCCCGGCGTCGGACAAGTAGTTTCGGCAGGCGATCCCGCGAAGGACTGCCGCACGACGGAGGGGGAATGCGCTTCCTGATGCTCAGCTGGCGGGATCCCCGCAACCCGCTGGCCGGAGGGGCGGAACGGGTGTCGATGGCGTTCATGCGCGGACTCGTCCAGCGCGGACATGAGGTGGACTGGTTCACCTTCGCGTTCCCGGACGGCCCCCGCGACGACGTCATCGATGGCGTCCGAATCCGGCGCGAGGGAGGTGTGGGCACCGCCATCGCGGCCGCGATTCGGTGGGTCCGCCGTCAGCCGCGCTACGACCTCGTGATCGACCAGCACCACGGCATCCCGTGGTACGCGCCGTGGTGGTGCCGCACGCACTGCCTCGCCTACATCCACGAGGTGCTGGGTCCCATCTGGGGTTCGTTCTACCGCACGCCCATCCGGCAGATCGGTCAGGCCCAGGAACGCTGGACCCATCGGCTCTACCGCAACACGCCGTTCTGGGTCCCGTCGGATTCGACGCGGCGGGCGCTGCAGCGTCACGGTGTCCGCGAAGTCCACGTGCTGCCCAACGGCGTCGATGTCGAGCCGCTGCCACGGCTCGATCCGAAGCCGCTCGCCCGCCCGATCCGGCTGATCGCGGTGTCACGCCTCGCGCCGAACAAGCGTGTGGACCACGCGATCCGCGCGGTGGCGGTGCTGCGCAGCCGCGCCGTGCCCGCGGAACTCACCGTCGTAGGGGACGGGCTGATGGCGGGGCGGCTCCGCGAACTCGCCGCCGGGTTGGGACTCTCGGGCGCGGTTCACTTTACCGGTTTCGAGCCGGAGGCTTCGAAGCTGGAACGCCTGCGTTCCAGCCATGTCCTTGTCCATCCCTCCGTCCGCGAGGGGTGGGGGCTCAACGTCATCGAGGCGAACGCCATGGGGACCCCCGCGGCGGTGTACCCGGTCGATGGCCTCGTGGATTCGACCATCCACGGGGTGACCGGCTTCGTGAGCGCCGCGGAAACCCCGGAGGCGCTCGCCGATGCCGTGTGCGAGCTCGTCTCGGACCAGGCCCGCTACGATTCCGTCCGCGAGGCGGCATGGCGCCGCTCGGCGGAGTTTCGATGGGATCTTGTCATTCCGAAGGTCTGTGCTTTCCTCGAGGCGTACGCCTTAAGGCCGGATTCCGCCAGAAATTGGTTTGACACGTCGAAACCCTAAGCTTAGAGAAGGGGCACTTTTCAGCGACTCGAAACGCGGGTTAACTGACAAGTCTCCAGCCATTTATGAAGAACATCCTCACATCTGCGGGCATGGCGGCGGCTGCCGTCGTCGGTTTTCAAACAACCTGCGCGGCACAGACCATCACCGTCGATGACTCGAAATGGTGGCAGGTCAGCGCCGCGTTGCGCGGTTTCTACGACGACAACTACGTCACCGCGCCGCATGACCTCGAAGAGAAGAGCTATGGTGTGGAAGTCCGGCCCGGCGTTGTCGTGGGGCATCAGGGCGAGCAGCACCTCATCCGCCTCGAGGCCATCTATTCCGCCCGCTGGTTCGAGGATCGTCCCCGCGATGAGGTCGATCACACGGTGATCGCCGACCTCGCCGGCGAGTATCGCCTGAACGAGAACCACGTCCTCCGCCTCAACGAGAACTTCACGTACACGAGCGAAGGCACCGTCCTCGACCGCGGCGGCCTGGTCACGACCCCTGTCCGCTCCGAGGACTCCAACATCCGCAACATCGCGGACGTCCGCTGGGTCGGCCAGTTCACCCCGCTGATCGGCGCCGAGGTTGGATACGCCAACACGTACTACAACTACGAGCAGGACGGCGCCGGCAGCTTCTCGGCCCTCCTCGACCGCGTCGAGCACCTGATTCGCGCGGAGACCCGCTGGACGATCACCCCGACGCTCGCCGGTATCCTCGGTTACTGGTACGAGGATGTGAACTTCACGGCCGACGAGGCGATCTGGCCTGGCAGCCCCTTCGAGTCCGATATCCGCAACAGCCATTCGCACTTCATCGTCGGTGGCGCCGACTACACGGTCTCCCCGCACTGCTTCATTTCGGTTCGCGGCGGCGCGCAGAATGTCATCTATGACAACCTGCCCGGCGAGCCCGACGAGTGGAATCCCTTCGCCGACGTCAACACGACGTTCGAGTACCTGGAGGACAGCTATTTCCGCATCGGCGCCAAGTACGGCCGGACCCGCACCGACCTCGTGAGTCCGTTCATGCCCGCCGCCGAGGAGGCCCTCACGCTCGATCAGGAGGCCGTCACGGTGTACGGCGTCGTGAACCACAAGCTGATGGAGAACCTCACCGCCCGCGCCTCCGGCCAGGTGCAGTGGGGCGAGTTCGAGGGCGGCAGCTACGACGGCGACAAGGAGGGGCTCTACCTCGTGGGCGTGAGCCTGGCCTACGACATCAGCCAGTACCTCGCGTTCGAGGCGGGCTACAACTACGACCGGCTGGACTCCGACAGCAGCGGTCGTTCCTACTCGCGCAACCGGGTGTTCCTCGGCGTCCGCGGCCAGTTCTAAAGCACGCCCGTCCACTGCTGTCCCGATTTACAAAGTAGTTCCGGGGGGAGGCTGGAATACCACTCTGGCCTCCTCTTTTCTTCTCTATGGACAATTTCAAGGCCCCCGATCCGGCGGAGAGCAAGCTGCATTTCCTGGACTACTGGCGGATCATTCGCATCCGGAAGACGGTGATCATCGCCGTCTTTCTCCTGGTGGTGATCACGACCACGGTCGTGACCTACATGCTGCCGGAGACGTACATGAGCTACACCCGGATCAACGTCCAGAAGGATACCGCCAATATCCCCCTTCTGGGACAGATCATGCCGCAGGGGCCGCCCGACCCGTTCTTCCTCCAGACCCAGTTCGAGATCATCCAGTCGAAGACCAACCTCTACCAGGTCATCGAGGATCTGAACCTCAATGAGGCGTGGTCCCGGGAGTACCTCAAGTCAGGCACGCTGAAGACGCCGGAGACGTTCTCGATCCTCAGGAAGAAGATTGACGTCCTCCAGCACCGGAACACGACGATGATCGAGATCCGGGTCTACAGCAAAGACAAGGCGGAGGCCGCCCGGATCGCGAACAAGATCGCCGAGGTTTACCGCGATTCCCGCATCAATCAGCAGCAGGAGATGGCCGCCCGCGGCATCGCGGAACTCGAGGAGACCCTCAAGAAAAAGACCGCCGAGATCGACGCGCGCCAGCGCCAACTCGACGAGATGCGCGAAAAGTTCGGCATCACCGACCTCATGGTGGACTCGTGGAGCTCCGGAAGGACGCTCGAGGCCGAGGCCGTCCGCCAGACCGAGGGTCTCCGCGTTGAAACGCTCCGCAACCTCAAGCACTACGAGGCGCGCCTCAACCGGCTCAAGGAACTCGCGGCCAACGACCGCAGCACCCTCCGGAACGCGCTCCCGACCGTCGTCCCCAACGAGGTGCTTCTGATCGAACTCCTGCAGAAGGAGATCGAGGCCCGTCAGCAGCTCGTCTCGCTCGGCACGACCCTTTCGCCGGAGCATCCGGACATCGTCAGGCTCCAGACGCTCATCAACCAGATCGGCCGCGACGTCCAGGACCGTCTCAACGGCATCATCGAGGGTCTCGAGACGCATGTGGAGGCCTACCGGAACGAGCTCAAGGCCATCGAACAAATCGTGGCCGACGCCAAGGCCGAGGATCTGCGCCGCGCCCATGACTACCGCGAGTACAACATCGCCAAGCGTCACCTCGAGAACGAGAAGATCATGCTCGATGTCCTCGCGCGGAAGCTCATGCAGGACACGATCGACAAGAATGTCCCGCGCGAGAACCTCGTCCAGATCACCGACTACGCCGAGGAGGCCATCAAGCCGGTCAAGCCCGACATCCCGCTGAACATCGCCTTCGGCGTCGTGGTCGGCCTCGTGGTCGGTGTGGGCCTGGCGTTCTTCATCGAATACCTCGACACGTCCGTGAAGACGATCGACGACGTCGAGCGCGCCCTGCAGGCACCCGTGCTCGGTGTCATCCCGCAGAATGTCGGGTCCCTGCTCGACGAGGGGCCGGAAAGCCCGCACGCCGAGGCCTATCGGGTTCTTCGCACCAACATCCTGTTCACGCGCAAGGACGAGACGTTCAACACGATCACGATCGTCAGCGGCGGCGCGGGCGAGGGCAAGTCCACCACGCTGTTCAATCTGGCAGTGGTGTTCGCCCAGAACGGCCACCGCGTGCTCGTCGTGGACTCGGACCTCCGCCGCCCGAGCATGCACAAGTTCTTCAAGGTCTCGAACTCGCTCGGGCTGACAAACTACCTGCTCGGCCAGAACAAGCTCGAGGAGGTCATCCAGACGAGCTCGCTGCCGACGCTCGACTTCCTCCCCAGCGGCAAGCTGCCCAGCAGCTCCATGGGCATCCTGAGCTCGCAGCAGATGAAGGACCTCATCCAGGAGGTGAAGCGCCGCTACGACTTCGTCTTCTTCGACTCACCCCCGATCATGGGCGTGAGCGACGCCGTCGTGCTCGCGAGCGAGGTGGACATCTCGCTCCAGGTGATCCAGTACCGCAAGTACCCGCAGGCCATGACCATCCGCGCCAAGCAGATGGTGTCGAAGGTCGGCGGCTACCTGGTGGGCATCGTCCTCAACAACATCAACATGTCGCAGGACGAGAACTACTATTACTACAGCGGTTACTACTACGATTACTATCAGAGCCGCGACAAGGACGAGGCACCCGCCGAACCGCCGAAGAAGAATGGGACGGCCGCCGAGGTCCCCGCACTCGACCTCAAGAAGAAATACTGAGTTGCATGGCTTCGGTCCGTTCCAGACCATGACCCGCATGTTGCAAGATTGTCTCCGAGCGCTTCCGGCGCTTTTCCTCGCCCTCTGGGCGACCGGGTGCGGAACCACGGGCGGGACTGCCCAGCGCGCCGGCGCGGAGCGGCCCGCCCTCGTGGACGTGCTCAAGAAGGGCGACCTCGTCGAGGTGACCTTCTCCGGGAATCCCACCCCGCCCGAGGACAAGGCCGAGCGCATCAAGGACGACGGGACAATCACCCTGCCGCTCATCGGCGCCGTCGTCGCCGAAGGCAAGAAGCCCGGCGAACTCCAGAAGTACATCCACGACCAGTACGTCCCGCGGTTCTATCAGCGGCTGACGGTCACGGTCCGCACCGAGAACCGCGTCTTCTTCGTGGACGGTGAGGTCAAGAGCCCCGGCCAGATCCTCTACTCCGGGGAAATGACCGTGCTCGGCGCCATCGCTTCCGCGGGCGGCTTCACCGACTTCGCCGCGAAGGGGCGTGTCGAGCTGATCCGCGCGACGGGCGAGAAGCTCGAGATCAACGCCTCGCGTGCGGCGCAGAACCCCGCCGCGAACGTCCCGGTCCTGCCCGGGGATTACATCTACGTTCCTCGCCGAAGTCCCTTCGGCGGGATGAGCCGGTAGCCCGATCCGCTCCGCGATGTGGCCGGACTCCGAGCAAGCGCCCTGTCGTTGACGGTCGCCCAGCCCGGTCAGTCCGGCCGCACGATCGACGTGCCGGAATTGCCCTTCACGATCGGACGGGCGGCTCACGCCGCCCTCCGAATCGAGGCTCCCGGAGTCTGGGATGAACATCTCACGCTCCAGTGGGATCCCGGGGAGGGGCTCATCGCCGTCACGGGGCAGGGCGCCCTCGCCTCGCGGAACGGGGAACCATTCGAACGCCAGGCGATTCGGGTCGGCGATCGCCTGACGCTCGGGGCGGTCACCCTCCATGTCGGGCTCGCCCCGATTGAGCGCCGTTCGCTTCGCGCCTGGGAGATCGCCGCGTGGGCCCTCATTGGGGGAGTCATCCTCGCGGAGATGTTCCTCATCTGGAGTTACCTCGAGCACTGACGGCGCCCCGGCCGCGGAACGGACGCAGTGAACCTTCTGCCGCGGAGTGCGCCGGCTTGCGCCCACGGCAGGGCGGGAACGATCTAGCGCTCCCTCGCCGGCGCTGGAATGCTCTCCCCGTGACCTTCACCCGCCGTGATTTCCTGAGAAACTCCGGCCTGCTGGCCCTGTCCGTGCCGTCCCTTGCGGCATTTCGCGCGGCGGCGGCGGAATCCGCGACCACCGCTTCCGAGACGCCGCTTCCCGCAGGATCCGCCCCGGCGCCGCTCGAGTTCGCGCACTTTCCCGATCGCCTGCACGCATTCGTCTGGCGCAACTGGACGCTCGTGCCGGTCGAGCGCATGGCCGCCGTGATCGGTGCCGAGCCGGACAAGGTGCGTGCCATCGCCCGCTCGATGGGTTTGCCGGAGCAGCCGCCAATCCCGGAGGAGCAGGTGCATCGGTCGTACATCACCGTCATTCGACGCAACTGGCACCTCCTCCCGTATGAACAGCTTCTCGAGCTCCTCAACTGGTCCCCCGCGCACATGGCCTACATGCTTCGCGAGGACGACTTCCTCTACGTCAAGCTCGGCTCGCTGAAACCCAAGTGCGATCCGATCCGATACTCCGAGCCGGACGAAGCCACTCGGGCGGCGGCTGGAAGAATCGCCGGGATTCTGCGGGCCGAGGTTCCCGACGCCTTCTCGGAGTCCGCCGAGCCCCTCTTCGCGTTCGTGAGGGAACTCGCTTCCGGCGGGCCGGCGGCTCATTCCGAGCGGCCCGCCAGGGAGCGCTCGCGGGTCCGTTTCTGCTACTCGTACTTCGCGCTCTACGGCGATCCGCTGTTCGAGGAGGGGCTTGATCCCTACCCCGACGGGCTGTTGCAGAAGCTTGCGGATACCGGCGTCACGGGTGTGTGGCTCCAGGCAGTCCTCCACAAGCTGGCACCCTTCCCGTGGATCGCGGAGGACCCCGCCGCCCGCGAGACCCGGCTTCGCAACCTCCGGTCGCTCACGGAACGCGCCGCCCGGCATGGCATCGGTGTCTTTCTGTATCTCAATGAACCCCGGGCCATGCCCCTTTCCTTCTACGAACGGCATCCGGAGCTGAAGGGCGCGCCCGCGGGCGATCATGCCTCCCTGTGCACGAGCCGCACCGAGGTGCGTGAAGTCCTCCGCGATGCCGTGGCTCGCATCGCGGGCGCGGCGCCGGAGCTCGCGGGATTCTTCACGATCACCGCATCCGAGAATCACACGAACTGCTGGTCGCACGGGAACGGAGCCGCCTGCCCGCGCTGCTCCCGGCGTTCCGCGGCGGAGGTCATCGCGGAAGTGAACGCGACCTTCCACGAAGGCATACGCAAGGCGAACAGCCAGGCAAGGCTCATCGCGTGGGACTGGGGCTGGCGTGATGACTGGGCGCCCGAGATCATACGGAGGCTCCCGGACGGCATTTCGGTCATGAGCGTCAGCGAGTGGAGCATTCCCATTCGCAGGGGCGGGGTGGAATCGGTCGTCGGCGAGTACTCAATCTCCACCATCGGACCCGGACCGCGCGCGAAGCGGCATTGGGAACTCGCGCGGGAGCGTGGCTTGTCCACCGTGGCGAAGATTCAGGCGGGCAACACGTGGGAGCTCGCCGCGGTGCCATACATTCCCGCCGTCGAGAATGTGGCAACGCACGTCGCGAGACTGCGCAAGGCGGGCATCGAGAGCGTGATGCTGGGATGGACGCTCGGAGGCTATCCCTCGCCGAATCTGCAGGTGGCGTGTGACATCGCGGATGCGGACCCCGACCCCGGCCAGACCGTGGAGGAGATCGTCGAGAACGCTCTGCATCGCGTTGCGGAACAGCGTTTCGGCACGGCTCTGGCCCCGGCGGTCGTCCAGGCGTGGAGGGAGTTCAGCGCTGCGTTCCGCGAGTTCCCGTATCATGGCGGCGTCGTGTACAACGCCCCGCTCCAGGCCGGTCCGTCGAATCTCCTGTGGGCGCGTCCCACGGGCTACCGGGCAACCATGGTCGGCCTGCCCTACGACGACCTTCACGCGTGGCGCCAGGTCTATCCCCCGGAAACGTTCATCGCGCAGCTCGAGAAGGTGGCCGACGGCTTTGATTCCGCCATGGATCGCCTGCGGCGCGAGGCACGCCGCATCGACGCCGGCCCTGGTCCCCGTCGCGAACTCGAGCGCGAGTTGAACGTCGCCGCCGCCGCGGCGATTCACTTCCGGTCCGTCGCGAACCAGGCGCGCTACGTCTGGCTGCGTGACGGCGGCGGCGATGCCAACGACGCGACACGAAGGGAGCGAATGAAGTCCGTGCTGCGCTCAGAAATCGAGCTCGCGCGCCGTCTTCATGGCATCCAGCGAAGGGATTCGCGCATCGGATTCGAGGCGACCAACCATTATTTCTATGTCCCGCAGGATCTCCTCGAGAAGATCATCAACTGCCGGTACCTGCTGGACCAGGAGGATGGCCGCGCCCGTCATTCGAGATAGTGGCCGTACCGCGCGGCAGTCTCACGAAACCGATTCACATCCTCCGCCGCAGGCGGCGTGACCCGTCCCTCCGGGACGCGTGTGCCGACTTCCCTGAAGAAGCGGCCCATCCGTGGTGTCGTGATGATGATCTGGAGCGCCGACTCCTCGAATGGGTTCCGCCACCCGTGGGCCACGCCGGCGGGGATGTGGACGAAATCGCCCGGTCCCATGGTGGCCCACTCCCTGCTGCCGTCGGCGCCCGCCAGCAGCACCTCCACCTTCCCGGACAGCATGAACATGCTCTCATCGTCAGGATGATGATGAACAGGCACCTCGACCCCGGTGGGAATGGTGCCTCGAAAGACGCAGTAGGAATCCGTGTCCCGCCCGCCCGCGGCAAGGAATTCAATCACCGGCCCGAGCACGCTCAGGCGATCGCCGCAGCCGTCGCGCACGAGAATGGCTGCATTCATATGGATCCCCTTCCACCAATCTCGCGCGTGTCAACGGGCCTTGGTCGTTCGAATGGGTCGGGGATCGACCGTGCACTGGGCGCGGGCCGATCCCCGACAGGTCGCCGCAAGTTCTTGTCTCCAGGGACGCCCGGCAGGGGCGTTTCCTGTCCGTCAGTCGCCCTCGAGCCGCACCCGGAAGAACTGCTGACCGGATGAGGCGCGCGCGGTCTTGAACACGACACCGCCCAGCGAGTCCGCGGTCGCGGAGCCGATCCGATCCCACCGGACGAGGTCAGCCGACGCCTCAATGACGTAATGCCGGCCGGGTGAACCATCGACATGGAAGCTGAACTGATCCGCCGTGGATGACTGCGCCACGATCCTGGGTGCGATCTCGGCGCCCGGGGGAAGCAGTTGGCTCGCGCCCCTGATCGCAAGGCTGACTCCGTTGAACGAAGCCACCCCGGATAGTACCGCGTGTTCCGCCGTTCCCGGAAGTGGTGTCGCCTCATAGGTGAACTCGCGCGCCTCGCCGTCGTAGAAGGGACCCCACTTGATCTTGTGATTCACCCGGTCCAGGCGGCCGCCGCCGCTGATGTTGCGCACGAGCCATCCTGCCGGCGCCGACTCCTCCACGGCGAAGGAGAGCGTCTCCTCATCCGGTGTGACGACGATCCGAATGAGCACGGACCCCGTGCTCGAGTAGTGTTCGGGCGCGGTCCGGGTTGCGGCGGACGTCGGGATGGTCGGAGACGCATGCAGGCCCGCGGTCTGGAACAGTGAATCCGAAGGGGTCTCCTGCGGGGATGCGAGCGCGGGCGCCGGCGCCGGAATCCACCACATCGGGGCGTTGGTCGGCGGGTCATTGTGGAAGGTGTATTTTTCCCCGCCCACCCACAGCGCGCCCGCCCGCGTGACGTAGTCCACGGGAATCACGGCCGGTTCGATCGACCATTCCTCGCCGAGCTGCCATGCCAGCGTGTATGCCGTGACTTCCGCGATGGAGATGGAACTGTCCGCCGGCTGAATGTCCGCCGGATGAAGGCCGTCGGCGACCAGCGGATTCGTGCCCTGGAGGAACTCACGGAGGTTGGGCCGACCGTCCTGATCAGGATCGTCCGAGGGATCTCCGCCGGTGCTGGAGCCGAAGTACAGGTTCTCGAAGGAATCGCTCATCCCGTCGCCGTCGCTGTCCACATCGCCGAAGTCGATGCGAACGAAGCGCCCACGCGAGGTGATGGCATGCGTGCGCGCGTCTCGCTCGCCGGAACCGTCCAGGACCACGAGGTGGACCGTGCTGCCGAGAGGCACGGCATTGTCCGCCAGCAGCGGCGGTGCGTGTTCGATCGTCGCCCGCAGCACGTAGAGGTTGCCCGCGGCCGGGCTGTCACCCATGCGATAGGTGCGCAGGGGCGGTCCGTCGCGCATGGCTCGCAGTTCCACCGTCACGTCGGTGTCGTTGGCGCCGATGAAACGGCCGTCGAGCGCGATTGACCCGAAGAAGACCGTGTCGGGCTCGGGGATTCCGGCAAGCGTGGACACGGACAGCCCGAGCGCCGCGAGGGCGACGGTCGCATTCCGGTGGCAAATGCCCATGGCGTGCAGGAAGGCGCGATTCATGGTGTGCGGGCGCGTTGAGCTCACTGGCCGGAGTAGCTGTACGACTGGAGGTAAATTTTGATGTCGGTGTTGGCGCTGATGAAGGCGTCCAGCCCCGCATCGGGATCTCCGAGGAAGGTTCCGCCCGGGATGATCAGCATCCATTCGGTGTTCCAGACGGACCGGCCTATGAGACGAGTGTCCGTGGTCAATGCATCCGGCTCAATGAATCCGGCGTCATGGTGGGCGCGCATCCCCGCGTGCCTGCGGATCGAGGCGAGCGAGCCCGCGAGCGAGTCATGCAGAGGGATCCAGAAGGGATCGCCGAGCGTGCTTGCCCCGATCGCGAAGGGAGTGGGCAGGGCCTGGTCCACGACACGCCATTCACGCGTGGCGAAGTCGTTCCCGTCCGGAGACCGGAGGATGTCCAGTCCGATCGGCACGATGTACACGCGTGGCGTCTGGGACAGGCCGGCGCCGTCGTAGTTGCTGAACGCCACCCCGACAGACCGCACCCGCGTGGAGAACCGGCTCGAGTCGTAGCTGCTGTCCGCTCCGCCCAGGGGCCAGCCGAAGAAGTTCAGCCCGAAGGTCACGGTGGTGGGGAAGGTCACCACGATCCCGGGCTGCGGACCCGCTGATTCCGGGGCGAACGGCCTGCAGTAGCGGCGGAACTCGGGAATCTCCCAGAGATTGTCCACGCGGACGATCTTGCCCCGCTCGCCGACCGGTGACCGGCTGTCGAGCAGGTCTCGCCATCGGAGATCCGAGGGATCGTCCGTGTCGTCGGGATCCTCGTCCCTGATCCGGAACAGTTCCGAACGAAGTGAGAAGTGGGTGGTCTCAACCTGCGGGTTGTTCAGCCCGAACTGTGTCTTGATCACCTCGAAGTTCTGGCTCAGGCGGGCGAGGGCGTCCGCGAGTCCGGGCTGGCCGGCCACGGGAATGCCTTCCTCGAGCTGCCCGATCGCGCGCTGGCGCACGATGTCCGTCAGGAAATCGCGGCCCGATCGGTTGTCGTCGCCAAGGAGATTCGATTCATAATCGTACGCCGTCGCGGCAAGGTAAACGTACCGCGCGGCCAGATCGAACTGCGCCCGGTATTTGCTCAGGGCGTCGTTGCGGAAGATCCGGAAAGTCATGTCCTGGTAGCGAGCCTCGCTGATGTCCGCCGCGGTGTTCTTGCGGAAGCGAATCAGCTCCTCCTGGACCCGCACGCCTTCGGCCATGAGGGACTGGTATCGCGCGACGAGCTGCCGGATCTGTTCTACCTGTGCGTAAACGCTGATGCGCGAGGCGGCCTCGTTGCGAATCATGGCCTCGATGGCCTTCACGCTCTGAAGTACCTCGTATTTCTGGCTCTCGACCGTCAGCGCGAGGTCCGTCGCCAGCGGAATCACCTCCTTCGCCAGCGACATCGCGTTCGCGGCCACGTTGAGATTGTCGGCCACGGCTTCCATCGGCTCGGCGACTCCGAGCGCGGTCAGTCGCAGGCCCGCGCGCGCGACGGATGTGACGTCGTTGGCAAGGCCAACGACCGTCGGCAACGCGTCCGCCATGATGTCACCGAGCTGGCGGATGCTCGATGCCGTGCCGCTCAGGTTCTTCTCCACCCCGTACATGATCGCCAGCGCGGCGTTCAGCCCTGTGGTGACGCCGAGTTCGGTGCTCTTGATGATGATCGTGTCGGTGTTGAGGTTGTGCTGCGCCTCGAGGAGCTCGAGCGCATCGCGGATGTCCTGGATCAGGCCGTCATAGTTCTGCAGCGCGATCTTCAGCTCGGCGTTGGCCTGCACGATGTCCATCAGGGCCATCTGAAGCTCGCCGTGCCCCCGCCGCTTGCCCATCTCGGGTGTCGCCGCGAACGCGTAGCTGCCCGCCGAAACCGGGTACGAGATCTCCAGGATGCTCGAGTCGAGCGTCTCCGGGTCCGTAAGGCTTCCCTGGCGATCGCCCGTGTAGAACGTGTAGGCGCCGGGCGTGCTCTCGTCCGGCTTGAAGTAGGCCGTGAAGTTCGTTGCCGGCGGGAATGCCTCACCGGTGATCTCCGTGAGGTCGATGTACATGTAGCGATAGAGATCGGGTCCGTCGTATCCGCTTGGGTAGGGTTTGCCCGGGCCGATGTCGCCCGCGTACGGGTACCCGTAGATCTCGATCAGTCGGTTCTTCAGGGCGAACTCCTGCTCGCGCGCGTTCCGGGTGAGGGCATCCACGGAGTCCTGGTTGCGTCGCAGAAGCTGCGTGGATCGGTTGGCCTCGTTGAAGACTCGCACCGCGTTGCCGAGGGCCGCCACGGCGCGGTCGCGGACCTGCTCGAAGTGGGTGCGCCCGAAGAGGAGTCCCTCCACCGGAATCTCCGAGGGATCGATGTCGAAGGGCACCACGCCCTTGGCGAGCCCGACAGGGTTGAGCCCCGCGTCGGCCTCATCCAGCGTGCCCTGGATCGCGCGCCCGGCGTCGGCGATCTCCCCCAGTTCCCGGACGGTCGTGCGGTCGATCTTCTGGATTCCGACGTGGTCAGGGTTCGGATCGACGGCGGGAAGGATGGCATTCGCGGTCAGCCAGTCGAGGTACGCTCCCTGCCCGGCCCTCCATGCCCACTCGCTCACGCCCCATGCGCGGTCCCGGTCGGTGTCCTTGTAGCCCTGCCACTGGCCCTCCGGGTCCTCCACGTACCGGCTGCGGTAGGTCAGGTCGACGATTTCGCGTCCCGTGGAGGCGCGCGCGGCCGCCGCGCGCGCGAACTTGCGTTCGTCGAGAAAGTCCACTTCGACGGGGACTCCCGCGACATTGACGCTCTCGGTGCGCGGAATCCACGTGAAGTACGGATGGCGCAGTAGTTCGTAGTAGGTCTTGATGGCGGTCAGATAGTGACCCCACGCGTCCCCGTGTCCCTGCGGGTACAGGATCCGCGCGTCCGCCTCGGTGATGAACCCGTCAAAGTCCTGGTCGTTGATGTTGTAGGTCTGCTGGTACGCCACCTCGCCCTCGCCGAGGGTGAAGTTCCAGAAGAGACGGTTGTAAACCGGGGGCGCGCCGACCCCCGCGGCACGGTCATCGCGCCCGCGGAGCAGGACGAGTTCCTCCTCGAGCAGGGAGTCAAGCTGGTTCTGGAACGCGAAGATGGATGAGGCGGCGCTTCCGTACTCCAGACTGTCCGTGCCGAAGCCGATCGTCGGATCCTGGGCGTCGGCGTAGGCCTCATTGCCGATCAGCATGTAGAGATCCGCGATCCGGCTCGCCGCAAGGAGGAGCGCGTTGTTGGCCGGGTTGAAGTTGACCTGCGGGGTCCCGTCGATGCTCTTGCTGCGCGCGCGCTCAAGCACTGTCGTGTACGCCTCGATCAGGCCGATGGAGTTCAGGTTGTCCGCCGAGGGATTGAAGGCGATGGGACCTTCATATCTCGGACCCGCCTGGACCAGCATGCTCGCATAGGTGTTGACCGCGGCCGCATGGAAGTCGCGGACGCGCGCGTCGAACGGATTGAGTCCGCGAATCACCCGTTTCACCCATCCCTCCGCCAGCACGGCGCGCGGCCGGGTCGTGGCGGATGGATCGCCGACCCAGTCGCTCCAGACATCCCCTCCGTCCACGCCCACGTCATAGCCCCGGTACCGACAGATGAACCAGTTGTCGCTGATCGTGAGCAGGCCGCTCTCGGCTCCCTGGCCGATCGTGATGTCATTCACGCCCGTGCCGTCGGATGGCTGGATGTTGCTGTAGAGCACCCAGCCGCGCGCGTCGGCGATGGAACCATCCGCGTTGACGACGGGCAGGTCCTCGGGGTCAAACCCGAGCCCGTCGGGTTTGTACCACCACTCGAACTGGACCTGGTCCGGATCCCCGCCGAAGTCACTGCTGTGACGAATCGTGAGGCGCTCGTCAAAGACGTCGTCCGGAAGCAGGGGCTTGAGGTCGCCCGGGTACGGACCATCGTCGATGCGGATGATGTGCAGCGTGATCGGAAGCCCCGCGAGGCTCGGGTCGTTGTTCTCCGCGAGGGTCAGGTAGCGGGGAGGGATTCCGGTGGGCGCCTTCGACACCACCCGCGTGACGCCGCCCTGCAGGCCCGCCGGAATCGCGGACCCGGAGTGATCGAGGGTCGTGTTCCCGCCGGGTTCGTCGAAACGATAGTACCGCAGCAGACCGTCCTCGGAGCCTGCGAGCTGCTTGGCCCTGTTCCGCCGTATGGAGGCAGCGGTGCGCGGGATGCCCCACACCCGAACGTCGTCGAGGAGCGCATCGAGGTGATGGCCGTCCGGATCCCGGCCGATCAGGAAGTCCCCGGAACCGCTGTAGTCGGTCGGAGCCTCGTCCTCCGCCACCAGAACGCCGTTGCGGTAAATGGCGCGTTCGCCCGTGACGGCGTTGTACGTGCACGCCCAGTGAACCCACTGGTTCAGGTCTCCGGGATAGGACGGGCTCAGGAGCGAGCCAAGGTCACGATCGAACTCGAACACGAGCTGTTCGGCGGGGTTGAAGGCGATCAGGAGCCGGCCTCCCGGTTCGGAGTTCCCCTGCGAGATGACGGTCATGTCCGACTCGCCTGCCGTGCGTCGAATCCAGAACTCGATCGTGAACCCGCCTGCGGTGAGATCGATCTGGTTCCCTGCATCGAGGTATCCGGTCGATCCGTTGAACACGAGTGCGTTGCCCGGGCGGGGCGGCGCCGGTGGCACGCCGGCAAGCCCGGCGGTGAGCGCCTTCGGAAGGTCGCCGAGAGATTCCGGGACGACGCTTCCGTCCGGTCCCTTGGACAATCCGATGCGCAGCGCCTTGTCCGGCTCGCCGTCGCCGTCGAGATCCACCCCGTGGGGATTGCGCGTGAGATGATAGAGCCTGTCCACGATCCCGGCCCATGCCGTGTCACCCTGCGCGAGATCCTTGATCGCCTGCGCTTCGCGCGAGGAGAGCACGTTCGGAAGGAGCAGCGGCTCGCCAGCGAAGCTCGTCTCATCGAGAAGCCCGGAGAACTCAAGCCACCTGTTGATGGGGTCGAACTTCAGGCGGATTCGCAGGGGGTAGGGAAGCTCGGGGAAGACCTCCTTGCCTTCCCGCATCACGCGGGCGATCGCGTCCGGAACCTTCTCCGTGCCCGAGAGCTTCAGGGTGCGCGTGCTGAGAGGATCGTACAGTCGTGCGAGGCCCTCGACGGGCGGCGCCGAAAGTTCCGGGTGCCAGTGCGGATCGATGTCGTCGTAGATCACCTGGGCCCGCGCCCAGTTCTTCACCCCCGGCAGGCCGCGCTTGGGTTCCATCAGCGTCTCGCCGATCTGCAGCACGGGCGCGTCCGGCCACTCGATCCGGTATGTCACGTCGATGGGTGTGCCGGCCTCGCCCGCGTCGTCATTGGGCGAGGTGAGTGTCCCGGCGGCGCGGTGGTCGAGCCATGCAAGGCACTCGCCCGGCGCGGCGTCGGGCGTGCCATCCCGATCCAGGTCGTAGAAGAATGCGGGCTGGAGTGGATAGAACCATCGCACCACGACATTCGTCGGCCCGCCGAAGGCGCCGGCCGCCCTCGCGTAGATCCTGCCCTGGTGATCCTCCCACCAGGGCCCTGAGAAACCATGACTGGCCTCGCAGAGCGGCAGCACGCTCAGGGGATACGGCGGCTGAATCTCGTTCCCGGCGGTTCCCGCGTACCGGAAGAACCACGGATCCTCCTCCGTCACGACCTTGAAGACGCGGATGTTCCATCGGTCCTGCTCGTCTCGGTACTTCAGCAGGGCGTAGGGCATCGAGGCGACCGGACTCACGATGGCGTTCAGATCGTTCCGAAGCGCGAACAGCACATTGCCCGATCCGTCCGCCGCCGGCGCGATGAACGCATGCTCCTCGTTGGGATTGTACCCGGGAAGGCTGGGATCCGGCTGGTTGTACACCCGCGGCGAGCGGAAGAGGTTCGACGGCAGCGGGCCCGAGCCCATCTGGCTCGCGATGATGATCTTCGGAACCGTCGCGTCCGAGGGCCACGAGATGCTGTACCGCGTCGGGCGGGAAGGCCACGCGACGCCGATCCGGTTCGTCCGGTACCACACCACGACAAGGTCGTCCTCCAGGATCGGCTTGTCCTGGTTGACCGGAATGATCGGCCCGAGCCGCGTCGAGCGGTCGTATGCCCGGTCGGGACCCGCCCCGTCGTAATAGGCGTTCGGGAAATAGACGAAGCCGTTCTTCGAGAGGTAGTCCTGGTGACCCGGATCATCGCCGCTCGGAGGGTCCGACAGAGTCTCGCCGACTTCGGCCGTCCTCTCCCGGAGGTGGGCGGGATCGTTCCACGTCACGGTCCGAACCACGTCGAAGTACGGACGCTGCGTTGACGGATTCGGCGGCGCCCCAAGGGTCTCCAGGTAGTAGAGCACGGAGTAACCCGTCGCGCTCGAGTTGAAAACCTTGGATGAGGGATCCACGAGCGCGTGCCCGCCCGTCGTCTCATACAGGATCGCCTGGTAGGAATATGGGAAGTTCGCGACGCCTCCCGGAACCACTTCCGCGGGGCTGTTCGCCACGTGGATCGTCGGATTCCTTGGCCACACACTCACTCCAACCACCTCGATGCGTTCCGTGTTCGACACCTGGTTCGTGCCCTCTCCCACCACGTCCTGGAACGAGGTGAACCACTTGAGACGCGCTGTGACCGGCCGGATCGCGTACAGCTTCTTCTCGTACGCCGACCAGTGGAACGAGTTCTGGGCCGTGTCACCGGGCCCGCCGGAGAGCAGTTCGATCTCCGGGATTCGCTCGACGGCGCCTTCCGGGCGCGCGATCTGCCGTCCGATCACCCATGCGGGAACCGCGATGAACGCGCGGTCAGTTCCGTTCCGCCTCCCCGTGCCCACGATGATCCCATCGCGGTTGATCGCGTTCGCCCGCTCGAGGGTCCAGCCGGACTCCGCAAAGATCAGATCGCGCGAATCATGAATCAGCGAGTTGAGGTCGCGCATGCTGCCCGCCGAGTGGACGAACGCGCGTCTGGATGCGGAGGCGTCATCGGCCTCCCCGACCACCTGCCCGAAGGCGTTGATGTCGTTGGCGCGTGAATAGGAACCGCCGTCGAGAGTCCCGAGCCCGCGCATTTCCCCGTCATGAATGAAGGCCTGATGGACTCCGTTGGTGTTGGTCGAGCTGAGGGACCAGCCCACGACGAGGCCGTCATCGTTGATCGCCGTGGCCTGGCTGCTGAAGTGACCCGGCAGGGTCCCGAGGTCGCGCATCTCGCCGTCGTACAGGAACGCCCGCATGCGGTTGTCCTGCGCCCCTCCGGCCAGCGTGCTGTAGCCGACGATCACTCCCGCCCCATTGATGTCCAGCGCCTCACCGGGCGGGGAACCGAGGTTCCCCAGCTGCGTCGCCAGCGTTTCTCCCGCCTTCAGAAGCCAGGGGACGCGGTTGCCGGAAATGATCACCGAACCGACGATGTCACCCGACGCGTTGACCGCGTGCGCGATCGAGTCGGTGCCGGGAATGAGGCTCGCGATGCTGGTCAGCATCCCGCTCTCCCAGCGGAAAGCCTGTCGCGGTCCGCCGGCTCCTGTCGTCTCAAACCCGACTATGACGTTGTTGTCGCTGATCCCGAGAGCCTGGCTGAGGGTGCCGGATGCCAGGGCTCCGAGATCCTCGAGCAGGCCGTCACCGGCCAGGCCCCGGGACAGGAATGCCGTCGCATCGCTCTCCTGGGTCTGGGCATACCCGACCGCCCATCCGCGCCTGTTGATCCCCGTGCCGTAACTGAAGTTGCGCGAACCGATGACGCCGAGATCGATCAGTGCGTAGGCCGGTTTCGGTTCGACGCGGACCTTGAAACTCTCCGTCCGCAGGCCGAACTGCGGGTCCGTCACCGTGATGCCGATTGTCGCCGTCCCGATCTCCCCCGGCGCCGGCGTGATTGTCACCGTCCTGTTGGTGCCTGTTCCCCCGAACACGATGTTCTCCACCGGGAGAAGGCGCGTGTCGGATGAAACCGCGAAGAGAGTGAGTTGATCCGGTGTCTCCTCGTCCCACACCTCGAAGGGAATGGGCCCCGTTGACGTGCCCTCCTCGATCACCTGGTTTGGAATGCTCGTCAGCGTGGGGTCATCATTGAGCTCCGCCACCTCGATCAGGATCGTGACCTCCTGCGACTGGGCGCCGTCATTGTCGATCAGCTTGTACGTGAAGCTGTCAGGTCCGTTGTAGGCGGGAGCCGGCGTGTAGATGATCGGATTCAGTTCGTTCTGGGTCCACAGGCCGGCCAGGTCGTTCAGTGATCCATGCTCCGGAGGCGTGACGATCTCGAAGAAGAGGTTCGCGTTCGGCTCCTCCTGGGCCAGCTCCATGTCGAAGCCGGGTAGATAGATGGCCGTGGCCGTCTCCTCGTTGGCGATGATCCGACCGAAGACCTCCGAGGGCGCCCGCTGGACGCGCTCCACGGCGGTGCCGAGGCTGCCGTGCTGGTGTCCATCCAGCGTGGCGGAATCAAATGCCGTGGGTCCGGAGGCCTCCTCGAATTGCCAGTAGACGCTGAGACCCCCTTCGCGTCCGGTGAGCGGATATCGGTACCCCCGCCGGATCTCCGCCTCGGTGATCGCGCGGTTCCAGACCCGGAACTCATCGATGTCCCCGACGAAATCGTGCGGAGACGTTGTTGCCGGATGCTTGCCGAGCGCGATCTGGCCGGAGCCGAGATTCGCCTCCCCGGACGGTGTGACCCGGCCCGTGAGAATGCCGTTCACGTAGAGTGAATAGTTTGTGCCGTCCCATGTGCCGACAACGTGGCTCCATTCCCCGATCGGCAGGGAGGCGTCCGTGACGTACGGGGTCTGGGAGTAAATGCCCGCCTGAAGGTGCACGTTCGTCGGGGAGTTCTGAATCGTTGTCCAGAAATGTCCCCCGGTGGCGAAGCCGCCGAGGTACATGAGCCATCGGGAATCGGCCGCTGCCGGCCGGACCCATGCCTCCACCGTATGCGGATCGTTCCCGGTCAGACCCGAGTATCCCGTGACTCCGCCTGCACCGGGGAAACGCAGCGCGTGGCTGAATCCCGCCACGGGAGGATCGTTCACCGGGAGCACCGTGCAGGGAAGGTCGAGCGTGCTCGAGTCGACGCCGTCGGAGACACGGATGGTGATCAGCGCGGAGCCGTTCCTGTTCGGGGCCGGCGTCAAGGTAAGGGATCGGATCGACCCGGAGCCGGAGACCTGGATGTTGCTGTTCGGGATCAGGACGGGGTCGTGCGACGTTGCGGTCACCGTGAGGCCCGCGGCCGGGGTTTCCAGATCCGAGACGTACAGGACGATGCTGAGTGGCGTATCCTCGTTGGTTTCCGGGATGCCCAGCATCGCCAGCCCGGGCGGATCGTTCACGGGCGTCACCGTCAGGGTGAGGTGGTGAAGGATGTGCTGGTCGCCTTCCGAGACCGCCACGGTGATGACGGCTGTCCCGCTCTGGTTCTGTGCGGGCACAAGGCGCAGGCGGCGGTTGTGCCCGCCGAAGTTCCCCGATTCGACGATCATGCCCGAAGCCGGAATCAGCTGGGGATTGTTGCTGGTGAGATGCACCTCGACGCCGGCCGGGTTCTCGAAGTCACCGACGGTGAAGGGTCGAATCCAGGGAGTGTCCTCCGGGGTGGTGTCCGAATCGGGCAGACCCGAGATCGTGGGTGCGGCGGACGATGTGCGGATCATCGTCTGGCCGAGAAGAATCTCCATGCTGTCGGAGCCGGTTCGGCCCGCGAAGAAGAACTTCCAGCTCGGTTGCGGCCGCCAGTCGGGGATGGGATGGTTGGTCAGCAGCACGCGCTCCTGGAGCACGGCGGAGTCGCTCGCCCGGATCTGTCTGACAATGACCGTCAGCCCCAGGGGATCGTAGAACGCGATGACCCGGGTCATCTGGTCCTCCCAGCTGGCATCCCACATGTCGAGTGTCTTCGATGCGATCTCCGCGCCGTTCCAGCGGACGCGAATGTACTCGGACGAGTTGCCGCGCCGGTAGGCATCGAAGCTGATGGCCAGGCCCAGCGTGGTGCCATTCTCGTACTCCCCGCCGACGTAGGAATTCTCGTCCGGCCCGTAGTTGAAGCTCATGCCGTCCGCGCCTTCGCCCTTCCACATGAGGAACTCGAACTCGGCGTGGAAGTAGTTGTAGCCGAACTCGGGAACGCCTGCGGGACGATTGATGACGATCCGGCCGGTGACGCCGTCCAGGTTCCGGACCACTCGAAAGGGAACGATGGGGAAGAACAGGTCGTAGGGAACGTCGGCTGAACCGTGGAACTGCACGTTCGCGGGGACCAATACCCGAGCCCGGGGAACATGGATCCACGTGTCCGTGCGGGCGGCCGCGTTCAGTGCGCAAAGCCCGGTCAGGAGACAGGCGAGGAGCGCGCGTGCCCCTCGAGGATGCGGGGCGTTTCCAGCGAAAGGGTTCATGGCTGCGCGGGAGGATCGAGTTCGTCGGTAAGGCTGACGCGGCGGAGGCGAAAGGTTCCGGAGGCATAGATGGGCTCGCGATGTAGGCCGGTGACTGTCTCGCGATAGACGCCCGCGACATGGTCATAGCCATAGCCAGGTGGCGCGGACAGGCCGTCCGGCGGTTCCGGCGTGATCTCCAACCGGAAGCTCCGGTGAATCTCGAACGCCTCCGCCCTGAAGTCGGTGTACGTGGCGTCGAGATTGTCGTGGTCCGGGTGGTACTTGTGACGAAACGGGTTCGTGGGCTGGCCGGGGAAGACGGTGAATGCTCCCGAAAGGGTCGAGTTCGTCTCAAAGCTCCCGCTGAGCAGCAGGAAGTTGTTCGTGGGCGTGCTCGGAAAATCGAAGGCCGCGCTGCTGATCCTCCGGCCCACGAGCGTCCCGTCGCGCAGGGATGCTCCGTGGAACTGGCCGATGCGCGTTTCGTCCGTCAGGAGGACCATGCGCCCCGGCGTGATGACTTCTTCCACACCGTCCGCGCCGATCCGGGTCTCTCCCTCCTGCCACAACTGGATGACCTCCTTCAGCATGCGGGTCGTCCCGGTCGCGTCCACGTGCAGGATCAGGCGCAGGTCGTACTCGGCCCGCACCGGCCGCGTGTTCGTGCTTGGCGGCATCTGAATGATCTCGAGGGGCACGCCATCGGACCCGATCGAGTTCGTCTGGAACACGCCGGAGTGAACCTCGCTGACAGCGCGCACCGTGGCGGTCCCCACCCAGAGACCTCGGTGGGGAACGCCCGGCGGCTGCGCGTGGAGCCTCGGGCCGTGTAGCGCGGCTCTCGCTGCCGCCGCACCCGCTCCCGGCGAGCCGGGAGCCGCCCGGAGGATGAGCACGGGAATGAGATATCGCGTCCCGGCGTTGTCGCGCACGTCCAGCACCGACTCGTACGAGTCGCCCGTGATCTCCGCGCGTCGGGCGGCGAGGATGATTCCCCGTGAACCTCCCGGTGTGATTTCGCGCGACAGCAGCGGCGGCAAGGGTTCGCGTGCCGTTCCGCTGCTTTCGCCCGGGAAGGCGTGTCCGAGCGCCGTGGTGGGCGGACCGAGGATCTCCTCGATGGTTGCCGTGACGGGGGCGGCGTGAAGGTTGCGAAGAACGATCTGCTTCTCGACCACGGCCTGCCCGAAGTCGAGCTGCCCCGACGACGTCTCCAGGTCCACTTCGAGCGGGGCGTTGAATCGGGACGATCCTGACGTGTACACCCAGTAGGCGGCGCCCGCCTGCATCAGATCGGACGGGAGGACCCGCTCCCATTCGCCTGCCGCCCCGAGACGGTAAACGGGCGTGAGAGTGCCGCTCGCGGAGTCGTAGTGAGCCGGTGATGCTCGGAAGTAGTCCCTGAAGGTCGGGGGCGCGGCGTCGTCTATCGGAAAGCCGCGGAGGGTCCAGGCATTGGCGGCCCATGGCGCGCCGCGCGCGGACGGCCGGCCTGTCACCGTCCAGGTCGCGTCCGCCTCGAGTTCGATGAGGTACGCGCGGTCGCCGAAGACGTGAAAGAGATTGTTGTCCAGGGACTCGATCCGGTTGGTGGGCACGTGGACCAGCCACTCGTTCCTCTTCCACACCGGCTCCGATGGGTTCGTGATGAAGTCGGTGGTGGGGGCGCGTTGCTGGTGCGTCCAGATGCTCGCGAGCGGCAGGTCTGCCGTAACCGCCTGAACACGGGTGTCGGCCGGCGTCACGTCGAGCCACACCGCATTCCATCCCGCCTTCAGAGGCAGGCTGCGTGTGATCATGGAATCCCCGGCCGCGAGGCACATCGAGACGGCCAGAATCCCCGGAAGCAGGAGCAGGGTTTTCATCGGGGCTGATCGGAAGAGGAAGAGGATGGAACGCCGGGCGGCACGGCGTTCGCCGCGATCGAACTCATTTCGGGCACGTGAACCTGGTCCAGCAACTCGTGGCGAATCTTCACGTCGACGGCTGCGATCACCTCCTCGCGCCAGCGTCGCTCCCGATCGTCCGCGAGTGCCGCCCCAAGTTCCCTGAGAAGGATCGGCCGCACCTCCTCCAGCGGACGTCGGTTCGCGGGGCGGACCTCCTCGACGCGCACCACGTAGAATCCTTCCTCGGTCTCCACGAGGGGCGCCACCTCGCCCGGGGAGGCCGCGAACACGGCCTCGATCACCTGCCGCGGCCAGCGCGAGGAATCAGCGGCGAGCCAGCCTCTGTCTCCCGCGATGTAGCGTGTGGACTGGTCATCGGAGAGTTCGCGTACCAGCGCGCTGAAACCCTCCGAGTCGGTTGCTTCCGCGCGTGCATGGAGCAGCTCCGCGGACGCCAGTGCCTCGCGGCGCTTGTCCTCGGTGGCGCGTGAAGGAACGTGCCGGTGCAGCACCCGTGCGCGTCGCTGTTCCGGGATCTGGAAGCGGTCCGGAGTCGCCTCGTAGTGCTGCCGGATCAGTTCCTCGGGGACAGGTTCCGGGGGCGGCTTTTCGGAGGAGATTCGTTCCTCGTACTTTCGCGCGACGAGGCGGCGCCATTCTGCCCGGAGTTCCGGATCGTTCTCGAGGCCTTCGGCGCGGGCGCGTTCGAACAGGGCAGCCTGCCAGATCAGGGTGTCGAGGGCCCTGCGGCGGATTCCGTCGGCGGTTTGTCCCTGGGCGGATCGGATGCCCTGTCGGCGCAGTTGCGCTTCCACATCGGCGGCCGTGATGACCGAACCGTCCACCACTGCGATGGCATCGGGGGGCGGTGTGGTGGGATCGGGGGGGCGGCAGGCTGGCAGGAGCGCCGTGGCGAGGATCGAAAGCAGGGCAGGGACGGTTTCGGGGAGGAAGCGGCGGTGCATGGAACTGGCGCTATTCCTGGGTGGAGCGTGGTGCGAAGCGGGCAAGGCGCTCGGTGAGTTCGTGAAGGTCATCCTTGAGGACGTAGTCGCGGGCGCCTGCATCGCGCGCGGCCTGTCGCAAGGCTGGTTCGTCGCACTGTGTCAGAACGACCACCTGGCAGGATGGCCATGCCTTCCTGAGGAGTCGGATAGCGGTGAGCCCGTCCATCTCGGGCAGGCGCAGGTCCATCACGGTGAGGTCGGGCTTCTCCTCGGCGAAGCGGTTCAGGGCGTCGCGGCCGGTGGCGCACTCGATGATGTCCCGCGTGAGTGGGGCCAGCACTTCTCGGAGCAGGCGGCGCACGTCCTGGGAATCATCGACGATCATGACTCTCATCATCACGGGCGGTTCCGGCGGCCCGCGCCCACGTATGTCTCTCACATGTCGGGGATACGGGTGAATCCGTGTGAGTGCGCAGATCGGATCCGTGGTGTTGCTGAACGCCCCCACGGTGGAGATCGGTGGAACTACGGATACGCCGCAGACCACCCCAAGACCGGTGCCCCAAGCCCGGTGCCAGCCTCAAGTACCCCGGTGCCAGATAATGTATCCACCCCGCGTCATGCGGGGGCAGACTATGTAATCGTGCCTGGATGCATTGTCTGACCCCATCTGACACCACCGAATACGTTGTCTGTCCCCGCGATGTGGCCCGGTGGACATCCTCTTGAAGGATAATGGCGCCCGGGCGCACGTCATCCACGGGCGCTGGTACTGGATCGATCCGAAGAATCGCACGCGTCCCCCGTCCGTCTCCCCCTGCACGCGCGCTCAGAAGACCCGCCTTCGAAGAATCCCCGCCAATGCAGTCGCCCGGCGTCGATCATCGACGCCGTCGTCTCCTCCCCCCTCAGCCGATCGGCTGCCTGCGCAGATCCCGGCACACCCGCAACCGTGGTGC
>CAYMDA010000025.1:0-51639 GCA_964389135.1 uncultured Verrucomicrobiota bacterium | reverse complement strand
GCCGAGGTCCCATCCCCGTCCCCCGAATGGGCGCGCCCCACGGGCGTCATCCACTCGCCCGGGCGCGCGCCTCCCTCCACCGATTGACCAGCGGTTCCACCTCCGCCCACAGCGCCGCCTCCACGGCCTCCACGGCCTGCGTTCCGTCGATGCTCCGCACCCGATCGGACTCCTCGCGGGCAATCGCCCGATAACCCTCGGCCACCCGCTGATGGAAGGACGCGTCCGCGCTCCCGAACCGGTCCGAAACCCCGGCCGCCGCGTCTCGTCGCGCCTGCCGCTGGCGACTCACGTCCGGCGGCACGAGGAGGACGAGGGTCAGGTCGGGACGCTCATCGCCCACGGTGAAGGCGGTCAGGGCGCGCACGCGCTCGAGGTCCAGCCCGCGGCCGTAACCCTGATAGGCGAGGCTCGAGTCGATGTAGCGATCGCAGAGAACGACCTCCCCCGCAAGCCGCGCGGGGCGAATCACGTCGGCAAGGAGCTGTGCCCGGGCGGCGTTCATGAGGAGCAGCTCGGCATCCGGGCAGATCGGCAGGCGCGCGTGCTTCACGATCCGGCGGATCTCCTCCGACAGCGGCGTTCCGCCGGGCTCCCGCGTGGTTCGCACCCGCACCCCGGAGGCGCGCAGGCGCGCGGCGAGACGCTCGATCTGGGTGGATTTGCCCGACCCTTCCGGTCCCTCGAGAGTGATGAGGAGCCCTCGCGGGGCGTCGATCGGCGCCGTGCTCACGGCGCGAGCGACCTGGACGGCGCGACCGGCAGCGGGGGAACGCGGACCTTGGCCGCCGTGGGGCTCGTCCCAACGGCGGGTCGCGCGGCGGCCGTCTCGGACGACTCACGGGCCGGGGACTGTCGCTCGCTGATGGCGCGCGTCAGGTAATCCGCCAGCGAGTCGATCTGGGCGTCCGAGAGCGGACCGCCCTCGGACTGCGCGAAGCCCGGCATCAGCGACCCGTGCCGGCCGAAGGTGATCCAGCGGATCCAGTGATCCCGATCGGTCGGGTGCGGCAGCTTGCGCAGGTCGGGAACCATGGACGCGCGGTTGTGGGAATCGTGGCAGATCCCGCATGCGGCGAGGTAGAGCGGCACGCCCATCTTGCCCTTGGCCGGTTCGGCGTGGCAGCTCGCGCAATCGCCCTTGAAGATGGCGGTCCGGTCGGCCAGCGCGATCTGCATGTTGCGCAGCCGGTCGCCCATGAATTCCTCGTTGTCCTTCGCTCCCTGGGAGAGGAGGGCGCGGACACTGAGGGACTTGATGCCGAGGCTCGTGTTGACGAACACGGACTTCGTGACCGTCCCGCGCTTGCCCCGCACATCCATCGCCACGGTGAACTCACCACGTTCGCCGGCGGGAATGGCCCATGGAAGGGCGGGCACGCGCGCCACCGTGCAGCCGCACGACGTGCGGACCGAATGGATGATGACTTCCTCGGGCGACTTGTTGGTGAAGGCGAAGGTGAAGAGAACCTCCGCGTCCGCCGGGGAGGCCGGCTGCTCCTTGAGCAGGGCATCGAACTCGAGTTCCGCCACCCGGTCCGGAGGACCCGCGGCGATGCAACCGGCCGACAAGAGGACCACGGGCAGGGCCCAGATCAGCCACCGAAACCGCGTTGCGACGCGCATGGCATCCTTACTAGTCCGTGTCGGAGCGGGCCGCCAGTGGTTTGTTGGGGGCCCGCCCGGGCGGCCGCGGCGTCCGACGGGCCCGATGTCGCGGTCGCCGAAGCCGATCACGGCGCGCATTCGCGCTTGCGCCCGCCGGGCGCCCCGTTACAACAGGCCCGTTCAATCCCTGTCAGGAATCGCCATGAGAAAAACCTTCCTCATCCCCGGTCTCGTCGCCGCCGCCCTCTCGCTCCAGCTCGCGCGCGCAGGCGAGTCCTCGGAGTGCGCCGAATGCCCGCTCAGCAAGACGACGAACGTGAGCGCCGCCGGGGCGACCTGCAGCGCGGCGGAAGCCAGCGCCACGGGCGCCACCTGCAGCGCCGCGAACACGCGGCATGTCATGCTGAAGGTGAAGGGAGACGCCGCCGAGTGGCAGAAGGCCCTCGCCGGGCTCGAAGGCATCGCGAAGCTCGAGACCTGCCCGACCACGAAGTTCACGAAGGTCTCGTTCACGGGCGACAAGGTCTGCTCCGAGAAGATCCTGACGGCGCTGAAGGAAGCCGGCCACAAGGTTGAGGCGCAGCGCGTGACCTACTCCGTGAAGGGCCTCGCGTGCAACGCCTGCGTCAGCAAGGTCAGCACCGCGCTCTCCAAGGTGGCCGGGGTCGCCGACACCCAGGTCTGCCACGAGAGCAAGACGGCCGTCGTCGACTTCGACCCGAACAAGACCTGCGCCAACACCGTGCTGGCCGCGATCGACGCCGCAGGATTCAAGGCGGAAGCGGTCAACTGATCCGGGCGCGAACCGCCCTTCTGGAGGCGTCCCGTCGGCGGGGCGCCTTTCTTTTTGTTCCGCCGAGGCGTCCGGGCCCCGGGCGGAGGCGCGCGTCCGCCTTCGCAGGCTTGCCGCGCCCGTGGCCGCCCTCGTACTTTGGCCGTTCTGAATTTCGTTCTCCACTGATGACCCAGCCGCTCCAGAGCTTCCATGCGGACGCACTCCCCGTGCGCGTGTTCCCCGGCGAGACCGAGATGTCCGAGGCCGTTGCCTGCGAGGTTCGTGATTACCTCCTCCAGCTGCTCCAGACCCAGGGCAGCGCCGCCGCGATCCTTGCCACGGGGAATTCGCAGATCCAGTTCCTCTCCCGGCTGGCGGCGTACAAGGACATCGACTGGTCCCGGATCACGCTGTTCCACATGGACGAGTACCTCGGCATCACCGCGGATCACCGCGCGAGCTTCCGCCGCTATCTGCGCGAGCGCGTGGAATCGCTCGTACGCCCGAGGGCCTTCCACTACATCCAGGGCGACTGCGACCTGCCGCTCGACGAGATTGGGCGCTACACGAACCTGCTCCGTGCGCAGCCGATCGACCTCTGCTGCCTGGGGATCGGCGAGAACGGGCACATCGCATTCAACGACCCGCACGTTGCGCGATTCGACGACCCGCACTGGGTGAAGCTCGTGAGGCTCGATGACGCCTGCAAGATGCAGCAGGTCCGCGAAGGCCACTTCCCCTCCCTCGACGCGGTGCCGCCCTACGCGTTCACCCTGACGATTCCCGCCCTCTGCGCGGCGAAGAGGATGATCTGCGTCGCGCCGGAGAGCCGAAAGGCGCAGGCGGTGCACGACGCCCTCCGGGGCCCCGTTTCCACGGCCTGCCCGGCATCGTTCCTCCGGACACAGGCCCACTGCACGCTGTACCTCGACACGGCATCGGCCGTGAAGCTCTGAGCTCGGAAACCGACGTGCGCGATCACGCGGCGCGCAGCGCCGCGAGCGCCGCCTCGAAATCCCCGGGCAGGGGCGCCGTCATGGTCATCTCGCGGCCGTCCCTCGGGTGCGTGAAGGCGAGGACCCAGGCGTGGAGCATCTGGCGGGGCGCGGCGTAACCCGTCTGCTCGCGCAGGCGCTGGTTGGGCCTCCTGCCGTAGGTCTCGTCGCCCACGACCGGATGGCCGAGGTGCTGGAAGTGCACGCGGATCTGGTGGGTACGGCCGGTGTGCAGAAACACCTCCACCCACGTGGCGCCAAGCAGGCGTTCGCGGACCCGCCATGACGTGTGCGCCTCGCGCCCCCCGGTGGTCACGGCCATGCGCTTTCGATGGCTCGGGTGCCGCGCGATGTTGGCGCGGACCTCGCCGCTCGCGGTCGCGGGGGTTCCGCAGACGATGGCCTGGTAGATCTTCCGCATGCTGCGCCCGGAGAACTGCGCGGCAAGGGCGAGATGCGCCGCGTCGGTCTTCGCGACCACGAGGCAGCCGCTGGTGTCGCGATCGAGCCGATGCACGATCCCGGGGCGCGCGACGCCGCCGATCCCGCTCAGGCGCCCGGCGCAATGATGCAGCAGCGCGTTGACGATCGTCCCCTCGTCGTGCCCGGCCGACGGATGCACGACGATCCCCGGCGGCTTGTTGATGACGATGAGATCCTCGTCCTCGTGCAGCACGTCGAGCGGGATCTCCTGCGGGATCGCCTCGGCCGGCCGCGTCTCCGGCCAGTGGACCTCGATCCGGTCCCCCGCGCGGGGATGCTGGGTCACCTTCGCATGCCGCCCGTTCACGCGGATCATGCCCGACTCGATCAGCCGCTGGATCGTTCCGCGGGAGACATCCTCGAGGCGTTCGCGCAGGAAGGCGTCCAGGCGAGTCCCGGGACGCGACTGCTCCACGACGAACGTGACCGGCTCGGGCTTCACGTGCCCGCGGGCGCCGGCTTGTGAAGCTTCACCGGCTGTCTTCTCCGGATCGCGTAGAGACCGGCCCCAAGCAGGACCAGCCCGGCGCTGATCCAGTGGGCAGGCGTGATCCATCCCGCGTACACCGCGCCGGACGGATAATCCCCGCGAAACAGTTCCACGACGCTCCGCAGAAGACCGTAGCCGACGAGGTACGCGGCGAAGATCTGGCCGTCGAAACGTCGGACGCGAAAGGCCGCGGCGAGGCCCGCGGCAAGGCCCATCGAAAGCAGGGCCTCGTAGATCTGCGTGGGGTGGACCGGCAGGCCGCCCGTCTCGTGCCAGTGCGGATAGCGGATCGCCCATGGCCATTCGCATGCCCCGCCGTAACAGCATCCGTTGATGAGGCATCCGATCCGCCCGATGGCGTGACCGAGGGCGAGGCTGGGCGCGAGGACGTCCGCGATGGTCCATGCCGGGAGCCTTCGCCAGTGGCACCATGCGAAACCGGCGAGCGTCGCGAGCAGAAAGCCACCGTGAAACACGAGCCCCCCATGGTGCACCATGAAGATCTCACGGAGCGGTTCCCCCCTGAAATCGCGCTCCCAGTAGCTCGCGACATACAGGGCGCGCGCGCCGACGATCCCGGCGAGGATCAGCACCCAGAGCAAATCCCAGACCGATTCGGGGGAGACACCCGCCCGCGGGGCGCGGCGCGCGGCCGTCCACGCGCCAAGCCAGAACCCGGCCGCCACGAAGAGGCCGTACCACGTCAGGGTCAGCGGGCCCAACTGGAGCGCGATGCGATCCACGCCCGTAGCTTAGGAGCCGGCAGGGATCCGCGGAACTTCAAATCGGCCGGTCCGCCGGCGCCGGCTCGGTTTCGGCCCGGATCCCGAACTGCGCATCCGGCGGCGCTCCATTGCGCCGACGCTCGAGATAGAACCGGGCCGCGTTCCCGCCGAAGATGGCCTCGCGGGTCAACGGATCCATTCCGGCCATGTATCCCTCGATGACTTCCACCACCCGCCCGTAGCCCGACGCGAGCAGGCAGACCGGCCAGTCACTGCCGAACATCAGGCGTTCCGGGCCGAACGCCTCGATCACGACGTCCAGGTACGGGCGGAAATCCTCCGGCCGCCAGTTCGCGAGGTCAGCCTCCGTGACGAGGCCGCTGACCTTGCACCAGACATTGCGGAGCTGCGCGAGTTCCCGGATGAGCGTGGCCCAGGGTTCGAGGCGGCGGTCCCGGATGCGCGGCTTGGCGATATGGTCGAGCACGAAGCGCAGCTCAGGGATGCGGCGTGCGACCTCCGCGGCCGAAGGCAGGTGCTCCGGATAGACGAGAAGGTCATACGTGAGTCCATATCCCGGGAGCTTCCGCAGCCCGCGGAGGAATTCGTCACCCAGCATGAAGTCGGGGGACTCGTCCTGGACCACGTGACGTACGCCCACGAACCTCGGGTGTCTCGCGAGGCGCCGCAGGTCGCGATCGACTTCCGGATGCCGGAGGTCCACCCAGCCGACGACGCCGCGTATCCGCGGGTCGGCATCCGCGATGCCGAGAAGCCAGTCGGATTCGGCGACGGTCTGGCGCGCCTGCACGGCGATGGAACCGGCGAAGCGATGGGGCGCCTGCACCGTCGCGAGGTCCTCCGGAAGCCAGTCGCGCTGCAGCGGTGACCCGGGCGGGATCCAGGGATACTCCTCGGGGTTGTACCTCCAGAAGTGCTGGTGCGCGTCGAGCCTCATCGCGGCGCCTCCACTTCGATCATCGCCTTGATCACGCCCGCGTCCGGGCGCAGATAGGTCTCGAAGTCCCCCGCCACGTGATCGAACGACGTGCGATGCGTGATCCACGGCGACGTGTCCAGGCGGCCCTCCTCGATCGCGCGGATGATCCCGGTGAAATCGGAGGGAAGCGCGTTGCGGCTCGCGAGGATCGTCAGTTCGCGCCGGTGCAGGACGGGCGCGTGCGGGAACGAGAGTTCCTGGGAGGTGATGCCCACGAAGACGAGGCGGCCGGCGAACGCGCAGAACTCGAGCGCGGCGCTCATGGAGCGGCTGGAACCGGTGGCGTCGATCACGACATCCGCGAACCGGCCGTTCGTGAGGTCGGCCAGCCTTTCCAGGGCCGTTTCGGTGTCTGGCGCGTGGATCGTGTCGGGCACGCCCATGCGCTCCCGCACGAAGGCAAGCCGGGCCTCGTTGAGGTCCATCACGATCGTCCGGGCGCGGGCGAGGCGGGTGAACTCGATGGCGGACAGGCCGATCGGCCCGGCGCCGATGATCAGCGCGGTGTCTCCCTCGGAGACGCCGCCGCGGTTCACCGCGTGCGCGCCGATCGCGAGTGTCTCCACGAGGGCGAGCTGATCGAAGTCGAGACGCCGGGAGACGTGCAGCTTGCGCGCGGGCACGAGGAAGAGCGGGCGCAGCCCGCCATCGCAGTGCACGCCGAGCGTCTGGTTGTGCTCGCAGCAGTTCGTGTGACCGCGGCGGCAGGCGTGGCAGCCCCCGCAGTTGATGTAGGGCTCGACGGCGCAGCGGTCGCCCGGCCGCACGTTGTCCACGCCATGGCCGACCTCCAGCACCTCCACCCCGAGCTCATGGCCCGGGATCCGCGGATAGGAGAAGTACGGCATCTTGCCGAGGAACCCGCCGAAGTCGGTACCGCAGATGCCCACCTGGCGCACGCGCACGAGCGCCTCGCCGGGGCCCGGAGAGGGTGGCTCGGGATGCTCCGTCACACGCAGGGTGCCCGGCTTCTCGAAAAGAATGGCGCGCATGGGTCAGTTGTTCTCGGGGAGGCCCTCGACGTGCCCGATGTTCTTCACCGGCTCGAAGATCTCCAGCACCTCGCGGAGAAGGTCCGGATCGGGTGGCCGCGAGGCCCACTCCGCCCACTTCCGGATGTTGTCCGGGTTGGCGCTGCCCGCGATCGTCGTGGCGATGTCCGGATTGGACAGGCTGAACTGGAGGGCGAGGCTGGCGATGTCCACACCCCTGCGTTCGCAATGCTCCGCCGCGCGGCGCGCCGCGGCGCGGACCTCCTCCGGTTCCTTCAGCCATGCGGGGAGCGGCGCGCGCGTGAGGAGCCTCGCACTGAACGGCCCGGCGTTCATCACGCCGATGCCGCGGGCCTTGAGCCACGGGATCGTCTCCGCGAATCGCGTGTTCTGAAGGGTGTACTGGTTGTAGTTCAGCACGCAGTCCACGGGCGCCTGCTCGCAGATCACGCGGAAGATCTTCTGCGGATATCCGCTGAACCCGATGAACCGGATCTTTCCCTGGGCGCGGGCCTTCTCCATCGCCGGCAGCGTTTCGTCGATGATGGGCTGAAGCGGGACGAACTCGACGTCATGACAGAGCATGATGTCGATGTGATCCGTGCCCAGCCGGTGCAGGCTCACATCGATGCTTTCCGCGACGCGGCGCGCGCTGAAGTCGAAGTGCGCGAGATCGTAACGCCCCAGCTTCGAACAGAGGATGTAGTCCGAACGCGGCACGTCACGCAGCGCGATGCCGAGCAGCACCTCGCTCATGCCGCGCCCATAGAAGGGCGAGGTGTCGATGAGGTTCATGCCGCACTCGAGCGCGACGCGCACGCTGCGCATCGCCTCCTCGAGGGTGATCCGCCGGAACTCCTGTCCCAGAGAGGACGCGCCGAAGCCGAGCACCGGCAGCCGCAGACCCGTTTTCCCGAGTTCTCGTGTTTCCATGTGGTTCAGCCGAGGAAGAGCGGCCGCATATGCCTTTCGAACAGGTTGTCGGTGACGTTGCGCGCCACGACCTCCTCATTGACCTGCACCATCGTGAGGAAGGTGACACCCTGCTTGGACGCCACCTTGAACGCGACGTGAAGCAGCTGGCGGAAGCTCGGATTGAACTCCGGCTGCCGCGGGTCGTGGCGCAGCGCGCGAACGAACTGTGCCGCGGTCCAGTTCGCGACCGTTGCCGCGGAGGGAAGCTTCGCCGGATCGATGTCCACCACGGCGGCGTAGGGTGCGCACAGTTCCTCCCGGTGCTCGAGCGCGGAGGCGTAGATCTCCTTCGCGAGGACGAGCCCGCCCCCGCCTGATTCGGCCAGACCGATCAGTTCCTCCAGCCATGTCGTGCCTGCCGTCTTCAGGTGGAAACCCGCGCCCGTGCGCTCAACCACCCTGCGGATGACCGGGTAGAGGGTGAACTTGTCGCTGCCGGAGTGAATGCTGAGCTTCAGGTTCGACGGCAGGCCGTAGTCCTTCACCGCGTGGGCGATCACCGCGATGTCCTCGGTGAACTCGCGCTCGAACTGATCGGGATCGCCCACATAGTCGACGCCCTTGTTGAAGCGTCCCGAGAACTTCGGGGCGATCGTCTGGAGCCGGACGCCCTCGTCCGCGAGCGCCGCGAGGATCACGAGCAGCTCGGGCGGAGACTGGGGCGTGTCGGTTTCGTCCATGGAAACCTCGGCGATGAACGCCTTCTTTCGTGACGCGATGTGCCGGTAGATCCGGCCGGCCTCGGTGGCGGCGGCCAGGTACTTCCGCGCGATGCGCGCGGCCTCCGCATCGGAGAGCTGGACGGAACCCTCGATGCCCGCCACCTGGATCGGACGCGTCAGCTCCGGGTGCCTGCCGAGGAAGGCGCTGACGTCCCCGTCCGACGCCTCCTTCCCGATGCTCTCCGCCACGTCGATCGTGAAGAAGTCACAGGGCTCGAGGAACGGCTCGACGGTGTCCATGCGGATGTGATCCGCGTCGACATGCCATGGCTTCTTCCAGCCGAGCTCCTCGACGGCGGCCCGCGCCGCCTCGAGCACGCTGGCGGGATCCGATCCGATGAGGGTGTGCTCCCGATGCGACTTGTTCCACACGGGCACCACGTCACGACCCAGCTCGGCGAGCTTCTGGAATGCGCGCAACTGATGCTTCGCCTGCTGGCCGAAGCGATCACCGACTCCCATGGAGAAACGTTCGAGAACGGGCATGCGGCCTGGGAGTGTGCCGGGGCGCGCGTCCCGTGACCAGTCCCCGCGGAGGCTTCGTTGGATGTCCGGCGACGCTCGCGGATCAGGGCGGGCCCTGCCGCAGCGGGGCGGCCGCCTTCGGGAGGGAGGAGCCGAAAGGGAAAAAAAAGCGGGCTGGCCTCTCGGCCAGCCCGCTCGCTACCGCGTTGCGGCGGAATCAGTACTGGTTGGTCGACTCCGTCTCCATCGCATCGCGCAGCTGGTCGCTGCTGAGATGGACTTCGAAGAGCGCGTTCTCAACCTGCGTGGCGCGCACGATGACGTTCCACTCGACCGTCTGCTTCGGCGCGAGCGTGGCAAGCGGGGCCATGGCCACGCCTTCGGGCGTGACGCTCACCGGAGTGGCACCGCTGCCGGAGACGACCTCCTGCGAGTCGGCATCGCGACGGCCGGTGATGCGGACGTTCGTGATCGGCGAGTTGCCCTGGTTGGTCACGCGGATCGTGTAGGTCGTCGTTTCACCGACCGGGATCGGATCCACGTCGTCCACGACCTCGAGCAGGATGCCCGGGACACCCAGGACAGACGTGCTGCAGGACGTGTTCACCGAGTCGGCGCAGGCGCCCTCGGCGGTGGCCGTGAGGCCGACGGTCGTGCCGGCTCCCGCAACCACGGTCACGCAGACCTCGCGGCTCGAGTTCGGCTCGATGGTGCCAAGGTTCCAGGTCACCACGGCGCCCGCGGCCGTGCCGCCCTCGGTGGCGCGCACGAACGTGCCGTTGTTCAGCGTGGCGCGGATCACGGTGTTCGCGGACGGAGCGTCACCCGTGTTGCGGATCGTCAGGCACATGTCGAAGTTGCGCCCGAAGATCGCGCGTTCCGGAGTCTCGCAGGACAGCTCGAGCACCGGCTTGACAACGCGGACGGAGGCCTGCGCCTCGGCGGTGACACCCTGGGCCGTGCGGACGGAGGCCGTGTTCTGGAAGCTGCCCGTCTGGGCGGCGCGCGCGTTGAACGAGAACTCGCGGCTCTCGCCGGCCGGCAGCGTGCCGACGTTGAAGGTCAGCGCGGACTGTCCGTTGTCCGCCGTGAGACCCGACGGCAGGTTGTCGGTCACGACCACGTCGGTGAGCATGCTGCTGCCGCTGTTGCGGACAACGAGGCGAACCGGGATCGGATCACACTGCGTGACCTGCTCCGGCATCGTCTTGGTGAGTTCGACATCCGCCTGCACGACGCGGATCGGCTCGCACAGGATCGGGCTGTAGGTCGCCCAGCCGCACGTGATCACCGTCGTCTCGGTGGACGCGGTGCCCGTGACGCGGATCGTCTTCGTCTCGCGCGGGCCGAGCTGTTCAAAACGCCATGTGGCCACGCCGTTGGCGATCGAATCGGCCGGGGGCGTGGAGTCGGATGTCTGGAAGTTGTCGGTGACCTTGTCCATCACCATGACGTTCGCCAGGGGGAAGTCGGTGAGGTTGATCACCCGGTACTCGTAGGTGAACGGCTGGCCCACGAGAACTTCGGCAGGCACGATCTTCTCGAGCAGCAGCCCGCTGCTCTCACGGAGGCCCGTCGGGAATGCCATAGATCCGCGGACATAGCGGATTCCTCCCTCTTCAAACGTCGAATGCGAGGGTCCATAGCCGGCGCCGGATACTCTGGGAGCGGGAGCTCGATCGGTGGCGGCTGGCTGTGCGTCCCGCTGCGTGGTTGCGGGTTGGGCGTCCCGCTGGGTCGTGGCGGGTCGGGGACTCACTCCGGTTGCGGCTCGACCTGGCGATCGGGCGGTTGTTGTGGCGCAACATCCGGTGATCACCAGCGCTGCAGTCAGCATCGCCAGCGATGGCAATGGCTTTAGAGGTGTTCGCATAAGTTGTCGTGGGCTGTTGTGGATGGACTCAAGCGCTTGGTCCCAAGTTCGTATCCAGCAATCTGCTGGCGCACTATGGGCGCCCTATCGCAAGTGTCAAGGCGACTGAACCATCGGCTGTGCACCGGAAAACCTGAGTGGCAACACTTTAGAACAGGTGTGATCCACGCGCCACAAGGAACTCACATGCCCGAGTAGTTCAGCACGAGGTGCGATCCCACACGGTTCGACGACGCGATCGCGCCCGTCACATAATCCTTGGCAAGCCGCACGGCGGCCGGCAGTTCCTCACCCAGCGCGACTCGCGCGGCGATCGCCGCCGAGTAGGTGCATCCGGTGCCATGCGTCGAAACCCGCGTGATCCTCGGCGCGATCAGGAGCAGCTCCACCCTCGCATCGCGGTACACGTCGATCGCTTCGCGTCCCTCCAGATGCCCGCCCTTCACCAGCGCCGCGCATCCGTAGCGCTCGCGGATCACGGCAGCCGCCCTTCGCAGATCCTCGGGCTCGGAGATTCGGACATCGGTGAGCAGCTGCGCCTCGTCCAGGTTCGGTGTGACCAGCCGGGCCATGGGCAGCAGGCGCTCGCGCAGCGCGCGCATCGCGGAAGGCTTCAGCAGCCGCGCGCCGCTCGTGGAGACCATCACCGGATCCACGATGAGCGGCGGCGCGTCGCGGCCGAGCATGTCCGCGACGCGCTCGATGATCGCGCGGGAATAAAGCATGCCCGTCTTCACCGCCCCGGGATGCAGCTCGAGCACCGCCTCCCACTGGCGCGCGACCATCCGCGGGCTGCTGGGCTCGACCCCGATCACCGCGCCGGGATGCTGCGCGGTCAGGCACGTGATCACCGAAACCCCGTGCACGCCATGGGCCTCGAACGCCTTCAGGTCCGCCTGGATCCCCGCCCCTCCCCCGCTGTCCGACCCCGCGATCGTCGCGGCGCACGGCATCTTCCTTCGTCTCACGGACACGAGCCTGCCGCCTTGCGTGATCCAGGGGAATAGGCTTCGCGCGATCGCCCCGCGGGAACTAGAGTGCGCAGTCGTGGACCGGCACCGTTGTTCATCCTCCGGATTCCCCAGACCGCGCCCCGCGGGCCTCCTCCTGCTGCTTGCGTTCCTGCAGGCCTCCGCCCCCGCGGCCGACTGGCCCGCATGGCGCGGCCCGTTCGGCGACGGCCGCTGCCTCGAGACGAACGCGCCGACGCGCTGGAGTCGCACCGAGAACGTACGCTGGCGCACCGCGCTGCCCGGCCCCGGGAACTCCACGCCGATCGTCTGGGGCGATCGCATCTTCATCACCCAGGCGAGCGCGGACCTGCGCGGGATCCTCGCCTTCGACCGGCGCACCGGGAGGGTGCTGTGGTCGCGCGGTCTCAAGCCCGGGGGGCGCGAGCCGACCCACCGGCAGAACCCGCTCTGTTCGTCCTCGCCCGTGACCGACGGGGAACGCGTCATCGCGTGGCTCGGCAGTTCGGGCCTCGTCGCGTTCGACTTCAACGGCAGCAACCTCTGGCACACACCCCTCGGACCGCAGCGCCACCGATTCGGGTACGGATCCTCCCCCGTCCTGGACGGCGACCGGGTGTACCTCAATTTCGGGCCCGGCGAGAACGAGTTCGTCGTGGCGCTCGACAAGCGGACCGGGCGCGAGATCTGGAGGGTCACCTCCCCCGTTCCCCCGGCGGACGACATCGCCGGCACATGGAGCACCCCGTTCCTCACCGAAGTGAACGGCGCGCCGCAGCTGCTGATCGCGCTGCGCGACTACTTCGCCGGCGTGGTCCCGGCCTCCGGCCGCGTGATCTGGCATGCGCGCGGGCTCGGTCCGCAGGCCAAGGCGTCCCCCATCGCGGGCGAGGGAGTGGCCCTGATCTCCGGGGACTCCGACAGCGCCGAACTCGCGATCCGCCTCGGCGGCAGCGGGGATGTCAGCGAGACACACCTGCTCTGGCGCGAGGTGCCGCCGCGCGGACGCGTGGGCACCGGCGTCATCCGTGACGGACACATCTACGGTGTCCGGGCCAACGGCATCATCGACTGTGTCGAGCTCGAGACCGGCGACGTCGTGTGGGCCGAGCGCCAGCGGGGCGCCGGCGCCAACACGGCGGTGTGGTCGTCGCCCGTGCTGGTCGGCGATCTTCTCTACATCATGAACCAGGCCGGCGAGACGGTGATCTGCCGCGCGGAACCCCAGTTCAGGCAGGTCGCCATCAACTCCGTGGGCGAGGTCTGCAACGCCTCCCCCGTGGTCGCCTACGGCGACCTGTTCATCCGGACGTGGGCGGCGTTGTGGTGCATTCGCGGCGGCGACTGACGAGGAGCAGTCCGCAGAAGGTCAGCGCGCCGTTCAGGACGAGCAATTCGTTGCCGAGCTGGTAGCCGCCGAACCACGCCGGCGCGTTCACCTCCAGCAGCGCGCACGCCGCGGGCGCCGCCACGACAATCCATGGCACCCATGCGCCACGCACCTCGCGGCGGGAGAGCAGTCCGAACGCGAAAAGACCGAGGAGCGGTCCGTAGGTGTAGCCGGCGATCTTGAGGACGAGCGCGATCACGGCCGCGTTGGCCCAGGACTCGAAGGCCAGGATCGAGACGAGCAGCAGCACCGCGAATACGAGGTGGTACACATGACGCATGCGCGTGCGGCGGGACTCGGAAATGTCCGGGCGGCGGTCCATGCCGAGGATATCGATGCAGAACGACGTCGTGAGCGTCGTCAGGACGGAATCCGCGCTGGAGAACGTGGCGGCAGTGAGGCCGAGCAGGAACACGATCGCGGCCACTCCCCCGAGATGCTGGAGCGCGATCGTGGGGAACAGGAGGTCGGTGCGTTCCGGCATCACGACGCGACGCGCCTCGGCGAACTCGTAGAGCAGCGCGCCGAGCGCGAGGAAAAGCAGGTTCACGATCACGACGATCACCCCGAACCAGTGCAGGTTGCGCTGGGCATCCGGCAGCGACGGGCAGCTCAGGTTCTTCTGCATCATGTTCTGGTCGAGGCCGGTCATGCAGATCGCGATGAACGCGCCTCCGATGAACTGCTTCCAGAAGTTGCCGGCCGGGGCCCAGTCCCAGACGAACACCGTCGAGTAGGGGCTGTTGCGGACCACCTCGAGGAGGTCGCCCGGTCCATGGCCGAGCTCCCGCGCGATGGCGAGGATGGAAACGACGAGACCCAGCAGCAGGAACGCGGACTGGAAGGTGTCGGTCCAGACCAGCGTCCGGATGCCCCCGCGATAGGTGTACACGAGGATGAGCAGGATGATGCCGGTGACGCTGACAGAGAACGGGACGCCCCACGCATCCCACACGAACGCCTGCGCGATGCCCGCCGCGAGATAGAGCCGCAGCGCCGCGCCGAGCAGGCGCGACACAAGGAAAAGCGAGGCGCCGGTACGCTGCGCGATGATGCCGAAGCGGGTCTCGAGGTACCCGTAGATCGAGGTGAGCTGCAGCCGGTAGTACAGCGGCAGGAGCACCTGCGCGATGACCACGTAACCCACCGCGTACCCGAGGACGACCTGCAGGTACCCGAACTTCGCGTCGCGCACGTGCCCGGGCACCGAAAGAAACGTCACGCCCGAGAGCGAATCGCCGATCAGTCCGAATGCGACGACGAACCACGGCGAGGCGCGGTTGCCGAGAAAGTAGGCCGCGTTGCCGGCGCGCCGGCCGGTCACCCAGGCGATCGCGAGAAGGACAACGAAGTACCCCGCGATGCAGGCGAGGATCAGCGACGGGGACAGCATCAGGCCCGCTCCGTCCCCCGGCTCACGATCGGATGATGCCGGCTCACGTCCTCGCCGCGATCCGTTCCCTCAGTTCGGCCAGGTGCTCCGGAACCGCGGTCCAGGGGTCCGGTCGCGCCTCGTACTCGAGGACGACCCAGCCCTGGTATCCCGCGTCCCGCAGCATTCGCGTGATGCGCGACAGGTCCGCGGGCTCGGCGGACCCGCCCCGCCTTCGAATCTCGACCTTCACCTGCACGTTGACCGCGTACGGCAGGCACTTCTCGAGGTCCGCGTACGGATCGGCGGTGTGAAAGTTTCCCGTGTCCAGGTTGATGCCGACCCACGGGCTTCGGACCGCCCGTACGATCTCCAGCAGCTCCCCGGGCTCGGCGACGATGCCGCCGTGGTTCTCGAGGCCGAGGAAGATCCCCGCGCGGCCCGCCTCGGCGGCGCATTCCTCCAGCGCCTCGATGCACTGGCGCATCGCGCGCTCGCGCGGCTGTCCCTCCGCGTTCCCGGCGAACACGCGAATGTGCGGAGCCCCGAGCACCCGCGCGCGGCGGATCCACTCCTTCACATGGGCGATTTCGCGGTCGCGCCGCTCGCCGGGCGGAAGCGTGAAGGTGTTGCCGACGGCGGTGCCGCTGACGGCGACGCCCGCGAGGTAGGCATGCCGGCGCACGTCCAGCAGCTGCTCGTCCGTCACGTCCTCCGGGAAGTAATAGCTGGTGAGTTCGGCTCCCTCGCACCCGTGTTCGCCGCAGAAGTCGATGAACCGCTTCATGTCCATCCTGCGTTCGGCGGGCTTGTTCTCCCCCCCGCCGCGCCCCTCCGCGAAATAGTCGCGGAACGAGTAGGCCGCGAGGCTGAGCCGGAGCCGGGCGGCCCCCCGCCGCGCCACGGGTTCGACGGCGGAAACGAATGCATCCGGGCGCATCGCGGACAGGGCGACCGCCGTGGCGAGAAATCGACGTCGGGTGAGCGTGTTCATGGATGGACGGCGGACGATCTTGAAAGGTCCCGCGCGCGGTGCACACGAAAAACAGCCCGGCGGGCGGGCGCGGGTTTCACGGGCGGAACCATCCGGCATTTTCGCGGCTTGCCAGACGAGGGTCGCTCGCGCTAATCCAGCGCGCACCCCGTTCGGCAGTGAACCGCTGTTGTCCCGTCGTCCCTGAGGACGGCGGTGGCAGTCGTGATGTGTCGTGTGGGGTCGATTTTCCTTCCCCGGGGAAGGAAGGCGGGCCCTGGGTGGAAGAAAGCAAGTCTCCGTGTGTCACCCGGGGCCCGCCTCTGTCTGTCGGCGGGCATGGACCCGCCGGGGCCGGATCAGACGTTGTAGGTGCCGGAGGCGGTGGTGCCGCCGCGGCCGGTCCAGTTCGTGTGGAAGAACTGGCCGCGCGGCTGATCCACGCGCTCATAGGTGTGCGCGCCGAAGTAGTCGCGCTGGGCCTGCAGCAGGTTCGCGGGAAGGACGGCGCTGCGATACTGGTCGTAGAATCCGAGCGCCGTGCTGAACGCGGGCACCGGAATGCCGCGTTTCACGGCGGTGCTCACGACGTTGCGCCAGCCCTTCTGGCATCGCTTGATGCCGTCGCGGAAGTAGTCGTCGAGAAGCAGGTTGGACAGCTTCGGGTTGCGGTCGAAGGCGTCCTTGATCTTGCCGAGGAACCGCGAGCGGATGATGCAGCCCCCCCGCCACATCAGCGCGATGCCGCCGTAGTTGAGATGCCAGCCGTACTCCGCGGCGGCCGCGCGCATGAGCATGTAGCCCTGCGCGTAGCTGACAATCTTGGAGGCGTAGAGCGCGTCGCGGATGTCATTGATGAACGCGGCCTTCGCCTCGGGTTTGCGGGCCTGGGGCATGACGGGCCGCGGTCCCTTGAGGCGGCGGGCCGCCTTGACGCGCTGATCCTTCAGCGCGGACACGCATCGCGAGTACACGGCTTCCGCGATGAGTGTCACGGGGATGCCGAGTTCCGCGGAGTTCTGCACCGTCCACTTGCCGGTGCCCTTCTGCCCCGCGGTGTCGAGGATCTTCTCCACGAGCGGCGATCCGTCCGTGTCCTTGTAGGCGAGGATGTCGCGGGTGATCTCGATGAGGTAACTCTCGAGGTCACCCTCGTTCCATGTCTTGAAGACCTCGTGCATCTCGTCCGCCGACATGCCGAGGCCCAGCTTCATGATGGCGTAGGCCTCGCAGATGAGCTACATGTCGCCGTACTCGATGCCGTTGTGGACCATCTTGACGTAGTGTCCGGCGCCCTCCTCGCCGACCCAGTCGCAGCACGGCACGCCGTCACCCACCTTGGCGGCGATGGCCTGGAAGATCGGCTGCACGTGCGGCCATGCCCTGGCGCTGCCGCCGGGCATGATGCTCGGGCCGTGGCGGGCGCCCTCCTCGCCGCCCGACACGCCGGTGCCGACATACAGCAGGCCCCTGGACTCCACATGGCGGACGCGGCGGGTGGTGTCCTCGAAAAGCGAATTGCCGCCGTCGATGATGATGTCGCCGGGTTCCAGCAGGGGCAGCAGCGCCTCAATCTGCTCATCGACGGCCTTGCCCGCCTTGATCATGAGCATGACCCTGCGAGGCTTCTTGAGCATCGAGACCATCTCCTCGAGCGAGTGGGCGCCGAGCACGCGCGTGCCCCTGGCTTCCTTCTGGAGGAACTCGTCCACCTTCGAAGTGGTCCGGTTGAACGCCACGACCGTGAAGCCGCGGTCGTTCATGTTGAGGATGAGGTTCTGGCCCATGACGGCCAGGCCTATGACGGCGATGTCGGCTTGCATTGGAAAGGTGCGTCAGGGATTGGCGGCCGGGCGCTCGAGTTCCATCACTCCCCACGAGTCACCGACGCGGTACCTCGCGAGCATCCGCGCCTGGTCCACGCGCCCGGTGACGGCATACGTGCCGAAGAGCCAGATGGAGTCCCCTCCCTGGAGGATGTATTCGCCCGGATTCACCGGCGTGAGGACGACGTGCGTGTCATGGGCCGAGCGGAAGACACCCCACCACCCGGCGCGCGCCGCGAGGCGATAGAGGGTGTCACCCGTGCGCGTCAGCACCACCGTCATGTCACCTCCATGGTTCGGGTTCGACTCCTCGAACCAGCGTCCCACCCACAGGCCCTCGGGACTGTTCTCCTTCGGTTCGAGGGCGCGCGCCGCCCTCGCGTCCCCGCGGAAGCTTGAACAGCCCGTGGACACGAGGAGCGCCGCGAGCAGCCCGATCAGAAGTGAGCCGGTGTATCCCTGCATGGGTGGTGACGGTAACAACCAGCGCCAAAGGCTCAAGGCAGTTGCCGGCCCCGCCCCGGGCCGCGCCGGCGCGCGGGAGCGCCGCCACGCTCAGGGGGTGCCGTTCCGGTCGTCGGGCGACTCCGGATCCGTCACGGAAGGACTCGCCGAGGGACCGGTGTCGAACTGCGTCACCCACTCCCTCTGGATCACCTCGATCAACATCGGGCGCCCGAACTCGCGCAGCAGGTCGGCGAGGATCTCCGCGCGCGCGCCCGTGGTGAATCCCGGGGGACCTCCCAGCACGAGCTCGAGCCGCCGGCGCAGCGTCGCCTCGTCACCGCCCTCGGGCGCTTCCGGAGGCTTCGCCGCGGACGCCAATGCCGGCTCCGGGGCCATCGCCTCCAGCGGCCCGGGAACACCGGCCCCCTTCCCGGGCGGCGCGGGCAGACCGGCCTCGGCGTGCCTGAACGATCCCTCGCACTCGATCGTCAGCCGGTGAATCGCCTCCGGATGGGTCGAATCGACCGTGGCGGGCCGGAGGGCCACGCCCGCGGCATCCGATTCGGCCGCGAGCGCCACATCGATCCTCACGCGCCGGACGGCCCATGACGGCTCGCCGGCCTGGCCGGCGGCGAGGCCTGCCATCACCTCGCCGCGCACCTGCTGCAGAAACCTGATCAAAGCCGAAGAACTCATGCAGGAAGCAAAACGGAAGTTCGGCGGTCGGCAAGGCTCCCGCCGAGCTTGGAAACCTATTCGCCGCCGGCCGCGCGCCAGTGGTCGAGGCGGTCACCCAGCAGCTCGAGCCGGGAGTGCTCCCGCGAGAGCGAGGGGATGTCCCGCTCGAGCTCCTCGATCGCCGGGATCACGCCCCAGGCCGTCACCTGGAACACCTCGAAGAAACCGGGACCCGCGAGCCGAAGGGCCGTCTTGCGGCGCTCGAGAATGGCCCGGTACTGCTGGCGCCACGCGGCACGGTCGGAGGAGACGTGCAGGCTGTGGCGATTCACCCATGGCAGCCATTCGCTGAGCTGCGACTGGTGGCACCACGCCATGTCGGCCGCGAGCTCCCATGATTCGCTGACGTCCACGGCAAGGTCGGGCGTGTTTCCCGCGCCGAAGTACCCGTCGTACGTGGTAAGGATCACCGGCGTCTTCACCGGGCGCGCCTCCCCCGGCGGCAGCGGATACTCGGGCGAGTACGCATGCGGCACGTTGATCATGTACGCCACGGCTCGCACCGCCTGCGCCACGTCGAGGTGGTCCACGTGCACGCCGGCGAGCGGATCCGCGGGAACGGGCGGACAGAACAGGTAATCCGGTTCGAACTCGCGAATCTCGCGCCAGAGGGCGGGAAGCAGGTCCGGCGAGGCATGAAGCCTGCCCTCGCGGAACGGGCGTCCCGACGCGTCGCGGAGCAGGCGAAACTCGAGACCGCCGAGCGCGGCCGCCTTCTCCTGCTCCTCGAGCCGCCGACGCGCCGTCTCCTCGCGGGGCATCCGGTGGTGACCCGCGGCGCCGTCCGTGCACACCAGCAGGCGGCGGCGAACGGATGGATCGCGCCGGCGCCAGAGCTCGAAGGTGCCGGCCGCCGTGAACTCGAAGTCGTCGAAGTGGGCGTGGACGAACAGAACATTCATGGCCCGAGTTTTCACGCAGGCGGGCCGTTCCGGAATCCGGAACGGCCCGCGCATCGATCAGAGCTGCGCCCGGGGAGCAGGCCCCATGGCGGGATTGCGGGTCAGCGGAGCTCCACCACGCGGTAGAACCGCGGCTGGTTCGGCTCGAGGGTCGCGTCGCAGACCGTCACCGGTCCGGCGGCGTCGCCCGCGTGTTCGCAGGTGGTCAGCGTCTGCCACGGCCCGCCCAGCGAGGACGTGTACTCCACCCGGTACGAGGAGCCCGGCGAGCCGAGCCACGAGACCTCCGCCTGGTTCGGATTTCCGGCCACGCGCCGGACCTCCACCTTCAGGGTGTCCGCCGCGAACGGCGTCGGGTCGTGGGCATTCGGGATGCCGTCGCCATCGGAATCCAGCACGGTCGAGTGGAGCAGCGCCCGGTTCACGCGCGCCACGCCGCCCGACGGCAGCGCGATTTCGGCCGCGCTCATCGGGCCGACGCGATTGGGCACCCAGCGGATTCGCCCGTCGAGCGCGCCATCGAGCTCCTCGGCCGGCACATTCGAGTCGGCGAAGTACAGCGTGAAGTTCGTTGCGATGTTCAGGGTGAGCGCGACATCCGCGGCGCTGTTCGCCAGCTCGAGATAATCGACGTAGAGCGCGTACGGATTGACGTCGTCCGGGCCGCGAAACGTGAACAGCGTGAGCTGCGTGCCGTCGAGCACCAGCCGGCCGATGCACGCATTGTTCTCGAACCCGTCCACGGTCGCGCCGCGATCCTCGGCGGACCAGATGTGAAGCCCCTCGCGGAAGCGATTCAGGAACGAGGTGATCGTGGTGCCGGACAGATCGCCCTCTCCAGGCCTGCGCGGGAGCTGGAAGCCGTCGGTCACGGACCAGGTGTTGGACGATTCGATGCCGTTGTCGGTCAGCCGATTGGCGATGTCCAGGATCAGCGAACCGAACCCGGCGGTGCCGGTCTCGATCGTGGAGGACTGCGCCTTGAAGTCGTCGGCGTGGATCCGGACGTTCGCCGCGGCGCGCGCGCCGCCTCCCTCGAACTTCAGGTCACGCGTGAACAGCGCCACGTCCCCCGCGCTGGAGGCGAACATGCCGGTGTTCTCCACCGCATCGCCATGAATCGCGAGCGTCGATCCCTGGACGGTCCCGCCCACGACCAGGTTCGAGATCGACCGGGAGCTGCTGCCGAGTTCCACACCCGTCACGGTGGAGAGGGTCCCTCCCAGTTCAAGGTGGTCCGCGATGGGGAACGTATCCGGGGTGATGGCGTTGGTTCCGACGAAGACGTCCGACAGCAGGCGGACGACGGGCGCCTCGATCACGAAGGTCTCATCGATCCTCAGCTCGTCGTAGATCAGCGCCTCGTCGGCGCGCGCCTGGAAGCTCAGGGTCTCCACGGGGACGATCGTCTCGAAATCGTGGGAGACGACGAGCGCATGGAACCGGATCTCGACGACATTCGTCGTCTGGTCGGCCCCCACAATCTCGGACTGGTTCGTCCAGACACCGCTCCACATGCCCACGCTGCCGGAGAACCGGCGCACCGTGGACGACACCAGATTGGACACGAGCAGCGGCGCGTTGGTGCTGCCCACATTGAGACGGACGACGGGCGAGTCGAGCTGGAGCGGCGGATTTGAAAGCAGGCGATCCGCCTGGATGCTCAGCAGGCCGTCACTGCGGAAGCGGGCGAGGTCGATGTCGAGCGTTCCCGCCTCGATCTCGATCCGGCCGGGCAGGTTCGTGGGATGCGTCAGTTCCGGGATCAGGCCGAAGAGCGGCCCGACCTGCCCCAGACGGGACGGCGGCCCGATGCGCGCCGAGTACGCGGCATACACGTTCGTGACCGTGCTGGCCGCATAGCTGGGATTGACGATGAGGTCCGGTGTGAAGATCACATTGGTGGTCTGCCGGTTCTCCCACTCCGGCGGCGTCACCCGCGTCACGATGTAGCTCGAGGGGCGCTGGAAGGCGCCGCTGATGTTGGTCATCAGGATGGCATTGGTCATCGCCCCGAGGTTGTCGAGCACGTACACGAAGTTCGTGAAGGGCTCGCCCGTGATCGTGTCCACGTCCTCGAACGTGAACTGGACCATCGCCATCTGAGCGCCCGGGACGCTCGGGTTCCGCGGCGGCGCCCAGCCCACGTCGACCCGGAAGAACGGATCGAAGCTGTTCGTGTCCACGAAGATCGCCTGGATGATCCAGTTGGTGGGGCTCAGCGCGTTGGTGAGGGCGAAGGCGTGCGGCGCCGACTGGGAGACCCTGTTGGTGAAGCCGCTCGGCATCAGCACCTCGTGGGCTCCGGATGAGGCCGGCGTCTGGGTGAGGACCGAGGGGTCGAACGGACCCGGCGTCGCGGGATCGAGGCCGTTGTTGGTCCCGGCGCCCGCGGTGAGGTCCTGCACGCCGGTGTCGTTGGAGTAGAAGTCCGGCGGCAGCACCGATCCCGGGTTGATCGGCTGGTTGGGATTCTCCCCGGCGCGCAGCCCGCTGCGTGCGAGCTGGACGTCCTGGCCGCGGATGCGCAGCTGGCCGCTTGATCCGACCTCGAGGCCGCCGCGGTTCACGACGTTCGTCGCGTCCACGAGCAGCCAGCTGTTCGCGAAGGAGACGGCCCCGATGCCGCCGAACACGGGTCCCGACTGGAACAGGGAGTCCATCGCGATCGTGCCGTCGTTGCGGAAGGTCGCGGCCGGCCGCCGGACGCCATCCTCCGTGACGTGGGCGAACCAGATCCCGTCGCCGTCAATGACGGCACCCGAGAAGTTCGTGTAGTGGAGCGTGTTCTGCGTCTCGTACGGCTGGGTGAACGCGAGCGCGGTGAACCTGCCGCGATTCAGGAAGGTCGTCGCGTCGATCACGGGGGAACTCGCGACTCCCGTGTTCTCATAGACTGGCGAAGGGGCCGCATGGCCACAGACCGCGCCCGCCACGAGAAGGGCCAGCGCGGCGCCGAGGCGCGCGGTCCGGGTCCTTAGGGTACTTCGCACGTTGGCCACTCCGGTTGTGAGCATCATTTAACGTCCCCCGAAAACCTGCTGTTCGATGTCTCGAATGGTCGTGCCCTGCGGATACACGAACGGCTCGTTGGTGGAGCCGTCGAATGAACCCCAGATGAAGAACGACGTGTTCCCGACGGGCTGGGTCAGGTTGTTCGGGCTGGAGTTCAGGAATGCCGGGCCGGTCTTGCTGAAGCTGAGCTGCGACGGTCCCTCGAACTGGCCGGGGCCGTCGAGGACCGCGTTGCCGTTGATGGCGTCATTGTTGATGGCCACCGCGGTTCTCAGGACGCCGCCCGGATCGGTCGCCCCGGAGAGATCCTCGGCCACGAACAGGATGTCGGGAATCGCGATCTGCCGGGTGACGCGCTGGGTGACCGTGCGTTCCACGCCGTTGGTGATCACGGCCTGAACGGTGTCATCGAAGCGGTTGGTCACGAGGTAGCCCGCGCCCTGGTAGAAGATGCCGCTGCCACCCCGCACGAACTGGATCTTGCTCGCGCCGCCGCGAATGCCCTGCGGGTAGAACGCGAACCCGCCGGTCCCGTTGGTCGAGGCCGGATCGTTCGTCGAGGGCGCCGGGATGGGCGTCCACGCCCCGCTCCCGCCGCCGAACAGACCCGCGATGCCGGAGGCATCCGCCGGGAGGGTTTCCACGTTCCGGTTGCTCGATCGATAGATGTACCGGAGCCCGCCGACGTCATCGCGGGTGAGGCCGGTGAAGTAGCTTCCGAAGCTGAACAGCGTGGGAGCGAAGTTGGGCACGCCGTGCGCCACGGGCTCCGCGAGGATCAGCGGATCGACCGGCTCGTTGATCGTGGACGCCTTGGTGTCCGGCGCATCCTGGTTGTCGAAGATGCTCAGGTACGTCCAGAGCTGCCCGTTCACGTAGGGCGTCGGCTGCCACGTGTCGGGATCGAAGTTGCGCATGATCACGAGGTAGTTCGTCGTGTTCTCCTGCGGATCCCGGATGCGGAGCGTGAACGTGAACCGGCCCGGGGTGCCGAGCCCGAGCTGCTCGAGGAGCACCTGGAGTGCGACGGACTTGAGATCCAGCAGGTTCAGGTCACGGGCGCGATGATTCACGCGCATCGAGAAGTTGGGGAACGCGTCGATGTTGATCGTGTCCATCGACGGCAGCGCGTTGAGGATCGCGATGGCCTTCTCGACCTCCTGCACCCCGCGCTCGCCGAAGTAATTGATGAACGACTCGTCGAAGGCGTAGATGATGTTCGGGACCACCCAGCGGTATTCCTCGCCGAGGTTCATGGGTCCGTAGATGTCCGCGTTCGTCAGACCGGTCTGGTCCGTGAACCATGCGGGAATCTCGCCCAGGAGGGCGAAGGCGCGGGCTCGCGGCTGCGCGGCGCAGATCCCAGCCAACAACAGAAAACTGAGCAGCAATCGCCTCATAAGTTTCTCACCTCACTCGCAGCACGCGGTAGAATGCCACACCCTCCGTCGCGGGAAGCGTGACGCTGTCGGAGTCTCCGGCGGCGAAGCGCGGATCGCCCACGGGCGACCAGTTCCGCCCGTCCGCCGAGGACTGAAGCTGGTAGATGAACCCGGGCTCCGTCGGCCATGTGATCCGTAGTCCCAGGGCCGTCACCTCGGCCGAGACCACCAGCCGGCTGCCGGGGTCGGTCGGATCCGTGCCGGCAAGCCACTCGTCCAGGTTCCGGACGCCGTCGCCGTCGGAATCCTCGTTGCCGCCGGGGTACGGTCCGCCCGGCCACCACTGCTCCTGCCAGTCATCCGGCAGACCGTCGAAGTTACGGTCGGCGCCCCACGTCCTGCCGGTCCCCGCGGGGGACCGCGGCGACACCTCGCCGGACGCGAGCACGTACGCCACCTGCACGGAAACGGGCGCGGCGGGCGGGAGGCCGTCCATGATCCAGAAGCTCTGCTCGACTTCGGCAAGCTGCGGCCCGTCGCTTGCGTACACGCGGTATGTCGCGACGTCGAGTCCGCCGAGCGGCGGCCACGTGATCATGGCGCTCGACGAGCTCAGGGGAACCACCCGCGGAGCCGGAAGCGCGGCAAGCACCTGATCCGGCACGAACCGCTGGGCGAACAGCTCGAAGCCCACCTGCGGAAGATTGCTGGACCACGCGACGAGCAGCTTTCCGCCGGGGCTCGCGGCCACCGACGGGAAGATCTGCCCTCCCCCGGTGGTCGTGTTCACAAGGAACTCCTCCGAGGCGGGAGCGCCGTCCGGACCGAGCCAAGTGCCGAAAACGCCCTCGCGGGATCCGTCCTGGACCATGTCGCTCCAGACGGCGAAGACGCCCGAACCGGCGGGCGCGAGCACGGGGCGGTACTGGTCGCCCTGGTCGAAGGTGTTGAGCTGATGCTCCTCCCCGAGGGGGGACAGCGCGGCCGAGAACGCGCGCGCGGCGATTCCGAGGCTGGCCTCCCGCGACGTGGGATGACGCCGCGTCCATGCGAGGACGAAGCCGCCGCCCTGCAGCGGGGCGATGGCCGGGTGCGCCGCGATGGCGTCCTCCCCGGCAAGCCTTCGGTCGCCCGAGGTCGGGGTTCCGTCCGCGTCAAAGGTGCGCGCGTACACGGCCACCTCGAACTCCGGCGCGCCTGCGCCCGGGACGCGGCGGCCGCTTGCGTCGCGGTCGTGCCGCTGGCCGACGACCCGTTCACCGATCCATGCCACGACAAACCCGTCGCCGAGTGCGGCGACGGTCGGACTGCGCCGGCCGAGGCCGAGTTCGGCATTGACGCGGAACTCGTCGGTCAGCGCCTCGCCCGAGGGACTGAAGATTCGGCCGTAGACATCGTAGTTCGCGCCTTCCTGGCGGTAGCTGGACCAGACCACGACCACGTTGCCGCCGCGGAGCACCGCGACGTTTGCCTCGAGCTGGTGTTCGCCGGGGCCGACGCTGACGGGGAGATCGCCCGTCGCGAACGTGCCGTCCGGGCCGAGCACGCGGCCGTAGATCCGCTGACGGCCGAGCGGCCCGCCCTGCCACACGAAGAACGCGCCGCCGTCCGGGAGCAGAACGACGCGGGCGTTCTCCTGGTCCTCCTCGATGGTTTCGTTCACCCGGAAGGCGCCGCCTTCGGGCGAGAGCGTCTCGTTCAGGCGCATCGCCGCGATCCCGAGGCCTTTGCCGTCGATCGCGGCATCCTCCCAAGCGATCAGGCCCCACGTGGCGCCGAGCGCGATGTGGGGTTTCACCTGGTCACCGGGCATTCGCAGCGTGAGCGGGAACTCGGCGCCCTGGCGTTCGACGCCGGCCGCGGACGCGCGACCGGGCATTCCGGTCAGCGCGAGCGCGGCCATGGCGGCGACTGCCGGCACGGGCGCCAGGGAAATGAGGGATTTCATTCCTTTGAGAGGTGGTGGAGTGATCGCACGCGTCATCTTCCGGCGCGCAATCTTCACGTCTTAATCCACCGGCACGCCCTGCGGCGGCAGGAGGGTTGGGTCGAACGGCAGGTTGTCCGGCGTGTGCACCGGATTCCCGGCCGGGTCGATGATGGTCGGAGTGATGAAGATCACCAGGTTCCGCTTGCTCGCCGACGTGGACTCGGTCCGGAAGAAGCGGCCCACCCACGGGATGTCACCGAGGAACGGCACCTTGTCACGCTGCTTGCGGATGTCCTCCGAGATCAGGCCGCCGAGCACGACGGTCTGGCCGTCCCACACCGTGGCCGAGGTGACCACCTGGCGGACGCGGAGGCGCGGGAGCGGGAGCTGCGCCGTGAGCGGCAGGCCGATGGCGTTGCCGGCGGCGCCCTGGATCTGCGGCACGAACAGCCCGGGGTCGTCGTACCCGAGGAACTCGCTGAACGTCGGGATGAGGCTCAGCTCGATCGTGTAGCCGTCGGCGGCTACGTACGGAATGACGTCCAGAACCGGGCCGAACGGGGTGATCTGCGTGATGTAATTGAGCTGGCTGCCGATCGCGCCGGTGCCGGCCGCGACCGTGCCCGCAGCGCCGAGGCCGCCGCCGCCGCCGGCGGCGGTCTGGTTCAGATCCACGCCCGTGACAATCGTGCGGAGATCATTGATGACCACCTGCGCCTGGCGGCCGCTCAGGGTTGTCACGCGGGGCGCCGCCATGAGCTCGATGGCGCCGCGCTGGTCGAGTGCGCGGATGACCATCCGGAACTGCGGGTCCGTCATGAGCCCCGTGATCGTGGCCAGCGTGGGGATGTTGGCGCCCTGGTTGCCCACCGTCTGACGAAGGCCGGACGTCAGCACGTTATCCGTCGCGGACGCCGGGATCGCCCCGGGTCCGGGCTGGCCGGTGGCGTCCGCCGGTCCGGGGAAGATGCCGCTCGGGTTCGCCGCGGAGGGCTGGCCCTGGTAGGAGGGCGCAGTGCCCGCCTGGACGCCGATGTCACCGCCGCCGACGAGCCAGTTGCCGATGATCCAGTCGAAGCCGAGGGCCTTCAGGTCGTCCTGACCGACCTCGGCGAACTTCGCCTCGATCTGCACCATGGGCGGCGCGGCGTTGAGCACCTCGACCGCCTGCTCCACGATCTCGATCTCCTCGATCGTCGCGCGGACCATCAGCAGGCCCTTGCGGTCGTTGAAGAACACCGCGTTCGGCGGAAGGAGACTCACACCGGCGGCCGCGAAGAAACTCCGGACGACCTCCTGCACGTTCAGGGTCGCGGTCGGCACGGTGACGCCGCGGAGACCATTGCTTCCGCCCTGGCCGCCGAAGCCGCCGCCGCCGAAGCCGCCGCCACCGCCGAAGCCGCCGCCACCGCCGCCGCCCTGGATGATCTGGTCCGTGACGAAGACGCGCGGGATGATCGTGCCGATCGAGCCGCCCTGGCCGCCGACACCACCGCCGCCGCCGCCGCCCGTCGAGCCGCCGGTGCCCGTCTGGAAGTCACCGAACGTGATGCCGGCCACGGCCTCGAGACCGGACTCGAACGTGTTCGGGTTCACGCGAAACACGCGGGTCACGAGCTGCGCACGCTCCGGAGCCTTGTGCATGAACACCACCGCGTAATCCTCGATGGTGTACTTGATCGGGCTCGAGGCGGCCTTCGTCACCGCGTCGAGAACGTCCACCATGCGGACGTTGTTGAGCGGCGGGTCGATCATGACGGACACCTCGTTGAGGGGGACGGGCTCGACCGGCTGCACGGTGATCTGCTGCCCGGTGGTCGGATCGAACTGCACCTGGGGCACACCGGAGACGTTGTCGAGGTACGAGTTGATGAAGAAGTTGATGCCCTCGCCCTCGGGATCGCGCGCGCGGGCCTCCTCCTTGAGGTAGCGGACGACCTCGCTCAGCGGCAGCTCCTGGAAGCGGACCTCGTCGAGGCGGATGCGCTCCAGACGGTTCTTGATGGTCTGCCGGCCCTTGCTGGTGTGGACGAGATTCGTGGTCGCGAAGGGATTGGACGCGGGCAGGCGATCGCGGGTGAGGGGGGCGTTCCAGACCTCGTCGATCTCGAGCAGGCCGTACTTGCTGATCACGCCGCGGCGCTGCGCCTCGACGCGGGCCTTCGCGTCGAGCACGAGGCGGATGTAGTAGTTCGCCGCGGGATGGCCGGGATCGACCTCGAGGGCCTCGCGGAGCTTCGCCTCCGCGCGATCGTAGCGGCGGGCCTCGTAGAAGACGCGCGCGTCCTGGACGAGCGTGTTCACCTGGATGTCGATGTTCCGCATCTCAGGGACCTGCCCGATGGTGTCGGCGCTGGGGACCATGCCCTGGCGGCGCGCGAGCGTGCGCTCCAGCTCCTGCTTGAGTCGCGCGGCCTCCTGGTTGAGCGGATCCACCCGCAGGACGCGGTCCACGTGCGCGACGGCCTCCGTGATGAAGCCCTGGCGCTGGCCGGTGTGGGCGAGCTGCAGGCGCGTGGTGACCACGCCGGCGACGGCGCGCGCCCGTTCCGGATCGGCGCGCACCCCGACGCGCACGGCGTCCTGGTAGGCTTCCTCGTACCTCAGCGCGGCGTCGGCGAGGCGGCCCTCGGCGGCATCGCGATCCGCCAGTTCCAGCTTCTCCTGCAGCACGCGGTAGGCTTCCTCACGCCGCGCGGACTCCTCGATGGCGCCCGCGCCGAACGGGGGCGAGGCGGCCGGAGCCTGCGCTGTGACATGCAGCGCGGACCCCAGGGTCATCAGTAGTGTCAGTAGGGAAAGAACGGCTGGCCGGGTCATGGAGCTGGGTTCGTTACGCGCAGACATAAAAAAATGGCCCTTCAGGGAGTACCCTTCAGGGGTATTGTCCAGCGCTTCAGCGTGCTGGACTCGAGGGTAACTTCGTCGCGAGTGATGGCAACGATATTGTAAGTCTCATTGCCGAGCCGGACGCCGCCCGGCTGCTTGGCGCGGACATTGGAGAAACGCGTTCCGAGCTTCTCATGGACCATGTCGGCCTCATAGCCCGCGACGCGTTCGTACGGCTGCTGGGGAGTGACGACCTCGGTCGAGTCGGGGAGCCGGATCTCGAGCGCCTCCGGATTCTCCGGGGGGCCCTTGACGGAGGTCAGCGAGAAGGGCGCGTTGGCCGCGGGCACTCCCGGCGAGAGGAACACCTGCCGCGGGCGGCCGCCGCCGGAACGCCGCGTCTCATCGGTCACGAGAAAGCGATAGCGGAGCGTGGAGCCGCTCTCCATGACGCCGTCGAACTGGACGCGGAACATGAGCGGCCGGATCGCGGTGACCGCGAGTCCCCCGGGCCCCTCCTCATCGCCGCGGACCACCTTGAAGAGCTGCCCCCGGGAACCGCGCTTCCAGACGACGGGATTGAAGAGGTTGTGATCGCCCGAGAGACTGAACTGCGGGTCGGTCTGGGCGCGCTGCAGCACGGCCTCCATCTCGGAGGTGTCCACCGGCTGGTTCTCCTTCTTGGGGATCCGGGCGACGGTGTCGAGGGCGTCGCGGATGGTCGCCCTGTTCTGCGAGACGCGAAAGGGCAGCACGGCCGCGGCGGCGAGCAGCGCGAGGAGGATGACACTGAGAATGACCTTTTCGTAGTGACGCGAAAGGGTGTCTCCAAGGTTCTTGAGATCCATGGTGCGCGAGGAAGTCATTCGAGCCGGGGGGCTACGCTAGTAGGCCATGTCGCTGCCGTCGGTCGAGCCGTCGCTCGAGGCGTCCATGGGATAGGCCGAACCCATGTCATCGGGCAGCTGGTTCTCCCCGGCCGGAACCGGCTTCACGAAGTCGAGCTGCAGAATCACCCGGATGGGCTGCTCATCGAGCACGGTGGCGGGACCGCGCTGGACGGGCTGGCCCGCGGGGGCGGCCTGATAGTTCGGGGCGGGCGTGCTGATGAGCGGTCTGGCCTCGGCGCCGGGGGCGCCCATGCCGCCATACCGGTTCGCTCCGCCGCCGTAGCGGTTCCCGAGGCCGTACCTCGGATCGAGGCCGCCGCCGCCGGCGCCGGGCCGGTCGAGGCCGTACCGGGCGCGCAGTTCGGGGGTCATGCCCCCCGCGCCGGAGGAGTCCTCGTTGCGGCCGCCCGGGACGAGGCCGTAGCGCGCGGCCAGGGCGGGATCCATTCCGCCCGGGGCGCCCCCGGCGGAGCCCGGCGCCGGTGACGGCATGTACCGGCTGGGCATGGGCATGTACGTGTTCTGGCTGGCCGGCGACGAGAACGTGGTCGGCTCCACGTTGAGGGTCTTGATGACGACGCACTCGTCGAGGCTCGCGAGCCCGTCGATCACGCGCGCGAGTTCCGCGCTGTGCGAGCGGAAGCTGAGGTCATACGGGATGCGGATGACCCAGCGGTTGGTGGCCGGCTTGCTCGAGAGATAGTCGGAGCCGCCGCCCTCGTCCTTCAGCACGGCGGAGCGCCGGAACGTGTCGAGGGCGTGGACCTTCGCGTCGAACAGCACCTGGAACAGCTTCGAGACATGGCTCACCTGCTCGGCGAGCCGCGGGATGGCGTTCGAGTCGAACTGCCCGCCGATCTCGCGGAGGCGCTGGAAGGTGAACGCGTAGCGGTCCGGCAGGGCGACGCCGGCGAGTTCGGCCTCGCGGGTGAGTTCCGAGATCGTGTCCTCGACGAGGAGGCGCAGGGAGAACGTGTCATGGACGGGAGGCACCTCGACCGGCCGGATCTGGTCGCGGAGTGCGGCGGCGATCTTGGCGAGGCGCTCCGATTCCTCCTTGATCGACTGGATGTTCCGGTCGTCCGGGTAGGGATTCAGGCTGTTGAGGCGCATCCATTCATTGCGCATCTCCTCGAGGCTGAGATTCGCCTCCGCCTCCCGCCGCAACTGCGAGTAGAGGAAGAAGCCGCTTCCCCCGAGCAGGACGAGGCCGAGCAGCCCGCCGAGCACGAGCGTCAGGTTCTTCTGGATCCACGGCATACTACAATTGGATGGGTTCCTTCAGGCCGAGGGTCATCTCGAACGTGAAGGTGGGTTCGTCCGCGTCCGGCGTGGACTGTTTGCCCAGGCGGGTCTTGCCGGCGTCGAAGAGCGGATTGTTCTTGAGTTCCTGCTCCACCGCGGCGGCGATGTACAGGTTGCGGGTGGGCGACACGTTCACGAGGTTGACCGCGCGGAAGACCACGTTGATCTCCGTGACCTCGTTGGTGTTCTTGGGCTGGCTGCTGGAGGTGTCGGCCGTCGAGGCGGTCTCGGTGGCCGCCGCGCCCCCGGGCGGCAGAAGGCCGTAGCGGCGCATCAGCTCCGGCGACATCTGGTAGGTGACGGGCTTGGCCTCCTCCTCGGCCTCCGGTTCGGCCTGCGCGAGGTCGGAGGAGATGTTGCCCATCCGGAAGGACTCGACCCAGACGCCGACATCGACCCCGGGCGGTCTCGCCTTCTCCTCGGCGGCGATGAGGGCCTCGCGGAGTCCGCTCAGGATGTCGATCCAGCGGTGCTTGCCCGCCAGCCATGACTTGTACCGCTCGGCGTCGGTGCGGACGGAGGTCAGGCGGGACATGGCCGTGTTGAGCTGCTGTTCCTTGCGCGCGAGCGGCTGCACCTTGTCGGTGAGCTGGGCGACGGCCTCCTCCTTGTCGATGGCGACCTGCCGCGTGAAGAGGCCGAGCAGCGCGACGACGACGACCAGGCTGAAGAGCGAGGCGAGGAAGTAGGGCTTCTTCTCCTCGAGCTGCTGGCGCTTGAGCGAGCTCTTCGGGAGGAGGTTCAGCTCGATCGGGCACTGGGCGAGGTTGCGCAGCGCGGTGCCGACGAGCTCGCCCATGGCGTGCGCGACGGCGGAGAGATCATCGACGTTGACGGTCGGCCCGACCTGGACATTCCGCAGCGGGTTGAAGTACTCGACCGGGACGTTGAGCTTTTCGCTGAAGAACTGGGCGGTGTAGGGCATGATGGACGCCCCGCCCGAGAGCACGAGGCGCTGGGGGGCGCCCCCGCCCTGCTGGCCCCGGTAGAACTGGATCGTCTGGTTGACCTGGATGTGGAGCCGGGTCATCACCTGGCGCGCGACCTTCGCGACCGCGGCCTGCTTCGGGTCCTCGGGTTCCTCGTAGGCGCCGCCGAGGCTGACGAAGCCGTGCTCGAGCTTGAACTGCTCGGCCTCGTTGAAGCGGATCTTGGATTCCGTCGCGAAATCCTGGGTGATCGAGTTCGCCCCGATGCTGATGCTGCGGGCGTAGATCTTGCCGTTCTCGAAGAACAGGACCGTGCTGGTCTTGGCGCCGATGTCGAGGAGCATCGTGCAGCCCTCCTGGTCGCTGTAGTTGAACCGGAAGGCGTTCGCGAGGGCGGCCGGCGAGACGTCGACGCCCTGGAGGCGGACGCCGCGGGATTCGGCCACGCGGAAGAGGCCCTCGACGATGTCGGTCTTGATCGCGACGAGCAGGACCTCCATCTCCCCGCCGGGCGCGGCGCCCAGGATCTGGTAGTCCCACACGACCTCCGCGAGCGGGAACGGCACGTTCTGCTGGGCCTCGTACTGGATGATCTGGCTGACCTTGGCCGAATCGACCGGCGGCAGCTTCACGAACTTCGAGAAGACGTGGAAGCCCGGCGCGCAGACGATCGCCGTGCGGGCGGTGAAGCCGCGCTCGGCGAAGAGGTCCTGCAGTCCCTTGGTGACGACGCGCTCGCGGGCGCTCTCCTGGGAACCCTCGAGCCCGAGGGCCTTCATCCCGAACTGCCGCAGGACGAGGTTCCCGGCGTCGTTGATCTCGAATTCGGCGACCTTGAGCGTCCCCGCACCGAAATCGATCGTGAGGAATGGTTTTGCTTTCAGCATGTTGTCACGGGTGCCCCGCAGGGGCCGGGGCGGTGCAGCGCCGCGCGCGTGCCAGGACCTGTTGGGGACGGGCGACGGCTGGTTAATGGAAAGCTCTTCACACGGTCAAATCCAAAAAGGTTCAGGCGGGCTGTTCGCGGATTCATACGGGCTTGCCTGATTTTTGACCACAAAAATAGTCAATCGTTCGACGCAGCCCTTCCTCCAGCGTCACACGCGGCCTCCAGCCGAGGAGCCGCCGCGCCCGCCCGATGTCGGGCCGCCGCTGTTTCGGGTCGTCCTTGGGCAGCGGCAGATGCCTCACGCGGCTCCGGGAACCCGTGATCCGCAGGATCGTTTCCGCGAACTCCCGGATCGTCATCTCGTCCGGGTTCCCGATGTTCACGGGCATGTGGGCCGACCGGTCCTCGCACATCATCAGCCGGTGGATGCCGTCAATGAGATCCGACACGTAGCAGAAACTGCGGGTCTGGGTGCCCTCACCATAGACGGGGAGCGGCTTGCCCGCGAGCGCGGCGCTGATGAACGCCGGCACCACGCGCCCGTCACGAAGGCGCATACGCGGCCCGTACGTGTTGAAGATGCGGACGATGCGCGTGTCGAGGCCGTGCTCCTGGTGGTACGCCATGACGAGCGCCTCGGCGAAGCGCTTGGCCTCGTCGTAGCACCCGCGCGGGCCGATCGGATTCACGTTGCCCCAGTAGTCCTCGGTCTGGGGATGGACGAGCGGATCGCCGTAGATCTCGGAGGTGGACGCCAGCAGGAAGCGCGCGCCCTTGTCCCTGGCGAGGCCGAGCGCCTTGTGGGTGCCCAGCGAGCCGACCTTCAGCGTCTGGATCGGCAGCTCGAGGTAATCGACGGGGCTCGCCGGCGACGCGAAGTGCCACACGTACTGCACCGGGCCGCCGATGAAGATGAAGTCCGTGACGTCCTGCCGGATGAACCGGAAGCGCTCGTGGCCGGCGAGGTGCGCGATGTTCTCGACCGACCCCGTGACGAGGTTGTCGAGGACCGTGACCCGGTGTCCCTCGCCGAGCAGGAGGTCCACCAGGTGGGAGCCGAGAAACCCGGCGCCGCCGGTGACCACCGAATGCGGCGGACCCGAGGTCTTCTTGGTGCGTGCGCGCTTCGCCATGCGTCCTGTTGTCGTCGGGACGCGGAGCTTGCCTGAGCGACGCAGCGCTTGGGAAGCGCCTAGTGCGGGTCAGAAGGGCAGATTGGCGACGGCGGCGACCGCGGCGTTCCAGACGGCGCCCGGGAACACGCCGAGGTACAGCATGCCCGCGATGCAGATTCCCAGCGCGATCCGGAGCAGCGGGGGCACCTCGAGGGCGGGCGCGCCCTCCGCCGGCGGCGCGGACGTCCAGTATACCGTCCGGACGATGCCGAAGTAGTACCAGAAGGAGATCCCGACCCCGGCCACCGCCACGAGGGCGAGCGCGATCCAGGCGACGCCGTCGCCCGCGCCGTTCACGAGGGCCGCGAGCACGACGAACTTTCCGAAGAAGCCGGACAGCGGCGGCACGCCCGCGAGGGAGATCATCGACAGCGCGAGCCCCGCCGCCAGCAGGGGCGAGCGCCGGTGCAGGCCGGCGAGGGCGGCGATCTCGTCGGTGCCCAGGCGTTCGACGACCGCGGCGACCACGAGGAACGCCGCGAGCACGGTGAACAGGTAGGCGGCCATGTAGAACAGCGTGGCCGCCGATCCCTCCCGGCTCGCGACCGAAAGTCCGATCATCACGAACCCGGCGTTCGCGATGCTCGAGTAGCCCATGAGCCGCTTCAGGCCGCGCTGCGGAACGGCGCACAGGCTTCCATAGAGGATCGAGATCCCCGCGACGGCCATGAGGAGCGTCTCCCAACGCGCCGCGACCTCCGGCACCACGCCGCCCAGCAGCCGGACGAGCAGCACCACGCCGGCCGCCTTCGAGCCGATCGCCAGGAATGCGGCCGTCGGCGCCGGCGCGCCCTCATAGACGTCCGGCGTCCAGATCTGGAACGGGAACAGGGCGACCTTGAATGCGAGCCCGCCGAAGACCAGCAGCAGGCCGAGCTGGAAAAGCGCGCTGTCGGCGACGTCCGCCCCGCGGAGCTCGGCGAAGTTCATGGTCCCCGCGGTGCCGAAGCAGAGCGCGATGCCGTAAACCATGAAGGCGGACGAGAGCGCGCCGAAGACGAGATACTTCACCCCGGCCTCGAGCGAGATGGCGCGCCTGCGCCCGTAGCTCGTCAGCACGTAGAAGGTCACGGTGACGAGCTCGATGGACACATAGAGCACCGCGAAATCGTTGGCCGACGCGGCGAGCATCATGCCCGCGAGCGAGAGGAGGCAGAGCACGGCGTACTCGGTCACGCCGGTCTCCATGCCCCGGGACCACTCGATCGCGAGCAGCAGGACGATGGCCGCGGCCAGGACGACCAGCGCCTTGAAGAAGAGTGCGAGCCCGTCCTGTACGAACGTTCCGCCGAACGCCAGCGCCCCGCCCTCCCCGCCGGGGCGCGCGGTGACGAGGTACACGAACAGCCCGGCGCAGACCGCCACGGCGCCCCACGCGAGGTGGCGCCGGCAGGCCGCGGGCACGAAGAGGTCCAGAAGGAGGAGCGCGAGACCCGCGCCCACGATCACGAACTCGGGAATCAGCAGGGATGCGTTCACGGCTTACGTCCTTCCTCCTCGAGCGATGCGGCCGCGCGCGCGAGGGCGGGCGCGCCCGCCTCCATGGCGGCCGCGGGGGCGCCGGCGAGCGTGGCGGCGATGCGGGCCGCCTCGGGGCGGATGTGGTCGGTGAGCGTGCGGGGCCAGACGCCGATCCAGACCAGCGCGACGAGCAGGATCGCGTACGGCGCGCGGGCGGCGAAGCCGCCGGGATCGGCCGCCGTCTGCCAGCCGGGATCGGGCGGACCGTGCCAGATCCGGCGGATGGCGCGCAGCATGTACAGGGCGGCGATCAGCAGCGCGCCCCATGCCGCCGCGACGATGAACCAGCTCCACTGGAGGCCGCCGGCGCCGGAGAGCAGCGGGCTGCGCCATCCGCCGAACAGCACGAGCAGTTCCCCGACGAAGTTCCCGAATCCAGGGAGGCCGCACCCGGCCATCATGGCCATGATCATCACCGTTCCGATGAAGGGCATCCGCTGCAGCAGCCCGCCCATGGTCGTCATGTCGAGGTTGCCCGACTGGCGGTGGAGCCACCCGCTGAGCGCGAAGCTCAGGGCCGCGAGGAGGCCGTGCGCGACCATGACCATGACCGCGCCCGTGATGCCGACCTCGGTGAGGCTGGCGAGGCCGAGGAAGATGAAGCCGACGTGCGCCACGCTCGAGGTGCCGATGAGCAGGTTGAGGTCGCGCTGGCGCATTGCGACCCACCCGGCGTACAGGATGTTGCCGAGGCAGAGCCACGCGACCAGGGGCAGCCACGCGCGCGCGCCCTCCGGGAGGAAGGGGAGCGCCACCTTGAGCAGGACGTACACGCCGAACTTCTTGAGGGCCCCGGCGTGGAGCATGGCCGTGGCGGTCGGGGCCGAGGCGTAGCCGAGCGGCGCCCAGGTGTGGAAGGGCCACAGCGACACCAGGATCCCGAACCCGAAGAGCAGCCACGGGAAGATCTGGCTCTGGCGGGCTGCCGGGATCGGGTTCTGCGCGAACTGCTGGCCCAGGGCGACGAGGTCGAACGTGCGCGTCCCCGCCTGGAGATAGAGCGCGATCAGGCCGACGAGCGCGATCAGCGCGCCGACGCTGAGGTAGATGGTGATCTGGAACGCCGCGTAGGCGCGGCGCGGCCCCCTGCCCCACACGCCGATCATGATGAACGTCGGGACCAGGGCGAGCTCGTGGAAGACGTAGAGGAAGAACAGGTCGAGCGAGGCGAAGGCGCCGAGCACGCCGGCGGTCATCAGCAGGAGGAGCAGATGGAACTCCCGGACGCGCTCGGTGATCTCGGAGGAGAGCCACGCGGCGCCGAGGGCCACCAGGGCGGCCATCACCACGAGGCCGAGGTTGATGCCATCGACGCCGACGGCGTAGGCGATGCCGAGGTCCTCGACCCACGGCACGCGCTGGACGAACCGGTAGCCGCCCCCGCCGACGGCGGCGCCCTCGAAGGAGGCGAGCACCCCGAGCGCGATCAGGGCGGAGGCGCCGGTCGCTCCGAGCGCGATTCCGCGAATGAGCCCGCGGGCGCCGGCGGGGACGACGAGCAGCGCCAGCGCGCCGGCCAGCGGGAGGAGAATGATCCAGGTGAGCGGAGACATGAGCCGGTCTGCGAGTTCAGGTCATCAGAGCAGGACCACCCAGAGGACGGCCGCCAGCCCGGCGGCGGCGAGGAATGCGTAGGTCTGCAGGTTGCCGGTCTGGAGGAGCCGGAGCATGCGGCCGGCGACATCCACCGCGCCGGCGGTGCCCCGGATCACGATGCCGTCGAGGATCCATTCGTCGATCCACGCGGCGAGCCTCGAGAGGGCCTCGTGCGTGACGCCGATGATCGCGGCGTACGCCTCGTCGAGGTAGAAGCGCTCGCGCATCCAGCGCGAGGCGGCCCCGAGCCGGTGAGGGAGGGGATCGTCCGCGGGGGAGTGTCCGTAGAGCGCGAGGGCCGCGGTGAAGCCGAAGACGGTCGCGATGAGGCTCATGAACGCGGCGAGCGGCGAGTGGCTGATCGGGCCGAAGATGCGGTTGAACCAGCCGCCATGGGCGCCGTGCGCCTCCGTCCCGAGCGTGTTCGCGAGCAGCGCATCGATGCCCCAGAAGCCCGCGAGGATCGAGGCGACGGCGAGCAGCCGCAGCGGCCAGACCATGACCGCGGGGGACTCGTGCGCGTGTTCCGCCCCGTGCTCCCGCGGCCGCCCTCGGAGCGCCACGAAGTACAGGCGGAACATGTAGAAGCTGGTGAGCGCGGTGACGAGGGCGCCCACCGCGAAGAGGACGGGCCGCGAGGTCGCGCCGGCGAGGATTCCGTCCTTCGAGTAGAAGCCGCTGAGGGGCGGAACGCCGCAGAGGGCCAGCAGGCCGGCGAGAAAGGTCCAGTGCGTCACGGGCATGCGCGTGTGCAGCCCGCCCATGCGCCAGATGTTCTGCTCGTGGTGCAGCGCGACGATGATCGAGCCCGCCGCGAGGAAGAGCAGCGCCTTGAAGAAGGCGTGGGTCACGAGGTGGTACATGCCCGCCTCGGGATGGGCGCAGCCGACGGCGAGCACCATCAGGCCGAGCTGGGAGAGAGTGGAGTAGGCGAGGATCCGCTTGATGTCGCTCTGCTGGACCGCCATGAGCGCCGCGAGGAGCGAGGTGATCCCGCCGATCCACGCGATCACGTCGAGGGCGGAGATGCCGCTGACCCACGTCCATGAACCGGGCCATGCGGCCGGGAGGCTGAACAGGAAGAACGCGCGGGCGAGCATGTACACGCCGGCGGCGACCATGGTCGCGGCGTGGATCAGCGCGCTGACGGGCGTGGGGCCCTCCATGGCGTCGGGGAGCCAGACATGCAGCGGGAACTGGGCGCTCTTGCCCATCGCGCCCATGAAGACGAGCAGGCCGGCGGCCGTCGCGAGCGGCCCCAGCAGGGACGGGTTCGCGCCGAACGCCTCGGAGAGGCCGCCGAAATCCACGGTGCCGGCGGCGGCCCAGACCATGATGATGCCGAGAATGAACCCGAAGTCGCCGAGCCGGTTGGTGATGAAGGCCTTCTTCGCGGCATCGGCGGCGCTGGCGCGCTCGTGCCAGAATCCGATGAGCAGGTAGCTCGAGACGCCGACGAGCTCCCAGAAGACGAACATCAGCACGAAATTCGACGCGAGGACCACGCCGAGCATGGAGAACATGAAGAGGCTCAGGCATCCGAAGAACCGCGCGTAGCCGGGGTCGCCGGCCATGTAGCCGCGCGAGTACACGTGGATCATCAGGCCGACGCCCGTGACGACGAGCAGCATGAGGCGGCTGAGGGGATCGAGCAGCAGGCCGAGGTCCACGGAGAGGCCGCCGGCCTCGATCCACGGAACCGAGCTGACGGCCGTGCCGCCTCCCGAGATCGCGAGGACCAGGGAGAGGAGGAAGCCGGCCGCCACCGCGCCGATGGAGAGGAGGGCGCTGAGGGCCGGTCTCTTCCCGGCGAACAGCAGGATGGCCGCGGCGGAGGCCAGCGGGAGCAGCAGAATGATCCAGGCAAGCGTCGGCATGGCGGGAGCGGGGACGTCCGTGGGCGCGCGAGGGGTGATTCAGTATTTCAGGGTCGCGAGATCCTCGACGTGCGCGGTGCGCCGGCTTCGGTAGAGGGCGACGATGATCGCGAGGCCGACCGCGACCTCGGCCGCGGCGACGGTGATCACGAAGAAGACCATGACCTGGCCGTTCAGGTTGTTGTTGAACCGGGAGAAGGCGACGAGCGCGAGGTTCGCCGCGTTCAGCATGAGCTCGAGGCCCATGTAGATGACCAGGAGGTTGCGGCGCAGGATGACCCCGAGCAGCCCGAGACTGAACAGGGCGGCGCTGACGAGCAGGTAGTGTTCGAGTCCGATGTTCATACCCCTACTTCCATTCCCTCCGGCTCAGGAGGATGACGCCGATCATGGCGACCAGCAGCAGCACGGAAACGATCTCGAACGGCAGGAGGTACCCGCTGAAGAGGGCGATGCCGAGCGGGTGCGTGGCGCCCTCGATCTCCGGGTTGAGCCCCTCGCCGGGCCGGTCGCGCAGGATCGTGAGGGCGGTCACCCCGAGCAGGGCGGCGACCGCGGCGAAGCCGGCGACCACGCCGAAGAGATTCCATCGCCGCCGTTCCTCCACCTTCAGATCGAGCAGCATGATCACGAAGAGGAACAGCACCATCACGGCGCCCGCGTACACGACGATCTGCACCGCCGCGATGAAGAACGCGTTCAGCAGCACGAACAGCCCGGACAGCCAGACCATCGTGAGCACGAGGAACAGCGCGCTCGCGACCGGGTTTCGCGAGAACGGATTGGCCACGGTCATGAAGCCGCAGACCAGCGCGAGGGCCGCGAACACGTAGAACAGAATATCCGCCATCATCCCGCCTCCCCTTCCCGGACGACGACCTTCCGGCCCTCCTCGCGCGGCGGGAAGACCTCCTGGGCGCGCGCCTCCTCGGCGACGCGGTGCCACTTGCGAATGCCCGCGTGCGTGCCGCCGAGGGCGAGCAGCTTCTCCTTGTTGTAGATCAGGTCCTCGCGCCGGTAGGCGGTGAGCGAGTAGTCCTGACGCAGGAAGATGGCCTCCTCGGGACAGACCTCCTGGCAGAAGCCGCAGAAGATGCACCGCAGCATGTCGATGCGGAACTCGAGCGGGATCTTCTCGGCGTTGGGCCGGTCCGGGATCGGGCCGTTGGGCCCCGGGGGATCGATCTTGATCGCCTTGGGCGGACAGACGAACTCGCAGAGCTGGCAGCTCACGCACTTCGTGTTGCCGTCCTGGTCCCGCACGAGGTAGGGCGCGCCGCGGTAGCCGGGTTCCACCTTCCACGGCACCTCCGGGTAATAGCCGCCGGCGGTGTCGTCGGCCGCGGTCCTGCCCCTGAAGAGGGTGCGCCGGAAGTGGCGCCATGTGACACGCAGGCCGCCGAGAATCGCGGGCAGGTACAGGCGCTCGGCCCATGTGAGGTTCTTGCGCTCGACGATCATGAGGTGGAGGAGAGCTTGCCGTCGGACATGGCGTTCACCGGGGCGGCACGGGTTCAGTCATGGAGCAGCGCGACGACGATCGCGGTGACGACGATGTTCGCGAGGGCGAGCGGAATCGCGCGCCGCCAGCCGAGGTCCATGAGCTGGTCGTAGCGGAACCGCGGCAGCGTCCAGCGGATCCAGATGATCAGCAGCATGAGCGCGCACAGCTTCGCGAGGAAGATCGCGATGTGCAGGAGGCCCGTGAAGAGGCCGGTCGCGGGCTGGTCCAGCCCGAGGAACGGCAGGGTCCAGCCGCCGAGGAACAGCGTCACGATCATGGCCGAGACCGCGATCATCGCGGCGTACTCGCCCATGAAGAACAGCGCGAACTTCATCGAGCTGTATTCGGTGTGGTAGCCGCCGACGAGTTCCGTCTCCGCCTCCGGCATGTCGAAGGGAAGACGGTTCGTCTCCGCGAAGGCGGCGACGAGGAAGATGAAGAACGCGATCGGCTGCTTGAAGATGAGCCAGCCGAACAGGCTGCCCGTCTGGTACTCGATCACCGCGCCGAGGTTCAGGCTGCCGACCAGCAGGAACACCGGGATGACGCTCAGGCCCATGGAGATCTCGTACGAGATCATCTGGGCGCTGGACCGGATCCCGCCGAGCAGCGGGTACTTCGAGTTCGCGGCGTACCCGGCGATCACGATTCCGTACACGCCGAGGGACACGATGCCGAACGTGTAGAGGATCCCGACATCCAGGTCCGCGATGACCATGCGCTGGCCGCCGAGCACCGAGCCGAACGGGATCACGGCGATCGTGAGCAGCGCAGGGATCACCGCGAGGGCGGGCGCGAGCCAGAAGTAGAACCTCCGCACGTGCGCCGGCGTGTAGTCCTCCTTGAGGAACGCCTTCAGGCCGTCGGCGATCGGCTGGAAGATGCCCATGCGCACGAGGGCGGGCCCGATCACGGGGATGCGCCGCACGAAGAAGGGCGCCGCGCGGTTCGGCCCGACGCGGTCCTGGATGAAGGCGCTCACCTTCCGCTCCACGAGCACCGCGTAGGCGACCATCGTCATCACGACGGCGAAGACCACGACGATCTTCACCATGCTGTACGCGACAAAGGTCCAGTCCATCGTTGGCATCAGATTCGACGGTTCGCGCGGCCGGCGGCGTCGCGGGGGCCGTTCATCGGGCCACCTCCGGGTTGGCGGGGGCCGGCTGCGCCTGCCCGGATTCCGGAAGGCTCACGCTGGCGCCGGCATCCCCGAGCCGCGCCCACTCGATTCCGGCCAGGGCGGGGATTTCGCGGGCCATGCGATTGAACAGCGCCTCGATGCTGGCCGGGCCGGTCCCGGCCTCGGGTCCCGAGAGCCACTCCTCGAGGAACTCCCATTCGGGGCGGGCGTCGCCGGGGGGCTCGAACGCCTTCAGGAAGCGCTGCACCCGTCCCTTCCAGTTGATGAAGGTTCCGCGCTTCTCCGCATGGGCGCAGCCGGGGAGCAGGAACTGCGCGTGGCGCGTGGTCTCATTGGGAAGGATGTCGCTGACGATCAGCGTCTCGAGCCTCGCGAGCGCCTCCGCGCCGATGCCGTGGCGGGTGACGTCCTCGCCGAAGACGATCAGGTGACGGATCCGCCCGGTGGCGACGCCCTCCGCGATGGCGCCGAGGCGCGCACCGGGCTGGCCGTCCACGATCCCGGTGAGGCGCGCCCCGAGCATGTTCGGATTGCGATCGGTGCGGAGCAGGAGGTGGTCTCCCGGACCCTCGCGCGGGATGCTGTCGGTCACGGCGCCGAAGCGGTCCGCCAGTTTCCGGAGCAGATGCAGTTCCTCGGTGGTCTGACGGGCGGAGGCGATGATGGCGACGGACCCGGGCGCGGCGGCGGCGAGGCGCCCGCGGATCTGGCGGAGGGCCGTCGTCCAGGTGCTGGTCTGGGTTTCGCCGCCGGGCCTTGCGCCGGCGACGGGCACGCGCACTGCGGAGAGGCGGTCCTCGCGATTGACCCACGCGTAGTTGAGCCGGCCGTAGTCGCACATCCAGTGGCCGTTGACGTCGTCATTCGGGCGCGGCGTGTAGCGGTAGATGCGCCCCTCCCGGGAGCCGATGACGATGTTGCAGCCGGTGGCGCAGCTCGTGCACACGGAGCGCGTCTCCTTGAGGAACCAGACGCGCATCTTGAAGCGGAAGTCCTTCGAGGTCAGCGCGCCGACGGGGCAGATGTCGACGGTGTTGAGCGTGTAGTTGTTGTCGAACTGGCGGCCGGGATGGGTGGCGATGCTGCTGTAGGAACCGCGGTTGACGATGCCGAGGCTGTCGTCGCCCGCGATGTCACGGGTGAACCGGATGCAGCGGGTGCACAGGATGCAGCGTTCGTCGTCGAGGACGATACGCGGGCCGAGATCGACGGCCTTGGGCTTGTGGACCTTGGTCTCGGCGAACCGGGACGCGGCGAGGCCGTGGTCGTACGAGTACTCCTGGAGCTTGCACTCGCCGGCCTGGTCGCAGATGGGGCAGTCGAGCGGGTGATTGATCAGGAGCCACTCGAGCACGGCCTCGCGCATCTGCCGCGTGGCCGGGGACGAGGGGTACAGCTCCATGCCCGCGGCGATGGGGGTGGCGCAGGCGATGGCGCCGCGCGGGGTGCCCGGTTCATAGGGCAGCACCGAGCGGGCGATCTTCGGGGAACCGTCCTCGCCGAGGACGGGCTTGCGATCGGGCCCGAGCATCGGGGTGCCGAACTCGATCAGGCACATCCTGCAGTTGCCGGCGATGGGGAGCTTCGGGTGATAGCAGTAGTGCGGGACGCTGACGCCGGCGAGCTCGCACGCCTGGAGCATGGTCGTGGGCTGAAGCTTGCCCGTCCAGTCGGGCATGAACTTCGGCACCTCGACGGGGCGCCCGTCGATCTTGATCGTGAGCGTCTCGACCTGCGGCTGGGGCGCGGGGGACATCGGAACACTTTGACTGGCGCTGGACATGGTACTTCGGTGCGGTCGGTCAGGCGCCGCCTGCCTGAGGTCGGTCGGGTGCCGCGGCGAGCCGCATGTCGCCGCCGGGTCCGGCGGGGCTCGCCGACGAGCGTTTCTCGTCCGCGGCCGCGCGGGCCTCGAACTCCTCGCGGAACTTTCGGACGAAGCTGAGCACGGGCCACGATGCGGCCTCGCCGAAGGCGCAGATGGTGCGGCCCTGGATGTTCTGGGCGATGTGCAGGAGGTAGTCCGGATCGATGCGGCGCGCGCCTCCGTGAGTCATGCGATGGAGGGCCTTGCTCATCCAGAGGGACCCCTCGCGGCACGGGGTGCACTGGCCGCAGCTCTCGTGGGCGTAGAACTCGCTGATGTTCGCGAGGGCCTCGACGATGTCGGTCGTGTCGTCCATCACGATGATGGCGCCCGAGCCGGACATGGACCCCGCCTGCTGGAGCGTGTCGAAGTCGTACGGCAGGTCGAGCAGGTCCATCTCGACGGGCTGGATCTGGCCGTCGGGACCGCGGCGCTTGATCGTGAAGCGCTCGCCCGCCTTGAAGACCTTGGCCGAGGAACCGCCCGGGATGATGGCCTTGAGCGTGCGGCCCTCGCGGAGGCCGCCCCCGAAGTTCTCGTGGAAGATCAGCTCGCCGAGGGTGACCTTGCCCACCTCGATCTCGTAGTAGCCCGGGCGCCGGACGTGCCCGCTGATGCTCACGATGCGGGTGCCGGTGTTGTTCGGCGTGCCGAGCCGGGCGTACTCCACCGCGCCCATCTCCATGACGTGCTTCACGGCGGCGAGCGTCTCGACGTTGTTGACGATCGTGGGGCAGAGGTACAGGCCGAGCACGGCCGGGAAGTAGGGCGGCTTGATGCGCGGGTAGGCGCGCTTGCCCTCCAGCGATTCGATCAACCCGGTCTCCTCGCCGCAGATGTAGGCGCCGGCGCCGCGGTGCACGTGAATCTCGAGGTCGTAGCCCGAGTCGAGGATGTTCTTTCCGAGGAAACCCTTCTCCCTCGCCTCGCGGATCGCCCGGTTGAGCAGGCGCGCGCCCTCGGGCATCTCGCCGCGGATGTAGATGTACGCGAGGTGCACGTCATTCGCGAAGCAGGCGATGATCATGCCCTCGAGGAGCTGGTGGGGATCCTTGTGGATGATCTGGCGGTCCTTGAAGGTGCCGGGCTCGGACTCGTCGGCGTTGCAGATCAGGTAGATGGGCTTGCCGCTCTTGCGGTCCACGAAGGACCACTTGAGCCCGGCGGAGAAGCCGGCCCCGCCGCGCCCGCGCAGACCCGAGCGCAGCACCTCGTCGCGGATCTGCTCCTGCGGCGTCTGGCGTTTCCCGTCGGGGAGCTCCCTGACGGGCAGCGTGAGGCACTTGCGGAGCGTCTCGTACCCGCCGTGGCGCAGGTACGTTTCGATGTCCGGTCCGTACCCCGGAGTGTCCGCGTGCTTCAGGATGAGACGATATTCCTGCGGCATGACGTCTTGACCTTCAGCGGGAGTAGCCTACCGTCGGAGCCGCACCGGGTTGCCCGATGGTGTAACGGTAGCACAGCAGACTCTGGATCTGTTTGTCCTGGTTCAAATCCAGGTCGGGCAGCCATGTGAATCCCCTCCCTGGCTTTCTCCCCGCGCGGACCGAACGGCCGCGGATCCGGGGATTCTCCCCCGAGGTCGTGATCGCGACGCGTCCGCGGCGGCACCCGCGCGGCCGAACGGTGCCCTGACTCATCGCGCGCCTCCGTCGGAGAGGCTCTTCACGAGGGCGTCGGCGCGCTCGATCGACACCCCCTCGTGGAATTCCTCGTTGACCATCATCACGGGCGCGGTTCCGCAGCTCGCGAGGCACTCGACGAACTCGACGGAGAACCGGCCGTCGGCGGTCGTCTGGACGCCGTGGGCGTGGGGATCGAGCCCGAGGCGCTGGCAGAGGTGCGCGTGGAGCCTCCGGCTGCCGCCGAGCGCGCAGCTCAGCGTGCGGCAGACCTTGAACTGGTATTTCCCGGCAGGCTGCTGCCGGAACATCGGGTAGAACGTGACGAGCTCGAAGATGTTGATCGGCTGGACCTCGAGCCGGGCGGCGGTCCAGTCGATGGCCTCCCGCGGGAGCCACCCGTAGTGATCCTGCAGCGCGTGGAGGACCATGAGGGCCGCGCTCCGCTTCTGGGGATAGTGCGAGACCAGCTCGTCGATCTCGCGCTGCAGGTCGGCGGGAACGGCGAACGGTGCGCCCGCCCCCGCGGCGGTCGTCGGGGGCGCGGCGGTTCCGCCGCTGGGGGTGGGATTGGCGTTCATCTCGGCTGGAGCGGACGACGGCGGTTCATCGGTCGCATTCGCCCATGACGAAATCCAGCGATCCGAGGATCGCCGTCACGTCCGCGATCATGTGGCCCGGCAGCAGCCGGCTGAGGATGCTGAGGTTCACGAAGGACGGGGCGCGGATCTTCAGTCGGTACGGCGCGCCGCCGCCGCGGCTGTTGATGTAAAAACCGAGTTCGCCCTTGGGGTTTTCGGCGCCGAAGTAGACCTCTCCGGGCGGCGCGGGCACTCCCTGGGTGACGATGATGAACTGGTGGATCAGCTCCTCCATCCCGGTGAGGACCCTCTCCTTGGGGGGGAGGAACACCTTGCCGTCCGCCACGTTGATCGGTTCGCGGTGGGGATTGTCGGCCCCGCCGGGGATGCGGTCGGCGCACTGGCGCAGGATGCGGACGCTCTGCCGCATCTCCTCCATGCGCACGAGGTACCGGTCGTAGCAGTCCCCGACGGACCCGAGGGGCACCTCGAAGTCGAGCTCGTCGTAGACGAGGTACGGGTGGGCCTTGCGCAGGTCGAGGTCCACGCCGCTGGCGCGGAGGTTGGGACCGGTCAGGCCGAAGCTGATCGCGTCCTCGCGGGAAATGATCCCGACGTCCCGGGTGCGGTCCACCCAGATCCGGTTGCGGGTGAGCAGCTTGTCCGCGTCATCGATCGTGACGAGGACCTCGTCGCAGAACTTGCGGACCCCGTCGAGCCAGCCGGAAGGAAGGTCGCGCGTCTGGCCGCCGACACGGGTGTAGGTGGTCGTGAACCGCGCGCCGGTGAGGCGCTCGGCGAGATTGTAGACCTTCTCGCGCTCGTTGAACGTGTGCAGGAAGACCGTGAGCGCGCCGACGTCCATGGCGAAGGCGCCAAGGCCGAGGAGGTGCGAGGAGATCCGCGCGAGCTCGCAGCACATGACGCGGATGTACTTGCCGCGCGGCGGGATCTCGAGGCCCATCAGCTTCTCGACGGCGAGGGCGTAGGCCACGTTGTTCGCCAGGGGCGCGAGGTAGTCCAGCCGGTCCGTGTACGCCACGAACTGGTTGTACGTCATGTTCTCGGCGATCTTCTCGTCGCCGCGGTGGAGGTAGCCGATGTCGGGGTCCGCGCGGACGATCGTCTCGCCGTCCAGCTCGAGGATGATCCGCAGCACTCCGTGCGTGGACGGGTGCGACGGTCCCATGTTGAGAGTCATCCGGTCTCCGATGACCCCCTCTGATCCGCCCGCGCCGGCGGCGCGCGCCGCCGCATCCGCGTACTGCAGGTGTTGCGTCTCAGCCATCAGGCGACTCCTCCGGGCGCGGGCTCGGTCCGCGCGGGATGACAAGGATTGTTGCGATCAGGCGATTCCGGGGTGCGCACGCGCGGCTCGCGTTCGGCCGCATCCGCGCCTCCGGGCAGCGTCACAAACGGGCCGCCATCGAGCGGCGCGGGCCGGGTGAAGGCCACGCCGGGCACTTCGCTGGACTTGCCCGCCAGCGGGAAATCCTTCCGCAGGGGGAAGTACGGGTAACCCTCCCACATGAGGATGCGCCGCAGGTCGGGATGATCGCGGAAGCGGACGCCCATCATGTCATAGGCCTCGCGCTCGTGCCAGTTGGCGGTCTGCCAGACCGTCGTGACGGTGGGCAGCTCGGACTTCTCCTCGCTGACGTCGGTCTTGAGGCGGAGGTGGCAGCGGTGACCGAGGCTGTACAGATGATAGACGACGGTCCAGCGGGGATCGTCGCCGTAGTTGTCCACGGTGCAGAGGTCGAGCAGGAAATCGAAGCCGAGCTCGTCGCGCGCGAACCGGCACACATCCGCGATCCGGTCCGGGTCGGTGACGCGCAGCGTGACCTCGCCCCGGAACTGCGCCGGCTCCGAAATCAGATCCCCGAAGTTCCCCCGCAATCGTTCGGCCAGGTCAAGCGCGGTGGGCATGCGTCAGGGTGGCGGGTTCGGCTTCCTGCTTGCCCTGGCGCGGCGAGCGAAGGGCGCTGGTGATGTTCAGGGTCGGGAGGACCGGCTGCCGGGCGACCTTCCTTTGCAGCCGCATGAGGCCGTCGAGCAGCGCCTCGGGACGCGGAGGGCAGCCGGCGACGTACACGTCCACGGGCACGATCTGATCCACGCCCTGGAGCACGGCGTAGCTCCGGTACATGCCCCCGGTGGAGGCGCACGCGCCCATCGCGATGACCCACTTCGGTTCGGCCATCTGGTCGTAGATGCGGCGCACCGAGCCAGCCATCTTGTAGGTGACCGTGCCGGCCACGATCATGACGTCGGACTGCCGGGGCGAGAACCGCATGACCTCGGAGCCGAAACGGGCGATGTCGAAGCGCCCCGCACCGGCGGCCATGAGCTCGATGGCGCAGCAGGCGAGTCCCATGGGCATGGGCCACAGGGAGTTCTCACGGAACCACGCCAGTGCGGCGTCGAGTCGCGTGAAGACGACGTCGCCCTCGATCTTGGAATTGTAGCCGAACTCGGTGGTGTTCATGTCGTGACAGGGGGCAACCCGACCGGCGGAAGTGACCGGCGGGGAAAAACTAGCAACGGAGCGGGGGGCGACAAGGTTATTTGTGACAATTTTCACAAGCCCCGGCCCCGGCGCCGCCCTCCCGCGCCCCGCCAATCTCCGAGGATCTCCGGGCGCCCGTTCGGGCGGCCCTGTCACGAACGCGCCTCACTCCAGTCCGCACGCGCGTCGCGCGCGCTTCAGCACGCCCGTCGCCACCGCCCGGGCGCGGTCGCGGCCCTTCCGGAGCACCGCCTCGACGGCGTCGAGGTTCGACTCCAGCTCGCGCCGGCGGCGGCGCGGTTCCTCGAAGTAGTTCCAGTAATGCTCGAAGAGCGCCTTCTTCAGGTCGCCGTACCCGAACCCACCCGCCCGGAGGCGGTCCTCGAGCGCGGCCGCCTCGGAGGCCGGCGCGAGAAGCTTCAGCAGGCGGATGGCGTTGTTCTGGTCCGCGTCGGGCTTGGGTTCCTGGGGGGTGCGGCTGTCCATGACGATGGACATCACCTTCTTCCGGAGGACCTTCTCATCCCCGAAGATCTCGATCGTGTTGCCGTAGCTCTTGCTCATCTTCTGGCCGTCGGTGCCGGGGACGACGGCGACGGTCTCGCGGATCTGCGGCTCGGGCAGGATGAAGGTGGCGCCGTAGGTCTCGTTGAACTTGATGGCGATGTCGCGGGTGACCTCGACGTGCTGCTTCTGGTCGCGGCCGACGGGCACGACATTCGAGTCGTAGATGAGGATGTCGGCGGCCATGAGCACCGGGTATGCGAAGAGCCCGTGGTTGACCGGGATTCCCCGGGCCATCTTGTCCTTGTAGCTGTGGCAGCGTTCAAGCAGCCCCATCGGCGTGATGGAGCTCAGCAGCCACATGAGCTCGCAGTGCTCGGGGATGTCGGACTGGCGGAAAAAGACGGCGCGCTCGGGATCGAGACCGCACGCGAGGAAATCCAGGGCGACGTTGAGCGTGTTGCGACGCCGCTGCTCCGGGTCGAAGACGGTCGTCATCGAGTGGTAATCGGCGATGAAATAGAACGCCTCGCCCTGCGTCTGCAGCTCGATCGCCGGTCGCATCATCCCGAAGTAGTTCCCGATGTGCAGCGCGCCCGACGGCTGGATCCCCGACAGAATTCGCATGGGCGCAGCGTATCAGGCCGGCGGTTGGTTGTTAAAGCGCCCGGGCGCGGCGGCCGCGAGCCGCGGGGCCGGACAGGGCCGAGACTCAGCGGGCGGACACGTCGCGCGCCGGGGCGATCGTGCCGGAGGCGTCCGCTTCGACGGACACCGGGACGAGGCGCGAAAGGCGGTCCTGGGGGTTGCCGGTCAGCCAGCCGGCATACTCAACCATGTACAGGGCGCCATCCGGGGCATGGCAGATGGAGAGCGGGCCTCCACCGAGGCTCGACACGAGTGGAACCGTGTTCGTCACGAGGCCGGTGGAGGAATCGATGACCGCCCAGCGAACGCTGCGCCTGGCGAAATCGCCATAAACCAGGCCATGGGGCGAGGGCCAGTGGCGGGCGGATTCGCCGACGAGGACGGGCCCCACGACGACGGCCGCCGCCGAGCCGTGCGGGTATGAGAACCACGGCGCGACCGCATCCGGGACGGGGCACTCCGTTCCTGCGAGCGTGTCGAGGCCGCGCCCGTCGCAGCGCGGCCAGCCGTAGTTCGCCCCGGGGCGGACGATGTTGACCTCCTCGAAATCGAGGCGCCGGTCGTAGCCGACATCGCCGGCGAGCACGTCTCCCGTGGCGGGGTTGAACGAGAGGGTGACCGGGTTGCGGAGGCCGAGGGAATAGACCTCCGGCCGGGCGCCCGCGTGGTTCGCGAACGGATTGTCGGGTGGAATGGAACCGTCGAGGCGGATGCGCAGGATCTTGCCCCAGAGGCTGCCGAGGTCCTGCGGGCCGTTCGCGGGGTCGTCGAAGAACCGCGGCGTTTCATTCGGCAGGTTGTTGTCGCCGGAGCCGATGTAGAGGGTTCGCTCGACGGGATGGAGGAGGAGTCCCCCGCCCTGCCCCTGCCCGTGGTAGGCGCTTGGGATCTCGAGCAGAACCTTCTCCGAATCGACATCCAGGGTCCATCGGTCGTCGGCGCGCCTGGCGGTGAACCGCGCGACGCGATTCCAGTTGCCGGAGGGGACCATTGGCGAACGGTACACGTAGAGGAAGCCGTTGGTCAGGAAGCCGGGGTCAAAGACGAACGCGTGCAGGCCGCGCTGTCCGGTGGTGACCACCCCGAGGCGGGCGACGAGCCGGGGCGCGGGGTGTCCCTCGTTCCATGTCCAGACGTGTCCGCGGCGGCCGGCGAACCAGATCGTGCCGTCGGGCGCGGCGGCGACGTGCACCGGCTCGGGGATCTCCCCCTGGAGCAGCACTTCGTAACGGAGGCCCTCGGCGACGGTGGCGCTGCGCGACGCGATGCGCAGGAGGTTCTCGCGGCGGATGCCGTCCATGCCGGAGCCGACGAACCGGATGGCGTTGCGAAGATCCTCGCGGAAGTCGCCCTCGCCGGGGGGCCAGTCCAGCACGAGATAGCCATCGAAGCGTTCCTCATCGAGCTGGACGAGCAGCCGGCGGAAGTCGAAGCGCCCGGTGCCGAACGGCGCGGGGCGCGCGGTCCGACTGACGGAACTGACATCGGAGAGCCGGATGCCGAGCAGGCGCGAGCGGAGGGTGGTGATGACCTCGAAGGGATCGAGGCCGGCCCGGAGCAGCTCCCGGATGTCGACCACGACGCCGAGGCGCGGATCGCGCCCGCGGACCCGATCGAGCATTCGCGCGACATCGGGCGCATCGCCGCCGCGGGCGCCTCCGAGGGGGATCCCCACGCTGATGTTGTAGCGGCGGATCAGACGCTCGATCTGGTCAAGCTGGTCGAGGCTCGACACGTCCCCGATCAGCACCGGGATCTCGAGCGTGTCCGCCCACTGGAACAGCCGGTTGTTGGCGCTTTCGTTGTTGCTGAAGCGCACCCTTGCGCCAACCGGCCGCACGCCGGCCACGCCCAGCTTGCGGCGAAGGCGGTCCATGTCGGCTTCGGTGAGATCATCCCGCACCTCGACCGAGGGATCGGCGGGGCTCAGCGGCTGCCCGAATTCCAGCTCGATGAGACGACCGCCGCCCTTGCGCACCTCGTCGATGGCCTCGAAAAGGGTCGCCGGCTGGTAGGCGCGGGCGGACGCCGCGATCGCCATTCCGCCCACGAGCATCGATTCCGTGAGGCGCGGCACGACATTCGCCGTGACCCACGGCCCGCTGATCGCGAGCGCCATCACGGCCAGACACCGCATTCTCATTCCGGACTTCACAGGCACCGCACCTTCCACCGTTGCGGCGTCCCGCGCAACCTTGCC
>CAYMDA010000024.1:0-57447 GCA_964389135.1 uncultured Verrucomicrobiota bacterium | reverse complement strand
GCAGCTTGTTGACGACGAGGGTCGCGAGCGCCTCGCCCTCGACCTCCTCGGCGATCACGAGCAGCGGCTTGCCCACCTTGGCGATCTTCTCGAGGATCGGGAGCAGGTCCTTCAGCGAGCTGATCTTCTTCTCATAGATGAGGATGTAGGGATCCTCGAGCTTGACCTCCATCGTCTCCGCGTTGGTGACGAAGTAGGGAGAGAGATAGCCCTTGTCGAACTGCATGCCCTCCACCACGTCGAGCGTGGTGTCGATGGACTTGGCCTCCTCGACGGTGATCGTGCCGTCCTTGCCGACCTTGTCCATCGCCTCGGCGATGATGTTGCCGATGGTGCTGTCCCAGTTCGCGGACACGGTGGCGACCTGCTTGATCTCCTCCTTGTCCTTGACCTTCTTGGTGTTCTTGGCGAGCTGCTCGACGGCGGCTTCCACGGCCTTCTGAATGCCGCGCTGGATGCCGATCGGGTTGGCTCCGGAGGTGACGTGCTTCAGGCCCTCGCGGTAGATCGCCTCGGCGAGAACCGTCGCCGTCGTGGTGCCGTCGCCCGCGGCGTCGCTCGTCTTGCTGGCGACCTCGCGCACCATCTGCGCGCCCATGTTCTCATAGGGATCCGCCAGCTCGATCTCCTTCGCCACCGTCACGCCGTCCTTCGTGACCGTGGGAGATCCGAACTTCTTGTCGAGAACGACATTGCGGCCCTTGGGGCCGAGGGTGGCCGAAACGGCCTTGGCGAGAATGGAGACGCCGCGCAGCAGGGCCTGCCGCGCCGCCTCGTCGAACAACAATTGCTTGGCTGCCATAGAGATGATTCTGCGATTGGTATTGGGAACGAAAAAGGTGCCGACGTCCGCCGAGCCTTACTCGAGCACGGCCAGAATGTCGTCGCTTCCCAGAATCTTGAATTCCTTGCCGTCCAGCTTGATCTCGGTGCCGCCGTACTTGCTGATCAGCACCCGGTCATTGATCTTGACCTCGAACGGAATCTTCTTGCCGCTGTCATCCGTCTTGCCCGTGCCGAGCGCGCGGACAACCGCCTCCATCGGCTTCTCCTTCGCCGTATCCGGGATGATGATTCCGCCCTTCTTGACTTCCTTCTCCTCGACGGGCTCCACGAGCACCCGGTCGCCGAGAGGTTTGACGTTCAGTGACATAGACTGTTGATTCGCTTGTTGGATGTGATGGGTTGTCTGAAATGTCCGTCCCTCGTACCCGCGAGGGGCGGACCTGTCGGATAAAATCTCCCGCGCGCCCGCCCCGGGCCGGGCGCGCGACGTGAAGGCTCACTTCTTCTCGTCCACGATCTCGGCGTCGATCACGGTGCCGTCGTCCTTGCGACGCTCGCCACCCGCGGAACCGCCGGCCTGGCCGGCACCCGCGCCGCCCGCCGCGCCCTCCGCTCCCGCTCCCGGGGCGCCGCCCGCCTGGCCGCCCGCCGCGCGGTACAGCTCCTCCGAAGCGGCCTGCCACGCGGCATTCAGCCGTTCCGTCGCCGACTTCATCGCGGCGGTGTCGCTGCCCTTCAGGGCCTCCCGCGCCGCGTTCAGCGCCTCCTCGATCGCCGACTTGCGCTCGGCCGGAAGCTTGTCGCCCGAGTCGCGCAGCAGCTTCTCCGACCGGTAGATCGTGTTGTCCGTCTCGTTGCGGATCTCCACCTCCTCGCGGCGGCGGCGGTCCTCCTCCGCGTGCGCCTCGGCGTCGCGCCGCATGCGCTCGACCTCCTCCTTCGACAGCCCGCTCGAGGCGGTGATGGTGATCTTCTGCTCCTTGCCCGTCCCGAGGTCCTTCGCGCTCACGTGCAGGATGCCGTTCGCGTCGATGTCGAACGTCACCTCGATCTGCGGAACCCCGCGCGGGGCCGGCGGGATGTCCGTGAGCTGGAACTTGCCGATCGTCTTGTTGTCACGCGCGAACTGGCGCTCGCCCTGCAGAACGTGGATCTCGACCCCCGGCTGGTTGTCGCTCGCCGTCGAGAAGATCTCCGACTTGCGCGTCGGAATCGTCGTGTTGCGCTCGATCAGGCGCGTGAACACGCCGCCCAGCGTCTCGATCCCCAGCGAGAGAGGCGTCACGTCCAGCAGCAGCACGTCCTTCACGTCGCCCTTGAGCACGCCGCCCTGGATGCCCGCGCCGATCGCCACCACCTCGTCCGGGTTCACGCCCTGGTGGGGCTGCTTGTTCACCAGCGCGCGAGCCGTCTCCACCACGCGCGGCATCCGCGTCATGCCTCCAACGAGCACGAGCTCCCGCACGTCATCCGCCGTGATGCCCGCGTCCTTGAGGCAGTTGCGCACGGGGATCGCCGTCCGCTCGAACAGGTCGTCGCACAGCTGCTCCATCCGGGCGCGCGTGAGCGACTTCTGGATGTGCTTGGGACCCGTCGCGTCGGCCGTGATGAAGGGAAGGTTGATCTCGTACTGCTGGGAGGAGCTCAGCGCGATCTTGGCCTTCTCCGCCTCCTCCTTGATGCGCTGCAGCGCGTCGGCCTGCGACCGCAGGTCCATCCCCGTGTCGCGCTTGAACTCGTCCAGGATCCAGTCGATGATCCGGTTGTCCCAGTCGTCGCCTCCAAGGTGCGTGTCCCCGTTGGTGGCCTTCACTTCGAAGACCCCGTCGCCAATCTCGAGCACCGAGATGTCGAACGTGCCGCCGCCGAGGTCGTACACCGCGATCAGCTCGTCCTTCTTCTTGTCGAGACCGTACGCCAGCGAGGCCGCCGTGGGCTCGTTGATGATGCGCAGCACCTCGAGGCCCGCGATCCGCCCCGCGTCCTTCGTCGCCTGCCGCTGCGAATCATTGAAGTACGCCGGAACCGTGATCACCGCCTGGGTGATCTTCTCCCCGAGGCGCATCTCGGCGTCAGCCTTCAGCTTGGAAAGGATCATCGCGGAGATCTCCGGCGGGCTGAACCGCTTCACCTCCCCGGCAACCTCCACCTCCACGTGTGCATCCCCGTTCGGCGCCTCCACCACCTTGTACGGGACACGCTTCGCCTCCTCCTTCACCTCGGAGAACTTGCGCCCCATGAAGCGCTTGATGGAGTAGATCGTGTTGCGCGGGTTCGTGACCGCCTGGCGCTTGGCCGCTTCCCCGACGAGGCGCTCCCCGTTCTTCGTGAACGCCACCACCGAAGGCGTCGTGCGACGCCCCTCGGAGTTCTCCAGCACGGTCGGTTCCCCACCCTCCATCACCGCCATGCAGGAGTTCGTCGTTCCAAGATCGATGCCCAGGACTTTGGCCATAACGAGCCAGACCTGAGCGACCGGCGTGCCAGTACACGCGGATTTTCATAACCAACTGCAAATCAATAACATCTGTATCAACGCCACCGCGAGAACCATTGTCCCAAGGCCCTGTTGCTGTGCCAGCATGTCTCATATGCGCGACCGGCTGGCACACCTGTGCCACGCCCCGCCCGCGCCCCCTCCGCATGCCTTGTGCGGCGCCCGACGCCGACCCCCTCGATCGGGTTTTCAGGGCCTTCCGCGCCTGCCGCGCCGAAAGACTTTGACCTTCATCGACGGCAGGTCGTACACCCGGCGTGGCCATCGGTCGCGGCCACGGTTCCATGTCTTTCACCCTCGATTGCGTTCTGGCTCAAAGCAGCGTGCTGGACAACTTCCAGCGGGCCACCCTGGAGGGGAAGGTCATCATCGGGATCCTCGTCGTGTTCTCGATGTTCGCGTGGTCGGTGATGACCGCGAAGGCGATCCAGATGCGCCGCGCGCGCCGGCTGAACGGGTTCTTCTACGCGGCCTACCGCGCGCAGAAGAGCGTCATCGACGTGCACCGGCGCCAGCCGGCCGTGGACGGCTGCCCCCTGTTCGCGGTGTACCAGGACGGCTGCGCGGAACTCACCAAGCATCTGCGGCCATCGAACAACGGGGGGCGCGAATTCGAGGTCACCATGAAATCCATGGAACTGACCAAGGGCGTGCTCGAGCGCAGCGTGGCGCGCGAGGCCCTCAAGCTCGAGGCCGGCCTGATCCTGCTTGCGATCGCGGTCAGCGGCGCGCCGTTCCTCGGGCTTCTCGGCACGGTCTGGGGCGTCATGGATGCCTTCGGCGGTGTCGCCGCGGGGAACACCGGCGCCGCCACCCTTCAGATGATGGCGCCCGGCGTCGCCGGCGCGCTGATCACCACCGTCGCCGGTCTGATGGTGGCAATTCCGTCGATGTTCGGTTACAACTGGCTCGTCCACAATCTTCGGGTCCTGACGGTGGAGATGGACAATTTCGCCCAGGAGCTTGCCGCGAGGATGGAGGTCGAGTTCCTCGAGGAAACGGCCCCGGCCAGCCCGATGTCCGCCTGAACGCGAACACGACCGCATGCGCCGGTTCTCCCAGAAGAACGCCCTGGTCACGCTGGCTGACATCAATGTCACGCCGTTGCTGGATCTCGCGTTCGTTCTGCTCATCATCTTCGTCATCACGACGCCGCTGCTCGAACAGAGTGTGCCCCTGGACCTGCCGAAGGGCGGAACGCCCGACACACCCGACCTGAGCCAGGAGGATGTCCGGACCGTGGAGGTGACCCACGACGGCCGGTACGTCGTCGAGGGACGGGTGCTGACCCTCGACCAGGTCGAGGGGCTTCTGGTCGCGGAGTTCCGCCAGAACCCGCGCCTTGCGGTCCTTCTCCGCGGGGACCGGCGCACGTCGTGGGAATCGATCCTGCACCTGCTGGACCGCTGCCAGCGGAACGGCATCCACAGGATTCTCCCTCGAACCGTACCCGAGCGATGAACCCGCGACTCAAGTCAGGCTGCATGCTCGCCTCGGCGCTCGCGCACGCCGTGCTGCTCGCGGTCCTGATCGTCACCCCGGCATTCAAGTCGACCCGCAGGCAGCCGCTCGAGGCGCCACCGCTGCTGCTGCTGCCCGGCAGCTTCTTCGAGGCGCCCCCGGGGCCGCCCGCATCGGCTCCCGAGCCCCGGCGGGAGCCGGAGGCGCAGCCCGAGCCGGCGCAAGCCCCGCAGCCCGCGCGGCAGCCCGAGCCGCAGCCGGAACCGGAAGCCCCGCAGCCGCGAACGCAGTCCGCGCCCGAACCGCGGCGCGTGCAGGAGACGCCGCGGCCCAAGCCCGATCCCGAACCCGCACGCACCCCGCCGCGGCGGCGCGAGTTCAACCTGAGTGAGGCCAAACCCGTCAACAGGCCGAAGCCGAGCGAGACGCCGCGCGAACCCGATCGCTCGGCCGAGCGCCTGCGCGAACTGGACCGCCGCCTGGCGAATGCCGCCGGTTCCCTCGCCGACAGCGCCCGGCGATCCACCGTGAAGATCGAGCTGAGCGGCGGCGGCGGCGCGGGATCGTCAAATGCATGGAATGTCCGCGCGGCCTATGACGCGGCGTGGATCGCGCCGTCCGGGGTTGCCGATCCAAACGCCACCGCCGAGGTGGAGGTTGTCCTGCGTGCGGACGGCACCGTGGCCAGTGCGCGGATCGCGCGGCGTTCCGGCGTGGCGGCCCTGGACCGGTCCGTGGAGCTCGCGATCGGCAAGGTGCGCCGCGTCACCCCGTGGGAACCGCTCGGCCCGGGCGAAACCATCACTTTCACCATCGGCTTCAACCTACGCTCCAGCGCATCCTTCTGATGATTCCTTCCTCTTCGTTATCACGGCGCCAATGGCTCGCCGCGGTCGGCCTCTCGCTGCCGGCGATCGCCCGGGCTCAGACACGACTCGAGCTGTTTCGCATCGGCGGCCCGGAGCTTATTCCGATCGCCATCACCGGGTTCTCGGGGGAGACACTGCAGGTTCTGCAGTTTGACCTCGAGGTGGCGGGCTGCCGCATCACGGACGAGTCCTCCGCGCACTACATCCTGAGCGGAAGCGCCGGGGACCGCCTGGAGGGGCGCCTGAACGATCGCGCCGGCAACTCGCTGCTCGCGAAGGCTTATCCGAACGGCAGCGCCCGCCAGCGCGCCCATGCGCTCTCGGACGATGTCGTCGCGGCGCTCGGCGGGCAGGGCATCGCCCAGACCCGGATCGCCTTCAAGTGCGAGGTGAACCGCGGGCAGTCCGAGATCTTTGTCTCCGACTACGACGGCCACAACGCGCAGCAGGTCACGCGCGACGGCTCCCTCGTCGCGGCACCCGCATGGGTGCCGGGGCAGTTCAGCGTGGTGTACACGTCCTATCGCCTGGGCAACCCGGACATCTTCCTGCACGACCTCTCCACGGGCGCGCGCCGGCCGGTCTCCCGGCATGCGGGGCTGAACACGTCGGCGGCCGTGTCGCCCGACGGCCGGAGGATCGCGATGATCCTGAGCAAGGACGGCAGCCCGAATCTTTACGTCAGCCGGATCGACGGCACGGGCCTCACGCGACTGACGGAGAACCGCCGCGGCGACTCCTCCCCATGCTGGTCGCCCGACGGCAAGACGATCTGCTACTCCTCGCGCGCGGGCGGCCCGTCCACGCTCTACACGCTGCCGGCATCCGGGGGAACGCCCCGGCGCCTCCGTCTCGCGGGAGTCTCGAATGCCACCGAGCCCGACTGGTCTCCGGACGGCCAGTCCATCGTCTTCACGACGCAGAGCGGGGGGCGGTTCGAGATCTGCGTGATCCCCGCGCGCGGCGGCGACACGCGCGAGGTGGTGCGGCTCGTTCCGGGGGAGGATCCCGTGTGGGCTCCCAATTCGCGCACCGTGATTTACGCGAGGCGCGTCGGCAACGGCGTGCGCGTCCTGTCTCTGCTTGACGTGCCCACACGCCAAACGAAGGATTTGCCGCGGCTTCCAGGAAGCTGTTCACAACCGACGTGGGCGCGGTAAGTGTCCCGATCCCAAATCAATCCAAATGAAAAGTGCATTGCTCGCCAACGTCCTGGTGCTCACCACGACACTGGCGATCGCGTTGACTCCTGGCTGCCGCCGTAAGCCCAAGCACCCCACCCCGCTCCCGAGCCGCACCGGTAGCACCATCGTCAATCCGTCGCCCGGGCTCGATTCCAGCGGCGCGTTCGATCCGGGCGGTCCCCTCGAAGGCCAGGACATCGCCACTCATGACCGCCCCGCGACGGGCGATGGCAGCATTCCGCTCGGGGGAGCGCCCCTTCCCCGGGACCAGTTTCAGGAGGATCGGCAGGTCTTCGCCGGCAATGTCGTTTACTTCGACTTCGACAGCGCGGTGGTTCGCTCGTCCGAGATGAGCAAGATCACCGCGGTCGCCGAGTACCTGCGGTCCACGCCCGGCGTCGCCGTCGAGGTCGAGGGCCACTGCGACGAGCGCGGCACCGAGGAGTACAACCGGTCGCTCGGCGAGCGCCGCGCCCTCGGGATCCGGGAGGAACTCGCGCTGCAGGGGATCGATCCGTCCCGTGTGTACACCATCAGCTACGGCGAGGATCGTCCCGCCGTCGACGGACAGGACGAGTACGCGTACAGCCAGAACCGGCGCGGGGAGTTCGTGCTGCTGAGGCCGCGATGAACCCGCGCCACCGGCGTCTTCACCGGCCGGGTTCCGCCACGCCCGCCCGGCCCGCTCCCGGAGGCGCCGCGGGGACATTCGGCCTTTACATGAGGCGCGGCTCGGCGAACGTTGGGCCCCAAAGAAAGGTTTCAGAATGAATTCGTTGCTCATGGCCATGCTCGGCTGGCCCGAAATCATCGGGATTCTTGTCGTCGTCCTCGTTCTGTTCGGAGCCAAGAAGGTGCCGGAACTCGCCCGTGGCCTTGGTCAGGGTCTGAAGGAGTTCAAGAAGGCGACCCGCGAAGTTCAGGACGATCTGCAGCGCGCGATCGAGGACGATCCGGCCCCCGAGCCGGTCCGTCGCGTCGCCGACCGGCCTGCCGCGTCGAGCCCGACCGCCTCCCCGCTCCCCGAGTCACAGCCCGCAGAGTCGGCGCACACCGAACACTCTCCGGCCTCCCGTTCGCCTTCGCAGGCTTGAGGCCGCGCGGCACCCTCCATGGCAGCGCAGCCGCTGCCGCCACCTTCCCTTGACGAAGAGGAGGAGGGTGGCGGCCCAGTGAAGCCGTTCCTCGAGCATCTCGAGGACCTGCGTTGGACCATCATCAAGGTGGTCAGCGCCGTCGTCCTCTCGATGATCGTCTGCCTCGTGGCGGGCAACCAGCTGGTTCATGTCCTCATCTGGCCGCTCGAACAGGCCGAGGAACTCAACAAGGTCCGCCAGTCGGACACGGACAGGACGGTCGCCGTGCGCTGGGGGGAGACCGTGTGGGGAACGATGTCCCTATCCGCCGTCGGCACCAATTTCAACCGCGACGGACACGAGCCCACCGGATTCATCCTGAAGCCGCTCGTCGTCGGCACGAACATCCTCGTCACGCTGGAGCCGGAGACGAACACCGTCCTCCAGTCCAGGTCACCCGGGATCGTGGTGCTGAAGAGCTACGGCCCGATCAGCGCCATCAAGGTGGCTCTCAAGATCGCGCTCTACGGCGGGCTGTCGCTGGCAGCCCCCTTCGTGATGCTCTTCATCGGGCAGTTCGTCATGCCGGCCCTGAAGACGCGCGAGAAGCGATTTGTTTACCGCGCCCTCGGCATCGGCATCGGCCTGTTCCTGATCGGCGTCGTCTTCGCCTACTTCGTCATCATGCAGATCACGCTGCTGGCCACGGTCCAGTTCGCGCAGTGGCTGGGCTTCGGGGCGGACGAATGGCGCGCTGACGAGTACGTGGACTTCGTGCTCCGCATGATCCTCGCCGTCGGCCTGTCGTTTCAGCTTCCGGTGGTCCTGCTGACCCTCGTGAAGATCGGGATCCTCGATTACGAGTCGCTGGTGAAGCACCGCGCGTACTTCGTGGTCGGCAACATGGTGGTGTGTGCCGTGATCACTCCCTCGGGAGATCCGTTCACGATGCTCCTCCTGGCGATCCCGGTTCAGTTCCTGTACGAACTGAGCGTGTTCATCTCGCGCATCTGGTGGCGCAGGGAACAGCGCGAGCTCGCGGCGATGGAGGCCGCCAACGGCCCCGCCTGAGACTCAGTCCATCTCGACGGGGAGCCCGGTCCGCGCGGCGTGACCCGGCTCCCCGTTTCGCTTCGCCGGCGCCCGCCGGGGCCGGCGCGGATCGAAATCAGTAGTCGTACAGGCCACTGTCGCGCGTGTAGCCGCGCGCCCCTCCGCCTCCGTCCCCGTCCTCGTCGTCTTCGCCGCCGCCCATGAACTCGCCCAGGACGTCTCCCATGTCCTCCTCGACCTTCTCCGGGTCCTCCCCCTTCTCGAGGCGGCGGATGGCGATGTCGAGCTCCCTGGGGATGCTGCCCTCGGGCATCATCTCCTTCATCTTCTTCATCATGTGGGCGACATGGCGCGGGTTGTTCTCGTCCAGGTGGTCCATGTCCCGCTCGAGTTCGGCCATGACGCGTTCCATGCGCGCCTCATCGATGTCGCCGGCCGCGGGGTCTCCCTCATCGAATCCGTTCTGCGCAGCCGGCTCCGCGACTCCCTTGAGCATCGCGAACGAGCTCACCTGCTTCTCAAGCTTGTCGTAGCCGCACTTCGGACAGATCGGCTGTCGTTCCGGCTGGATCCGCTTCGACATGAAGCTGTAGATCCGCCGGCACCTCGGGCACGCGAATTCGTAGATGGGCATGGCGGCGATTCCCCCGACGCGGGGTCTTGGAAATTAGAATCAGCGCCCCGGCTTGAAAAGGGGGTGGCATCGCGAACCGAGGATTGGCGCCCGCCGGCCCGGCTCCCGGGACGCCCGGGGGGCGGCATCGCCGGAAAACGCCTCCGCGCCGGCGTGGCGCGGGTATTCCACCCGTGCGCGCGGGGCCGGTTCCTTGACGCTCCGGAGGCGGGCCTCTACGTTGCCGGGCCATGAAAGCGTTGAACGAAGGCGGGTTCCTGATCCCCTACGTGGTCGAGCAAACCGGCCGCGGGGAGCGGGGGTATGACATCTACTCGCGCCTTCTGGTGGACCGGATCGTGTTCCTCGGCACGCCGGTGGATGACATGGTCGCCAATGTCATCATTGCCCAGCTGCTCTTCCTGCAGATGACCGATCCGAAGAAGGATGTCCACCTGTACATCAATTCTCCCGGAGGCAGCGTGACGGCCGGGCTGGCGATTTATGACACCATGCAGTTCCTCACGTGCGACGTGAACACGTACTGCATCGGACAGGCCGCCAGCATGGCCGCCGTCCTCCTTGCCGCCGGCAGCAAGAACAAGCGTTACGCCCTCCCCAACGCCCGGATCATGATCCACCAGCCGTGGGGCGGCGTGCAGGGGCAGGCGAGCGACATCAGCATCCAGGCCAGGGAAATCCTCCGCCTGAAGGACCGGCTCAACGAGATTCTCGCCTCCCACACCGGACGCAGCCTCGAGCAGATCGCGAAGGACACGGACCGCGATCGCTTCATGTCCGCCGAGGAGGCGCGGGAATACGGCCTCGTCGATGAGGTCGTCAAGTCGCGCAAGGAGATCCTCGATCTCTCCGCCTCACCCTCCCTCTGATCCCGCGTGGCAAGACCCACTCAACTCACGATGTGCAGCTTCTGCGGCAAGTCGCACGCGGAAGTCAAAAAGCTGATCGCCGGTCCCGGCGTGTACATCTGCGACTCCTGTGTCGGCGTCTGCAAGCAGGTGCTCGACAAGGAGCTGCAGGGTGACGAACGCAAGCCCGCTCCCCGCCTGACCGTGCCGAAGCCGGCAGACATCAAGGCGCACCTGGATCGATTCTGCATCGGGCAGGAACGCACCAAGCGGACGCTCGCGGTGGCGGTCCACAACCACTACAAGCGGATCATCGCCAATCCCTGCCCCGTCCCGGGCAAGGATTCGGGCAAGGACGCCGAGCACGTGCCCCCCGCCGCGGACGATGTCGAGCTCGAGAAGAGCAACATCCTGCTCGTCGGCCCCACCGGCTGCGGCAAGACCCTGCTCGCCCGGACGCTCGCCAAGTTCCTCGATGTGCCCTTCGCCATCGCCGACGCCACCTGCCTGACCGAGGCCGGCTATGTCGGCGAGGACGTCGAGAACATCGTCCTGCGCCTGCTCCAGAACGCGGACTACGACGTGCGCCGCGCCCAGCTCGGCATCGTGTACATCGACGAGATCGACAAGATCGCGCGCCGCACCGAGAACGTGTCCATCACGCGCGACGTTTCCGGCGAGGGTGTCCAGCAGGCCCTCCTGAAGATCCTCGAGGGCACGATCTGCAACGTCCCTCCGCAGGGCGGCCGCAAGCATCCGCAGCAGGAGTACATCCGCGTCGACACGACCGGCATCCTCTTCATCTGCGGCGGCGCCTTCGTCGGGCTTGACCGCATCATCCAGCGCCGCGTCGGCCGGCGTGTGCTCGGATTCGGAGCCGGGCGCGAATCCGAGGTGCCCTCGAGCGAGGATCGCCAGCGGCTCATGGAGCACCTCGAGCCCGAGGACCTCCTCGCATTCGGGTTCATCCCCGAGTTCATCGGCCGCCTGCCGGTGTTCAGCGTCCTCGAGCCGCTCGACGAGGAACACCTCGCGAGCATCCTCACGGAGCCGCGGAACGCCCTCACCCGGCAGTTCGCCAAGCTCCTCGCCATGGACGACGTCGAGCTGACCTTCACCCCCGACGCCGTCCGCGAAATCGCGGCCCTCGCCCTGAAGAAGGGCACCGGCGCCCGCGCCCTCCGGGGCATCCTCGAAAAGCTCATGATGGAGCAGATGTTCGAGATCCCCGGCTCATCCGACATCGCCGCCGTGACGATCACGGCAGCCGTCGTGCGCGGCGAGGCACCGCCCCTCGTTCGACGTCGCGAGGAAAAGCAGGCGGCCTGAGGCACGCCTTCCCGCTTCATCGGCTCCGCCGCCGCATCCGACGCGATGCGGCGGCGCGCCTCCCCCTCTCCCCCCGCCCGCCCTCGCGACGTCCCGGGCGGACTGCCTCCCGCCCGGGCTCCGCGCTCCCTCGCCTTGACCGGCACGCGGGCCCGGCGCAGCCTCGGCCCACCCAGGAATTCCCCGCGAGTCACGTCCCTTCATCGCGCCATGAAACCTTCCCGCCCAAGGCAATCCCTTTCGCGACGCACCTTCCTCCGCAGCACGGCTGCCGCCGGTTCGTTCATGATCGTTCCGCGCCACGTCATCGCGGCGAGCGGAGAAACCCCGCCCGGAGAACGCCTCAACATCGCCGGCATTGGCGTGGGCGGCATGGGCGCCGCCGATCTCGATGCCGTCTCCAGGGACAACAACATCGTCGCACTCTGCGACGTGGATCTGAACCGCGCCGCCGGCACCCTCAGGAAGTTCCCCAAGGCCCGCCAATTCCGCGATTTCCGGAAGATGTTCGACGCCATGGAGAACGAGATCGATGCCGTGGTCGTGGCGACGCCCGACCACACGCACGCGGTCGCCGCGATGGCGGCTCTGAAGCGTGGCAAGCATGTCTATTGCGAGAAGCCGCTCGCCCACTCCATCCACGAGGTGCGCGCCCTGATGCAGGCGGCCCGCGAACAGCCCAAGGTCGTCACGCAGCTCGGCAACCAGGGGCACTCCTTCGATTCCATCCGGGACTTCTGCGAATGGGTGCAGGCAGGGGTGATCGGCACCGTCCACACGGTTCACGCCGGCTGCAATGCCGTGAACTCGGGCCTCGACGAACTGCCCCGCATCCGGGAGCCCCACCGCGTTCCCGACACCCTCGACTGGGACCTGTGGCTCGGCCCCGCGATGGAACGCCCCTATCATCCCGCGTATCTGCCCGGGCGGTGGCGCGGATGGGTCCCGTTCGGCAACGGCACCATCGGCGACTGGGCGTGCCACGTGCTCGACCCGGTCTTCTGGGCGCTCGACCTCGGCGCCCCGACCTCCGTCGAGGCGCGGGTGAAGGACTACGATCCCGCCTCCCAGGGCGATGCCTTCCCGAAGGGCGACGTCATCACCTTCGAGTTCCCGGCGCGCAACAACCGGGGCCCGGTCACCCTGCACTGGTACAGCGGCACCGAGCGCATCCCACGCCCGCCCGAGATGGACCCGGACGATCGCGACATCGACACCGGCGCGGTCGTCATCGGTGACAAGGGAACCATCGTGCACGGATCCCACGGCGCGAGCGGTGTGCGCCTGATTCCCGCCGCCCGAATGGACGAGTTCGAGCGCCCGCCCAGGCGCCTCCCGCGCGTGCGCGGTCACCACTGGGACTGGGTCCAGGCCATTCGCACGGGGCGGAAGGCCGGCTCCGACTTCTCCTACGGCGGACCCTTGACCGAGGTCGCCATGCTCGGGGTCATCGCCCTGAAGTTCCCCGGCCGGCGCCTCGAGTGGGACGCCGACGCGGTGCGGTTCCGAAACGCCCCCGAGGCGGACGAGTGGATTCAGCCGCCGTATCGCCAGGGTTGGTCCCTGTAGTCCGAACGCGACAGCCCCGGCGCCGGGCCTCATGCTGTGCCCGTGGGTTTCGCGGACAAGATCATCCCGTGGTCCGCCCTTCCCGGGTGGCGCGAGCGGCAGTCGTGTGCGGGACGCAGGGTCGTCGTGACCAACGGCTGCTTCGACCTTCTTCACCTCGGCCACGCCTCGTACCTCGAGGCGGCGCGCGCCATGGGCGATGTGCTGCTCGTCGGCGTGAACAGCGATGCATCGGTGCGCGCCCTGAAGGGCCCCGGTCGCCCAATCCACCCGGAGAACGATCGCGCGGGCCTGATCGCCGCCCTCGCCAGCGTCGATGCCGTCTGCGTCTTCGACTCGCCGTCCGCGGCACCCTTCCTCGAGCGGGCGCGGCCCGACGTCTGGGTCAAGGGGGGCGACTACACGCTCGAGAGCCTGAACCAGGAGGAACGCCGCCTCGTCGAGGCCGCCGGCGGCACCATTGCGTTCATTCCGATGCTTCCGGGGCGTTCCACCACGGGCACGCTGCGGCGGCTCGCACAAACGGGATCAGGCGACTGAGGCGAGAGGGGAGGATGGTCGGGGCGGTGAGATTCGAACTCACGACCTCTTGTACCCGAAACAAGCGCGCTACCAGGCTACGCTACGCCCCGACGGCCGATACGTTGTCCCATCCCGGCCGGGATTGGCAACGGGTTTCTTCAATCTCCGCTCACGCCCCGCCCGGGAGCGACCGGGCGGGGGGAGCGCATGCCAAGGGCGGCACCCGCGGCGCCGGTCAGTTGCCCTGCTCCACGGCAGGGGCCTCGCGATCCGGCGTCGTCCCGACCTGGACGGCCGTGCGCCCCTGGAGCGCCGCGACCATGTCCTCGATGGCCTGGAACACCTTCAGGTCGGCCCGGGCCGCATCCTCCGACACGACCATCTGGATCCCGGAGCCGAGCGCGTACATCGCGTCCTTCTGCTCGTCGGTCAGGCGGGCGGCTGACTTCGCCATGTTCGCCAGGCCCGCGGCGCCCTCGTACAGCTTGTTGGCCTCGACCGCCTTCACCACCTCATCCGCGGCGGACTTGAGGGCCGGATCGGCGGACGCAAACGCCTGACGGAACGCCGCGGTATCCATCTCGGTGGAGGAGCTTCCACATCCTGAAACAACAAGGCCGACAACAAGCAGCCAGACTGCGGAACGGAGGGTCATCTTCATGATTCGAGTGCGACCGCGCGGGTCGTTCGCAGCAACCTGAGCCGCGGACGAAGGGTCATAAAGCGCAAAGTGACCGTCGCGCCCGGCCTTTCGAAACTCTTTGCCCGATCCCGCGTGCGGCGGTGAGACTCGGAGTCAGCCTATGGCCTACGCACGAGCGTTCGCCCAGCGCAATCATCATCCGCTGGTCCCGGCGGGAGTGCTCGCGTGCGTGATGGCGCGCGGCCCCGCCCGCCCGCTGGCCCCGTCCACTCCCGCGGAGGTGGAGGCCCTCGGCGAAACGCCATGGCTGGAGGTTGTGCAGCGATTCCAGCAGGCCGCCGCCGTCCCGGAGGACGCGATCGCCCGCCTCATCGAGGCGGACACCGCGTACGTCCGCCGGTTCGAGGATCTCCGGCGGGTGCTGCCCGAGGTCGCCGAGGTGATCGGAGGCGCCGAACTCAGCGTCGAGCGCCTCGCCCGGGCCCTGTTCGGCTTCCGCGCCTTCTCCGATTATCTGGAGATTCTCACGCCGCCTCATCTCACCTACGAACGCACGCCCAAGGGCACCACGGACCTTCTCGCGGCGTTCGGCATGGCCTTCCGGCGGCTCATCGGCTCGACGTGGTCCGTCCTGTTCCCATCCGGCGAGATCTCCCTCGCGGCGGATGCCGCCGCGCAGTTCTGGGTGGCGTGCCTCCATCATTCGCGGCCGGAGGAAATGTCTTCCGCCTTCGTTGGCTACTTCCGACGCCAGCACGCCGATCGTTTCCGGGTCCTGAACGCGGGTTTTGTTCCGGACCGGTCGCTCCGCGTGCGCGACGTGATCAGTGAGCACATCGATTCCGCGCCGGAGCGCCTGCGCCATCTTCACGAGGCGGTCGCCGAGTCCGTCCGGGAGGGTCCGGAACGGATCTTCAGCGAGATGACCCGCATCGGCCTCAAGCTCGAGCTGCATCCCGTGGCGATGCACTTCGTGCACCACCTCGTGCACGAGTCCTGCGACGCCCTCGCGGGAATCGACGGCCGCCTCTCCGCCCGCGAGAACCGGTTTCTCCAGTACCTGATCCAGCAGACCGCGCGCGACCTCGATGAGTTCGGCGCCCAGGCCCACCAGCGGGCGGATCTCACCCCCGAGAGCGTCGCGTCCATCCTGAAGGAACTCGACGCCCTCATCGGCCTCGCCGAGGTGAAGCGCAAGATCCGCGAGGTCGCCAACGTCGCGCGACTCCAGCAGATGCGCGCATCGCAGGGTCTTCCCGCGATCGCGACGAGCTATCACGCGGTCTTCACGGGAAATCCCGGCACCGGCAAGACCACGGTCGCACGGCTCCTCGGCCGGATCTACAAGGCCCTCGGGGTGCTGCGGAAGGGGCACCTCGTCGAGTGCGACCGGGCGGCGCTCGTCGGCGAATACGTCGGCCAGACCGCCCCCAAGACCAACGCCGTCATCGACTCGGCGCTCGATGGAATCCTGTTCATCGACGAGGCGTACACCCTCGCGAGGGAACGCGAGGACTATGGCCGCGAGGCCATCGACACGCTGCTGAAGCGGATGGAGGACGAGCGCGACCGATTGATCGTGGTGGTCGCCGGATACCCCCGCGAGATGGAGCGCTTCATCCACGCCAACCCCGGGCTGCGCTCGCGGTTCAACCGGTTCATCGAGTTCCCCGACTACACCCCCACCGAACTCTGCCGCATCCTCGCGCTGATGTGCCGTCGCAGCGGCCTGCGCATGCATCCCGAGCTCAAGGAACGCGTCATCGCCTACTTCCATGCGCTGCACGCCCAGCGCGACGAGCACTTCGGCAACGCGCGACTCGTGCGGAACTGCTTCGAGAGCATGGTCACGGCGCAGGCCTCGCGCCTGGTGGATGGACCACCGCCGTCCGCCGACGCCCTCTCCGAACTCGTGGCCTCCGACCTCGTCTGGCCCGCGAACGTCATCGACCCGCTCCCGCCGCCCGCGCAGCGGCGCTACCGTCTCATCTGCCCGGGCTGCGGCGAAATCTACGCGTGGTCGCCCGACATGGATTTCGCCGAGGCCGAGTGCACCCGCTGCAAGACCATTTACGACGCATCCTGCGGCGAGGTGCTCTGATTCCGCCGGCAGGCCGGCCCTTATCGGGCGGCCTTCGCGCCGCCGATCATCTCCTTGAACTGGGCGGTCGCGCTGGCGACGAGTTCCTTCGGCCCCGTCATCCGCACGAAGATGTTCCCGGCGGGATCCTCGATGATCGCGCCCACGAGCGCGTAATCCCGCTTGGGCGTCTGCGGTCCGCCCGGCAGTCCGCTCATGTACGTTCCCTCGGCGAACACGTAGGTCACCTTCCGCGTCCCGGCCTTGTCCTCCTCGGTCCGAGCCTTGATGTCCTCGCGGCTGCCCTGGAACTGCCGGAACCAGCGGTCCACGTTGGCCTGCGTACCGCCTCCGCCGCCCGGCCCGAAATGGAAGAAGACCACCTCGCCCGGCTCCCCGTCGGGATTGGGAACGGTCAATTGCGCCTTCCGCATCTGGGACCGGGTTTCCACCGACTCCCACTTCTCGGGCGCGGTGAAGGTGAACTCGCTCACCTTGAACTCGGCCGCGCGGGAAACCGCGGCGCCGGCGAGCAGCGAACCCATCGTGACCAGGAGAACCAGGGTGCGTTTCATGGGCCGCAAGCCTGTGGCCACCGTGCCGAATGTCAACCGGAGGCGGCCATCCCGCCCGGGTCCGGCCCCCATCCGAACTCCGCGAGGAACTCCTCCTCGGGCGCGGCGATTTCCACGCGGCGCCGCGTGAACGGATCCGTGTACGTCAGCGCCACGGCCCGAAGCGCAAGCGGCCCCGTCGTTCCGCCGCGCCCGTAGAGTGGATCATTCAGCACGGGCACACGCTCGGCCGCGAGGTGCAGCCGGATCTGGTGCGTCCGGCCGGTCGTCGGGAACGCCTCGACCAGCGTGGCATTCCCGCGCCGCGCCCGCACGCGGAACCGCGTCTCGGCCTCCTTTCCGCCCGCGCGGCTCACACGCATCCTCCCGACCTGCTCGGGGTCCCGGTCGATCCTCAGGCGGCACGTCCATTCGTCGCGCCGCGGCACGCCATGAACGACGGCGAGATAGCGCTTCTCGACCACCCTCGATTCGAACAGCTCACCGAAACTCCGAACCACTCCGGGAGTCTTGCCCATCAGCAGCACTCCCGTCGTGTCCGCGTCAAGGCGGTGCACGTACCGCAGAAACCGCAGGTTCCTCGAGCGCGCCCAGAAGGCCCCGGCGCCGATGGAAGACTGGATCGCGGCCTGCAGGTTCCGCCCGGTGCGCTGCCAGGTGAACGGCACGAGCATCCATCCCCTCGGCTTGTCCACCGCCAGCACCGCGCGGTCCTCGTACAGGATCGGAATCCGCACGGCCGTTCTCCCGGACCCCAGCTCGATGTAGGAAGGTTTCGCCACGGCCCCAACCCAACGGCATTCCCGCGCCAAACGCAAAACGAGGCCTCCGCCCCGCACGACGCCGTTCAGGCCTCGAATCCCTCGCCGCGCGCCAGGCATTCCGCGAGCCGCGCGTAAACCGCGCGAAGCCTCGCGCGCCCCGGACGATCCCCGGTCGCGCGCACGATCCGTTCCGAGAGACTTCCCTGCTCCAGGATCCGCCGGATCCACACACGCCATCCGGCCCCGCCCGGCGCGACGTCGTCCAGGAGCCGGCGCCACACCTCGCCGACCGTCGGGTCCGAGCGACCCGGCTCCAGGCCCAGTGCCGGGAGGACCGCGCGCGACCCGACACGGGCCGCGCGGCCGTCGCGGATCACCCGCTCCATCAGCGATGCGAGCGCCGCCGTACCCGGGCGCGACTGGGCATCGCGCGCGTCCCCGCCCCGCTCCGTCATCCGCCGCAGCACGGCCGTGATGAACTGCAGGATCGCAAGGTCCGCCGCCGGGCACTCCTGAAGGTCGAGCACGCGGATCTCGATCGAGCCGCGTTCGAATCGCGCGATGGCGCCGCGTGCATTCACCCATTCGTGGCGGAGCACGCCTTCCGGATCCAGCGGCCGCATCGCGCGGTGGATCCTCCCGAGGATTCGCTCCCTGTACTCCCCTGCGGTCGCGACGCGTTCGGGCACGATCAAGCCGGTGACGGCAGGCACGCGGGCGCAGTTCCGCCGGTACGCGTCCAGCCGCATGTCGAGGAACGGACCGCGCCGGCCATCCACGAATGGCGAACTCGCCGCCAGCGCCGGAAGCAACGGAAGGAGGACGCGCACCGCGGCGTGAAGACGCCCGAATTCCGCATCCCCGCGGAAGGGAAGGTTGACGTGCGCCGATTGCAGGTTGGTCCAGCCATGGCCGCGGCAGTCGAAGATGCGGTGGAACGCCTGGTAGATCTCGCCGCACTCGTGCGGCCACAGGCGCGATTCGCGGCGCGGATTCATCCACGGATGCATTCCCGTGGGCAGGAGACATGCATTCTCCTCCGCGAGCAGGTCATTCACGTGCCTGACCTCGCGCTGGAACCGCGCCGCGAGCCCGTCCATGGTGCGGGCCGGTCGCGCGGTCTTGAACTCGATCACATGGAGCGCCAGCTCGTTCGACCATGCGATGGACCCGCGCTCCACGTCCCCGGAGACATCCCCGCACTCGCGAAGCATCAGGCGGTCCGCCCACGGCCGGACGCGGAGGGTGTCCCGATCGACGATGATGTACTCGAGCTCGACGCCGAATCGCTCGAACAGGTGAAAGGGTTCGCGACTCAATCGTCCCTCCGGCCCTCGCGCTGGATCTCGAGACGCTTCAGGAACGTCTCCATGACGCGGTCATAAAGCGTCCGCCGCAGCATCTTGTCCTCCACGCCCGCGTCGATGCTCGGGTTGTCATTAATCTCGATGACCGCGCACTTGCTTCCGGCGACCTTGAGATCGACGCCGTAGAAGCCGTTGCCGATCAGGTTGGCGGCCCGCACCGCCGTCTGCACCACACGCTGCGGCGCCATCTCCACGGGCAGCGTCTCGAATTCGCCCAGGTGCCCCTCCCCGGTGACCTGGTTGTTGTAAATCTGCCAGTGATTGCGGGCCATGAAGTACTTGCACGCATACAGCGGCCGCCGGTCGAGAACCCCGATGCGCCAGTCGAAGTCGGTCCGGAGGAACTCCTGCGCGATCAGCAGGTCCGAGGTCTCAAGAAGCTGTTCCACGCACGCGCGGTACCCGGCCTCGTCCTCGGCCTTCACCACGCCCTGCGAAAAGGACGAGTCCGGCTGCTTCAGGATCAGCGGGAGACCGAGCTCCCGCATCACCTCCTCCACGTTGTCCCGATGCAGGATGCGCGTGCGGGGCGTCGGGATTCTGTGCCGCGCGAGCAGCTCCGCGAGAAAGACCTTGTTGGTGCACTTGACGATCGATTCGGGATCGTCGATCACCACGAGCCCCTCCGCCTCCGCGCGCCGCGCGAACCGGAAGGTGTAGTCGTTCACCGCCGTGGTCGCCCGCAGGAAGAGCGCGTCGAACTCCGCCACCCGCCCGTAGTCATCCTTCTCGATGAATTCCACCGAGAACTGGAGCCGTTCCGCGGCCTGCGCGAAACGATCCAGGGCCTTGGCGTCCGACGGCGGCCGCGGATCGTCCGGGTCCCGCAGGATCGCGAGGCTGTATCGGGGGGGCGAGGGCCGTTCCGGCGGGAACGACGGGCGCTGGAAATACTCGCGCGCGAGCTGCAGCACCGTGCTCCGGTGCGAGTCCGGGATGTCATCGGTCGAGATGGCGCCGAGCCCCCGGATCTCCCATCCGTCCTCGCCGCGGATGAAATGCACCCGAAGCAGCGGCACCGGGAAGAGGTTGTACAACGCCCGCGCCAGCCGGTCGTAACGGTGGCTGATGTTCCGCGAGAAATAGATCGAAAGCTCGAAGCGCCGGCCGTGCAGGTGCTTCAGCGATTCCGCCACGAGGTCATCGAGCTCCCCGGAGAATGCCCGCGCCAGCGATTGGAAACGCACGTCCTGCATCGTCGCGATGCGCGGAAGAGGCTTGTGCCCGCGCGCCTCGGCGAGCAGCGACACATAGTACCCGCCGCTCTGGTACCGGTAGGACCGGCAGAGATTGTAAACCCGGCAGTGGCGCAGCCCCGAGAACTGCGGATCGGTCAGGTACGAGCGCGCGGCGACCACGCTGACCTCGGGCAGGTCAAGAGGCCACTGGCCCGGGTCATCGACGACACAGAGGATTCGAGGCATAGGTCGCGCCCGGCGGGACGGTGGCGGCGCCATGCAACGCCGGGCGCGCGCCCGGCCACGGCGTCAGGCTCGTTCAACGGCACCCGTCATGCGCGGCGCTGCGGCGGGCGGATCACTAGCAGATTGCCATCGTAGGTCAACACCCCCAGCAGGATCGCGTTCAGCAGGCGCGTGATCGGCACCTCGTAGCTGTGCGCCTCCCCCAGCGGATTCTGGAGGTACGGGTCCGCGACCAGCACCGTCTGCGTCTCCGGCCGCCAGCCGTGCAGCACCACGAAATGTCCCAGCGGCTCGCCCCCGATGTCGTCGTCCTCGCCCGTCTCGGGGACCTCGCGCGGCGCGCGATACAGGTACGTGGCGCTCAGTCCGGTCAGCAGCGGGGTTCCCTGTACGAGATGCCCCTCGATCAGGCTGCCGGTGAGGTCCTCGAATCGCACCTCGCCGCCGCGCTCCACGAACTCGAGATAGGCCCGCGCCGCCTCGAGCCGCTTGCCCTCGCGCCGCCCCAGCTGGAGCCGGAGCTTCTCCCGCAGGTCCTGCGGCACGGGATGGAACCACGACGGATCGAAGACCTGCAGGTTGCACGTGTACAGGATCACCTCGTACCCGCGCCGCAGCGCGTGCAGGCCCAGCAGAACCGCCAGCGTTCCCCCGCCTTCCACCGAGCGGATCTCGTCGATCAGCGTCTCGAGCGGCACGCTCTCGCCATAGTACCCGTAGATCGCCTGCAGGCATGTCGGCCCGCAGGATGTGTCCGTCGGCTGTGCCTGGATGGGCACCTGCAGCCGGTACATTTCCGAAACGGGCGGCTTCTGCATGCGACCGGCGTCATTCGACGGGCCCGCGGCAGCCGCTTCAATGCAATTCACCTCCTCGCTCGCCGTCGGCGGCGCGGGTTTGTTCCGCAGCGGGCGGCCGGACCTGGCGCCCTCCGCGCTTGCCATGCACCCGCGGGTTGATTCCCTTGCAAGCGTCCATGACGCGCCTCGCCATCCTGAACGTCGTCGGTCTCACGGATCGCCTCCTGGGCGAACACACGCCCTGCCTCAACGCGTTCCGGTCGGCCGGAACGCTGTCCCACATCGAACCCGCGTTCCCTGCGGTCACCTGCACGGCGCAGTCGAACTATCTCACGGGCGCACTTCCCTCGCGCCACGGCATCGTCGCCAACGGCTGGTACGACCGCACCCTCGCCGAGGTCCATTTCTGGAAGCAGAGCAACCATCTCGTGGGCGCGGAGAAGGTCTGGGAATCCCTTCGCAGGCGCCACCCCGGGTTCACCTGCGCGAAACTCTTCTGGTGGTACAACATGTACTCGAGCGCGGACTACTCCATCACACCGCGTCCGATGTACCCGGCCGACGGCCGGAAAATCTTCGACGTGTACGCGTGGCCCTACTCCATACGCACCGACATTAAAAAGGATCTCGGGGAGTTCCCCTTCCCGGGATTCTGGGGGCCGGCGGCCGGGCGTGACACTCCGCAGGGCAGCGCCGATGCCGCAACCCGCTGGATCGCCGAATCCGCCCGGTGGATCGAGGCTCGCTACGCCCCCAGCCTCAGCCTCGTTTATCTTCCCCACCTTGACTACAACCTGCAGCGCCACGGCGTCACCGCCCCGTCCCCAGCAGTCACTCACTCCTCCGACTCGCGGACTTCCGCACCCGAGCCGCTGCTCCCGGAGATCCACCGCGACCTGCGCGACATTGACTCGATCGTCGGCGACCTACTCCGATTCTACCAGGACCGCGGCGTCCAGGTGATCATCCTGTCAGAGTACGGCATCACCAACGTTCAGACTCCCATCCATCTCAACCGCCTGTTCCGTGAACGCGGATGGCTCTCGGTGAAGGACGAACTCGGGCTGGAGCTGCTCGACGCCGGCGCCAGCCGCGCCTTCGCGGTGGCCGATCATCAGATCGCGCACATCTACGTCGCCGATCCCGCACTGCTCGACGCCGTTCGCGACACGGTCTCCGCGCTTCCCGGCGTGGAGGAAGTGCTCGACGCGGCCCGCAAGGAGGAACGCGGCATGCATCACCCGCGCGCCGGAGACCTCGTGGCCGTCGCCAGGCCCGGCGCATGGTTCACCTACTATTACTGGTTCGACGACAGCCGGGCCCCGGATTTCGCGCGCTGCGTGGACATCCATCGCAAGCCAGGCTACGACCCGGTCGAGCTATTCACTGACCCCGCCATCCCACCCCTCGCCCTCAAGGCAGGAATTGCCTGGCGCCTCGCCCGGAAGAAACTCGGGTTTCGCATGCTGATGGACATCATCCCGCTCAACGCGGGCCTGGTCCGCGGCTCACACGGCCGCCGGCCGGAACAGGAGCGGGACTGGCCCATCCTCCTCGCGCCCAAGTCACTCGGAGCTCCCGCGCGCCTTTCCTCCACTCAGGTCCGGGGTGTGATCGAAAACTTCTTCGATCTTGGCTAGTCCGCTTCCCTATGGCGCCTCTTACCCTGATTCGCCTAGCGAAGATGCCCTATTGACGCGGAACGCCGGGCGGTGCCCACTAACAGGGCCTTCTGCCCTACGGTCACTGGAACTCCGCGGCGCCCCCCACCCCCGTGAGTCGAGTTCCCGTGGTCCTTCCGGCAGCGACTCGCCATCATGCTGAACCCACCGTCGCCCAGTCCGTCCTCATCCTCTTCATCCCCGTCCTCGCGCCAGGGGGGCAACTCCACAGGCGTCGTTCACGGCAGCGGCCAGCACATCCTTTGCGTCGACGACGACGAAGCGATCGTCTACGTCACCACACGTGTGCTCGAGTGCCTCGGTTATCGTGTCACTGGGTTCCTCGACGCCGTCCGGGCCCTGGAGACCTTTCGCGAACGCCCCGATGACTTTGACGCCGTCATCACCGATCTCTCGATGCCGACCCTTTCCGGCCCGGAACTCGCCATGGAAATGCGTCAGATCCGCCCCGGGATCCCGCTGATCCTGACTTCGGGCTGCATCCGTCCCGAAGACGAGGAAACCGCGCGAAGTCTGGGTGTCGCCGACCTGATCCCGAAGCCCAGCACCATTGACGAGCTGGGAAGGGTGCTCAACCGGCTCCTTGCCGGCGAGAGCACGCCGCCCGCCTGACGCGTCGCCGCGGGGACGCCGCCAGGGAGCTATTTCCCCGCGGTCCAGCCGCCGTCGATGATCAGCGAACTGCCCGTCACCGCGGCGGACGCGTCGCTGCCAAGGTACACCGCGGCCGCCGCGATCTCGTCCGGCCGGGCCATGCGACCGATCGCCTGCGTCGATTCCATTTCGGCGCGGGCCGCGACGGGGTCCGGGTACTGCTCGATCATGGCGGTCACGAACGGCGTCTCCACGCGGCACGGGCAGATGCAGTTGCACCGGATGCCCTGCCGCGCGTGGTCCAGCGCCACCGCCTTCGTGAAACCCACCAGGGCGAACTTGGTGGTCGTGTACGCGAGCCGGTTGCGCACCGCCACGATCCCCCCGATCGAGGCGATGTTGATGATGTTTCCGCGCGCGCGCTCCAGCATCCCGGGGAGGAACTCCCGCGTGAGATGGAAAGCGCCGAGCACGTTGACCGACCACAGCCGCTGCATGTCCTCGGGGGCGGTCTGAAGGAGCGTGCCGACGTGCCCGACGCCGGCATTGTTCACGAGGATGTCCAGCCGGCCATGCCGGGTGAGCACATCCCGCGCCGCCTGGGCGCATTCGTCCGGCATGGCGACGTCGAGCGCAAACGCATGGGCTTTCGCGCCATGGCTGCGGATCTCCGCCGCCCGTTCCTCGGCGGCGTTCACGTTCACGTCGCCCAGCTCGACCACGGCGCCGGCTTCCGCGTAACTCCGCGCGATCGCCGCGCCGATGCCCGATCCGGCGCCCGTGATCAGAGCGACCTTGCCGTCGAGTCGGAACATACCGCCTCGGAAACATCTCCTTCGGCCGCACCGGCATCCGCCGGGGACGCGCCCTCGGGCTCACTCCACTTCCCGTGCTCCCGGATGAGGTCCACGAGGCGGTCCACCGCCTCGGCCTCCGGGATATTGAATTTCACGGGAGTCTTCCCGACGTAGAGGTTGATCTTGCCTGGGGCCCCCCCCACGTAGCCGAAGTCCGCATCCGCCATCTCGCCCGGGCCGTTCACGATGCAGCCCATGATCGCGATCTTCACGCCCTTGAGGTGATCGGTGCGCGCCTTGATGCGGGCGGTGACCGTCTGCAGGTTGAACAACGTCCTCCCGCAGCTGGGGCACGCCACGTAGTCCGTCTTGAAGCTCCGGCAGCCCGCGGCCTGAAGAATGTTGTAGGCGAGCCGCAGCGACTGACCGGCGCCGGGCTCACCGCGGATCAGGATGGCGTCCCCGATGCCGTCTGCAAGCAGGGAACCGATCGCCGCCGCCGCCCGCAGCAGGGCGGCGCCCGGGGCCGGCGGAGTCTCGGGCGCGGCCAGCTGGTCCTTCAGCAGGATCGGGTTGCGCCGTCCCATCCCGTGCAGGCGCGCCGCCAGCAGCCGGAACGCCGTGATCACGGGCAGGCGCACGTCATCGCGGACGGTCACGAGCTGGGTGTCACACCGGACCGACTCCGGCGGGATCGGCTGCGACGGATCCAGTTCCAGCACATTGAGATCCTCGTACACCGCCTCGGGCCGGACATCCGCCTTCGGGGAGATTCGCGGCGCCACCGTGTCGAACGTCCGCCGTTCGACCACCACGCGGATGAGGTTCTCGCCTCCGCAGGCCACGCCGCCGAGATCGGCCACGGCGGACTCGCGCCGCGCGAAGTTGTACGGATTCCACGGGACGCGCACGGGCGCGTCCCGGATCCCGGGCGCGGCGGAGGTCAGCGCGGGCACCTGCGCCAGCAGCTCGCGGCAGACCGGGATCTCCCGGGGACTGTCCTCCGTGAGGCTCACCCGGATCGTGTCACCCAGCCCGTCGCACAGCAGGGACCCGATGCCGATGGCCGACTTGATCCGTCCGTCCTCGCCTTCGCCGGCCTCCGTCACCCCGAGGTGGATCGGGTAATTCCAGTCCGGCCCCAGCGCGGCGAGGCGCGCGACGAGCAGGCGATAGCACTCGATCATCACCTTCGGGTTCGATGCCTTCATCGAGAACACGAAGTTGTGGAAGTCGAGGGCCCTGCAGACCCGGGCGAACTCCAGTGCGCTCTCGACCATGCCCGCGGGCGTGTCGCCCCAGCGGTTCATGATCCGATCGCTCAGCGAGCCATGATTGGTGCCGATCCGCATGGCACGTCCGAGCCGCTTGCACTCCACCACCAGCGGCCGGAACGCGTCCTCCATCCGCCGCACCTCGGCCGCGTACTCCTCGTCCGTGTACTCGCGCACCGCGAACTTCTTGCGGTCCGCGTAGTTGCCCGGGTTCACCCGCACCTTCTCGACCCACTTGACCGCCTCCATCGCGGCCTCGGGCTTGAAGTGGATGTCCGCGACGATGGGAACATGACAGCCGCGGGCGCGCAGCCCGGCGACGATGTTCCGGAGGTTCGCGGCGTCCTTCACGGTCGGGGCGGTGATGCGGACGATCTGGCATCCGACCGCCACGAGGTCGAGCGTCTGCCGCACGCAGGCCTCCGTGTCCATCGTGTCGCACGTGATCATGGACTGGATCACCACCGGGTGATCCCCGCCGATGATCACGCCCCCGCGCGAGGGATCGCCGACGACAACCTCGCGCGTGCGCCTTCGCTCCAGCCGGTAAACCGACCCGCAGTAGGCGATCGAATCCTCCACCCTCCCCGGCGCGGCTGACGTCAGCGTGTTCATTCGTTCGGCGACCTGCGGAACTCCATCGCTGGCGCGGCGGCGTCCGCCCCGAACCAGTCCTGCGCGTCAAAGAAAGTCACGTACAGCATGAATCCGATGATCAGACACGCGAACGCGTACTGTACATACGCGAGTGCGCGCCCGCTGAGCGGCCGGCGGCGGATTCCCTCCAACGCGGCCAGCACGATGTGCCCGCCGTCCAGCACCGGGATCGGCAGGAGGTTCAGCAGCCCGAGGTTCACGTTGAGGATCACACTGAACCAGATCGCCTGGAGCCATCCGTTCTCGCTCTCGAAGAGGATGTAGTACACCCGGACGATCATCACCGGCCCCGACATGTGCTGCAGGCCGATGTCCGAGTTTCTCGAGAGCAGGGCGTCAAACGTGTTCACGATCGCCATCATCGAGAGGCGCACCTGCTCCCACGGGCCGGGATGGATGATCTCGAACTTCCCGAACTGATCGAACACGATCCCCGTGACGCTTGCCCATGCCACCCCGATCTTCGGCGACTCGTCGCCCACCGGAACCGCGGGCGTCACTCTCGCCGTGACCGTTTCGCCACCGCGCTCGATCGTGAACTCGAGCTCCCGGGCGCCCGCGTTCTGAACGTGGTCGGTGAACTGCTCCGCCACGCGATACCGCCGGCCGTCGACGGCCACGATCCGATCCCCGGGGCGAATGCCGCCCTCCTCCGCCGGGCTGCCCGGAACCACCGCCGTCACCACCGCGCCGGCAGGCTCGAATGGCACCTGCACCTCCCGCCCGTCGCGCTGAACGGTCAGCACCAGCGCCTCGTCCGGATGTTCGCGCGCGTACTCCGAGATGCCGAGGGGACTCAGCAGACGCTCGCCGTTCACGTGCGTGATGAGGTCGTTCGGCTTCAGGCCCGCCGCCTCCGCCGGACTCCCGCGCTCCACGCGCCCCACCATGGGCGTCTCCGCCGGCAGCATCTGAAGCTGGCGCGTCGCCTGGCGCTGCCAGAACCTGCGCTCCGGGACCGCCGGGCGCGCCACGGCCTCCTGAATGGCGCCGTCCCGCTCGAACCGAACCTGCAGCGTCTCGCCTTCGCTGCGCACGATCCTCCACGTCACGCTGTCCTCACTGATCCCGCCCCAGCGCGACACCGGCTCGCCATCGATCGCAAGGATGCGATCCCCGGGGCGCAAGCCGGCCTTCTCGGCGGGCGAGTTCGGGAGCACATAGCCGATCGTGGTCGTCGCCTCCGCCTCGCTCACGGGGCGGCCGACCAGCCACACGACGACGGCAAAAGCGAACGCGAGCAGCAGGCTGAACAACGGCCCCGCCGCGGCCACGATGATCTTGTCCATCGGCGAAACCGGCGGCAGTTGCGCGCGATCCGTCTCGGGCCGGCCCTCGATCGCGTCCATCGGGGCCAGTTGCGGCAGCGCCACGAAGCCCCCGGCCGGAATCGTGCCGAGGCTGTACCACACCCCATTGATCTTCTTCTGCCAGAGCGGTTTCCCGAACCAGATCCCGAATCGCTCCACCACGAGCCCCCGCCATCGCGCCGCGAGGAAGTGCCCCAGCTCGTGGACCACAATCATCAGATTGAAGAAAAGCAGGACCTCGAGCGAAATGACGATGATCTTCAGGATCTCCATGCGAGTGGGGGCGCCGGTGAGCGGCAATGAGCTGCAATATACGGGTCGCACCCCGGGTGGCAATCACGGCCACACCCCGGCGGCCCCGCACCGCCCATCGGGACGTCACCGACCACACGCACCCTCGCGATCCGCGCCGCGGACCCAGCCCTTCCCGATTTCATGGTTTGCCCGGGACCGCCGCGCGGGGATGCTCCAGCACGACATGCGCGGAATGGCAACGTCTCCCCTGATCGCAGCCGTCCTGGCCTCCCTGCTCACGGCCTGCGCGCCGCGCGCGCAGGTGACAGGAACGGCGGACGCGATGACCGCAACCCAGGCGTTCCGCCCGGGGAAGCTGCACGAGCTCGACCTCGAGATTCTCACGGCCATCAGCAACAAGGCCGCACCCGGCGCCGTGCTCTGGATCGAACGACATGGCGCCTCCTATCATCGCGCCTACGGAAATCGCGCCGTCCTGCCGGACGTCGAGCCGATGACGGAGGACACCCTCTTCGACGCGGCGTCCCTCACCAAGGTGATGGCGACCACTCCCGCCGTCATGAAGCTCATCGAGGATGGCAGGGTGGATCTCGACGCCCCCGCCCGAACCTACCTTCCGGAGTTCACCGGGAACGGCCGCGACGACGTGACCGTCCGGCATCTCCTCACCCATACCTCCGGCCTGCGTCCCGGCATCCCCCTGCGCCCGGACTGGTCCGGGTACGAGGCCGGAATCCGGCGCGCCCTCGCCGAACAGCCGCAGTCCGACCCCGGAACGCGTTTCCGGTACAGCGACGTGAACTTCATCCTGCTGGGGGAGCTGGTCCGGCGCGTGAGCGGCCAGCCGCTCGACGTCTATTGCGCCGAGCATATCTACAAGCCGCTCGGCATGACGCAGACCGGCTTTCTTCCCTCCCCGTCCGCGCAAGCCCATGCCGCGCCCACGACGGAGGTGGATGGCCGGTTTCTCCGCGGAATCGTCCATGATCCCACCGCGCGGCGCATGGGCGGCGTCGCGGGGCACGCCGGTCTCTTCACCACGGCCGCGGACACCGCCCGCTTCGCCCGCGCCATGTTCGATCCGCCCTCCCCCGGCGCGCCGGCACTTTTCAAACCGGAGACCATTCGCCTCATGACCTCGGTCCAGACCGATCCCGCCCTCGCCAATGCCCGACGCGGCCTCGGCTGGGACATCGACTCCCCTTACGCCGGCCCGCGCGGGGAACACTTCCCCGTCGGCAGCTTCGGTCACACCGGCTGGACCGGGACATCCCTCTGGATCGACCCGTTCTCACGCACGTTCGTCATCCTCATGTCGAACCGCAATCACCCCACGGAGGACGGCAGCGTGATCGCCCTGCGCCGCCGGGTCGGCACGCTCGCGGCCGAGTCCGTCGAGGGCTTCAATTTCGCGGGAACGCCGGGCGCGCTGCCGCGCCAGGATGCGTCCGCGGTCCGGCAGCCGCGTCCGCGATCCGAGGGCGGCGTCCGCAATGGCATCGATGTGCTGGCCGCGAATGACTACGAGCCGCTCCGCAACCTGAGGATCGGGCTGATCACGAATCACACCGGATCCAGCCGCGAGCGCGACTCGACCGTCCGACTCCTTCACGACGCCCCCGGGGTGGAACTGGTCGCGCTCTTCAGCCCGGAGCACGGCATTCGGGGCGAACTCGACGACAAGGTCCCGGACGGCACCGATCCGGCGACGGGCCTTCCCGTCTACAGCCTCTACGGCGAGAACCGCCGCCCCCGCCCCGAGCACCTCGAGGGCATCGACGCGCTCGTCTTCGACATCCAGGACATCGGCTGCCGGTTCTACACCTACATCTCGACCATGGGCCACTGCATGGAGGCCGCCGCGGAGGCCGGTCTTCGCTTCGTGGTCCTCGACCGCGTCAACCCGATCAACGGCACGGACATCGACGGTCCGGTGGCGCTTCATGGGGATCGCTCCTTTGTCGCCTTTCACCCGATTCCCCTCCGCCATGGCATGACCACCGGCGAACTGGCGCGCATGTTCGCCGCCGAGCTCGAAATGGACCTCGACCTCACGGTCGTGCCCGTCGAGGGATGGTCCCGCCGGCTGTGGTTCGATGAAACCGGTCTCCCGTGGATCAACACCTCCCCCAACATGCGGAACCTGAAGGAGGCGATGCTCTATCCGGGTGTCGGTCTGCTCGAGTTCTCGGTGAGTGTCGGCCGCGGAACGGACACACCGTTCGAGGTCGTCGGCGCGCCCTATGTCGATGACCGCGCCTTCGCCGCGGAGCTCAACAAGGCGGGTCTGCCGGGCATCCGGTTCGTGCCGGTTCGCTTCACGCCGGCGGCAAGCATCTTCAAGGATCAGCCGTGCGGGGGCGTTTACCTGCTGGTCACCGAACGCGAGACCTGCAACCCGATCGACGTCGGCATCACGCTCGCCCTTACCCTCCAGCGGATGCACCCCGGCGACTTCGCCATTGACCGCATGCAGACCCTGCTCCGGCATCCACCCACCCTGGAGGCGATCCGCGCCGGGAAGAGTCTTCGCGAAGTCAAGGCGCTCTGGGCCAGCGAGCTCGGCGAGTTCCAGGCACGCAGGGGACCCTTCCTCCTGTACTGAACGGCCGGTTCGTTCGGCCTCCCCGGAAGGATCCCGCCCGTCCCGGGGCGCCGGCGAACCGCTGGAATGCCGCCGCCGGCCGGCGGTCAGACCTCCTCCAGCATGCGACCGGCGTCGCCGAACGACGGAAGGTGCACGTCCATCTTGTCCATCATGGACAGGTAGAGACGGCACATCTGCCGCTCGGGCTTGCCGCGGTAGTCCAGCACGCGCCCTCCGCGAATGCGGCCGCCCGCGCCTCCGAGCAGCACCACCGGAAGCTGGGTGGCGTCGTGATTGCCCGTGAGCATGGACGAACAGAACAGCAGCATCGTGTTGTCCAGCAGTGTCCGGGATCCCTCCTGCACCGCCTCCAGCCGCCGCGCGATGTACGCCACCTGTTCCACGAAGAACTGGTTCACCTTCAGCCAGTCCTCCGTGTCGCTGTGCGACAGCAGGTGATGAATCATGTAGTCCACGCCGAGGTTCGGGAAACGCAGCGAGCTGTGGTCGTTGTTGAGCTTCAGCGTCGCGATCCGCGTGGTGTCCGTCTGGAACCCGAGCACCATGATGTCGCACATCAGCCGCATGTGCTCCGCGATGTCCTGCGGGATGCCGTCGGCCGGTCGCGGCATGTTCGGCCCGGACAGCGTCGGCCGCCATCCCTGCAGCTCGCCCTTGCGGCCGGCATTCTCGATCCGGAGCTCCACCTCGCGCACGGAGTCGAGGTACTCATCGAGCTTGCGGCGGTCGCTCGTGCTGATGTGCCGGCGGAGATCGCGCGCGTCGTCCATCACGGCGTCCAGCACGCTGCGGTCACCCTTCCCCACCTCGTCCTTGAACAGCCGGTCGAAGGCCAGGGCCGGATAGATCTCCAGGGGCGTCGGTGTCGTCGGCGAGCTCCACGAGATATGGGAGCTGTAGAGCATGGAGTAGTTCTTGTGCACCGACGGGTTGGACTTCTCGCAGCCCAGCACGAGGCTCGGCACCTTGGTGGACCGCCCGTACCGCTGCGCCAGCAACTGGTCCACGCTCGTCCCCGACCGGATCTCGCCGCCCGACGCCAGGGGCGCGCCACTGAGGAGGTTCCCCGTCTGCGAGCTGTGAATGTTGCCCTTGAGCGCCTCCTCGTTGTACAGGCCGCGAATGAACAGCATCCGGTCGCGAAAGTCCGACAGCGGCGTCAGGACCCTTCCGAGCTCCATCTGGCGCCCTTCGCCTTTCGCCCACCATTCCTTCGAGTGAAACCCGTTCCCGGCGAACACCACGGCCATGCGGATCGGCGCCTCGCTCGCCGGCCCGTGCCTCGCGGGCGTATCGCCCCAGACCGGCAGGGACTCCATCCACGGGAGTGCCATCGTGACCCCGACCCCCCGCAGGAATGCGCGCCGTGAGAACAGGTGCTTGCTCATTGGATCTTCTCCTTGCTTGTTCGAGTTCTTTCTTCGATCGGGTTTCGCGGCTCCCCAGGACGGTTCAGGCGCACGGCGGGACCTTCATTCCTCCGCCGCCATGTCGCGGCCCCGGATCTCGCGGAACTGCGGGCTGCGCACGATCGTGTCGATCGCGCGGCTCACGCGGAAGCCTCCGCTCTCGAGCGCATGCCGCATCTCACGGATCAGGGGGCGGTCCGAAAGCAGCACCCCGCGCCCGAGGGCATACCCGAGCAGCTTGCGGCAGAACTGTTCGAGGAACTGGTCGCGACGCCGCGTCAGAAGGTACGCCCGCAACCCCTCGAGTCCATCCACCTCCGTGCCATCCATGAGGAGGGACCTCGTGTCGATCTCGCGCCCCGCCGCGTCACGCCGGCGGAACCGACCGATCGCGTCGAAGGCTTCCAGCGCGAAGCCGTACGGATCGATTCGCCGGTGACATCCGGCGCACAGCGGATCGCTGCTGTGCCGTTCCGTGAGCTCACGCATTGTCAGGGTCAGCGCCGCCTCGTCCTCGGGCAGCGTGGGCACGTTCGGCGGCGGCCGCGGCAGCGGCTCCCCCAGCAGCACCTCGCTCAGCCAGTTGCCGCGCAGGATCGGACTCGTCCGCGAGGCGCCCGAGTGTTTCGCCAGGATCGTCGCGTGCCCGAGGATTCCGCCGCGCCCGAACGCCTTCACTCCGTCAACCCTCCGCCATTCCCCGTCCTCGAACTTCACGTCCTCGAGGCCGTAATGGCGGGCCAGGTCCTCGTTCACGAACGTGTGGTCTGAATCGAGGATCTCGAGGACGGATCGGTCCTCCGTGAAAAGTCCCGTGAAGAACCGGATGGTCTCCTCGTACATCGCGCCGCGCAGCCTCTGGAACTCCGGAAAGGTCAGCTCGCTCTTCTCGCCGAGCTCATCGAAGTCGTACACGTGCAGCCACGCGCACGCGAACTCGATCGCCATGCGGCGCACCTTCGGATCCTTCAGCATGCGGCGCGCCTGAGCGGACGCGATCTCCGGATCCCTCAGCCGCCCCGCCGCCGCCTCCGCGCGCAGCTCGTCGTCCGGCGCGGAGGACCACAGGAAGTAGCTGAGCCGCGTCGCGAGTTCCCAGTCATTGACGGGCCCCGGACGGTCGCCTTCGACCGGCGCTTCGATCCGGTACAGGAAGGCGGGAGAAACGAGGATCCGGGCGAGCATCAGCCGGATGCTCTCCTCGTGCTCGATCCCGCCGCCCCGCAGGCCCGCGTGGAACGCGCGAAGCTCCTCTTCCTCGCCACGGGTCAGCGGGCGCCTCCATGCCCTCGCCGCGAACCGGATCGCCGCGTCCACGTGGGCCGGTTCCGATTCCACCAGGCGCCGCCGGAATTCCTCCGCCGCGCGGTGAATCGGTTCGCGCATCGGCGTGAACACACTCGGGTCCGCGTCCTGGGTGGCGTACTGCCAGAGCTGCTCGAAGGCATCGACCAGTTTCAGGGCGTCCTGGCTGACATAACGCAGTTCCTCCCAGAGGCGGTCCAGCTCGGCGATCTCCGCCTCCTCGAGCATCAACTCGCGCAGCAGATGGTCCTCGCGGTAGTGCAGGGTCAGGGTCACCACCTCGTCCACCGGCACGATCCGCGTGTAACAAACCGCCGCCGGGAACAGCTTGCGAAACGCATCGAACGCCTGCTGCAGCCGATTGTGCGCCTCGCCTCCCGCCACGGCGAGGACCGGTCTCGCCCTCCCGGCATCGAAGCCCGGCTCCAGCGCCCCCGGCTCGCCCGGGGAAGCCCACACCTGCACCGCGCGCGACGGATCGTCCCCGCCAAGACGCGCCGTCGCGACGAACTCGCGACCCTCCACCCTCTCGCGCGGCACGCGAATCTCCAGCCATCCCGGAGCTTCCAGGGTGATCTCCGAAGACCCGCCGGCCCGCCCTTCGACCACCGCACCGGCGTCCTTCGCGGCAAGGTCCGGCTGTCCGCCGGCCGTGAAACGAACCTGTTCCCAGACAACGGTGTCCCCGGCGCCGCCGATCACGGGCGACGCGGCGAGGCGGATCCTCACCTCGGACCCGGCCCGCTCGCCCGCGGGCAGCTTCAGGCGGATCTCATGGCGCTCCGCCACGGGCGAAATCGGCACCTGCCATGCCACGGGCCCGCCGCGCTTTCCGATGTGGCCCACCTGCTCGAACTTCCAGAGCACCCCCTGCCAGTTCCGGATGTCCTCCGCGAGCCTCGCGCCGTCACCGGGTCTCGCGGCCTTCCAGCGCTCGCGCAGCGCGTCCAGCAATGGCGATGGATCTCCCTCGTGGAGCGCGTCCCAGAGCAGCCCGAGGTATCGCCCGCTCAACCCGGATTCACGCGCCACGGCGGCGACCGCGCCCGGCCCGCACCGCATGCGGTCGCGATGCGCGATCGTCGCCTCGAGGTAGCGTTCGAGGGGAATGACGCCGCCGTCCCGCGTGTCCACGCGGATCTCCTGCAGGTTCAGGGACGATTCCACGCCCGGCTCGGTGTGACGCGCGTAGAACTCGCGGATCGCCTCCAGCCGCTCGTGGGTCCAGTCGTGACGCGACGCTGCCTCCGAGAACCCGATCCCATCCGGCAGCAGGACGGCGTGGGAGGCGATCAGCTTCGCCGCATCCAGGTACTTGGTGACGAGCGAGGGCGACATCACCAGCGCCTGGCCCACGTTCATGAAGCCCTCACCCGCCGCCGAGTCCGCCGGAAACGTGTCCGCCGGATCGAGCGACTGCACACCGGTGAGGTCGCGGATCGTGTACGTGTACTCCGCGTTGTTCAGCCTCCGCAGCACCACCGGCCCCGGATCGCCCGCCCGCGCCTCCGCGGCCTTTTCGAGCGCCGCGTCGATCCACCCGCGCAACCGAGTCTTCTCCGCCTCGGACGGCTGGGGACTTCTGGGCGGCGGCATGCCCGCGAGCTCGAGCTGCTCGAGCACCCGTTCCCACACCCCGGGATCGCGGATCACGTCCGCCGCGGATCGAAACCGCTCGAGGTCCACCTCGCCCTTCCGGGTCTCCGCGGAATGGCACTCGAGGCAGTAGGTCCGCAGGAGGGGTGCGATGTCCCGGTCGAAGGCCGGCCCCGCATCCCCGTCGGAGGCAGCGACCCCCGCGCCCGCGGCGAGCTGCAGGAACATCCACCACCGGCGGAGACGGAAGGGCAGGCGCATCACAGGTTCGAGGAGGCGGTGGGCAGCCATTCGCGCCAGCTCTGCACGTGCTCCCGGACGCGGCGCTCCGCGGCTTCCGGGCGGTCGTGCTGGATCGACCGGAGCAGCTCCCGGTGGCTGGCCACGGTGATCTCGCGCGTCCGCCGCGACTGGCGCTGGTGGATCCGATGCAGATGACCGAGCCACAACTCCAGCTCGTAGCGAAGCGAGCGCCATGCCTTGAGGAGGCGCGCGTTGCCGGCGAGCTCGAGCAGGCCCTCGTGGAAGTCGAGGTCGAGCGACGTGACCTGCGAGATGTTGCGCGCGCGGGACGTCGCCGCGATGTTCGCCTCGAGGCCGCGCACGTTCAGGGGGCGATTCTTGGCGGCGAGCCGCGCGCCCGCCGGTTCGAGCGTCAGCCGCATCACGTAGAGCTCCTCGAAGTCGCGCAGCTCCAGCCTGCGCACGTAGGCGCGCCCCGTGTCGCTGAACTCCACCAGTCCGTCGCGCTCGAGGGTGAACAGGGCCTCGCGAACCGGCACCCGGCTCACGTGCAGCTCGCGGGCGACCGCCGCCTCCGCGAGGAGGGCGCCCGGGGGCCGCGTGGCGTCGAGGATCTGGCCTCGCAGGGCCCGCAGTGCCGCGTCGGAACGCATCGTCGTCCTTCGAGTCGGGCGGGTCACTGAGGGGCGGTATACCGTTTTCGCCTTCTCTCCCTCAAGCCGAACCTGCCGGCGCAGGGCGGTCTTCTTCCTGGCCTTCCGCGGCGGGGTCCGGCCGGCTGCAGTCTTCGCCATGGTCACCGGGTGAGGCCAGAGTGCGATTCGACGAGCAGTTCCTCCAGGACCCGGCCGTCCGCTTCCGGCAGGTTCTGCCCGAGCAGGCGCGCGATCGTCGGCGCGACGTCCACGTTGTCCACCAGTCCGATCCGCGCCCCGGGACGGATGCCCCGGCCCCACGCGATGAAGGCCGCGTTCATGTCCGGGTTCGTCGAGAGGTACCCGTGGTGTCCCTGGTTCCCCCCCGCGAGCGTCACCTCCGTGAGCACACTCGTCCCGCGCGCGTCGTTCCCGAACGCGTACCCCTCCTCCGCCACGAGGATCAGGTCCGCCATCTGCCGATTCTTCGCCGGATCCGGCAGGCCGAACTCGGCGAACTGCGCCGGTTCGAGGATCCGCGCCACGCCTTCCTGCCTGCTCATGAGCTCGATGACCTGCCGCCGTGTTTCCGCGAGGGTCGCCGGATCCGTGAGGTACACCATGGCGATGCCGCCTTCCGAAATGATCTGCGCCCGGGCGCGAACCAGCAGGGGCGTCGGTGAAACCTCGAGGAGCCCGGCCTCCCGGAACGCGACGTTCGGGTTGATGATCTTGAGGGCACCCTCGAAGCCGTGGTCCGCCGTCACGAGGACGGTCGTGCGATCCCGGATGCCTGCCTCCTCCACGGCTTGCAGGAGCTGCGCCACGTGTGAATCCGCCAGGGCAAGTGCCGCGTGCGCCGCCGGGGATTTCGGACCGTACCGATGCTGGATCGAGTCCGTGATCAGCAGGTGGAAGAGGAGGAGGTTCGGCCGCCGCGTCTTGAGCACGTGCACCGCGGCCGCGGTCCAGATCTGGTCCTTCGTGGGAGCGCTCTCGCCCCGAAACGAGGCGTCCGTCATGTCCCGCAGCCAGCCGAGCTCGATCAGTTCGCTCCGGAGCCAGGGCGTCATGTGGGTCACCTGGTCCGGGACGTCGGGAAAGGAGGCCTCAAGGGTGCTGGCGCCGCGGGTGCACGGCCAGTTGATGTCCGCCGTGCGCAATCCCGCGTCGTGCAGGACATCGTACAGGGTCCGCACCGCGACGAGATCCGCCTTGTCGCGCGCGCCGTCCACGCGCACCGCGAGCCCGGCCCCCGGGCGTTCGAGCACCCCGTTGAACAGGACGGAGTGTTTCGCCGGACGCACACCGGTGACAAGGGTCGTGTGGTTGGGCCATGTCACCGCCGGGTTGGACACGCGCATGCCCTCGGCCACCGCCCCCTCCGATGCGAGCCGCCGCAGCGTGGGGATCGGCGCCGATCTATCGGAAAGATAGTACGCCGCCAGTCCGTCCACGGTGATCAGGATGACATGGTGATCGTTCGCGCTCCGCCCGGTCAGCGGCCCGAGGAGCGCAAGCCAGACCATGCACGAAACTCCGAGTTTCAAGAGGCTGCTGGACATGTGAAAAGGCTCCTCAGGTTGCACCGCCAGCACAAGCCCGTCATTTCATGGGACCCTCTGCCTTTTCCACGGCGTTCATGACCTTCATCAAGGCGCCGCCGCCTCGACGGATGAATCATGTGGCGGGTTCAGTCGATACCCACCCCGTGTCCCGAGCGGGACCGCATCCGAATCCGCTGCCATGAATCGCCTCATCCACCCAGTCCCGGGCGCTCGACACCTCGCCGCCCTGCTTCTCGCAACGGCGGCCTGCGCCGGTCTCGCGGCCGAGGGCCCTCCCGACGCCGCCCGCGGCGACCGCAAGCCGGCGGACCCGTCCATCACCGGGTCCGAGAAGGCCGTGCTCGTGCCGCCGCCCCATGTTCCTCCCCCGCTCGATCGCAACTATCCCACGAGGGTGGTCGTGGAGCTCGAGGTGCGCGAGGTCGTCCGGCGGCTCGCGGACGGCGTCGAGTACCTCTTCTGGACCTTTGGCGGGGAGGTCCCCGGCAACTTCATCCGGATTCGCGAGGGGGACCTCGTGGAGTTTCACCTCCTGAACCACCCCACGAGCAAACTGCCCCACAACATTGACCTGCACGCGGTCACCGGTCCCGGCGGGGGCGCGAGCTCGTCGTTCACGGCCCCGGGTCACCGGTCGCAGTTCTCGTTCAAGGCCCTCAATCCCGGCCTGTACGTCTATCACTGCGCCACCGCGCCCGTCGGCATGCACGTCGCCAACGGCATGTACGGGCTGATTCTCGTCGAACCGGCCGGCGGCCTGCCGCCCGTGGACCGTGAGTACTACGTCATGCAGGGGGAATTCTACACTGCGGGCCGCTATGGTGAGTCGGGCCTGCAGCCGTTCGACCAGGCGAAGGCGCTCGATGAACGCCCGCCGTACGTGGTCTTCAACGGTGCCGTGGGCTCGCTCGTCGGGGACAAGGCGCTGACGGCGCGCGTCGGGGAAACCGTTCGCCTCTTCGTCGGCAACGGGGGGCCCAATCTCATCTCCTCGTTCCATGTCATCGGGGAGATCTTCGACCAGGTGTACCAGGAGGGTGGCACGCGGCCCACGCAGCAGAATGTCCAGACGACGCTCATCCCGGCCGGCGGCGCGGCCATCGTGGATTTCACGGTGGACGTGCCCGGCACCCTGGTGCTCGTGGATCACTCCCTCTTCCGATCCTTCAACAAGGGCGCGCTCGGCATGCTCAAGGTCGAAGGCGCGGAGAACCTGCTCGTCTATTCCGGCAAGGAGGTCGATGCGGTCTATCTCGGCCGTCATGCGGAAGCCGGTTCCGCCGCCGAACGAAAGGTTCAGGAGCTCCAGGCGCAGGTGCAGGAGGCCATCCGGAGCAACCCCGAGATCGCGAACCTCAGCCGGGAGATCCAGGTCGAGCGCGGCAAGCAGGTGTACATGCAGACCTGTTTCGTCTGTCACCAGCCCGGCGGAGAGGGCATTCCCGGGCAGATCCCGCCACTGGTCGGCTCCGATTACCTGATGGCGGACAAGGAACGCAGCATCCGCGCCGTGCTCCACGGGCTGTCCGGTGAAATCATTGTCAATGGCAGGACCTACAATGGCATCATGACGCCCCTCAACTACCTCAGCGATGACCAGGTCGCGAACGTGCTCACCTACGTGCGCAACAGCTTCGGCAACGAAGGCGATCCCGTCAGCATCGAGGAAGTCCAAAGGGTCCGCGGCGAGGCACCCGCGCTCGCGCAGAATCCATTCGAATGACAGGCGACGCCATGTCACGCCTTCTCGCTCCCGTCCTGCTCGCCGCCGCGCTCGCGGTCCGCACCGCGCCTGGCGGCGGTGCGGCTTCCGATCAAGGCCCCCGCACGGACACGCCGGCCGACATGGTCCTCGTGCCCGCCGGCCTCCATCGCCCGATGTTCCGCACCACGGACGAGCCCGCCGAGGTGCCTCTCGCGGCTTTCCTGCTCGACGTCGTCCCGGTCACGAACCGTGACTTCCTCGCGTTCGTCCGCGCCGAACCGAAGTGGCGCAGGTCCCGAATCAGACCCCTGTTCGCCGATTCATCCTATCTCGCGCACTGGACGGATGATCTCTCCTTCGATCCCCCGCTCGCGGACGTGCCGGTGACTCACGTCTCCTGGTTCGCGGCCCGCGCCTACGCGAAGTGGAAGGGAAAACGCCTTCCGACGGTCGCCGAATGGGAGTACGCCGCCGCGGCCAGCCCCACCCGCCCGGACGGAGTCAACGACCCGGAATTCCAGGGGGAGCTCCTCCGCATCTACACCGCGCCCGCCCCGGATCGCCTCCCAACGGTTCGTGGCGCCGCCAGGAACGTGTTCGGAATCCGCGACTTGCACACTCATGTCTGGGAGTGGGTCGACGACTTCAACTCCGCCCTCGTCTCCGGTGACGCCCGCGGTGACACGGGCATCGAACGCCAGCTCTTCTGTGCCGCGGGCGCCCGCGGCGCGGCCGATCGCGAGGATTTTCCGGCATTCATGCGCTACGCGCTCCGAAGCAGCCTCAAGGCGGACTACGCCATTCACAACCTCGGCTTCCGCTGTGCGAGGGATCCATGAGAACAACCATTGCCGCCCTGCTCGTTTCCGCGCTTCTCCCGGCGCCATCGTTCGCCGCCGCACCCGCCGCCGCCCCTCCGGTGCCGCCGTGCTGCCGCGAGATCCAGCCCGGCACGATCCTCACGGACCGTTCGGTGTATCAACTCGACTCCGAGTGGACTTCCGATTTCGGCCGCCGCATACGCCTCGGCGTGCTGTCGGGCCGCCCGCAGGTGGTCGCCATGTTCTTCACGCACTGCGAGTACGCCTGCCCGATCCTCGTCCATGACCTCCGCCGGATCGAACAGGCTCTCCCGCCCGACGTCCGCGGGAAGGTCGATTTTCTCCTGGTCACCATGGACCACGAGCGCGACACGCCCGCCGTGCTCCGTGAGTACCGCAGCCTGCGCAGGCTCCCGGCCGAACGATGGACCCTGCTCCACGGCGGGGCTGAAGCCGTGCGCGAACTCGCCGCGGTCCTGGGCGTGAATTACCGCAGGGACGCCCGCGGGCAGTACCTCCACTCCAATCTGGTGACTCTTCTGGACAGCCGGGGAGAAGTGGTTCGCCAGCTCACGGGCCTGAACCAGGACATCACCTCATTCGTGACGGCCATTGTTGAAACCGCCAGCAACTGAAATGGAACGCCGCCCCCTTCCGGCCACGCTTCCCAGTTTCGCAAGGGAGCCCTACCGCGTCTTCTTCCCCCTCGCCACCGTCGCCGGCATCCTCGGCGCCGCACTGTGGCCGCTCCACTTCGGAGGATGGCTCGCGGACTATCCCGGCCTCGCCCACGCCCGAATCATGGCCCACGCCCTGTTCGGGGGCTTCATCTTCGGCTTCCTCGGAACCGCCATGCCGCGGATGCTGAGCGCGCCGCCCCTGCGGCCGCCCGAGACACTCACCCTCGTGGCCGCGCACGTCGCCATGCTCGCGTCCTACATGGCGGGCAGCGTCTTCGCGGGCGACCTCCTGTTCATGCTCCTGCTGGCGGGTTTCGTGATCATGATGCTTCTGCGCGCCCGGCACCGTCAGGACATCCCCCCGCCCGGGTTCGTCATGGTCGGCCTCGCGCTCGCCGCGGTCGCCACGGGCGGCGTGATCGCCCTCATGGAGTCGCGGGTCGAGCTCGACTACTTCTGGATCACGCTCCAGCGCCTGCTCTCCTACCAGGCGTTCATCCTGCTCCCGATCCTCGGCGTCGGGCCGTTCATCCTCCCGCGATTCTTCGGTCTCGAGAGCGCGCACAACTTTCCCGAGACGCTCGCCCCTCCCCGCGAGTGGAAGCGCAAGGCGCTCCTTGCGGGGGGCGCCGGGTTTGTGATCCTCACCACCTTCGTTCTCGAGGCGGCGGGATGGTATCGCACCGCGTACGGGATTCGCTTCGCGACCGTGCTGTCCTACACGCTCAAGGAGTTGCCGGTGCGCCGGGGTCCCTCCGGCGCCACCGTCCTCGGCGCCGCCATTCGCGGGGCCTTCGTGAGCATTGCGGCCGGCTTCCTCGCCGTGGCCCTCTTCCCCGCGTATCGCATCGCCCTCCTGCATCTCACGCTCGTGGGCGGCTTCGCACTGATCACCTTCATCGTCGCAACCCGGGTCGTGTATGGGCACAGCGGCAATCTCCAGCTTCTCCAGCGTCCGAATCGCTGGCTCATTCCCGTGTTCGTGCTGATGCTCGTGGGCATGGCCACCCGGATCAGCGGTGACTTCTGGCCGCGCATCATGGCGTCCCACTACGTGTACGGAGCCCTCCTCTGGATCGCCGGCGTGATCATCTGGGCGGTCCGAGTCCTGCCCAAGGTGCGCCTCGCGGACGAGGAGGACTGACCGCGCCCCCGCGTGCAACCAGGCTCATCGGACCCATATTCCCATCCATGCCCATCCAGATCGGCCAGAAACCCGCCCCCACGTTCCAGCAGCCGCTCGAACTGCTCTCCGATTGCCATCGGCGGATCGAAAGCTTCCTCGGCGACCTCATCCTCGTCGCCGAACGGGCCCGCGGGGGCCCTCTCCAGCCGGTGGAACGCACCGCCCTCGAGACCGCCCTCAGGTACTTTCGTGAAGCGGCCCCGCGCCATGTGGCCGACGAGGAGGAATCACTCTTTCCCCGCCTGCGTGAGTGCGCGTCGGACGCCGCCCGCGCCGCGCTGGCCTCGGTGATGGCCCTTGAGAACGACCACCGCTCCGTCGAACGGGATCATGCCGTCGTGGACCAGATCGGGCGCCGCTGGCTCGACACCGGCCGGATCCCGTACACCGATGTCGAAATCCTCACCCTCGCGCTCAAGCGTCTCAAGGCCACCTACGATCGTCATATCGCGGTCGAGGATCACGAAGTCTTTCCAGCCGCCGCACAGGCCCTCGAGCCCGCGGTGCTCGCGGCAATCGGCGCCGAAATGGCCGCGCGCCGCCGGGCCCGCTGACGCGCCGCCATGCAAAGTACCCGTAAGGGGTAGCGAACCCGGGCGATGGGCGGAAGGGACAACGCCACGAGACTCACTTGAAGCGTCAGCCGCCGCCGCCCGCTTCCAGGTTTGCCGTTTGATCGCGTGTTCCCGCCGCGGCCCTCCGGCCCCCGCGCGCAGCCAGCCGGTCGATGAGCGGAGGCGACGTTCATCGTCCTTCGCCCGACGCACAGCGCGCACCTGAGAGAATCGGCATGTCACCGCGAATGAAGCGGTGATGCAGAATCTCGCCGCCTCAGGCCGGCCGCCGCGCCGAATCGCCGGTTCCCTCGCAATTCCCGCGGCGATCCTCACATGTGTCTCCGAGGCGGGACCCGTGCGCGCCGCGATCCCCGAACCCGACCTCGTCTGGTACGGCCGGATCACCCGCATCACCAATGACACGGAGGTGAGGGTGACCACCGGCACTCTCACGTGGGAGATCGAGCCGGTCGCGGGGGGCGCCCCGATCCCTGTTTCGAAGTTCATGCATGGACCACGCGCTTCGAATACGATCTCAATGACCGTCTCCGCCGCATCATCGATGCCCAAGGGGAACACGAAGTCCATTTCACACGACGGACTCGGCCGCACCGTCGCCGTGAAGGATCCCGACGCCGGGACTTCCTCCCATGTCTACGACGCGGCCTCGAGTCTCATCGAATCGACCGATGCCATGGGCCGGCAGATTCGCTACACCTACGATGGCGCGAATCGCATCCTCTCCGAGGACCTCGCCGACGAGAACTCGCCTGGGACACACTGACGAATGTCCCCGGCGCCTTGCTCGAGGAGACCGCCTTTCCACCCTTCGGTGAGCCACGCCACGGATTCCAGCCCCGCGGGCACCACGACCCCTATCAGTGCAGCCAGAAGGAACGGGATGCGGAGACGGGGATGCACGATCTTGACGCCAGATATCTGTCCGGCGTGATGTCCAGATTCATCTCGCCGGATCCGAAATTCGCGCACCCGGACCAGTTGCCGCCGGAGGACTTCACCCGCCTCCTCGCGAACTCACAGAATCAACCTCTACGCCTACCCGCTCAACAATCCCGTCGCCTTCGCGGATCCCACGGGGCTCGACGAGAAGAAGATCGTCTCGGACGCCACTTCGGTCGCCGGGTTCGCCTCGGACGTGATCGACACGGTCTCGTCCGGCGGCTTCTTCGCGGAGCACGCGGACGACCTCGCGGCGGCCATGAGCAAGGGCAAGACGGTGGGGGTGATGAGCAAGGTCGCCGGCAAGACCTTCAGTGCTGCGGGCGTCGCCAACAAGACCGCGGAGTTCATCGACAACCCCTCCGAATTCACGGCAGCCCAGGCGGTCTGGGAAGGCGAGAAATGGGTGCTCACCGCGGTCTGTGCGCCGGTGGGCCTCGCCTTCCAGGGTCTGGACCTCACCGGCTATGGCCCGAGCACCCTGTCGATTCGTTCGAGAGGACATCCCGGATCAAACGCGCGACGGCGCAACATTACCGCGAGGCGGCGGCGGCGTATCGCCAGACCGCCCGCGCCATCAACGAGGCCGCGCCGCGGATCGAGGCCATGCATGGCCACGCCTCCGAGAGGCTGAAAGTCCTCGTGGAGAAGCAGAACGAGCAGCGCGAGCACGACGCGTGGGTCGCCTCGGAGATCCAGCGCCTCGAGGCCCTCAACAAGCAGACCGATCGGGAGGTTCTCCGGCTTGAAAGGCGGGTGCGGAAGCTGTACGGCGAATGATTCGCGGCCGCCCCTCGCGCCGGGATCACGGCTTTCCCGCTCTTCCGATGAAAGATCGCGGCTCCCGCGGCGAATGCAGTCGTGATATCAACGCACATGCCCATCCCCGGCGACGATGCACCGCAAACGAAGCGGACTCTCCTGAGTCGCCTGCGGAACATGGACGATCAGGAGAGCTGGCGGAGCTTCTTCGATCTCTACTGGAAACTCCTCTACAACGTGGCCCGCCGCTCCGGGCTCGAGGATGACGCCGCCCAGGATGTCGTCCAGGAGACGGTCATCAGCGTGGCGCGCGCCATGCCCAGCTTCCGCTACGACCCCGCCCGGGGCTCCTTCAAGCAGTGGCTCCTGCGCATCGTCCGACGGCGGATCGTCGATCAGTTGCGACGCACCTACCGCGCCGCACGCCAGCGCGCCGACATCCCGCTCGAACGCCTCGACGACGATGATTCCGTCGCCATCGCCGACCGTCCCGGCGGCATCGAGGACGCATGGAACGCCGAGTGGGAGCAGACGATCTTCGAAGCCGCCCTGGCAAGAGTTCGCCAGGCCGTGCAGCCAAGGCATTTCCAGATCTTTGACTACTGCGTCCTCAAGGGCTGGCGCACGTCAAGGGTCGCCGAAACGCTCGGGGTCAGCGCGGCGCAGGTTTACCTCGCCAAGCACCGCGTCTCCCAGGCGATGAAACGCGCCGTCCGCGAAATCAACGAGAACCGAACCCGAGGCCACCTCACCTGAGCGGGCGCCCATCCTTCCGCGCTCCCCCACGCGCATGCCGTCCCCCCCGGGCCATGCAACGCGACGGACCCTTCAGGGGACTTCCGCAACCGCGCGGGAAGAAACAGCATTCGACTCTCGCATCAATCCCCATGAACGCCGAGTCCCTCGCGGCCCGCATCGGAATGCAGCTCCACGGCCCGGAGACGCCCGCATCCGCCGCCGTCCCTCTGAAGCCGCAGATTCCCGATCACGAGCTGATCGCCCGCATCGGAGGCGGCGGCTACGGCGAGGTCTGGCTGGCCCGAAGCGTCACGGGCGCCCTACGCGCCGTGAAGGTGATCCGTCGCGCCTCGTTCTCCAGCCTCCGCCCCTACGAGCGCGAATTCCGGGGCATCGTGCAGTTCGAGCCGGTATCCCGCACACACCCGGGGCTCATCTGCGTTCTGCACGTGGGGCGCGACGATTCCGCCGGCTTCTTCTTCTACGTCATGGAACTGGCGGACAACGCCGCCGGTTCCTCCTCCCCTCAGGCGGCAGCGAAACCCGTCGCCGAACCGCCGAACGGCTCTCTCGCCACACCAGCCGGATCGACTTTCCCCCTGGCCTACCGCCCGCGCACCCTGGCACTGGACCTGAGGAACCGCGGCCGGTTGCCCGTCGCGGAGGTCCTGCGCCTCGGCATCCAGCTCGCCGACGCGCTCGGCCACCTCCATCGCCACGGCCTCGTCCACCGCGATGTCAAACCGTCCAACGTCATTTTCATCCAGAACCAGGCGAAGCTGGCTGACATCGGGCTGGTCGCGGGCATGGACGAGACGCGGTCCTTCGTCGGCACCGAGGGCTTCGTCCCGCCGGAGGGGCACGGCACCGAACGCGCCGATCTCTTCAGCCTCGGGCGCCTGCTCTACGAGGCCGTCGCAGGCAAGGACCGCTGCGAGTTCCCGGAACTGCCCTCCGACCTCGACCAGTGGCCGGCCGCCGAACGGGAAATCCTTCTCGAACTCAACGAGGTCCTTGTCCGCGCCTGCGCGCCGGATCCCGCCGACCGCCACCCCAACACCGCCGCGCTTGCGGCGGATCTCAACCTGATCCTCGGTGGACGGTCCGTTCGCCAGGCCTACGGCTTCGAGCGACGGCTGCGCCGCGCGCGCCGGGCGAGCGGCCTGACCCTCGGGATTCTCGCTGCGGCCGCGGCATTCGTCGCGTTCCAGGACCACGCGCGCCACAGCGCGGAGGTGCGCGCCTCCGAGGAGGCAGTCCTTCGACACCGCGCCGAGGCCGCCGAGCACGATGCCCGCCGGCAGCTCTACGTCGCCCTCCAGGAACAGGCCCGCGCCAATCGCCTGAGTCGCGAGCTGGGGCAGCGATTCGCGACCCTGAACGCCGTCCGTCGCGCCGCCGCCATTTCCAACGCGGCGGAGCTGCGCCGGGAGGCGTTCGCCGCCCTCGCGCTCCCCGACCTCCGCACGATTCGCGAGCTGCCCCACCTGCCGGGAGAAATCGCCCACGCCATGGACCCCGGCTTCGAGCGCATCGCCATCTCCCGGGGAGCGGGTCCCGTCGAAATCGTCGCCGCGTCCGATCGCAGGCCCCTCACCGTCCTTCCGGGCTCAGGCAACCTCGAGGCGCATCTGCTCACATGGAGCCCGGACGGCCGATACCTCGCCTTCAAGCGCGACCGCGACATTCGCGGCGATCACTCCGACCTCGAGATCTGGGATGTCAGCCGGCACGAGCGCGTGGTCTCGGCATCGCAGGTCGTCACCGCCAACGCCCTGTCCTTCCATCCCCACCGCCCCCTCCTCCTCGCCGGCGCGGCGGACGGACGCGTCACCCTCTGGGACCTCGAGTCGGGCCGCAACGTCCGCGCGTTCCATCTGGACGGGATCGCTTCCCACCTCCAGCACTCGCCCGACGGAACAAGGTTCACCGCCACCTGCCGCGCGCGCGGCGCCTCCCACGTGGCGATCCACGACAGCAATGACGGCAGCCTGCTCGCCAGCCATCCCTTCACCAACTGGCTCACCCGCGCCGAATGGCACCCCGGCGGCCGGTCGATCGTCGTCCTGGATTACTCCGGCAACGTGCGGATCCTGGATCCGCTCACCGGCGAGCTTCAGCACCTTGGACAGCACAAGGCCGCCGCCGTCTCCGTCGCCTTCGAGCCCGATGCGAATTTCATGATCACCGGCGGGTGGGAGCGCGAACTCATGTGCTGGGACCTCCGGACCATGCAGCGCGCGTTCACCATCGGAATCAGCGGCTACGTGACCCGGTTCCACGCGAATCGAAGCGAGTGCCTCATCCATGCGACAGACCGCCTGCTCCACTGTCAGTTCCAGGCTCCCGACACGCACCGGCTGCTCCAGGAAAGCCTGGGTCCGTGGCTCGCCTATGCCGCCATCTCACACGACGACCGCTGGCTCGCCGCCTGCGGCGACCAATCGGTCGCCGTCTGGGATCTCGACAACCCCGGACCTGCCGCGCTCATCCCCAGTTTCCGCGACAACATCCCCGTCTTCGCACCCCACGGCGGCGATCTCTACACCGCGTGGGAGGACACCATGGGAAGATGGCACCTCGCGGGCTCCGGCAACTCCGGCCCGCCCGCCCTCAACCGCCTGCCGGTCCTCGTGCCTCCGGGCCTCCGGAGTCTCGCATTCGTCGGCGGCGAGATGCTCTGCGTGTGCTCGGACGGCGTCCGGTTCATGCCCCCCGGCAACACGAATTCGAACCTCGTTCGCCACGTCAGCATCCCCGGGGGATGGGGTTGCGCCTCGCCCGACGGCCGATGGCTCGTCATCCGCCAGATGTCCTCACCGATCGTTCGCGTGCTGAGCCTCCCCACCCTGGAACCCGTCGCCACGCTCACCCATCGAACCGCCGCGTGGGATCACGTCTTCACTCCCGCCGCCGACGAACTCGCCGTCATCACCCTGGGCGGACTCGTGTTCTACGACACGTCCACATGGCAGGTGACCCACACGCTCGATGTCCGGTGCGAACGCCAGTCGAGGATCGTTTTCGCGCCCGACGGGGCGACGTTCTGGTTCGCCAGCGACGCCCGCACCGCCGCCCTGCGCGACACCCGAACGATGGCTGTCCTCCTGCCCCTGCCCGCCGGCTACCTGCCCCTCGCGGTCACCTCCGACGGTTCCCGGGTCGCCATGAGCGTGGACATGCAGCGCATCCAGCTCTGGGACATCCCCGCGGTCCGCCACCAGTTCCGCGTTCTCGGAGTGGACTGGCAGGATCCCTCCGTTCGTGAAACGTCGGTCATGCCCCGCCCGGCGGCGCTCTGACCGGGTGGATCGCCACGCAGCCAGTCCGGGCGCAGCGCACCCGCCCGCGCCCCGCCGCCTCAGGTCGTGCTCAGCCGGGCGTGCGGATTGCCGTACACGGTGTACGCGAGCCAGGTAGCCTCGCGTGCCGAGCGCGCGGCCTCCCGCGCGAGCGATGCCGCCCGCGCCAGCGAATCACCCGCAAGGAGGCGGCGATACAATTCCTCGGTGAACGTCCTCGCCGGCCGGTCGCCCACCGCCCAGAGCGCGCCCACGAACATTCCCGCGCCCTGCCGCAGGAATGCACGCGAGAACCCGCCGATGCTCGTGAGCCTGTAGCCCGCGCGGCCGGCCTGGCACGCGTTCAGGACGATGATGGGTCGGCCGTCGGGTCCGCCGAACTGGGCCGTCTGCTCGATCGTCGAAGCCCGCAGGCGTTCCACGACGTACTTCCGCCCGCCTTCCACGCGGCCCTCCAGCAGCAGTTCCGCGCGCGCGATGTTCCCCGAGTCGGCCACCCCGTGACACGCGAAATGCAGCAGGTCGAGCCCGGTTCCCGCCTCGAGCACCGCGCGCACGGGGCCCGCGTGCGGCTCGACCGCCGTCGCCTTGAACTCTCTCTCGAGAAACTCGGCCTCCTGTTCCGCCTCGGGCAGCGAGTAATCGGGATGCGGATAGGCCGGGATCACGTAACGACACCGACCGGGACGCGCATGGAGCGTTTCCACGGGCCACCCGATGTTGTGCAGCCATCGCACGAGGCCGAGCTGGCCCATGAAGACCGTCTCCCGACCAAGCGGCCTTCCCGGTTCCTTCAGGTGAACCAGTTCCCACGGAATGAATGGTTCCTCGGAAAAGACCAGGATGCTGTCGATCCGTTCCCGGTGCTCCCACAGCGCGCGCTGTACATCCACGGGGAACAGCTCGTCCCACAGGGCCGCCCCCACTTCCCGCAGTTCATGCTGAAACTGGTCGTAGTCCCCGTGCTGCGACAGCCATCGGTTCTCGATGTCCTCGAAGATGCCGCGGACGAATGCCTCGCGGTCCCCCTCCATCGGCCGGGATTCAAAGGTGTGCTTCCACCCGAGGGACGGCGAGTCGAGGATGTACTGGTAGAGCTTCTTCCCGCCGCGCTCGAGCTCGAAGATCGTGAGCTGGTGCAGCGGCTGAATCCCCGGCCGCACCTCGAGGACCGAGGCCTCCCGGGGCTGTCGCACGCCAGGACGCACCGCCGCCGGCAGGATCTCACAGCACAGCACAACGCTCACGAGCGGCTGGGAACCCTGCCGCAGGCGGATCAGCACCTCGCCCGAACCGACGTCGGTCGCCCGCACGTCGAAGATGAACACCTGTGGCTTGCCCACGGGCGGAACCGGCAGTTCGATGCGCGTCCTGCTGACCGCCTGAAAGTTCCTCTTCGGCACGAGGTCGATGATCAGCGGCACGTCCTCCAGAACCTCCGCCGCACCCGACTCCGCAATGGCGCGCACCGCGCCGATCGCCTCCCGGGAGATGGTCACATCCACGCTGACCGTCTCCCCGAGCGCGACCGCGTCGTCCATCTCCGCCAGCAGATGGCACACGGTCGTGGGCGGCTCTCCGGAAGGCGGCCCGGCCGGAACCTCGCCGACCGCATGCGGACCGCCGTCGCGCGGCGCGGAACGCGTCCGCCCCGCACTCCCGCCCTGCCCGCCTCCGGTGGGAGGCCCCGCCGGCGCGGCCGGCAGGACGGGCGGCGGCGGAAGCGGAGCCGGTGGCGCGGGTGGCATGGGCGCGAACGGGGGAACCGGCGCGGGTGCGGGTGGAGCAGGCGGCGCGGGTGGCGCCCCCCTCGGTGGCGGGGGCGCCGCCTCGAGGTCATCACGATGCGCCACCCCTGCTTCATCGAAGGTCCACGAGGCCCCGGCGAACCCGGGAAGCGTCCGCCGGGCCACAATCCGATCGACATCCCCGCCGGGCGACACGATGCGGCGCGCCCGCGCGGCGAGTTCTTCGACGGGCACGGGGTCGATCTGACTCTCCGCCACGCCGACGACCATGCCGCCCTCGAGGGCAACCACTCGCCGCTGGGTCGCGCGAACCGCGACCGCGGCCGGGATGGCCACCGCCGACGGCGCCGCCATCATCCTGAAGTCGGCTTCCGCCGATGCGTCCGGCTCGTGCAGGTTGAGGCAGTCCATCAGGGAGGCCTCCGGTGCGGCGGACGCGCTCTGGACGATCTCCTCCGCGGGAAAGGCGTACCGCAGGATCCGACCCTCCCATGGCCGCTGGATCACGACGTAGCTGGGCATGCGACGCCGCACGCGTTCCAGGAGTTCGCGAGGCGATTCGTCGATCTCCGCCACGAGCACGCGCAGGTCCACGCACGCCGGAGCCTCGGGACCGAGCATGGCCCCGGGCGGGAGCAGGCGGGTCCAGCGCACTCCGCGGTGCGCGGTCGGCATGGGCGCTTCGAGGGCGAGCCATCGCGCCAGGGCGCTCGTCACCTGCGGCTGCAGGAAATAGTTCGTGTGATACACGACGCCGCTGGCCGTGAATTCAAGGGTGTCCTTGATGTACCCGCCGATCTGGGGATCGACCGCGGTCATCGAGGGCGTGTCCACCACGAGGTCGTTCTCCACGCCCATGAGCTGGTCCACGAGGCCGTCCGCGAGGGCTGCGAGCAACTGCCTCGGAAGCCCGGCGCCGTTCCCGGACGCAAGGCTCGCCCGGAATTCCGCCAGCACCGCGTAGTAGCGCGCGTCCGCGGGCGCAGGCTGATTCGGCTGGCGTTCGTTCAGCTCGCGGATGAAGCGTCCGTCAGGCTCCATGGCGGCGAGCCCGGGAAGGGCCGCCTCGTCGATCACCTCGCTCGCGATCGCCTTGGCGAACGCGCCAACCCCCTTGAAGAGCTCGGAGAGCAGCAGGCCGGTGAACGTCACCCCGGGGAACAGCGCCACCGCACGGCACGCCGCCGCGGCAAGGTTCGTGTACAGGTCGATGAACCGGCTCCAGTTCTCGGGCTCCGCGAGCTGCGTCCCGGCATTCGGCGCCCCCACGAACACGACGCGATCCAGTCGCAGGGATGCCCTCGAGGACGGCAGCAGATATTCGGCGAGGCACCTCGTCACGAGCCCCCCGCGGCTGTGACAGATGATGTCCACCCGCACCGGATGTTCCGCGGCGGCTTCCTCGAGAAGCCGCAGCAGCTCCACGGCGTTCGCCATCGGATCAACGCTCAGCGTCGCATGGTCGAAACCGATCACCGCGTCGTACGCCCCGCGCGCCGTTTCGAGCAGGGATCGTCCCCATGGGGTGGCCGCGAGGCTTCCGAACCCGCCCTGCGTGCTGCTGAACGTTCCATGCACGAACAGCAGCAGGCGCCGGCTCGCCGCCGGAAGCGGCAGGGCGCCAAGGCTGGGGACCGTCCGCCACGCTGACGGATCATCGCCCTCGAGCACCACGATTCCCGGGCGCACGTGGCGTTCGAGATAGGCCGTCGCGCGCCCCAACACGAATCGACCGGCGAACTTGAACACGAATGCCCGAACCCGCCCGACAAGCAGATCGCTCACGAACCCGCGGCGGGCAGGCGCTGCAGAAGCCGCCGGGCCGAGGGGCACACGGAACACGAGCCGTTGCCCCGGCTGAATGAGACCTCGCCTTCGAACGGTCTCCGCCGCCGGGGGTGCCGGCTGGCGCTCCGGGTGAAACTGCCACGTGTAGAATCCGTCCTGCTCCAGCAGGATGACCGCGTCCTCGTCGGGTCCCACCTCGATCTCGACGGGCACCTCCCTCACGTTCGCTTCCGCCCGCGCGCTCCGGCGCGCCGCATCCGAAACGACCGGAGCCGGCTCGAGCGCGAATTGCTCCACGAGCGCCATGTCCTGCTGCTTGAGGCTCTCGGCAATGATCTCGCGTTCCGAGTCGGCCGACAGCTCCGACCCGGGAGGCAGCGGGATGACCGAGGGCGCCGGACCACGACGCCCCCCGCCGCGAACGCCGGCGGAGGGCTGTTCGACCACGAAGGTGACGTCATCGGGCAGCGTGATCCGCAGACCGGAGGGACGCGTGATGGTGGGCATGGGATGCGGATCGAATGGAAACGCGGGCTTTCCACCGCCGCAAGAGAACTTCCGCGCCCGCCTGCGCGCGGACATCGTGCCTCCCGGGCGTCATCGCCCCGACAGGCGGCGCGCGGGCCCGCCTCATTCGAAGAACCGCCGCCGGACGAGAGCCACGCCCCCTTCCGCCTCGCGCCCCGTCGGTGCGAGTCGGGGAGGTCAGGGTTCCGGCGCTGATTCGACCACGGGAGGCCCGACCGCCCGCTGGAGGCGCGCGAGCGCCACGAGGTAGTCGTGCCTCGCCACGTTCCACGTCGTGCGCGCCTCGGTGAGCGAAGTCTGCGCGCCCAGGACGTCGAGTTGCGTGCCCGAACCGGCCTCCGCGCGGGCGGTGGCGAGTCGAAGTGCCTCCACCGCCTGCTCGACCACCTTCTCCTGCGACGCGAGCACTTCCCGGGCCTCGATGAAGTTGGAGAACGCCACGCGCACCTCGACGGAGATGTCGCGCGCGGCGGATTCCCGCTCGATCCGTGCTCGGTCACGGCGCGCCTCGGCCTCCATCGTTCGGCCGCGGCTGAGGCCGCCGTCGAAGATGTTCCAGTTCGCCTGGACCCCCACGGTCCATCCATGGTGTTCTGCGCCGAGATCCTCCTCGAACTGAGAGCGCTGCGCGCCATATCCCGCAAACGCCTGCACGCTCGGGCGAAAGCCGGAACGCGCGGACACGATGTCCTCACGGCGCAGCCCCTCGACGGCCTCGAGGGCCTTCAGCTCGGTTCGCCGTTCCTGCGCGCGCGCGAGCGCGTCCGCCAGGTCCGGTTCGAACGGCGGGGTCTCGAGGGTGCCGGCAAGCTCGATGGGGAAGTCCTCCGTGACGTCCTGAGGCACCTGGAACCCGAGGAGGTTCGCGAGCGCGATGCGCGCATTCCGCCAGTCGTTGCGGGCGCGAATCAGCCGGGGCCGCGCATTCGCCAGCTCGACCTCCGCCCGCAGCACGTTGAATCGGGGAACATTGCCCGCGTCGAAGCGCCGGCGGCTGTCGGCGAGTTCGCGTTCCAGGAGTTGGACGGCCGCTTCGTGCACCGTGATCTGCTCGCGCGCCAGCAGCGCGTCGTAGAAGGCGATCCTCACCTGAAGGAGCACGTCCAGCAGCACGGTCTGGTAGCGATGGATGGCGAGCTCGCGCGTCAGCCGCGATGCGCGCCGGGCCGACCCCATCCGCCCGCCCTCGTAAATCGACTGCACCAGGCGCACCCCCACCTCCCAGGTTTCGTCCTGTCCGAAGTCGATCCGTCCGAAAGGGGTGTCCACCGATTCGATGCGCTCTGGGTCCAGCCACGCGAAGCTGCCGGCGGCTTCGACGCGCGGGAGCAGGACCGCACGCGTCTGGACCGCGATTCCATGGCTCGCCCGAAGGTCCGTGCGCGCCGCCGCGATTGAGGGATTGCTCGATTCGGCGAGGTTGAGGCAGTCGGCGAGCGTGAGGGGGTGGCCGGGCAGAAGCCGTGCGGGCGATGCCCCGCGCCGGGCCGGGGGCGAAGGGTCGGCCTCGCGGGTGTCGGCGCACCAGGCGGTCCGTCCCGGTGCGATGAGCGCGACGAGCGCGACAAACCAGACGATGGAACAGGGACGCCCCGCCCGCGGTCTCACCGCGGCGGGGCCGAAGACAGGGCCACGTCGGGCTGCCTTCCGGTGAAGTAATCGCAGGTCCATGCGTCCGGGAACAGGATGACGAGCTGGCCGGCGGCGTCGCGCGCGAGCCTCGCCCCGGTGGGCAGCAGGCTCTCGAGCGCCTCACCCGACGGCGCGCTGCGCACCCAACGAATCACCGACCACGGAGCGTGCTCAAGCCTCGACTCCGCGCCGTATTCGCTCTGCAGCCGATACTGCACCACCTCGAACTGCAGCGGCCCGACCGCCCCGAGCAGCGGCACGCGCTGCATGGAGTCCAGCAGTTCGTACGACTGCACGACGCCCTCCTGCAGAAGCTGCTCGAGGCCCTCGCGAAACCGCTTGAACTGCGCGGTCGTCGGACTGTGCAGCCACGCGAAACACTCCGGTGTGAACCGCGGGATCTCGTCGAAGGCCAGGTCCGGGCGTTCCGACAGCGTGTCGCCGATCCTGAAATCGTCGTGCCCGACCAGGCCCACCACGTCGCCCGGCCAGGCTTCATCCACGGTTTCGCGCGTGCGCGCGAAGAGCTTGTGCGAGCTCGACAGGCGCAGGCGCTTGCCCGTGCGCGTGTGGAACACCGTCATGTCGCGCTCGAACCGACCTGAGCAGATGCGCACGAACGCCAGCCGGTCGCGGTGCCGCGGGTCCATGTTGGCCTGGATCTTGAAGATGAATCCGGAGAACGCCGGGTCCTCCGGGCGAATCGATTCCCCGTTCACCTGGCGGGGACGCGGAGGCGGCGCCATCTCCAGGAAGGCATCGAGCAGGAGCTGCACGCCGAAGTTGTTCACCGCGCTGCCGAAGAACACCGGCGTCAGCCGCCCCGCGAGCACTTCTCCGTGGTCGAATGCGGCGCCCGCCCCCTCGAGCATCGCGAGCTCGTCCGTCACGCGCGCGAACGTGTCCGGGGCCATGCGCTCGCGCACCACGGGGTCGGAAAGATCATGAACCGTCACCGGCGCCCTGAACTCACCGCCGGGAACGCGTTCGAAGAAGTGAACCTGCCTCGCCCGACGGTCGTACACGCCCCGGAACTCCGCACCGTCCCCGAGGGGCCAGTTCACCGGGTACGCATGGATGCCGAGCACCCGCTCCAGCTCGTCCAGCAGCCCCAGCGGTTCGCGCGCGGGGCGGTCGAGCTTGTTCATGAACGTGAAGATCGGGACACCGCGCTGACGGCAGACCTCGAACAGCTTCCGTGTCTGCGTCTCGATGCCTTTGCCCGCGTCGATCACCATCACGGCGGCGTCCACCGCCGTCAGCACCCGGTACGTGTCCTCCGAGAAATCGCGATGGCCCGGCGTGTCCAGCAGGTTCACGCAGTATCCGCGGTATTCGAACTGCAGAACGGTGGAGCTGACCGAGATCCCGCGCTGTCGCTCCAGTTCCATCCAGTCGGATGTGGTCGCGCGCTGGTGCTTCCGGGCCGTCACCGAACCGGCGAGCTGCACGGCGCCGCCGTACAGCAGGAACTTCTCCGTCAGGGTCGTCTTGCCTGCGTCCGGATGGGAGATGATCGCGAACGTGCGTCGTCGGGCGGTTTCCTCCGCGTGTTTCGTGCCGTCCATTCGTGGGAACTGGTCGCTGGGCGATCCGGACAGCCTGCCGATGCCCTCCGGACCGCCAACCATGACAAAACCCCGGGCGGGAATACCAGTCCCGGGTCACCGCATGCCCGGCGGGCGTCGCCGGCCCCGCTCCCGCGGCACGGGAGACGATCCGGCCCGGCCGCGGGAGGGGCTCCCGGCGCGTCGCACGGGCATCCCACGGCCGGCCACGCCCAAACGTTTCAACTTGGCCCTCCCCGGCGCATTCCTATGCTGGCCGGCCTGATGGATGTCTTGTCCGAACTGACCTGGCGCGGGCTTTTCGCCGACTGCACGGATCGGGAGGGTCTGGCCCGGAGGATGGCCCAGAGGCCCATCACCCTTTACTGCGGGTTCGATCCCACGGCCGACTCCCTGCATGTCGGCAATCTCGTCCCGCTCCTTGCGCTGCGTCGTTTCCAGATGGCGGGGCACCATCCGATCGCGCTGGCCGGAGGCGCCACCGGCATGGTCGGCGATCCCTCCGGGAGATCCGCGGAGCGGAACCTGCAGACACGCGAGCAGGTCCTGCACAATATCGCCTCCATCAAGGAACAGCTCCGGCGGCTGCTGGATTTCGAGGTGAAATCCAACCCCGCGCGCCTCGTCGATAACGCCGAATGGACCGAGCCCATCACCTACCTCGAGTTCCTCCGCGAGGTCGGCCGCTATTTCACCGTCAACTGGATGTCCTCGAAGGAGTCGGTCCGCGCCCGCATGGAGGACCGCGAGTCCGGCATCAGCTACACCGAATTCAGCTACATGCTCCTCCAGGCGCATGACTTCATGTATCTGCGCCAGCAGTTCGACTGCGAACTCCAGATCGGCGCCACCGACCAGTGGGGAAACATCACCGCGGGCACGGAACTCTGCCGGAAGAAGCTCAACCTTACCGTCTGGGGGCTCACCCTGCCGCTCCTCACGAAGGCCGACGGCACCAAGTACGGCAAGACCGCCTCGGGCGCCGTCTGGCTCGACGCGCGCAAGACGAGCCCCTATCGCTTCTACCAGTTCTTCGTGCGCACCGAGGACGCCGACGCGGCGCGCATGCTGAAGGTGTTCACCTTCCTGCCCCAGGAGCAGATCGCCGAACTCGAGCGACAGATCGAGTCGGATCCGGCATCCCGGGCGGCTCAGAAGGCCCTTGCCCGCGAGGTCACGACGCTCGTCCACGGGAAGACCGCGTGCGACGATGCGATCCGAGCGAGCGAAATCATGTTCGGGGGCGGACTGGACGGCATTACCGAGGCGGTCTTCAACGATGTGGTGGGCGAGGTGCCCACGCGTGAAATCAATCCCTCCCAGTTGGAGGGCGAGGGGATGTCTCTTGCGGATCTGCTGGTGCATTCCGGCCTGTGTCCGTCGAAGAATCAGGCGCGAAAGGACATCGAGGGCGGCGGGATCTATGTGAACAACGTGCGCGAGGTGTCACTCCAGCGGCACGTGCGCGCCTCCGATCTCCTGTTCGGCAAGCACTTGCTGCTTCGGAAGGGCAAGAAGAACTACGTGGTCGTGACGATGCGCCGCTGAAGCACCCGAACCTCGGGTGGTTCGCCGTCACCCGCGTGCGGCGAACCACCAGGTGCCCGCAGCATATCCGGCCCAGGTCGCCGCGATGCAGGCGACCACGGACACGACGGCGTTCGCGGCGGCGCGCAGCATTTCACCGTGCTGGAGGAGGGTGAGGGTTTGCAGGCTGAAGGCGGAAAACGTGGTGTAACCGCCGCAGAACCCCACCATGAGAAGGGCGCGGACGACGGCCTCGGGGGTGGAGCGGGAGGCGGATGCGGTGAGGGCGGCAAGCAGGCCGATCACGAGGGAACCCGTGATGTTGACGAAGAACGTTCCCGCGAGCGGCGCGCCCGTGGCACGCGCCGCGCAGCCCGAAGCGAACCATCTCGCGAGACTTCCGAACCCACCGCCCAGGAAAATCCAGAGAGCCGTCACACAGGAAGTTTAGAACATCGTGCCGCCCCCTCCGACAACCCCCCATCTCCCCCACCCGCAGCCAGACACCCCCAAGCCCGGTGCCAGACAATG
>CAYMDA010000023.1:56291-57670 GCA_964389135.1 uncultured Verrucomicrobiota bacterium | reverse complement strand
AGGATACCAGAGAACCTCGCTTGCGCCACAAAAATCTGACGCGCCGCGCCGCTTCTCCGCCGGGAGGCCGCGGGCGACCACCGGGCGCCCCCCTGTGGAACGGGCGGAACCTCACGCGCCGGCCGCCGCAGGTCAATCCTTCCGTCACCGAACGGGCCCGCAGGCGGCGGCGCGGCGCGGGAGCCGCGAAGCCACGCCGATTGCACACCCCCCCTTGCGGTGCTAGGCTCGCCCAGAAATTCATGTCGGACGAACCCAAACCCAACGACAATCCGCGTGCGCCCAAGGGTGGTGGCGATTCGCGAGTGCCGACCCGTGGCTGGCTCTTCCTCATCGCCATCCTGGGTTTCCTGCCGCTGCTGTTCATGCTCCGGCGTCAGGCCGACACGAACTTCGAGGAGCTTTCGCCCTACGAGTTCTTCCAGAAGCTCGAGGCGGAACAGATCGTGGCGGCGACGGTCACGTTCGACCCGCAGTCCCCCCTTCAGGAGATCACCGGCCGCTACATGGCGGCCGCCCCGGCCGCGAGCCCCGCGGCTGCCCAGCCCCCCGCGCCCGCCGAGGACGCGGAGGCCGACGACGGGACCGCCCCGCCGGAGGGCCCCACGGCACCCGCCGGCCCCGGCACCACCGCGCTGACCGCCCCCCGGGAGATCAACTTCAAGACGCGCGTCGCCCTCGTGGAGGACGACATCAAGGCGCTGCAACGCAACCCGCGCGTCCAGGTGGAACGGCCCAACACGCTCATCATGAACGTGTTCGTGACGGTGATCCTGCCCTTCCTCCTGCTCGCGGCACTGATCTACTTCTTCTTCATCCGCCAGATCAAGATGGCCGGCCGCGGCGCGCTCAGCTTCGGCAAGAGCCGGGCCCGAATGCTCACCAAGGAAAAGAACAAGACCACGTTCAAGGACGTCGCCGGTGTCGAGGAGGCCAAGGACGAGGTGGCCGAACTGGTCGATTTCCTGCGCGACCCGAAGCGCTTCCAGAAGCTGGGCGGGCGCATCCCGAAGGGCATCCTGATGGTCGGGCCGCCGGGCACCGGCAAGACGCTCCTGGCGAAGGCGATCGCGGGCGAGGCGGACGCGGCCTTCTACAGCATCAGCGGATCGGATTTCGTGGAGATGTTCGTGGGCGTCGGCGCGAGCCGCGTGCGCGACATGTTCGAGCAGGCCCGCAAGAACACCCCGTGTCTGATCTTCATCGATGAGATCGACGCGGTGGGCCGCAGTCGCGGCGTGGGTCTCGGAGGCGGCAACGACGAGCGCGAACAGACGCTCAACGCGCTGCTGGTCGAGATGGACGGCTTCGACACCCAGGAGGGGATCATCATCATCGCGGCGACGAACCGTCCCGATGTGCTCGATCCAGCCCTCTTG
>CAYMDA010000023.1:0-56281 GCA_964389135.1 uncultured Verrucomicrobiota bacterium | reverse complement strand
CGACCGCCAGATCACCGTCAACCTTCCGGACGTCAAGGGGCGCGAGGCGATCCTCAAGGTGCACGCGCGCTCCGTGAAGCTGGATCCGAGCGTGGACCTCGCCGTGATCGCGCGGGGCACGCCCGGCTTCTCGGGCGCGGAGCTGGCGAACCTCCTCAACGAGGCCGCCCTGCTCGCCGCGCGCACCGGCAAGCGCGCGGTCAGCATGAAGGAGCTCGAGGAGGCGCGCGACAAGGTCCGCTGGGGACGCGAACGCCGCAGCCTCGCCATGACCGACGAGGAGAAGCGCTTCACGGCCTGGCACGAGGCGGGCCACGCGCTGGTGAACGTGCTGCTCAATCACACGCACCCGCTCCACAAGGTCACCATCATCCCGCGCGGGCAGTCGCTGGGATCGACGATGTACCTGCCCGAGAAGGACGTCATCAACCAGGGTCGCAAGCAGATGCTCGACCTCGTCTCGGTGATCATGGCCGGCCGGATCGCGGAGGAAATGGTCTCCGGCGACATCTCCACCGGCGCGGCCAGCGACATCAAGCAGGCCACGAGCCTCGTCCGTTCCATGGTCTGCCAGTGGGGCATGAGCGAGAAGCTCGGGATGGTCCAGTACGGGTCCGACGACGAGTACTTCCTCGGACGCGACATGGTGCGCCGCAAGGACTACAGCGAGGCCACCGCCCGCGAGATCGACGAGGAGGTCCGCCGCATGATCGAGGAACAGTATCGCATCGCTCGCGAGCTGATCCTCGCCAACCGCGACAAGCTCGAGGCCATCGCGAACGCGCTGCTCGAGCACGAGACGCTCGAGGGCTGGCAGGTGCTTGAGATCGTGCGCACGGGCAGGTTCACGCCGAACAACGCGGCCAGCACCCGGGTTGACCCGCCCACGGGGGCGGAGGCGGCCACGCCGCTGCCCGAGGTCCCGAAGCCCGCGCCGCCCAAGCTTCCGGGCTTTGGCGCGCCGGCCCCCGCGGCCGTCTGAGGGACCGCCCGCGGCGACGGCAGGCCGCTCGAATCACGCGGGTTCCTCCTCGGGACCCGCGTTCCACCGCCCGCAATCCCGCAGGCGGTCCCGTGCCGGGGCGGGCGGCCCCGGGTGCCGGGTCCGAGGACCCGCGCGGGACGAAGGAGGACGTGATCACGTCGGCCTCGCCTCGGGCCTGCTGGTCTGACACACTCCCCTCCCCTGCGCGCCTGCCGAGGGCGGCACCGGCGCGCGGGAAGCATTCGATCACCCGATGACCAGCGCTGAGATCCGCCGCAGCTTTCTCGATTTCTTCCGCTCGAAGGAGCACACCATCGTGCCCTCGGCGTCGCTGATGCCGGACAGTCCGAACCTGCTGTTCACCAACGCCGGGATGAACCAGTTCGTCCCGATCTTCCTCGGAGAACGCAGGCCGGACGTGGACCGCTGGGCCGGTGCCACTCCGGGGCGTCCCACACGCGCCGCGGACACGCAGAAGTGCATTCGCGCCGGGGGCAAGCACAACGACCTCGAGGACGTCGGCCTCGACACGTATCACCACACGTTCTTCGAGATGCTCGGGAACTGGTCGTTCGGCGACTATTTCAAGCGGGAGGCCATCGAGTGGGCGTGGGAACTCATCACCGAGGTGTGGAAGTTCCCCAAGAACCGCCTCTACGCGACCGTGTACCGCCCGGACGCGGGCGACCCCGCCGAGTTCGACAGCGAGGCGTGGGAGATCTGGGCCGGCCTGTTCTCCCGCGCGGGGCTCGATCCCGCCGTGCACATCGTCCACGGCGGCCGCAAGGACAACTTCTGGATGATGGGCGACACCGGCCCCTGCGGGCCGTGCAGTGAACTGCACGTGGACCTCACCCCCGCCGGCGACACCCGCGGCGCCCTCGTGAACCGGGGCAGCGCCGAGTGCATCGAGATCTGGAACCTCGTCTTCATCCAGTTCAACGCGAACCCGGACGGAACCTTCTCCCCGCTGCCCGCGCGCCACGTGGACACGGGCATGGGCTTCGAGCGCGTCACCAGCATCATCCAGGGCACGCGCGGCTTCACCGATTTCGCCAACGCGCGCATCTCCAACTACGAGACCGACATCTTCCGGCCGATCTTCGCCGAGCTGGAACGCCTCACGGCCGCCGGCGGGCATCCCCGTCGCTACGGCTCCACCCTGCCGAGCCTCGAGCCGGGCGCCGTCCATGACGAACAGACCCGGGTCGATATCGCGTTCCGCGTCATCGCGGACCACATCCGCACGCTGACGTTCGCCGTGGCCGACGGCATCCAGCCCGGCAACACGGACCGCAACTACGTCCTGCGGCGCATCCTCCGGCGCGCGGTGCGCTACGGCCGCACGCTGGGTTTCCGGGAACCGTTCTTCTACAGGCTGACGGACGTCCTCGCCCAGACCATGGGCGACGTCTTCCCCGAGATCCGCGCGCGCAGGGACCACATCCGGGACGTGCTGCGCCTCGAGGAGGAGGCGTTCAATCGCACACTGGACAAGGGCATCGCGCTGTTCAACGAGGCCGCCGCCGAGGGGCGCATCACCGGGGCCTTCGCGTTCCGTCTCTATGACGAACAGGGCTTTCCCCTCGACCTCACCCAGCTCATGGCCCGCGAACGCGGACTCGAGGTGGACGTCGCCGAGTTCGAGCGCCTGATGGAGGCGCAGCGCACGCGGGCGCGTGCCGCGCAGAAGAAGCAGGTGATCGAGCTGTCGCAGGTCGAATCGGCGCGCCCGACGCGCTTCGTCGGGTACGAGACCGTCGAGACACCCGCGGAGGTCGTCGAGGTGCTGGAAATCCGGGACCGCACGGCCGTCGTGCTCGAGCCGTCCCCGTTCTACGCGGAAATGGGCGGACAGGTCGGCGACACCGGCCAGCTCCGCCAGGGCGGCCGGATCTGGCGCGTGGCCGGCACGGTGAAGTCCGGCGACACATGGCTGCACTTCCTCGAGGGCGCGGGCCCGGACGCGGCCGCGGAGGCGCCCGCCGCCGGTGAGTCCGTGGTCGCCGAGGTGGACCGCGAGCGGCGCGCGGCGATCCAGCGACACCACTCCGTCACGCACCTGCTCCACTGGGCGCTGCGGGAGGTCGTCGGCACCGATCTCTCTCAGAAGGGCTCCTTCGTCGGCCCCGAGAAGCTGACCTTCGACTTCAATGCAGCCCCTCTCACCCCGGCGCAGCTCGCGGACATTGAACGCCTCGTGAACGAGCGGGTCACCGAGAACGCCTCCGTCTCGTGGACCGTTGTTCCCTACGCGGAGATCCGCTCGCGGCGCGACGTGCTGCAGTTCTTCGGCGAGAAATACGGCGACCAGGTCCGTGTCGTGCAGATCGGGGGAACGCCCTCGGCGCTCGACGGATTCAGCATGGAACTGTGCGGCGGAACGCATGTCCGCGCCACCGGCGAGATCGGACTGTTCCGAATCCAGGGCGAGGCGGCGATCGCGGCGGGCATCCGGCGCATCGAGGCGGTGGCGGGCTCCATCGCGGTGGACGCCGCGCGCGCCGATCGCGACCTGATTCGCTCGATCGCGGGGCGCGTGAACGCCCCCGTGCAGGAGCTCGAGAAGAAGATCGAGTCCCTGCTCGCGCACCAGCGCGAGCTCGAGAAGGCGCTCAAGTCGGCCCGGCAGCGCGAGGCTTCGAATGTCGCGAGCAACCTGCGCGCGCACCAGGCCGTCGTGAAGGACATCCCGGTGATCGTGCACAATGTCGGCGCGGTGGACGGCGAGTTCCTCCAGGCCGTGACCGATGCGCTGAAACCCGGGTTCAAGGGCGTGATCGTGCTCGGCGGTGCCGCGCAGGGGAGCGTGGCCCTCGTGGCCGCCGTGGCGCCCGAGCTCACCTCGCGCATCCAGGCGGGCAGGATCATCCAGCAGATCTCCCCGATCGTCGGAGGCAGGGGCGGCGGACGTCCCGACAACGCCCGCGGGGGCGGGAAGGACGCGACGCGCCTCGAGGAGGCGCTGGCGCGCGCCCGTGCCCTCATCGCGGGCGAGTAGCACCGCCGGCGGGAGTATCGATCAGGCTTCCGCCGGGTCTCCCGCCGCCCTGGATTCCACCCAGCGCGCAAGCAGCCAGAGCACGTCACTGAGCCGGTTCAGGAACACGATGATCTCGGGGTTCCGGAGCTGGTCGGTCTCCTGCAGCCCGCAGACGCGGCGTTCCGCCCTCCGCGCCGTGGTGCGCGCGAGGTCGAGCGCCGCGGCGTCGGGGGTTTCCCCGGGCATGGCCCAGCCCCGGAAGGTGATGTTGGCCGACTCGACCTCCTCGACGATGCGTTCGAGGCGCGCGGTCAGATCGGGCGTGACGCGCGGATAACCCGCGGTCGCGTATCGCTCGAGGTCATCCGGCGCGGTCGCGAGTTCGCCCATGACCGTGACGAGATCCTTCTGGATCGGCAGGAGGCGGTCGCGGAGCCACGGGTGCGGGGTCAGGGCCCGCGCGAGGCCGAGCGCGGCGTTCAGCTCGTCCACGGTTCCGTAGGCTTCCACGCGCGCCTCGGTCTTGGACACGCGCCGGTTGAACATCAGCGCGGTGGTGCCCTGGTCTCCGGTTCGGGTGACGATGCTCACGCGGCGACTATCGGCGCGGGATGCGCGGGCGCCACACCCATTTTCGCGCGACAACGCGCCGCCGCGCAGGCCCGGACCCGGGGGGAGCAGGGACGCCCCGGGAGCGCTCGATGCGCGGCGGGCCCATTCGTATGAACCCGTTCATCCATGGAGCCCGGAATCCGCGGGATGCCCCTCGCCCTGCGGCGCGCGGGGGCGCCGCGGGGGACCGATCCGCTCCCGGTGCCCGAAGGCGCGCTCCGTTCATTGACCTGGGACCTGCCCTCCGCCGAAGCTGCGGCGGTTCGACCGCCAATGAATGCCAAGGTGCTGCTGAAATCACTGTTCTTCGTCCTCGTGCTGCTGCTGCTCGTGCTGATGGGCATGTACAACCGCGGTTCGGTCGATTTCGTCCTGCCGCCGCTGATCACCCGCGCGATCAAGCAGCCCGCGGCGCTCATGTACTTCGCGTTCTTCGCGATCGGATTCCTGACGGGAACGATTGTGTGGGCGGGCGGCGGGAAGGGCGGAGGCGGCGCGCGCTCGGGCGGCGACCGGCGATAAATGGCGCCCGGGAGCGGTCGCAGGGTTCCTCTTCGGGTATCTCGAGGGTGAAAACCATTGCGCCCCCGCCAGCGCAGTTCCTAGATTGGCCGGACTGATTCGACAAGCACCCCGTTGGCATGAGTAACCCAACCTCTCCTTCCCGCGGCCTTGAAGGCGTGATCGCCGCGAGCACTCGGCTCAGTGACGTGCGGGGCGACGTCGGCACCCTCATCTATGCCGGATACGACATCAATGAGATCGCCGGGAAGGTGAGTTACGAGGAAGTCGTCCATCTCCTGCACCACGGGCGGCTGCCGAATGTCTCCGAACTGGCCGAACTCAAGTCGACCCTCGCCGGCTTCCGCGACCTTCCGCGGGCCATCAAGCAGATCATCCAGAAGTTTCCGAAGAACACCCCGCCGATGCACGTTCTCCGGACGGCGGTTTCGGCGCTGGGCTGCTTCGACACGGCGGCCGAGGAGGAGTCGATGTACGCGCAGCGCCGCAAGGCCCTGCGGCTGATCGCGCAGATCCCGGTCATCACGGCGTACTTCCACCGCCACCGCCAGGGACTCCCGCCGGTCGAGCCCGATGATTCGCTCGGCGAGGCCGCCAACTTCCTCTACATGCTCAACGGGCAGCGCCCGGAGCCGGAGACGGAGCACACGATGGACCTGTGCTACGTGCTCCACGCGGAGCACGGCATGAACGCGTCCACGTTCGCCGCCCGCGTGACGATCGCCACGCTGAGCGACATGTACTCGGCCATCACCTCCGCGATCGGCACCCTGAAGGGGCCGCTGCACGGCGGCGCCAACGAGGGCGTCATCAAGATGCTCGTCGAGATCGGCGACCTCTCCGGGGTGGACGCCTACGTCGAGGACGCGCTCGCCCAGAAGAAGAAGATCATGGGCATCGGCCACCGCGTGTACAAGGTGCTCGACCCGCGCGCGCCGCACCTTCAGCAGATGGCGCGCAAGCTCAGCGCCAAGATCGGCGAGCCCAAGTGGATCCAGATGAGCGAGCGGATCGCCGAGATCATGCTCGAGCGGAAGAACCTGCACGCGAACGTCGATTTCTACTCCGCGACGGTCTATTACTCGCTCGGCATTCCCACGGATCTCTTCACCCCGATCTTCGCGATCGCGCGGATGGCCGGGTGGACGGCCCACGTGCTGGAGCAGATCGCGGACAACCGGCTCATCCGACCGCAGAGCCTCTACACGGGCCCCGTCGGCCTGAAGGTCGTGCCAATCGAGGAACGCTGACGAATGCGGCTCAGGGAGGCTGTCATCCGGCGGACCACCGCCCGGCCGCGCGGGCGCGTGGCCCGTGGGGAACTCCCCGGATCAGCCCCCGTTCATCATGGCCCCCATGAATCCGACCAGGAAGAACACGGCGCCGATGAGCAGTCCGGCGCAGGCCATCAGCGTGGCGATCATCCCGATCACGCGCCCCGCCTGGGTCAGCGGGCGGCCGCTCGGATCCATGATGCCGGCGTCCATCTCCCGAAGGTCGGTGTTGCCGAGCACCCATGCCGCGATCCCGAACGGGAAACACACGACCAACCCCACGATCCCGAACACGAGAATCATCGCTCCACGGTGAGGCTTCATAGGGCGCGCGAGATGAACGACGCCCGTTCTCGCCGGATTCCGATGCGATTCCAAGCAGTTTCCGCTCCATGAATCTTCACGAGTACCAGGCCAAGCAACTACTTCAGCGCCACGGGGTCGCCGTCCCGGAAGGCGAGGTATGTGACACCCCGGAAGCGGCGCGCGGGATCGCCGAGAAACTGCTCGCCGCGGGGAATCGGCGCGTCGTCGTCAAATCCCAGATCCACGCGGGGGGCCGGGGAAAGGGAACCTTCAAGAACGGCTTCCAGGGCGGAGTGAAGCTCTGCTCCACGGCGGATGAGGCGTACAACCACGCGCGCCTGATGCTGGGCCAGGTGCTGGTGACCAAGCAGACGGGTCCGGACGGTCGCCGCGTGAACAGGCTGCTCGTCGCCGCCGCACCCGACATCCGCAAGGAACTGTACCTCGCGGTGCTGCTCGACCGTGCCTCCGGCCGGCCCGTCATCATGGCCAGCACGGAGGGCGGCATGGACATCGAGGAGGTTGCGGCGAAGACCCCGGAGAAGATCGTTCGCGAACAGGTGGACCCGGCACTGGGCTTCCAGCCGTGGCAGGGCCGCAAGATCGCCGCCGCGCTCGACCTGCGCGGCGATCTCATGAACCAGGCGGTGCGCCTGCTCTCGGGCGTCTACCAGACCTGGTGGTCCCGCGACGCGTCCCTCGTCGAGATCAACCCCCTCTGCATCGTGGACGACGCCGACGGCAAGCCGCGCCTCGTCGCCGTCGATGCCAAGATGTCCATCGATGACAACAGCCTGCCGCGGCACCCCGACATCCAGGCGATGCGCGACCTCGGCGAGGAGGCTCCCCTCGAGATCGAGGCGAGCCGGCATTCGCTGAACTACATCAAGCTCGACGGCAACATCGCGTGCCTCGTCAACGGCGCGGGCCTCGCGATGGCCACGATGGACATCATCAAGCATTTCGGCGGCAGCCCGGCCAACTTCCTCGACGTCGGCGGCACCGCCTCCAGGGAACAGGTCACCGCGGCCTTCCGGATCATTCTCGATGATCCGGGCGTCCGGGGGATTCTCGTGAACATCTTCGGCGGAATCATGGACTGCAACGTCATCGCGAGCGGCATCGTCGCGGCCGCGCGCGAGACCGGGCTCAAGCTGCCGCTCGTCGTCCGCCTCGAAGGCAACAACGTGGAGGCTGGGAAGCGCACCCTCGCCGAGTCCGGCCTCACGATCATCAGCGGCGAGAGCATGTCCGACGCCGCGCAGAAGGTCGTCGCCGCCGTCGCCGCCTGAACACCATCTCTCCTTCACCCATGGCCATTCTCGTCACCCCGGACACCAAGGTCCTCGTACAGGGAATCACCGGCAGTTTCGGAGCCCGTCACACGCAGCTCTCGCTGGATTACGGCACCCAGGTCGTGGCGGGCGTCACCCCCGGCAAGGGCGGGCAGACTTTCGCCCACGGAGACCGCTCCGTGCCGGTGTTCGACACCGTCGCCGAGGCCGTCAAGGCGACGGGCGCGACGGCCAGCGCGATCTTCGTGCCCCCTGCGTTCGCGGCCGACGCCATCATGGAGGGTGTCGCCGCCGGCCTCGAACTGGTCGTCTGCATCACCGAAGGCATCCCGGTCACGGACATGATCCGCGTGAAGCGCGCGATGGCCGGGTCGGCCACGCGCCTCATCGGGCCCAACTGCCCCGGAATCGTCACCCCCGGAGACGACAGGACCGGCTGCCGCATCGGCATCTCGCCCGGATACATCCACCGCAAGGGTCACATCGGCGTGGTTTCGCGATCCGGCACCCTCACCTACGAAGCCGTCTGGCAGCTCACCTGCCGCGGTGTGGGCCAGAGCACCTGCGTCGGCATCGGCGGCGACCCCGTCAACGGGTCCTCCCATCTCGACATCATCCGCATGTTCATGGACGACCCCGACACCCACGGGATCATCATGATCGGCGAGATCGGCGGCACCGCCGAGGAGGAGGCCGCCGAATGGATTCGCGCGCACGGCACGAAACCCGTCGCGGGATTCATCGCGGGCGCGACCGCACCGCCCGGCCGCAGGATGGGCCACGCGGGCGCGATCATCTCCGGCGGCAGCGGCACGGCCGCCGCCAAGATCGAGGCCTTCAGGAAGGCGGGCATCGGCGTGGCGGCCACCCCGTCCGAAATGGCCGACACGCTCCTCGCGATGATGAAGTGAGCGCCCTTCCCCGGGCGGCTCACGCGTCCAGCAGTTGCCGGTGGCGGGTGAACGCGCCCCTCAGGCCGGCGCTCACCTCGTCCTGCAGGCCCTGCAGCCCCCGGTAAACACGCGCGCGCGCCTCGTCGGGCTCCGTCTTCTCGGACGCGTTCAGCTTCACGAATTCGTCCGTGATTGACTCGATCGAGACCGAGTCGCCACGGGAACGGCGCCAGCACCAGAAGGCCTGCAGCGCCGCGCCGAAGGCGGCGCCCTCGGCCACGCGCAGGGTCACCACCTCGGCCTCGAACACGTCAGCCATGATCTGGCGCCAGAGCCTCGACTTCGCGCCCCCGCCCGTGGCGCGCACCTGGGTCGCCTTCACTCCCAGTTCGGCGAGCCTGCGGAGGCCGTAGTTCATTCCGAGGGTGACACCCTCCATCGCCGCGCGCGCGAAGTGGGCCGCGGTGAAGGTCCGCGGACGAACCCCGAAGAACACGCCCGTGCCGTCCGGCACGTTCGGCGTCCGCTCCCCCTCGAGGTACGGCACCATGATCAGTCCCTCACAGCCCGCGGGCGCGCGGGACGCGGTCTTCTCGAAGGCCCGGTGGTCCAGGTTGAAGTCGCGCCGCACCATCTCGGTCGCGACCGTGACGTTCATGGTGCACAGCAGGGGCAGCCAGCGATTCGTCGAATCGCAGAAGGCCGCGATCTCTCCGCGGGGGTCGATCACCGGCGAGTCCGAACAGGCGTAGATCGTGCCGCTCGTGCCGAAGCTGGCGGTCACGACGCCGGGCCGGGTGTTCCCGGTGCCGATCGCGCCCATCATGTTGTCGCCGCCGCCCGCGCTCACGAGGACTCCCGGCGCGAGGCCGAGTTCCCGCGCGGCCGTGTCGCGCAGCGTTCCGGCGGGCTGATCGCTCGGCGAGATCGGGGGGAGCTTGTCGATGAGGCCGGGATCGATCGCGGCGACAGCCTTCTCGGACCACCGCCGCCGGCGCACATCCATGAGCGCCGTGCCCGAGGCGTCGCCGTACTCCATGAACACGTTCCCGGTCAGCCACCAGTTCAGGTAGTCGTGCGGCAGCAGAACCGTGGCGAGCCGCGCGTAATTGGCGGGCTCGCGCTTCCTGAGCCAGAGGATCTTGCCCGCGGTGAACCCCGGAAGAACGGCGTTGCCCAGGGTCCGGATCGCGGCGCGGGAGCCGCCGAGCGCCTCGGTGATCTCGCGGCATTCCTCCGCCGTGCTGGTGTCGCACCAGAGCTTCGCGGGACGGATCACCTCGCCCCTGGCGTCGAGCGGAACAAAGCCGTGCTGCTGCCCGGAGACACCCATGGCGACGACCTCCGAGGGCCGCGCCTTCGCGGCCTTCAACGCCGCGCGCACCGCCGCGCGCATGGCCTTCACCCATGTGGCGGGGTCCTGCTCCTTGTGCCCCGGCGGGAGACCGGGGATCAGGTCATAGGCGCTCGCGCCCTCCCCCAGCACCCTTCCCCTCGCGGCATCCACGACCAGTGCCTTGGTGGACTGCGTGCCCGAGTCGATCCCAATGACAAGCGTTCTCATCGTGTGGAGCGCGCCGATCCTTCCCCGGCCGGCCCCGCGCGGCCAAGCAGATCCTGCGGCCCCCCCCGCCCCGGGTCCCGGATGAGCGGGATCGTTCACGGTTTTTCATCGCATTCATGCCACCGCGCGGCTATCAGTCGGCGTTCCCAACCGTCATGAAATTACGTCGTTTGCACTGCAGTCTGCTCCTATCAGGCATGGTTGTTTCCGCCGGCGCACAGACCGGTCCCTATCCGCCTGACGACTGGCCCTCGGTCGTGAACCCGGACGCCACCGTTCACTACATCTCCGTGGGGGACACCCTCGCTCCTCCGGGGTTCGGATGGACACCCGACCTGAACATCCTCAGCGACGGCGATCAGGTCACCGCGGACGTCACGCTCGGCGGGTATCCCGCGAAGAAGGCGGTCGGCAACTTCCTGAATGTCGCCGACTACTACTTCGAGGAATGGGCGGACGACGAGTACATCGACATCCTTGTGAATGCATGGGGTGACGCGGCGCTCTTCGATCCCTCGGGCGAACCGCGCAACTTCCACTTCCTGCTCGGCACCCTGCCCGACCTCAGCGATCCGGTCGGAGGACAGGTGCCCGTCGAGGCGCGCAACCGCAAGTGGAACTGGCTGCTGTTCCGCGTGCCCAATGACTTTCGTCCGGACGGCCTGTCGCGGTACGTCGGCTCCATCCCCGACAACGCGACGGGCAATTTCAGCGCGGGGGGCGTCAACGGGGGCACGATCCGCTTCCAGAGCGTTCCCAACCTGACCGTGCGCGCGATCGCGTTCGGTGAACTCGGCGCGTTCGGGGAGCCGGAGAACTACACCCAGTTCGAGGCGCCCGCCGCGTGCGATCCCGAACCCGAGACCAACCTCGCGAGCCTCGACATCGACAGTGACACCTCGGACCACCTCGTCGTGATCAACGAAGGCGACCAGACCGTGGTCTTCGAGGACAACGTCGGTCCCGAGGGAGACCGGCGCCGCGTCGTCCGGCCCGAAGGGCTCTACCTGAATTTCGGCATCACGGACAACTACCTCGGCGCCCCCTGCAGCGACCCGCGGACGGTGAAGGTCTGCGTCGAGTTCTATGATGACCCGGAGTTCGCCGGGTTCGGGGTGCGGTTCGGCCCGGAGGCCTACGCGACCGACGACCAGGGTGGCATCGGCTTCTTCCCGGAGAACCAGCGTCATGAACTCCAGGGCACCGGCGAGTGGATCCGGCGTTCATGGCTGGTGCCGGCCGTGAGCCTGTACGGCGTCAACGCCGGCCAGTACACGGCGGGCCCCCGGTTCATCTCCGAGAACGGTTCCGTCGCGGTTTCCAGCATCCGGATCGCCGTGCTGCGCATCGGCGATCACCCCCTCGCGGGCCAGGATCCGATTCCCGACTGCTACCAGGACTTCCGCGTGTGCACGGGCGAGTACGGGAACTTCGCGGAACTCGACCTCGCCAGCGAGATCCGGAACGGGATCGACGTGGGCTCGAGCGGGGGCGACCAGGAAATGATCGTGGAGGAAGCGGGGCCCGAGAATGACCGGCGGATGGCCGTGCGGCCCGCGTTCGACGACGGCACGCCCGGCTTCAACCACCACTACCTCAACTTCGCGATCACCGACGAGGTCTTCGGCCCGAGTTCCCAGGATCCGGCGCACCTCGCGATCTGCGTGACATACTACGACGATCCCGAACTCGCGGGTGAGTCGTTCCGGCCGGAAGTGTATCAGACGGAGCGCAACGGCCAGGTCACACTGGCGTTTCCGCCCAGCAGTATCGCCAAGGTGCTCCAGGGCAGCGGCGAGTGGCGGCAGGCCTACTGGGAGATCCCCGACATGAAGTTTCTCGGGGTGAACCAGGGTCCCCAGGCGGCCGCGCGATTCGTCGCCACCGCCAAGATCTTCGTCTCCGCCGTGCGCTATGGGGTCATCCGCACCTGCGGTCCAGACGCCGGCGTGAACCCGCTCGAGGACTGCAAGCCCGTGGAAGTGACGCTCACCGCATCCCTGACCGACTCCGGAATCGAGCTGCGCTGGCCGGCGGGCAGCGGCGACTTCACGGTCGAATCCACCACCGCCCTCGGCACCACCTGGGAACCGGTGGATGAAACACCCACGGTCGATGGAACGGACATGGTGCTGACGGTCACGCCCGCGGGCACGACCTTCTATCGCCTCGTCCAGCCATGAACATTTGAGGCCACCGGGCCCGGTCCGCGGGGATCGGGCCGGGTGAGCCCGTGATCCGGCAGCGGGGGCGGCGTCTTCAAGGGCGCCGCCCCCGAAACGTTTCAGGCCGTTTCAGGCGCAGACCGCCTTCACACGCCGGCGCCGCGCTTGATCTCCTTCAGCTTCGCGGCCTCCGGCGCAGACTTGTAGGCGTCGTCGAGCGGGTAGCATCCGCTCGGCAGCCCATGGCGCGGGGCCGTCGTGCAATCGCTGAAAGTGCGGCAGATGACGCGCGGGTTCAGGGCCCCCCTCGAGAGCACGTCCGCCGGCAGCTCCGGATAGCTCAGCACCATGCGGCCGAGACCGACGATGTCGATCCAGCCCTCGCGCACGGCCGCCTGCGCGACGTGCGGCAGGTACTCCTGGAGGTACGAGTAGGCGGTCCCGATCACGGCGGGGCGGGCATGGTGATCCTTCAGGCTGAGGCGAACCTCGTGCGCCGCGGCCATCTGGCGCGCAACACCCACCAGCGGATCCTCGGGGGGCTGGTACCCGTCGCTCGGCGGATAGGCGGCGGGACGCTGAATGTGGGGATTGTAGTACGGCGAGCCGGCGCTGAGGTTCAGCAGCCGGACGCCGAGATCCGCGCAGAGGCGCGCGAACTGGATCGCCTCCGAGAGGTCCGGTTCGACCGGGCGATCCGGATGCGCGCCGAACGCATGCCGATACGGCAGCAGTTGGTGGTGCTCCGCCGGGATTCCGGGGCCGGGCCGCCCGGGCTGTGACTGCTCCGGATCGGGACGATACGGGACGAAGTCGAACATGCTGAGGCGCACCCCGATGTCGATGGGGTTGCCGTCGGAGCGGATGCCCCGGACGATCTCGCGGAGCATGCGGGTGCGGTTCTCGAAGGAGCCGCCGTACCGACCGGGCCTGCAATGGGCCCCGAGCAGCTCGTGGAGCAGATAGCCATGGCAATGCTTGATGTCCACGAAGTCCGCGCCCGCCTCCCACGCGACGCGGGCGGCGCGGACGAAATCCCCGATGAGATCGTCGAGTTCGTCATCGGTGAAGACCTGGTCATCGCGCGTGACCCCGAAGCGCTCGTCCAGCAGCGGATGCCGCTGCGCGACGCGCGGTTCAAAGCGGCCCTTGTCGTTGGGCTTGCAGAATCGTCCCGAGTGCGTGAGCTGGAAGCCGATCACGAGGTCCGCGGCGCTTTCAGCGCCGAACCGTTCCTCATGCGCCCGGACCAGTTCATCGCGCAGCGCGCGGAGCGCCCTGGCGTGCGCCGGGATGATGACGAGCTGATTCGGGTTTGCACGGCCGTCCGGACGCACCGCCATCGCCTCCCCGCCGAAGATCAGCTTGGCCCCGCTGATCCCGAACCGGCGCCAGCGCCGCCTGACCGCATCCGACGGAGTGCCGTCCGGATGGCCATCCCATCCTTCCATGGGATGAATGGCCCAGCGGTTTCCGATGATGCGCCCGTTGACCGTGAGGTGACCGACCGGGCGCGCGAGCGGCGACTGTTCAGCCGTGAGGATGGCGTCGTCACACGGGATGGAAACGCCCAGCGCGGTGAGGTGGGCTCGGAAATCCGCGACGGACTTCAGCGTGGGAATGCGCGGGAACCTCAAGGGAGAGGCCATGGAAGCACCTGATCGTCAGTGCATCGTTCCGGCGCCGCGATGAGGGCGCGGCGGTCCGGCGAGCTCAGTGCAGCGGCTTCGGCTGCGCGGCGGCCCATTCGTCGCGCGAGACCTTCCGCGCCCGATGGAGATGCACGAACGTGCCCTTCTTGTTTCCGACCACGATGTCGGGCAGATCGTCACCGTTGATGTCCTTTGCAACCACCTGCGTGCCGACGCCGGAATCATCGTCGATCAGGTAAGGCACGAAATCGACCTTGCCGCCGGACTCGCGGTGGGTGCGGAACCAGTACAGCACGGCGGCGGTGTTGCGATCCGGATCACCCGTGCGGCCGTGCGACCAGAACCGCTTGCCGGTGACGATGTCCTTCACGCCGTCGCCGTCCATGTCCACGAGGTCGATCGCGTGGATCTCGGAGAACTTCACACCGTACCGGTTCTCGGAAGGCTCCTTGTTCATGAAGATGTGCTCGCGGAAGCGGATCTGTCCGTCCTCGCGATACTGCTCATACCAGGCGAGGCCGAAGCCGTGGGCGGCGAGGCTTGTCAGCACATCATTGAGTCCGTCGCCATTGAAGTCATAGGCATACATCTGCGCGCCGCCCGTCCCGAAGAACTGCTCATGGAACTTCCAGACGGGATCGCCCTCGAGGGATTCGGGCTGCTCCCACCATCCGTTCTTCTCGAGGAGGTCCATCCGGCCGTCGCCGTTGACGTCGCCCACGCCAAGCCCGTGGGTGAAGTTGCCGTACTTGTTGTCGGGCGAGATCGGGTGAAACGTCCACTTGCGCTCGGGCCGGCTCCAGTCGGGGACCGCGTAGCCGTACCGGCCGCGGGTGATGCAGACCAGCTCGGGTTTTCCGTCGCCCGTGATGTCCGTGAACGTGGGGGATTCGTTGTCGGTCTGGTCGAAGACGACGTGACGCTTCCAGTGGCGGGACTCGCCGCGCGGGTTCTCGTACCACGAGGTCTCACGGCCCGGGAATCCGACGACGAGAATGTCCATCCACCCGTCCGCATTGAAGTCATACGGCCAGACGAAGAAATTGTCCGAGTACGTGTTCTTCTCGCCCAGCGTTCCCTCGAAGCCGGGAACGGTCACGGTGGTCATCGGCCCCAGCTTCAGCTCGAAGGTCGCCCTCGGTTCATAGATCTCGTGGCGAACCTCGAACTTCGGTCCCTCCCACCACCACGGACCCGCGATGATGTCATGGGCTCCGTCGTTGTTCAGGTCGGCCGCGTTCGCGCCCTCGCACCAGAACTGATCGCTCAACTGAATCCGCTCGAAGCTGTGCAGCGTGTGATCGGCGGCGTACACGCCGACAGCCGCGAAGCCGGCGGCCATGGTCAGAATAAGTCTCATGCGCTCGGAGGGGGGTGGTGCCTTGACTGGGGATTTGCCAGACGCGGCGCGTCAAGGCAAGCCTGCGGGCGCCCCCGGGGGACGGGCGGTTCCCTCGCCCTCATGCCGCGGCGCGGAACGCATCTGCCCGCGCCATGGCGGATCGCATCCTTCCCGCGAGCAGGTCACCGCGGCCGCATCGGCGGCGAACGCGAGCAGTTCCTCCAGGTCCTCGCGCCCGAGCCCTGACAGCACCGCGGGATGGAGCGCCCCGCGCTCAGCCAGCCACGCGAGCAGCGCGGCGTGGAACGTGTCGCCCGCGCCGATGGTGTCCACCACCTTGACTGCCGGCGCCGCAACGCCCGCCCGCGCATTCCGTGTGAGGGCGGTAGCGCCGCGGCCCCCATGCGTGACAACAACCAGCGCCGCGCGGCCGCCCTGGAGATAGCCGGCGGCCGCCTCCTCCGGATCCATTCCGGGGTGCAGCCACTCCAGGTCCTCGGAGCTCAGCTTGATCAGGTCCGCGCGTGCGGCGATCGCCCGCACCCGTCGCAGGTACGCCGTCCGATCCGAGACCAGAAACGGGCGCACATTCGGGTCAAACGCGACGAGTCGCTCGCCCGCATGCCGAAGGACCAGTTCCTCGACGGCCGTGCCGAAGGGCTCCACGGCCAATGCGAAGGAGCCGACGTGCACGGCGCGAATGTTCGCGTCGAGCGGAACGGGAAGATCCCCCGGCTCGAGCGCGCAGCCGGCCGTTCCGTCGGTATAGAACGCGTAGCGGTTGGTCCCCGTCTCCGGGTCCACGCTGACAAAGCCGAGTGTCGTCAGCGCGCGCGTTCGGGGACATGCGCTCAGGTCCACCCCGCTCTCCGCCAGCGTTCGCTCAAGCATCTCCCCGAACGCATCCTGCGAAAGGGGACACAGGAACCGGACGGGGACGCCGAGCCGCCCGAGCGCCATGGCGACGTTGAACGGCGATCCGCCCGGCAGTGGGCGCAGGCACGCGCGGCCTCCCGGGCCGGCGACCGGCACCATGTCGATCAATGCTTCGCCTGAGACAAGGATCACGACGCGGTCCTCCAGGTGCATTTCGAGATCAGTTCACGGGCCCAGTCTTCCGCGCGCGGCGCCGCTTGCCACGACTGAAATCTCGCTCCGCCCCGATCGCTCGTGACGCGTCACCATGCCGCCTGGCCAGCGCACGACCACGTGCGTGGCGCCATCGAATGGCGCCATGAGGAGCACCGGCTCGTCCTGAGATCCGGATCCGGCCCCGGCCGGGCGCAGGTGCGCCGGGCCGCGGCGGCCTCCCCCCTCGAGCCATGCCACCGCGCCGATCGCGTCGCGATTCCAATCCGGCCCTTCGAGCCGAATCCGCAGGCAGGGTTCGCCTGTCCGGTTGTGCAGCAGGACAGGCGGCTCGTGGATGCTTCCGACAGCCAGGTCGAGGCGGCCGTCGCGATCGAAATCGGCCACGGCGGCTCCGCGCTGCTGGCCGTACAGGCGGATGCCGCTCGCCTCGCCGGCCATGGGCGTGAATCCGCCCTTCCCGTCTCCAAGGAGCAACAGACCACGCCCCGCGTCGTGGCGGGAGGTGTCGGGGTCCACATCGAAGTGGTTCTGGGCAAGGAACAGGTCCGCGTGGGTGTCCCCGTTGAAGTCGCCCGCCGCGAGACCGAAGGCCGGCGCCCACTGCGCCTCGGCCGGGAGGAAACGCACCTGCCAGCCATTCGTCGTGTTCAGGAAGACGGCCGACTCCAGGTGACCGGCCTCGAGCACGCCCCGGCTCTCCTGGTTCGGCAGGAGGGTGTCCATGTCCGCGCGCCCGTAATCCGCGTAGCGCGCGAAGGGAGCCGCCAGCCCGGGCAGGACCGCCCGCAGGGCATCCAGGCTGGCGATCGGCACATAGCCGCCGGTCTCGCCGTCGAAGACGGCCTCGAGCCGATCGATGGTGCCGTCGCCGTCGAAGTCGCCATGGTACAGCCGGATCGGGCGTGCCCGATGCCGCTCGAACTTCGTGTTGCGTCCCCAGTTGGAGGCCGCGAGATCGAGCCGGCCGTCCCCGTCGAAGTCGGCCGAGACCACGCCGTTCCACCATCCGGTCCAGCGCCGCAGCCCGAGCCGGTCGGTGATCTCGAGGAGGCGGTCCGCGCGCGCGGTGAAGACACGGAGGGGTCCCCAGTCGCACGCCAGCGCAAGTTCGAGGATTCCGTCGCCGTCGAGATCCGTCCACACGGCGCCGTTGACGACGCCGATGTCCGCAAGCACGCCGCTTGCCTCGTGGTCGATCTCCCATCCGGATTCCGTCCACGTGAGAAGCTTCGAGGAGACATGCAGTGGACTGTCGTTCGTGGCGCGACGCCCGCCGACGAAGAGCGCGAGCCGTTCCCGGAACACACCCATCGCGAGCGGGCCGGGCCGCGTCGCGCCAAGTTCCACCCGTCGCACCGCATCGGCGGTCCCGAGCGGGACATCGAACAACCCGGTGTCGGCGGCGACAAGCAGGCGCGCCCTGGCCTGCGCGTCTCTCCACACGAGCGATGACTCCGATTCCGTCGCACCGTCCAGCGGCCGGATCAGGCCCCGGAAGCCGCCGGTGCGATCGTTCACATGGACCACGATTCTCCCGTTCTCCAGGCCGGGCACGATGTCCGGCCAGCCGTCACCGTCCGCGTCGAAGCACGCGATTCCGACGCTCGCGGCAGGCATCCGTGCCAGGCGCGAGCGCCCGGATTCGATCGGTGCCCGGGCCGCGACGGGCGGGCCCCGGAGTTCCCGCGCCTCGAACAGCGCGTGCTCCGCGGTGCTTGACCGCGGCGAAGCATCGGAAGCGCTCCGAGGGGGCTCGAACACCTCCAGGCGGCGGTTGACGGGCACGTCCGACACGACCGTCATGTGACCGCTCCGCCAGCGGACCTCCACCGCCACCCGATTGGTATCGGCAAACCCGGCGAACACGCGCACCGGCTGATCGCCGGAGAGATAGCGTCCGCCGGCGATGATCTCCTGGGTCTGAACGGGATGGTCACCCGGCGCACGCACCGTCACCCGGGCGCCGATCCCGGCGGTGTTCGGGGCAAGCCCGTGAAGGCTCACGAGGAGGCGCGGACGGTCCGAGAGGTTCTCGTAGAGCCCGGCCGCCTGGGATGCGTGGTTGACCACGACATCGAGGTCGCCATCCCCGTCGAGGTCGCCCAGCGCCATCCCGTGCGACACACCAAGGGTGTCGAAGCCCCATTCCGCTCCGCACTCGCGGAACGTGAGATCGCCATGATTCCTGAAAGCCAGACAGGGAAGCTCCCGGGGGGGAAACCGGATCCGTCGGCCCTCCGCCATCCCGCGGCCGTCCATCCTGTTGCCCGCTCCCGCCGTCAGGTCCGCGTTATTCGCGTCCCGCAGATTTCCGGTCGTGATCAGGACATCCTCGAACCCGTCGAGGTCCACGTCGAGGAAGGCAACGCTCCAGGACCAGTCGGAGGCATCGAGCCCCGCGTACTGCGCGAGTTCCGCGAACGTGCCGTCCGCGCGCTGAACCCCGAGGGTATTCCGCGGCGTCTCGATCCGCGCGGCCGGGTCGGTGATCGGGACGACGGCCTCGAGGTGGGTTCGGCTGGCGCGTTGCTGGTGCCGGGCCGCATGCGTGCGGCCCAGCATGTCCAGGACGAGGTAGTCGTCGTCGCCGTCGCGGTCCACGTCGGCGAAATCCACCGCCATGGATGAAAGACTGGTCGTGCGGACGGCATGAACAGCGATGGCCCGGAAACCCCCGCGGCCATCGTTGATCCAGATGTGATCCGGCGAGGGGAAAAAGTCGTTGCACACATACAGATCGGGCGCGCCATCGCGGTTCAGGTCCCGGAAGGCAACCGCGAGCCCCCAGTCGCGCGGGGGTTCCGCAAGGGGCACCCCTTTCCCGTCCAGAAAACGGCCGTCGGTCCAGGACACAGGCCGAAATCGCCCCCGGCCGTCGTTGAGATACAGAACGTCCGGTTCTCCGCGTTCGAAGAGGCTGACGCCGCCGTCCCGCAGGAAGACGGGCAGGAACTCCTCGGCGGGCATCACCACGAATCGTCCATCGACATAGCCGGCGCGAACGTGATCCAGGCCACGCGGGCGATCCTTCACCGTCGCCGTGTGGTAGTGGGCCACGTACAAGTCGAGCGTGCCGTCCCCGTCCACGTCCGCGAGCGCAAGGCTGGTCGCGCCGCCGGCACGGAGCAGGCCCGCGTGGGGGTCCTCGGTGAACCGCCCGGAGCCGTCGTTTCGCAGGAGCCGTGTCCCGACACCGATTCCATTCACGAGAAGGTCAACGTCTCCGTCGCCATCGACGTCCGCGAACGCGGCGCCGGTCGATGGCTGTCCCTCGCAGGCGACGCCCGCCCGCGACGTCACATCCTCGAAACGCCAGCCGCCGAGATTGCGGAAAAGCCGGTTCGCTCCGGCGATCGAGCAGAAATAGAGGTCCGGCCTGCCGTCGCCATCGATGTCACCGATGGCCACGCCGGAGCCGACCTCGAGAATCTGGTTCCGCTCCAGCAGCTCCGGAGCGACGCGATTCGTGAAGAGCACTCCCGTTTGCAGGGGCGGCAGTCGGCGAAAGCCGGGTCGGGTGCCCGCCGGAGCCGGGGCCAGCGTCGAGATGCGGTGGGTTTCCCGGCGCACGGGATCGTCCTGCGCCGCCGGTGCCGGGGTCAGCCCGGCGATGTTCGCGGCGGCCATCAGGACGCCCAACATGGCCGCGCTCGCGCGCGCCGGATCGACCCGGGCTGATGCCGCGGCGCTCGCATTCCGCAAGGCGAGCGGCCGTTTCAAGGGCAACCCGAATGCGCCGGAGGGCTGTGGACTGCGGAGCCTGGCGCGCCCGCGGCCGCGGTACCGGCAGGGATCCGCAGCCCCGGCGTGCCCCGGTCCGAAGACAACTCCCACGCGGCCGCGGCCTTCATGCTTCCGAGACGGGCCGATCGCCTAAGGCTCGAGGACGATCCTGTAGAATCCGGCGGACCTTCCCCGCCGGGTCTCGTCGTTGTCCACATACATCGTCGAGGCACCCTGGCTCGCCTGCGTCGCGATCGTGGTCCAGTTCCCGGGAAGCGCCTCGGTGTACTGCACTTCGTAAGTGGCGCCCGCCTCGCTCGACCATGTGATGGAAATGCCGTTCGGATCGATGGAGACCGCCGTGATTTCGGGCGCCTCACCGGGCACCTCGCCTCCCGAGAGGATGAACTCCCGTCCGCCCGCGCGGATCTGGGCCACCTGCTCCGGCTTCAGGGCCACGTTGTAGAAGAAGACGTTGTCGATCGAGCCCACCCAGTTCTCGCTGTTCACGTCGGGACACAGGTTCCCGATGGCAACCATGCCGAAACCCGGCCCGAACGTCGTGTCTTCCACGCCGTCGCTCACGAGTTCGTCATCGGTCGAGCCCGTGTCGAGGTCCACATACACGCGCATGGTCGTGGCCGCCTGGTTGTAGGTGGCGGCGATGAACGTCCAGTGCCCTGTATCCTCGGGCCCAGGGAGGTTGACGGGGCCGGGACTGTAACCTGTGAACCCGGTGTACCGCAGCGGAGCGTCCCCGCGGTTGTCGAGGCCGATCGTGCGATCCCAGCCGCCATCGTCATGCCCCATGATCTTGCGCAGGCCGGATTCCAGGTTGTCGGTGCGCACCCACGCCCCCATGGTGAGTTCGGGGAGCTGCGCCGGGTTGATGTTGATGGGCGCCAGCAGGCGTTCCGTGCCGAAGAAGAGATACCCGCCACCCTCGACCCCGCCTTCCGGTTCGTGGGTCGGCACCGAACCATCCTCCGGCTCCAGCAGGTCGTTGCCCCTGCCGCTTTCGTCCCGAAGCGGATTCTCCGGGTCGTCGAACGGATAGAATCCGATGAGTCTCGCCCGGATGTTCTGGACGGGCACGACAGCCTGCAGACCCAGAACCGTGAATCGATCCGCGGCATTGTCGCTTGTGATCACGAGCGTCGTGGTGAACGTGCCCTCGCCGCCCGCAGGGTCGAACCGCAGCTCGATCACCCCGCTTTCACCGGGAGCGATGCTCTCGGGGAAGCTCTCGACCGTGAAGGCCTCCACGTCCCCGCCGTGAAACGTGACTGAACTGATGTTCAGCGCCTCGGAACCGCCCGCGTTTCGAATCTCGACCTCTCGCGTCACCGGCGGGTTCCCGACATCGCCGAACACGGGTGCTTCCGTGACGAGCTCGAGCGCGGGATCCGTGAGATCCCCCGCAAGCACCGTCGCGGTGAGATCCACCGGAGTCCGCGGCTGGACGCTGTCGTTGCTCGTCAGGATCAGCGTCGCGTGGAACACGCCCGCCTGCCCGCGCGAATCGAGCTCAACCTCGATCGTGCCCTCGCCGCCTGCCGGGATGCTCTCCGGGAAGCTCGTGACGGTGTAGTACTCCGCGTCGGCGCCGATGACCTCGGCGGACGTGATGGAAAGCGCCTGCGAATCGCCGTCGTTCCGGATCGGAATGGTGAAGGTGTGCGTGGAGGGCGATCGCGGCAGCTCCGAACGATCCGGCGTGCTCACCACGGAGAGATTGGGATCCGCCTCCGCCTCGAGGTCCGGCGTGCCCAGGTCACGCATCCGGGTCAGCTGTTCCGGCGTGAGCAGCTCATCGTAGAAGAACACGTTGTCGATGTAGCCGATCCAGCCCTCGGAGATGTTGTCCGGCCGGAGGTTTCCGATGGCGGTCTGTGGCTGGCCGAAGCCCATCAGGGTGCCCGAGAGCGAGTCCCAGACGAGCTCGTCGCCCACCGTGGTCGCGTCGATGTCCACGTACACCGTGGTCGTGGTCGTGAAATCGTCATACACGACCGCGACGAAGGACCATTCGTTCGTGCTGCGCGGTCCCGGCAGGTTCTCAGGGCCCGGCCCCGAGGCGACGAACGCGGTGTAGCGGAACGGTCCGCCGGCGGCGCCGCCTTCCGCCATGCGCGTGTCCAGTCCGAGCGTCCGGTCATACCCCCCGTCGTCATGGCCGAGGATCTTGCGCAATCCCTCCTGAAGACTGGCCGTCTTCACCCATGCGCCGACCGTCAGCCATGGATAGACATCCGGGTTGATGTTGACCGGGGACACAAGGTGCGCCGCGCCCCCGTAGTAGTGCGCCCCGCCCGTGAAGCCACCCGAGGGATCATAGACCGGATCGTCCCCCGTGGAGGTCAGGGTGTTCTCGTTCCCGCTCGCGTCGCGCAGCGGATCGTCCTCGTCGAAGGGATAAAACCCGACCATCGCCGCGCGGCCGGCTGCCGTCGAGACGGCGAGCGCCATGGCGATGACCACGGAAAACCGCAGGTTCGCGCTCAATCTCATAAGCTTGCTCCAACCCGGCGCCCGCTTCCTTGCTCCGCACGACACCCATCCCGCGAACGCCACTACCCCTTCCGTACCCGGTGCGGCATGCGGATGCCAACCTCCGGGATTGCCCGCCCGGCGGGAACCTGTCATGACAACCACGCGCCCTGATAGTGACGACCCCGGGACGTGTCATGCCTCAAGGCACCAAACACGAGCAGATCAGCCGGTTTCTCCACTCCGAGATCGCGGCGGGCCGATACCCGCCCGGCTCGCGGCTTCCCAGCGAGTCCCAGCTCGTGACGCAGTTCGCCGTGTCCCGCCCCACGGCCGCACGGGCGCTGAGGGATCTCCAGGAACTGGGGCTGGTCGAACGACGCGCCGGCTCCGGCACCTTCGTGCGCGCGGCGAGACAACTGCCCTCCGAGAAGCTGGTGGGCCTCCTGCTCCCGCCAGCCACCACGACGGAGGTGTTCGAACAGATCTGCGGGGAGCTCGCCGGGCTCGCACGCGTCCACGGCTACTCCGTGATCGGCAGCCCCTGCAGCCATGCAAGACTGGAGCGCCGCGTCCGCGCGGACCAGGGGCGCGAGTTGTGCGACCAGTTCATCAAGCGCGGCGCGAGTGGCGTCCTGATGGCGCCGGGCGAAAGTGACCACGAGCAGTCGAGGTGCATCGCCGAAGACCTGCGCAAGGCGGGAATCCCCGTCGTGCTCCTGGACCGTGACTTCGTTCCCTTCCCCGCCCGGAGCGATTTTGATCTCGTGGGAATCGACAATGTGGCCGGCGGATATCTCGTGGCGGACCACCTGATCAGGCTCGGCTGCCGACACATTCATTTCATCGCCCGCCCGAATCCTCCTCCTACGGTCGATGCCCGGATCGCGGGGGTGCGCGAGGCCATGGTGCGTCGCCTCGTGGATCCGGAGCCGCGCTGGGTGCATCTTGGAGAGCCGGCGGACCTCCGGTTCATGCGCGGCCTGATGGCGGGACGACAGGCGGATGCCCTGATCTGCGCCGACGACCCGTGCGCCGTGGCGGCGCTGCGCGCGCTGGATGCCCTGGGCTGGTCCGTTCCACGCGACATCCGCCTCGCGGGGTTCGACGACACGCGCCATGCCGCGCTCGCGCCGGTCCCGCTCACGACGGTTCATCAGCCCTGCCGGGATCTCGCGCTCGTGGCCTTTCGACTGCTCCTGGATCGCATCGCCGACCCGATGCTGCCGGCCCGCGGCGTTGCGCTGTCGCCGCGCCTCGTCGTACGCGAATCCTGCGGCGCCTATCAGCCCCTCGAAAAGGCATGATGGCCGCCGCGGTTCCCCGGGCGGCCATCCATGCCGGAACGTCTCGTTGTCCCGTCAGCGGGCCGCAGCCCGGGCGCGGTGTTCCATCGCCCACTGCTGACCGCTGGCCTCGAGAAGGTCCAGGTAGTCCGCCATGATCTCGAGGGCCTCGCGAACGTGGGGCTCCAGGCGGCTCTCGTCCTCGTCGGCGAGGCCCAGCGCCGAAGCTTCCTCGTCCTCCTCGGCGTCCTTCTCGGTGGGTCGGAGCAGTTTCGGCGGCTGTCCCTTGTCCACGGCCTCCAGTGTGAGCTCGAGGATGGGAATGCCGGCGGTCTTCAGCGCCTTCCGCTCCTCCTCGCGCGCCTTGTCGCGCGCCTCGCGCTCCTCCTTCTCGGAGATCCGCGTCTGTTCGTTGAGCGAGACGGACGGGTCGGCCTGGCGGCGCTTGATCTCCTCGATGTCCTCCATGATGTAGGCGAACTCGCGGCTCGAGGCGACGCGGTTGGCCGACTTCTCGCGAAGGGCGGCGAGATACGGCTCCACGCGGCCGAGCCTCTCGAAGGTCAGCGGCGTGGTGCGGTCGGCCGGCAGGCAGTTGGGAAGGTGCGACTCGCCGAGCTCCATGTGATCGAGGACCGATGGCAGCGAGATGTCCGGGGTCACCCCGTACTTCTGGGTGGTGCCCCCCGCGATCCGGTAGAACTTGGAGACCGTGAACTTCAGCTTGCCGGCGTCCGTGCCGAAGCCGCGCCAGCCGAAGAACTGCGCGAGCGGCACGAGGGTCTGGACGGTTCCCTTTCCGTGCGTGGCCGAGTCTCCGATGATCAGCGCGCGGTCGTAGTCCTGGAGCGCCGCGGCGACGATCTCGGAGGCCGAAGCGCTCAGGTGCCCGACAAGCACCGCGAGCGGGCCGCTCCACGCCACCTTCGGGTTCTCATCCTCCAACACCCGGGTGACGCCATTCTGCGCCTTCACCTGGACGATCGGTCCCTGTTCGATGAAAAGCCCGGCGACCTCGATGGCCTCCTCGAGGATGCCGCCGCCGTTGCGGCGAAGATCGAGGACAATCCCCGCCACCCTCTCCTCGTTCAGGCGTCGGATCAGCTTTTCCACGTCGCGCGCGCAGTTCTCGTAGAACTGGGGCAGGACGACGATGCCGAGATGCACCGTCCGCCCGTCGTCCGTGGGGAGATCGACGATGCGCGCCTTGGCGAACTGTTCCGCCAGGGGGATGTCGTCGCGGATGAGGCGGACCACGCGGGTGGTGCCGTCCTCGGAATCCGCCGGGATGATCGTGAGCCGGACCTCGGAACCCTTCTTGCCGCGGATGAGTTCCACGACCTTGTTGAGGCGCACCTCGACCACGTCCACCGGTTCCTCATCGCCCTGCGAGACGGCGACGATGCGGTCCTTGGGCTTGAGCTGCTTGCTGCGCTCGGCGGGCCCTCCCGGCACGAGACTCTTGATGCGGGTGTATCCGTCGTCCCACTCGAGCAGCGCGCCGATTCCGGAGAGCGAGAGCTTCACGTTGTTGATCTCGAACTGCCGCGCCTCCGAAGGGCTCATGTAATCGGAGTGCGGATCATACGCATGGGAGAGCGCGGTCAGGTACAGCGAGAGGATCTCCTCCTCGTCGTACGTGCGCATCATGTTGAGCAGCCGGGTGTACCGCTTGGTGAGCTTGCCGGTGATCTCGTCCGGATTCTCGCCGCCGAGGCGGCTCTGGAGCACGTCGTACTTCACGCGCTTGCGCCAGAGCTCGTTGGCCTCCTCTTCATTCGCGGGCCATGGCTCCTCGTTGCGCTTGGGGTTGAACCGCTCCTCCACGGTGAAATCCAGGGGTTCCTCGAGAAGCTTGACCGCGTACGACGTGCGCTCGGCGAGGCGCTCCAGGTATCTCTGGAAGATCTCGTAGGCCGGCGAGGCGTCGGCCGCGATCGTGAGGTCATCGAGACGGGTCGCGTAGCGCCGGCCGAACTCCTCAATGTCCTGCTGGGTGAAAACCAGCCGGCCGTAATCAAGGGTGGAAAGGTAGTTCGTGAAGAACGTCCGGGAAATGGCGTCGTCCAGCGGGACCTGCCGATAGTGTCCCTCGCGGAGGACCGACCCGGTGGCGCGCGCGATGCGCCCCGCCTCGCGGGCGGTGAGCTTGGGCTCGCGCGGCTTCTCGCCGGCTGGCGATTCCAGGAGCTGCCTCGGAACAGCCTGGGTGCTTGGCGCCGCCTCGGACTGCGAGTGCCCCGTGAGCGACAGGGCGATCGCGAGGATCACCTGGATCACAAACATGTTCATGAGAATACTGCGTGCAATCTGCCGCCATCCGACTCGGAAGCAACATCAGATTCACCTCCCCGTCGGGCTCCCCGAACCGCCCCGAAACAGCGGCCATGGAACCGGACCCTTCCGACCGGCCCGCCGGCCGCCCGCGGGGCGCTCGCGGGCATGCGTCCAAATTCCTTGCCGTCCCCGCTTCGGTTGTTGTCTCTTGAATGCGCCACACGCCTCCGCGGCGCCCCTGCGGGAGGCGGGTGGACATCAGCCGTTCAATGCGGACCTTCCAGATCATCTTCAATCCCACGAGCGCCGCCGAGCTCGCGGCCATGCCGAAGAACCTGCAGCTCTTCATCCTCGGCGAATTCCGCGGCCTGCCCACGGAGGCGATGAGCACCGACCTCGAGCGGTTCGGGAAGCTCGAGCGCAATGGACGCGTGCTGCACCGGCTCCGCCTCGGGGATTACCGGATCTACTTCGAGCGTCATCCGCTCGGCCTGGTCGTTCACCGCATCCTCGGAAAGAACTCCCTGAAGGATTTCCTGTTCCGCTCGAGCCTCCCGATGCGCGAGGACGAGGTGCTCCAGGAGAATCCCAAGTTCTGGGAGCTGATCGAGGCGGCCCGGCGCAAGGAAGGCACGCGCGTTGCGGCGTCCTGACGGTCCTTCTCCCCCGCCCCGCCATTCCGGTCATGAATGCTCCCGGAGCCTCCGAAGAGCCGCTTGAGGGCAACGAATGGCTCGTGATCCGTTCGTCACCCATCCATGGCAAGGGCGCGTTCGCCCGCCGTCACATCCCGGCCGGCACCCGTCTCATCGAGTACGTCGGCGAGCGGATCGACAAGGACGAGTCGAACCGCCGCTGCGAGCTGGGCAACCCGTACATCTTCTGCATCAACGACGAATGGGACCTCGACGGCGCGGCGGTCCCCAATCCCGCGCGGTATTTCAATCACAGTTGCCGTCCCAACTGCGAGGCTCGCCAGGAGGATGATCGCATCTGGATCTGGGCCCTCGAGGACATCGCCCCCGGCGAGGAGCTGACCTACAACTACGGGTACGACCTCGAAGAGTGGCGCGACCATCCCTGCGCGTGCGGCGCGCCCGACTGCCTCGGCTACATCGTCGCCGAGGAACATCACGACCGGATCCGCCGCCAGCTCCGCGAGCAGGCGGAAGCCCCGCTCTCCCCCGGGGAACCGCAGCGCGCCTGACGGCGGCGGCGGGATCCCCCCCGCGGGCGCCTCGCCCGGTCGTCCGAATTCACATGACAAAGACTGCACTCCTGTTCGCCGGCCAGGGCGCCCAGTGCGTCGGCATGGGCCGGGACATGGCCGAAGGTTCCCCGCTGGCGCGAACGTTATTCGAACGGGCCAACGAAGCGCTCGGATACGACCTCGCCCGCATCTGCTTCGAGGGCCCCGAGGCCGAACTCACGCGCACCGGCAATGCGCAGCCCGGAATTTATCTCGTGGGCTGGATCGCCTTTCAGCTTCTCAGGGATCGGGTGCCCGACCTGGAGTTCCACGCGACGGCCGGACTTTCGCTCGGCGAGTTCACCGCCCTCGCCGCCGCCGGCGCCCTGGACTTCGAGGACGGCCTCCGCCTCACGCGCTCGCGCGGGATCTTCATGCAGGAGGCATGCGAGGACACGCCCGGCGCGATGGCCGCGGTGCTGGGCCTCGATGAAGCGGCGACACGGCAGATCTGCGAGGAAACCGGCATCGAGCTCGCCAACCTGAACTGCCCCGGGCAGCTCGTGATCTCCGGCACGGCCGACGGCGTCGCGCGGGCCTGCGAACTCGCACGGGAACGCGGCGCGCGACGGGCGGTTCCCCTGCAGGTGGCCGGCGCCTATCACTCGCGGCTCATGGCTTCCGCGCAGCCGAAACTGGAGGCGGAGCTCTCCAGGGTCGTCGTTCGCGCGTCCCGGATTCCCGTGATCGCCAACGTCTCGGCGGAACCCCACGGGGAACCGGGGTCCATCCGCGAACTGCTCGTCCGGCAGGTGTGCGCCTCGGTGCTCTGGGAGGCATCGATCCGGCACCTCGTGGCGAAGGGCTTCACGCGTTTCATCGAGCTCGGTCCGGGAAAGGCGCTGACCGGATTCCTGAAGCGCATCGCGCCGGAGGCGCAGTCGCTGAACGTGAACGACCTCGCCTCGCTCGAGGCGACGGTGGCGGCGCTCCGAGCCTGAGCCCCACCCGCCACCCATGACGATCGTCGTCACCGCCGGCCCGGCATGGGAGCCGATCGATCGCATGCGGCGCATCACGAACGCGTCCACGGGCGCGCTCGGCACGGCGCTCTGCGACGCCTTCACCCGGGCGGGACACGAGGTGATCCTGTTCCGGTCCGACATGGCGACCGCCGCCCCGCCGGCCGGCGCGGCGAGGATCATCCGTTTCGGGACGAACGATGAGCTCGCCCGGGCGATGGAGTCGCTCTCCGGCACCACCGCCGTCCAGGCGGTCTGCCACGCGGCGGCCCTGTGCGACTTTCGCGTCGCCTCAGCGCGCGCGGCCGACGGCGCCGACATCGCCGGACCGAAGATCCCGTCGCGTGCGGGCCGCGTCCTGCTCGAGCTCGAACCGGCCACCAAGATCCTGCCGTCGCTGCGCGCGTGGTTTCCCGCGTCGCGGATCGTCGGGTGGAAATTCGAGTTGGCGGGATCGAGAGGCGACGCCATCCGTGCAGCGCTCCGTCAGTTGCGGGAGGACGGAGTGGACGCCTGCGTGCTCAATGGCGCTGCATGGGGACCCGGCTTTGCCCTGTGCCGACCGCGGCCCGCGTCGGGCGCGGTCGGAGGCGCAGGCGCGGAGCCGGTGCACCTGACGGAGTGTCCCGACGCTCCCGCGCTGGCCGCGGCGCTGCTCGCGTTTCTCGCGGCCTGACTTCCGCGCGCGGGAACGCCCATTCCCTCTCGCCTTCGATTCCGAGTTCCCGGCGCACGAGCTCGGGCAGGTACCGCATCGCCACGGCGCCCGGGGCGAGGACCGCCTCGTGGTACCGCGCAAGGTCGAACCGCTCCCCGAGCTCCCTCTGGACCGCGTTGCGCAGCCTGACATGTCCCATGCGGCCGACGAAGTAGGTCGAGAGCTACACCGAACTCTGCTTCGCGCGAATCACCTTGAGCCGGGCCTCGCCTTCGGACTGGAAGGACTGCCGTACGAGCAGGTCCATCGCCTCGTCGTCCGTCATCTCCTCGCAGTGCATGAGGTGGTCCAGGATCGCGTTGGCCACCGCCCGCAGATAGAACTTGAGCTGCGTCAGCCGGAGGGCCAGGTCGCCGTCGCCGTAGCCCTGGTCCAGCATCATCTGCTCCGTGTAAACAGCCCAGCCCTCGATGTACACGCCCGACCCCAGCACGCGCCGGATGAGGGAAGGCTGGCGGTTGGCGTACTCCAGCTGGACATAGTGCCCCGGATACGCCTCGTGCACGGTCAGGATCCGGAGCATGTGATGGTTGTACTCCTCGAGGTAACTCCGGACGCGGTCCTCATCCCAGTCGGCGGGCGGTGGACTCACCGCGTAGTATGCCGTGGCGTTCGGATCCAGCGGAGGCGGAGAGTTCATGTACGCGGTGGAGTTGCCCCGCTGGAACTCGGGCATCTCCACGATCTCACAGCGATCCGGATCGGGGAGCCGGAGGATGCCGCGGTCGGCGATGAACCGCTTCACGTCGTCCACGGTGCGACGGACATCGTCGGTCAGGGAGGCCGCGGTCCCGTGATCCCTGCTGATCGCGCGCAGCACGCGCTCGATGGTTTCCCGGCGTCCCTCCTCGTCCGACGGCGGAACGGGTTCCGACGGGAAATGCCTGTGCCAGAGCTGCCGGGCGATGACGTACATCTCGTTCCGCACGCGCTCGAACTCGGCGCGGGCGTCCTCCAGCACCTCGGCGGCGCTGACGTCCGCGTTGAGCACGAGGTCCAGCTTTCGGGCGAACCGGCGCCGGCCGAGGCGCCAGTTCCCGTCGGCCCGGGGAAGCACCTCCGACTCGAGGAATGCATGGTAATCGCGGAGCGCGGCGGCCACCGGTTCCGCCGCCCTGGCAAGGGTCTCCCGGTTCGCCGGGTCGCGCACGAAGTTCAGGATCTCACCCTCGTAGAAGGCGATCGCCCCGCGATTCTGGCGAATGGCCGTCTCGGTATGCTCCCGCGGCGGCCTGCGGATGCTCGCGCGGGCGGTCTCGATCACGCGGGGAATCTGGCGCATCCGCGCGATCGCGTTGGCCACGTTGGCGGATTCGGGCAGCGTGGACTGCGCGAGGAGCAGGTACACGCTGTCCGTGATGTAATGATTGTAGGTTCGCGGATCCTCCTCGAAGGGACGCGTGTTCTCGGCGAGCCAGACATCCAGCCGGAGCTCGTTCCGAAGGATCTCGAAGTCGATCTGTCCGTCCCTTGAAAGGCGCGCGCGATTCACGCGGCGCGGGAGTTCCCTCAGCGTCCGCCGCGCGTGCTCGAGCCAGCGTTCCCTCGCCTCCGTCGACACATCGTCGAGCAGGGCGTCGAAGCGATGGTCCCCGAGGTAGGTCGCCGTGAGCGGCCGCATCGCGAACAACTCGTCCAGGTAGCTCCGGAAGAAGTCCTCGAGGGCGCGGTCCTCGCCGCGGGCGGCCACCCCGGTCCACAGCATGACACACAGCACGAGGAGTCGAGGCATGCGTCGCGATCCCGCTCTCATGCCGCGACTCTGCCCGTGGTCGTTCCACCGGCTCAAGCGGTTCGCGGCGGCGACCCTCAGGATCCCGGCACGAGGGCGGGGGATCCCCGCGGGATCCGTTCCGACGCCGGATGAATGGGCTCCTCGGCATCCGTGGCGAACCGGCGGAAATTGCGCAGCACCGCGCGGCGGCTCAGCATCTCGCCGATCACGAGGTCCACGAAGAGGTACGTCGGAACCCAGATGGCGACGATGGTGCCGAAGGTGACCCGGAAGCCGGGGATCGGGAGCAGCGCGAGGATCGTGGAGACGCTCGCGGTGAACAGCAGCGGCGCCAGCGGCGTGATTGCGAGCGCGTAGAGCCCGACCCGATTGACGTTCGGGAGGGACACCGCGAGGCGAAGCCCGATCCAGGAAAGCGCATGCGTGTCCATCAGCACGGCGGTGGCCATCGCCAGCATCAGGATCATTCCCGACCGGGCGCCCTCCTCCCCAGCGTGGCCGAATCCGTTGAACGCGATGAACACCTCGGCGGCGGCGAACAGCAGCAGGGGCCGGAGGAACAGGCGCCGGAGCGTGAGCCGGTGTCCGCGGATGATCTCCCGGTCGCTGAGGGACGTGCACATCAGCAGTTCGAGGGCACCCGACCGCTTGTCCTGAAGGATCTGCATCGAGGTCTCCGCGACGATCCACGAACACAGGATCAGATGCACCGTGAAGGCGAGCGGCGCGGTCAGGAACCAGCCGGGGCCGCCGAACATCCCCGTGCCGTACGTCCGGTAGCCCCACGCCCAGATGATGAAGATCGCGATCACCAGGACGTCGGCGTAGAAGCGCTTGCCCGGGTGCCGCTCGAGGAGCCAGACGAGCGGATGAACCTCGAGCATCCGGCGGCGGTGCGCGGCGCGGCGCGCCGGATCGCGCGGAGTGAACACCTGTTCATCCACGGTTCGGCGGACCGGGGACCCGCTCCGGCTGTGCCATGCCGTCTCGACGAGCCACCCCGAGACGATCAGCGCCAGCCAGCCAAGGAGGTGCGACGGCAGGATCGCCAGGTACGGAGAGAATGTCTGCGGCCCGGTCGGGCTCGGCAGCACCGCGAGCGCGGGAAAGATCGGGCTCAGGCCCGACACGACGAGCTGCGAGGCCGAGCGCGCGCCGAAGAACACCACCCAGACGCCGCCCAGCAGGAGGGGCACCACGAACAGCGCGAGCGACGTCACCAGGGCGGCGAAGATCGCCCGCCGCTCGTTCCAGCTCACCGAGGAGACGAAGATCCCGATGCTCAGCGAGACGAAGAGAACGTTGAGCACCGCGAGCGTCGCGAGCACGCCCGCGTTGATGGAGACGCTCCCCAGCATGACCGGCACGGCAAGCAGGGGAGCCAGGCCGATCAGTCCATAGACCGTGTTCAGGGAACTGGCCGCAAGCTTGCCGAGGATGATGTCGAAACCGCGGAGCTCCGTCAGGAACAGGAGCCCGAGCGTGCCCTCGCGCTTCTCCCGGCTGATCGAATCCGCGGTCACCGCGACGCTGGCGATGACGGCGTAAACGATCGAGATGATCAGCAGACCGTAGAAGAGCATCCGCCCCTGCGCGGCTGAATCGGCCCGCTCCGCCGAGAGCGAGCCGCTGATCAGGGCCATCAGGCCAAGCGCCACCGCCGCGACCGTCGTCCGCCACCAGTAGGCCGCGTTGCCGCGCGCGGCGATCCGCAGCTCGCGTTCGACGATCGGCAGGAATCGAAGCCAACGCCCCTTCGCCGCCCTCGAATCCAGCCCGGTCGATTCCGCCATGAAAGCTCCTCAGGGTTGGTTCGCGTAGTAGATGATCACGGCGAGGATCCCCGCGGTCACGAGGCCGACGACCACGGCCGCCGCAAGCCTCTGGAAGTACTTCTTGCGGGCACCATGCTGCATTGCCGGCAGCAGGTACCACCGCTCACGTTCAGGATCCGGTCTCGACCGCAGTATCATTGCTCGCTCACTGGGGCTGACGCCGGACCGGATTGCATCCGCCCGACCTCAGCCACCGCAAGCCCCGTTTCCCCGGAGGGCGTTCCGCCCTGCGCGACGGCGGGCTGGATCCCGCGCCCTCCGGAGGCCGGCGCGGCAGTCCCCGGAGCCGGTCCACCGCCGAGTTCCCGCAGTTCACGCCTGAGGTTCTGCGCCCGCGCGAGCAGGAGCACATCCACCACGACCGCGAGGATCACCCACCACGCGAGCAGATCCCGGAAATCCGGTCCGACAATGCCCCTCGCATCGGTGATGTACATGAGCAGGGAAAGCGCGATGAGGGAAAAGATGTACAGGGCCCACGGCAGCAGCATGACCAGGCCGACGACCATCGCGACGGCACGCACCAGCCGGCGCGAGTGCAGGCCGAACCGTGCTCCCGCCCACGCGATCGTCCACAGATCGAGCAGCAGGATTCCGGCGCCGACGAGCACGAGCGCGAGGAATTCCTCGCGCTCGTGCCCCATCCCGACCGGCTCCAGGAGAAGCAGCACCCCGACCACCGCGAGAATCGCGATGGCCGGTGGCAGCGCGAAGGATCTCAGGCCGCGGAGCGTTCCGCGCAGCACTCCTTCCGCGCCCAGCGGCGTGGTCAGCACCAGCTCGAGCGCACCGCTCCGGCGTTGCTCGTGCAGATGACGGCACGCGACGAGCGCCATGTGAAGCTTCAGCCAGCCTCCGGCACAGATCAGGGAGGTCACCGCGACCACGGCGAACACACCCGGTTCGTTGCCATTCTCGATCAGGATCCAGACGATGCCGCACGCGAAGAGCAGGCCGAAGCCGGCCAGGGCCGTCAGCCGCTGCTCCCTCGCGACCACCCAGCCGAACGGCGCCCTCTCGAGCCATTCGCTCCGGGCCTGCGTCCGCCATTCGGCCGCCCTGCTCGTCCGCACGCGGGCGGGGCGGCTCGCGCGATCTCGCCACACCCGGCCGATGACGAGGCAGGATGTGCCGAGGGAGATCCACCCCAGGAGATGCTGCGCGGCAAGGCTCTGCCAGATCCTCGATGAGATCCCGCGGCCCCACATGGATTCCAGCGCCAGCTCCATGGGCAGGGCGGGAGTCGCGAAGAGCAGCCATTCCAGCGGCCGTCCGCCGCTCGGCCCGGGCATGGCGACGGCCCCGGGCGGCGCGAGGTGGTCGAGCAGGATCCAGCGAAGGACCGGCAGGCCGAGCGTGAGGACGATCAGGACCAGGACCGTCCCGCCCACGGCCCGGCGCGCGTCGGGAGCCAGCACGCTGACGAGCATGCCGATCGCCAGCGAGAGGAACATCGTGTTCCCGAGGCACAGCGCCACGGCCATCACCGTGTCGGAACCGACCCCGCCCATCATCAGCGGAATCCAGAACAGTGGAAGGAGCGCGATGAGCGCGGCGATCGCGGTCGCCGAGTTCGCCACGACCTTCCCCAGCACGATGTCGTAACCGCGCAGGTTGGTGAGGAACAGCAGACCGAGCGTGCCGTCGCGCTTCTCCTCGCTCACGGAGTCGGCGGTCGCGAGGACGCCGGACAGCAGGCAGTACACCAGCCCGAGGATGGAGAGTCCGACGAAGAGCCCCTGGCTCTGATCGCGGGGCGGTTCCCGGCTCATCGCGGCCATCAGCATCGCCGTGACCCCCATCGCCACGCCGGCCGCGCCAAAGCGCATCCAGTACGTGCCCGGCCGGCGCGCGGCCACACGCAGCTCGCGTTCCGCGACGGGAAGCGCCCTCATGACCCGCCCTCCGCCAGCGTGGATCCATTCATCGTTCGCACCGTCTGATCCGCGCATGAACGCCAATCGGCTCCCCGCGCGCAAGCGAACCCTGATGCCCCCCGGGCGCAGCGGACCTGCGCCATGTCATCAGCCCGGGATCACGGGCTCGCGATCACCCGGTAGAATCGCGCCCCGGCCGCGGGAGCCGGATCCGACACCGTCATCATCCCGGGCTGCGCCGACGGCGAGATCTCCCGCACGAGCCGCCATTCGCCCGAAGCCGCGTCATCGCGACATTCCACGCGATAGCGAACCCCGGGCCGGACATCCAGCCGCAGGCTCACGCCCGACGGATCCACCGAGATCCCCTGCCAGCGAAACACGTCGTGCGGATCGCGCGGATCGGTGCGCGCGATGTATTCGTCGAAATTGGCCGCGCCATCCCCGTCCGCATCCGCCAGCGCGTCCGAAGGGTCGCCGGGCAGGAGGCAGTTCGCGATCTCCCAGAGATCCGGCATGCCGTCTCCGTCCGAGTCGCCCTCCGGGTCGGGCAGCCTGCCCGGCGAGGGTTCGCGCGCCACCCATGCCGCGGGGTGATCGCCGATGCCGGCGAACTCGAGCCGCTGGAGCGACGCACCGGATCCGTCGGCCGCGGCGGGCCATGGCCTCCGATCGCCATAGGTCACTGAGTCCACGACGACGTGCGCCGGAAGAGGACCGCCGGCGGACCGCGGACCGACCGGCCGTTCCAGGGTGATCCGGCCGCTCGAGTTCGGCAGCGAACCTCTCCACGGTCCGAACAGCGTCGTCGACTCCGGGATGCTGAACGCCCTTCGGAAGGCCTCCGCCGCCACGGCGCTGGCGACAGGATCGAAGGGCACGATCACAGCCGTCTCGCCGGCGCCGAGAACCCGCCCCGGCGGGAAGGCGAACTCCACGGAGCCGCCGCTCAGACGCCACACATTCGCGAGATCCGCCGGATCGTGGAGTTCCACCTCGTCCCCCGTCACGTTCACCAGCTCGATGAACTCGAGGGCCGTGTCGTCCCATGCGTCGGCGCCGGAGCGAATGTCCGGGGGATGATAGTGTATCTCCGAGATCACGACCGCCGGGGCGACGCGTCCGGCATTCGGCGCGCCGGGAGTGACCGCCGCCTGGAGAAGGAGACGCTCCGAGCCGTCGCAGAGTTCCTCGCGGCCGAAGCTCACGCCCTCGGGCGATCCGCCGAACTCGAAGCCGTGCGCATACCCGGTCAGCTCGCCCACCGCGTTCGCGGCGAACAGCCAGACCTCCTCGCCGGCGGCAGAAAGACCGAACCCACCCGCGCCCGCCCCGAACTGGGATTCGCCGATCCACAGCAGCTCGCCGGGCTGAAGCACGGTTCCGTCCGGGATCCGGTACCGCCTGGGATTGCCGCGATCATCCGTGAGGAACCAGCCGCCGATGTCCGCGGGTGCAGGCGACAGGTTCAAGAGTTCGACGCCGTCGGCCTGGCCCCGCGCCGGGTTGGCGAGGATCTCATTGATCACGACGCGCGGCGACTCGACGGCGGGATCCGGGGCGCCGGGGGATCCCCCGCGGATCGTTCCGGCCCGCCACGCGTCCGGACCGCTGAATGGAATGGCGGCCTCGACGGCGACCAGCGAGAAACCGTGTCCGTCCGTCGAAGGATACCATGCGTTGGAGTACGACGCTTCCGCGACGACCTCCCCGGCGCGATTGCGGATCCGCAGCGTCTCGCCGGTCGAGGAGAGCCCTCCGGCGAAGGTCCCGGCCACGGGCACATCCGTTCCGTGGCGAAGCCGGAACGCATCGGGGTTGCGGACGACGACGAGGCGTTCCCCGGGCGCCAGCACGCGAATGGCGCTGCCGCCGAAGTCGAACTGGATGCCCGCGTCGAATCGCAGGCTCGTGATGTCCACCGCCCGGGCGCCCGCGTTCACCAGCTCGACGAACTCGAAGTCGCTTCGAACGACCCCGGGCATGGCCGCCAGTTCCGCGGTGGTCGGAGGGGACGGCCGATAGTGAATCTCCGAGATCCGCACCGAGCCGGGACCCGCCGGGGGCTCGAGGCTGTAACGCGCCTCCGTCAGGCCCGACCACGGGCTCGAGATCGGCGGGCGATCGGGTCCGGTCAGGTTCCGGTGGGCCAGATTCCGGGAACGCGCCCGCACGAAGGCTCCGGTGCCGACAGCCACCGGCCCCGAATAGGTTCGCGCGGTCGTCGCGACGCCTCCTCCGGGCGCGCGCGGATCCGTTCCGTCGAGGGTGTAGTAAATGGTGGCGCCCGGGGGGCCCGACATGGTCACCACGGCGCCCTCCGACACCTGGCCTTCCGGCAGACTGAAGACCGGGGCCGCGAGAAAGTTCGTGTCCATGAACTCGAGACGGTCCCTGAGCCAGCGCTTGAGCCGGGTGACCTCGCCCTCGTAACTGCCGCGGGGCGTGGTGAACCCGGGCCACCGCGCCTCCTCGCGCGGCTGCGCGGGCCGGACCGTCTCCACCAGCTCATCGATCAGCCCGAAGAGTGAGTTCGTGCTGAACTCCCTTCTCCTCAGCTCCTGGTAGCGATCGATCCACGCCTGCCAGAAGTCGGGGTCCTCGAACATGCGCCCCCACCACGGGTAATTGAAGAAGTCCGTGCCTCGATCACCGACCGTCGAGCGCCACACGCGCGGGTTGGCGTCACGGCCGTCGGTCGAGGCGAGTGCCCGATCAAAGTCCCAGACCGGCCCGAAGGTGAGTTTTCCGCCGCGCGGCTTGTGGAAGAACGTGCTGAGGCGCAGGGCATCCACGTTGAACGCCAGCACGTTCAGGATGTGGTGGTCGATCCACGAGGGAACATCCACGTACGCGCGCCATCCCCGCTCGGGATCACGCCAGTTCGCGGAGTGGAGTGCGTTCCAGAAGTCATCGATGTACTGCCGGATGTACTCACGCTGCGGTTCGCGCTGGGGAGTTTCCATCTCCTCCTCCTTGGGATCCACGAACCCCATGACCTGGCCGCCCGCGTGGAGTCCGCGGTCACCCGGGTCGAGGCGGTCGATCTTCAGGATGTAACCGCCGGTGACCTCGGGAGGATTCACGTGCTCCGGCTCGAGCTTGTCCACATCCACGCGGTTGGAGCCGCGCTTGATCTTCTCCACGAGCACGTAAATGCCCCTGTAGTTCGATGCGGAGACCGGCCCCGTCCCCGTCTGCACATACACCTCGACGAAGCGCGTGCGGGGGGCGTACCGCCCGATCCTCTCGCTCAGACGGTACGCGAGCGGATTGTGAATCAGGATCGGCTCAAAATTGTTCGGGGCGTACAGCACCCAGTCTGACTCCGCCGGGAGCCCCACCGGCGACAGATCAAGGTCCGCGTCGCGCTCGTCGCGGAACTCGACACTGTAGTTCGACTTGGGCTGATAGAGCGTGCTCGACCCGCGAATGTTGAGCTTCGCGCGGGCGCGCAGGTCCGGCGCGTTCGTGAGGGAGCTCATTCCGCCCCGGGGCTCGTGAATCGAGATGAACGCCGTGTACTCGCCATCGGGCGGAACCGGCCCGCCCCCGAACGAATGGATCAGCACCAGGGGCAGGGTCGAGGACGCCGTGGCGGCCGTGGGGTTCAACGCGATGTAGTATTCCGCCGAGACGGGTCCGGGAAGGAGGCCCGGCGAGTACGCACGGGCGCGCACCCGGGTCGAGTCGGTGATCGTGAGGGGCGCGGTGTACTGCGGGGACGCCTCGGTGGGGACCGAGCCGTCCAGGGTGTAACGGATGACGGTCCCCTCCCCGCCCGCGGTGAGCTCGAGATCGAAGGCCCCCCGGAAGGTTCCACCCGCGACCGAGAAGGACACCGGCGGGGAGAACCCGGCGCCACCCTCCGCGTTGACCGCCCCCGGTGTGGGCACTTCGAAGTACCCGAGCCTCGTCGGGTCGGTGGGCATCCGCCCGTAGGAGACGTCCTCGTACTGCACCGGGTAGGCCGCGATTTCCGACGCGATGCCGCCGTCCGGGCGGACGAGGGCAAGATATCCCGAGCTCCGGTTCAGCCGGAAATTCGTGTGCAGCGGCGCCGTGGGATTCCGCCGGTCCTTGCCCGAGGCGAACACGACGAGGAACTCACGCGGCGGCACCGAAACATTGGGGAAGGTCCATCGGCTCAGGTTGGAGGGATCGTCCGTGAGATGCCATCCCGCGAGGCTCACGGGTTCGTCGGCCGTGTTGGACAACTCGATCCAGTCCGACGCGTCGCCGTCCTCGTCATTGAGCGTGTCGTTGTTGTCCGCCATGAACTCGTTCAGCGCGACGCCCGGGGGCGGCAGGTCGGGATTGACCGTGTACGTCCAGCCTTTGGGTTCGAACACGTTCCGGCGCGGTGCAAGGTCGGTGATGGCGGCGTCCGGAGCCCAGTCCACCGAAACCGTGCCCGGCTCCTGAGGGGCGAACTCGAACACATACCGGTCGCCTCCGAAGCCGGTCACATTCGTGGCTGCAACGCCGTTCAGAAGCAGGTCCGCGGCATCCACCCCGTCCACGGGCTTACTGAATGTCACCGTGATCCGGGTCAGCTCCCGAACGTGCGATTCAGCCGGCGGAAGCAGCGAACTCACCACCGGGGGTGTCTCATCGATCTCCGCCATCATCCAGAGGACGAAGACAAAATCGCTGCTCGCCGAGAGCGAGGAGTTCAGCGCGTGCACGGCGAGCACGTTGGTGCCCCGCACCAGGATCTCCCGAAAGGCCGGTATCTCGTACGACTCGAGCGGAAGCGGTTCGCTCAGCGCCCCGAGCGCCGTTCCGGAGTACGGGATTTCACCATCGGGAACGTTGAAGCGCGCGACGGGCACCCCGTTCAGCCACGCCGCAAAACCGTCGTCCGACAGCGCCTGCAGCTCCACCCGCGAGAACTCCGCCGGATCCTCCACCGTGAACGCGCACCGGAGATAGACGCCCGTGTAATTGCCCTGCATGTCGGCCAGCCACGTCCCGAAGAGCCGTTCGCCGTAGTAGAAGGGGGCGGCACCCGTCTCCCACGCCGAGTCATCGAAATCCGGAAGCCTCCATGCCGTCGGATCCGGCGCCGACGCCTCGGCCAGCCCGCGCTTCCACCGCCACTCGGATTCGATGCCGATCAGCTCCGCCGCTTCAGTTTCCCCCGCGAGTACCCGAAGAACGAGAAGCAGAGCGATGCACGCACGGAACGACATAGCAGGCTCACGCTACCCCACCCCCCCGGGGCAGGCAATGGAACGCGCCGCCCCCGCAAACGGCGGGGAACCGGGCATTGCGGACTTTCCCCAGACCGCGCCCGCGGCGGGTTTTCGCGAGGGGACGGCCCCCGCCCATGCGTGGGAGGAACGGCCGACGCACCATGCGAAGGACGCCCTCCAGGTTCCCGACCAGCGTCTCCGCGCCGCCCTCGAACACGCCGCCACGGGCCTGCTCGTCACCGACCGCGACCTCCGCATCGTGGAGGTCAATCCGCACCTGCTCGAGCTTTCCGGTCATCCGGCCGTCGAACTTCTCGGCATGGAGGTCACCCGCCTCACCCATCCCGAGGACCAGGATGCGGAGCTCGCGATCTATCGGGACCTGCTCTCGAACCACCGGCGTTCGCACCGCTACGAGAAGCGCCTGCTGCGCAGGGACGGGGACGTCACCTGGGTCCAGGTCAGCCTCGCCGTCCACGCGGATGATTCGGGAATCCCGGAGCAGGTCATCGCCCTGTGTCACGACATCACGCGCAGCCGGATCGCCGAGGAATCCCTGCTCGAATCGGACGCGCGCTTCCAGACCATCGCCCGGGCGACCTCGGACGTCGTCTGGGACTGGGACATCCGCCGGGATCGCCTCTGGTGGAACGACAACCTGGAGGCCGCCTTCGGTTACCCCCCGGGCAGCCTGCACCGGGGCTCCGGCGAATGGCTCGAGCGCGTCCATCCGGACGACCGCTCCGCGCTCCAGCAGGGTCTCCAGCGCTGCCTCGACTCCGAGGAGGTCCGTTGGAGCGCCACGTATCGCTTCCGCCGCCGTGACGGACACCTCGCCTACGTCCTCGACCGCGGCTTCGTCATCCGCGACGGCAACGGCGAGCCCATCCGGATGATCGGCAGCATGATCGACATCTCCGATCGGATGCGGATCGAGGAATCGCTCCGGCGAAACGAGGAGCTCTACCGCGTGCTCTTCGACGCCAATCCGATGCCCCTGTGGATCTACGACACCGGCACCCTCCGGTTCCTCGAGGTCAATCAGGCCGCGCTCGAGCAGTACGGCTACGCACGCGAGGAGTTCCTCTCACTGAACCTCGCCGACCTGCGCCCGCCCGAGGATGTGCCCGCCTTCGTCGCCATGTTCCGCGAGGGCAGCCATCCTCCCGACGAGCCCCGGCAAAGCCGCCACCGGAAGAAGGACGGCACCGTGATCCACGTCGAAACCATCGGACGCCCCGTCACCTTCCGCGGCCGCCCGGCCCGCCTCGTGCTCACGCACGACATCACCGCGCGCCTCCTTGACCAGGAGAAAATCTCGGAACAGGCAGCCCTCCTCAACGAGATCTCCGATCCCATCATCCTGTGCGACGCCCAGCATCGCGTCCGGTTCTGGGGCCGCGGCGCCGAACGACTCTACGGCTGGTCGGCCGCCGAGGTGCAGGGACGTCACGTCCTCGAGTTTCTCACGCACGACCCCGGCGACTTCCAGCGCGCCCGCACCCAGCTCATGGCGAAGGGCTCATGGCAGGGCGAGGTCACCCATTCCACGCGCGCCGGCGACTCGATCATCGTCCTCGGCCGGTGGACGCTCCTCGCCGACGATCGAAACGGGTTCCGCGGCATCCTCGCGATCTACACGGACATCACCGAGCGCAAGCAGCTCGAGTCGAGGTTCCTCCGCGCCCAGCGCCTCGAGAGCATCGGCACCCTCGCCGGCGGCATCGCCCACGACCTCAACAACGTCCTCTCGCCCATCCTCATGGGCAGCGAACTCCTCCGCCTGATGGTGTCGGAGCCCGAGGCCGCCCGCCTCGTGGACACCATCCAGAGCACCGCCCGGCGAGGATCCAGCCTCATCCGCCAGGTCCTCGCCTTCGCCCGCGGCGTGGACGGCAAGCGGATCCTCGTGGACCCCGTGACGCTCCTGCGCGAGATCGATCGCATCCTCGGCGAGACCTTCCCCCGGAACATCGAGTTCCGCCTCCGCATCACCGAACCGGTCGCCTCCGTCATCGGCGATCCCACGCAGCTTCACCAGGTCCTCCTGAACCTCTGCGTGAATGCCCGGGACGCCATGCCCCACGGGGGGATGATCGAGATTTCCGTCACCGACCTCCACGTCAGCCAGCGCGCCGCCACCGCCCACGAGGGCGCCCGCCCCGGCGCGCATGTCCGCCTCTCGGTCCGGGACACCGGCACCGGGATCCCGCCGGCCATCCGTGACCGCATCTTCGAACCGTTCTTCACCACCAAGGACATCGGCCAGGGAACGGGGCTCGGTCTGGCCACGGTGCTTGCCATCGTCCGGGGGCACGGCGGATTCCTGACGCTCGACACGGAGGTGGGGCGCGGCACCACCTTCCATGTGTTCCTGCCCGCCGCCCAGGGGGCCGCGGAATGCGCGGATGCCGCGCGCGTGGACCCGCCCTGCCGCGGCCGCGGCGAAACGGTCCTCGTCGTGGATGACGAACCCGTCATCAACGCGCTCACGCGCCAGACCCTCGCGTCCCACGGCTACAACGTGCTCTCCGCGGCCAACGGCGACGAGGCCCTCCAGGTCTTCGAAAGTCACGGCGATCCCATCGACGCGGTGGTCACCGACATCATGATGCCGGGAATGGACGGCCCCATGCTCATCAAGGCCCTGCGCCGGAAGTTTCCCCGCCTCCCGATCATCGCCGTGAGCGGTCTCTCCCAGCCCGCAATGGACGGCGCGGGCCCGGCCTCGCCCGACGTCTTCCTCCAGAAGCCGTTTTCAGGCCATGTCCTCCTCAGGAACCTGCGGACCCTGCTCGACCAGGCGTCCTGACCCCGCGGCGTCGGGCCCGGGCTTCAGCCGCAAGTTCCGGGGTGTGCCGCGGCCGCTTCGGCTGCATGCTCGCTCCCAGCGGCCATGTGCGCCAACGCACGCCAGCAGGGTCTCTTCCCGGAGCCGGGCTCGCGCCCGGTGAATCTCCTCCCGTTCGACGGTGAGGCCCTCTATTTCGGCCCCATTCTCCAGCCCGCCTCCGCGGCGGACTTCCTCGCCGCGTTCCGGGACTCGATCCCGTGGCGCCACGATGAGGTCGTGATCTTCGGGCGTCGCATGCGCACCGCCCGCCAGGTCGCATGGTACGGGGACGCACCCTTCACCTACTCGTACTCGGGCACGGCCCGCACGGCCCTGCCATGGACGGAGGAACTCCTCCGACTCCGGCGAATCGTCGAGGAGCGGTCGAATGCCACGTTCAACTCCTGTCTCCTCAATCTATACGAGCACGGCGGACAGGGGATCGCATGGCACAGCGATGATGAACCGGCCCTCGGCCCAAACCCCGTCATCGCGTCCGTCAGCCTCGGCGCCGACCGGCGGTTCTGCTTCCGCCACAAGCAGACACGCCAGGACATCTCGATCGTTCTCGAGAACGGAAGCCTGCTCCTGATGGCGGGTCTCACCCAGGCATGCTGGGTCCACAGCCTTCCGAAGGCCACGCGCGTCGTTACTCCGCGGATCAATCTCACCTTCCGCACGATTCACCCGGATCTCGCCGCACCTTCCCGGCGATCCGCCCGCGCGCGGGGAGAACCAAGCGACACTCATTGACAGCATTGCTCGCCGTGCGGCCATAAACAGCGCGCACATGGCACTCTTCGGCAGCCGCCGCAAAAAGCACGGCCTGTATTATCTGCTGCCCGGCATGACGCGCGCCAACCGCCTCAAACGCCGCCGCATCCTTCGCTGGTCCATCCTCGTGGGCGTCGCCGCCGCCGCGGTGGTGGGCACGCTGCTCTGGTTCATGAACACGTAGTCGTTCGAGGGGAGTCCGCGCCGAATCCGCCGGCGCGCCCCCCGCCACCCGTCAGAGTTCCGCGGAATCGTTCCTGCTCCGCCATCCCCATCTCATCCACCCTCCATGTCCCTCACCGGAATCAAGTTTCGCCGGGCGACCCTCGATGACCTCGAGGGACTTCGCGGTCTCTGGCGTGAATCGCGCCTTCCCGAGTTCGAGCTGGAACGCCGTTTCACGGAGTTCCAGCTCGCGCTGGATTCGCACGACTGGATCGTGGGCGCGCTCGCCTTGCGGTTCGCCGGACAGCACGCCCAGGTGCACAGCCTCGCCATCCGGCGCCCGGACCTCGAGGCCGAGCTGGTCCCGGCCCTGTGGAGCCGCGTCCTCGCCCTCGCGAACCAGCAGGGCACCCACCGCCTCTGGACCCTGGAGCACGGGCCGTTCTGGACCGAGACCGGCTTTCGCAAACCCACGCCGGCCGAACTGCGGGAACTCCCTCCCCCGTTCGGACCGCCCCAGGGTGCGTGGCTCACGCACCGTCTGCGGGAGGAGCCCCTCAAGCTCGTGGCCGCCGAGGAACAGCTCGCCGCCTTCCTCGAACTCGAGCGCATGAAAACGGAGCGTCTGGTCCGGCGCGGGCAGGCGCTCAAGATCATGGCCACCGCCTTCGCGGCCGCCCTGTTCGGGCTCGCGCTGCTCGCGCTGTTCATCATGCTCGCGGAACGGCGGAAGGGCCGCCCGATCCCGCAGCCGTGAGACGTCCGCGTCCGGACGCCTCCATGGGCCGGCCCCCGACTTCAGGCGGACTCCCGCTGCTGCGCTGCCTGCAGCCCGGGCCCCCGCTCTCCCTCGTGGGCGCGGTGGGCCGCTTCATCCGCATGATACGAACTGCGGACGAGGGGTCCGCTCGCCACATGCCGGAAACCCATGGCTTCCGCCTGGCGCGCGTACCAGTCGAACTTCGCGGGCGGGATGAACTCGACGACCGGCAGGTGCCTGACGGTCGGCTGGAGGTACTGACCCAGCGTGAGGATGTCGCAGTCCACGGAACGCAGGTCCCGCATCGCCTCGAGCACCTCCTCCTCGCGCTCCCCGAGTCCCAGCATCATTCCGGACTTGGTGAGCAGGCCGGGCGATCCCATTCGCCGGACCTTTCCCAGCACACTCAGCGAACGATCGTAGGTCGCCCGATGACGCACGGAGGGCGTGAGCCGCCGCACGGTCTCGAGATTGTGATTGAAGATCTCGGGGGACGCGGAGAGCACCGTCCGGATCGCGTCGTCCTTGTCCTGGAAATCCGGCGTGAGCACCTCGATGACAATCCCCGGGTTGCGGGCGCGCACGGCCTCGATCGTCCGCCGGAAGTGATCCGCGCCGCCATCGGCGACGTCGTCGCGGGCCACCGCCGTGATCACGACGTGGCGCAGCCCCATTCGCCGCGTGGCCTCGGCCACGCGCTCGGGCTCGTCGGCCTCGAGGGCCAGCGGCTTCGCCGTGCTGACGGCGCAGAACCCGCACGCGCGGGTGCATCGATCGCCTCCGATCATGAAGGTGGCCGTGCCCCGCCCCCAGCACTCCCAGTGGTTCGGGCAGCGCGCACTCTCGCATACCGTATGCAACCGAAGGTCCTGCAGCACGTTGCGCGTGCGCGCGTACGCAGCCGACGTGGGGAGGGGCAGCCGCAGCCATTCGGGAAGTCGCGGACGCCCGACCCCGGCCGCCTTCGGCCCGGGTGAACCCGCCGGCCGTGTCTCGAGGCTCGTCATTTCACCCGCGAGCGTAATCGTTCCGCGGACCCTCTCCAAGAGGGCGATGCATCCGGCCACGCGCCACTCCCCGCCGTAACGCCGCGCGAAATGCGGCTCCCCGCGGGATCCGCCCCCGCTTCAACTCGGGCTGGAGCCCCACGCACGGACCCGTATGCTCGAGCCATGACCACGCTCGATCCGGCTGCCGCGCTGCAGATCAACCGCCGGACCTTCCTGCGTCGCACCGGGTTCAGTCTGGGCTCGGCGGCGCTCGCATCGCTCCTCGGGCGTTCCACGCCGGCCGGGGCGGCCGCGCCGCCCGCCACGGGGTCCGACCGCTGGACCGGCGTCGTGCATCCCCTGCATCACCCCGCCCGGGCGAAGCGGGTGATCTACCTGTACATGGCCGGAGGCCCGTCGCACCTCGAGCTGTTCGATTACAAGCCGAAGCTCGCCCGCATGCACGGCGAGCCGATGCCCGAGTCGTTCACGCGTGGCCAGCCGATCGCGCAACTCCAGGGCCAGGCGCTCAAGTGCTTCGGGCCGCAGCACGGATTCACGCGCCGCGGCGCGTCGGGCCAGGAGATCGGCGAGATCCTCCCGCACATCGGCGGGATCGCCGACGACATCTGCATCGTGCGCTCGATGCACACGAACGCGATCAACCACGATCCGGCGCACACCTTCATGAACACGGGCACGCTCATCAGCGGCCGGCCGTGCATGGGTTCGTGGGTGGTGTACGGCCTGGGCACCGAATCGGAGAACCTGCCCGGCTTCGTCGTGCTGATGTCCACCGGCGCGTACGGGCAGGCCCAGCCGATCTCCGCGCGCCAGTGGCACGCCGGCTTCCTCCCGAGCCGTTTCCAGGGAGTTCCGTTCCGTTCCAAGGGTGATCCGGTCCTCTATGTCGGGAACCCGGAGGGCGTCTCCAGCCGGCACCAGCGCGAGGTGATCGACGCGGTCACCCGCATGAACCGCCTGCAGCACGAGACCACCGCCGACCCGGAGATCCTCACGCGCATCTCGCAGTACGAGATGGCCTTCCGGATGCAAGCCTCCGTCCCCGAACTGGTGGACGTGTCGAACGAACCCCGGCACATCCTCGACCTGTACGGCGCGAAACCGGGGGACGGCTCGTTCGCGTCGAACTGCCTGCTCGCGCGCAGGCTCGCCGAGCGCGGCGTGCGCTTCATCCAGCTCTACCACCGCGACTGGGATCACCATGGCGCGATCAAGCGCGACGTGGCCGGCACCGCCCACGAGGTGGACAGGGCATGCGCGGCGCTGGTCCGCGACCTGAAGAGCCGCGGCATGCTCGACGACACGCTGATCATCTGGGGCGGCGAGTTCGGCCGCACCCCGATGGCCCAGGGCGACGGCCGTGATCACCACATGAAGGCGTTCTCGATCTGGATGGCCGGCGCAGGCATCCGCGGCGGACTCACCTACGGGGCGACCGACGAGCTCGGCTACAACGTCGTGGAGAACCCCGTCTCCGTGCACGATCTCCACGCCACCATGCTCCACCTGCTCGGCATCGATCACCAGCGCCTGAACGTTCGATTCCAGGGGCGCGACATGCGCCTCACCGACGTGTTCGGCAACGTCGTCCACGACATCCTCGCCTGACCTTGCCACATCCCGACCCCATTGCTCCCGCGCTCAGCCGGGCGCGGCTGTACGCCTTCGTGGACACGGCCTACCTCCACGGCCGCGATCCCGTCGATGTCGCCGCGCGCCTCTGCGAGGGCGGCGCGGACATCATCCAGTTCCGCGCGAAGGACTGGACCCGCGAGATGATCATGCCCGTTGCGGCCTCCCTCCTCGCCGTCTGCGAGATCAACGGCGTTCCCCTCGTCCTGAACGACCACCCCGACATCGCCGCGCGCATCGGCGCACCGCTCGCGCACCTCGGGCAGGAGGACTTCTTCGACGCCGGCCACACCCATGTCTCGGACCTGAAGCTCCCCGCGCCCGCGCCCGCCATCGGACTCAGCACCCATGCGCCCGACCAGGCGGAACGGGCCCTCCGCGCCGGCGCCGCGTACGTCGCGATCGGGCCGGTGTTTCCCACTCCCACCAAGCCCGGCCGCCCCGCCGTCTCCCTCGAGTACGTTCGCTGGGCCGCACAGAACATCACGACCGTGCCGTGGTTCGCCATCGGGGGCATCACCCTCGCCAACCTCGACGCCGTCCTCGGCGCCGGCGCGCGCCGCGTCTGCGTCGTCTCGGCCATCCTGAACGCCTCGGACATCGCCGCCGCCTGCGCGGAATTCCGCCGCAATCTCTGAGAGCACCGCCCGGCTCCCGCATCGCACGGCCGGCGCCCGTTTCCCGATTGCGCAATTCCGGCGAATCCGGCACTCATTCGAAACCATGAACGCCCCCATGAATCCCACGAATCGCCGCGCCTTCCTCGCGCGCATGACCTGGTCCGCCGCGTTGTTCATGGTGCCCGGCGCGTTCGCCGAGCAGCTCGTCCTCACACCGCGCCAGACCGAAGGCCCGTTCTATCCCGACAAGCTGCCCCTCGACACCGACAACGACCTGCTCATCATCAATGACCAGATCACCCCCGCCGTGGGGGAGGTCACCTGGCTCAGCGGACGCATCCTCGACGCGCGGGGCGAACCCATCCGCGGGGCCACCGTCGAGATCTGGCAGTGCGACCGCAACGGGGTCTATCTCCACACGCGAGGCGGACCCCGCGACCGCATGGACTCAAATTTCCAGGGCTTCGGCCGGTTCGTCACGGGGTCCACCGGGGAGTACCTGTTCCGAACGATCAAGCCGGTCCCCTACACGGGCCGCACGCCGCACATTCATTTCGCCGTGAAATGCCCCGGGCGCGAGAAGTTCACCACGCAATGCTATGTGCGCGGGGAGCCCCTGAACGCCCAGGACTCCGTCTGGAAGGGCATCCGGGAACCCGCGCAGCGCGATGCCGTCACCGTCGAGTTCAAGCCGATTCCCGAATCGCCCGCGGGCGAGCTCGCCGCGCGGTTCGACGTGGTGATGGGTTTCACGCCCGAGGGCTGAAGCCCGCGGCCCCCCCTGAAGGGGCGGATCCCCAAAAACCGCTTTGCCCTCCGACTCCGCGCCGTATTGGATGGCCGGACGATGGCTGTACAACGGCGCGCTTCCCTGCCCCATGGCGACCCGGTCGACTCGGACGACCGCCTCCCGACCGCCTACCTCAAACCGGGCGACGTGGACCGCGTCGTCGCGGGGCATCCCTGGGTCTACGAAGGCTCGATTTCCCGGCTGACCCGCGAGCCGGCCGACGGAGAGATCATCCAGGTCAAGGACCATCGGCGCCGATTCCTCGGGGTCGGCTTCTACAACTCCAGGTCCCGCATCCGCATCCGGGTGCTCTCCCACGAACGCGAGGAACTCGACCGCGCCTTCCTGGAGCGGCGCATCCGAACGGCGCTCGACCTCCGCCGCCGCGTGCTCCCGGACGCCTCCTCGTACCGTGTGGTGCACGCCGAAGGCGACCTGCTCAGCGGGCTCATCGTGGACAAGTATGAGGACGTTCTCGTCGTCCAGATGTCCTCCGTGGGCATGGACCGCCGCAAGCGCGTCATCACCGAGATCCTCCAGAAGCTACTGAACCCCCGCGCGATCCTCGAGCGCAACGACATGGGCGCCCGCCGCTTCGAGGGACTCCCCGACGAGGCCGGTCTGCTCGCCGGCGAGCTTTCCGACGACGAGCAGCGGACCCTCCCGGTCCGCATCAACCAGCTCCGTTTCGAAGCCAACCTCCAGGCCGGCCACAAGACCGGTCTCTACCTCGACCAGCAGGTCAACCACGCGCTCGTCGCGCGGTTCGCCGCCGGCGCACGCGTGCTCGACGCCTTCAGCTTCATCGGGGGCTTCGCCCTGCACGCGGCCGCCGCAGGCGCGGCCCACGTCACCGCGGTGGACCAGAGCGAGGACGCCATCGCGGTCGCCCGGCGGCTTGCCGGGGCCAACAGCCTGGCCGACCGCTGCACCTTCACCGCGGCCAATGTCTTCGACTGGCTCCGTGCCCAGACGCGCCAGCCGACCGGCGAAGCCGCCCCGGCCGATCCGGAATCGCTTTATGACCTCATCATCCTTGACCCGCCGTCCTTCACCCGGAACCGCGCCGCCGTGCCCGACGCGCTGCGGGGTTACAAGGAAATCCACCTGCGCGCTCTGAAACTCCTGCGCCCGGGAGGCGTGCTCGCCACGTTCTGCTGCTCGCATCACGTGGACGCGCGCACGTTCCAGGGCGTCATCAGCGAGGCCGCGCTCGATGCGCGACGGCAGCTTCGCCGCCTCGCGATCTACACCCAGTCTCCCGACCACCCGGTGCTTCCCGCGGTCCCCGAGACCGAATACCTCAAGGGTTACGCGTTCGAACTGCTCGCGCCGTGACTTCGTGCGGACCCGCCCCGAGCCGCCTGCGGCGCGAGCATCGCGCCACGGGCCCTTGCCCGTTCCCTGCCCACGATTTCCTGCTTGGGCGGCGCCGCGATTGACCCGATAAATCCGCGAGGATCCGCAGTCCGGCCCATGCCTTCGAGCGTCATGGCAGCATCCCCCCGTCGCGTCGCCGATCACGCGCCTGAGTCCGACGCCGGCGCAGCCGCCTTCTGGCTGCACGCGGCGGCGTGGCTGGTCTTCTACCTGACGGTGGTGGTGGCGTGGGGACAGCGGAACTCATGGCCCTCCGAGCTGATCCTCTGCGTCCTGTCGCTGCCGATCACGCTCCTCGTCGTCTCGACGCTCTTCAAGGTCGAGCGGTTCGGGTTCGCGATCCAGCCGGAGAAGAGCCAGCAGGAACAACTCATTGCCGCCCTGGTGCTCGCCGTGGGACTGGCGAGCGGGCAGGTCCTCCTGATGGACCTCGGCCTCGTCTGTCTCGGCATCGCGTGGCTTCGTCCGGCGCGGCCCGGAGTGGACTGGGCCGAGTGGCTCAAGATGCCCGTCCTGCTGCTCACCGCGCTGCCGTTCTGGCTCGATTTCGAAGGCAGCCGCCTCCCCGTCGCGACCCTGTTCGATGATCCGCTCGGCAATCCCGTGTTCCATCTGCCGCTCGCCCTGGCCACCACCCAGGCGCGCGTCCTCGGATACTGCGGACTGCTCGGCCTTGCACTGTTCCTCCGCGGGCGCGCCTTCTGGCTCGCGCTGCCGGCGCTCCCCGTGTTCCTTGCGGTCGTCACGTGGCTCCCGCGGGTGATCCCCCGCTGGGAGGAAACGGATCCCTTCCTGCGCTCGGCCGTGCCATGGCTGCTCGGCTGCGTCGGCATCCTCGTCCTTTCGCGAATCGCCCGGCCGCTCGAGAACGCCAGCCGCGCCTTCGTCTCCGGCGCGACCCTGCGCCACTGGTTCGCGGGGCGCCGATATCCGCCGTGGCTCGCGGTCCTGGTCGTCGCCGTCATGCACGCGCTCCCGCTCGAGACGGTCCGGTTCACACCGGGGGACATCATCGGAATCGCCGGGGTCGCGGTGCTGGTCCTGATCCTCCTCGACCTGCGCCTGCGCACCCCGCGCGGCCCGCTGCACTCGCGGTCCGTCGCCATGGTAGCGGGCGGCCTTGCCCTCACGCTCTTCGCGGAGTTCGCCACGGCCGAGCACCTGCGCCGTGTCGCGCTCGCGTTCGCGCTCATCGGGCTGATCTCCTGGCACTGCTTCTGGCCCCTGCGGACCTTCGTGCTGGCATGCGCCACCACGTTCCTCCTGCTGGCCTTCCCGGACGCCTACCCCGTCGGCATCGCGACGCCCAGCGTCTGGTTGATCGCGCGGCTCGCCCTCGGATTCATCTGCCTCGCGGCGCTCGCATGGGTCGCGCAACAGCCGCTGCCCGTCCCGGGCGCGCAGGGATACGGGGATGAGGGCTGGGTGCCCCCCAAGCGATTCGCGCTGATCCTCCTCGGGCTCATGATGCTCTTCCAGACGGCCTCCGCCTTCTGGCCCGAGCACGACATGCCGATGCCGGCCGCCCATGCGCCGGCCGATGATTCAGGCACCGACGACCTCCTCGCCCCGCTCGAGCCCGGCTGGTTCCGTGTCCCGAGTCCCCACGGCGCGGTCCAGGTCATGATCGCGCTCCCGAGAAAGAACCCGTACCTCCTCGAATCCCCGGAGCGCACCCTGCGCCGCCGCGGCTGGCACGTCGTCGAGCGGATCCGGGCCCCGCACCCGCTCGGCGAGGCGACGGCCCTGAAACTCGAGCGCGACGGCAACACCGCGACGGCGATGTGGTGGTTCGAGCTCGGTGACCGCGCCTTCTCCAACCATCTCTACGCGCGACGCATCCTGTGGAGCGGCTGGCACCTCGCGGACCGGCGCCTCCGCCTGGTGCGGCTCGAGTCGGCGACGCTCCAGCACCCGCACGAGCTCATCGACATCGCGCGGCGCGAATCGTGGTTCGCCGGAAAAAAGTGGGACCAGGACCGGTGAGCCGCGTCGCCGGCGGATCCCGCCGGTTCCGGCGGGACGGAACGCCGTCTCAGCCGGCCTCGGCGGCGTCGCCCCGGGGGCTCCCCCCCACCGCCCCGAGCGCCTCCGCCTGCCAGCGCATCAGCGACGTCTTCGTCCAGTCGCCCGTCTCCGCCAGCTCCAGCAACTGACCGCGGCTCGCGAGGAAGGAGGGTTCGAGATTCAGTTCCGCGGCACGCCTGTCGCGCTTTTCGCGCAGCAGCGCGGCCTTCCGCCCCACGGCGAGCGGAATCCGGCGATGCTCGGGGCGCAGCCGCTCGGGAAGTTCGGAAGGCGGCAGCGCGAGCGCGCCCTCGATCGCCTTGATGAGGCCCTCCCGGCGCCGCGCCGTCAGATGCCGCGGCAGACGGTGCGGCACGGCCCCCCATCGCGACGCGGCGGAGGCCAGTTCAACAAGGTCGTCCGGCCCGAGGATGTGGAATGTCGGACGGTTCGCGCGAATGGCCTCCGCCTCGCGCCAGTGCCAGAGGGCCCGCAGGATGCCGAGACCGAGGCGATCCAGCGCATGGCTGCCGCGAAGGCGCCACACGAGGTTCGGGTCCGGCGGGCTGATGCGGGTCGCCTCCTGCACGATCCGGGCGCAAACCTCCTTGTGCCATTCGACCCGGCCCAGGCGCTCCAGCTCCGCGTGCAGTTTCTCCTGCAGCGGCTTGAGATAACGCGCGTCGGATTCGGCGTACGCCACCATCCGCGGCGTGAGCGGACGCTGCCCCCAGTTGGCCTTCTGCGGTCCCTTCTCAAGGCGGATCCCGAGGAACTGCTGGACGAGATCCGTGAGCCCGAACTGGCGCGCCCCCACCAGGCGCGCCGCGGTCATCGTGTCGAACAGCGCGGAAGGCACGAACTTCCACGTGCGATACATCAGCCGGAGATCGTAGTCGCCCCCGTGGAGGATCAGCTCGTGGCGCGCGAGGATCGCGAGGAGCGGCCGCAGATCGAGACCCGCCAGAGGATCCACCAGCAGCTCGCCGCCTGGATGGCTCAGCTGCAGCAGACAAAGCTTCTCCGGGTACGCGTGCAGACTGTCCGCCTCGGTGTCGAGGGCGATCCACCGCGCATGTCGCAATTCCTTGAGGGCCTCGGCGAGCCGCTCGGCCGTGTCAATCACCCCCCGATTAAAGCGCGACTGCCCCGCGCGAAACAATCGCGGCCTTGACGGGCGTTCCTCCGGGTTTCATGAAGCGCCATCCCTCCCGACATGAACCTCTGCGACCGCTTCCTTGAAACCGCCCGGTCCCAGCCGGACCGGATCGCCATCTTCCACGGCGAGGACTCATGGTCCTACGGCCAGATCCGCGCCGGAACCCTGAACCTGTCCCGCCACCTCCGCGAGGAGTTCGGAATCCTGCCGGGGGACCGCGTCGGCCTCTGGCTTCAGAACCGGCCCGACTTCGTCCCCGCGCTCCTAGGCTCCCTCCATGCCGGCGCCGTCGTCGTCCCCGTCAACAGCTTCCTCAAGCCGAACGAGGTCGGTTACCTCGTCGATGACGCCGGGATCGAACTCCTGATCATCGAGCGCGCCTTCACCCCGTATGTCGAGAGCCTGCGGGCGACCCGTCCCCGGCTGCGGGTTTGGTTTGTCGAGGATCTTCCCGCCGTGCCCCCGGCCGGCGAGGACGCCCCCTCGAAGGTCGGTCCCGATCAGCTCGCCCTGCTCGTGTACACGTCCGGCACGACCGGCCGGCCAAAGGGCGCCATGCTCACGCACTCCAACCTGCTCCACAACGTGGAGAGCTGCCGGCAGATCCTCGAGATCGTCTCGTTCGACCGGTTCGCGCTGATGCTGCCGATGTTCCACAGCTTCATGCTGACCGTCTGCATCCTCCTCCCGCTGCTGACGGGCGGGTCGATCGTCCTCATCAAGTCCCTGCAGCCCGCGAAGGCGATGCTCGCCGAGCTCATTCGCAACCAGGCGTCCATCCTGCCGGCGATGGCGCAGGTCTTTCGCGCCCTCGCCGCGATCCCGGCCGGGGTGCAGCTTCCCCTGCGCCTGTGCATCAGCGGCGCGGGCCCGCTCCCGGCCGCGATCCTCAACGCGTTCAACGCGCGCTTCCCGGACATCCCGCTCATCGAGGGCTACGGACTCAGTGAAGCCAGTCCCGTGGTCTCCGTGAACCCCGTCCGGGGGCCGTGGATTCCGGGCACGATCGGGATCCCCATTCCCGGCGTGGAAGTCACCGTCCAGGACGACGACGGCAACGTCGTTCCCGACGGCACCGACGGCGAGATCTGCGTCCGCGGCGGGAACGTCATGCGCGGCTACTGGAACGCACCCGAGAAGACGGCGGAGGCGTTCCGCAACGGCTGGCTTCTCACCGGCGACATCGGCCACCGAAGGCCGGACGGCTACTTCGTCATCACCGATCGGAAGAAGGACATGCTCAAGCCCAACGGCATGAACGTGTACCCGCGCGAGATCGAGGAGGTGATCCACCTGTTCCCGGGCGTCCGCGAGGCCGCCGTCGTGGGCGAACCCGACGAACGCCGGGGCGAGCGGCCCGTGGCGTTCGTCTCCGTCGAGGAGGGGGCCGCGTTCGACGAGGACAGGCTCCTCGCCCACCTGCGCGAGCGGCTTGCCGACTACAAGCTCCCGCGCCGCATCGTCACCCTCCCGGAACTGCCGCGCAACGCGACCGGGAAGGTCCTCAAGACCCGCCTGCGAGAACTGCTCGCCGGGGGCGACTGAGCCGCCCCGCCCGCCACCTCGTGCGGCCATGAAAAAAGGGCCGGCTGGATGCCGGCCCTTCGCGGGGAATCTGCCGATCGCGGAACCGGCGAGGCTCCGCTCCCGGTTCCTCGGGATCAGTAGTCCATGCCGCCGTGATGCGGATCGGCGGCGGGCTTCTTCTCCTTCTCGGGGATCTCGGTGATGAGCGCCTCGGTCGTGAGCATGAGCGCCGCGATGGAGGCGGCGTTCTGCAGTGCGGTGCGGGTCACCTTCTTCGGGTCGACCACGCCGGCGCGGACGAGATCCTCGTAGTCGCCCGTGGCAACGTTGTAGCCCTCGTTGCCCTTGCGGCGGCGGACCTCCTGGACGACCAGCGAGCCGTCCACGCCCGCGTTCGAGGCGAGCGCGCGCAGCGGGTACTCGATCGCCTTGCGGACGATGTCCACGCCGATCTGCTCGTCCTCGTTCGCACCCTTGACGGCCTCGATCGCAGGCAGGCAGCGGATGAGCGCCACGCCGCCGCCGGCGACGATGCCCTCCTCCACGGCCGCGCGGGTCGCGTGGAGCGCGTCCTCGACGCGCGCCTTCTTCTCCTTCATCTCGGTTTCGGTGGCGGCGCCGACATTGATGACGGCGACACCGCCGGCGAGCTTCGCGAGGCGCTCCTGCAGCTTCTCACGGTCGTAGTCGCTGGTGGTTTCCTCGATCTGGCGGCGGATCTGGTTGACGCGGCCCTGGATCTCGGAGCTCTTGCCCGCGCCCTCGACGATCGTGGTGTTCTCCTTGTCCACGACGACGCTCTTGGCGCGGCCGAGGTCCTCGATCTGGAGGTTCTCAAGCTTGATGCCGAGGTCCTCGGTGATGCAGCGGCCGCCGGTGAGGATCGCGATGTCCTCGAGCATGGCCTTGCGGCGGTCACCGAAGCCCGGAGCCTTGACGGCAGCAACCTTGAGGCCGCCGCGCAGACGGTTGACGACGAGGGTGGCAAGCGCTTCGCCTTCCACGTCCTCGGCAATGATAAGCAGCGGACGGTTGGACTGAACGACAGCTTCGAGGACCGGCAGGAGAGCCTGCAGGTTCGAGAGCTTCTTTTCGTGCAGCAGGATGAGCGGGTCTTCCAGCGTCGCGACCATCTTTTCGGTGTTGGTCACGAAATAGGGCGAGAGGTAACCGCGGTCGAACTGCATGCCTTCAACGACATCGAGTTCGGTCTCGGCGGTCTTGGCCTCCTCGACGGTGATGACGCCTTCATTGCCGACCTTCTGCATGGCGTTGGCGATCATCTCGCCGATTTCCTTTTCGCCATTGGCAGAAATGGTGCCGACCTGGGCGACTTCCGAGGACGAGGTGATCTTGACGGCCTTGGAGGCAAGGGTCGAGACGACTTCGTTGACCGCGAGGTCGATGCCGCGCTTGAGATCCATCGGGTTCATGCCGGCGGCAACGGCCTTGACGCCTTCATTGACGATCGACTGGGCCAGAACGGTTGAGGTGGTGGTGCCGTCACCGGCGATGTCGTTGGTCTTGGAAGCCACGGTGCGCAGCATCTGCGCGCCCATGTTCTCGAACTTGTCTTCAAGCTCGAT
>CAYMDA010000022.1:56473-59143 GCA_964389135.1 uncultured Verrucomicrobiota bacterium | reverse complement strand
GCCGCGAATGCATTGTCTGGCACCGTCCCGGACCGCGGGGATGGATTGTCTGGCCATGAGTCGGAAGGTATGCGCTGGTCCGCGCGACGCGGCTGGAAAGGCGTAGGGTACGAAAATGCCCGTGATAAGACGCGATTCGGTCGCCCCGGGCGTTCGCGCAAGCTGGTCGCGGCCGGGGCGGGCCACGCAAAGAATCCCGGCGAAGCTCGCGCGCACCCGCGAGTCCCCATTCGCCGCGGACGCGCCACCCCACTCCGACCGTTTTCAGCAGTGCCCTTGAACCGCCTCGCCCCCGCCGCCGAAATGAACCGGGATGGTCCGTCACCTGCGTCGAGTGATGAGACCACCCCCGCGGGATCCAACGGGACGCCCTCGCCCGTCGAGCCAGCACCCCGAGGTTCCGCCTTGCCGCGCGCCGCCGCCTGCTTTACATGGAATCATCAAGCCGCCTCCCGCCCATCCCCGCAAGCGCCTCCCAACCTGGGAACGCCTCCTCATCGCCGCAGTCGTCGTGGCGGGCGTAGGCGCCATCGCCGTGCTCGGAATCATCACGGTCGGTGTCCTGCTGTGGCAGAACTCCAGCGTTCAGGGCTGGATCTTCCGCAAGTCGATGGAGCAACAGCTCGCCACTCCTGCCGAACCGCCCGCGGAGCCCCGCGTCCCCTACACCGGACCACCCCTCGACGCCCGCACCATCTCCCACGCCCGCGACCTCTTCGTGCCCGAAAAGATCTGGGAGACGCATCTCATCTTCACGGAAGAGCAGTGGCAGCATCTCGGCCCCAATCGCGTCGCACCCGTCTACGACTGGCTCCAGCCGGATGGCACACCCATTCTCCGCAATCCCCGCGCATCCCGCGCCGGAATCGCCGGGGTGTTCGGCTGGGATTTCCCATGGTCCACCGCCAAGGCGGACTTCGGCAGTCTCCAGTTCACGAACATCGCGGTCCGCTTCAAGGGGAACGGAACGTTCCTCCAGGCCATGAACAGCTACCGACGCCCGTTCAAGCTGAATCTCGACAAGCATGTCGACGGCCAGCGGCTCGCCGGACTCGATACGATCAATCTGCACAACCTGGTCGCCGACAAGTCGTTCCTGAGCGACACGCTGGCGTATGAGTTCTTCCGCAACGCGGGCATCCCGGCGCCGCGAACGACCTTCACGCGGGTTTTCCTCTCGATCCGCGAACGGTGGCAGCGACGCCTGCTCGGGCTCTACCTCCTTGTCGAGAACCCGGACTCGGAGTGGGTCTCGGAGGTCTTTCCCGGACGCAAAGTCGCATTGTTCAAACCGGTGACACAACGCTTCCTCGAGGACCTCGGAAGCGACTGGGACACGTACCATGAGGTCTATGATCCCAAGACCGATCCCACGGACCACCAACGCAGACGCCTGATCGAACTGTGCCAGCTCGTAAGCCACTCCTCGGAAGAGACCTTCGCGGCGCGTATCGGCGAATTCATCGATCTCGATCAGTTCGCTCGTTTCCTCGCCTGCACAACGCTGCTGGCAAGCTACGACAGCATTCTGGACAACGGACAGAACTTCCTCCTGTGGCATGATCCCGAAACGGACCGCTTCGGCTTCAGCCCATGGGATCTCGACCATTCGTGGGGCGAATTCCCGCACATCGGAACGCCGGGCTCCAGGGTACGCGCGAGCATTCTCCATCCGTGGGTCGGCGAAAAGCGGTTCTTCGAACGGATCTTCGCCGTCGAGGAGTTTGTCAGGCTATACCGCCATCACCTCGAGCAACTGCTCGACACGCAGTTCGTTCCTGAACGCCTGGAACAGCGCATCCAGGAACTTGCGGGCATCGTACGCCCGGCGATCGCGGAGTTTTCAGCCGAACGCCTTAGCGAATTCGAGATCGCGATCGCGCCCGCCGAAGCCCCGGACGTGCAGGCCGCACTCACGCACGGTCCCCGTCGCAACGGCGTGCACCAGCTCAACACCTTTATCGCACTGCGCGCCCGCGAGGTTCGCGCCCAGCTCTCCGGCGAATCCGCCGGCGTCGTCCTCTCCCGCGGTCGCTGAGCCTCGGCTGCAGCGTTTGCGCATCCGACGGATGCCATCATCGTGCGGACTATTCCACCCGTGCGTTCGACATCGGGGCATGGTCCCTGGAATCTGATTTCGCCACCCTCGACTGAAATCCCTTCGACTCGCCGTCGGACGGTGAGATCACGGTCCCGGATACCGGATGCCCGGCCACCGCGGGATCTCTCCCCTTCCACGGTGCGAATCAGAAGGGCCTGCCCGGGCGGGCAGGCCCTTCTCACTTGCCTGGGATCCATCAAGAGCATCCCTGAGGACAGTTCGCGGCATTCACGGCGCGATCCGCCGCAGCCGGAAAAACTGTCCACGATCGGGCTCCTCGGGATCCCTGGAGATCGTGATCGTCACTGTGGCGGCATCGGCGCCAGGGACGGGCGTCCATTCCGCCTCGTCGCCGAGCGCGGAGGTCGTCTCCAGCACGAAGCCGGTCGCGGAGGCCGGCCATGAGAGCGTCAGTGCGTCGCCCTCCAGGCTCACGCTGATGAGGGGCACCGGGGGAGGCGCCGCCAATCCCGAACCGATGGATGCAGACGGAATTCCGGCCGCAGCGGGGCCACCGAGCGCGGCAATCTCTTCATCGCTCATGCGCCCCTCGCGGATCTGTATGGCGT
>CAYMDA010000022.1:0-56373 GCA_964389135.1 uncultured Verrucomicrobiota bacterium | reverse complement strand
CCGAGCGCGGCAATCTCTTCATCGCTCATGCGCCCCTCGCGGATCTGTATGGCGTTGACCCACATGTCCTGACGCTCGTTGTCCTCGTCCGCGAAGAGCTGGATGTCGGGCACGTTCAGCGCAAACTCCGAGTCCACGTGCCCGCGCGTGCCCGTGATCTCCTCCATGTGCTTGTGCCCGTTGATGTACTTCGCGAGCACCGGCGGATCCGCCGCCAGATCCACCGCGAACACCACCCGCTTCCATTCTCCCGGCGGCTGGGTCTGTTCCGGATCCATGCCGGCGTACGGTGAGCAGCACGACTTCCCGTACGCCCCGGTGCTCCGCTGCCAGAAAAGGTCGGCATCTCCCGGCGCGTCCAGGTCGTGCAGGCGCAGGATCGGTCCGAACCCGAAGCCGTTCTCGCCCCACAGCACGTCGAGAATCACCGTGTACTGATTGACCTTCTCCCCGCCGCCGTTCGGCGCGATCGTGTGCAACGCCCGGAGACCGAGCCGCTGATGAATGGGCCCTCCCGCGTCACTTTCCGTGGAATCGACGTAGGGAATGAAGAGAACGGACGCGGGTTTGCCGTTGATGTGCGGCACATCGGCAAACGCACCCTCGCCCGTGACGCCGAACGCATACCGGTCGGCGAGCGATTCATCGATGAACGCGAGGTCTCTTCCGATGCGCGCGGAGAGGTCCCCGGCATCGAAGGTCCAGTATCCCTTCACCGCGTTTGCGAGGTTCGCGCCCGATCCTGAACCGGTCGTGAACTCGTACGCGCGCGACTGAGACTGTCCTGCCGTGTCCTCGAACTGGAGTTCGAGCGACTGCGGCGAGTTCGGCGCAAGCTGCACCGGGGATCTGAAGGCGATCGTTGTGACGCCGTCGCTGCTCGTGATGGCACCGCCGGGCAACGTGATGACCGAGCCGTTGAGCATCACCGCGATCGACTGGGGATCCACGCCGATCGTGCCATGCGCCAGCTCGAGCCTGATGTCCGGCAGGGTGCTCACGCCCGTCTCGCCGGGAGCAGGGCTGGCGGCGCGCAGCCATGGTGGAACTGACGCACCGCCGGCACGCTCCGGGTAGGAGCGGATGTGTCCCTGGACGGTCCGGTCATTCAGAAGGATGCGGTTACCCGCCCCGTCCTGACTCCAGAGCTCCAGATGGGCACCCCCCGTGCCCTCCGTCCACAACGCCCGGATGGGGTATATACCCTCCTGCTGGACGATGAAGGAGGCCACCGCGCGTCCCCCGGAGATGTCAATCAGCCGGAGGGCGGTGACGTCGCGAGGTTCAGCACCGATCGTGAGCCGCAGGCTGTCATCGCTCACGGCACCGATCGAGTAGGCACCCGGCTGCAGGTCGAGGTAGCCGACGACTTCCATGGCGATGTGGTCATCGCCGCCCAGGATTCCCGGGATACCCGGGATCAGTTCGTCTGCGTGTCCCTCCGTCCAGTTGAAATCGCCGGCCTCGAGTCCGTACTGCTCCATGTTGATCAGCTCGCGCTCGAAGATTCCGGCGGCGTTCGCGAGCGAAAGATCCGCCACGTTGTCCCCGAGTTCGCCGGCCAGCTGGCGTTCGGCCCTTGCTGCGCTGGGTTCACCCGGGCTGTTTTCCGTCTGATGCACGCGGATCGCGAAGCCGCTCGCGGACGTATTCACGGAGCTGCGGGGCAGCGCGGCGGCCGGTGGAATCACCGCGGCATTCACCACCGTGAATGCATGCGAGAACTCCTTGCCGGCGAACGAGAGGCCCACGTGATGCCTTGAACCGGGCTCCATGAGCGGCGGTCTGTAACTCACCACCGTCACATCGCCCGATGTTGTCTCGGTGTGCGCCACGACGCTGCCATCGAATCGGAGTTCCACGTCTCCGCCTGCGAGGTCGCGGATCCCGATCCGAATCTCCGCATCGGGGGTCGCGTTGAACGGTGTGGGTGCGACGGAGGCGATATGCGGCCCGCTTACGGGATCGGTGGTGATCGACACGTCGTCGATCCAGAAGTTATCGCGCGCGATCGCGGTCTGTTCCTCCGTGCCCGCGCCGAAGGCGAACCGCCCGGAGATGGGCACATAGCCGATCGGATCCTCCTCGAAAACCGAGATTCCGTCGTACCTGATCTCGATGGTGCCGTCCTCCTCCACACGCACGACGACCGGCACGAACCTCGGCTCATGATCGTCGCCCGGCCCGTCGGTTCGCAGGTGGTCGAATCGTTTCGCGGCGACCTTGACGCCGCCCTGCTTCACGATGATTCCCGGGGCGTCGCCCGGGTCATTCCCCTCCGAGGCTCCGGAAGCCCCCGGAGGAGGCGCGGGTCCGTCGATGAGATCAAACGAGATCGTGAGGCCCGTCGTGCTGCCGCCGCCCTCCCGGAACGGAACCGTCTCGCTGATGTCATCCGCGAGGACCAGCGCGAAGCCCTGTGCACTTCGCTCCGTGCCGCCGCCGATTCTCACCCGGAAACTCACCTCGAATCCGGCGACGAGCTGCCCGGGATCCAGCTCGGGGAAGATGTAGGTGCCTTGCAGCGGGAGGCGTGCCGGAACAAAGACGCCCGTCTCATCGAGGGCGTCCGACAGGTCCACGAGCTTGAGCATCCCTTCATCGATCAACTCGGAGTATTCGCGGTTCTGCACCGCGATTCCTCCCGGGTCCGAACTGAAGTCCGTGCTGAACGTTCCGGCGCCTGCGGCGAGGGCGAGAAGCAGCCACCCCGCTCCGAGGCCTGCCGCGAACCGGCGGGCACGGGACGCGGACAACTGCGGTTGTGCTGGGGATCCTGTCGGCTGGGGGAGGTCATTCATGGGAATCGCTGGGTTAACCCGGAAGACAACGGTGACAATGCGCCGGCGCACGGCGCACAGGACCGGCCGCGACAGGGGCATGTCACGCGCGGACTCCGCATCGGGGATGCGCGCCACGCTAGCGGCATCGAGACCGGAGGCAAGCAGGATCCCTCCCTCGGATCAATCCGGAGGCCACGCGGTCGCGGTTGTCTGCCCGGGCCGAGCCGGATGACCGCCGTCGAGAAGACGTTCGGTCGCGAGGCTCAGCCCGGTTCAAGTTTCGCCCGCGGAATGCCGACATCTCCTCGGAGCAAGCTCCGGTCGATGACGCAGGACGCGCCGCCGGCGCTCGCCCAAGACGCACCCCGAAACCCGGAGGGACGGCGCTGACGACCGGCAGCCGTCCGTTGCCATCTCCGCAGACATTCGAATGAATCCAATCCGCGGCTCCCAGCATGCGAGGGAAAGCGACCTCGTGGACGCAGTGTTCGCCACGACGCCGAGCCTGCTCCTTCTCGTGGACGCGGAAGGTCGCATCGCGCGTGCGAATGCAGCCGCCGAATCAGTTCTCGGCTTTCGGAAGAACGAACTCATCGGGTGGCCCTTTCAGTCCCTGATGGGCCCCGAGTGGGGTCAGCTCGTGGATCTGCGCCTTGTTGAGGCGGCCCACGAGACGGCGCCGCCGGCGCTGACCCCCTGGCACACCCGCCATGGGGAAGCCCGGATGATCCAGTGGAGTTGCCGCCGACTGCCTCCGCGCGGGGGGCTGCCTTCCGCGACACTGATCGCTGGCTACGATCTGACCGAAAGCCTCCACTCGGACGCCGAGGACTCATTCCATCAGATGTGGCTGGGCTACTGTCACGACCTGCCCTTCATTGGCATGGCCCTGATCTCGATCGAGGACGGAGGCTGGCTGCGCTGCAACGAGCAGCTCCTCAAGATGCTCGGCTTCAAGCGCGACGAACTCTTCCGCCTCTCGTGGCAGCAGGTCGCGCATCCCGACGACCTGCCCGGCGTCCTGCCGCTTTACGACAGGACGTGCGAGGGAGAACTGAACGGGTATTCGACGGACATCCGCCTTCTCCGCCAGAACGGGTCGGTGCTTCACACGAGCGTCCATGTGCAGGCGATCCGCCGCGCCGATGGCACGCCGATTCGCCTGCTGGCGATGGTTCATGACATCACGGAGCGCACCCTCGCCGAGCAGCAGCGCCGCAGTCTCTTCCAGATCCTCGACCAGGCCCGCGACGGCATCCTCGTATGCAACATGGAGGACCAGGTCATCTACTCGAACAAGGGCATGGAACTGCTCCTTGGCACCCCGTCGAGGGAGATCCTTGGCCGATCCGTCTTCGGGATCCTTCCCCGGGATCCGTCGGCGCACGATGCGGCCAAGGAAACCGTGCTCCAGATGGGCGAGTGGCGCGGTGACTTCACGCTCGTCTCGCGGGACGGAAACGAGCGCATCGTGGAAAGTCGGTGGTCGCTCGCCCGCGACTCGCGCGGCGAGGCGCACTCCATCATCGCCATCTGCACCGACATCACTGCGCGCAGGCGCGCCGAGGAACAGGTCCGGCTCCAGACCGCCGCGCTCGAGGCCGCCGCGAACGGCATCATCATCACCGAGGCCAACGGCTCCATTCGCTGGGTGAACCAGGCCTTCACCCGTCTCACCGGGTACTCCCCGAATGAAGTCATCGGAGAAACCCCGCGCATTCTTTCCTCGGGACGACATCCCGCCGAGTTCTTCGCCGAACTCTGGCGAACGATCCTGAGCGGCGGCGTGTGGCGGGGCGAGGTGATCAACCGCCGCAAGGACGGGACGCTCTACGAACAGGAGATGGTCATCACCTCCGTCCGCGACGCACGGGGCGGGATCTCCCACTTCATCTCGGTGATGACCGACATCACGGAGCGCAAGGCCGGGCTCCGGCGACTCCGCGACTCCGAGGCGCTCCACCGCTCCCTGATGGATCACCTTCCGCACTGCGTCTTCCGGAAGGACGTCGAGGGCCGGTTCACCTTCGTCAACCGCGCCTTCGCGCAGACGCTGGGCCATTCCGCGGAATCGATCCTCGGCCAGTTCGATTTCAACCTGTTCCCGCCCCACCTCGCGCGCCAGTACCGCGCGCAGGATCTCCACGTCATGGCGAGCGGCGAGACGATTGTGCTTCGTGAAGAATTCCAGGGCGCCGACGGCTGCCTTCGCAACGTGGAACTCACGAAGCATCCCATCCGCGAAGGCACCGGACAGATCATCGGCGTCCAGGCGATCTTCTGGGACATCACCGAGCGGCTTCAGGCGGAGAAGCAGAGACACCTCATGGAGCTTCAGCTTCGGCACGCCCAGAAGCTCGAGGCCATCGGCCAGCTCGCCGCTGGCATCGCGCACGAGATCAACACTCCCACGCAGTTCATCGGCGACAACACGCGATTCCTGCGCGAGGCGTTCGGGGACCTCCTGAAGATCCTGGAGACTCACTCCGAACTGGAGGGCGCCGCCCGGACCGCGGGCGTCGCGCCCGAACTGCTGGAGCACCTTCGCGAGCTGCGCGAGGAGACGGACCTCGAATACCTGACCCGGGAGATCCCGACCGCCCTCCAGCAGTCACTCGACGGCGTAAGCCGCGTCGCGAGCATCGTGCGCGCGATGAAGGAATTCTCGCATCCGGGCAACGACGAGAAGACGGCCACCGACCTCAACCGCGCCATCGAGAGCACGCTCACGGTCTCCCGGAACGAATGGAAGTATGTCGCGGACCTTGTCACCGATCTCGATCCGACCCTTCCGCACGTGCCGTGCCTTCCGGGTGAGTTCAACCAGGTCATCCTCAATCTTGTCGTGAACGCGGCCCACGCGATCGCCGACGCGATCCAGGACAATCCCACCGCGAAGGGAACCATCACCGTCGCGACCCGCAGGGACGGTCCGTGGGCCGAGATCCGTGTCACCGATACCGGAACCGGGATCCCCGTCCATGCCCGCAACCGCGTGTTCGATCCCTTCTTCACGACGAAGGCCGTGGGGAAGGGCACGGGCCAGGGCCTCGCGATCGCGCGTTCCGTGATCGTGGACAAGCACCGCGGCACCATCCGCTTCGAGACCGAAACGGGCCGGGGCACGACCTTCATCATTCGCCTGCCGCTCGGTGAGGAGGCGGCTCGTCCCGCGCCATCCCCGTGAAAACCCGCATCCTTTTCGTGGACGACGAGCCGCTGGTCCTTCAGGCGCTCCAGCGGATGCTCCGCTCGATGAGACGCGAGTGGGATACCGCGTACGTGGGCAGTGGCCCCGAGGCCCTCGAACGTCTCCAGAACGAAACGTTCGACGTGATCGTCTCTGACATGCGCATGCCGGGCATGGACGGCGCCACGCTCCTGAACGAGGTCATGCGCCGCCATCCGCGCATCGCTCGCTTCATCCTCTCGGGTCATGCCGATCGCGACATGGTCATGCGCTGCATCGGCGCCACCCATCAGTATCTCTCCAAGCCCTGCGAACTCGAGACCCTCCGAGCCACGATCCAGCGTGCGTGCAGCGCCCGGCACTCACTCGCCGTGGACAATCTCCAGCAGCTGGTGGGAAGGATTGAGCACCTGCCGAGCCTGCCATCGCTCTACATCGAGATCCTGGAGTGCCTGCGCCGCCCCGAGGTCGAGATGGAGGAGATTGTCGCCGTCATCGCGCGCGACGTCGCGATGACCGCCAAGCTGCTGAAACTGGTGAACTCCGCGTTCTTCGGGCTTGCCTCCCACATGGCGTCGGTGAGGGATGCCGTTCACTACCTCGGCATCGACACCATCCAGACCCTGGTCCTCACCACACACGCCTTTGACCAGTTCCGGGCAACCGGCGTCCCGCTGAGTCACATCGAGGATCTCTGGTCTCACAGCCTCGAGGTGGCCAACACCGCCCAATGCATCGCCCGCGACGAAACGGACAACCGAAAGCTCGCTGATGAAGCCTTCGCGGGCGGCATGCTGCACGACGTGGGGAAGCTCATCCTCATCTGCAATTTCACGGCCGAGCACGCGGAGGCACGCCGGCTCGCGGCGGAGGAGCGAATCCATCTGCACGAGGCCGAGACCCGTGTCCTCAAGGCGAACCACGCGGAGGTCGGCGGGTATCTTCTCGGCCTCTGGGGCCTGTCGCCGGGAGTCGTCGAGGCGATCCGGTACCACCACGCGCCGAAGCAATCGCTGCAGTCCGCCTTCAGCCCGCTGACGGCGGTGCATGTGGCGAACGCCCTTGTGCAACGGCGGCGGCCCCGGTCCTCGAACCGCTCCGACATCCTTGACCGTGACTACCTCGGGACCATCGGCTGCGACCCGCGCATTCAGGCGTGGCACAACCTTCAGCCCGGCACCGCCCTCGCCCGATGAACGCGCGCATCCTCTGCGTGGACGATGAACCGAGCGTCCTTGCCGCGTGCCAGCGAACCCTTCGCAGGCACTTCGTGGTGGACGTCGCCGGAAGCGGACCCGACGCGCTCCAGCGCATGAGTTCCAGCCTCCCCTACGCGGTGCTCATCGCGGACATGAAGATGCCCGGGATGAGCGGGGTCGAGCTCCTTGCGGAAACCGCGCGCCTCCACCCGGATACCGTTCGCATCATGCTGACGGGCAACGCGGATCAGCAAACCGCCGTCGCCGCCGTCAACGCCGGACAGATCTTTCGTTTCCTCAACAAGCCGTGCGCACCGGAGGCGCTGATCGGGGCGATCCGCGACGGAGTCCGCCAGCACAAGCTGATCGTCGCCGAACGCGAGCTCCTCGAGGGCACCCTCCGCGGGGCGGTCACCGCCCTCACCGAGATCCTTTCCTCGGTCGACCCGACGGCCCTCGGCATGGGTCAGGCCCTGCAGGAACGAATGCGCCGGCTGCTGTCGGGGCTGAACCGGCCCGTGCCCCGCTGGGAGTTCGAGATGGCGGCGCTCCTGTCGCAGATCGGCTGCGTTGCCGTTCCCCAGTCGGTACTCCGCCGCGCGCGGGACGGCCAGGGTCTCACCGAAGCGGAGAAACACATGCTCGAACGGCTGCCCGGAACCGGCGCCGATCTGCTCAAGCCCATCCCGCGCCTCGAGGGCGTCGCCCGCGCCATTCTCTACCAGCGCAAGAACTACGACGGCTCCGGATTTCCCCGCGACGAGATCGCGGGCGAGGAAATCCCCCTCGCATCGCGAATCCTCAGGATTCTCATCGACCTCCAGCACGCGGAGGACGCGGCCCTGGCCCCGCGCGGCCAGGAGTTCGCCCTGCTCCGTCAGCGCAAGGGAGCGTACGATCCGCAGATCCTCGAGGCCGCCGCCGCATTCTTCCACAGCTCGCCCGCGGCCCCGCCGCACGCCCGGCTGCTGCGCGTCGGCGATCTGATGGTGGACCAGGTGCTCGCCTCGAACGTCGAGGCGTGTGACGGAACCCTCCTCATCCCCGCCGGGCAACGCCTGAATGCGGTCCTCCTCGAGAAGATTCGCAACTTCGCCACGGTGATGGGCGTCTGCGAACCGATCGCGGTCATCTGACGGCGCCCCCCGCGGGCGGGCCATCTTCGAAGCCGGCACGCCCTCCGCGGAATTGCGCCGTCGCGCGGGCCCGCCTCCCCGATCCTCGGGGTCCGCGGGGCCGGCGATCCGCGCCAAAATCGCTTGCCGCAGGCGGTCCTTCATTTCCATGGTCCCCGCGTTCACCACGGACCTGAGACAGAACAGCCATGAGACCATTGATTACTGGCATTCAGGGACTAGTCGCCCTGGTCGTCCTCGCCCTGGGCGGCATGACACTCCCGGCCGGCGCTGCCGGCGCAAACATCGTCTGGGTCAGCTTTCATCCCGACGATGACACCCCCTCCCAGGCCGCGGCCGACGCGGGCTTCACGCAGGCGCCGGACGCCGGCTACACGCAACTGCTCCGTTCGGCGGGCCACACCGTGACGCGCGTGGTCACCTCCAGCACCCCGGACGTCGAGTACCTCGAGACATTCGACCTCATCATTATCAGCCGTTCCGTAGGCAGCGGGAACTATCAGACCCCCGAGAGCACGGCCCTTTGGAACGGAGTGACCAAGCCCATGATGGTGCTCGGAGGCTATGTCCTCCGCGCGAGCCGCCTCGGCTACACCTACGGGGAAACGATCCCCGACACGGCCGGCCCCATCCGCCTGTTCGTGAACGATCCCGACCATCCCATCTTCACCGGCATCCAGCTCGATGACTCCGGACTCATGGTCAATCCCTTCGCGGACATCGTCACCTACAACGGCGGCATTCAGCGCGGCATCTCCGTCAACACGGACTCCCCCGTCGTGGATGCGGTTGTCCTTGCCACCGTCGGCACGGACACCGATCCCGCCTACGGCGGCATGATCATCGCCGAGATTCCGGCGGGCGCCTTCATGGCGAACGCCTCCGGTGACGTGCTGGGGGGCGATCGACTCGTCTTCCTGACAGGCAGCCGCGAACAGAACATCCCAGGCGACGGCGCCGGAATCTTCGATCTCACCCAGGACGGCGCGAGACTGTTCCTGAACGCCGTGAGTTACATGACGGGCGTGGATGTCACCGAGCCTCCTCCGCTGGTGTCTGAGCTCCAGCCCGGCCCCGGCACGACCCAGTACTACGCCCCGCGCGGACTCAGCTTCCGGGTCACCAGCACGCTCGCGGGCGGCATCCCCGAAGACGGCATCTCACTCGTGCTCAACGGAGAGGACGTGAGCGAGGATCTGACCGTCACGGGAACGCCCCAGGACCGGCAGGTCTCCTACTCGGGTCTCGCGGCGGACACCGAATACACGGCCGTGATCACGATCACCGATGCCGTCGCGCGTTCCACCGTCGTGAATCTGACGTTCGACACGCTCTCGCCCTACGTGCTCTCGCCGGACTCCGCCTATCCCGCCGACGCCGGAGCCGAGCGCGGGTTCCGGGGACGCATCGTCCAGAGCCAGGATTTCCCGGTGCTCGCCAACACGCTGCAACGCGCCGAGGACCAGCTCGCGGGCACCCTGATCAACCCCGACACCGGCGAGCCGTACGAGAACCTCGCCACGCCGAGCACGGACAACCCGGACGGCGCCTACAACCTCGACGTTGTCAACTTCAGCGTCCAGGCCGAGCAGGGCGTCGAGCGCGGCAGCTTCCAGGCTCCCGCCTTTCCGGACGTCCCCTTCCCCGGCCAGCTTCCGTACACCGTGAACATCGCCATGGAAATCATCGCATGGCTCGAGCTCGAGCCCGGCCGCCATGTGATGGGGGTGAACAGCGATGACGGTTTCGCCGTCTTCACGGGAGTCGATGGCCGCGATTTGTTCGCCTCCATCCTTGGCCGCTTCGAGGGCGGACGCGGCGCGGCCGACACGCTGTTCCAGTTCGAAGTCGCCGAGGCCGGACTCTACCCTTTCCGCCTCGTCTATTACCAGGGTGACGGAGAAGGCAACGTCGAGTGGTTCATGGCCGACCCGCTCACCGGCGAGAAGACGCTCATCAATGATCCGGACAATCCGGATGCCGTCAGGGCATGGCGGCAGCTCGATGTCCCGGCGCGACCCTATCTCGTGTCACTGAGCCCCGCACCCGGGGAGGGCGGCGTGGACCCGGGCGCCACCCTGACCGCCGTCGTCCAGGAGGACGGCGCCACCGTCGAGAGCGTCGAACTCACATTGAACGGCGAGAGCGTCGACGCCCAGATCTCGCACACCGGCAGCCGGAGCACGATCACCCACAACCCATCCGAGGACCTCGAGACCGACACTTCCTACTCGGTCGAACTGACTTACACCGACAGCGAGGGGCGCGAACGCACTATAAGCTACGAGTTCGAGACCCGCTTCGTGCCCACCCCGGGTGAAGGCGTGAACATCGTCTGGGTCAGCTTCCACCCCGCCGACGACCAGCCGTCGGATGCCGCATTCAATGACGGCTTCACCAGCGCGCCGGACGCGGGGTACACCGAACTGCTCACGGCGGCGGGGCACAATGTCACCCGCTATGTCACGACGGCAACCCCCGACACGTCGTTCCTCGAAACGTTCGATCTCGTGATTGTCAGCCGGTCGAACCCGAGCGGAAACTTCGACTCCCCGGAGAGCACCGCCCTGTGGAACGGGCTCGCCGTGCCCACCATTCACCTCGGCGGCTATGCCCTCCGCGCCAGCCGGCTGGGTTTCGTCACGGGTGAGACCCTGCCGGACACGACCGGCCCCATCCGGCTCAAGGTCAATCAGCCGAATCACCCGATCTTCGCCGGCATCGATCTCGACGAAAGCGGCGTCATGACGAGGGATTACGCGCACATCGTGACGCACAACGGAACCGTTCAGCGCGGCATCTCCGTGAACATGGACCCCGTGGCCACCGGCGCGCAGGTGCTCGCCACCGTCGGCACCCAGGGGGACGCGGCCTTCGGCGGGATCGTCATCGCCGAGTTCCCCGCCGGCACGACGATGGCCAATGAAACCGCGGACGTCACCGCCACCAACCAGCTCATGTTCCTGACCGGCAGCCGCGAGCAGGGCTTCAGTGTCGATGCCGCGGGCATCTACGATCTCGACGGGGCCGGCGCGCGCCTGTTCCTCAACGCGGTCAACTACATGGCCGGACTCACCGGCCCGGCGCCCTCCGAGGTCGCCATCTCGATTGTCGAGGCAACGGGAGACTCCCTCGTGCTCTCATGGCCGGAAGCCGGCTCGGAGAACCTCGTCCTCCGGCGGACCGCCTCCCTCGGGGAACCGGCATGGGAGGACGTTGAAGGTGAGCCCACCGTCGCGGACGGTCAGCGGACCATCACCATTCCGATCTCGGGAACGGCTCAGTTCTTCGCTCTCTTCGAGGAAGAGTGACCCCGGCGGCGTCCGAGAATCGGACGCCGCGCCGCCCCGAAGGCATCAGACAGCACGTCCACACAGGGGACCGATCCTCCCAGCCAGGGTCGGTCCCCTCCCCCGCAGGCGGCGGGAACGCGGCACCCCCTTCGCCGCAAAATAAGACGCCGGAACGAATCTCATGACATCCATTCTCCGGATCGTCGCCGCCTTCCTCCTCCTCGCCGGACACGCCTGCGCCCAGACCGACCGCGTCGGTCGGGTTCCGGATGCGCTTCGCGAGTCGCTGAACCTCGCGCCGTTCTATCGCAAGCACCTCGACCTGGAGACTTACGCCATCCTCGGCTCCGAGCGTGTATCCGACGCAGCCATGCTGGAAGCCGCATGGATCCTGCGGCGGATGCTCGCGCACCGTCCCGAGATCCTCCGGACCCTGGCCAGCCAGGGCGCACGGCTCGTCGTCATGGCCCATGACGAGTACACGACGGACATCCCCGAGCAGGCGGGCATGACCCCAAAGGTGTTCTGGGACCGCCGCGCGCGAGGGCTCGGCGGACGCATCACCAGTTGCGCCGAGGAGAACCTTCTCGGCTTCCCCGGGGATCCCTACTCGACCGAGAACATCCTCATTCATGAGTTCGCGCACGTGGTCCATGGCGTGGCCATGCGCGCGCTCGATCCGACGTTCGATCCGCGTCTCCGCACCGCGTACAGCGATGCGATGGCGGCCGGAAAATGGGCCGGCACCTATGCCGCGTCCAACCCCGGCGAGTACTGGGCCGAGGGCGTGCAGAGCTGGTTCGACGACAACCGCGAGAACGACGCGCTCCACAACCACGTCAACACACGTCGGGAGCTGAGGGAGTACGACCCGGCCCTTGCCGCCCTTTGCGAGGAGGTCTTCGGCGACGGCACATGGCGGTACCGGAAGCCGTTCGATCGCCCGGCCTCCGAACGCGTTCACCTCGGGGACCATGACCCGGCGGCCACTCCCAGGTTCCGCTGGCGCGAGGCACCCGTCCCGGACAAGCCACGGGTCTCCATTCAGACCGCGCTCGGCAACATCGAAGTGGAGCTCGACACGCGCAGCGCCCCCATCACGGTCACAAACTTCCTCCGCTACGTTCACGAGGGTCTCTACTCGGATGGCGAATTTTGGCGAATTTCATCGCACCCTGACCCCGAAGAATCAGGCGACGAACCCCGTCCCGATCCTCGTGATCCAGGCGACGGCAAACCCCGCGCGCACCAACGATTACCTCGCGCCCATTCCCCTCGAACGAACCCGAGATTCCGGCCTCCGACACGTCGAAGGCGCCATCTCCATGGCACGATCCGATGTGAACAGCGCGCAGGCGGACTTCTTCATCTGCATCTCCGACCAGCACGAACTCGACTTCGGGGGCCGTCGCAACCCGGACGGACAGGGCTTCGCCGTCTTCGGCAGGGTCGTTGAGGGCATGGATGTGGTCCGAAAGATCCATCAGTCACCGGCAAACGGCGAAAAGCTGACGCCGCCCATCCGCATCCAGCGGGCGGTCCGGCTCAACTGATCCGCCGGGGGTGGACGACAGGCTCCCGGCCGGCGGACGCGCAAAAGCGAACCGGCGAAGGTGACACACCCCCTCAGAGCGCCGCCGCCGAAATCGAGGCCGCACGGCGCCGTGCGATGAGCAGCGTCACGATGGCCACGGTCGCGAGGCCCATCGACGTGATCAGGACCGCCGCAATCCATTTTCCCTCATCGCCCGCCGCAACCGCCTGCCAGCTCACCGTTGCGCGCCAGCAGAAGATCGGGAGGAGAAATCCCGCGGTGCCGCACGCGGCCCAGTAGGCCCACCATCGGCCGCGCAGCATGAGCCAGCCCCAGAGAACCGAGAGCCCCCCGAACGTGCCCCCCGAGATCAGCGCGGTCCTGGCCTTTTCAGGATTCGACGCAAACCCGAGGAGACCGACGCCGATCAGGAACAAGCCGTACACAATCATCCAGCGGCCGGGATTCGACTTCATCGCATCAACACACACCAGGAGAACGGACCCTAGCAGGCATTGACACCCCGTCAAAAAAGGTCGTGCCGAATGTGAGACACGGCCGCGGGTCATCCGCGACCGGCGCAGGGAGGCAACGCCGCCTGAACCGGCGGGATCGAAACGCGAGATGCCCCTGCCGTGCCGCCAGCCAGCGAAACCGCAGCGTCCCTGCGCCTGCCGGGCGCTTCCATCCGGCGAGGGCGAACTCCCGTCGGTGCGGCTTTGCGCGACAGACGTCGTGCCTCGAGCCGTCCGCTTCGCGCGATTTCACCTACGAGGGATCGTTGATCTCGGGCTCAACCAGATTCGCCAGTCCCGCCAGCGACTCCTGCCATCCCAGGTGGCACGCTTCCGCGGGAATGACGGACGGCACGCCCTCCTGCACAATGTGCAGCTCGGTCCCGCAGGAAACCTGCTTCAACTCGACGGTCACCCGCATTTCACCGGGAAGACCCGGATTATCGAACTTGTCCGTGTAGCGGATTCGTTCGTGCGGCTTCAGCTCGAGGTACTGACCGCCGAAGGACTCGCTCTTTCCGGTCGCGAAATTCGTGAAGGACATCCTGAACGTTCCGCCCTCCCTCGGCTCGAGGTGATGGACCCGGGCTGTGAAACCATTCGGCGGCAGCCACTTGGCCAGCGCGTCGGCCTCCACGAAGGCCCGGTACACCCGTTCGGGTGTGGAACGAAGGACACGATGAAGTCGGATGGTGTTTGTCGTCATGGCGGCGTCGCTTTCAGACTGCTGTTGGTTCGATCGTCATCCAGACGACGAGCGAACCAACGCAAGAAGGACAAATTTCGAAACTGCGCAATCCGCACGCTCCACGCCCCGCCCGCGGCTGCCGTCCTTCCCAGGTGAAGCGCCAGTCCCGTTGCTCCGCACGCCGCTCCCGGGCAAGGAGGGGGGGCACTTGATCGAGTTCACGAGGGGACATTTGCCAGGAGCCACGACATCGCCCGCGGGGGGCTTGTCGGTTCCGCAGCGGCGCGGTTCACTTCACGGATCATTCGAATGAGCACCCCCGTGGACCCCAAGACCATTCGTGACGCCGCGCTCCTCCGGGCGCAGGCATTCCTGACGCCATCACCCGTCCCCTCGATCTCGACGGAACTCCTCGTGACGGCGGACGGCGAGCTGAACCGGGAGCTGCACCGGTTCCTCTTCGAGGAGCCCTCGAATCCCGACCTTCTGAAGGGCAAGAGGATCGCCATCTGCTGCACCAACGGCGTCGAGGAGGTCGAAATCACCGGCTCGATGCGTTGGCTGACGGAGCATGGCGCGACGGTACACGTCGTCTCGCCCCGCATCGGGGAAACGCATCCCACGCTCGGTCTGCGGTTCCCTCCGCTCTGCGCCACGCACGTTCTCGCCATCCGCCTGATGGAGAACGCCGGCTGGATCCGGATCGACCGCTACCTCGACGAGGTGTCCGTGGCGGACTACGACGCGTGCATTTTCCCGGGCGGCTGCTGGAATCCCGACGCCCTCCGCATGGATTCGAAAGCCCAGGCGTTCGCGCGGGGCATGCTCGAGGCGGGCAAGCCGACCTGCGCCATCTGCCACGGGCAATGGGTGATGGTGAGCGCGGGCCTGCTGCGGGGCCGCAAGGCGACCGCCGTCTGGAACATCCACCCCGACCTCGCGAACGCCGGCGCGACGGTCCTCGACGAACCCTGCGTCGTGGACGGCAACCTGATCACCGCGCGCTTCCCGTACGACCTCCCGCGCATGATCCATGCGCTCGTGAAGCAGCTCACGAAGTGACCCGGGATCGGAACACCGCGTCCGTTCCCGGCTTGCAATCACCCCCTTCAGCCACACGGCGCACCGGGAGGCCCCCGGTGCGCGGCGGCCCGTTCGCCTTCGGGCGAACGGCTGTCCGGGCGAGCCCGCGGAAGGGGCTCCGTGCACATCGCGTGGCCCGGTGACCCGCAGTTCACGCGCCCCCACATCCAGACCCATGCCGGAATCAACGCGGCACGATCGAATCGCGACACCCGCGGCGGGGCCGGGCGTTCAACTGTTCGACCCGCGCCGCGGGGACCCACCGTGCCGAATGGATCCGATCGATTCCCGGACGCTCGAGAACGCCTCGCGCACCAACTATTTTTCCGTCCTCTGGATCCGGGGCGGGACAGGGATTTTTCATGTGGACCTCACCCGGCACGAGTTCACCGCGCCGGCGATGCTGTTCGCGAATCCCTACCAGACACTGCTCGTCTCGCCGGCACGCGGGGTCGCCGGCGAATGGCTGCGCTTCCACGCGAACTTCTTCTGCATCGAGACCTACCACGAGGAGGTGGGCTGCAACGGGGTGCTTTTCAACGACACCTATGGCACCCCCGTGGTGCCGGTGCCGGACGGAATCGCGGAGGAGTTCGAGTCCCAGATCGGCCTCATGCGCCGGGAGCTGTCGGGAGCCGGCCTCGCGCAGGCCGAACTGCTGCTCTCCTACCTCAAGGTCCTTCTGATCCGGGCAACACGTCTCAAGCTGGAAAGGCAGGAAGGCAGGCCGGGTGCGCCCTCGGGCAAACCCGAGATCCTGCGGCGCCTTGTCGAGTTGGTTGAACTCAACTACCGGGAAAAGCACAGCCCCTCCGACTATGCCGAACTCCTCGGAATCTCCCCGAAGGCGCTGAACAGGCTGACCCGGATTCACCTGGGAAGAACCGCGTCCCAGCTCATCCGGGAGCGGATTCTCAAGCACGCCAAGTGGCATCTGCTCCACACGCGCAAGCCGATCAAGGAAGTCGCGGGCGAGGTGGGATTCACCGACGAGTTCTATTTCAGTCGCCTGTTCAAGCGAGAGACGGGGTTCGCACCCACGGCGTTCCGCGAGTTCGAGACCGCCATCCGGGGAGGGCGCAACCTGCCTGGGTGATCACGGATTCCCACGATCCCCCGGACCCGCTTCCGTACGGTCGCCCTGAATCGCCTCCTCCGGCCCTTTTGTCCATGCGTTTGCGTCCTTTGTCCATTCCCCCGCCTGGCCCCGACAACGGCACTCTGCACCGTCATGCTGAACCGCTTTCTCGAGCTCGCGGCACGAGCCGATCGCGTGGGCGTGGCGATGACCCGGCTCGGCCTGATCATCGTCCTGCTCTGGATCGGCGGGCTGAAGTTCTTCAAGTACGAAGCCGACGGCATCGTGCCCTTTGTGGCGAACAGCCCCGTGATGAGTTTCTTCTACAAGCACCCTGCTCCGGAGTACCGGCAGCACATGAATGCGGAAGGGCAGCTTGTTCCGGAGAACCGGGCATGGCACGAGCGGAACGGCACGTACGCGTTCTCGTACGGCCTCGGCATCGTCATCATGCTGTACGGGGTGCTGCTGTGCCTGCATCCATGGCGCCCCGAGCTCGCGGCCATCGGAAGCTTCCTGGTGGTGATCATGGCCGTCGTCACCCTGTCCTTTCTCATCACCACCCCCGAAACGTGGGTGCCGGCGCTCGGGGACGCGCAGCACGGATTCCCCTATCTCAGCGGGCGCGGCAGACTCGTGCTGAAGGACGCGATCATGTTCGGGGCAGCGCTTGTCACGATGGCGGATTCCGCGCGTGCGTACCTGCGGAAGCGACGATGCATCCCGGCGACCGCGTCCGAGAGCCCCGCGGTGCGGGCGGTGGAACAGTCCGTCTCGTGAGGGGGAAGGTCGCATCCGCGCCGTCTGAGACAGGCACCGGCCGCGGCATGACAGGGCACAACCACTCAAGGCTGCTTCCAGTTCCTGGCTTCTCCGCAATGGCGGAGCGCGGACGGCTCCGTGAATGGCCCGAACGCCCATTTACGGGACCCATGCCACTCCGACGATCATCCCGGGATGCCGTCCTCCGCGGGACTCCGCGAGCGCGCGCGGTCGATTGACTCCGCGGGATCGCCTCTATATAGACACGGCACGCGAACAGATCGCGCCCGATCGACCGTACCCTCATGATCGACAGGGTGCAGAACCTGGCGGTCGTATTCTCCGTGGCTGGCGCCTCGGCATTCTGCATGCCGCCGCGTTCCCGCCCGGGAGACTCACCTGTCGCCTTGCTCCAGCTCGACGCCGTCCCGGCGCAGTTCTCTCAAGGGCCGGATGGCGCGCTGCTCCTTCCAACCCCCGGCGCACCGCAAAGGATGGCGGCGCAGCATCTCGTCTTCCGCGAACCAACGAAGAATAACTGCAGTTCATCCAACTCAGAAACTCGGGAGATACGACCATGCCATTCGTGACGACCAGCGACGGTGTCGAGATTTTCTACAAGGACTGGGGATCGAAGGACGCCCCGCCCATCATGTTTCATCATGGCTGGCCACTCAGTTCGGACGACTGGGACGCGCAGCTCCTCTTCTTTGTCAACAGGGGCTACCGCGTGATCGCCCATGATCGCCGCGGGCATGGGCGCTCCTCGCAGGTTGCCGATGGACACGACATGGATCATTACGCGGCGGACGCCGCCGCGGTCGTCGAAGCCCTCGATCTTCGAGGGGTCACTCATGTCGGCCACTCCACCGGCGGCGGGGAGGTCGCCCGTTACGTAGCGCGCGCGAAGCCCGGACGCGTCGCGAAGGCGGTCCTGATCGGCGCTGTTCCGCCGATCATGGTCAGGACCGACAGGTATCCCAACGGCCTGCCGATGGAGGTGTTCGACGGGTTTCGCGCCTCGCTGGCCGCGGATCGAGCGAGCTTCTACCGAAGCGTGGCATCCGGACCGTTCTACGGCTTCAACCGGCCCGGCGTGGAGACGATTCCGGCCGTGGTGGACAACTGGTGGCGGCAGGGAATGATGGGCGGCGCCAAAGCCCATTACGACGGCATCAAGGCCTTCTCCGAGACCGACTTCACGGAGGATCTGAAGGCGCTCGATGTGCCGACGCTGATCATGCACGGGGACGACGACCAGATCGTGCCCATCGACAACAGCGCGAAGCTCGCCATCAAGCTCGTTCGCAAAGGCGAGTTGAAGATCTATCCGGGCCTGTCGCACGGCATGGCCACGGTGAACGCAGACCAGATCAACGCGGACCTCCTTGCGTTCGTCCAGGCCTGAGATCGGCGTCGGGCGCCCCGCCGCCCGGAGGCTGTTCCCGGCACATCGCCCGATCTACACCATGCGGCTGCGCCGGTTGATCTTGCCCGCGGTGCATGCGCGCACATAATGGCGCGCGTCGGTCGCGCCACGTACGGGGTCGAGTGCTGTCGGCACCGATCTCCACCCGCGTCGCGGAGCGCCCGTGGCGCGGTGAGTCCGGGGTGCTCCGCCCGAAGTGAAGCCGGGAACGCGGGGTTCTCGGGATCCATGCAGCGGAGGAATGCTGCCGGGGATGCCGCAACGCCCTGCGATGCAATCGAGTGGAAGGGTGGCTGAGTGGTTGAAGGCACCTGACTCGAAATCAGGCGTAGTCGAAAGGCTACCGTGGGTTCGAATCCCACCCCTTCCGCCAGATTGCACCGTGGAACCGGCCCCGGCCTCCGCCGCGGGATCGGGCTGTCCGGGTTCGTCCGGCGGTCAGTCGAGCGCCGGTGGCCACGGCCGAAATCGCCATCGGAGGTCGTTTTCCGCGCGCTGCGCGAGGATGACGGACGCCCGGTAGATCCCGACGTGACCATCCCCGAACAGCACGACGGCCCGCCCCGAATCGTTCCCCTTCGCCATGTGCCGCGCATACATCGGCTTCAGACGCGCGGGCTCCAGATGAGCGAGTTCCTTCACGAGATCCCGATCGGAGATCAGCGGCGTGCCAAGCTCCGGATCATCGGGATTCGCCTTACCGTTGTACGGGTCGAAGATATACCCGCGATACTTCTCCGCGACGGGTCCGTTGGGTGTGTCGCCGAATAGCGGTGCGGCCGAGGGGCGCGCCATGTCGGACTCCCTCGCGGGGGTGGTGAAGCCCTCGACTCCCTTCGGATCGTACGCGGCGGCGGTGCTGTACCCGATGGAGGCGGCCCCACGCGAGGCCCAGTTGGTCGCCGCGCCGGTCGGGGCCGCGTTGGGGCAGATCAGGTACCGAGGATCTCCCACGTATCGAGCGAGGACCGGAGTCCAGATCCGTTCGGGAATCTCGGTGGGGATGCTGTAGTCGGTGGAGGGAGGAAAGAATCGCTCGTGGTCGTCGATATAAAGGAGGACACCCAGCCCGAGCTGGCGGGCGTTCGAGCCGCACTTCACCTGGCGGCCCTTCTCCTTTGCAGTACCCAGTGCGGGAAGCAGCAGGGAGGCGAGGATCGCGACGATGGCGATGACCACCAGCAGCTCAACCAGCGTGAACGCCTTGACGGCGCTCGAGGGCGCCCGGGTTGCGTGTGAGGGGACGGGAGAATGGCAGGCGCCAGTTCGCACGCGGGAAGCTTAGGCGCCGGACTGCGGGGATCAACAGGGCCTGGATGCGCGGGCCGCCCGCTCCCGTGGGAACGGCGCGGCCCGGCTTTGCGCTCACGAAGAGAGGATCCCGGCAGAGCGCCGCCTGACCCGCTGTTTCCAGATCAGCGACTCACTCGACAGGCGGCTGCGCGGCGACGCGGTAGAAGCGCCGCGCGGCATCGGAGACTGCATGCTCGAAGGTCCGCAGGTGATCATCGCCCGTGAGCGGACCGAACGCGACCTCCCATGCATCCGACCGGGGGTCTTCGGCGGACTCCAGGGAGTAGGTCCATCCCGCGGGCACTCCCACGGAGAGGATGCTGACCGCGCCGGTGCGAGCGATCGAGGCGAGGTTGATGCCGGCCTGGAACAGGATGGTGATCTCGTCGGATGGGGCATGGATCGGGCCGCCTTCGGCGCCGTTCACGGAGGTGTCCACGGCCGTGAAGCCGATCCTGTAGATGCCCGGCTTCGTGGCGGTGAACCGGCGCCCGTGGATGTGGCCGTAGGGATCGGAAGCGGCCGAGCCGTCGGATTCCGTGAGCCTCCACAGGTTGGTGCTGCCTTCTCCGGAGGAGAGTGAAATCGCGGGCTCCACGCTGTCGGAGTCCCAGAATCCGAAACTCCCGCCCGGGGGCGCCTCATGGCAGGTGATGCGGAACTGGATGAACGATCCGAGCGCGGCCGCGTCCGGATCCGGTCCGGCGTGGGCCGGAGTGGCCGGGAGCGCGGTGAGGGTGATGTTGCCCTCGTAATAGCCAGCGAAGCGGCCCTCGCTGGCGGGGACCAGTGTCTTGATGTAGCCGGAGTGCTCGGCGAACTCGTCGCCGTTCGCCCAGACGAGCGGATCGCCCTGGGAAACGCCGGCGGCGCCAACATTCAGGTGGGCGTGCTGGGCATGCAGGACGGGAGCGACAAGGAACAGGAATGCGCAGGGTAGCAGATGTTTCATCGTGTTCATCGTGGGTTGCGAGATGCGGTCAGCGGGCGGGCCGATGGCCGGCCGGCTGGATGAAGCGGGATCCGGCGTTGGTGAGTCTGGGTCGCACGGCGGTCCAGCGGAGACGTTCCACGTGTCCGTCGGCGAAGAGGTAACTGGCCCCCTCGAGGTGCCGGGCGACCGAGACCTGGAGCTGGAAGGCGGTCGGCGAATAGCCGCCGTCCTCCGGGCTGGCGAAATGGAAGTGGTCGCTGCCGGTGTAGCCATCCGCGCATTCGGTCATGAGCATGGTGTCAGCGACCGATGGGATGGCGGAGAACCTCGAGAAATCCGCCCCGCCGCCGGGCGGTTCCGGCAGGAGAAAGTCGTTGATGGCATAGCTGTAGATCCGGGTCTCGTGGGGATCCCGCGGGCATCGCCAGAGGTTCGTGCCGCTGCAGTAGGGTTGCAGGGCGGCGACCCACGACTGCCCGTGATGGGCTGAACGGGGAACAGCGTCATGGTGGTCATCGGCGTACATGACGCTGGCCACGCCGATCTGCCGAAGGTGGTTCAGGCACGTTGTCGCCCATGCCCTGCCCTTCGCCTTCGCGAGCGCGGGGAGCAGCAAGGATGCAAGGATCGCGATGATCGCGATCACAACGAGTAACTCGATCAGGGTGAAGCCACGGCGGGCTCGGTTCATGACTCCGGGTGGACACATCCTGTGTGTCCGGTTGAAAACGGCGGTTTGAACGCCGCGGCGATGAATCCACCGCGGCATGGGACACTCCCCGGGCGGAAACGCCGGGAAGCCAGTCGGAGATGCTCAGGCCCGCCGGGGTGGCGGAGTGGGAGGAGATTCCGCGCGCCGGATCGCGGTGACGGGTCCGGCGACGGTCACGGTGGGGAACGGAGGCGGGTCGAGGAGGGGGCCGTTGCCGGAAAGCCAGAGATCGAGCTTGTGATCGAGTTTCACGAACTCGCGATTCTTCTCGGACTCACGACCCTCCTTGACGGTCTTGCAGATGGCGCAGGGATTGCGGCCGCTGAAGGTCTTCTCCAGGGCAATGGCCAGGGACGTTTCCTGCGAGAAGCTGATCACCATCCCGCACCACGCGATGCACTGAAGGATCGCCCAGTGACCGCCGACCGCGACGATCAGCGCACTGACAACGGGGACTTTGGCGAGCCTGCACCGCACCGAAGGGAGACCATCCGCAAGAAGCCAGATCAAGTCAAACCCTCGATCGGGGAGGGGTGCCCCCTGGTGAAGGCAGCGCGACCGGCCTCCTGAGAAGTTCCACTCAGACCGAGGAGAACGAAGAGCGCGGGGCGCGGCGAAGAGCGGCATGCCCACGAAGGTTCGGCCCGCTGAACCCGGCGTGTTCTCCCTGCAGTTTCCCGCGGGCCTGCGCCTTCAAAATGAAGTGCGCCCGGCGCGGGCACCGGGCGCACTGGCTGCCTCAGAAAACCGGAATCAGGACAGGCCGGGCACTTCCCAGCCCTTCCGGTAGGCTCGCCGGACGAACTGGTTGGCGGCGCGTTCGTTGGTGAACTTCAGGTTCGCGGCGTCCCACTCCAGGGTCGTCTTCGGAAAGCGGCTCGCGACACTCCCCAGCAGGACGGCCTCGGTCAGCGGGCCGGAGTAATCGAACCCGGTGGACGTCTTGCCCTCGCCGCGGATGGCATCGATGAACTCGTGCCAGTGATCTCCCCCGCGCACGGCGGGCGGTTCGAAGTCGGCGAACTTTTCTTCCGGGAGGAGGCCCGGCAGGGCGATATGCGGAATGACCATGACACCCTCGGTGCCGATGAGGATGGATCCCTGGTCCGGGAAGGGATGATCCCCGAGAAGGTCACGGACCTCCTGCGGCGGGCGCTGCCGGCCGTCGTACCACGTGATCGGGATGAGGCCGGGGACGGTGTACTTGGTGGCGGGGAACCGATAGTGCACGATGGCGTCGGTCGCCCATGAATGCTCGTTGGGCGCAGGTCCCTCGCTGCGGACGGACACGGGCGCGGTCAACGCCAGCGCCTTGAACACGGGGTCGAAGATGTGACAGCCCATGTCGCCGAAGGTGCCGGTGCCGAAGTCGAGGCGCTTGCGCCAGTTGCCTGGATGATACCAGCCATCGCCGATGTAGGGACGCTCCTGGCAGACGCCGAGCCAGAGGTCCCAGTTGAGACCCGCGGGGACGGGATCCTGGCGCTGGGGCATGGGGCCGTTGTCACCCCACTCCTTGTTGCTCCACGTGTGGACCTCGCGGACCTTGCCGATCCGGCCCTCCTGCACGAGCTGCACCGCCATGCGGTACTCGCGCGCGGAATGGATCTGGATGCCCATCTGGGTCACGACGTTCTTCGCGCGGGCGATCTCGGTGAGGCGGCGTGTCTCGAAGATGTCGTGCGTGAGCGGCTTCTGGCCATACACGTGCAGCCCTCGCTGGAGGGCCGCCATGGCGATGGGGCCGTGCATGTGATCGGGCGTGGAGACATTGACCGAATCGAGCTCGCGCTCCCGTTCGAGGAGCACGCGGTAGTCCTCGTAAACGCGCGCGTCCGGGAACCGCTTCTTGAATTCCGCGAGGCGCCGCGAATCGACGTCCGCGACCGCGACGATCTCAACGTTCGGATGACTGCCAATGGAGGTCGCATCGGCGAAGGCCATGCCGGACGCGCCAAAGCTGGCGTGCCGGACGCGACCGGACGGTGGGTTCGCAAGGAGGTTGCGAGTGATGAAGGGGGCGGCGAGAACGCCGGCGCCGCCCAGCTTGAGGAAAGAACGCCTCGAGGCACGCGTGGAGCGCATCATGCGCCCGACTGTCGCGAAGCGCGGCTTGCGGAGCAAACCCGGAGTGAACCGGGCGCTGCGTCGCGGGCACCGGGCCGGACGCCGGGTGGCCTGCAGAAAGAATCCCGCCGGCCCGGGACGGACCGGCGGGATGCGAATCAGGCCGACCTTCAGGGATTGTCCGCCGCCGGCTCGGCGGCGTCGTCGGCGGTGGAATCCGCCCTGGGCTCGGGATCGGCGCCAGCCGTCCCCCCCGCGGCGGCGGCATCCTCCGCGGGCTCCGCCGCGTGCGCGGCGCTGGCGTCTGAAGAAGTGCTGTCCGGCGCCGCGCTCGCTCCGGGAGCGTCGGTCTCGCCCGCCTCGGATTGCGGGGAGTCGTCCCCGGGGGCTTCCGATTCCGGCGCGTCCTCGTTGGAGGAATCCGATTCCGCGGCCGGCGCATCGCTGGAGGACTCGGTTTCGGACGGCTCCGCGAGGAGTGCGGAACGATCCTTGAGCACGGAATCGAGGGTCCACTTCGAGACCGTATAGACCCAGTTGCCGAGGGCCTGCTCGCGCTTGAGCTTCTCCTTCAGCTTCTCCTGTTTCTCGTTCCATTCCTTCTCCGCCTTCTCCTTCTCCTCGTCGGTTTCGCCTTCGGGAGGGGTGCGCTTCGCGGGGAGATCGGCGGAGACCTTGACGGTGAGGTAATAACTGTCGCTCGAGGTGGACGAACTGCCGGAGTCGGACTTCTCTTCGGCCGGCGGCACCGGGGCGGCCTGGATATCGTAGCGGAAGCCGTCGAAGGTCTCGAGGGTTAACCGGTAGGGATCTGCGAACACCCCGGCGAGCTTCTCCGAGCCGGCGGGCTGGACGTCATTGAAGGAGGGCGACGAGAGGACCCAGTTGAAGCTGCTGGTCCTGGACTTGTCGGCCTCCTCGCCGGGGCCCGCGTCGGTGAGCATCCAGTCCCCGGACTCGCTGAGACGGGCGAGGCTCCACGAGTTGGTCGCGCCGGGCGAGACGAGGGAGATCGACTTCAGTTTCTCGACCTTGAAGAAGTCGCGGCTGAGCCAGTTGTCAGCGGAGGGCTGGACGTTGCTGAACGTTTCGTCGACGACGTACACGGTGTCCTTCTGGTCCGGCAGGGCGATCCAGCGCCCGACGGGGAACCCGCCGAACTGCCCGCCGGAGTCGCGCATCTGCTGCTTTCCGAGCAGCAGGGAGCGGACGGTTTCGCCCTTGGCGTTCCTGAGGACGATCAGCGTGGCCGAGTTGGTGCCGGCCTCCTCGGAGTCTGGCGGCAGGAGATTCAGGCGGCCCCAGCGGGATGAATCGACGGACTGGCTCTGGACGGGTTTGAGCTCCCAGAGCTTCCGGACGAGTTCCGCGATCTCGCTGAAGGAGGCGGGGTAGTTGTCGCGCTCGCGGACAACCCAGGAGCCGTCCTTGACGAGGTTCACCTCGTTGGTGGCGGAGCGGATCGTGATGTGGGTGATCTCGTGCGTCGGGAAATCGCCCAGGAGCTTCTCGCCGTCGCGTCGGATGCCTGAGGCGTACTCCGAGCGGCCGGAGCGGAAGACGTAGAGGCCGAGGGCCCCGAGCACGAGTCCGACGATGAGGAGTGCGATGAGTTGCTTCCGGTTCATTTGGCGGCCGTGCGCTTGCTCTTGGTGATGGCGATGACGATGCCGGCGAGGGAGACGGCGAAGGGCATGAGGAGGATGTTGGACCACTTCGTGGTCGTCTCGAGGGCATCGACCTCGCGGCGAAGGTTCTTGCGGAGCTCCTTGAGCTCGCGGTTCACGCGGGCGCGCTTCTCCTGGAACTGGAGGATCTCCTGCTTCTGCTCCTCGGTGAGGAGAACCTGCTGGGAGCCTTCGCCGCGCGCCCGCTGCAGCTCGTTGAGCTTCTGCTGGGTGTCGGCCAGATCCTTCTCGAGCTGGCGGATCTTGCCCTCGTACTCGAGCTCGGCGGCGGCCTGCATCTCACGGACCCGCGTGAAGGGACGGCTGAGGGTGGCCCGGCTCCGGATGTCGGTCAGGGCCGGATTGCCTCCGAGCTGCTCGGTGAGGTTCTGCACGAAGGTCAGGTTCGCGGCGAAGGGAGGCAGCATGATCTGATTGCCGAAGAGGTTCTGGATCCGGACGAAGAACTGCTGGTGCAGCATGTCGGCGTCACCCACGAGGACGACCCGGCCGGGAGCCGTGGCTTCCTTCAGGTGTTCCTCCGAGCCGGCCGCGTCGCCGGAGTCGTCCTCCGAATCGGTGGACGAGGACGGCCTGCCGTCGGGGAAGGCGGACTTGAAATTGCCCTCGAGGCGGAGGGCGATCTTGTAACGGGTGCCGGAGGCGTTGAACTCCTCGGTGGCACCGAACTGCGCCATCATCTTGTCCGTGAGCTGGGAATCGGTGGTGCTCTGGAAGAGCACTGTCTGCCGGAGGCCTTCTGCGGGCGTGCCCGTGAAGTGACCTGCGAGCGGGAGGATCACCCTGCCGAGCTGGGTGGTGGCCACCTCGTTGGTGTTCATGCCGCTCTGGGTGAGCGACAGGAACGATGGATTCGGCTGCGGAAGGCCGTTGGGCCCCTGGAGCTCGGTTGCGAAGCGCTTGTCCGAGACGACATGGGACATGTCGAACTCGAGGCCCCACGCCTTGAGGAGCTTGTCGAGCGACGCGCCGCTTCCGGCGGCGGCCTGGAGCTGGTTCATCGGGTTGCTGGAGCCCGCATCAATGACGCTGAGCGGATCCAGGAAGGCGATGACATTGCCGCCGCGCAGAATGTACTGGTCGATCGCGTACTGTGCGGCATCGGAGATCCCCTTGGGATAGACGACGAGCAGGACGTCCACGTCGGCGTCGATGCGGTCGGCGGTGAGCGGGATCTCGCGAACCGTGAAGTCGGCCTGGAGCTCGCGGACGAAGATCCACGGTTCCTGACGGCCGCCTCCGCGCATCATCATCATCGGGTTCATCTCCCCGAAGACGGGCAGGCCGCTCATGATGCCGACGACGGGCTTTTCGGGATGGGCGACCTGGGCGATGGCTCGGGTGATGTCGTACTCGAGGAGGCGCTCGCGCTGGGGCGAGATGAAGGGGATGACAGTGCGGGCGTCGAGGGAGCTGATTGCCAGCCCGAAATAGATCGGATCACCGCCGAGCTGGGTCTGCGCGCCCTGGAGGCCGTCGAGCAGGGCGGAATCCTCGGCGTCGGAGTCCGGCCTGGGATCGAACTTCTTGATCTCGAGCCTGCCCTTCGCGTGGGACCGGTACTCCTTGAGGAGGTCCTCGACGCGCTGGGCGAAGGTGCGAAGGGCGGGATCCACGTCCGGGGCGCTCTGGCTGAAGTAGAAGCGCACCTGCACGGGGGCGTCCAGGTCGGCAAGGATGGAACGGGTGCCGGGCGAGAGCGTGTAGATCTTCTCCTCGGTCAGGTCCGCGCGCGCGCCGATCTGCGAGAAGATCAGGTTCACGGCGACGGCGATGACGAGCAGGATCACGACGCCCGCCGACGAATAGAGGACGGTCTCGAGCTGCTTCTTGTGTTTCATGGCTGCTGGGTCACGTGTGGCGTTCCATGCGGGATCAGCCCGTGCGATGCGTCCGGAGGATGACTCCGGTGGTGAACAGGCAGAAGGCGATGACGGTCGCGAAGTAGATGAGGCTTCGCAGATAGACAACGCCCTTCTGCATTCCGTCGAAGTGAGTCATGACACTGAAGGATGCGATCAGGTCGCGCAGGCGGGGCAGGTCGAGCGAGTCGAGGAGCTGGGTGACCGGCGGCCAGCCCGCCAGGATCAGGAACAGGCAGATGACCACGGACACGATGAAGGCGATCACCTGGTTGCGGGTCATGGCGGAAGTCATGCACGTGATGGCGAGGTACGCGCCCGAAAGCAGGAAGCTTCCGACATAGCCGCAGAGGATGACTCCGTTGTCGGGATCGCCGAGGTAATTGACCGTGATCCAGACGGGAAAGGTGAGCAGCAGCGCCAGGCCGAGGAAGAGCCAGCTCGCGACGAACTTGCCGATAATGGCCTGCCACGGGGCGATCGGCATCGTGAGCAGGAGCTCCATGGTGCCGAGGCGGCGTTCCTCGGACCAGAGGCGCATGCCCGCGGCCGGGACGAGGAAGAGGTAGAGCCACGGGTGCCACAGGAAGAAGGAGATCAGCGAGGCTTCGCCCCGCTCGAAGAATCCTCCGGCCATGAACGTGAAGAAGCCGTTCATGAGCAGGAAGATCACAAGGAACACGTACGCGACGGGCGACGAGAAGTACGAAACCAGCTCGCGCTTCGTGATCGCCCAGACGTTGCCGAGGGCCTGATTCATGTTGGGATGGGGGATCGAGTGTGCAGATGGCGGACGTGAACGCGCCCGGACGCCCCGGTGAGGCGCCGGCCGTTCGCACCGCGCGCGCCTGTACTAGTCGGCGTCCGCGCGGACATCCGGCAGGGTGATGCTGCGGAAGACCTCGTCGAGGCGGCCTTCCTCCGAATGCAGTTGTTCGACGCGCCAGTGCTCGCGCGCGATGAGATCCGCCACCGCGGCGGTGAGTTCCCCGTTGGGGCTGCCGCCGCGCGGGTATACGCGCAACTGAACGGACGAGGCGTCGGAGTGGAGGATGGCCGCGCGCTTCACCGGAGCGAGGTCCGCGATCTTCGAGCGCACCAGTTCGGGCGGTTGCCCGGTCACCCTGACCGTGAGGACGCCGGCGCTCTCGGATCGGGCCTTCAGGTCGGCGGGTGTGCCGCTGGCGACGACGCTGCCGCGATCGATGATGATCACGCGGCTGCAGACAGCCTCGACCTCCTCGAGGATGTGCGTGGAGAAGATGATCGCCTTGGTCTCGCCCATCCTGCGAATGAGGTTGCGGACCTCATGCTTCTGGTTCGGGTCCAGGCCGTCGGTGGGCTCATCCATGATGAGGACCTCGGGGTCATGGATGATGGACTGGGCGAAGCAGAGGCGGTGACGATAACCCTTGGAGAGGGTGTCCACACTCTGGTGGACGACGCCATTGAGGAAACAGGTGTCAAGGACGCGCGAGACGGCCTTGCGGCGCGCGTCGCCCCGGAAGCCGCGCAGTTCCGCCGCGAAGTTGAGGAACTGCCACACGGTCATGTCCGTGTAGGAAGGGGCGTTCTCGGGCAGGTAGCCGATGAGGCGCTTGGCGGGGATCGGGTCCTCCACGACATCGTAATCACCGACCTTCACCCGGCCGGACGTGGGCGGGATGAAGCCCGTGATCATGCGCATGGTGGTGGACTTGCCGGCGCCATTGGGCCCGAGGAACCCAAGGATCTCTCCGCGATCCACCGTGAAGGACACGGAGTTCACGGCCACCTTGGGTCCAAAGGTGCGTGTCAGGTTCTCGACCTTGATCATGGTTGTACCAACTGCGTCACGCTTGAACGTCGTCTCACGACCCCGTGACCGGGATACGGAACGGCGCATGCCATCCACCTGACAGCCCCGGGGCGAACCCGCGCGTGGGGGCGCGGACGGTTCGAGACAAATAGCCCGAGCGGTTCGTCCGCTTGTGACCGGGCAGCCGGATTATTTGTTCAAAGTTCAGACGCGGCGCAAGCGGGGAAACCGGGCGGACGCGGCCCATGCACGGGAAGCGTACGCCCCGGATCCGCCTCGGTAACGTGCTGGGTGGCAGCGCAATGCGAGGCCACCCTCGCGCCGCTCGCGCCCCTTTCGGCCCAGCACCCCGGAACTCACCCAAGGAAGGCGCTGGACGATTCCCCGGCTTCCGGGCATTACGCCCTCGTGAGACCCGTCACACCGGCCGAACTCGAGGCAGCGATCCGGAACGTACCCGACTTTCCGCAGCCCGGAGTTCAGTTCAAGGACATCACGCCCATGCTGGCGGACGCGCGCCTGCTGGCGGGCTGCATCGACCTGCTGGTCGGAGAGCTGCGCCCGGGTGACGTGGACATCGTGGCAGGCATCGACGCACGCGGCTTTCTGTTTGCCTCCGCCGTGGCGATCCAGCTCAAGGCCGGTGTCGTGCCCGTCCGCAAGAAGGGCAAGCTTCCCTACGAAATCGTCGAGCAGAGCTACAGTCTCGAATACGGAACCAACTCGCTGAGCATGCACGTGGACGCGATCCGCCCGGGGCAGCGCGTCCTGCTCGTGGACGACGTGCTCGCGACCGGTGGGACGGCCTCGGCGACGCTGGCGCTGATCGAACGCCTCGGCGGCGTCCCGATCGAGAGCGTGTTCCTGATCGAGCTGGAGTTCCTCGGAGGACGGACCCGCCTGGAAGGGCGACCCGTCCGTTCGCTGATTCGCTACCGGTGATCCGGTTTCCGGGGACCGCAGGGGCGCGCCCGGTCATTCCCCCGCGGAGACCGCGGCGATGCCAGCCGCGTCCCGCGCCGGCCCCGCGGCGCCGGCAGCGCCACCGCCGGCTTCCGGATTCAGTTCCGGAGCCGACGCCGCCTCCCGCGGCGCGCCGCCGCGCTGCGCGTCGCGCAGCGCATTCTGGCCCTTGCGACTGAAATCGATCGACCGCCCGAGGATGCTCACCGCCTCCTGCGGTGCGTGGAAGCCGGTCGAGTTCTCGGCCTCGACGAAGTCCAGGTAGAAGGTGGCGCGCCGCTGGAAATCCAGGGCGGCGACGTAGCCCGGATCATTGGTCGCGACGCCGCTACCCTGCGCGGTGCGGAGATCGAGGATCAGATCCATGAGCGCGTTCATGGCGAGGTCGCGCATCTCGAAGGTGCGCTCCTGGTTCCCCTGGGCGCGGGCAAGGATCTCGCCCTCGGGCCAGTTGTGGCATGTCTGGCAGGCCTTCTGGACATTGAGCAACGGGCTGCGGACATGATGATCGCTGATCTTGTGGGCGCCGACGCGCTTGTAGGGCATGTGACAGTCGGCGCAGGCCACGCCGGAGCGCGCGTGAACGCCCTGGCTCCACAGTTCGAACTCCGGGTGCTGCGCCTTGAGCATGGGCGCGCCCGTGGTCTTGTGAGTCCAGTCCCTGAACCCGATCTCATCGTAGTAGGCCATGATGTCCTCGACCTCGAGTCCGTTGCGCCACGGGTACACGAGCTTCTTCTCCGGGCCGTGGAAGTAGTATTCGACGTGGCACTGGGCGCAGACGTAGGTCCGCATCTCCTGGCGGGTGGCGTCTGCGTTGACGTCGAAGTTGGCGACGCCCTGGTGTTCCTTCAGGACGCGAATGCCCTCGATGAAGGCGGGACGGGTGATCCGCAGCTGGAGGGTGTCGGGTTCGTGACAGTCGATGCAGGCGACCGGGTGTTCGACGAGCGCCCGGGCTTCGTGGAACGGCTTGCGACTCATGAGGTCCCACCCCTTCATCAGGTCGCCCTCGCCGAGCTGCATGGCGGGCACGTAGATCGACGAGTGACAGTGGAGACAGGTGCCCGGCTGCCCGACCGCCTGGCGCTCCGTGTAGGTCTGGTCGTCAAGCATGTACGCATGACCGCGGTCCTCCCGGAAATCACGGGCGAAGGCGTACCCGTCCCACATGGTCTTCAGTCGCGGATCCTCTTCAAGGCGTGACTGGGCGACGATGGAGCGCGGATCCGCGTCGGTGGGCGTGCGCGGCAGCGCCTCACTCCCGCCGTAGCGGGTGCGGACCTGGTCGGTGGTCCTGAGGTAATCGTCGTACTGCAGGGGGAAGTTCTTGCCCCAGATTTCGGGATCCTGCGTGGTGTCCGAGATCTCGACGACGCGAAAGAACGGGTTCCGCGCCTCCTGCTTGTGCTCGATGATCGTGACGAGCAGCGCGAGACCGCCGATGGCAACGAGGAACGCGACGACGGCGGTTCCGAGGATCAGCGCGATGGAGCGCCGCCGGGATCGGCGCTGATCCACGGGGGCGGGCGGGGCGCCTTCGGGGGATGCTGGGGTGGGGTTCATGGCTCAAGCGGTTTGAGGAAAATCAGCGATTGGGATGCCCCACGTCGCGATGACACCGCACGCAGCTCATTTCACGGCCGTGCGGCGCGCGCGCGTCGATCTGGGCGATGATCTCCGTGTGACAGCGCCGGCAGTTCTTCTCGACGACACGAACGCTGATGTCGCGCGCCTGCACCGGGTCCCTGTACGTGCCCGTGGTGAAGTAGAACGAATGCCAGAAGCCATTCTCCGCCTTGACAAGATACTTCGGGATCAGCGCGTGCGGGGTGTGACAGTCGTTGCACGCGGCCACCGAGCGGTGACTGCTCGCATGCCATGCGTCGTACTGTTCCCACATGATGTGACAGTTCGCGCAGGCGGCGGGGTTGTTCGTGAGATAGGACCAGCCCTTGGCGTACCCGAACGTATACGCGGCCACTCCCGCGGCGACTCCCAGCGCGGTGCCGATCACGCCCCCTTTGATGAGCGTCGTTCTCATGCTGGAACTGCATGCGATCAGATCAGGCGGGTGGGGCGGCGTCAAACAAGCGGTGGCGAATGCGGCGGCTCGCCGGAGCAGGGCATTCTGCACGATTCCCGGGCGGGCGGAGGGAACGCGGCGACGGTCAAGAGAAGGGCCGAAACTGCCGATCCTCATTTCTGACTGAGTATGTGTCAGGACTCCTCTTCCCTTGCAGGGCGGTACCTGGCCCTGGCACTCGGAAGAGAGTCATGCGCCGTCCCCGTCCATCGCATTCGCGAGATCATTCGCTTTCCGGGATTCCCCTGCGCACGCCCCGGGCCGGAGCCCGTCGAGGGCATCGTTCACCTTCGCGGCCTGGCCATTCCGGTCGTGGACCTGCGCGTGGCGTTCGGCCTTCCGGCGACGGAGGCGACGACGGGCACATGCATTGTCGTGGTCGAGGTGTCCGGATCCCCCGCCGGAACGGAATGGGTCGGACTGCTCGTCGACGCGGTCGAGGAGATCATCCAGCTCGAGTCCGGCGGCATCTCGAGCGCGCGGGAGTTGGGGACCCGGCTGGACGCCGAATGCCTCCTGGGCGTGGCCCGGGTTGAGGGCGCGGTTCGCGCGCTGCTCGACGTGGACCGCATTGCGGCACGCGCCGTTCTCGACCCGGTGCGCCAGCGGCGGGATCGACCACGGGATTCGTGATCCGGCATTCGGCGGGGGAGGCGGCGACGGCTCCTTCACGCCTTCACGGGAGCGCCACCGTGGCCGCCCTTCCCTCTTCGCGGATCAGTGGGCCTCGGCGCTCTCCACCGTGGCGGCCGCGCCCATCCAGCGGCGTCCGGCGATGACCACGACCACCGTCGCAAGGACGAGCATGGTGGAGAGCGCATTCACGTCCGGGGTGATGCCCCGCCGCGCGGAGGCGTAGATCAGGATCGGCAGGGTCGTGGATCCCGGGCCGCTGGTGAAGAAGCTCACCGCGAAGTCATCGAGGCTCAGGGTGAAGGCGAGCAGGGCGCCCGCGATGATGGCGGGGCGCAGGAGGGGCAGCGTGACGTGCAGAAAGGCGCGGAGGGGCGAGGCGCCGAGATCGCGTGCCGCCTCGTCGAGCGCCGGGTCGAGCCCGGAGGCGCGGGCGCGCACCACAAGGGCGACGAACGGGATCTGGAAGCTGACGTGCCCGAGGATCATCGTGCCGAGCCCGAGATCCATGAAGGGAAGAAGACGGCGCAGTGCGGCGAACCAGACCACGAGCGCCACGGCGAACACCACGTCGGGAACGAGCACCGGGATCTGCAGCGCGCGTTCCATGAGCATCCTGCCGCGGAACGTTCCGCGTCCGAGGGCGCAGCCGAGCAGTGTTCCCAGCGTCGTGGAGACGGCCGTGCTCGCGGCCGCGAGCACGACCGTGTTCCACAGCGCCCGCATGGCGGCCTCGTTCCGCCAGAGTTCGGAATACCATCGCAGGGTGGCGCCCTCCCACCCGGCCCCGAACCGGGCGGCGTTGAAGGAATACACGGCGACGACGGCGAGCGGCGCCCAGAGCAGGACGAACACGACACCGGACAACGGCCACAGCCAACTCGCGATCCGCGCGGATCTCGATCGCAAACGGATCGGCCCCGCTCCGGTGAGCGCACGGGGTTCCGAGGCGCGGGGCGGCGCGGGACGGCTCACAGGCGCACCTCCTCCCGCTCGATGCCGGCGCGTCCGCGGAGCGCAAGGACGACCGCGAGCATCACGAGGGTCAGCGTTGCGGCGGCCGCACCGAAGGGCCAGTCGCGGCTCGGGCCGAACTGCTGCTGGATGAGGTTGCCCAGAAGCGTGGTGTGTCCTCCGCCGAGAAGGTCCGGAATGACGAACTGTCCCGTGACGGGGAGGAACACGAGGACGGCGCCCGCCTGGATGCCCGGGCGGATCTGGGGCAGCACGCCATGCAGGAACGCCCGCGCGGGTGTCGCGCCGAGATCCGCCGCAGCCTCCGCGAGCGACCAGTCCACGCGCTCCACGCACGCGTAAACCGGGAGCAGCATGAAGGGCAGGAAGTCGCAGAACGCGGCGAGTGCCACCGCGAACCAGCCCGGCTGCAGGCCGGTGGCGGGGGGGATCCAGCCCAGCATGGCGGCGGCTTGGGACAGCGGACCGCCCGCCGCGAGCAGGATCTGCCACGCGTAGGTCCGGATGAGGAGGTTGGTCCAGAAGGGAATCACCACGAGGGCCAGCGCGATTCCGCGCGAGCGGGGCGGCAGGGCCGCGATCTGGAAGGCGACCGGCACCGCGACGGCGATCGTCGCGGCCGTGATGACGCAGGCGAGCAGGAGCGTGCGTGCGAGCACCCGCAGGTACAGCGGATCGAACCCCAGCTCACTCCAGCCCGCCAGACGCGCGTAGTTCCCGATGGTGAACGGAAGACGGACCTCGCCGTAGTCGCCCCGCGAAAGGAAGCTCACGGCGCCGATCAACACGAGGGGCACGAAGACGAAGGCGAGCAGCCATGCGGCGGCCGGAAGGCAGAGCAGCCCCGCGCGCCCGCGCATGGACGGCGCGGCGCCCGCGCGAGGATCGTGCGGTTCCCTCATGGTCAGTCCTCCAGCGGAATCCATGCTCTGTCGCGCACGCGCGCGCGAACCCGCGCGCCCGCGGAAAACACGCGGTGCCCGGCGGGCGCGTTGACGCCGCGTGCGCGAACCGCATGGCCCTCGATGCGGAGCGTCCATTCGGTGTCGGCGCCGGTGAACAGCACCGACTCGACGCGGCCGATCACGCCGCCCGGGACATCCGACGCATCCGGCGGTTCCACGGGAGCGAGTTCGACATGCTCGGGACGGACGGCCAGGGTCACCGTCTCCCCGGGAGAATCGGGAAGGGCGCGGGCGGGCAGCATGGCGCGGCCGAGGATGGATTCGGCGAGCCAGCCGTCGGCGCCCGCCCGTTGGACGGTGGCCTCCAGCACGTTGCAGTCACCGAGGAAGGTGGCTACGAAACGGTTCCTCGGCTTGAGGTAAAGTTCGTCGGGAGGGCCCACCTGCTCGATCCGGCCGGCGCGCATCACGGCGATGCGCTGGCTGAGGGAGAGGGCCTCCTCCTGGTCGTGCGTGACGAGGAGGAAGGTGATGCCGGTGGCGGCCTGGAGGTCACGGAGCTCGGCGCGGATCTCGCGACGGAGCTGCGGATCGAGCGCGGCGAGTGGCTCATCGAGCAGGAGGACGCGGGGGCGGTTGACGAGGGCGCGGGCGAGGGCGACGCGCTGGCGTTGTCCGCCCGACAGCCTCACGGGGGAGCGGTCTGCCAGATCGGCGATGCGTGTGAGTTCGAGGACCTCGGCGACGCGGCGGTCGATCTCCGCGGCCGGGATCCTTCGCATGCGCAGTCCGAAGGCGACGTTCGCGCGCACGTTCATGTGCGGGAACAGCGCATAGGACTGGAAGACCGTGTTGACCGGGCGCTGGTGGGGCGGCGCGCCGGTCGCGGGCTGTCCGGAGAGAAGGACCTCGCCGCGATCGGGGTGGTCAAGTCCCGCGATGATCCGGAGGGCGGTCGTTTTCCCGCAGCCCGAGGGTCCGAGCAGGGAGAAGAATTCGCCGTCCCGGATGGAGAGCGACACGCCCTCCAGCGCGGCGATCCTTCCGAAGCTTCGGTGAACTCCGCGCAGCTCGACGGCTGGAGGGCGTGCGGGATGCGAACCGACGATCACGCGGGAGGCGGAGCGTCCGACGGGGCTTCCGGGGCGGGAGGAGGCTGCGGGGGCTGGGTCGGGCGCTGGCGCGGGTTCTGGACGATGATGACGGGCACGGGATACCGGAGCTTCATGACCTCATCGACGAGCACCTCGATGTAGTAGGTGCCGGCCGTCTTGAGCTCGACCTGGGTGAAGATCGTGACGTTCGTCGCGTTGTTCGTGGCGTCCTGCAGGGCGAAACGCACCTGGCTCTGTCTCATGACGGTCTCGTCAGGGGCGATGAGGCGGACGACCTCCGTGAACTGACCGACGCCCGCGGTCCAGCGGTTGAACACGCACAGCTTGACCGCGGTGACGGGAAGCTGCGGGACGCGGACGTAGGCGATGATTCCCAGCAGAATGAAGTTGCCGCTGATCTCCTGCCGGATCTCCTCGCACAGCAGGGAGCATTGGAGGTCAGGCAGAATCCGGGTTGCGTTCATAGGTTGCATGTCACGTCAGGATGCGCGCCGGGGCGCGCCGGCGGAATCCGCGACGCTTTCACTGACGCAGACCTTTGCCAACACCAATCGCTCCGGAAGGCCGGCGCACGACCCGCCCGGCGGAAGCGCGGCGGGGTTGAGTCAATGCTTCAGGGCGAGCGCGACGGCACGTGGAACCCGGGCTGGCGCCCGAGGGTGCCGCGGAGGCCCTTGACGTAGCCCGGTGTGCGCGCCGCCTCGAGCCTCGCGCGGGCGTTCCGGAGGCGGTCGGCGATGCCGAGACGGGCGGCCTCGTCGGTGTAGGCCTTGCGCATGAGGAACTTCTCGAGCGCGTCGACGTGGCGGGCGGCGAGGTTTTCGTCCTCGCGCCGCTGCGCCTCGAGGCGTTCGGCGTACCAGTCGCTGTCCAGCAGGTGTTCGCGGGTGAAGAGGGAGCGCACCTCGGGATCGTTCAGGCCGTGGCCGTTCCATGATCCGTCGCGCATGATGTGGAGCAGCGCGCGGAGCGGCGGGCACGCGAGCTCGATGCCGCCGTCCTCGAAGTACGATCGGGCGACCTTCTGGTGCGTGGTGCAGATGTTGTCCATGCCGTCGGCGAAAATGTCGGGATCCTGGAGTTCGGGACGGAGCATCTCCTCGTTGAGCACGAGGTGGGGGTGATTGAAGACGCGGCCGAAGTAGCGGGAGACAAAGCGTTCGTTGATGCGCCAGCCGAGGCGGCTCGCGAGGACGGGGCGGCCCTTGTGCTCGAAGTCGCGGCAGCGTTCGAGGCAGCCCTGCGCGATGAGGTTCTGCGGGTTGGCCTCTTCGAAGCTCATCCGGCACCAGATCTCCGGCACGAGGAGACTGATGTCGTGGTCCACGCGGTACCTTGGGCCGACGTAGCCGGCGGCGGTGATGAACGCGGAGTGGTCGCAGAGGATGTAGGCGACCAGCGCGTTGTTCAGGTCGATGATCGGGAGCAGCGGGTTGAACGCGGCCTTGGTCAGCGCCCCCTCGGAGCCCGCGCCGGTGGTGGATGGCGACTTGCCGGTCATCGAGCAGATGAACTCCATGAAGAGCTCCGGCAGCTCCATCCAGTGGATCGGGTTGTACACGGCGAGCGGACGGACGCCGGGTTCGGGCGGGTTGTTGCGGCGGCCGGGGAGCACCGCGGTGACGGGAACCGCGAGGGGTTGCTCGGGCGGCAGTCGCCGGTGCAGGCGCATGCTGACCTCGGCGAGGTAGGTTGCCCGCGGATGGACGAGATCGGAGCGCGTCTGCAGGTAGCGGGGATTCTTCGAGGGCTTGCCGTCGACGAGGCGCGGCGCGGTGTTGCACACGAAGTAGGCGGGATCGTTCGCCCCGGCGCAGCGCGCGAGGAACTGCTGCATCGGCGGCGTGTACTCGTCGAAGGAGATGAAGTCCTCGACCATCTCCCGGGCGTGCTTCGCCGTGAGCGGTTCGTAATTCGAGAAGAAGTTGCCGGGCTGGGCGAAGTCACTCTCCGTCTGGCGATCGTAGCCGCGGTGAATGGCGTCGTCGGGCCGCTGGAAGAGGCGGTACTCGCAGTTGGCGACGAACTTCACCGAGGGCGCGGTGATTCCGGCGGGCAGGTTGGAGAGGCTGGAGGACGGGACGACGACCGAGGCGGTGATGTCGTCCTCGAACTGCACCTTGACGGCGGGCATGAAGTCCTTGCGCAGGCCGAAGGTGCGCCATGAGCCGTCCTCCTGGTAGCCCACGCGCAGATACGCGCTCTGCATCTTCCGTCCGAGGAACTTGAGTTCGTTCCCGGGCATGCCGTTGATGGCGTCCACCCTGAAGTGCCGGCGCCAGTCGCCGTTCCACTCCGGCTTGTAGAAGCGCTTCACCGCGAACACGAGCTCCTTGATGTACTGCGGGATGCGCGCGAGCCACGCGTTGTACTCCGGAGTGTACTCATCGGAGGGCGTGAGCAGCTTGATGACGCTTCCGAGCGACCGGTCGCGGCTGAGCACCGGGCGGGTGTCCCTCCGCGACTTGTCCACAAAACGATCCGAGTAGTCGTGCCGGAGCAGTTCATCGACGCGGTCGAAGTCCTCCACGTAATTGGCGACGAAGACCGGTCCGGTGAGGATGGCGTCGGAGATCGACTTGGAGATCTCGGATTTCCCGCCGCCGGAGACGGTGCACGGCTTGTGGCAGAGCGTGCCGTCCGGGCGGGTGCCCACGAGCCGCCATAGCCGATGGGCGGGTTTCTCCATCTGAACCCGGTAACCGGAAGGGCGGACGTACGTGGTTCCCGGCTTGAGTCGGATCCCGGCCTTGCCCTCGCCGAAGTTCCATGTGACCCGCTGGCTGCCCAGGTCAAAGCGCGCGTCCTCCCGGACGTAGAGGATGTCGGGGTAGGTCCGGTCGATCGCGTAGCCTTCGGGCTGCGGTTCCATGATCGCGCCGAAGGTCGCGATCATTTCCTCGTAGGTGTGGCCGCTGGGGCGGACATGGCGCGAGGCGTCGAACTCCACGCCGAGGTCATAGCTGGCGAAGACGAGCGCGCCGCCGGCGTGTTCCTCCTCGGCCTGGCCGAGCAGGTTGGCGGCATAGCTGATCTGGCATTTCACCTCCTTCTTGCAGTAGCCGAAGTAGTTGTCGGCGATGATGGTCACCATGACTCCCGAGAGGTCGCGGGCCGTGACCTTGAACGCCTGTCCGTCATTATAGAGCTCGTCCTCGTTCTTCCAGCACATGCCGTCGCGCCGCTGGCGTTCGGTCGCCTTGTCCCACCGCGGGAGGCCGAGTTCGGACTTGCGGAGGCTCGTGAGGTGGGGGGCGAGAATCACGCAGCCGGTGTGACCGGTCCAGTGGTCGGCATCGAGGCCGGCGTCGTTCTCCGGAAGAAACGGATCACCGGCGTTGCCGAAGATGCTCTCCACGAAGTCGAGGTTCGACACGAGGCTGCCCGGGGCGAAGAAGCGGACCTCCATCGTCCGGGCATCGGAGCGCCCCGGGATGGCGGGCACCACGATGGGCCGGAGCAGGAGGGAAACGAAGCACCGGGCCGGCTCGGGCTGATTGGCCGTGAACGGCAGCCGCAGGAGGTCGGGGGGAGGATTCAGCGCGGCGGCGAGCAGCAGGGCGAAGGTTCGGAGCGGAACGGCCTTCTTGTCGTCCGGGATGGGGAGGCCCCCCTCGGCGACATGGAACACCCCCGCGGTCGTGCGCCGGTCGCTGGCGGGATTGTGGAGCACGCCGTTGGCCGCCCGGTAGGAGTGCACGATCGGAGAGTGAAACTCGTCGCCGTCCACGGGCAGCGACAGCACGCGCGCGATGCCGTGCTGATAGAGGACGAACGTGTTGTGCGGGAGCCGCACGGGAATGCCCGTGTCGTAAAGGTACTCGTCGAGCCAGTTCTGGATCCGCCAGTCGGAGGGAGGAAGGTAGTTGGCGATCAGCCGGTCCGTCTCCCGCTGGTGGGCGAGGAAGAGCTGGACCATGCCCACCCATTCGTCACCCGGGCGCGCGGGCAGGGGCACTTCGGGCAGTCCCAGCGACGCAAGGCGCAGGTTGATGTACTGGATGATGTGCTGGTCCGGACGGACCGACCCGGGACTGTCGAGGCCGATGCGGGTCTTCAGGTTTTCAAGATTGGTCAGCATGGGCGAGCGGATGTCCGCGGCGTTCTCCGGCGCCAGCCTAGCAGGCGGCGGTTTCCGCGCCAGACAACGGGGGGTGGCGAGGCCAGATGGCGGTCGGCCCGGTCGGGCATCAGTCCGTCGGAACCGGTTCGGGAACGAGCTGCCACAGGCTGCCCGGAGAAACGAGCGGAAGGAGCACTTCCCGCACGCGCCCCCACGGGACTCCCGGCGCGGCGAGGAGGCGCGTGCCCGCCGTCGCCGCGCCCTCGAGCAGAGGGCGTGCTGCGGCGGCGTCGCGTGCCGGCGTGAACGATGCGCCGTCCGGGGAAACGGCCACCGTGTCCATGGTCACGCGGACCGCCGGACCGGAACGCCCCCCGGTCGCGGGAATGACAATGCGGGCAGGCAGGTTGGTGCCGCCGGTCTGGACGCGGATCTCGGGCGGGTGACCGAACGCGTGCCTCGAGGACCGAACATCCCCCGCCGCGGCCACAATGCGCCCGACGGGTGTTTCATCGTCCGGGGCGAGTTCCACGCCGAGGTCCCAGCCGAGGTGGCGCCGGAGATCCGACAGCCGTTCCATGTGCGCATCGAGACTGTCGCCGGCGGAGCCGGCCACTGTGCGCACGCGCTCGTCTTCCCACCGGGGGGGGCCTTCCGCGGGGACACGGAGCCGGAGATTCACCCGGCCGGGCTGCGGCGCGATCGGCTTGAGGCGCGCCGCCAGCGCCAGGCGCGAGGCAAGGCCGCGGGCGGATGCGTCCTGCGCCTCCCGGGCGAGGCGTTCGAGCTCCGCACCGACTTCCGCGAGGTACACGCGGAGCATTCGGAGCGGCGCGTTGCGGGCCCCGGTCCCGGCACCCGAAGCCGCGGCGCTGAGGAGAGCCTCGACTTCAGGTCGGCCCAGCCGCCACTCGAGGTCGATGACCGACGAGGGCACCCGCGGCCCGCCTTCCGCCTCCGCGAGGTCCACGAACATGCGATACGCCCCGAGCGGCTCGCCCTCAAAGCGGTCGGGCTCGATGCTGAACTCCCGGCGGACCGACGCGCGCGGCGAAACCGTGAGGGTCGATGTCGATTCACGCAGGGCGGCGGCCGGAACGGCGCGCCGTCCCTCGTCATTCAACACCCAGACGGAGAAATCGTCCGGCCACCGGAAGCTGGCGGGCGCATCGGTGAGGTTCTCGATGGAGAGCCGGAAGGTCGCCGGTCGCAGGGGATCGATCCGCGGGGGGCCATCGAGGACGAGCCGCACGCCGCGCGCGCGCGCATGCACATCCCTGCGCGAGAGGTAATCGGCCGGGCTGAGCACGGTCAGGGCGAGGGGCTGGCTTTGGGCGGCGTTCGTCCACAACGCCGTGCCCCGGGGGATCTGCGGCGACTGGAAAGGCAGCACACCCCGGTACGTGCCGCGCAGGACATACGTGCCGGACCCCGGAAGGACGACCCAGTCGCTGACGAGCGTCTCGTATCGGGCGGGATGGTTTGGATCGAGGCGATCGGCTCGCGCGAACATGTGGGCCAGCGCCTGCGTCGGGGGGATCGTCTGCACCTCGCCGTCGGGCGTGGTCACGTCGAGCCTTCCGTTCATGCGGCAGCAGCCCTCCCACATGAACCCGAGCGGCTGCCCCGTGAGGTTCGTGAACTCCCAGATCAACGGGGTGCCGTCGCCAATGACATGGGTGTGGCGTTCGGGGATTTCGAGTTCGAGCCGGACGTCGCCCGCGGCGGACGCCAGCCGCGGCGCGGCCGCGACGAGGACGAGCGCGGCGGCAAGGACCGGCGGCAGGCAGGGACGCGACATGATCGTTCGAACGGAGATCACTCGGCCTCGCCGCCCCCGGCTTCGCCGATCGTGAACACCGCCAGGTCATCAAACCGGATGGGAGTGCCCGAGTACGGCATGCCCCAGATCGCCGGGCGCTGCTCGATGGGCTCGGAGGTTTCCTCCCATGAGATCAACCAGTCCGACGGTTCGGGACTTCCCTCGGCCCAGGCCTTTCCTTCGAGGACCCACCGGTCGGGCGCGGCCCTTCGAAGCTGGAGGCGGAGGATCGTCCATGTGCCGCTCTTCCACTGATAGGGCACGCTCGCCTGCACCTCCTGGTCCCGGAGGATCTCGAGCGCGCGTTTCGCCGGGGCGAGGCTCAGCCGGTATCCGGCGAGACCGCTCAGGCTCACGGCGAAGACCGGGTACTTCCGCCCGGTCGAAGTGCCGTGGAACCGCGCCTGGACACCCCAGTTCTCCTTGTGGGCCGGACCGAACATCGCCATGAAGCTGTCGAGGGGCGCACCAGGCAGCTCGAGAAACCTTTCGCCATCCTCCTCGCGCACGGCGAAGTTGCCCTCGATCACGATGAAATCCTCGGGGACGGAACCGACGTCCGTCTTCGAGAAATCCTCCGAGTACACCTGCCTGCCGGGGACGGGGACAGCCTCCCCGCCCCGCCCCGGCGGTTCACTCGCCGAGGCGAACCCGGCAGCCGCGGTGATCAGGACCGCCGCGAGTGCGGCGGGGGAACGACGCGTGAAAGTCATGGGATCTTGAATGTCAGACGAATGCATCCCGCGCAAATCCCGCTTGCGACCGATGCCGGGGAGAACCGCCGTGCATCCGGTGCCGCGCGGACGTCAGGTTCGGACGCTCGAGGACGCCCGGCGGTTTCATTCACCTCGCAGGGCGTGCAGCAGCGGACCGCGGACGGAGGCCCGCGTGGCGGCCCACGTCGTGAGCAACCCGAGCGCCACCACTCCCGCGAGCGTCAGCCCGAGGGAAACCACGGGAAAGTCGCCGGGGCGCGCGAGCAGGGATGGCAGAATCGCAACCGCGGCGCTGACGATTCCGATCAAAAGACCCGCCAGCAGCAGCGCCGCATGCTCCGCGAGCACCATGCGCGCAAGCATCCGCCGGGTGAAACCGACCGCGCTCATCAGGGCCAGCTCGCCGCGGCGCTCGAGCACGTTTCTCAGAACGACGATCCCGAGCCCGGCACTTCCGAGGAGAAGGCCGAGGCCCCCGAGCACCTGGAATGTCGTGAGATACGTGTTCTGCACCGCGTTGAACTGGGCCAGCCGCCGGACGGCGGGCGTGAGTTCCATCCCGATGTCCTCGAACGCCCGGGAAAGCGTGGCCGCGACGTCCTCCATCCGCGCCTGCGGTGCGTCGATCAGAAAGTAGCGCCAGCCATCCTCATCCGGGAACAGGCGCCGGAACGCCTCGTCGCTGATGATGAGGTTTCCCTGGAGGATTGAGTTCGCGACGCCGCCGACGAGACGCAGGCGGAACGGCCTTCCCCGATCGTCCGTGAGCTCCAGAACGTCGCCGATCTTCCTCCCGAGCGCCCACTGGATGGAGGCGGCGTCACCGATCGCCGGGATCTCGTCCCCGGGAAGGTCGGCCTGCAGCACCTGCCAGCCATTCGTCAGGCCATCCGACTCCTCCACGCGCGCGAACGTGAACGCGCCCCTCCCGGACAGAAGGTCCGGACGAACGCCGAGAATGCGCGGACGCTGGGCCCGGTCGAGGTTGAGGCAGCTCGCCTCATCGCCGTCCCGGACGCGAAACGGCACGAAGCTCACGCCCTCGAGATCGCCCGGATCGAGCCCGAAGCTCTCGAGCCCGGCGGCGGTGTTCAGGTCCCTCGTCACCGGAAGGGAACTTTCCCCGATGAACGCGAACCCGCCCGTGCCGGAGGATCGTTCCCACGGCGTCCGTTCGGCATCCATGCGGAAGGCGCCGATCGCCGCGATGATGAACGTTCCCGACGCGAGCAGTCCGGCCGTCGCGAGGCTGCGGGATCGCCTCCGGGCGGTGCCGCGGATCGCCAGTTCGGGCCGTCCGAACGTCGCGGTTCCGCCCGATTCCATCGCCCGCCTGCCCCCCTGCAGCCGCGCGAGCCACGCCGCGAGGAACGCGAGCCCCCCGACGAGCAGGAGGCTGCCGGCGCCGAAGAAGATCCCCGCGTTCGCGGTGTCGCCCGAGGCAAGGGCCCACCCCACCAGGGCGATCGCCGCGGCCACGGCCACGGCACCGATCCACGCGCCGCGGCTGCGCGAGCGGGCGCGAGCGGGCGCGATATCACCGGCGAGCAGGTCGCGCGCGGGCCGCTGAAACTCCCGGCGCAGCGCGAGCCAGAGCGTGATCCCCGCGACGAGCACCGAAGCCACCAGGCCGATGACGATGCTTGGAGCGGTCGCATGGAAGGCGAGTGGCGTACCGGCGACGGCCGCGCTCCACACCGTCGTGAGCCCGCCGATCATCGCGCGGGCATAGAGGATGCCGCCCGCCACTCCCAGCACGCCGCCGAGCGCGGCGAGCGCCAGTCCCTCGGCCACCCACAGCCGGCGGACGGTGCGGACACGGAATCCCAGGGCGAGCAGCGTGCCGATCTCCCCGAGGCGTTGCTCCAGTCCGAAATGAAACAGCAACGCCATCAGCAGGAGCGCGGCGACGACAAGAAACAGGCTGAACCCGATGAACAGCCCGCCGAAGTCCTGGCCCGAGGCGGCCGCGGTGAGGGCGCGCTCCCGGACCGGCTCGAAGGCGAGGCCAAGGGACGCAAGGGGAACGACGGCCGCGCCTCCCGGCGTTGCATCGCTCCCGGGCTGCCCTGTGACCCGGTCGCGGATCAACCGCAGCAGGGTGGCCTGGACATCCTCCAGCGCATCCCCGGACCCCGGCCGCGCGGCCGGTTCGTGCCGATACCGGATCGCGGTGAGAGAGCCGAAGCGGTTCGCCCACATGCGCTGTCCCGCCGCCAGCGTGACAAAGGCCTTGGGCGTGCCCTTGTAGTTCCTCCAGTAGTCCTCGTCCTTGTCGCGGATCCGGTGGACCAGCGGAAAGCCGGGTTCCCAGTCGCTCGTGGACTCCGCCTCGGCGACTCCCGGGAACTCCGGCATCAGCGTGCGGTCGAACGTGGGACCCTCCATCGGCAGGATGGCGCGCACCCGGAACGTGTTCGTGGCCTCCTGAAGGCTGGCGCCTGACTCCGGCAGGAAATACACGAGCTCCACCGTGCTGCCCGGTTCGAGCCGCAGGTCCGCGGCAAGCCATGCGTTGACGCAGATCTCGTCGTCACCCAGGTCGTCCGGGAGTCCCGGCATCCGTGCGGGATCCACGGCGGCGACCATCGAATACGGCGTGGCGTTGGTGCCGGAGCGAATCAGGTTCGCGAGGTACGTCAGCACACCAAGCGGTTCCCGCATGGACGGCGGCAGGCCGACCGCGCCGCCGGCGGGCCGGTTCCCCGAACCGGCGATGAGCGCCCCGGTGATGGGCGGATCAAGGAACACGCGGGCGGAGCGCAGCTCGATCCAGCCCTGATCCGCGAGCGTCCGCGCCTCGAGCTGGAGATCGGAAAGCTCCGCGGCCCCCGCGAGCCCGCGGCTCAGCAGGGCGAGCGCCTCCGGAGCGGGGACCTCCCGGAACGCCGGATCCCGGCCGGAGCCGGAGGGAACGGGGCGCGCCAGCCCGGACGTCAGCAGCAGGTTCACGCGTTCGCCGGTTTCCGCGCGCCGCTGGAGTTCATCGAGGGGCACGAATGCGTTGAGCGGCGCACCAGGGGTGCTCGCGAGACTCAGCAGGCCCAGCTCATCGGCCGGAACGATCGCCCGAACCCGCACGCGCCACGCCACCGTGGACCCGTCCCGCGGAGAGATTGGCGCGTCCGCGCCGAGAAGCGATGGCTTGCGCAGCCGGAGGATCAGCGAATCGCCCACGCCGGCTCCCAGTTGCCGGGCCATCGGCTCGTTGATGGCGATTTCGTTCGCGCCGAAGTCGTCGGGCAGGCGCACGCCTCCGAGCGAGGCGAACGCGGGAGAGACTCCCAGCAACTGCACGCGATTGGCGCGCGCGGCCCCATCCTGACGGGCCGCGGTGGCGGGCACCTGCAGCACCGCGGCGAGATCCAGGTGCATCCCGTCCGCGACCATCTCACGCCGCGCGCCATCGCCCGCCCCGGAGACACGGGATGCCTGCAGGCCGGCCCGGATCCGCTGCCCGATCTCCTCACCGAGGAGCCGGTCGCCCGCCGACAGCGCGTACGCCACCCGGCCGAGCCGCTCGAGGGCGCGTTCCCTCAGGCTCTCCCGCACCGAGTCGCCCACGACGAGAGCGCCGATGAGGGCCGCGCTGCCCACGGCCGCCCCGAGCACCACCCCCAGATGCGAACGCCAGTGGAAACGGAGACTGGCCGCGACCACCCGGCCCAGCGAAATCGAAGTGGAATCCGCCATGACCTTCGGATCACGCGTTGACGCCCGAATCCACGAGGCTGCCCTCGCGGAGCTCGAGCGATCTTCCCATCTCACGCGCCAGTTCCGCGGAATGCGTGACCACGACCAGCGTGACGTTCTCCTCGCGGTTCAGGTCGCGGAGGAGCTGCCCGAGTTCGCGGGCGGAACGCTGATCGAGCGAACCCGTGGGCTCGTCCGCCAGCAGCAGGCGCGGTTGATTGATGAGGGCGCGCACGACCGCGGCGCGCTGGCGTTCACCGCCCGAAAGCTGCCCCGGCCGGTGCGTGATCCTGTGGTCCAGGCCCACGCGGTGGAGGAGGTTGCGGGCGCGTTCGGGCGCGCGGCGGCGAGCCTCCTTGTCCCCGGTCGCCAGCGTGGGCACGAGCACGTTCTCGAGCACCGTCAGGTGCGGCAGGAGGTAGTGGAACTGGAAGACGAAGCCGATGGCGCGATTCCGGAGCGCGGCGAGCGCGTCGGCCTCGAGCCTCGAGACGTCCTGCCCCTCGATCAGGACACGCCCGGAGTCGGGGAGGTCCAGGGTGCCGAGCAGGTTCAGCAGCGTCGTCTTTCCGGATCCCGAGGGGCCGACGACGGAAACGGATTCGCCGCGCGCCAGTCGCAGGTTGACGTTCTTCAGGATCGGCAGCGGCGGCCCGTCCTCCGACGCCGCATAGCTCTTCCCCACGCCTGAGAGCTCGAGAATGACCTCCGGATCCGGCATGCGGACAACCTTGGCCCCGGGCGGGATGACGCAAGACAAATCATCGGCGCACGCCACGGCGCGGTCATCGCGGCGGCCCGCGCGCGCCCGGCTCACAAGGCGGTCTTCCCCGTGCGCCGGTCAGCGCGTGGCGAGTTCCGCCGCGCGGAGCGTGTTGCGCATCAGCATCGCGATGGTCATCGGGCCGACCCCGCCGGGATTCGGCGTGATGCGCCCGGCGATGGGCTGCACCGCGGCGAAATCCACGTCGCCGACGAGGCGGGATCCACCCTTGGCGGTCGGATCGGGAACGCGATTCACCCCGACGTCGATCACGACCGCGCCGGGCTTCACCATGTCCGCCCGCACGAAGTTGGCCACGCCCATGGCGGCGATCAGGATGTCGGCGCGCCGGCAATGCTCATCGATGCGCGCGGTCCGCGAGTGGCAGATGGTCACCGTGGCATCGGCGCGCGGGCCCTTCTGCATCAGGATCGCGGCCATCGGCTTGCCGACGATGTTGCCGCGTCCGAGCACGACGACCTCACGCCCCGCGGTCTGGATGCCGCATCGGACCAGGAGCTCATGGATGCCCGCGGGCGTGCACGGCACAAACCCGGAGGCATCTCCCAGCATCAGCCGGCCGACGTTGACCGGATGGAAGCCGTCCACATCCTTCGCGGGATCCACGCTCGCGAAGACCACGGGTGCATCGATGCCGGCGGGGAGCGGCGCCTGAACGAGGATGCCGTGCACCTCGCGATCCGCGTTCAGCCGCGCAATGAGCGCGAGCAGCTCGGACTGCGTGGTGTTCCCGGGAAGCACATGCGTCGTGGACCGGAAACCGAGGTCGGCGGCCGCGCGTTCCTTCATTCCCACGTAAACGCGCGACGCGGGATCCTCGCCCACCCGCACGAACACGATCTGCGGCTGCACGCCGCGGGCGCGGAGCGCCTCGGCGCCGTTCCGGGTTTCCGCATGGATCGCCGCCGCGATCGCCCTGCCGTCGATCAGATTGTCCATTCGGATCAGCGGACGGCGACGATCTCCTCCACGTCCAGAAGAGGGACACCGCGCCAGTAGGTCCTTCGATCGAGGTACTCACGGCCGGTGACGATCACGACCCTGCCGCGATACTCGCGCCAGCTGATCGGCTCGGAGCGGCTGGTGAACAGGAAGTTGATGGTCTTGCCGGTGTCGAGCGACTCGAGTCCGTAGAAGGACGGAGCCGCGAAGTTGAACGGCCGGATCACGAGTCCCTCCCGCCGCACGCGCCGCGCGGAGGATTCCTCGATGCCCGCGGGCGGGCCCGGCACCCGGTCCTCCTCCGACTCGCTGGCGCCGAACGGTCCCGGTTCCGGGCTGGTCGTGGATTCGAGGCCGGTTCCGGGCAATTCCGAGCCCCCTGTCCCGACCGGAGCCCCGCCTTCATCCAGGTCGATCACCGGGGCGATGGCCGGGTACCGGCCCGATCCCGGGGCGTTCTCGTCGATGAACGTCTCCTGCACCACCGGGTGCGCGGATTCGAAGGCCGGGCTCGGGTTCGTGCGGACGAACTGCTGGAACCAGTCGTAGTCCCGCCGCGAATTCAGCAGCGGCGACTCCAGCGCGGCGGCGGGGATGTCCATTCGCGTGGCATACCGGACCTCGCCCGGCTGCGGCGGCGGGGCGGAGGAAGCCACCGCGGGCCCGGGTGAGGCTGGGCTTGCGCCCGGCTGATGCCCGGGAGGGGTCGCCGCCGCGATGTTCGTCGGGGCGCCGGAATCCGGACTCGCGGGACCGTCTCCCCCTCGCGCGATCGCCGCCGGCTGTCCGTCAAAGGTGATCCATGCCTCGGGCACATACCCGATGGCGCCCGGGGGCGAGGCGACCTCGATCCATCCGTCGCGGCGGCCCTCAAGGAATTCAAGCTGCGTGCCGTGCGGAACGCGGCCGACCGCCGCGTAGGCGATTCCCGGGCCGGCGCGCACGTTCAGGATGTCCGCGGTGACCCGGCGCGATTCCGGTTCGACGTAATCGGCGCTCACCCAGACGGGCGAGCGTTCGGGAAGCTCGATCATGTACCACACGGGCGGCTCCCCTGCCGCCGGCTGGCTCAGGACATTCGTGGAGAGGACCACCACCTGCTGCCCCTGCTCGAGCTGCGTGATCACCTCCCCCGAGAAGCCGGGGCGCGACCGCACATTCACGCGGTCTCCCTTGGAGCGTGCCACGGAGGCCGCTCCGGCCGGAAGGATCAGCAGGACGGCAAGCGCCGCTGCGAGAAAGCGCCACGCACGCATGATCATAGTGGCGCCAGTAGAGTTTTCAGTTCCGCAGGTGTCAACGTCCGCCAGCGTCCGGGCCGCAACTCGCCGAGCTTGATGTTGCCGATCTGGATGCGGACGAGGCGCACGACCTCGAGTCCCTCCGACGCGAACAGGCGCCGCACCTCGCGATAGCGGCCCTCCCCGAGCTCAACCTCCACGAGGCTCGACGACGGGTGCGACGCGAGGATGCGCCCGTTCAGGATGCGGAGCCTTTCGCCGTCGGAGAAAATCCCCTTGCGGAAGCGCTCCAGCATGGCCGGAACCGCACGGCCGGCGACGGTGACGTGGTACTTCTTCGTGATCCCGTAGCGGGGATGGGTCAGGCGCAGACAGAACTCGCCGTCGTTCGTCAGGAACAGCAGCCCCTCGCTCTCGCGGTCGAGCCGGCCCACGGGATACAGCCCGGACCATTCGGGGGGGAGCAACTCGCCCACGACGCGCCGCGCGTGCGGGTCCCGCCGCGTGCACGTGTAACCCTTCGGCTTGTGAAGCGCGACGTAGAGCTTCCTCTGGGGACGGACCGGCCGGCCGTCCACCGTCACCCGGTCCTTCTCCGGATCAACGCGCGCCCCCAGCTCCCCGATGACCGTCCCGTTAACGGCGACGCGCCCGTCCCGAATGATCTCCTCGGCGGCACGCCGCGACGCGACACCTGCGTCCGCGAGAAACTTCTGCAGGCGTACCGGCATGCGTGCCGGTTATTCGTTCGGCTTGGTCTTTCGAAGCCCGATCACCCGGTCGCCCTCCTTCCACTGACCGCGCTTCTTCAAGACCTCGACGCGCTCGAAGCGCTTCAGAACGTTGCGCTTCGCCGCGAGGGCCGACGCGCCGCGCAGACTGCGATGCTGTGACATAGAATCAGGAAAATGGTTGTCGCCCCGTTCGGCGCCAGCCGAAGCGGACGCGCCTTGTAGCACATCGCGCGAATTCCGCACAACGTTTTCCTGACTTCCGGAAGGGCCCGCGTGTCGTCCCGGACCGTCCCGGCATGGAGGAAAGGACGCCCGGGCGGGCCGCCATGCCCCGCAAGGCGCATCGGCTCACGCGGTCGCGGGCGCCTCCGCACCGGGCACCCTCAAGCCGAGGCCCCGCGCGACCCGTCCCGCGCGGATCCCCGGCGGATCAGCCCGCGGACCGCCACAGGGCGAAGAGCACCGCCACCAGCAGCAGAACGATCCCGCACGCCTCCGCCGCGCGGCGAACCCAGAAGTGAAGCAGGCGATGCATGTTCTCGGTGTTCGTGTTCGCGTTCCTCAGACGATCTGGAATCGTTCGGCGTAAACCCGGCGCCAGCTGACGCCCTGGCTGCGCAGGGCCCTTTCCGCGGCGTCCATCATCGGCTTGGGACCGCACAGATAATACTCGTACTCGTGCCGGTTGGGCGGCAGATGCCGCGCGATCATGGCCTCGTCGACGAGCCCGCTTTCGCCCTCCCAGCCATCGGGCGGATCCGAGAGCACATGCACGACGGTGAGGGGCAATTGACGTTCCAGGTCCGCGATCTCATCCCGGAAGGCGACCTCGTCCCAGGTGCTGTTCGCGTAGAGGAGCACGGTCGGATGCCTCGCGGGTTCCCGTCGCGATTCCCGGAGCAGGCTGATCGCCGGCGTGATCCCGATGCCGCCGACAATGAGGAACTGTCCCGTGTCCGGGTGGGGATTGCGTGTGAACGCCCCGAAGGGGCCCTCGAGAAAAACGCGAAGGCCCGGCGTGAACTCCTTCCAGCGGCAGGTGAAATCGCCGAGGCCCCTGGCCGCGAACTGCACGCGGCCGTCGGAGCCGTCGCTCACGAACGAGAACGGGTGCTGCTGCAGCTTGAAGGGCGTGGCCCCCACCGTGATCCATGCATACTGCCCCGCCCGGTGGCGAATGCCCTCGTGTCCGTCGGGCTCGAGCGTGAGCACGGTCACATCGCCGCGCTCCGGCTCCACCGCCGTGATCCGGTACGGACGCTTGCGCGACCGGAGGGGACGCACCAGGCGCGTGTGCACCACGAGGTACATGGCCAGCGCCGCATAGGCCGCCCACAGGGCCTTCTTCCAGTCGGGATCGAGGTAGTGTCCCACCTGGATCCCGTGAACGACCCCCACGAACACGATCGACAGCGCCAGGAGACCATGAGCGGCCCGCCACCATTCGTATGGGATGTGCATGGCCTCCCGCCAGAAGGTTGTCGCGATCAACGCGGCCAGAGCGATCACCGCATAGCTGAGCGCGGCCGCGCGCAGGAAGTTCTCGCGCGGGTCGAAGTACCTGGCGAACTCGGGCTCGGCGAGGATCAGGGCCACGGGATGCCCCAGGATCAGCAGGAAACCGACGATGCCCAGCTGGCGGTGGAACTGCAGCACATAGTCCGTTCCGAACCTCGCCGCGACCCACGCGAACCGGCCCGAGAACAGGAACTGCACGCACATCAGGCCCATCCCGAGGAAACCCAGCGCCACGCCGAACTCGATCCAGAACTCCCGCCCGGCCGGGGGCGGCCCAAGGATTCCGATGCCCAACGGAACCATGGAGAGCGCCAGGACAACCCCGATCCATGCGGCGGCGATTCCCGGATGATACTTGGGCTCATGTTCACTCATGGGCGGACGGCCGCGAATGTTGCAGAAGTCGTCCAGCCCGCGAATGGAAAGGCCGCCCCGGAGGGACGGGGCACGTCCCTTTTTGCGTTGCGCCCGCGCCGGCGTCCGCACTGAATGCGATCGATCGTCCCCCTTCACCCCATGAAAATCCCTGTCGGTCTGGTGCTGATGAGCGCGGCTGTCCTTGCGTCGAGTGGCGCGGACCTTCCGTGGCCGCGATTCCGTGGTCCGAACGGATCCGGTGTCGCCGAGGGCCAGGATCCCCCCGCCGAGATCCATCCGGAGACGAACCTGCGATGGAAGACGGTGGTTCCCTCCGGGCTCTCCTCGCCGATCGTCGCGGAAGACCGGATCGTCCTGACCGTGCTCGATGCAAGGGAGCTGTACGTGATCGCGTACGATCGCGGCTCGGGCCGCGAGTTGTGGCGTGCGGCCGCCGGCGTGAAACAGCTCGAAGCCTATCATCCGAAGGAGGGGAGTCCGGCCGCCTCCACGCCCGCCACCGACGGCGAACGCGTGGTTTCGTACTTTGGCTCCCTCGGCCTCCTGTGCCACGACCTGGACGGCAAGCTGCTCTGGAGGCACGACCTGCCCACCGCCGCCGTGCCCGGGGACTTCGGCAGCGGCGTCTCGCCGATCATCGCGGAGGGTCTCGTGATTCTCGTGCGCGATGAACTGCGCGAGCCGAAGATCATGGCGCTCGATGCCGCGACCGGCGTGCTGCGATGGCAGACACCCCGCCTCTCCCAATCCTCCTACAGCACGCCGGTCACCTGGCAGGTCGATGGAGCGACGGAAATCGTCGCGGCCGGCCATGCGCGCATGCATGGCTATGATCTCGCGACCGGGGCGGAGAAATGGTTCGTCTCCGGCATCGCCTCGTCGAGCTGCAGCTCGCCGGTGACCGATGGTTCCACGCTGTACTACGCGTGCGGCTCGATGGCGGCCGACAGCGAAGGGCCGCAGATTCCGCCCTACGACTCACTGCTCAAGGACCTCGACAGCAATGGCGACGGAATGATTCAACGCGAGGAAGGGCAGGACGCGTTCCAGGGCTTCTTCGACAACCAGGACCCGAACAAGGACGGCCTGATCACGCGGGAGGAATGGGATGCCGTCATCCGGTTCGTGTCCGAAGGCAGGAACACCGCCCTCGCGCTGAAGGCCGGCGGAAAGGGGGACATCACGGAAACGCACGTGCTCTGGCGTGCCAATCGCGGCCTGCCGTACATCCCGACCGCCATCGCGTACAAGGGGCAGGTCGTCATGGTGCGGGACGGCGGGATCGTCACCGCCTACGACTGCCAGACCGGCAGGGAACTCTTCCAGGAACGTCTTGCCGCTCCCGGCCCGTACTACGCCTCGCCGGTCGCCGCGGCCGGACGCATCTACATGATTTCACTCAGCGACGGCACGCTCACCGTGCTCGAGGCGGGCGAGACCCCGAAGGTGCTCTCCAGGACGACCCTCGGCGAACGAACCGCCGCAACCCCGGCGATCGCGCACGACACGCTCTACATCCGAACCGACAGGCACCTGCACGCCTTCGAAAACAGGGCGGGCTGAAGACCTCCACCGGGCCCGGTGCATGCCGGCGCTCCGGACTTGCGCTTTTCGGGGCGCCGTGTCCGGTATAGCGGACCATCACCACGGCGACCCCGGGCGCGGCAGTCTCATGGGGAAATCCGGTCTCCGTGGCTGGTTGCAAGGAGACGCCACGGATGTCCGCCCATTCTGCGCTTTCGCCGGAGCTGCGCTCCGGCCTGCGGCGCGCGTCGAGCTCCGCGTCATGGCTGGCGATCGCGCTGTCCACCGCGGCGGTGATCGGACCCTTCGCGGGTCTGCCCGAACTCACCGGTGGCACGGAGCACTGGCCGAAGCTGGAACACGGTGCGGCCGTGACGTGCATCCTGGCGGCCGTCGCGCTGCGCACCGGGACCTCCGCCGAGGGCTCCTGGGCCCCCCGCCGCGGCACCCGGATCCTGGTCGGATTCGTCCTGTTCCTCTCCCTGGTTCTGCTCGCGCGCGACCTGGTTCACTGGCCCGGCCTCCGCGATCTCCCGTGGCTGGCCGGAATCCGCCTCGATGACGGACCGGGAACCCTCACCTCGCTCTCGCTCGTGGGAATCGCCGCCGCCATGCGTTCCCGTCCGGAGCGGCCGCGGCGCAGAATCACCCAGGCATGCATCGTCACCGTCATCCTGGTCTCGGCCCTCGCCCTCATCGGGTACGCCTGCGCCGTCCCGAACTTTCACACATGGCACTGGGTGGGCCCGCGGGACGGGATCTCGCTTCCCGGGGCGATCGCCCTGGCGGGGCTCGGCGTCGGATACGCCTGCGCGCGGCACGATCTGCCCGTCGTCCAGGTGCTGACCGATTCCACCCCGGGGGGCACCGTCGCCCGCCAGCTCCTGATCGTGCCGGTTGCGATTCCCCTGCTCACGGGACTCGCCGTGGTCGCCCTCACGCGGTTGAGAATGGACCCCGGACTGGTCGGCTGGCTCTTCGCGATGACCAACATCATGGCCTTCACCGGTTCCATCGCGTGGATCTCCGTCCTGCTGCACCGCGAGGAACTCCGCCGCCGCAGCGCCGACGCGGAACTCCGCGCGCTCAACGCGAGCCTCGAGGACCGCGTGGCGAGCCGCACCCGCGAACTGCGCGAGGAAGTCGAAGCAAGGCACAGGGCCGCCGAGGCCCTCCGGCGGAGCGAGGAACATTTCCGCTCGCTCGTGCAGGATTCGTCGGACCTCATCGCGGTCGTCCGCGCCGGCGGCCTGCTGGAGTTCATCAGCGACAACGTCCAGCGCATCCTCGGCACACCCGCGTCCGCGCTCATCGGAAGGTCCGTCATCGACCGGGTGCATCCCGAGGACGCAGGCCGCCTCCGCCGCATCCTCGAGTACGTGTTCAGCGGCCGGGTCGCTCCCGGGGGACGGCTCGGCACGCAGACCTTCCGGTTCGCACACGCGGAGGGAGCATGGCGCAGCTTCGAGCTCGCCGGGCGCCTCCTGATCCACGACGCCTCCGAGCCGGCCCTCATCGTCAACGCGCGCGACATCACCGAGCGGCTCGCGCTGCAGGCCCAGCTCCTTCACGCCCAGAAGCTCGACTCCATCGGCCGGCTCGCGGGCGGGATCGCGCACGACTTCAACAACATCCTAACCGTCATCCAGGGGCACGTCGCGCTCTGCCGGATCCATCGCGCACTCGACCCCGCGACACTGGAGTCGCTCGACGAGATCGCACTCGCCGCCACGCGCGCCGCGAACCTCACCCGGCAGCTTCTCGTTTTCAGCAGCCGCCAGCCCATACGCCCCACGGTGCTCGACCTGAGCGAGGTCGTGAACGGCATGGTGCGCATGCTGGGCAGGACGCTGCGGGAGAATATCAGCCTGCAGGTCGTGACGGCGCGCGATCTCCCCCGCATCTACGCCGATCGCGGCATGATCGAACAGATCCTGCTCAACCTCGCCGTCAACGCGCGCGACGCCATGCCCGACGGCGGCCGTCTCACGATCGAGACGCGCCTCGCCCCGGACGTGGCCGTGGCCGTGGACGGCGAACCGGGAGCCGGCCGCGCGAACTCCGGGAACTGGGTGAGCCTCTCGGTCTCCGACACGGGCTGCGGCATCCCCCGCGAGAACCTGCCCCGCATCTTCGAGCCGTTCTTCACCACGAAGAAGCTGGGTGAAGGCACCGGTCTCGGGCTCGCGACCGTCCATGGAATCGTCCGGCAGCACAACGCGTTCATCGACGTCCACAGCACGCCGGGCGCGGGGACCACGTTCCACGTTTACTTCCCGCCCACCGACCGCCGCGCACGTCCGGTCGTCCCGGAGCGGGGGGACAGCCGAATCGCGCGGCCACGCGCGCCGCATCGGCGCAGCGTCATCCTCGTGGAAGACGAGGCGCCGCTTCGACGCCTCGTCCGCGAAGCGCTCGAGCAGCAGGGCTACCAGGTGACGGAATTCGAATCCGCCGCGGCCGCCCTCCAGGAATGGAACCGCGCGCCCCTTCCGATCGACGCCTTGATCACGGACGTCGTGACGCCGGGCGGCACCAGCGGCATCGAGCTGGCTGAGCGCCTTGCCTCCGGACGCCCCCGGCTGGCCGTCATCTACATCAGCGGTTACAGCGTCGAACTCATGCACCGCCCGCCGAAGCTCCGCGACGGATTCCATTTCCTGCAGAAACCCTTCGAACCCGGCGCGCTCCTGAGGCTGCTCGACGACACGCTCCCCGACTCCCCGCCGCCGCCGGATTCGCGATCGGCATCACCCCCGCGCAAGGCGGGCATCCGTGTCCACCGGGAATCTCACGAGGGCCTCGAACATGGAGGATGAGCGGGAGAGGACGCCGGGATGCGCTCCCCCCCGGTGGCTTTTCCGATCTCCTCCCGACCTTGAACCATGCGCTTCAGAAAGCGCCAGGGACAGGAGCGGCGTGCGGGCGAGGCCAAACAGCAGGCCAAGCCACCCTCCGATGGCCAGGGGATGTCCCGATCCGCCGCCCCCTTCGATGTCGAGTTCTTCGCCGGCACATTTCCACCACATCCCGATTCGAAGCCAGCAGGCGTGCCTCGGCGATCGGATACGCTCGATCCGCCTTCCGAGCCGGCATGCGGACGCGAGGTGGCGGGGTGATCCGATTCGGACGAGAACCCTGGAGCAGGGCAGCCTTTCGAAGCCGTTGATGTCCAGGAAGATTTGGTAGCGCGTACGGGAATCGAACCCGTCTTTCAGCCTTGAGAGGGCCGTGTCC
>CAYMDA010000021.1:0-72693 GCA_964389135.1 uncultured Verrucomicrobiota bacterium | reverse complement strand
GGCGGAACGGCGGCTCCCGCGCGACGGCGATGAAGTCGCCGCCGCGGGCGTCATTTCAGATTCTCGAAGAATTCGCGGTCGCTCGCCGCCAGCGATTCGGCGAGCTCGTCGTCAGCAGGCTGGCCGGACCACCAGCGGATGATCTCCGGTTTCCAGGGCGGCTGGCCGCCCCGTTCGTTCCACCACGCTCCCCATGCATTCCAGTCGCCGCCGTGGTTCACACCCGTGATCTGGACGAGGGCGATCTGCGCCCACCAGCGGGTGTTGATGTTGCCGTGGTAGAGCAGGTGGATGAGTTCCGGAACCGAGACGGTGTCCCCGAGGATGCCCAGGGCGCGCACGGCCATCCAGCGGTCGCGATTGTCCTTCTCGACGCGGTCGAACGCGATCTCGCGGAGCTTCGGCAGCGCGTTCGTGGACCGGAGCGCGGCGAGAGAGTTGATGGCCTGGTAGTACTCACGGGTGATGGGGCCGCTGAGCGCGTCGGTCAGGCGGAGCTCGAGCCCGGAGCGCTCCTCGGGCGACCAGCCGGCGAAGGTGCGGTGATCCAGGAAGCTGCGGAACTGTCGCTCGGTCCATCGGAGAACTCGCTGCTGGGTTTCCGAGAGCGGGGCGATGGCGGGGGGTGTCGCCGCCGGCGCGTGCGGGCTGGCGCTGGTGCCGGGGGCGGACGGCGAATCCGCGGCCCGGGCCGTGAGGGCGGCGGTGAGGAGGATGGCATGCAGGAGGCGGGTTTTCATGGCAATGGGGAACGAGTGAAGGACCGGCGGAGCGGTCTCGTTGTTGCGCGAAGAATCTGGAAGCTCCCGCTGAACACTGTCACCTTTCCGTCACGTGCAACGTCACTTCACGCATGCGTGAGCTTGTACTCTCCGGGTTGATCGGCCTCGGCCTTCTGATCGGGGGCGCGCGGGAGGGCGCGGCGCGCGAGTTCGGCGACAGGGCGGCGGGATTCTTCGAGGTGACGAATGTTCATACCGTCCATCTGATCGTCAACCCGGAGGCATGGGATGCGATGGAGCCGGAGAGGCGCGGTTTCACCGGGGCGGGATTCGGGCCGGGCGGGGGCGGCCGAATGAACCTTGGCGCGGCCTTCGAGGCGGGCCAGGGCGCGCGCCCGGGACTGGCCGGGCTGATGGGACTCGACTTCGAGTACGTCAAGGCCGCGATCGAGATCGACGGTGAGCGGATCGACGACGTCGGGCTGCGCTACAAGGGGAACGGGACCTACGTCATGTCGCAGAGCGGGGACAAGCGCCCGTTCAAGGTGGACTTCAACCGGTACGTGCGGGGCCAGAAGTTCCGCGGGCTCTCGATGCTGAACCTCCACAACAACATCATGGACCGGACCTCCATGCGCGAGACGCTCGGTTACTGGGTGGCGCGCGAGGCGGGGCTGCCGGCCCCTCGCACGACGTACGCGCGCGTGATGGTGACGGTGCCCGGCCGTTTCGAGCGCGAATCGCTCGGCCTCTACACGGTCACCGAGCAGGTGAACGACGATTTTCTCGAGAACTGGTTCGGCACGAGGAAGGGATTGCTCATGAAGCCGGGCAGCCTCGACGGGCTGGCCTATCGCGGCGACGATTGGGAGGCGTATGAACGCCCGCTGAACGTCCAGGAGAACGGGTCCAGGGAGAACCGCGAGAAGATGATCCGTTTTCTGAAGCTGATGGACGAGGGAACCGAACTGGAATCCCGGATCGGCGAGTTCGTTGACCTCGACAACACGGCGCTGTTCCTCGCGATGAACGTCGCGCTGGTGAACCTCGATTCGATCCTGTCCCTCGGCCAGAACTACTACGCGTACCTCGAGCCGCAATCGGGGAAGCTGCACTGGTGGAACTGGGACATGGACCTGTCCTGGGGTTCGTTCCCGCTCATGGGAACTCCCGAAGAGCGCGTCGAGCTTTCCATCACGAAGCCGTGGAGCGGAGAGAATCGCTTCGTGGAGCGTCTGCTGGGCGTGCCGGAGATCCGCGAGCGGTATCGCGCCTCGCTCGAGGGACTGATGACGGGAGTGCTCGCGCCGGGACGGGTGCGCGAGCGCGTGGACATCCTCGCCGGCGCGCTTCGTCCGGTGATCGCGGAGGGTGGCGAGGAGGCCCTGCGTGCATGGGAGCGCGCGGTGAGCGGAACGGGTCCTGCCGGCGCGTCGTCCGATTCGGCGCCCCCGCCCGGGGGCGGGTTCGGAATGTTCGATCCGCCGAACTACTCCATCACCGAGTTCGTGGAGAGACGCGCGAAGTCGGTGGCGGACCAGCTCGCGGGGCGTGCGGAGGGCGTGCGGCTCGCCTTCGGCGGCGGCCCCGGCGGCCCGGGGGCACGCGGGGGTGGGGGTCCGGGACGCTCCGGGGCTGGCGGACCGCCCCGGCTGGGACCGATGATGGCCTCGCCCTGGCTGCGGGCGGGTGACGCGGACGGCGACCGGTCGCTGAGCGCGGACGAGTTCGCCGCGCTCGGCGCCAGGTGGTTCGACGAATGGGACACCGACGGCTCCGGCGATGTCACGAGCGACGAGCTTCGCGCCGGCCTCGATCGCAGCTTCGGCATGCCCCCGCAGGCCGCGCCGTTCGGCGGCAACACCTCCCGCCTGCGCCCGAACGCGCCGCCGCCGCCCGGCATCTTTCCGGGCCCGGGCACGTTCTGGGCCCCGGTGTTCCTGCGCGCGGGCGACGCGGATTCCGACGGGCGCCTCACGCGCGAGGAGACCCGGGAGCTCTTCGCGAAATGGCGCGCGGAATGGAACACGGATCAGGATGACGCCCTGAGCGCGGACGAGCTGGGCAGGGGGCTGGAGGGCGTGATGCCGCGATTTCCCGGGCCGGGCGGACCGCCCCAGGGCTCACCCCCGGAGTCTGGACGCCGGGCGGAGGGGCGCCCGAATCTTCTGCATCCAGAGTGAGGTGTTCCGGGTCACGAAAGGCACAGGTATGTCGGGCGAGACGAATCGAGCGATGTTCGAGGTGAAGTTTCCGCTCGGGGCCGAGCGGGTTGCTCCGGTGATCGAGTGGTTGCGCTCGACCCTTGAGCCGGACCCGCATGGCACCGGCGAGCACGGGGACGAGTACGTGGTGCAGAGTCTCTATCTCGACACGCCCCGGTATGATGTCTTTCACCGTCGGGGATCGTACGCGCGAGCCAAGTTCCGCATCCGCCGGTACGGGGAGGGGGACGTGCTGTTCCTCGAGCGCAAGCTGAAGCGCGGCGGAATCGTGCGGAAGCGGCGCGTGGCCGTGCCCGCGGAGGACGTCGCGCAGTTGAACCTCGCGGCGAACGGCGCGGTGTGGCCGGGCGCGTGGTTTCATCACCGGCTCGCGGTCCGGTCGTTGCGCCCGGTCGTGCGCATGAGTTACCGCCGCGTGGCGCGGCTCGGGGGGAAGGGCGCGTACCGGGTCACCCTCGATCGCGAACTTCGCGCGCAGCCGGCATCGGCGTTCGACACGCCGTGCGTGGCGTCCGGGGCGGATCTTCTCGAGGGCCGCGGCGTGCTCGAGGTGAAGTTCGACACGGCGATGCCCGCGGTGATCAAGGGGTTGATCGAGCGGCTGGGGCTGGCTGCGGGTCCGCTCTCCAAGTACCGGACGGGAGTGACCGCCTGCGGGCTGGTGGCGGCGGATGCCGCGGCGGGGAGATTGTCGTAAGGCGATGTTCCTCGATGAACTGAAGCACGCGCTCGCCGAGGGTCCGGCGGTGCCGTTTCTCACCCTTCTGTACCGGCTCGTGTTCGCGCTCGGCGCGGGCGGCGTCGTGGCGTGGCTCTACCAGCGGACGCGCGACGGAGCCGGCGCGCCGAGCCTCCCGGCGACGCTGGTGCTGCTGGCGGTCCTGATCGCGGCGGTGACCCAGGTGATCGGCGACAACGTCGCGCGCGCCTTCAGCCTCGTGGGCGCGCTGAGCATCGTGCGGTTCCGGACGGTGGTGCGCGACACCCGCGACACGGCGTTCGTGATCTTCGCGGTGGTGGTCGGCATGGGCATCGGCGCGGGGCACTCGCTCGTCGGCGGCGCGACCCTTGCCGTGGCGGGCGTGGCGGCGTGGCTCATGCGTTCGGGACGCGCGCTTCCCCAGGTGCCGACGGACTACGAGCTGCTGATGCGGCTCCCGCTGGCGGAGGACACCGAGGCGCTGGCCCGCGAATGCTTCCCGGAGTTTTTCCAGTCATGGTCGAGCGGATCGGCCTCGACGACGCGCGGCGGCGCGGCGCTCGAGGTGACATGGCACGTGGCCCTGAAGCCCGGCGTGTCCTCGGCGAACGTCGTCCGGAGCCTGAATCGCAGGGAAGGCGTGCAGGGCATCGAGCTGCGGCCGCGCGATGACGCGGGGTGATGCCCCGCGCCGCGGGTGCGCCTCCGGGATCAGGCTCGACCGGGCCGGCGCGGGGCGGCAGGCTCATGCCGCCAACCGCAGAGCACTTTTATGGGCGAACAGACCTTCCGCATCCTTCCGCTCGACATCCTCGTATTCGTCGTCTTCGTGATTGCGGTCGTGGCCGTGGGGCTCATCAAGAGCCGGGGGGAGGCCAGCAGCGCGGATTACTTTCTTGCCGGTCGCGGCCTGCGGTGGTGGCTGATCGGCTTTTCCCTGATCGCCGCGAACATCTCGACGGAGCAGTTCGTGGGGATGAGCGGCAATGCGGCGAGCCACGTGGGGCTGGCCATCGCGAGCTACGAGTGGATGGCGGCGATCACGCTGGTGGTCGTGGGATTCGGGTTTCTGCCGCACTTCCTGCGCATGGGCATCTACACGATGCCGGAGTTCCTCGAGCACCGGTTCAACGCGGCGGCCCGGACCATCATGGCGGTGGCGACGCTGTGCATCTACATGCTGCTGCTGGGCGCGGTGACGTACTCGGGCGCGCTGACCATCAGCTCGCTCGCGGCGAAGGCGGACATCGCGATGAGCGTGGCCACGGGAGCCATGCTGATCGGCCTCGTGGCCATGGTCTATGTGACGGCGGGCGGCCTGCGGGCGTGCGCATGGGCGGACCTCATCCAGGGCAGCGCGCTGATCCTCGGAGGGGGCGTGATCATGTACTTCGCCTTCCAGAAGCTCGGCGTGGCCGAGCAGGCCGCGACGGTGGTCAGCGCGCAGACGGGCGCGGTCGAGATTCGGGCGCTTTCGCCCGACGCAGGGCCGGTGGAGCGATTCTGGGATTTGAACGCCTCGCGGATGAACATGTTCCTGCCGCGCAACGACGCGGTGCTGCCGTGGACCGCGCTGCTGATGGGCCTCTGGATCCCGAACTTCTACTACTGGGGGCTCAACCAGTACATCACGCAGCGAACCCTTGGCTCCGCATCCCTCGAGCAGGGGCAGAAGGGAATCGTGTTCGCGGCGTGCCTGAAGCTGCTGATCCCGTTCGTGATCGTGGTGCCGGGCATCATCGCGTTCAACCTGTACTCGACGGACATGCGGCTGGAGGCGGTGCGCGACAATGCGGCGGTGATGGCGCGCTATCGTCTGACCAACCCCGAGACGAAGTACGTGGAGATCACGCGCTCTCCCACCGAGGAGATGGTGCGGGACTGGCAGCCGGGCCGATACCTGGTGGCCGTTTACCCCGACGACGCCACCATCGCCTCGCTTCGCCTCCGCAACCCGTGGGTGCTGCCGATCTCGGCCTCGAGGATGAACAGCCTCAGCCCCTCGCCGGTGGGCGTCTTCGTGTCGGAAGACAAGTCGTGGGCCGCGGTGAACGAGGGGCTGGCGCAGGAAATCGCCGAGTACAATGAGCGGGTGCGGGCCGCGGCGAGGCAGGCGGGGCAGGCCGTGGTGGTGGAGAAGATGACGGCGTACAAGTACGACACGGCGCTCGCGCAGCTGCTCGGACACGTCCTGCCGCAGGGGGTGGGGCTGGTGGGATTCGTGTTCGCGGCGCTCCTGGGCGCGGTGGTGAGCTCGCTCGCCGCCATGCTCAACGCGGCCTCGACCATCTTCACGATGGACATCTTCAAGCGGTACATCGCGAGGGAATCCGCGCCGCGCACCCAGTTGCTGGTGGGCAGGATCGCGGTGGTCGTCTTCGCCGTCGTGGCGGTGCTCCTCGCCCCGGCCCTCGGGAATCCGCGGATCAGCAACAGCATCTTCACGATCATCCAGGAGGGACAGGGCTTCATTTCTTCGGGCATCCTCGCCGCCTTCGCCTTCGGGATTCTCGTGCGGCGGGCGCCCTCGAGCTGCGGGATGGCCTCGCTGCTGACGAACATCGTCGCGTACGGCGCGCTGAAGATGGCGGTGCCGGACCTGCAGTTCCTGAACCGGATGGCGGTGTGCTTCGCGCTCTGCGTGGCGGTCATGGTCGTGCTCACGCTCGTAAGGCCGCTCGACAGGCCGATGGAGTTCCGCCGCGAGGGTTCGGTGGAGGTCACGACGTCGAAGACGGCGGTGATGGGCGGGCTCGTGGTGATCGCGGCGACGCTCCTGCTGTACCTCGTCTTCAGCCCGGTGGGGGTGGCGCGATAAGCCGGGCATGCGTGGATCGCGTCCGATGTTGACAACGGCGGGGTGGACCTCAGTTTCCGCTGGCCATGAATTCCGCCCGGATTTTCCCGCTTGTGATCGCCGCGGCTTGCGCGCTGGCGAACGTCGCGATGGCTGACTCGAAGATCACCGAAATCCCGCTGAAGGACATCAACGGGAAGGAGACGACACTGAAGGCGCAGAACGCGCGCGTGATGCTGGTCGTGAACGTGGCGTCGAAGTGCGGCCTGACGCCGCAGTACGAGGCGCTGGAAGCCCTGCACCGCAAGTACCGGGACCGCGGGTTCAGCGTCGTCGGCTTCCCGTGCAATGACTTCGGCAACCAGGAGCCGGGAACCCCCGAGCAGATCCAGGAGTTCTGCCGGTCCACGTATGATGTGACCTTCCCGCTGATGGAGAAGGTGCACGTGAAGGGGGAGGGCCAGCATCCGTTGTACGCGGCGCTCACGGGCGACGGGGCGGCGTTCCCCGGCGAGGTGAAGTGGAACTTCGGCAAGTTCCTCGTGACCGAGGACGGGAAGGTGCTGAAGCGCTTTGAGCCGCGCACCGCTCCGGACGACCCGGAGGTGGTGGCGGCCATCGAGGCGGCCCTCGCGCGCTGACCCGGCTTGTTTTTTCGCGGCCCGTTTTCAGAATGCTGCACATGAAGAACGACGTGGTGCCGGTTCAGATTCGCGGGATCCTGCCCGCGAACAGCGGCGTCGCGATTTTCGTCGGCAATGACGAGAAGGTCTTCGTGATCCAGGTGGAGACCGGCATGGGCCGGGTCATCTCGAACTTCCTGAGGAAGGCGCACAACGAGCGCCCGCTCACGCACGACCTGATCGGCAGCATTTTCAAGGGATTCGGGATCAGCCTGGAGCGCGTGGTCATTTCCGAATTGCGCAACTCGACGTATTTCGCGCGGCTGATCCTGAAGGCCGAGAACGAGCTGGGAATGAAGCTGGTCGAGATCGACGCCCGGCCGAGCGACTGCATCGCGCTGGCGGTCGCGCACGGCCGGCCGATCTTCGTTGCAGGCCCCCTGTTCGAGCAGGTGGAGGACATGTCGGAGATCCTGGATCAGCTCAACCAGGCGGGACCTGACAAGCCGGACGAGGAAGAGGAGTCCTGATGCCGGGCGCGGCCGGGGACGCGGTGCTGCACCTCGTCTGGGGTGACGACGACTACGGGGTGCAGCGAAAGGCCCGCCAGGTGTTTGACGCCTGGACGGCGGGCGGCGCCGGAATGGATTCCGAGGTGATCGATGCCGCGGCCTCCAGTGCCGAGGACGCACGCCGCGCGGTCGCCCGGCTGCACGAAGCCCTCCAGACCCTGCCGTTCTTCGGCGGGCCGAAGTGCGTCTGGTTCCGGAACTGCACCTTCATCGGCCACGACCTGCGCACCTCCGAATCCGCGTCGGTGCAGGAGGCCGTCGCGGGTCTGGCGGAGTCCCTTTCCGGCCTGCCATGGAAGGAGATCCGGCTGCTGATCTCCGCCCCGAAGGTCGACCGCCGCCGGACGTTCTACAAGACGATCGACAAACTTGAGTTCGCCGAGATCAGCCATTTTCCCGGGCTGAGCGGCGACGATCGCGACTGGCAGGTCAGGGCGGAATCGATGGTCGCGCGGGAGCTGAAGGAGCTCGGCAAGAAGGCTTCCGCCGACGTGCTCGCGCGGTTCGCCGAGTGGGTGGGCCCGAACGCGCAGGTGCTCGCCTCCGAGGCGCTCAAGGTGGCGACGTACCTGGGGGAGCGGAGCGAGGTGACCTCGGAGGACGTCGAGACCATCGTGACCCGCGGACGGCACGCGCGCGCCTTCGCGCTGGGCGACGCGCTCGGGGATCGCAATCTCCCGCTGGCGCTGCGGTGTCTGGAGGACGAACTGTGGGCGATGCAGGCGGACCGGCAGCGGAGCGCCATCGGGATCGTGTACTCCCTGATCGCCAAGGTCCGCGCCATGCTCCTGACGCGGGCGCTGTTCGAGGAAAAACTGCTGCGGCCGGGCGGGAGCTATCCGCAGTTCCTCGCCCAGTTGAAGCAGTTGCCGCCGGAGCGTCTCCCGACCGACAAGCGCTACAACCCCGTGCAGATCGCGGCGTACGTCCTGTACAGGGCGGGCACGCAGACCTTCAACTACACGGTCCCGGAACTCGTGGGCGCGCTGGACGAGTTGATGCGGTGCAACCTGCGGCTGGTGGGAAGCAGCCTGGACACTTCGGTCGTGCTGCAGCTCGCGCTCACCCGCATCATCGGCCGGCCGCCGGCCGGCGCGCGCGGGACGCCCGCGCGGGAGCGGGGCGCCGCGATGATCGGACGCCCGTGATACGGGGCCGGGTACGATGGATGCTTGATCCTCGCCGGTTCGGGTTCACGTTTCCGGCGGCTCCTGCGAGGACGCGGTCATGAACAACAATGTTGCCAACACAACGTCCTTTGTGGCGTTGGGAAGCGGCGAACTCGGCCTGATCCGGGTCATCGGACCCGGAACATGCAAGGAGAGCGGGCGCTTCGAGAACCTTCTGCGGCAGATGGAGGTGCGCGGATTCCGCATGCTCGTCGTGGATCTGAGCGAATGTCCGCGGATGGACAGCACCTTCGCCGGCGCGCTTCTGCGGCTCGCGAATCGCACGGTGCAGCGCGAGGCCGCGGGACGCCCCCCCCTGCGCGTGGCCGTGGCCGGGGCGCGCGAACCGGTCAGCACGCTCCTCGAGACGCTGTACCTGGGCCAGATCTTCGAGCGCGTGGACCTGCCCGACTACGGGGAGCTCTCCGGTGTGGCCTTCGAAGACCGCGACCTGTCCCGTGACGAGATCCTCGAGCTGAGCCTGGACAGCCACGAGCAGCTCTCGGCGCTGAGCGAGGAGAACCGGCAGCGGTTCGTGCACGTGCTGAAGCTCCTTCGGCAGCAGTTGGACGAAAGCCGACGGGCGCTGGGTCAGGGCGCCTCCGGCGGCGTCTGACGGGAGTCCGGGCAGGCGCCGGGACAGCCTTCCGCCCCGATCGCAGGCGTCTCGGCGAAGGCGAACTCCCGGACGATCCGGCCGCCCACGAGGTGTTCGTCCACGATACGGTCGAGCACCTCGGGGGTGCACGAGTGATACCAGACTCCCTCCGGATAGACGACCGCGATCGGCCCGTGCACGCAGATGCGCAGGCACCCCGCCTTGGACCGATGAATCACGTGGGCCGGATGGCCGAGGCGCTTGAGGCGTCGCTTCAGGTGTTCCCATGAGGCTCGCCCCACGTCCCGCGGACAGCACCTGGCCTTTTCCGGGTCAACGCAGAGAAAGATGTGGCGCGCGGGTTCACCGGCGCCGATTTCAGCGGCGGCGGCCCGGAGGCGTTCGGGATCAGCGAGGGGTGCGCGGCGGGACATGCGATTCAGGGATCCTAGGTATGGGCCAACTCGGGCTCGAGGCAAGGGCGGCCTGTGCGCCGCCCACGGCGGAGCAGGCGCCGCCGTCGTGATCCCCGGCCCGGAAGGCGGCCGCCCCGCGCAGGATGGTGGTTGTATGAGGGTCCGTCTCGGGTAGTGTCGGCGGAAGCAGAGTCCGCGAGGGGCGGACCACGAGGCGGAAGCATTCATGTCGAGCTCAGTGTATGCGGGGCGGGGGACGCCGATGCGGGGACCGGTCGCGACAGAATCACGTTCGATGATCCGGCGGCTGCTGGACGTGGTGGCCGGGGAGCGGATGGCGAATTTCGCGGTGGCCGCCGCGCTGGTGATCGGCTTCTTCCATGGCTGGCTCAAGCTGCGGATACGCCATCCGATCTCGACGTTCCTCTTCGACATCCCGGTGATCTTCGCGATGCTGATCACCTTCTTCCGCCTCGGATCGTGGCGGGACTGGTTCCCGCCGTCGCACGCGAGCCGCGCGCTGATGGCGTTCTACGGCGTGGTGGGGGTGTGGTTCCTGCTCGCGATGGTCCTGCCATGGGGAGCCCCGCTGCTCCCGGCGGTCGCGGCCCTGCGCGGATGGGCCTTCGCCACGCTGACCTTCGGCCTCGGGTACCACATCATCCAGTCCCGCCGCCAGCTTCATGGGTACTTCATTCTCGTGATCCTGCTGGCGGCGGTGACCGCGGCCTATTCGACGCGGCAGACGCTCGAGGAAGTGGAGGCCATGCGGGCGATGGACCCGTACTTCGAACTGATGACCCGGGGCCAGGGGTATGTGGACGACGAGGGGCGCCTCGTCCTGCGGCGGTTCTCGACGTTCGTCTCGTCCGGTGCCTTCGGCGGCGCGATGGCGCTGAGCCTGCTCTTCCTTGCCGCGCTCGTCACGGACCGCACCGTCGGCCGCGGCGAGAAGGCGATCCTCATCGCCCTCGCCCTGCTCATCGCATGGGGCATGTCGCTGAGCGGATCGCGCAGCTCGCTGATCGCGCTGATCCTCGGGTTGATGCTCGTGATCTGGTTCCGCCGGCTTTCCGCGCCCATCTGGATTCTCGGGGGCGTCTTTGCGGTGGCGCTGTATCTCGCGGTGCGCTCCACCGACGGCGGAGCATGGGACCGCTTCTCGAACCTCGAGCTCGAGACGATCTGGGGCCGCTTCTACATCGTCTGGGCGCCGGGGGTCCGGTTCCTGCTGAAGAGCGCCTTCCTCGGTGGCGGTCTCGGAAAGGCGGCGGTGGGACTGCCGGGATCGCTCCTCAGCTATTTCCCCCAGTACGAGGTCTGGGGCGTGGACGGCGACCTCGGCAAGACGATGGCCGAACTGGGCATCGTGGGCGTGGTGGTCGTGGGCTGGCTTCTCCTCGCGGCCCTGCGCGACGGTTTCGAGGTGCTGAAGCGCCGCCGGGACGATGCCATCGGCACGCTGACGCTCGGTGCCGTGGCCTGCTTCTCGATCGCCGTCGTGACCTTCCCGATCGGCTCGCCCTTCATCGGGATCCCGCTGGGGGTGCTGACATGGTTCTTCCTCGGTGCGGCGATCAAGCTGGACCACATCGAAAGCGCGGCGGCACGCGCCACGCCGGGGCGCGCGGCCGGGACGCGAGCCGAGCCGCCGGGACTGCCGCCGCCGCGCGACGCGGGTTCCGGCAGGGCCCGCCGGGGAGCCGGCGACGCACGGAAACCCGGAGATGCACCGGAACCGGGGCATCCGGGCCCGTCGGCGGGCGGACAGGCCGCCGAGCAGCCGAAGGAGCCGCCGCCGGCGCCGCCCGGGAAACCTCCCGCTCCGCCCCCGCGCAAGAAGGTGTTCCTGTACCATCAGCCGTCCGAGGATGAAGGAGGGCACGGGGACGAACCGGACAAGCCGGGCAAGCGCTTCCTGTTCCGCTGAAATCCGCCGGCGCGACGTGCCTGCGCGCGTTCTTCCGAATCGATCGCGCGGGTCAGTGCCTGCGGCGTTCCGAGGCGGCGCGCTCGAGCTGTAGGCGCCAGTCTTCGAAGGCGATCTGGCGCGAATAGTTCCGGCGAACCCAGTCCGCTCCGCGCAGGGCCTGGGTCCGGGCCTCGTCCGGGTTCTGCGCGATCCAGAGGAGTTCGCGCGCGACGGCCTCGTGGTCGCGCCGCGGCACGAGGCGCGCGTACCCGGGAAGGGCGGCCGCCATGCCTCCGACGGCGGAGGCCACGACCGGGATTCCGGAGGCGAGTCCCTCCAGCGTGGACAGGGCAAGGCCTTCCTCGAGGGAGGACTGCACGAGCGCGTCGGATGCCCGAAAGAAATCCGCCAGGTCCTTCATCGGGTGCTGGGCGGGGCGTCCGAGAACCCATCGCTCGTGGTCGGGCAGGTTCAGCCTTCGCGCAAGGTCGAGGAAATCGCGGAACCCCCCGCCAAGGTTGAGCAGAACGGCGGGCAGCCCGCGCGACCGGGCGAGGGCGACCCCCCGGAGTGCCGTCTCGGGATCCTTCTCGTGACTCACGCGGCTCGCGAGAAAGATCAGGAACGCGTCCTTCGGAAGATCGTGCTTGTCACGAAGCGCGCGGCGCTCGTCGGGGGTCGCGGGACGGAACAGCCCGACGTCGACGCCGTAGTAGTGGCCGGGTTCCACCGCCGGGCAGGACCGGCGCGCGACCTCCTGCAGATACGGCCCCCATGCGAGGCACCGGGTCACGAGCCGGCCGTTGACCGCCAGGAGCGTGCGGATCGCCGCCATTCCGAGTCCCGACACCAGGGGGTTCTGGCCCCGCTCCCGGCGGCAGCGATAGTATTCGACCGGCGGGATCAGGACGTGGGCGAGGACGGGCACCCCATGGCGGCGCCCTGCGAGCGCGGCGTTGAGCGTGCCGCGGAGCAATTCCTGCGTGAGGAAGACATCGAACTCGCCGCCGTGCCGCATGAGCCAGCGCAGCGATCGCACCTGGTATGCGAAGCGCCCGCCGGGGATGCCGTGCACCTTCACAGCCGCGCCGCTCTCGCGCACCCGCGCCTCGAGGCCGCTGTCCCGGAAGGTTCGCTCCGGAACGAGCAGGGCCAGGTCGCAGACTTCCGCAAGACCGGTGACGAATCGTATGTCGGTGTTGCCTTCGACGACGAAGAGGGTGCGGGGACGTTGCATCAAGGGGGGGTGGGACAGGGGACGGCGCGTCGGGCGGGAGCGGAATGCGCGTCGGCCCACACGGCCTCGTACGCGGCCCATGTCTCCTCGGCGCATCGATCCCACGAGTGTTCGAGGATCGTCGCGCGCGCGGCGAGCCCGAGGCGCGATGCGAGGGATGGATCCGCGGCGAGGCGCGCGAGCTGGCGCGCGACGGCGTCGGGATCCGCGGGCGGAACGAGGAGCCCGTTGCGCCCGTCCTCGATGAGTTCGGCGACACCGGCGTCCCGCCCGACGATCACGGGCAGTCCCGTCGCCATCGCCTCGGCGACGACCATGCCAAACGACTCGTACTGCGTCGGATGAACGAGCACATCCGCCGCCCGGTACAGCGTTTCCGGCTGTGGCTGGAAACCGACGAGGCGGATCCGGGGGCGGACGCCAAGGGCGGAGGCCTCCGCGAGATGGCCGTCCAGCCGGGACCTCGAGAGGATGGCGAGCGTCGCTTCGGGAAAATGCGGCAGGGCGCGAATGGCTTCGGCGAGCCCCTTGACCGCCTCGCCCACGAAGAGCCAGACCCAGCCCTCGGCCGGGAGGCCGTGGCGCCGGCGCAGGGCGGCGCGTTCGGACGCGTCGGCCGGCGGACGAAAGCGCGCGCCGTCCGTGCCGTGCGGGATGACGGAAACCGGGCCGCGCCAGCCGTAGTGCCGGCGCACCTCGGACTCGAGGCGGTGCGACATCGTGATGAGGCGCCGCAGGCGCCGCTGCCGGTAAAAGCGCGCCTCGAGCGGCATGATGAGGTTTGCGAAGAGGTGCGAGCCGCGCTGATCGCGGGGAAGCGCGGCGGCGCGCGCGGCATTGCAGATGTGGACCGTGGCGATGTCCGCCCGCGCGCAGCTCAGTCCCTGGGCATGGATGAGGGCGTCCGGGTGTCGGCGCAGGAGGAGTTCGACCCGGGCGAGGAACGTGAAGATCGCGAAGACGTACCGGCGGCGGAGCGCGGGGACGTGCTGGATCCGGACGTTGGGGACGGGCTCATGAGTGTTGGCGAACACGATGAACTCGCAGCGGTTCGCCAGGCGCCGTGCCAGCTCGATGGCATAGCGTCCCTGGCCGTTGTCCGGCGTGAAGTCGTGAACAACCAGGGCAATTTTCATGCGGCGCGCAGGCAGGCAGGCTCCGGGAGGTGGCGCGATGCGTCAAGCGGGCCGCTTGCGGCACCGTACCGCTCTGGGGTCGAATGCGCCCGTGAGATCGAGCTGGCGCGATGTGGCCCGGGCGGTGGTTCCTCGGCGGGTGCGGAACTGGTTGCGATCACCGCGTCAGGCGGTGCGCTGGGTCGTGAACGAATGGCGCGGGCCGATCGACTTCCGGATCCGGGACGACTGGACGTTCCGTTGCCCGCGGAATGCGGCCGAACGCGCGTTCCACCTGCAGTTGCAGGACCCGCCCCAGGTGCGCGAGTTCGACGATTTCGTGGCGGAGATGAAGTCCGCCGGGCGGGTGGTGCTCCTCGACGTCGGCAGCCACTTCGGGATCTTCTGTTTCGCGGCCCTGCGCTACGGCGCGGAGGGAAGCCGGGCGCTGGCGGTGGATCCGTCGGCGGAGGCCGAGGCGATGGTGCACCGGATCGCGCGGCTGAACGGATGGCAGGAGCGCGTGCGCTTCCTGCGCGCGGCCGCGGGCTCGGCCGACGGCGAGATCGAGATGGTGGAGACCGGCTGCACCGGCGCCGGGTACGTGGTCCTGCCGCGGGACCATCCGCAGGCGGACCGCCGGCGGATTCCCATGCTGACGATCGACACGCTCGTGGAGCGCATGGGCGAACACCCGACCCACATCAAGATCGACGTCGAGAGCTTCGAGGCCGAGGTGATCGAGGGAGCCGCCCGCGCGATCGGCGAACGCGGGACACCGCTCTTTCTCGAACTGCACAATCGGATGATGCGCGAGCGCGGACGCGATCCGATGGAGCTCGTGGAGCGCCTGCGGAAAGCGGGTTACTCCTCGTTCCGCATCGGCGGAAGGGAGCTCGCGCCGGCCGAGCTGGTTTCGGACGAGATCGTCCGCGTGCTGGCGCGGCGTGCCGAGGGCGTGCGCACCCCGTGAATTTTGCTCGCGTGAATACGTTTCCGCGGCCGAGCATCCAAGCAGAACCATTTACATGCCGATGCCTGATCATTCCTGGTTTCCCCGGAGAATCGCGGCACTGACCGCCGCCTCGCTTCTGCTGAGCGTTCCCGCGCTGGCCGCGCCCAAGAACCTGCTCGTCGTGACCGTGACCAAGGGCTTCCGTCACAGCTCGATCCCGACGGCGGAGAAGGTGCTCGGCGAGCTGGCGCAGAAGGACGGCAGCTTCACGGTGGACTACGCGCGCACCGACGAGGACCTCGCGCGCAAGATGACGACCTCCGCGCTGGAGCGCTACGACGGCGTCATCTTCGCGAACACCACCGGCGACCTGCCCCTGCCCGACGTGAACGCGTTCCTCGAGTGGATCCGTGACGGACACGGGTTCATCGGGATGCACTCGGCAACCGACACCTTCCGCGGCCACAAGCCGCTCCATCCCTACACGGAGATGATCAACGGCGAGTTTCGCCACCACGGCGAGCAGGTCGAGGTGGAGGCGATCAACAGCGATCCCACGTTCCCGTCGAACCGCCACCTCGGGCCGAGCTACAAGGTGTACGATGAGATCTACATCCTGAACGGCTACCGCCGGCAGGCCGTGCGCGCGCTGCTCGACCTCGACAAGCATCCCAACACGCGCATGCCCGGGCACTACCCGATCAGCTGGGCGCGCGAGTACGGCAAGGGCCGCGTGTGGTACACGTCGCTCGGACACCGCGAGGACGTGTGGGAGAGCAGTGATTACCAGAAGCACATCCTCGGCGGCATCCGCTGGGCCGTGGGCCTGGAGGAGGGCGATGCCACCCCCCAGGATCTGACCGCCCGGGTGTCCGACAAGGAGGCCGAGGAGGGTTTCCGTCCGCTGTTCAACGGAGTGAACCTCGACGGCTGGAAGCTCCGCCATGCGGAGGGGCACCCGAGCTGGAGCGCCCAGAACGGAATGCTCGTGAACGAGATCCCGGAAGGGAAACACGGCACCGACCTCGTGTCCGAGGAGAAGTTCGGCGATTTCGTGGTGCGCTACGAATACATGGTGCCGAAGGGATCGAATTCGGGCTTCTACCTGCGGGGACGCTACGAGATCCAGATCCTCGATGATCACGGCAAGGCCCCGGCGACCGGGGGGAATGGCGCGATCTACAACTTGAAGGCGCCCTCGATGAACGTGTCGAAGCCCGCAGGCCAGTGGCAGCAGGTGGAGGCGACCCTCAGGGGCAACCGGGTCACGGTGGTGCTGAACGGGGTCACCATCCATGAGGATGTCGAGATCCCGGCTCCCACGGGCGGACAGCTAGACAACAACGTGAACGAGCCCGGACCCATCATGATCCAGGGCGACCACGGGGCGGTGGCGCTGCGGAACATCCGGATCCGGAAGCTGTAGCCGCCCGGCGCCCGGATCGCCTGCGCTTCGGGAGGGGCGGGCTGGTCCCGCCCCCTCGTCCATTGCGGCGATGACTCCCGCGCCCGCGTTCATCCCTCCCGCCGCACGCGCGGGGTTGCGGCGGATTCGCCGCGGCGGCTAACGTGGTTTTCCCATGACGTCCGGCGACAGCCCGATCCATGCAACGACGCGAATCTGCGCGGTGTACGGACATCCCGTGCGGCATTCCGCGTCACCCGCGATGCAGAATGCGGGCATGCGCGCGCTCGGGCTCGACTGGTGCTACGTGGCGTTCGATGTCCCGCCGGAGCGCCTCGAGACGGCGCTGCGCGGGGCCGGCGCGATGCGGTTCGTCGGCGTGAACCTGACCGTGCCGCACAAGCTGCTGGCGCTGGAGCGAATGGACGTCCTGGATGAATCGGCTCGCCGCTGGGGCGCGGTGAACACCGTTCGCTTCGAGGCGCGCGTCGGCGAGGAATGGAGGCCGCTCGGGGAGCTTCCGCTGGAGAACGTGGGCGAGGTCCGGATGCAGGGGTTCAATACTGACGCGGACGCGATTCTCCGGGCGGTGCGGGAGGATGTCGGGGTGGAGCCGAGGGGGGGGAAGGTGCTCCTGCTCGGCGCGGGCGGCACCGGACGTGTCGCGGCCCTGCGTCTCGCGGTCGAGGGCGTGGCGAAACTCTGGCTGGTGAACCGAACCGGGACAAAGGCGCAACAGGTCGCGGAGGAGGTGCGATCGATTGCGCCGCAGGCCGACGTCCGGGTCGGTTATCCGCCGCCTTCCGAGGAGGTGGATCTCGTTCTGAACGCGACCTCGGCGGGGCTTCGCGCCTCGGATCCGCTGCCGTACGACCCGGACCGCTTCGAGTTCCGCCGCGCGCGCGCGGCGTACGACATGATTTACCGGCCCGCGGAGACACGGTTTCTCGAGAACGCCCGCGCGGCCGGGTGCCGCGTCGCGAACGGGCTCGGGATGCTCCTGTACCAGGGCGCGGCCGCGCTGGAGATCTGGTCGGGGCGGATCCCGCCCGCGGAGGAGATGCGGCGGGCCCTCTGGGCGAACGTGTACGGGGAGACGGCGTGAGCGTCGCGGCGGCGTCTCTGCTCGAGTGGGAGCGATGGGCGGCGGTGCCGTTCCATTTCTGGACGTGTGTCGCCGCGATCCTCGGAGCGATGGTGGGCAGCTTCCTGAACGTGTGCATCCACCGGATGCCGCGGGAGGAGAGCATCATCCGGCCGCCGTCCCATTGTCCCCACTGCGGCCAGCGGATCCGGTGGCGGCAGAACATTCCGATCCTCTCGTGGCTGTTCCTGCGGGGGCGCTGTGCCGGGTGCGGCGTTCGGATCTCCCCGCGCTACGTGCTCGTGGAGCTGCTGACCGCCGCGGTCTTCGCCGCCGTATGGGTCGTGCACGGCAGGGCGAGCGTGCTGGCGGCGGGGGCGCTGTGCCTGTTCGCCGCGGGGCTCATCGTGGCGACCTTCATCGACCTCGAACACCTGATCATCCCGGACGAGATCACGATCGGCGGAACGGTCGCCGGCGTGGTGCTCTCCGTCCTGGTTCCCGCGATCCACGGAGAGGAATACGTGCTGCTCGCTCTGAAGGCGACGCTCGTCGGCGCGATGGCCGGGGCGGGCATCGTGTTCGCCATCCTCGAGCTCGGGAAGTTGCTGCTCGGGCGGCAGCGCTTCCGGCTCGAGCCGGGCTCCAGGGTGACCTTCACCGAGACCGAGCTCCATCTCGCCGGCCGCGTCTTCCCGTACGACGAGGTGTTCAATCGCGCATCGGACGCGCTCGTCTTCCACGCGGCACGGCTCGAGCTCGTGGATCGATGCTACTGGAACACGACGGTGCAGTTGCGCCTCCGGGCCGGCGAGCTCCGCATCGGCGATGAGACGGTGGACCCCACCCACGAGGCATGGATGGAGGCGCTGACGGACGAGGTGACGGTTCCCCGCGAGGCCATGGGATTCGGCGACGTGAAATTCATGGCGGCGATCGGCGCGTTCACCGGGTGGCAGGGGGTCCTTTTCGCGCTCATGGGCAGCTCGATCGTCGGCCTCCTCGTCACGGCTGCGCTCGCCGCGGCGGGACGACGCGAGTGGTCGGCGCGGATTCCATACGGCCCGTACCTCGCCGCGGCGGCCCTCGTCTGGGTGCTCGGCGGCAGGCACTGGTTCGAGGCATGGCTCCGGCCGATCTGAGATGAGCGCGCATCGAGGACGGCGGAGCACGCGCAGGATCGCGGTGATCTTCGGGACGAGACCGGAGGCGATCAAGGTGGCGCCCGTGATCCGGGCGCTGCGGCAGGAGCCGTGGGCGGAGTGCCGCGTGTGCGTGACCGCCCAGCACCGCCACATGCTGGACCAGGTGCTCGAGGTTTTCGGAATCGTTCCGGACGCGGACCTTGACCTGATGACGCCCGGCCAGACCCTCGCGGGGTTCACCGCCCGGGCCCTCGACGCGCTCGATCGCTTTCTGGAGGACGAACGCCCCGACATGGTTCTCGTGCAGGGCGACACGACCACGGTCTTCTGCGCGGCCCTCGCATGCTTCTACCGCCATGTTCCCGTGGGCCACATCGAGGCGGGCCTGCGCACGTGGAACCTTGACGCGCCATGGCCCGAGGAGGCGAACCGTGTCCTGACAACCCGGCTGGCGGCGCTGCACTTCGCCCCCACCTCATGGAGCCGGGAAAACCTGCGGCGCGAGGGTGTCCCCGCGCGCGCGATCCGCGTCACGGGCAACACCGTGATCGACGCGCTGCTCTGGGCGCGTGAACGAGTGCGTCGCGAGCCGCCGGAAATTCCCGGGATGCGGCCGGAGATCTGCGAGGGCGGCGCGGCGAGGGTTGTGCTCGTGACCGGGCATCGTCGCGAGAGTTTCGGCGCCGGGCTCGAGGAGCTGTGCCGCGCGGTGGCGGAGCTGGCACGCGTGCATCCGGATGTGCACTTCGTCTATCCGGTGCACCTGAATCCGAACGTCCGCGAGCCGGTGAACCGGATCCTCGGGAAACGGCGCGCAAACGTGCACCTGCTGGAACCGCTGAGCTACCTGCCGTTCGTGCGATTGCTGTCGTGCTCGCGCGTGGTCATCACGGACTCGGGCGGCATCCAGGAGGAGGCGCCCAGCCTCGGGGTGCCGGTGCTCGTGACCCGGGAGACGACCGAGCGCCCGGAGGGCGTGAAAGCCGGGACAGTGAAGCTCGTGGGCACGTCCCGCGAGGCGATCGTCCGTGAGGTGAACCTCCTGCTGTCCGACGACAAGGCGCATGCGCGGAGGGCACGACTTCGCAACCCCTACGGGGACGGCCGTGCCTCGGGCCGCATCGCGCGGGCGTGCCGCGAGTTCCTCTCGGCACGACGAAGCCCTGGCAGTGCGGAAGGACGATAGAGAGGGCGTTCGTCGCGGTCTCTATCGTGCCGGGGTGAGCTCCCGGTACAGGGCAAGGTAGCCCTCGACCATCAGGTCCACCCGGAACTCGCGTCGGATTCGCGCGGCGGCCGCGGCTCCGGCGCGCGTCAGCGATCCGGGCTCGAGCACGGCATACGCAAGGGACGCCGCCGCGGCATCCATGTCCCTGCTCTCGAAAAGCCAGCCGGATTCGCCGTGCGCCACGATTTCCGGGACGCCCCCGATGCGATGGGCGAACACCGGGCGCGCCGCCTGCGCCGCCTCGAGCAGGACCGTGGGAAAGGCGTCGAACGACGTGGAGGGCATGACCAGGAGGTCGATCGATCGCATGAAGTCAGCCACGGCGCTGACCCAGCCGACCCATTCCACGCGGCGCCACCACGGTTCCGATCTCCAGCGCTCGGTCAGGCCTCGTACAAACGCCTCGCCCGCGGCATCGATCGAGCCGCCGCCGATTCGCAGCTCCCATCGCCCGGGTGCGAGGCCCTCGAGGCGGGCAACCAGGTCGAAGAGAACGGACAGCCCCTTCGACTCATCGAGAATGCCGAGGTAACCGAGGCGCACGCGCCCCTGCGGATCCGGCGGGGGCGGTGCCGCCTGGTCCGGCAATCCGTTGTGCACGACCCGGAGGCGATCCGCGGGGTAACCGGCTTCACGGCACGCGGCGGCCACGGCCCCGGATACGCAGAGCACGCGCGCGAGCCCCGCCCGCGCCGTGGCTTTCATGAGCAGCCTGCGTCGTGGTGACACGTGCCCGGCGTGCGGATGCTCGTGGAGGGAGCCCACCCCGGGAAGTCGCAGAACGAGCGCGGCCGCGGAGGTGAGTTCCCAGTCCCGAGCCGTCCAGCCGTGGACAATGCGGAAGGGATAGTCGCGGCGGAGGCGACGCAGGGCCGCGGCCTGGCGGAGGAAGCCGGCCAGGGTGAACCGCTGGTTGGCGGGCAGCGGGAAGACCCGTGTGGAAGACGGCAGAAGGCCGGCGAGTTTCGAGTTGGGCGCCATCGCCACGGCCGCCGTCAGGTCATCACGCCCGGACGCGCCCTCGAGGAAGTACGCGAGCACCCGCTGGGCGCCCGCGCATCCGAGCGTCTCGCCGTGAACGATGAGGACGCGGGGCGCCTCCGGCGTCATTCAGGTGCAGGCGGGCGGGCCATCGACCCGCGGGTTCAGGCTGGATTCAGCGCCGGCTGCATTCCGTCGCCCGCGGGTTCCGGCTCGGCGGACGGCGCCGGTTCCGCGGCGGACGCCGGTTTTCGGATCCCGCGATTGATGGCGATGCTGAGGCCCAGCAGGCCGGTGAACGCGGCAAGGTCGAGGTCGAACTGTCCGTAGATCGTGAGATAGAACACCAGGCGCGTGAGAAACGCGGCAAGGAGGAAGCGGTTGATGTGTCCGAATCGGGGATCGCCGTATCGATAGTTGCGGATCAGGGCCCACAGGGCCGCGATGGCGAACCACGTGAATCCGAGGAGGCCCCAGATCCCGAACGGAATGCAGATCGTCAGAATGCCGTTGTGGTAGTTGCCGCTGATGAGCGCGTCCTCGTAGGACGTGGTGATCAGGCCGCGGCGGAAGGCTTCCTGCGTCAGGTAATAATCCGTGCCGCTGTAGGCGAATCCCTTTCCGACGAGGAGGTAGCGGGGGACTTCCGGCAGGAGCGTCTCCCACATCTCGAGCCGCCAGTCGAGGGTGCCCTGGGCGTCGCGTTTCGCGATGGGATCGACATCCACGAAGGGCAGGACGCTGAGCGAACGCTGCACGGCGAGCGGCAACGCCCGCGCGTTGGGCAGCACGACCGCCGTCGTGAGGGTCGCGCACAGCACCGCCGCGAGCAGGAGCTTCGTGCGATGGAGTCCCTCGAGGAAGAACATGAATCCCGTGAGCAGGACCGTGAGGACGATGTACGACCGGTAGCCGCCCATCAGGGTTCCGAACAGCGCCGCCACCACGAACACGAGGCGCCACGGCCGGCGCAGGTCGAGCAATCCGGAGATGCCGTAGCGGAACAGGAGGAAGTTGAACACGGCCCATGCCGCCCAGCACACGCCCGTCAGGCGCACGAAGGCGCCCACGAGCTGATCACCCACGGCCTGGAGGAACGCCAGCTCCGTGGAGAACAGGATGAACAGGAAATGGAGATCGAAGGCGTACGCGATGTCGCTGACGGCGGCCGTGACGCCGGAAAGGATGAAGAGGCCCACGAGCAGGTTGGCCCGCTCGACCGGGATCGGGTTGGAGATCAGGCCGATGAACCCGAGGATCCCGAAGAAAACGCCCGCGTAACGGCGGGCGCCCCACATCTCGCCGCCGAACGCCCGGCCGCCGATACCGCCCGTGATCAGCGCGGTGATGATCACGACCAGCGCGATCACGGCAAGCGGAGCGAGGATGGGACGCGCCGGAAGGGTCAGCCGCCGCCGGAGCATGATCCGGTTCAGGACAGCCATCCCGATCGTGATCCCCGACATCACCATCGCGAGCGTCGGCCTCCCCGGGAGGAAGAACACGACCAGGGCCGAGTTCCACGAGATGATCAGCAGCTCCTGGTGAAACCGCAGCGCCAGCGGGAGCAGGCCCACGCCCACGACGAGCGCCAGCGTAAGCAGGCTCCGCGGCGAGCTCGGATCCGCGATGCTGACTCCGACGATCAGCGCCAGCGGGACGGCGACGATGTAGATGGCGACCCACGCGGGGAGGCCGAGTTCACGAAACATCGGGAAGGATCTTTCCGGCCTGCCGACAGCGGAGCAACACCTTTTGACGCTCAGCGGGGCCAGTCCATGGCCGCGGCCGGGGGCGGTTGAGACAGCAGTTCCAGCCGGAAGAACCCGTTCCGGTCGAACCCGGGATCGTCCGCGAGCGGCACAACCCCCTCAAACTCCCCCGAGACGGAGGAGGCCACGACGGGAAATGGCCTCCATGGTTCCGCCAGATCCGGTGTGCCGTGAATGCGAAAGAGGGATCCGGGCGGGGCCGTCCATCGGAGCAGGACGCCTTCGCCGGACAGGCCGAACTCCTGGATCGCCACCAGGGGCGCGCCCGGAGGGGTCGCGAGCGGGTCAACGAAGATCCCGGAGATCGCGGCATTGACGCGCTCCGCGACCACGCGAACCCGGATCGATCCGCGCACGCGGTAAACCATGTGGACGCCCTGGTAGAAGCGTTCCATCGGCCGCGAATCGAGCACCGCGGCCGTGGTCCGGTCGATGATCTCGATCACCTGCCGCCGCTGGTCCGACTCCCAGTCAAGCAGGTAGAGCGTGAGGAGGTGCGCGGCGCCATCGAGGAAGTCCAGGTCGAACTCCAGCCTTGAGCCGTCCACCCAGCAGGCCGCCATGCGCGTGCTGGCCGAGAGGCGGTGCGGCGCGCGGGGGTCTGTCGTGTTCGAGTTCCACACATGGATGCGATATCCGGGCTCAAAGAAGCGGATGGAGGGCGGCCACGATTCGGATCCCGCCGGGATCGCGTGGGCCGACGCGCCGAATCGACCCTGCCAGAGTCCGCGGGCCACCGGCTCGAAGCCGAGAAACTCGGCGCTTGTTTCCGCGGGATCCACGTGAACGCTCACGGGCGCGGAGTCCGAGGATCGACCGAAACGGTCCCATGCGCGGGCGGTAAGCTGGTGCGCCCCGACCGGGGCGAACGCCCATGTGTGTTCGAACGGCGGCGCGTCCAGGGCCGCGATGCGCTGTCCGTTCGAGAGGAACTCCACGAGCGCGGGCGTCTCCGATGCGTCCGCCGGCATGGCGGCGAGATGGAAGGCGGCGGGCGCGGTGACGCGCGAGCCGTCCTCGGGACTCGTGAGGTGCACCCCCGCCGAGCCGTGGGGCGCCTCATCGAGCAGCACGGCCGAGACGACGGCGTTGGGTGGGCCCTCCGGGAGGATCCGGACGATGACCGACCCCCGAATTTCCCAGACGAGGTATGCGCCCGAGGTGAAGCTCGAGACGACCTGCCGGTCGAGGAGTTCGCCTGACTCGGGATGATACAGCTCCACGGACTGCCGGCGTTCGTTCACGGTGTCCCAGTCGAGGAAGTAGAAGGCGAAGCGGCGCACGAGCCCGTCGCGATTGTCAATGCGCAGTTCGAGGCGGTCGTCATGCCACTGGGCCATCGCGTGGCGCTCGCCGAACCCGGGGATCCACGGGGCGGAGGGAATCTCCGTGGGGCCGTCCCAGTGGTAATGGGTGCCGTTGAGCGATTCGATGGCAACGCCCTGCGGCAGCATGGTTCCGAACTGCCAGAACTGGTATCCGGAGCCTCCGTAACGGCCGGTCCAGTCGCCGCCCGATTCCCGATCCTCGCCCGCGAACCGCACGAGCGGGACGGCGGGCTCGACGTCCACGCCGATGGGTGACGGCAGGAAGACCGAGTCATCGGAAAGATGAATGCGCGCGAGAACGGCATGGCGGCCCGCGGGCGGGTTGTGCCATGTCACGGCGAAGGGAGCGGTCGTGCTGCTTCCGATGACCTGTTCCCCCGCGACGTACTCCACCTTGCGCACGAGCACGCCGGAGGCCTCGATCTCCATGGAGAACGTGACCGTGGCCGGGGCGCGGATCGGCGCCTGGAGATGGGGTGAGGTCCACCTCGCCTGCAGAAACTTCACGCCGGTGAACCATGCGTGCGCGTCGCGGAACGCCGTCCCCGAGTTGAGGAGGAAGCCGATGGAAAGCGGACCGGTGTGCCCGGACGCGACGAAGGTTTGATCCGGGGCGCCGCCGGCCGAGAGCGTGATCTGCGAGGCGGAACGCGCGATGCGCACCCGCAGGGGATCCGACTCCGAGGGCGGCGGAGACGGCAACTCGACGCTGCCGTTCGCGGCGTCCAGGAGGCTGCCCCCGTATCGAATCGTTCCGTCCGCGTCGTAGAGGACGGTTGCGGCGGCCTCCGGCAGGGAACGCCCGAAGATCAGTCCGGCCCGCGATCCCGGGCCGGGGTTCTCGAAACGGCTGAGTTCGGCCTCGAGAAAACCGTCCCCCGTGAGAAGACGCTGCAGCAGATGAGCGCCGGTGGCCTGGCCGTCGAGACTTCCGGCGCGGGAAGAGAGGGTCGTGGTGCCACCCTCCATGGTGGAGCCACCCGGAAGGTCTGGGCCGCCCGTATCGCTGGCGGTCCATGGGCCGTGTGGAATGCCCGAGATCCAGCGGCGCATGAGTTCGATGGCGCCCTGGTCGGGTTCATTGCTGGCGAGGGGCGGCATGCGCTCGATCCAGTCGCGGCGCAGTACCGTGAGAATGCGAGAATCCTGGGGCGAACCGGGAAGGACAAAGGAGCCATTGAGCAGTCGGGTCTGACCCAGTGGGATATGGAAGCGGCCATCCCAGTCCACGGGCGCGTCCACGATGTGGCCCGGGCGATGGCAGCCCGCGCAGTTGGAGGCGAGATAGGAGCGCGCGCGCAGGGCGAGGGGCCTGGAGGAATCGGCCGGGTTTACGAGGGCCGGGAGGCTTTCGGCATCCGGATGGTCATCCGGAAGGAAGTCCAGTTCACGAAGCCGGTCGAGCTGCGAGACCGGGGGCGTCGTGCCGGGTGCGGGGCAGTTGAGCTGCAGCGGATTGAAGCCGAGCGCGAGCGCGTCGGGATCGTTGTGACAGCGCATGCACTCGGCGCGCCCGGGGTAATGCCACACCTGGGTGCGCGTGACGCCGTTCTCCGTGACGACGAAGGCTTCGTCCATGCCCTCCGACGGCACAAGCCATGCATTCGTGAGCGAGTCGCCCCACCGATAGGTCATCCCGTAGCCCCCGGTCTCGGTCTTGACGAGGAGACGCGTCTCGAGGCGCCGCCTCGACGCGGGCTCGCCCGGAACGAGCTCGAGTTCAAAGTGCTTCACCCAGACCGCACCGGGAGGGAACACGAACCGCCCGTCGGAAGTCACGTCGATCGCGGGCGACTCCTCCGGGAGTGCGAACCATCGCCATTTCAGGGCGCCATCGGACCAGAATGGCGCGTTGATCGTGTAGGGGTGGAGCCACGGGCGAGGCTCCAGCGTCTCGAGGTTGGTGAAGACTCTGGTGTCGGCCAGCGTGGCGGGCAGGCGTTCACCGGGTTCCACCCGGCGGAGCTTGCGGATGCGGCCGAGCGCGTAGTTTGCGGCCAGGATTTCGCCGTCGCGCGGATCCCGTCCGAAGGCCGAGATGCCGGTTTCGGTGCAGAGCCACCGGAGGGCTGGTTCGGGTTCCCGTGGGTCCACCGCCCATGTGTGGCCGCTCCTGCAGTCGGCGAAGATGTAGTGGTCGGTGAGCCCGGGGAGAAGGGTTCCGCGATAGAACACCCCGCCGATCACGGCATCACCCTGGTGAATGCCGCTGCCGTGCGGGTATGCGATCCATGGCGGCTCGGGCGCCAGGCCGTCCGGGGTGATGAAGTGATAGATCCCGTTCGCCGGTCCCTCGCGGTAGGGCCAGCCGTAGTTGCCCCCGGCGACGATGCGATTGATCTCCTCATAGGCGCCGTTGCCGACGTCGCCCACGTACAATTCGCCGGTGAGTTCATCGAAGCTCATGCGCCAGGGGTTGCGCATGCCGATGGCGTAGAACTCCGTCCGCACCCGCGCCGGATCGAGGGTGCGTCCGTGGTGATTCGTGAGACCGATGAACGGATTGTCGGCCGGGATCCAGTAGCGGCCGGGTGTGACGCCAGGGTGCGGGTTGGGCGGCGGATTCCCGGGCCGCCCGTCCACGTCGATCCGGAGGATGCCCCCGAAGAACCCGCCGTCGAGCCGCTGGAGCGTCCCGTCGTGCGAGTGCGGCGGCGGCGAGGAGTCGCCGACGCTGAGATAGAGATAGCCGTCAGGGCCGAACTGGATATCGCCCGCATTGTGTTCCGCGGACGCATCCTCCTGCGCGATGAGGATGACCTCGGTCGCGGGATCGACCGGCCCGAGGCCGTCGGCGGGCGCGGTGAATCTCGAGAGTACGTCGAACAGCGCCGAACCGCCCTCCGGTCTCTCACGGAACATGGTGCGGAAGACGAAGAAGTGACCGTTCGTCGCGTACTCCGGGTGAAAAGCCAGGCCGAGCAGACCCGTCTCGATGAACCTCGACGAGAGGTTGGTGCGCACGTCCAGGAACAGCTCGGCTTTCGGATGGGCGAGGTCGTGGACGACCTGGATCGTGCCCGTGCGCTCGACGACGAAGATCCGGTTCGTCTCCCCCGGGGGCGACACCACGGCCACCGGATTGGTGAAGGTCAGCGATTCGAAGAGATCGACCCACTCGAACCCCGGTTCGCGCGGATCGCGCGGCAGCGCGTCCGCGGCGGGAATACGGCTGCCCCCGGCCGGCATCGCGACGGCCAGCAGCAGACAGCAGGCCTCCACCAGGCGGAGACCGCTCCTCAGGCCGCTGACGAGACGTTGTCCTCGGGAGGGCGAAACGGACCGGATCCGCGCGCGCCCGCCGATCCCCCATGAACGACTTCCCACGGGGCGTGGAGGCGTTCCGTCCGACGCCCTGCAATACTCATCGTTGTTCAACGGGTCGTTAGATGCGCTGCGTGAGCCGTCAGGGCAAGGGGCGAATCACCGGGGCAGGCGGGCGAGACTGCACAGGAGCGCGGGCGCGCCGCCGCCGGAAACGCTCGTCCTGACGGCGCATCCCCGAGGCGCTTCCCCCGATTCCCTGACTTCCCCTGTCCGATCCCCGCGGTGAGACGGGATTCCTGTCGCGCGCCGGCTCTGGACGGGTGCGCTAACGGGAGCGGGCGGCGCCTGGCCGGGGAGCGACCGCGGCGGCGCGGCGCGCGGGGCCCTTCCGGGCCGGTCGACCTCCGGAGACCCTTTCCCCCGCGGGTTCCTCGGCCGGGATCACGCCGGGATCCTCGTCGAGTTCGGCATCCGAGATCGGCGGCGGCGATCCGGAGAATGGAATCGGAAGGCCGTCGCGGCGGAGATTGCTAAGGGTGATCTGGACGACGTCCGCGAGGGTGTGGCGGTCGAGGATGTCCGCGATCGAGTTGCGGACATCGAGCATGAGCATGCGCAGCCCGCAGTGTTCCTCGTCCGGACAGGAACATCGACTGTACGCCGTCTGGCTGACGCAGGGGATCGGGGCGAGCGGTCCGTCGATGAGACGGACCACCGAACCGATCACGATCTGGTCCATGGGTTTGGCGAGCCAGTAGCCGCCCTGTTTCCCGCGGCGGCTGTCCAGGTAGCCGGCGCTCTTGAGCTGGAGAAGAATCGCCTCGAGGAACTTGATGGGAATGAGTTCCTTGCGGGCGATCTCCACGATCCTCAGGAGTTCGCGTCCGTTCTGGTGAGCGATTCCAAGATCGATGAGCGCCCGCAGGGCGTATTCGCCGCGTTTGGTCAGTCGCACGGCTGAGGGTACCGTCGGCCGCGGGAAAGACAAGGTCGGGCGGCGGCACGGAGTGGCTTCGGCCCGCGATTCATGAGGCGTCCGTCCGCGGGAAGACGTGATATCGGTGCAGGTTCACGTGAATCAGGATCCCCGGGGCGAGCGGGAACTTCTTGTCGGTGGACATCTCGAGCTGGAACCGGGCGCCGTTCTCGCGGCGTTCGAGCTCGAGATACAGGTTCGGCCCGGCGTGGTTCACGTCGCGCACGAGCGCCGGGATGCCCGGGCAGCCGTTGGGCTCCAGCGAGAGGCTGATGTCCTCCGGCCGCGCGAAGAGGATCGCGGCGCCCTCGCGCGCCGGCACGTTGTCGGGCAGGGGGAACTGCCGTCCGCCGAGGTCGAGGCTGCCGCGGGTGATCTGGGCGTCCAGGGAGATGGCGCGCCCGATGAAGTTGCAGACGAACGGGTTGGCGGGGCGGTCGTACACGTCCTCCGGGGAGCCGGCCTGCTCGATCCTGCCGTCCTTCATGACGACGACCCGGTCCGCGACCTCAAGCGCCTCGTCCTGGTCGTGGGTGACGAAGATGCTTGTGACGTGAATCTCCCTGTGAAGGCGCCGGATCCAGCGCCGGAGATCCTTGCGCACGCGTGCGTCGAGCGCGCCGAACGGCTCGTCGAGGAGAAGCACCTCGGGCTCGATCGCGAGGGCGCGGGCAAGGGCGACGCGCTGGCGCTGCCCGCCCGAGAGCTGCGCCGGCAGGCGATTCTCAAGCCCGTCGAGCTGCACGAGGGACAGCAGCTCGAGCACCTTCTTCCGGATCGAGGCGGAGTCGGGACGCCGGTTCCGCGGGCGGACCTTCAGGCCGAAGGCGACGTTGTCGAACACGGTCATGTGCCGGAACAGGGCGTAGTGCTGAAACACGAAGCCGATGCCCCGTTCGGCGGGAGGGCGCCGCGTCACGTCGCGCCCGTGCAGGATGATCCTGCCGGCATCGGGCACCTCGAGCCCGCCGATGGTGCGGAGGAGGGTGGTCTTGCCGGAGCCTGAGGGCCCCAGCAGCCCGAGGAGTTCTCCGGGCCGAACCTCGAGATCAACACGGTCGAGGGCCGTGAAACCGCCGAATCGTTTGGTGACTGCTTGGACTTCAACGCTCATGGGAGGGAATCTGGGGTCTGGAAATCAGATTTCGAGGGTGGCCGCCGACTTCCAGTCGAGGAACATCCGCGCGGCAAGGGTGCCCAGCGCGAGCAGGGTCAGGAGGGAGGCGACCGCGAACGCGGCCGTGAACTGGTACTCGTTGTAGAGGATCTCCACATGGAGGGGCAGCGTGTTCGTCTCCCCGCGGATGTGACCCGACACCACGGAGACGGCGCCGAACTCACCCATCGCGCGCGCGTTGCAGAGAATGATTCCGTAGAGCAGGCCCCAGCGGACATTCGGCAGGGTGACATGCCAGAAGGTCTGCCATCCGCTCGCCCCGAGGCTGATCGCGGCCTCCTCCTCGAGGGTTCCCTGCGATTGCATCAGCGGGATGAGTTCCCGCGCGACGAAGGGGAACGTGACGAACATGGTGGCGAGGACGATGCCCGGGACGGCGAAGATCACCTGGATCCCGCGCTCGGCGAGCGCCGGCCCGAACCATCCCTGCGCGCCGAAGAGCAGCACGTAGATGAGACCTGAAATCACCGGCGAGACGGAGAAGGGCAGGTCGATCAGCGTGATCAGCAGGTTCTTCCCTCGGAAGCTGAACTTGGCGATGGCCCATGCCGCCGTCACGCCGAAGACGACGTTCAACGGGACGGCGATCGCCGCCGTCAGCAGGGTGAGCCGGATCGCCGCCAGGGTGTCGGAGTCCGCGAAGGATCGAAAGTACGCGCCCACGCCCTTCTCGAGCGCATAGGCGAACACCGACACGAGGGGCACGACAAGGAAGAGCGCGAGGAACAGGACCGCGACGCCGGTGAGCAGCCAGCGCGCCCATGCGGGGTCGGTCGCGACAACCCGCGACCTGGGGGCGGGCGTGCCGGAGGTGATGAGGGGGGGGCGCCGGGTGCGCGTGGTCGGGAGGTGTGCCATGGCGGGGGGTCAGGCGATGCCGTGGCGGCGCTGTGTCCACCACTGCACGAGGTTGATGAGGAAGAGAATGGCGAAGGAGATGGTGAGCATGACCACCGCGAGCGCCGTCGCGCCCGTGTAATCGTACTGCTCGAGCCGGGTCATGATCAGCAGGGGCGTGATCTCCGTGCGCATCGGCATGTTGCCGGAAATGAAGACGACCGAGCCGTACTCACCCACCGCCCGCGCGAAGGCAAGGGCGAATCCGGTGAGCATGGGCGGCCACAGAAGCGGGAGGATCACGCGGCGGAAGGTGGTCCATCGTCCGGCGCCGAGGGACGCCGCGGCCTCCTCCAGCTCCTGGTCGAGGTCCTCGAGAACGGGCTGCACCGTGCGCACGACGAACGGGAGCCCGATGAACGTCAGCGCGACGGCGATCCCGAGCGGGGTGAATGCCACCTTGATGCCGAGGGGTTCCAGCAGCCGGCCCACCCATCCGTTGGAGGAGTAGATCGTCGTCAGGACAATACCCGCCACCGCAGTCGGCATGGCGAACGGAAGGTCGATCAGCGCGTCGATGAGCTGGCGACCCGGCAGGTGGTAGCGCACCAGCACCCACGCGACAATGAACCCGAACACGAGGTTGACGCATGCGGAGGCGAGCGCGGTGCCGAAGGTCAGCTTGTAGGAGGCGACGACGCGCGCGGAGGTGACCGACTCGATGAAGCCGGACCATCCGATGCTCGCCGTCTTGAGGAATGCCGCGGAGATCGGGAGAAGCACGATGAGCCCGAGGTACAGCAGGGTGTACCCGAGGGTCAGCCCGAAGCCGGGAATGATGGAACGATGTTTCACGGGATCTCGCCGCGGAGCGCGCGCGACGCGCGCTCCGCGGCCGGTCGGGGGAATCAGGGTTGATAGATCTGGTCGAACGTGCCGCCGTCGTCAAAGTGAGCCTTCTGGGCGGCCTTCCATCCGCCGAACTCCTCATCGATCGTCACGAGCTTCAGCTTGGGGAAGCGCGCGAGATCGGCGGGGTCGGCGTGCTCCGGGTGAACCGGACGGTAGTAGTGCCGGGCGATGATCCGCTGGCCCTCGGGCGAGTAGAGGTATTCGAGGTAGGCCTGGGCGACCTCGAGATTCCCCTTCTTGCGCGCGTTCGCGTCCACCACGGCGACCGGCGGCTCCGCGAGGATGCTCAGCGAGGGAACGATGATCTCGAACTTGCCCTGTCCGAGCTCATTGAGGGCGAGGAACGCCTCGTTCTCCCACGCGATGAAGACGTCGCCGATTCCGCGCTGGACGAAGGTGGTGGTCGAACCCCGCGCGCCGGTGTCGAGCACGGGCACGTTCTTGAACAGGCGCTTGACGAAGTCGCGGGCGGCCTCGTCGCTGCCGTACTTGTGGCGTGCATACGCCCACGCCGCGAGATAGTTCCACCGGGCGCCGCCCGAAGTCTTCGGGTTGGGCGTGATGACCGAGATGCCCGGCTTCACCAGGTCGTCCCAGTCGCGGATGTTCTTCGGGTTCCCCTTCCGGACGAGGAACACGATCGTCGAGGTGTAGGGCGAGCTGTTGTTGGGCAGGCGCTTCTGCCAGTCCGCCGGCAGCTTCCCGGTCTGCTCCGCGATGGCGTCGATGTCGTAGGCGAGCGCCATGGTGACGACGTCGGCCTCGAGACCGTCGATGACGGCCCGCGCCTGCTTGCCGGCGCCGCCGTGCGACTGCTGGATCACCACGCGGTTCTTCCCCTTCCACTGCTTGACGAAGGCGGCGTTGAACTCGCTGTAGAGCTCGCGCGTGGGATCATAGGAGACGTTCAGCAGGCGGTGCGTCGCCGCGCCGGCGCTGAGCGCGCCGCCCAGGGTCACGGCGGCGAGGAGTGCGTACTTGAGTTTCATGGCTAGGGAGTGGTCGCGTTTTCGTGTTGTCGAGGGATCAGAACCGAACCTGGAAGCGCGTGATGATCGTCTGCTCGTCGGGCAGCGCGCCGCCGCTGAATTCCGTGAAGTTGTAGTCCGCCGAGATGCGGACCATGGAGTTGAGGTACCAGTTGAGGCCGGCGCCGTACGTGAGCGCGCTCGAGGCCGACCGATCCGGGTCGGCATACAGCGGGAAGGCGTCCTCGTCGAAGTCGATCCCGCTGACGCGCGCGGCGACCTGCCATGCGCCCCACCCGCGGTCGCCGGTGAAGCGGACGGGCTTCTTCGGGCGCACCCCGCGGAAGGTGGCGTCCTCGCCCGTGAGCACCCACGAGGCGGAGACCTGCCACGCCTCGGTGGTCAGCGTGTCGCGATCCCCGTTGACCCGGAGCTCCTGCGTGGAGATGCCGTACTCGGCGAGAAGCCCGAACGGCCCGTTGTAGTAGTAGAGCTGCGGCACGATGCGCCACAGGGTGCCGTCGTTCTCCACCCCGTTGTTCCAGCGGAACATGGTCTGCTGCCCGACCGAGCGGTAGCCGGCCGGGGTGCCCGTGTCGTCGCCCCACGTGCCGCCCACGCCGAACCCGAGCCCCCGGAGGGCCTTGTTCTCGCTGTTCGCGAACGGCTTGAAGAAGAGGCGCCCGGCGAGGCTCTTGTCGTCGTCGGTGTCCACGATCGTGCTGCCCCCGTCGTCCGTTCCGTCGAACGCGCCGATGTAGTACTCGACGGTCTTGTTGAACAGATCGCCGTGGAACACGACGCCGACGTCGCGGTTCGGCACGAGGGAGGTGACGTACCCGAACTCGTTGAAGAGCGAGTTCTCCGGGGCCTGGGCGCGCTCGAGGCCGACCGGGAGCTTCACCTTGCCGACCAGCACGTTGAAGGTCGGGTCGATCTTCCAGTCCACCCACGCGTCGAGCAGCGTGGTGCCCGAGCCCGCGAACTCCGGCATGATCCGGAAGTCGAAGGCGTCGAACAGCGTCCCGGTCAACTCGATGCGGGCGCGGCGGATCAGGAAGGTGTCATTCCCCTCGACGTCGCCGTCGTTGATGAAGAAACGGCCGTCCGCCTGCGCGAGGCCCCGCAGCCGCAGAAGGAAGTCGCCGTCCGGGCTCTGCACCGAGAAGCCCCGCTCCCCCACGCTGAGGATCGGCGGCTTCGGGCCGCCACGAGCCTCGGCCTCGATCTCCCGGCGCCGCTCGTGGACGCGGATCTTCTGGTCGATGAGTTCCTCGATCACGGGAGAGGGAGGGGCGGCTTGATGGTTCAGGAGTTCTTTCAGCTCGAGCACCTGCTGCTCGAGGGCGTGGATCCGCGCGCGCAGGGCGTCGTCAGCGGGTTCCGCGGCCCCGAGGGTTGCGGAGCTGGTCAGGGCGAGGGACGCGAGGGCCCCCCATTTGGTGAGAGTCATGCAGATCAGTCGGATGTGCGTTCATGGGATCTCCGGATGTCCGGTCGGTCCTGAAGGATGAGAGGGTGCCTCCGGCGCGTGCCGGTCGGAAAATGGGGGTTCAGCGGACGGGGAGGCCGGGCTGGGCGGGACTGTTGAGACGGACTTTCTCGCGGCGCTCGATCTGGACGACGTGGCCGTCGTGGACGACGACCTCGACCGATCCGAAGCGGAGGCCATGCAGGGCATCGAGGATCCGCCGGGCAAGCTGCGCGGCGGCGGGAGGAACGGCGCCGTCGGGCGCGACCGACGTATTGTCTAGTGAGCCAATAGACATAGCCTCTATCTCTACTTTGTCGATGGACAAATCAAGCGGTTTTTTCGCGCGGGCCCCCGAAAAGTTTTCGCCCGGGGGCCCGCGCCCGCGCTCCTCCCATGCCCCCGGTCCTGCAGGCTTTTCACCGGCGCGCCCGCAGGGACAACGTGGGCGCGTGAAGGACACGACTGCCCCGTGCGCGCCGCGGCCCGCGCGCTGGAACCGGTGATGATCGCGCGTCTGAAGAACCTCGCGCGGCGTGTGCCCGCCTCGGCGGTGATGTGGTCGTGGTTGTTCAACGGCCTGCGGCTCGCGAGCGGGCTGTTGCTGCTCCCGCTCCTCCTGCGGGTGCTTTCGGCGCCGGACCTCGGAATCCACTACGTGTTCCTGCAGCTTGGCATGCTGGCCTACATGGTGGATTTCGGGTTCTCGCTGTCGGTGGAGCGGTTCGTCTCGTATGCGCTGGGTGGAGCGTCTTCGATCGAGGGCCGCGGGCTGGCAGGCGGGCAGGCGAGCGGGCGGCCGAACGAGGCGCTCCTTCGGAGCGTCGTGAGGTCCGCGCGGCGGTTGTACCGCATGCTCACGCTCGGCGCCGCCGTGCTGCTGGCGATCGGCGGGACGATCCTCGTGGGACTCGGCGTGCGCGAGATCGCCTCGCCCGAGCTGTCCGCCGGAGAGTTCCGCGATTTCCGGGCCTTCATCGAACGGCTGCGCGCGGGCGAGGACCCGATGTCGGTCATGCTGGTGGAGCGGATGAGTGCCGCGGGGCGCGGGGCACTGGAGAGCGTGGACCTGCGGGAGGGCGGAGCGGGCCACTCGGTGATCCTGGACGAGCTGAACCGCATTCTGGGGGAGGGTTCGCTCGATCCCGCGGGCGCGGCGGACCGGGAGGGGATCGCGGTGGCGGAGGTGAACCGGGAGCTTCTCGAGGCGGCGTATCCCGCGGAGATCATCGCGCGGGCGGAGTCGAGCCGGCCTGCCGTGGCGTGGGCCGCGTGGCTGATTCATCTCGTCGCGACGAGCCTCGAGATCTACTCGTTCTACTGGGTGGCGGTGCTGCGGGGGCTCAATCGGGTGGTGGCGAGCGCGCGATGGCTGTCGATCGCGTACGGGCTCAAGCTCGCGATCGGGGCCGGGCTGCTGGCCGGGGGATTCGGGCTGCTGAGCGTTCCGATGGGGGGCCTGGTTGCGGGGGTCGTGCTGCGATGGGGTGCGCGCGGGGAGGTGCGGCGCCGGGTGCCCGACGAGGGAAGCCCGGAGCCGGGCGAGATGCGACGGATGCTGGGGATCCTGTGGCCGAACTCATGGCGCCTCGGTGTTCAGACCATGGCGGTGTTCGCCACCTCGAGCGTGTTCGCGCTGATGAGCATGACGCTGACGCGGCTCGGTCCGGGCAAGTACGCGGAGTACGCGCTGTCCGTGCAGGTGATGAACATCGCGGTGGGGATCGCGAGCGTATGGACGTCGGTGAAATGGCCGCTGGTCGCGCAGTACCGGGCGCGGGACGATCGCGCGGCGATCCGGCGCGTGCTGGAGACGCGCTACCTCCTGCAGGTGGCGACCTTCCTCGCGCTGGCGGGAACGGCAGTGTTCGCGGGGCCGGCGGTGCTTGCGCGGATCGGCTCGGGGACGGAGCTGCTGCCGCGATGGATGCTGCTGCTGCTGGGATTGAACGCGCTGGGGGAACTGAACTTCGCGTTCTGGACGACGCTGATCTCGACCGAGAACCGGATCCCCTCTGCAGGGCCGCTGGTGGCGGTGCATGCGGTGGGAATTCTGGTTGCGGGCGGCCTCGTCCTTGGGCTGGGGTGGGGACTGGAGGCTTTTGTCCTCACGCCGCTCGTGCTGGGATGGGCTTTCAATTACTGGTGGTGGGCGCGCGAGGGCGCCCGCATCCTGCGGACGACCTATCCGCGATTCGTACTGGAGCCATTGTTGACGAGCCATGTCGCCGACCGAACCCGAGCATCCGCCGGCTGAACCGACCTGCACTTCCTCCTGCCCGTTGTGCGGTGACGAGCACGCGCAAGTGCTCGAGCGCATTCCACGGCGGGACCTCGAGCACGAGTACCGGCGGCAGATGAGCGTTTCCGTGGAACGGGAGTTCCCGAGGGACGTGGAGGAGCTGCGGCTGCGGCGTTGCGGGCGGTGCGGGCTCGAGTATTTCGATCCGCTGATCGCGGGGTCCGCGGAGTTCTACGCGGGGCTGAGCCTGGACGACCGGTACTACTCGAGCACGCGCTGGGAGTTCACCGAGGCGCTGAAGCGGCTGCCACCCGATCCGGACCTCGTCGATGTCGGGTGCGGGGATGGTTTCTTCCTGAGACTGGTGCCGGGGGAGCGCCGTCGCGGCATCGAGCTGAACCCGGAGGCGGCGCGGCGGGCGCGCGAGTCGGGGCTGCGGGTCGAGGAGATCCGGCTGGAGTCCCTGCCTGCGGAGAGCGCGGATTTCGTGACGATGTTTCAGGTCCTCGAGCACGTGCCGAACCCGCTGGAGGTGCTGCGCGCCGTGGAACGGGTGCTGAGGCCGGGGGGCAAGCTGCTGGTGGCGGTGCCGAACAACGACACGTGGGTCGGGCGTGCGCCGCCGAATCCCCTGAACGCCCCGCCGCATCATCCGTTGCGATGGCGGGCGGACGCGCTGCGGCATGTCAGTCGGGTGGCCGCGCTGGAACTGGAGGAGCTGCTGGAGGAACCGCTGGCGCCGGAGCACCTGTTCCCGTATCGCCGATCGGAGTTCATCGCGATGCTGGGACGGGTGTCCGGCCGGAGCGCGCCCCGCTACGGCCTGACGCGCGGCGGGGTGATGGCACGACGGCTTTCCACCGTGTGGGCGAAGCTGTCGGTGAAACTGGCGCCGCGCGGCCCGCGGACGCCGGGCACCGGGCATTCGGTCATGGCGATCTACCGGAAGCCCGGGAGCGGCGGCGAGCCGGCCTCCCGTGGCAACGGTTCAATCCAGGGAAACGGGACGTCCCCGGGTGGTTGAGTTCCCGCGCCAGGTCTGGAAGGCGCGGGCGCTCGGATCCACGGTGAGGGCCGGGTCGAGCTGGTTGTTCTCGAAGACGCACCCGGGAACCGGTTCGCCCCGGAAGAATCGGACGGCGATGCCCCCGCGGGCGCGGGTGCGGATGACGTTGTCCCGGATGATCCAGCTGCGGGCGCCTGGGTAGCGTTCGTTCTTCGCGCTGATCTGAAATGCCACGGCCGTGGGCTTCTCCAGCTCGATGATGTTCCTCTCGATGATGGAATCGCCGCCGCCGCCGAGGTTGATGGCGAAGCTGGTGCACCGCAGGAACCGGTTGCTGACGATCACGAGGCCGGAGCCGGGGCGATCCGAGTCCCAGTTGAACGCGCGCGCGGCGAGGCGCGACTCGTTGTTCTCGATCCGGAAGTCGGCCGTGCCGTAGGCGGAGAAGGCGAATTCGCCGCCGCCGCCGTTGAGGAGGACGCGATTGTTGCGGATGACGCCCCGGGCGCCGTTGCGGCCGCCCCCGCGCCCGCCGCCTCCGAGCAGGCAGATGCCGGTGCAGTTGCCGCCCGCGAAACGGGAGACCTCGCAATCCTCGATGAGGTAGCCGTCGGCCTCGGTGTTGTCGTCGCGGGGGCTGACGGCGATGACGAACGCCTCGGGATTCGCGTTGGGATTGGCGCGTCGTCCAATGGCGTTGATCGCGCGGATCCGCTGGATGGTGATCTGGCGGCCGAAGAGATTGATGGCCTCGAGGGTGATGTTGTCGCGGCGCATGCGCTTGCGGACCCCGTCCGCGTTGCAGTCGGCCGTGAAGTCACGGAAGACGACGTTCTCCACGCCGGCTCCCCAGCCGGAGAAGAACATGCGGCCGATGCCGGAACCGGCTTGCGTGTCGGGGGTGCAGCCGAGGAGGCGGATGGTCGTCTGCTTCTGGCCGGCGCCGATGACCTGCCAGCCGGACTTGACGAGGAAACCCTTCTGGTCCGGGGCACCGGAGCCGTACGTCTCGAACGTGCCCTTGCCCAGGTGGATGATCGAGTTGGCCGGGATGCCGCGCATGCGTTCGTCGAAGGTTTCCGCGCTGTCGACGCGCCATGGATCCTCGCGTGTCCCGGAGCCGCCTCGCTGGCGGCCCGGCTCGAGCCAGAATTCGCCGGCTGCGAGCATGGGCGCCGGCGCGGCCAGCAGCAGGACGGTCAGGCACGAGGAAAGAACCCGGCGCATCCGGAAGGCGCCGGCCGGGGGGGCGGACACGGGCTGCATGGGACCGAAACTGGCGCGGATCCGCGCCGGACGCCAGCCGGATGGTGGGGTTCCCGCGGAGTGCCGGGTTGCCGGACGGCCGGGTTGACGTACGCTGGCGTGCGATGCCTCAGTCCTCCGCAGTTCTCCTCATGGCGGCGCTCGCGACGAACGCGCCGGCGCCGGGACCCGCCGGCACCCCCATCCCGTCCACGAACACCGGGGTGGAGTTCGCCATCCCGGCCGGGACGCCCGGCGGCCGCATCGAGCAGGAGTACCAGCAGCTCCTTCATCTCGACAACGAGATGATGCGGGAGATCGACGACCTCATCCTCGCGGCCGACGCGCGCGGTCCGGAGGCGGACCGCGAGGAGCTGCAGCGCCAGATCAACGAGCGCATCTCCCGGGTCATGACCGCGTACGACGCCTTCCTCGAGCGCCACCCGGACCACGTGGACGGCCGGATCGCGTACGGCAGCTTTCTCAACGACACGGGCCAGGAGACCGAGGCCCGGCTGCAGTGGGAGCGGGCGCTCCGGCTGGATCCGAAGAATCCCGCCATCTACAACAACCTCGCGGGGATCTACGGGCACCGGGGCCCGGTGACGAATGCCTTCGTGTACTACGAGAAGGCCATCGAACTCGAGCCGAACGAGCCCGTGTACTACCACAACTTCGGCACCACGGTGTTCCTGTTCCGCAAGGACGTCATGGAGCACTACCGGCTCGATGACGAGCAGAAGGTCTTCGACAAGGCGCTCGAACTCTACGAGAAGGCGTTCCGGCTCAGTCCGACGAACTTCCTGCTCGCGCAGGACATCGCGCAGACGTACTACGGCATCCGGCCGCCGCGGCATGATGCCGCCCTGGCGGCATGGCGCCGCGCGTACGAGCTGGCGTCCGACGACCTCGAGCGTCAGGGGGTTCGAATCCATTTCGCGCGCATCCTGACCCAGGCCGGGCGCTTCGATGAGGCGAGGCGCGAGCTCGAGCTGGTCACGGATCCCCGCCATGCGGACCTGAAGCGAAGAATCCAGCGGACCATGGAACGGCTCGAAAAGGGGACGAACGCGCCCCCCGCCGTGCTCGGCGAGGCCGCGCCACCGGGCCGCTAGCCGCCGTCGGGGCGCATCGACAGGTTGCGCCGCGGCCGCGGGTGGTGTTTGGTTGCGGCGACGCTATGGCTGCACGCCCCACCCAGAGCGCCGAGGATTACCTGGAGCGCATCCACGCCCTGATTGAGGAGAAGGGGTACGCCCGGGTGGTGGACATCGCCGAATCCCTCAAGGTCCGGCAGGCATCGGTGTCGTCGATGGTCCAGCGCCTTGGGGAACAGGGCTACCTGAACTACGAGCGCTACCGGGGCCTGGTGCTGACGTCCAAGGGACGCGAGGTGGCATGCCGCATCCAGCGGCGGCACGAGACGCTCGAGCGCTTCTTCTCGCTCCTCGGCATCGATGTGGACACCCAGCGCCGGGACATCGAGGGGATCGAGCACCACCTCAGCCCGGCTTCGGTCGAGCTCCTCGCAGACCTCGTGTTGTTCTTCGAGTCCGAACCGGAAACCCTGCAGCGTTTCCTCGCGTCGCGCAGCGAGGAGGGCCAGGGACAGCCCGCGGGGAAACTTTCGTGAGCAATGTGTGGGCGGAACTTCTGAGGATCGCGCGGGAGGAGGTTGAGGACACGCTCGAGTCGCTTCCGCCGGAGCTGCGGGAGGCGGCGCGAAGGCTGCCCGTGACCTACGAGCGGCGCCCGAGCCGGGACCTCGTGCGCGACGGCCTCGACGAGGATCTGCTCGGACTCTTCGTCGGCGATCCCCATGCCGAGCAGGGCGCGGGCGCGGGCCTGCCGCCGCAGATCCTGCTTTTCCTCGAGAACGTCTGGGAGTTTGCGGAGGGCGACTGGGAGATCTACCGCGAGGAGGTGCAGACGACCTACCTCCACGAACTCGGGCACTACCTCGGACTGGATGAGATGGATCTCGAGGAGCGCGGCCTGGAGTAGCTGTGGCGGCCCGCGGGCTCGCCCTCGGCCCAGCGGTTCACGCCCAGATCCGCCCCGCTCGCGCGTCCGAGCTGGCCGCGGGTGACTCCGAGCTGGTTCACCAGCCTGAATTCGCGCCACAGGGCCTCCCCCGAGATCTCGCCGCGGAGCAGCCTGCCGTAGGCGTCGATCAGCCGGCGCACGTCCTCCGGCGACTCGTCCAGGAAATCCAGCCGGAACCGGCGCCCGCCCGCGAGGAGCAGCCGTTGCACGTGTTCGGCACCCGTCTGGGCGCGCGCGTTGAACACGGTGTTTCGGCAGCCCGCGTCGGCCTTGACCGGGTGGACCGCGCCGGCGCGGTCGCGCAGGTGAACCACGCGGTGATCGCAGGGCCGCCCGCAATCCCGGTAGTCACGGCCCGTGGAGAGGAACGCGCAGAACACGCAGTGCTCCATGTGAAACATGGGCATGTGCTGGTGGATGGTGACCTCGAACCAGTCCGGGGGCGCGGCCTTCAGAAGATCCTCGAGTTGTGCGGCGTTGAGATCATAGCTCGGTGTGAGCCGCCGAAGCCCGAGACGGCGCACGTAGTGTTCCGCCGCCAGGGGATTGGCGATGTTCAGGCTGAAGTCGCCGTCCATCGGCATGTCGCGGAACGCACGGAAGTGATCGTAGTTCCGTGCGAGGATCACGTCGGCTTCCGCGGCCCGGACCTGGCGCAGGATCCAGTCTTCACCCGGCTTGAAAACCCGGGGTGGCGCGACGGCGATCTCGACCCCCTCGCGTCGCAGGCGCGCGACGGCGTCGCGGTACGCGCGCGGGTTCTCGAAGTCGAGAACGATCGATCGGACCTCGCTCGCGATCGCGGCCTCCGCCTGCGCCATCGTGCGGGCAAGGACGCGGAGCTGCGCGGGAGTGGAGGCGTTCGAGGACGGGACCCCGGCGGATCCAGCGGGAACTGCGATGCGCCAGGCCGGGGAGCCGGGCTCCCTCGGCAGAAGCGTCCACCTGCGCGCATGGGCGCGGAGCGCGGCAATCTGCGCGACCGCCTCCCGCCGGAGCCGGTTGAGTTCCCCGAGCGGCAGCATCACGGCACCCTCGAGATCGTTGCGGAGGCTCGCGAGGTGAAAGGGGGTGCCCCCGAGCCGTCCGAGCTGTTCCCGGAGCCGTTCGGTGTCGAGCGGGTGGCGCTCGGCGGGCACAAGTGTCATCGCGGACTCGAGGCGGACGGAACAGCCGCCCTCGTCGTGCAGGGTGAGCGTAAGGGGCTCCCCGGCGCTGCCCGCGACCGCCGCATGGACCGGCGCGGTCCGGCGAGGCGTCTGGCCCTCGAACGACTGGCGAAGGGTGCGTTCCAGCCGGGGATCGCTCGTCTTCCAGACGCGCTGGCCCGGCCGGATGCGACGGATGTCCACGGCACGGGGCAGGAAGGTGAGCGCGAGCTCGCCGTTGCGTCCCGGCGTCACGGCGAACAGGCGGCCGCCTTCCTCGCGCTGTTCCGGCGCGCCCTCGAAGACGACGCCGTCTCCGGCGTGAAGCGGGCTCTCGGGCCTGAGCCAGACGCGGTCGGGTTCGACGCGTGTGACGCGGCCGGCGAACGGGCCGCGGCGCGTGCCGAACCAGCCATGAACCAGCCGCTGGTTGTCGATGCCGCCGAGCCATCCGGTGTAGAGCCCGCGGCTGAACGCCATCTCCATCTCGTGGCGGTCGGACCCGGAAGGCTCGTTCGCCCGGGCGATCCCCGCGGTCTCCAGGCGATCCAGCGCCTGCCGGTAGATCCGCGTGATGCTGGCGACGTACTCGGGCGACTTGAGGCGGCCCTCGATCTTGAGGGACGCCACCCCGGCCCGTGCGAGCTCGGGGAGCAGATCGAGCCCGGCAAGATCCTGGGGACTCAGGAGGTACCTGCGATCGCCGAGATCCACCGGCACGCCGTCGGCGAGCAGCTCGTACGGAAGCCGGCAGGCCTGGGCGCACTCTCCGCGGTTGGCCGATCGGCCGCCGAGCGCCTCGCTCGTCAGGCATTGACCCGAATAGGCCACGCAGAGCGCGCCATGCACGAACACCTCCAGTGGAAGCCCCGCGCCCGAGGCGGCCAGGCTCTCGCGGATCTGCGCGATCTCGCGCAGCGAGTTCTCCCGGGCGAGGACGACCAGCTCGCAGCCGAGCTCGCGCGCGAACTCGACGCCCGCCGCGCTCGTGATTGTCATCTGCGTCGAGGCATGGATCGGGAAATCGGGCGAGAGCCGCCGCACGAGCCGGCAGACCCCGACGTCCTGCACGATGACCGCATCGGCGCCCGCGCTGATGATCGCACGGAGGTGGTCCTCGGCTTCCTCCAGCTCGCGGGTGAACACGAGCGTGTTGAAGGTGACATAGGCGCGCACCCCCCTGGTGTGGAGCCATGCCATCAGCTCGGGAAGATCGGCTTCCGTGAAATTTCGGGCCCGCAGCCGGGCGTTGAAGCGCTCGAGGCCGAAGTAAACGGCGTCGGCGCCGTTCTCCACGGCGGCGCGGGCGCACTCCCAGTCGCCGGCGGGGGCCAGCAGCTCGGGGCGTGGGGAAGAGCGCGTCGGCGCCGTTCCCGGAGCGGCATCGGCGGGATCAGGGGCGGGCTTCATTCCGAAGTCATGTGGGGAGAGCCTAGCAGAGGACCGGCCGGCGGTGCAGGGGATTATGCCGGGACGCCGGCGCGACCTGCCCGAGGAGTCAGTCAATCGTCCCCGGCGCGTGTCCCAGCCATGCCTGGAGGCGTCGGCGTTCGCGCTTCGTCGGCCGGCCGCTTCCCGGCGGGCGCCACGCCGTGAGCACCGGATCGCGCGGGCGCGCGCGTTCCTCGGGCGGGGTGAGGTCCTCCATGTACTGTGGCACGAGGGACGCCCCCACCCGGTTCTCGATAAGCCCGCGGACCCGGACCGTGCGTGTGATGTCACCCGCGCGCACCTTGAGCGTGTCGCCAGCGCGCACCTCGCGCGAGGGCTTCACGGGTTCGTCATCGAGGCGCACGTGTCCGCGCCTGCACGCATCGGCCGCGACGCTGCGGGTCTTGAAAACGCGCACCGCCCACAGCCACTTGTCGATCCGGACGGCCTGCCTTTCTGGAAGATCCTTGGATCCACTCACGATTCGATGGGGGCCAACGTCGGGCCGACGAGCGCCATGCGCAACAGGAAGATGCCGGTTCGCCGATGCGCATCCCACGACGGCGGGATTGCGCCGGCGCGGGAAGACCCCTTGAATGAGCGCGGAGCCTCCCGACCGATTGGTAGCAGAGTTGTTGTGCGCGCCGGCCCGCGGCGGCTCCAGGCACAGCCCACCATCATGAAGAACCAGAACAAACGGACCCACTGGCCGGCCGTGCTCCTCGGCTGCTGGCTGCTCTCGCTTCCGGGTTGCGGGGACCCGGCGGCGGACGTGCCCAGGGCAAACACGGCGCCGCCCCAGGAACCGCCCTCGTCCGGGCTCGCGTCCGGCGTCGATTACACGATCCGCTCGGAATCGGTGATCGGCTTCATCGGATCAAAGGTCACCGGGAGTCACGTCGGCGGATTCAGGAATTTCGACGGCACGATTCAGGTGGCCGAGGGGCGGATCGTCGGCACCCCCACGATCCGGATCAACATGGACTCGCTGTGGGCCGACAACCCGCAGCTCGAGAAGCACCTCAAGAGCGAGGACTTCTTCGACGTGGAACGCCACCCCACCGCGACGTTCACCGCCACGGTCATCCGGCCCGACGGCGAAGGCCACTCCATCACGGGCAACCTCGACCTGCACGGCGTGACGCGCAGCATCTCGTTCCCCGCCGACGTCGAGGTCACGGCCGACTCCGTGACGCTCAAGGCCGAGTTCGCGATCAACCGCAAGGATTTCGAGATCAACTATCCGGGGAAACCGGACGACCTCATCCGCGATCTGGTGGTGATCAAGCTCGACGTCAAGGCGACGCCGGGACCCGCGCGGCCCGAGGACATGGTCAACCTGTGAGGCTCCGTTCACGGCCGGGCCCGAAGCAACCGCCGCGACACGCCTCGCCCGGCGCCCGGCCGCGCGCATGACGAAGTTCTACCAGGGCATCCGCGACGCGCTCGAGGGGCGCGTGCCCTTCGCCCTCGGCCTGATCACGCGCGTGCGCGGCTCGAGTCCGCAGAAGAACGGCGCCAAGGCGCTCTTCTTCGCCGACGGACGAATCGCGGGAACCCTCGGCGGCGGCTGCCTCGAGGCCGAAATCCAGGATCGCGCGCGCCGCGCGCTGCGCACGGGCGAGCCCGCACGGTTCGATCTCGTGCTGGATCACGATTTCGGCTGGGACGACGGCCTGATCTGCGGGGGACGGGTTTCGGGCCTGATCCTTCCACGCGCGAACGAGGCCGCCCCGCTGTGGCACGAGCTCGCCGCTCCCAACCGGGCCGTGACATGGGGCGTGCGCGCAGATTACTCGATCGCGTGGGACGAGGAGCCCGGGGCGGACTGGCTCTACGCGGAAACGGTGTGTCCGCCGGTCGCCCTCTGGATCGCGGGGGCCGGGCATGTCGCGCAGGCGGTGGTTCCACTGGCCCGGAACCTCGGCTTCGATCCCACGGTGTTCGACGACCGCGCGTCGATGGCCGGGTTCTTTCCCGCGGGGACGCGGTTCGAGCACGGGCCGTGGGAATCGCTGCTCGCGCGCGACCTTCCGGACCGCCCGGCCTTCGGGCTCATTCTCACGCGCGGCCATCAGCACGATGCGCGGGTGCTCGCCCGGTGGATCGGGAAACCGTTCGCGTTCCTCGGGATGATCGGCAGCCGGCGAAAGCGGCGGATCATCATGGAGGAGCTCGAGCGGGAGGGGATCGCGACGCGGGAGCGTCTCGAGAAGGTGGCGTGTCCGGTGGGGGTGGAGATCGGCGCGGTGAGCGTCGCGGAGATCGGGGTCAGCATCGTCGCGCAACTCGTCGCGGAACGAGCCCGCCTCGCGGCCGAGGCCGCGTCGCCCGGCGGCTTGCATGGCCGCCGGTGAACACGAGCGCTGAGGGCCGGCCGGGGGCCTTGGTGTAGCGGAGGTTGCATGAACAATCTCCTCAACCCGGCGGACCAACGTCATCAGTCACTCGTGTTCACCGGCGCCCATGCGATCCGGGACCCTTCGACGAGGGAAAGAGCCTGGTCATTCGACGGACCTGTGCCCGACCGCGTCACGCGTTCCCCAGTGGGATCGGCCGTTCCGCGAGAAACTTGAGCCCGCGGCCCCGGGACCGGAGGGGGTGGCACGCACCACGTGCGGCGGAGTTTCGATGAGCATCTCGGGCGCCGGGTAGGCCCGGGCGCGCCACGCGTCCCCTTCGTACACGAAGGCCAGCGCGTGCTCGAGCACCTCGCGGACCTGCAGGCTCACGGGGGACTCCTCGTGGTGGTGGAGCTCGAGGAGCGTCCCTCGAAGGTAGTTCGCCATGAAGATCGGCACACTCGGAAGCGCGTTGGTGGACAGCCCGTCGATCGCGAACCGGCCCGCGTTGCATCCTCCCGCGGCGGTGTCGTACTCGAGAACGAGCGGAACGAACAGGCAATCGAGGCTGAGGCGCTCGATCTGCAGGTCCTCCCCGCGGCCCTTCCACGACCAGCCTTCGGGTACCTCGTTTTCCGCCGTGTTCCAGAGGTTGGAGAACGCCTCCGCGCTGGGCGCGACTCCGCTGGCGAGGCTGGCGGGCAGCGATGTGCCCGTGCTGGAGACGAGCATGATTCCCAGGGGCGACACGATCCGGTTCGTCACGCCGAAGGGGCCCTGGGTGTAGGGAAGGGACAGGATGGCCGGGATCGCCGGGTCGATCACGTAGCGCCGTGCCACGCGCCGCCGGTTCGTCAACACCCTGGATGGCGGAACCCCCAGCTCGGTCGCGATCGCCTGCGCGAAGGTCGTGTGGTCCGGAATGCTCCGCGTGCGAAGGATATGGCAGCGGAGCCCCTCCATCATCTGCCGGAGCGCGCGCTGTTCGCGCTCGCGGGCGGAGCGGTCCATGCTCTGGATGACCGGGGGAATGATCGCGATCGCGAGGATCGTGAACACGGCGAGAAGTCCGAGCACCTCGACGAGGGAGAACCCCGCGCGGCCTTGAAGACCGCGCGGGTCATGCGCGATCCGCGCCCGCGCGGCGCGCATGCGCGCGAGCGTGACGAGAACGAGAATCAGCAGGCAAACCGCGGCGAGTGGGAATCCCATGTCTGTGCACATGCCGGCGCGCCACGAGACGGCCTGCCCGCGGTGGACACGTCCCATGAGCCCGGGCGGGTGATCGTCGTGGACACCGGTGTGTGCTGTAGATCGGACGACGGACTGCCGAGTGAAGCCGAAATCGGACAACGGATTTCGCTACATCATCCGCCGTACCGCGAGCGCGTAGGGACTCGTCGGGGATGCCGCTCCGGCGTGGTCGTTCGGCGTTGAACTCGGCCACCTGCGCGGGCGCGTCTCTCTCTCGAAGGCGCCTGCGACGCGATGCGCATTCTGCACCGACGTGCGCCGCGGGAAGCAGGCAGCGAATCAGCCGGCCGTTCGCGGGGCCGGTGCGATGGATCTCCGCCTTGCCTCCGCTGCGCGGAGGTGCCCCGCGTCTCCAGGCGCGGCACTGCCGAGCCGCCGCCTGCCGCTTACCACCAGAAGGCGGGCTCGCCGGTCGTGCGGACGCGCATCTTCGCGAACTTCTGCCACTCGGCGTGTCCGTCGAGGTAGAGGTGATTCCCGCCAACCGGCAGATTGTTGAGCATGTGCGCCGAGTCATGGGGCTTGGACCAGCCGCCCGAGATGCCGCGGTAGCGATTGCGCTCGCGGTTCTGTTCGTTCGCCCCGTTGGAGAGCGTGCCGTCGGCGACGATCACCCGCTCGGCCGGGCCCGGATTCACGAGTTCCCCGTTCGGCATCCGCCAGGGCGCCGGATTGAACGACTCGGTGATGTTCGTGGGCCGGACGCGGCCGGAGCCCTTGAAAGCCACCGCATAGCCGATGACCCGGTAACCCGAGGCGTTCTCCTCCGCGAGCTCACCCTCGGAGCCGGTGGTGAAGCGCCAGAGCTCGTCGTCGTTCTGTTTCAGGAATGCGGGGCAGTAGAGGATGTTGCGCGTTCCGCCGTTGAGAACGATCGCGTTGGCGGCCCTGGCCGGAAGATCCCATGGCCACACGGCCCCCGTGCAGTCGGGGAGTTGTTCGCGATTGTCGTCGGCGTACATCCGCGTGGCGATGCCAAGCTGGCGGATGTTGCTCATGCACTTGACGTTGAGTGACTTGCTCTTGGCCCGGGCGAGCGCCGGCAGAAGCATGGAGGCGAGAATCGCGATGATGGCGATCACCACGAGAAGTTCGATGAGCGTGAACGCGCCGGCGCCGTTTCGCTTCGTTTGCATGGACGGATGAAAACCGCGGGACCGCGCTGCCGGCTCCCGGCGGGCGCGGGAAAGTCCCGCACGCGGGTGGAAGACGTGGCTCATGCCTGAAACCGATGGACCGCACGGAGGCGGCGCGCCATGAGTTTTTGCTTATTTCTGCTTCGTTTTTTCGAATGCCGCACCCGGTGCGGGCCGGTGCTGCAGCCGATAGCGGCTCGGCGGCAGGCCCACCTCGCGCCGAAAGGCGACACTGAGATACTCGGCGTGCGGGAAGCCCGACCGCTCGGCGATCTGCTCGAGCGACAGGTCCGTCTCGACGAGCAGTTGCTTCACCCGGTTCAGGCGCACGCGAAGGATCTCCTCGTGCGGCGTGCGGCCGAGCAGACGTTTGAAACGGGCCTCGAGAAGGGTGCGCGAGTGCGGCACCGCGCGAAGCACGTCCTTCACCTTGATGCCCGTGCACGCGTGCTGCCGGATGAAGTGAATCGCGCGCGCCACGTTCGGGTCATCGATGGCCAGCACGTCCGTGGACTGGCGCGTCGCAATGCCGATCGGCGGGATGAGGTGCGTCTCGCCGGTGGCGCTCCTGCCGGCCATCATCTCGTCGAGCAGCCGCGCGGCCTCGTAACCGGTGCGATGCGTGTTGGGGATGATGCTGGTGAGGGGCGGCTCCGAGAGTTCGCAGAGAAGCTGGTCGTTGTCGACGCCGAGCACGGCGGCCTCATCGGGCACGGCGACTCCGATCCGCCGGCACGCGTCGAGGACCTGCTGGCCGCGCAGGTCATAGCACGCCATCACGCCCACGGGCTTCGGCAGCAGGCGGACCCATTCGGCAAGGTCATCCACGGGCTCCGCGCGGGACGCGGACTGCCGCCCGGGCGCGGGAAACACGTGGCATTCGCAGCCGAGCGCCCGGACCGCCTCCCGGAAGTGTTCGCCGCGCCAGTTGGACCAGTTGAAGCGCGGGTCGCCCGCGTACGCGAAATGACGGAAGCCGCGCTCGCGGAGGTGCTCGGCGGCGAGCTGCGCGATGGCGCGATCGTCGGTTTCGAACCACGGCAGCTCGGGGAGCAGCCGGGCGGCGCTCACGTCCACGATGGGCATGGGCAGATCGCGCAGCGCATCGGCGATGGCGGCGTTCTCGATGCGCGCGATGATGCCCTCCCCCTTCCAGTGGCGAAGCCATGCGGGGGGACGGTCGCCGCGATTGTGCTCGGAAAGATAGAAGGACCAAGGGCCGTGCTCGCGCCGGTAGGCCACGATGCCCTGCAGGAGACCCCGCGCGTAGGCGTTCGACGTTTCGATCAGGAGGGCGACTTTCGCGGGTCGCTTCAGCATGCGGGCGCGGGAATGAAAAATATCAAATGATTTGGGTGAATTCTCATGGTGAACGGAAGCTGCGGCGGGCTATGGGTTTCCGTCAATCCGCCGCGCCATGTGAGCCTCCGCCGTGGGCGTGCCGTGTCCGGATGAGGCTGGCGCGCGGAAATTGCGCGCCAACGCGCGGGTAATGGACGGGACAGGTGCGGGGCTCGGGCCTGTCCGTGACGTGACAGAAAGGGACCATGAACAAGAACGCTCGAGGCGGACGGCTGAACCATGCTGCGCGTCCCCGAATCCGTTCCGTGCCGCTTGCGCCGATGTTCCTTTTCGCGGCTTCGGCCGGTCTCTGGCTCCCCAGGGCGGGCGCGGAGCTCCTCGTGGACCTCGATGCGACCGGACTTCCCGAGGGACCGCTCCCGACATGGACGAATGAGGGGACATGGGATGGCGATTTCACCTCGGACGGCACCGTCGTCCCGGAGGTCGTGACGATCGGACGCGCCCGCGGCGTCGCGTTCATTGGCGGCACGAGCGGCCCCGACGGCACGCACTACGTCGGGCCGGAGGCCTCGCCCACCGTGACGAGCTTCAATCCGCGCACGATCGAGGCATGGGTTCACAATCCCTCGCCGCAGGGTGAGGAGACCGTGTTCGCATGGGGCCGCCGCGGCGGCCCCGACGGGTCCAATGTCTCCTTCGGCCACGGCACCAACGGCACCTTCGGAGCCGTCGGTCACTGGGGCGCCCCGGACATCGGCTGGAATGGCAACATCGCCTTCGGCCGGTGGACGTACATCGCCTACACCTACGACGGCGGCACCGCGACCGTGTATTTCGACGGCCAGCCCGCCGCGAGCGAGGACGTCGCGCTCGACACGTGGGCCTTCGACGACGCGGAGGGAATTCTCCGCTTCCGCGTGGCCCGCCAGAATGAGGCCAACGGGACCGCGAGCGGGGTCGGCGTCGGGGAAATCACGATCGCGAAGATCCGGGTTCATGACACGGCGTTGTCCGCCGAGGAGATCGCCAGCCGGTTCCGGGAGGAGGCTTCCCAGTTCGGACTCGGTGACGGCGATGACGACGGGCTGCCCGACTGGTACGAGGATCAATTCGACTTCCTGGATCCCGAGAACGGCGCCGACGCCGCCCTCGACGAGGACGACGATGGTCTGTCGAACCTCGAGGAGTTCCAGCACGGAACCGCGCCTGACCATCCGGACACCGACGGCGACACGATCCCCGACGGCGCGGAGGTCCACCGCACCGTCGATGGCGAGCCCGCGCCGACCGATCCGCTGCGCGCCGACACCGACGGTGACGGACTGTCGGACGCGGTGGAGACGAACACCGGCACGTTCGTCAGCCCGACGGACACGGGGACCGACCCGCTCGTGGCGGACACCGACGGTGATTCCTACGCCGACGAGCAGGAGGTGATCGCGGGTTCCGATCCCAATGACGCCGGAAGCGTACCCGGCGCCGAGCGCCCGGCCCTGGTCAGCCTCGACGCCAGCGAGCTCGAACCGGGTCCGCTGAACGTCTGGCCGAACCGCGGCACGCTCGGAGGCGAGTTCGTCGCGCCCCCGGGTGCCCCGGGCGAGGTCGTCCCCGTGCAGGGGGCCCGCGGAGTCTCCCTGAACGGGACCACCCAGTACTACACCGGACCGGCCGCGCCGGCGTTCATCACCGGCAACGCAAGCCGCACCGTCGAGGCATGGATCCTGAACCCCGCGGCGGCGGACGAGGAAACGATCTTCGCATGGGGCCGCCGGGGCGGGCCCGACGGATCCAACACCTCCTTCAACCATGGCCTCAACGCGAGCTTCGGCGCGGTCGGCCACTGGGGCGCGCCCGACATCGGGTGGGGCGACGCATCGTACGTCGTCCAGGGGGAGTGGACGCACGTCGTTTACACCTACGACGGCGAGAGCATGACGACGCGCGTTTACTCGAACGGCTTCGAGACGAACATGGAGGAGCTGCCCGCTCCGCTGAACACGCATGCCCTCAGCACACTGGGCCAGCCGCTTCCGTTCCGTGTCGGTTCGCAGAACGAGGCCGACGGCAACGCGACGGCCGGATTGCGCGGCTCGATGTACATCGGAGAGATCCACGTGTTCGATCGCGCGCTCGACGCGTCGGACATCACCGGGCGGTACAACGCCGGCACGGACAAGTACGGCCTGGTGGACTACGACAACGACGGGCTGCCGACGTGGTACGAACGCCAGTACAGCTTTCTCGACGAGAACAACGCCGCCGATGCCTCGGCGGACGAGGACGGGGACGGCCTGTCCAACCTCGACGAGTTCTTCAATGGAACCCGGCCCGACCTCGCGGACACCGACGGCGACGGCATCAGCGATGGTGACGAGGTGAACCGCGCCGCGGGCGCCACCAACCCGCTCAGCCCCGACACCGACCAGGACGGCCTCACCGACGCGGAGGAATCCGGCAGCGGCACCTTCGTGGACCGCGACGATACCGGCAGCGATCCGCTCAATCCCGACTCGGATGGAGACGGGTACGTGGACGGCCAGGAGGTCTTCCGTGGCGCCGATCCGAACGACTTTGCAAGCACCCCGGTCTTCGACGGGCCGGTCGCCATCGTGGACCTTGCCGCGGCAGGACTGAGCGGAGGGCCACTGGCCGAGTGGCCCAACGACGGCGCGCTGCGGGGTCTCTTCCGCGCCGGGGCGCCCGCCCCGAGCGCAGGGCTCGTCGCGGGCGTGCCCGCCGTGACCTTCGAGGGCGGAGCTCATTTCACGGGGCCCGCCGCCCCGGTCTTTCTCGGTGGCAACACCGATCGGACCGTGGACGCGTGGATCTACAATCCCGAGGCGGCCGCCGAGGAAACCATCGTCGCATGGGGACGACGCGGCGGTCCGGAGGGAACCAACGAGTCGTTCATTCACGGGACGGATGCCGTCTTCGGCGCGCTGGGCCACTGGGGCGACGACGCCGACATGGGCTGGAACGGAGCCTCGAACATCGTCACCGGCGCATGGACCCATGTCGCCTTCTCCTACGACAGCGCCTCGCAGACTGCGGTCGTGTACTCCAACGGCCGCGCGGTCAACTCGGAGACGTTCCTTGCGCCGCTGGAGACATGGACCACGGACAACACCGCGGAGCCGGGCCGCGCGCTGCCGTTCCGGGTGGGCGCCCAGAACGCCGCGAGCGGCGACGTCGCCGGTCCGTTCGCGTCCCTGAGCATCGCGCGCCTGCGAATCTACGACCAGGTCCTCGACGAGAGCGTCATCCAGGCGATCTACGAAGCCGAGGCCGGCGACTATGAGGGGCCCGCCACCGGGGTGGAGATCGGGACGGTCTCGCGCGACCCCGCGACGGGAGCAATCACGCTCACGTGGGATCCCGCCGATGGAGCGGAATACGCCATCGAGGTGTCGGCGGATCTCGTGACGTGGAACGAACTCGAAGGCGGCATCACCGAAGGGACGTTCACGGAGACACCGCCCGCCTCCGAGGAGGTGAGGTTCTACCGAATCCGGGTCGAGGAGTGAGCTCATGACACCGGAGCGGATCCATTCGCGGGATCCCAGGGGCCCGGGATGCGCCCGGTGAGAGTGTCATCGGTCAACGTGCTGGGGGCTGGCAGCGCCGGACTCATCGCGGCGCTCACCCTCCGACTCCGGCTGCCGTCCCTGAAGGTGCGGGTCGTCCGAAGCCCGGATCTCGGGATCATTGGCGTCGGCGAGGGCACGACGCTCGTCTTCCCGCGGCACTTCTTCGAGTACCTGAAGATCAAGCCGCGGAGCTTCTACGCGGAGGCCGAGCCGACGTGGAAGCTGGGACTCCGCTTCCTCTGGGGTTCCCGGGGCGAGTTCTACTACACGTTCGTGCACGAGTTCGAGAAGCGCCTGCCCGAGCTCGCGCGCAACAACGGGTTCTACTACGGGCCGGAGAATCCCTGGCCCAGTCATGCATCCGCCTTCATGGCGCATGACAAGGTCTTCCCCCGGCGGCCGGACGGTCTGCCCCGCTTTCACAACAACCACGCGTTCCACGTCGAGAACCGCAAGCTGGTCGGTTGGCTCGAGCGGCGGTGCATCGAGGCGGGCGTGGAGATCATCGATGCGACCGTGACCGCTGAAACCGGCCCGGAGGGGATCGCCGCGCTGGTCACCCGGGACGGTCGCAGGCTCACCGCCGACCTGCACGTGGACGCGTCGGGGTTCCGTTCGGAGCTGCTTGGCCGCGCGCTCGGTGAACCCTGGATCGGCTACGACGACACGCTTTTCTGCGACCGCGCCGTCATCGGCGGCTGGGAACGCTCGAATGAGCCCATTCATCCGTACACCACCGCGGAGACGATGGATGCCGGCTGGTGCTGGCAGATCGAGCACGAGCGGTTCATCAACCGTGGCTATGTCTATTCGGCCGCCTTCATCAGCGATGAAGCCGCGCGCGAGGAGTTCCTGCGCAAGAACCCGAAAATCCCCCCGGAGCGCACGCGCGTGGTGAAGTTCCGCTCCGGCAGATACCGGCGGCAATGGGTCGGCAACGTTGTGGCCGTGGGGAACGCGGCGGGTTTCGTCGAACCGCTCGAGGCGACCGCGCTCCAGGTGATCTGCGTGCAGGCGAGCACCCTTTGCGACGCCCTGGCGGACAGTCTTTGCGAGCCGCCGCCGACCCTGGTCGCCATGTACAATCGCTACAACGGCGACCAGTGGGATGACATCCGCAACTTCCTCGGCGTGCACTACCGTTTCAACACCCGGCTCGACACCCCGTTCTGGCGCGCGTGTCGCACCGACACGGCGCTGCACGGCGCCGAGCCCATCGTCGAATTCTACCGGGAGAACGGGCCGAGCGTCGTCGCCGGCGTGACGATGGTGCATCCATCGAATTCCTTCGGTCTCGACGGATTCATCGCGCTGCTGCTCGGACAGGGCGTGCCGCACCAGAAGCCGTACACGCCCACGCCGCGCGAGCGCGAGTTCCTCGCGCGGCGCCGCGAGCAGCTCGCCGCGGACGCGCGCCACGGAATGGATGTGAAGGAGACACTCGCCGCACTGCGCAGGCCCGACGTGAAGTGGGCCTGAGATCCCGCGGCGGATTCACCGCACTCGAAGAACCTGATGATGATCCTGAACAGAACCCTGTCCCGCGGACTGGCACTTCTCACCGTCCTCGCGAGTCACTTCACGGCGCATGGCTCGCCCGGGGCCGGCGCGTTGCGCGTGCTGCAGTTCGGCGCGCCGCCGGACGCCGGGGCCGTCACCAATCTCCATGCGCTGCTCGCCGGTCACGGCATCGAGCTCGACACCGCCCGGACCGCGGAAGACCTCCACCCGGCCCGGCTCGCGGGCTATGACGCCGTGATGCTTGCGGGAGGGCACGGGACGCTGACCCCGGAGCAGGCGGGCGCGCTCCGGGATTTCGTGGAGCGCGGCGGCGGTCTTGCCGCCGTGGCGTCGGGAAGCGCTGCGGACCTGGCCGGAATCGAACGGGCGGAGGGCGGCGAACGGGTCGTTCGCGGTGTGACGGAGCGCGCCCACCCCGTCACGGAGGGACTCGCCGCCGTCGAGGGAACGGCTGTGCACCGCGTGCGGCTGAACGCGTCGGAAGGTGTCGTGCTCGTGCGCGGGCCTTCGGGAGAGCCGCTCGCGTGGACGCGCGAACTCGGCCGCGGCCGCGTGTTCGGCACGGTCCTGGCCCTCGAGCCGGGCACGGACGCCCTGCTCGAGCGCGCGCTGGTGTGGGTCTCGGAGAACGCGCACACCCGTCTGCGCCCGCGCGCGGATCTCGAACCCCCTTCATTTGTGGAGGCGCCGGCGCCGTTGCCCAACTATGTCCCGAACGCCCGGTGGGGAACCCAGGGCGAGCCGATCCGCACCATGCAGGAGCCGCTGCCGCCGGAACGCTCGCTGGGCCATATCTCCGTCTTCCCGGAGTTCGAAGTCACGCTGTTTGCCGCCGAGCCGGACATCGTGAAGCCGATCGCGATCGGGTGGGACGAACGCGGGCGTCTGTGGATCGCCGAGACCGTCGACTACCCCAATGAACTGAAGCCGCCCGGGGAAGGCCGTGATCGCCTCAAGATCTGCGAGGACACCGATGGCGACGGTGTCGCGGACAGGTTCATCGTCTTCGCGGACCGCCTCAGCATTCCGACGGGGTTCACGTTCGCTCGGGACGGCGTGATCGTCATTCACTCGGGCCGCACCGAGTTCCTCCGCGACGTCGACGGAGACGATGTCGCCGACGAGCGCCAGGTGCTGTTCGAGGGCTGGGGAACGGGCGACACGCATGCCACGGCCAGCAACCTCCGCCACGGATTCGACAACTGGATCTGGGGCGTCGTCGGGTACTCGGGATTCCGCGGCACGGTTGGCGGACGCGAGCTGCGCTTCGGCCAGGGGATCTTCCGGTTCAAGCCGGATGGTTCGGCGCTCGAATTCGTCCGCTCGAGCAACAACAACACATGGGGCCTGGGTTTCTCGGAGGAGGGCATCGTCTTCGGCTCCACCGCGAACGGGAACGCGAGCATGTATCTCGCCGTTCCGAACCGATACTACGAGGGCGTGCGAGGCTGGTCCGCCGGACGCCTCGAGACCATCGCGGACAGCCAGAGATTCTACCCGCTCACCGCCACCGTCCGGCAGGTGGATTTTCACGGGCGCTACACCGCCGGCGCCGGCAGCGCGCTGTACACCGCGCGCAGTTTTCCCGCCGAGTACTGGAACCGTGTCCAGTTCGTCACCGAACCCACGGGGCATCTCGTCGGCAAGTTCCACCTGCGACCGCGCGGCGCCGATTTCGTCGCGCACAACGGCCGCAATTTTCTCGCGAGCACCGACGAATGGTGTTCGCCTGTCGCCGCAGAGGTGGGACCCGACGGCGCCCTCTGGGTGAGTGACTGGTACAACTACATCATCCAGCACAACCCCACGCCGCAGGGTTTCCAGACGGGGCCGGGCAACGCGTACGAAACGCCGCTCCGGGACAAGACCCACGGGCGGATTTATCGCGTGGTTCACCGCAGCGGCGCGCCCTCGCGGCAGCCTGCCCTGGATCTTCGGCGTCCGAGGGAACTCGTGGAGGCGCTGCGCGCGGACAACCTCCTGTGGCGGCTGCACGCGCAGCGCATGCTCGTCCACCGGGGCGAACACGACATCGTCCCCGCGCTGCATGACCTCGTTCGAGATGCCCGCACGGACGAAATCGGTCTGAACGTCGGCGCGATCCACGCCCTGTGGACGTTGCACGGGCTCGGGGCTCTCGATGAGCCGGAGTCGGCCGCCGTCGCCTTCACCGCGCTGCGCCATCCCTCGGCAGGGGTTCGCCGCACCGCCGCGGCCGTCCTTCCCCGCGACGAGACCGCCCTGTCCCGTCTCCTTGCGAGCGGCGTCCTGATGGATCCGGAGCCGCAGGTGCGCCTGGCCTCGCTTCTGGCGCTGGCGGAGATGCCGCCCTCCGCGGGGGCCGCCGGGGCGTTGGGCCGCGCGATCCGTGATCCGGCCGTTTCCGAGGACCGGTGGCTGTGCGATGCGGCGACCGCGGCAGCGGCACGGAACGACGCGGCGTTCCTCCAGGAAGTGCTCTCGCTCGACCTGCGGCGCGACGGGGCGGGCGCCTTGACGGTGTCGGCGGCCGGCCGCCCGGCCGCCAGCGATGGCGCGCCGGAATGGTCGCCCGGCGCGCTGGGCCTGATCCGGCGCGTCGCGCGGCATTATGCGGAAGGCGTCCCCTCGAAGACCGTGTTCGAGATTCTGCAGGCGATGCGCGACCCGGACGCGAGCGCGGCCGTGTTCGAGGGGCTGGTGAGTGGATGGCCCGAGGGGCGCGCGCCCGAGATCGGACCGGACGAGCGCCTTCTGCTCGCGCGGCTGATGCGCGCCGCACCCGAGGACAGCAGGGACCGCCTGATCCTGCTCTCGCAGCGGTGGGGCCTGCCCGAACTGTTCGAGAAGGAGAAGGCGGAGATCACGGCGATGCTGCGTGCGCGCCTCGAGAATGCGGAACTCGACGACGAGGCCCGGGTGCTTGCCGCGAGGCGGTGGATCGCCCTCGAGCCGACGGGCCAGACCGTGCGGGCCATCCTCCGTCAGATCGTGCTGCTCACCTCCCCGTCGCTCGCGACGGGTCTGATCCAGGGAGTCGCCGAGGCGCGCGCCGAAGGCGTCGCGGAATCCCTGCTCGATCACTGGGAGCACTTCTCGCCGGTGGTCCGGAGGACCGCCGTGTCCGTGCTCATGCGGCGGCCGCAGTGGACGCAGGTTCTCCTCGATGCCATCGAGGGCGGAGCCCTGGCGCGAACCGAGGTCGCCGTGGAACAATGGTCCCAGCTCCGACAGGGGCCGAACCGCGCCCTGGCGCGCAGGGCCGCGCGCCTTGCCTCGGCCGTGGGTCCGGTCTCGGCGGACCGCCAGCCGATTGTGGACCGGCTCCTTCCACTCGCGGAGCGCCGCGGCGATCCGGAAAGGGGACGAGAGGTGTACGCCCTCAACTGCGCCGTGTGCCACGTGCTCGCGGGAACGGGCGGTGCCGTGGGCCCCGACCTCACCGGGATCGAATCCCGCGATCGCGCGGACATTCTCCTCGAGATCCTGGATCCCAATCGGTCCGTCGAGGCGAACTACCGCATGTGGACGGTGAACACGAAGGACGGAGAGGTGATCGGCGGGCGCCTCGAGACCGAGACGCGCACCACGGTCGAGATCCTCGACACCGTCGGCCAGAAGCATGTCGTCCCCCGGGAACAGATCGCGAGCATCGAGCCGTCGGCGCTTTCGATCATGCCGACCGGCTTCGAGGCGCTGCCCGAACAGGACCTGGTGGATCTCCTCGAGTACCTTGCCAGCCCGAAGTGACGTGATGCGCGATCGCACGCGACGGCGCGGCGTCGCGCGGGCGACCGTCCGCGGCGGTCCGGAGACTTGAAGCCGGCGGGCGCGTCTGTCGGCATTGCGCATGCACCGGTCCGCCGCATCGGAGGAAAGCCCGTCCGGGGAGGGGCGCGGGTTCCCGCCGCAGGTGCCTTTCATCGTGTCGATGGAGGCGTGCGAGCGCCTGAGCTTCTACGGGATGCTCTCCATCCTGACGCTTTACCTGAAGAACGAGCTGGCGCTCGGGGCGGACGAGTCGAAGACGATCGTGCACGTCTTCAAGATGGCCGTGTACTTCCTGCCGCTCGCGGGTGCGTGGCTGGCGGATCGCTGGCTCGGACGGTACGCCACGATCCTGTGGCTCTCGGTCTTCTACGTCATCGGCCATGGCATTCTTGCGGCCTTCGAGGGTACGCGCGGCGGCATGTACGCCGGGCTGGCGCTGATCGCCGTGGGCGCGGGCGGGATCAAGCCGTGCGTCTCGGCATTCGTGGGCGACCAGTTCCGGCAGGACCAGAACACGCTGCTCACCCGCGTGTACGGGCTGTTCTACTGGTCCATCAACCTCGGCGCGCTGTTCGCCTTCGCCTGCATCCCGCTGCTTCGGGATCACGCGGGGTACACATGGGCGTTCGCCGTTCCCGGACTCTTCATGCTGGCGGCCGCCGCCGTGTTTCGCGCGGGCGCGCGCCACTACGTCAGGCGGCCTCCGGCGCGGCTGCGCGCGGCGGACCGCGATCCCGCCGAGGCATGGCGCGTCGTGGGACGCATCGTGATCGTCCTGCTGCCCGTTCCGGTGTTCTGGGCGCTGTTCGATCAGATCAACACGTCCTGGGTGCTCCAGGGCGAGCGGATGCGCGCGTTCGATGTGATGGGGTATCGCGTGGACGCCGAACGCATCCAGCTCGTCAGCGCGCTGTTCGTTCTGTTCTGGGTGCCGGTGCTGACCCTGTGGGTGTACCCGCGGGTCGAACGCGCGGGCGTGCGGCTGGATCCGCTCCGGCGGATGGGCGCGGGAATGGTGTTCGGCGCGCTGTCGTTCGTCGCCTGCGCATGGATCCAGCGCCGCATCGAGGGCGGCCAGTCGCTGACCCTCGCGTGGCAGCTGATCCCGTACTTCCTGCTCGCGCTCGGCGAGGTGCTCGTGAGCGCGAGCGGACTGGAGTTCGCCTATGCGCGCGCCCCGGCCCCGCTCAAGAGCCTCGTGATGAGCCTCTGGCTGCTCACCACGGCGGCCGGGAACTTCCTCGTGGCGGCGATCACCATGGTGAACGCCAGGTTTGTCGGGGCGAAGGGCGCCTCCGAATTCCTGTTCTATGCCGGTCTGATGCTTGCCGTCGCGGTCGTTTTCGGAATTCTGGCTGCGCGCCATCGTGCGGGCGAAGGCGCCCGCCATTCCTGAACTCCGCCTGATGCCATGAAGAGACTCGCCGCGCTCCTGCTGCTCTGCGCCGTCACCGCTCCGCTCCGTGCCGCCACCTCCTCCCCGCGTGTGTACATGGACCGCGTGGAGGCGCACTGGTTCGGGGACAACGACCGGTTCTGGTACCGGCGTGACCTGCCCGACGGAAGGCGCGAGTTTGTGGTCGTCGATGCGGTGCGCGCCGTCCGTGAACCGGCATTCGACCACGAACGGCTGGCGGCGGCGCTTTCGCGACGGACGGCGACGCTCGTCGACCCCGAACGCCTCCCGGTCGAACGCATCGAGCTCGAGGCCGAGTCCCTGCGGGTTTTCGTCGGCAGGCGCGCGTGGCGCTGCGACCTCGGGAGCTACGAGCTGACCGTCGAACCCCGGGTGGAGGAGAACCGTGAACAGCCGGAGCGACGGCGCAGCCTCCGGCGCAGGGACCATGGCCGGAACACCGTGTCACCGGACGGCCGGTGGGAGGCCGCGGTGCGGGGGCACAACCTCGTCCTGAAGGATCTGCGCGAGGGCGGCGAACGCGTGCTGACCCATGACGCGAACCCGGACAGCTCCTATGCCCGCAGCGCGGAGCGCGATCGCTCCGTCGGACTGAACTACGGCGCCGCCGACTCCGAGGAGCCGGTTCCCGAAGTGTACTGGTCGCCGGATTCGCGGCGGCTGGTCGCGATGCGCACGCGGCCGGGAACCCGGCGCGTCGTCCACGTGATCGAATCCGCGCCGGAGGATCAGTTGCAGCCGAAGCTGCACTCGTACCCGTACCTCAAGCCGGGCGACGAGATTCCCATCAGCCGTCCGAGGCTCTTCGACGCGGAGAAGGGGATCGAGATCCCGCTCTCGGAGGAGCTCGCGCCCAACCCGTGGGCGATCAGCGAAGTCCGCTGGCTGCCCGACTCCTCGGAGTTCACGTACGTGTACAACCAGCGCGGGCACCAGGTCCTGCGGATTGTGGGCGTGGACGCCGAAACGGGCGCCACGCGCGCGGTCCTCGACGAACGGAGCGAAACATTCATCTGCTATTCCCAGAAGTACTTCTGCCACCCCATCGACGAGACCGGGGAGATCATCTGGATGTCCGAGCGCGACGGCTGGAATCACCTGTACCTCCATGACGCGAGGACGGGTTCGGTCCGCAACCAGATCACGAGGGGCGAGTGGGTCGTCCGCGCCGTGGATCACGTGGACGAGGAGGCCCGCCAGATCTGGTTCCGCGCGGGCGGCATCGTGCCGGGACAGGATCCGTATTACATCCATTACTGCCGCGTGAACCTCGACGGCACGGGCCTCGTCGTGCTGACCGAGGGCGACGGCACGCACTCGGCGGAATTCTCGCCGGACCGCCGGTTCCTGATCGACACATGGTCGCGCGTGGACCTGCCGCCGATCACGGAGCTTCGGCGCGCGTCCGACGGTAGCCTCGTGATGCGTCTCGAGGAGGCCGACGCGGGCGAGGTGTTCGCCACCGGCTGGCGGGCGCCGGAGCGGTTTCACGCCAAGGGGCGCGACGGCGAAACCGACATCCACGGGATCATCCATCGTCCGAAGGACCATGATCCGTCCCGGCTGTATCCCGTCATCGAGTACATCTACGCGGGACCGCACGGTTCGTTCGTGCCGAAGGCGTTCCAGCGGTCCTACCGGTGGGAGAGCCTGCTCGACCGCGGCTTCATTGTCGTCCAGATCGACGGCATGGGAACCTCGAACCGATCGAAGAAGTTCCACGATGTCTGCTGGAAGAACCTCGGGGACTCGGGGTTCCCCGACCGGATCCTCTGGATGAAGGCCGCCGCGCGGAAGGATCCGTCAATGGATCTTTCGCGTGTCGGGATCTATGGGGGCTCCGCGGGCGGTCAGAGCGCGCTGCGCGCGCTTCTCGCCCACGGCGACTTCTACAAGGCGGCCGCCGCGGACTGCGGCTGCCATGACAACCGGATGGACAAGATCTGGTGGAACGAGCAGTGGATGGGCTGGCCCGTGGCCGAGCACTACCACGAGCAGTCCAACGTCACCCAGGCGCACAGGCTCCAGGGAAAGCTTCTCCTGACCGTCGGCGAGCTGGACCGCAACGTCGATCCGGCAAGCACGATGCAGGTCGTTGCCGCGCTCATCCGCGCGGACAAGGACTTCGATCTGATCGTCTTCCCCGGAGCCGGACACGGGGCCGGCGGCAGCCGCTACGGCGAACGGAGGCGAGACGACTTCTTCGCCCGCCACCTGCTCGGGCCGCATCAGCGCGAAACATCGAGCCCGGGCGAGCTCGAGATCTCGGGACGCTGAGCGCGGCGAGCACCGCGAGGCGAGCCCGTGCAGCGCGGGCCCGGAACCGCCGTCCGGCGCGGCAGGCGCATGGCCGCCATCGCGCTTGATCTTCGGCCGCCGCGGAAGGTTTCCTATGGCGCCGTTGCCCGCCCGGAATTCCAGGCACGGCGGCCATCCGCCGTGCGTCATGGACACTGGACAGGGCCGGCCACCCCCAAGAAACACACATGAAGCCCAAACGACTTGCGACGATCGCGCTCGCGGCCGCCGCCACATTCGGTGCATCCGCACACGCCCAGGAGATTCCGCACATCGACGCCGAAGAGGCGGCCGCAGCCGCAGCCGAGACCCCCGAACCCTCGAAGTGGGAGACATCGGCGGGCGTCGGCGTGACGCTGACGGAGGGCAACAGCGAAACGTCGCTCTTCACGATCAACGCCCAGGCGCTGCGAAAGACGAGCCAGTCCGAGTTCTCCCTCGGCGCCGACGCGGGCTACGGCGAGAACGACGGCGAACAGAACGTCGGCTACGTGAAGGGCTTCGCGCAGTACAACTACCTCTGGACCGAGCGCTGGTTCGCGTTCATCCGGGCGGAGGCCCTGCATGACGCGGTCTCGGACCTCAAGTATCGCGTGCCGCTCACCGCGGGAATCGGCTATTACATCATCAAGAACGACCGCACCACGCTCAGCGTCGAGGCAGGTCCCGGGTATGTCTGGGAGAAGGTCGGCCACGACTCCCGCGGCTACGCCACGATCCGCTTCAGCGAGAAGTTCACCCACAAGTTCAGTGACCGCGCCCGGATCTGGCAGTCCGTGGACTACCAGCCGAACGTCGGCGATCTCGGCGAGTACTTCCTCTCCGCGGAGGTTGGCGTCGCGGCGGACGTCACCCAGCACATCGAGCTGCGCGTGGTCCTGCAGGACTGGTACGTGAGCGAGCCCGCCCCCGGTCGTGACGGCAACGATCTCAAGCTCATCGCCGGCGTGAATTACAAGTTTCCCTGAACGGAGACTTGCGTCGATGGGAAGTGACGGCAGTTTGGCGGCATTTTCGGGCCTCCAATGAACCGCATTCGTGCTCATTTCGCCGCGCCGTTGCTCGCGGTGCTGGTCCTGGTGATGCTGACCGGCTGCCGCAGCGCGTACTATTCCGCATGGGAAAAGTTCGGCTACCACAAGAGGGACCTGCTCAAGAGCCGCGTCATCGACGCGCGCGATGAGCAGCAGGAAGCCAGCGAGCAGTTCAAGGACGCGCTCACGAAGCTGAAGGAGGTTTATTCCTTCGAGGGCGGGAACCTCGAGAAGGCATACCGCCAGCTTCAGAGCGAGTTCGAGGACGCCGAGGCGAAGGCGGCGGCGGTCACACAGCGGATCCGGTCGATGGAGACCGTGGCCGCGGACCTGTTCAAGGAATGGGAGGAGGAGATCGAGCAGATCTCCACGCCCTCCATGGCGTCGGCGAGCCGTGAAAAGCTCCGCGAAACGCGCGCGCGCTACGAGGAGATGCGCACCGCCCTCGTGCGCGCGGAACAGAGCATGGCGCCGATCCTCAGCCAGTTCCGCGATTACGCGCTCTTCCTCAAGCACAACCTGAACGCGCAGGCGATCGCGTCGCTCCGTGGCGAGGCGCTGAGCATTGAGAACGACATCGCCAGGCTGATCGAGGATATGAACGCATCGATCGCCCGGGCGGACGCCTTCATCCAGGCGCTGGAATGAGGGCGGCCCGCATCGCCGGCGAAGGAAGCTCAGCCGGGGGCCGGACGCGGCTCCCGGCTTCCCGGGAGCGGAAGGCATCGGCGCCGGGCCGCCCGCGCCGCCTGACTCCCGGAACTCAGTACGTCAGGAGATCAAGCAGCTCCCGGCCGCGGGAGGTCAGCGTCCACTGCTGCCCCCGCTTGAAGACGAGGTTGCGGCAGGGATGCCTCCGGTACTCGTCCTCGTTCACATGCAGCAGCCGCGTCGAGAGCGGTCCCTCGATCTCCGAACGCGCGCGCGGGACAAGCCGGAACGGCACGCCGCTGAAATCAAGGGACGCCTCGTAGGCCGCGATCCCCTGGGATTCCGCGACGGGATTGCGCCGGATGAGTCGCGGATAGCGGCGCAGCCACGGGAAATCGGTCTTCGCGATCAGCACCCGGCACATCTCGGGCCGGTTGCGCACGAACTCGAGCAGGCTGAACGAGGGCTCGCGCGCGGACGCGGCGAGGATCGCCGCGGGATCAAGGCCGAGCAGGTTGCGCCCGTTCCACGGTCCGTGGTCGTTGCGGGCCTTCGGGTTGTCGCGGAGAAGCCATTGATCGAAGCGATCGTTGAGCATCAGCGTGATTTCGAAGTGGAGGTGCGCCCGGTACTTGGCGATGGGCGTGCGCGTGTTGGCCGTGCGTCCCATCCGGCCGAGCCGCTGCCCCGCCCGGACGCGAACACCCGGCGCAATCTCCCCGGCGACCTCCGAGAGGTGCGCGTAGAGGCTGAAGACCTCGAGCGAATCGATCCGGTGCCGCACCACGATGTAGATGCCGTAGTTCGACAGGGCGGCGCGACGGTTGACGTGCACGACCTCGCCCGCGGCGGTGGCGCGGACGTCATCGAGCGGTTCGCCGTTCGCGTCGCGCCGGGTGAAGAGGATGTCGATGCCCTCGTGCATCTGGGTGCCCTCGGAGCGGACGCAGCCGTACTGTCCGGCGGTCCATGATCTTCCGGGGGTGGGCGCGAAGAAGGCTTCCTCGCGGCCGGGCCCGAGTCGGTTGTCCGTGGGGAACTCGAAGGCGGCCGTCGTGGCGGTGGCCATGACGGCGATGGTGAAGGCGCAAAGGCTCCTCAGCATGGCGAGACGTGAATGGAAGGGGTGCGCCCCGGGGAGCGACCACGACCGGCGGAAAGCGTGCACGGTTCAGTCGAGCCAGCGCTTGCGACGTTTCTCGACTGCCTGGTTGAGGCCCGTGACGAGGCGGTTCATGTCCTCGCGCGAGGCGATCGGGGTGAAGGCCAGGATGCCGTCCGAAATGCGTTTCTCGATGATGGGCGCCGCGATCCATGTGGCCTCGCCATCGAGCTCGGTCATGATGAGCAGGTGCCGTCCCATCGCGGCCGAGGAATAGCTCTCGAGGATGCGGGCGCCCATGGGATTCAGATCGAGCTCGACCTTGAATCCGCCGAGGTCCTCCAGCAGGGATGCCTTCTCCACGTGGAGTTCCGTGAGAATCGGCATCTTCTCGACGGCAAAGCGCAGATCGTCCGACCCGCCCACCTTCGCGATCATGGCGCGTTCGGGAATGTCGTGGCGCGATTCGAGGTGAACGCGCACGTGGTTGATCGTGTCCTGCTCCTTCCGGCGCGACTCGCGATCGGAGCGATCCGAGGCGCAGCCGCAGTTCAGGACGAACGCGGCGAGAACGAGGTTGAAGCAGATCCGGCCGGTTCGCATAGTGCCCGGCCAGCCAAACGGACGAGTGCTGGCCTTGTAAAGATCGTTATGGGCAGACAATACAACAAAGTCGAGAAACGCAGGCGGCGGGAGCAGTACCTTCGCCGGAAGAAGGAAGCGCGGAAGGCCGCCAACGCGACGAAGAACGCCGCGCCGGCCTCCTGAGGCCGCGATCACGGCGGGGGCCGATCGCCGGGCGCCTTCACCGGCGTGTCCGGGGTCGGCCGGGCCGGTCCTTGTTTCCCGCGTCCTCCGCATTCCGGGCGGGTCAGCGCGCGGGCTTGGGGTCGAGGTTCCTCTCGAGTTCGCCGGGCTCGAGCTGCGTCTGGGCCCCGCCTTCGGGAACCTCCGCCTTCGCGATCCACAGCAGGGCGTTCAGAACGATCCTCCGGAAGTCGTCGTGCCCCCAGTTCCGGTGGAAGTGGCCGCCGGTGAACCCGAAGCCGCGGCCGCCGTCCGGGCGCTCGATGCACCACATCACGTGCTGGATCTCACCGCGCTGGACGGCGGCGCGGACGTGCGGATTGCCGCTGTGCGGGCCGTCGGGGCGCCCGAGGGTTTCCTTCGGCGGATGCGCGCTGAGGATCGGGGTCACTCTCCGCATGCCTTCGGGGAAGCGCATGTGGTAGTACCACTCGTCCCGGATGCTGAACGGCCGGACTCCGCGTGTGATGGGATGGTCGGGCAGGGACTTGAACTCCGCGTCCCAGTGCGGGTTCACGCTCCAGAAGGTCTCGAAGTAGCCGCCCGTCCACTCCAGCCATGCGTCGCCCGGCTCGCCCTTGGGGACCTCGACGCCATAGTGGCAGGTGCCGAGCCCGACGCCCCGGGCCATGAGTCCCCGCAGCTTCGCGAGCCGCTCGGGGCGGATCGCCGGATGGCCCTGGCCCCCGTCGCAGTAGATGAAGATCGCGTCCGCGTCATCGAGGACGGAGTCGTCCTCGGGCCAGCCGTTGCGGTGCACCTCCGCGCGCATGCCGGGAAGCTGATTGAGGTGGCGCGCGAGCAGGGTGCTGCCCGCGTTGAACTCGTGTTCACCCGGGCCATGGCTGCGGGACCCGGCGAGCAGGACGATCTTCTTGTCGGCGCTCGCCGCCGCGCCCAGGAGGGAAAAGGCAAGGAGGAGGACGGAGAGACGGGTCTTCACGGCCGGGCAGGGTGCCTGCCGGAGGGTTGAACAGCAAGGCCTTCGCGAGCGGACCGCCACCCGGCCGCGAACGTCGCGTCCGTCAGCTCGGGATGAGTTCGCGTCCGTGCCTGCGCAGCCAGTCGTCGGCCTCCTTCCACCGCGGGAAGAAGCGCGCCACGCACGCCCAGAAGCGCGGCGAATGATTCATCTCGCGCAGGTGCGCCAGCTCGTGCGCGACGAGGTAGTCGCGCACGAACTCCGGCGTCTGAACGAGGCGCCAGTTGAGCGAAATGGTTCCCTTGCGCGAGCAGGATCCCCAGCGTGTCCGCTGGGCACGCACCGTGACCCGCCGGACAATCAGCCCGTGGCGCGCGGCGCATTCGAGGACCAGCGGGGGAAGTTCGCGCACCGCCTGCGCCCGCATCGCGGACTCGACGGCCGGCCGCCAGTCGCCGCCGTCGGGCACCGGGAACGTCAGGTCCGCCAGGCGTCCGACGCCCGGCGCCTCGTGGGCGAGGGCAAGGGCCTCACCCCGATAGGGCACGCGGGTTCCGGGCCCCCACGGGACGATGGCGGCGCGGCGGATTGCGGAGGCCAGTTGCCCGCGGATCCATGCGATATGCCGCCCGGCGAACTCCCGCGCGTGGGTCTTCGTGCCCCACCACGGCATCGTGACGCGGACCCGGCCCGTGGAGCTCACCCGGAGCACGTACCGTCGCGCGCGCCGATGGCGGATCAGTTCGAGTCGCGCCAGGATCTCGTCGCGATCGGGGATGCCCGCGGACTGCGGGGCGGTCAGGTCGAGGGTCGACGGCATCTCGCCACTGTCAGGCCGAGGACGAGCGCCGCCGCCACCCATGTCGAGGGTTCCGGAATCCCGAGAATCCATTTCTGATACTCGGCATTGAGCCAGATGCCGCCGCTGCCGGAGCCGAAGGCCCCGGGCACGTCGTGATCCGGCACGCCGGGCAGGACGAAGCTGAACGTGTTGACCACGGCCAGGTAAAGCGTGTCGTCGTTCGGATCGTTGGGATTGAGCATGAAGCCGGGGCCGCCCGAGTCACCGCCCCCGAGGGTCGTTTCAAGGTGGTTGGGCAGCGCGAACGGAACCCCGAAGATGTCGAACCGCTCCGGGTCGCCCTCGTACTCGAAATCCCATGCGACGATCTCGACCTCGCTTCCGCCGTCGTCATCCAGCTCCGCGTACTCGAGGAGGTTGGCGCCCGTCCGCTTGATGTGGAACTCGGCCTGCGAATCGGGGGAGTAACCGTTCACGCCGTCGCCTGAATCTCCGTAGCCCGCGAGGATGACGGGCGCGAGGTCGAGCCAGCCCGGGTCCGCGAGGGGATAGATGGGCACGCCGTCCGGCAGCGGCGCGGAGAGTTCGATGACGGCAAGGTCGTCGGACAGGGAGCCGTCATATCCGGGATGCACGTAAATGTTCTGCGCGGGGATGATATGGGTGAAATCCCCGCCGAAATTGAGGATGAACAGGAGGTTCTCCGGCGCGACGTCTGCGATGCCATCGCCATGAAGCACATCCACGCAGTGCGCCGCGGTGAGAATGGTCGTGCGGGAGATGGCCGTTCCCGTGCAGATCACGCCGTAGGGATCCGTGGGATCGACGTCGGCGAAGAGACTTCCCACCCCGGCGAAGGGAGACGTGGTGGTGTTCGGATCCACGCGAATGTCGGGTGAATCCGGGAGGATTCCGGAGCCGGGATCCGGCGCGGGATGACCGGCCTGCAGAATCGGACTCAGGATTCCGCGGGAAGAGAGGGTGCCCGCTGGATGGGGGGACAAACTGAGGCCCGTGTCCCCGAAGACACCGGCACGAGCTGAACTGGCTGGCCCTATCAGGTGGAGAGCGGCGGTTGCCACGACCGCTCGAAAGGTGCCGGGAGTCATGCCCGCATCCGTTTGCCGCATCGGCGGCTGGCTGTCAACGCCGCGTTCCAACCGCGCGGTTCGCGACGCCCGGCCCCGCGGACGGCCGAGCGCGGCTGTTGCCAATCATCGCGCGGGTCCGACAGACTGCGGGGACATGCCGGAACGGTTCTATATCACGACCGCGATCGACTACGTCAACGGACAGCCCCATCTCGGGCACGCGTACGAGAAGGTGGTCGCCGACGTCATCGCGCGCAGCCGAAGGAGCCTCGGCGAGGAAGTCTTTTTTCTCACGGGCCTGGACGAGCACGGACAGAAGGTCCAGCAGGCGGCCACCGCGGAAGGCAAGGATCCGCAGGCCTACTGCGATGAACTCGCCGCCGTCTGGCAGTCCTTCATCGGCCGACTCGGAATCACGAACGACGACTTCATCCGCACCACGGAGCCGCGGCATCGGAAGGTGGTTCACGCCATCCTGTCCAAGCTCCACCGCCTCGGCGCCCTTCGCGAGGGACTCTACGAAGGCTGGTACTCGGCACGGGAGGAAACCTTTCTCACCGACAAGGACCGGCTCCCGGACGGATCCTTCCCGGCATCCTACGGCGAGGTGGTCACTCTCTCGGAGCGCAATTACTTCTTCCCGCTCGCCGCGCACCAGGAATGGCTCATCGACCACATCGAGAAGCACCCCGACTTCATCCAGCCGGATTACCGGCGCAACGAGGTTCTTGGCTTCCTCCGCTCCCAGCCGCTCGAGGACCTCTGCATCTCGCGGCCGCGCGCGCGCCTGTCGTGGGGCATTCCGCTGCCGTTCGATCCGGACTACGTGACCTATGTCTGGTTCGACGCGCTGACCAACTACCTGACGATCCCGGCCGCCCATGGTGACCGTTCCGTCCTGGCCGCGCTCGAGATGCCCGCCGACTCCGCGGGACGCGAACTCTGGCCCGCGGTTCATCTCATCGGGAAGGACATTCTCAAGTTCCACGCCGTCTACTGGCCGATCATGCTGCGCGCGGCCGGACTGCCGCTGCCCCGCCAGCTTCTCGTCCATGGCTGGTGGCACAAGGACGGCCAGAAGCTCAGCAAGAGCACCGGCAACGTCGTTGACCCCGTCGCCGTCATCGAGGAGTGGGGCGTGGACGCCTTCCGCTACTACCTCGTCCGCGAGCTCGACCTCGGGCCCGACGGGAACTGGACCGACGCCGGCTTCGCCGCGCGCTATCACGCCGAGCTCGCGAACGGCCTCGGCAACCTCGTGAATCGCACCCTCCGCATGCTCCACAGCTACCGCGGCGGACGGGTCCCGGGCGTCTCCACCGACCTCGAGCCGGACGCAGGAAGGACGACCGATGTCGTCACCGCGGACTACAGGGCGTTCCGCACGCAGGACGCACTCGTGCACGCATGGGACCTCGTCAACCGCGCCAACAAGTACGTCGAGGAGACCGCGCCGTTCCGCCTTGCGCGGGATCCCGCGCAGTCCGCGCGCCTGGACGAGGTGCTGTACTCGCTGCTCGAGTCATGCCGGGTGCTCGCCGTGCTGCTCTGGCCGGTCATGCCGGGCACGGCCGGGCGCATCTACTCGCAGCTCGGCCTGCCGGGCGCTCCCGATCGATTCGCCGCCGCTGCGTGGGGCGGGCTGCAGCCGGGTCATGCGGTCGGACAACCCGAACCGCTGTTCCCGCGGCGCGACCAACCGAAGCGCTGAGCACGCATGGCGAGGGAATGTCCGAAATCGCGTGAAGATCGCCGCGTCCCCCGCGGGGGATCGTGTGCCGTGCCGTTTCCCGGGATCGCCATGGCGCTTCTGCTGGCGGGGGCGCTTTTCGCCAACGCGGCGTCGCCGGCGGCGGATCCGGCCGGCGTCTTCGATGCGGCCGCGCGCGCCTACGAGGAGGGGAGGTACGAGGAGGCGATCGCGGCCTACGAGCAGCTCATCCAGGGCGGCACTGTCAGTCCGGCCGTCCTGTACAACCAGGGGAACGCGCTGCTGCGCCTCGGCCGCCTCGGCGAGGCGATCGCGAGGTATCGACAGGCGCTGAGACTTTCGCCCCGCGATCCGGACGTGATCGCGAACCTCGAGCTCGCCCGCTCCCGGGTGGAGGGCGAGTCCCATCCCGCCATCGGCTGGCGCGCGCTGGCATGGCTCTCCGCCAATGAATGGGCGATTGCGGCGCTCGCGCTGAATTTCCTGGGAGGCGCGCTGCTGGTCGCGCGCGAGTTCACGCCGCGGCTGCGCGCGATCGGTCCGGGAGTGATCGTCTGCATCGCGGTGGTGGCGCTTGGCGGGACGGCGGGAGCGATCGCGGCGGGATCGGTCCAGAGCCGGACGAGCGCCGTCGTGATCCGGGAGGCGTCCGCCCGCTTCGGGCCGCTCGAGGAGTCGCAGGTGGCCGTGACGCTGCCGAACGGCACCGAAGTGGTGGTGATCGATCGCAAAGGCGAGTGGCTCTCGGTGCGGGACGGCGCGGGCCGCGGCGGCTGGCTGCGAGGCAGCGCGCTGATGCTGGTCCATGGGGACGCGAGCGAGACCGCGGCCCGCTGACCCCGGGGAGTCCGGGGCGAGAGGGAAACCCCGCGGTGGAGGCGCGCGCTCTTGCCATGCGGTCCAGGTGGGATAGGGTAGGCGCGTTCCGGAAGGGCGGAGGACCGCTCCTGGCGCGAGCCAGGGGAGGAAAGTCCGAACTCCACAGGGCGCGACGCCGCGCAACCCCGGTTCGGCCGGGGATACGCGCGGGAGGCGGGGCCGCGAGGCCCCGTCGACGGACAGTGCCACAGAAAACAGACCGCCGATCCCCGGCCCCGCCGGGGAGGCAAGGGTGAAAAGGTGGGGTAAGAGCCCACCGCGCCGCGGCGCAAGCCGGGCGGCACGGAAAACCCCGTCGGGAGCAAGGCCAAATAGGGGACCCCGGAGTGGCCCGCTCCAGTCCCGCTCACGCGGGACGGGTCCCGGGTAAGGCCGCTCAGACAAATGGTCCTCTCCCTGCGATTCCGCAGGCAGACAGAATTCGGCTTACAGCCCTTCCGGAACCTGCTCGGCTGAAAGGGCCAGGCTGTCCGCGATCCCTCGAAGTTTCTCCTGCGCCTCCCCGAGCATTTCGAGGATCTCGCGCACCGACGCGAAACCCGCCCACCCGAGCAGGTCGGGGGGAAAGGCGGCGGGTTGCGGCGCCGTGCCCGCCTCGGGATCCGCGGTGAGGATCAGCCGGACGAGGCGCAGCATCCCCGTGGGTGAATGGGCCGGAACCACCTGGGGCGTTCCGAGCTGGTTCTCCACCGGGTTCACGATCGCCGCCGGGAAACCCCACTCACGCAGCAGCAGTCCGCCTGCCTCGGCCGAGGTGAAACCGACGCGCGAGACCTCCCAGTTCTCGAGGGGGATCGATCGGTCCCACACGGCGCGCGGCCCCGAGGGGTTCTCGTCCCCGAGCACGGTGTCGATCAGGACGCGCCCGAGGGCGTGCAGGATTCCGACGGTGTAGGCCTCGGGCGCATCGACGCCGTGAATGAAGGCGAGTTCCTCCATCAGGAGCGCGGCGAGCAGCGAGCAGCGCCAGTATTGGCCGGTGGTCAGCCCGTAATGCGTGAGCGGCTTGCCGAAGACGTTCTTGCTCAGGCTGAGTTCGATGATGCGGATGACTTCGTCGAGCCCGAGCCGCTGCAGCGCGAGCTGCAGGTCCACGCACGTGCCGCCGCGGGAGAATTCGGCGCTGTTGCCGATGCGAATGACGTCCGCGACGAGGGCGGCGTCCTGGCTCACGAGCGCGCCCAGGCGTTCGAGGTCCACGTCCGGCTCGCGCATGAGGGTCAGGGTGCGCGACAGGATCTCCGGGATCGAGTACAGCGCCTGAACCCGGCGGATGGCGTTCCGGAACTCGGCGGCGGTGCGGGGAGTCATCGGATCGGGATCGAACCTGCCAGAGAGAGCGCGCCGATCGCCAGTCTGCCCGTGGGGCCGCGAACGACAAACGACGGATTCGGCTTGCGGAACGGGTGCCGGGCTGGATGAAAGTCCTGCACCATGAAAGTTAGGTCGCCTGCACGGGCTTTCACGCTCATCGAACTGCTCGTGGTCATCGCGATCATCGCGATCCTCGCCAGCATGCTGCTGCCGGCGCTGGCCAGTGCCAAGATGCGGGCACAGTCGATCTCCTGCATCAACAACCTGAAGCAGATGGGCATCGCCCATTTCGTCTATGTGAACGACTTCAGCAAGACGGTGCCCTACGCCCAGTATCAGGACCTCTGGATGCGGGCCTACATCGAGCACCACGCGGGCGCCCACAAGGTGCGCCTCTGCCCGGTGGGGAGGGAGCAGCAGGTGCGCGCTCCCCGGAAGTCGCTCCGGGGACCCGGGCCGTCCCGGTTCGCGGAACTCGGCACCGCCGACGAAGCGTGGATCTGGCCCACCAACGTCACCGGCGCCGCGCCCACGAGCGGCCCGGCACCCGGGTACCACGGCGGCTATGCCTTCAATTCATGGCTGTACGCCGGCGGGTGGCCCGCCGACTGGGCCGAGGAACGGCTGGCGTTCAAGGCGGAATCGGACATCCAGCAGGCATCGCTCACGCCCGTGCTGGGCGATTCGATCTGGGTGGATGCATGGCCGAAGGCCGACAACCGCCCGTCGTTCAACGGCTATTACGGATGGAATGACGGCGGGATGGGCCGTTACCTGATCGCGCGCCACAGCTCCTCGTCCTCGGCGAAGAACGGCATGACCCTGCCGCAGGGGGCCAGCATCAAGACGACCATCAACTTCGTCTTCCAGGACGGACACGCCGAGGGCATCCAGCCGCGCAAGATGTGGGAACTGGAATGGCACAAGGACTACGAGCCGCCCGCCAGGCCGCCGCTGTAACCCGGACCCTCCCGCCCGCGCGCGCCGTGGCGCCGCGGACCACCCCCCGTTGCCTCAAAAATAGATGACACCGGGAGGGGGTCCGGAGAGGTGGGGTCGT
>CAYMDA010000020.1:0-79343 GCA_964389135.1 uncultured Verrucomicrobiota bacterium | reverse complement strand
CCCCTCCCGGTGTCATCTATTTTTGAGGCAACGGGCCCGCCGCCGTCTCGCCGGACCCCTCCGGCGCCGACGGTGGATCCTCCCGCCCGACGGGCGACGGCAGGTGTTCCGCCACGACCCGCCGCGCGAGTTCCACCAGCTCGCGGTCCTCGAGCAGGTCACCGAAACGGAGCGGCGGCAGGCCGCTCTGGGCCTGGCCGAGGAGCTCGCCGGCCCCGCGCAGCCGCAGGTCGGCCTCCGCGATCGCGAATCCGTCGGTCGTCTCCTCGAGAACCCGCAGACGCTCGCGGGCCTCCGGAGTCTCGCGGCCGGCCACAAGGATGCAGTGGCTCTCCTCGGACCCGCGCCCGATTCGCCCGCGCAACTGGTGCAACTGGGCGAGCCCGAAACGATCCGCGTCCTGCACCACCATCACCGTGGCGTTGGCGACGTCCACCCCCACCTCGATGACCACGGTTCCCATCAGCACCTGGACGCGGCCTTCCGCGAAGGCGCGCATGACGCGTTCCTTCTCCGCGGCGGGCAGTCCTCCGTGGATCATGGCGACCTCGTGCGGGCTCAGCGCCTCGCGCACGACGGCATACTCCCGCTTCAGCGCCATCACGCTTCCGTCCTCATCCTGTTCGACCCGGGGGACCACCACGTACGCCTGCCGCCCGCTTTCCACCTGCTCGCGCACGAACTGCCAGACCTTGCCCAGCGCCTCGCGGCTGCGCACATGGGTCCGCACGCGCCCGCGTCCGGGCGGCCCGTGGCGGATCACGGACACGTCCAGGTCACCATACAGCGTGAGCGCGAGGGTCCTCGGGATGGGTGTCGCCGTCATCACGAGCAGGTGCGGAAAGCGTCCCTTGCGGACGAACGCCTCGCGCTGGGACACACCGAACTTGTGCTGCTCGTCGATGATCACCAGCCCGAGATCGTCCCGAGCGAATCCGGGCCCGAGCAGGGCGTGGGTCCCGACGAAGAGGCGCGGCGAGCGCTCGCCGGCGTCGGCCCGCACGCGCTGCGAGCCGGTCAGAAGATCCACGCCGATCCCCAGCGGCCCGAACCAGCCGTGAAACCTGCGCCAGTGCTGCTGCGCCAGGATCTCGGTGGGCGCCATGATCGCGGCGCTGTGCCCGCACTCCAGCGCCATGAGCGCCGCCGCCGCGGCGACCACGGTTTTTCCGGACCCCACGTCGCCCTGCAGGAGCCGCCGCATCGGGGTCCGGCCGGACATGTCCCGGCGGATGTCCCGAAGCACGGCGGCCTGGTCCGGCGTGAGCTGGAATTCCAGCCGCCTCAGGAACGGTCGGATCCATCGGTTGTCCCGGCCGCCGCACGGCGGCGCGGCCGCGTGCGCCATGAGGTTCCTTCGCCGGCGCTGGATCCCCATCTGGAGCTCCACGAACTCGTCGAAGGCCAGCCTCCGCCGCGCCAGCTCGACCTGCGCGGGTTCGTCCGGGAAATGAAGCTGCCGCAGCGCCTCCGCCCGTGTCGGCAGTCCGCCGCGCGGCAGGCCCGGCACCGGCTCGGCCGCCTCCGGCGCGAGCTGGTTCACCACGATCCATGCGCGCGCGCGCAGCCACCGCTGGCCCAGGCCCTCGGTCAACGGATAGATCGGAACGATCCGATCGACATGGACCCGCGACTCTTCCTCGGACTCGAGATCGATCACTTCCGTCTCGGGATGATCGATCGTCCGCGGCTTCAGCTCGACCACGCGCCCATGGACCATCAATTCCTGTCCGGCCTCGAATCGCACGTAGGGAAGATTCCACCACCGGCAGTGCAGGCGCGCCGTGCCATCGTCCAGGATCATCACCACCACGGACCTCGAGCGATGCCGGAAATATTTCCGGCCGATGCTCACGACCCGGCCCCGCGTGGTCACGGGCCCCTTGTCCATGATGTCCGCGATGCGCACGACGCCGCGGCGGTCCTCGTGGCGGCGCGGGCGCAGAAGGAGCAGGTCGCCCGTCGTCCGCACCCCGAGGCGCTCGAGCTGCGCCGCCCGCTCCGGTCCCACTCCCGGCAGAACGGTCACCGGCGAATCTGCGGTGAATCGGGACGGCGTCGGGACCATGCGCCCGTGGCTTCTCAGGCGGCGGCGATGTCCCGCACGACCCGGCGGACAATCGCTATGGCCTCCTCCGCCTCGTGCCGGCGCAGATTGAGCGCGGGCAGAAACCGCACGACCTGCGCGCCGCTCGGGATCGTCAGCATGCCCGCCTCGTGCAGCCTCTGGACGACCTGCAGGGCCGCCGGCTTGTCCGCGCCGGCCAGCGTCGGGATGGACTCCTTCGGCTCCAGCTCGATGCCGAGCATGAACCCGAGGCCGCGCACGCCCCGCACCACACCCGGGCACTCGCGCGCGAGCGCCTCCAGCTCCGCCCTCATCCAGTCGCCCAGCTCGCGCACGTTGGCGGCCAGCCCCTCACGCTCGATCACTTCCATCACCCGCAGGGCGACCGCGCATCCGAGCGGCGTTCCGCCGAAGGTGCTCGCGTGAGTCCCCGGCCCCAGGACATCGCACAACCGCACGCCGTGCGCCTCCTCGCGCACCCAGAACGCGCCGATCGGAAACCCGCCCCCGAGCGACTTGGCCATCGACACGCCGTCGGGACAGAATCCCTCCCCTCCGGGCACACCCTCGAGGATCCGCTGGAAACTCTCGAACCGTCCCGTGCGGAAATATCCGCACTGCACCGCGTCCATCATCAGGAGCATCCGCCGCTCGTCGCACAGCGCGCGCAGGCCCAGCAGGTACTCGGCGGTGGCGGGCGTGATGCCGCCCTCGCCCTGGATGCCCTCGATCAGGACGCCCACCGTCGCCGGCGAGATCGCGTCGCGCACCGCCTGGAGGTCGTTGAAGGGCACATGGCGGAATCCCGGCATCATCGGTTCGAACCCCTTCTTGACCTTCTCCTGTCCCGTGGCGGCGATGCCCGCGAGCGTGCGCCCGTGAAAGGAGTTCCGCGCCGTGAGGATCTCGAATCGTCCCTCCTCGTGCCCGAAGCGCCGAGCCAGCTTGTACAGGCCCTCGTTGGCCTCCGCGCCGGAGTTGCAGAAGAAAACCTTGCCCGGCGCGAGATGCTTCACGATGGCATGGGCCAGCCGCGCCTGTCCCTCGTGGTAGTAGAGATTGGACACGTGCACCAGCCGGCGGGACTGCTCGACCAGCACCTCCGTGATCTCCGGGTGGCAGTGCCCGAGCGCATTCACGGCGATACCCCCGCCCATGTCGAGGTACCGGCGGCCGCCCGCGTCCCACACCTCGCTTCCCTGTCCCCGGGTGAACACGAGATCGAACCGGCCGTAGCTCGGCACCACGTATCGCTCGAACATCTCGCGAACTTCCGCGAACTGGTTCCGAACGAGCGGCGGAGGGGGAGGAACAATCTCTCTCATCGAATGGAAGCCCATTCCCGCACAGCGCGGCGCGCGTGAAAATGCAAATTCATGGCCATGGCCGGCGGCCGGCGGACGCCGGCCGGTTCGTCCACCCCGGGGGATGCTCAGCGCCGGATGACCTCGCGAAGGGCGGCGATGCAGCGTGCGTTCTCGTCGGGCGTCCCGACGGAAATCCGCAGGAACTCAGGCAGGCCGTAACCGTGCATCGGCCTCGTGATGATGCCGCGGCGCTGGAGCGCCTCGAACGCACCCCGCCCGTCCCCGACTCGGACGAGGACGAAGTTCGCGAAGCTCGGCACCACCTCGAGGCCCATGCCCGCGAGCTCGCGCTCGAGGAACCGCCGGCCCTCGGCGTTGTTCTCGCGCGTCCGGCGGATGTGGTCGTCGTCCTCCAGGGCGGCAAGCGCCGCCGCCTGCGCGAGCGAGTTGATGTTGAACGGCTGGCGGACACGCTCGAGCGCCGCGATGAGCTCCGGCGTGCCGATCCCGTACCCGAGCCGAAGCCCCGCGAGGCCGTGGATCTTTGAGAAGGTCCGCATCAGAAGCAGGTTCGGCTGCGCGCCGCTGCGGATGCGCGGGAGCAGATCGACCGCGTCATCCAGAAACTCGTAGTACGCCTCGTCCATCACGAGCAGCACGGAAGGCGGCACGCGGTCCACGAACTCGAGCACTTCACCGCGCGGTGCGAGCGTGCCGGTGGGATTGTTCGGGTTCGCCACGAACACGACGGTCGTGGACGGCGTGATCGCCTCCAGCATCGCGGGAAGGTCGTGCCCGTAGGCCCTCGCGGGAACCGTGATCACGCGCGCGCCCATCATCGCCGCGATGATCGGGTAGATCGCGAAGCAGTACTGCGAGACCACGACGTCCGCTCCCGGGCGCATGACCGCGTGGCCGACGAACTCGATGATCTCGTTGGAGCCGTTGCCGAAGATCACGTTCCCCGGTTCCACGCCGAGCCGCGCCGCAAGCCGCTGCTTCAGATGGAAGACATTTCCGTCCGGATACAGGTGCAGGTGCGGCAGCAGCCGTTGCATCGCCGCGATCGCCCGCGGCGAGGGGCCGAGCGGATTCTCGTTCGACGCCAGCTTGATGATCCCGGCCTCCGGCAGGCCGAGTTCCCGCGCCACCTCTTCAATGGGTCGCCCGGGCTGGTACACGGGCAGGTTCGCGAGGGCAGGATTGAGGGATAGGGAGGCCATGGGGATGGATGACGCCGGGAGGGCCGGCCCGTCGGGAGGGGGCGGGCCGGCGCGCCACGCGTCTAGAGCATGTTGAGAATGGCGCGCACGTCCACGTGCGCGGAAACAAGGTCGCGGATCATCTGGATCTTGCGCGTGTCGGCCGGGCGGGTCTTGACCGTGAGATCGTGGACGCGCGAGGCGACCTCGTAGCTGTCTCCCTCCGCCAGCAGCACGGGATACGGCAGTTCACGCACGATCCTCATCACCGCCGTGGACGGCCGGATCTTGTCGGTGAGGATGATGCCGGCGAGCGCACCCGGAACGTCCGAGCGGTTCAGCGAGGCGCCGGCCGCCAGCAGGATGTCCTCGCGATCCCCGGGCGTGATCACGAGCGCGCCCGGCGTGAAGTAGTGCATGGCGTTGTGGACGCTCATCGCCCCCACCACGACGCGCTCCACGATGTTGTTGACGTCGGTGCTCGCGTTCAGCCATTCGGCGTCGAGCTCGTCCCGGATCGCCGCCATCGTCGGGCTGGAAAGCAGCGGCTGGTGCGGGATGACGCCGAGCAGTTCCAGCCCGCGCCGCTTGAGGCCGCGCCTGACGAACTCCGTGATCTGCTCCATCTTCTGGGGCAGCACCTTGTTCAGGATCACGCCGATGATCTGGACGCCCTCGCGCTCGAAGAGCGCCTGGTTCATCGCCAGCTCGTCGATCGGCCGCCCGATCCCGCCCTGGGTCACCACGACGACCTTGCTCTCGAGCAGGCGGGCCACCGTCGCATTCGAAAGATCGAATACGGACCCGACGCCGGCATGCCCGGTGCCCTCGCACAGCACGAAATCCTTCTCCCACGCGACGCGATCGAACGCCTTCTCGATGCGGCGCACGAGGATCTCGTTGTTGGAGCTCTCGAGGTAGCGGCGCGTGAAGTCGGGCTCGACGGCGATCGGGCTCATGTCGAGCAGCGGGGTCTCGATCTGGTACACCCGCTGCATGAGCAGGGAATCCTCGTCGATCTTCTGCTCCTCGACTTCGACGAAACGCTGGCCGACCGGCTTGATGTATCCGATCCGCGGATGATGCTGCTGCAGTGCCGACAGGAGACCGAGCGCGGTCGTCGTCTTCCCGTCGTTCATCCGGGTCGCGGCAAGGAAGATCCGCGGGGTCACTCGGTTCCTTGGCATTGCGGATGATCAGTCCCCGGGAAGCTTCCTGCCCGCCTCGGGATAAAGATTGGCGTACTCGATCGACTGCAGGCCCACGATGGCGGCCACTCCGAGGATGTCATGCGCGTTGGATCCGCGGGACAGATCCGCGGCCGGCCGATCCATTCCGAGCAGGATCTGTCCGTACGCGTTCCCGCGTGCGATGTGCTGCACCATCTTGCTGGCGATGTTGCCCGAGTTCAGGTCCGGGAAGATCAGCACGTTGGCCCGGCCCGCCACCCGGCTGTCCGGAAGCTTCCGCGCGGCGATCTCCGGGATCAAGGCCGCGTCCACCTGGAGTTCGCCGTCGATGTCCACCTCCATCCGGGCCTCCCGCGCCTTCTGCTGCGCGAGCGCCGTCGCGGCCACGACCTTGCCCACGGCCGGGTGGTGCGAGCTCGACTTCGTCGAGAAGGAGAGCATCGCCACCCGCGGACGCGTGCCGAGCATCTGCCTCGCGAGCTGCGCGGTGGACAGCGCGATCTCCGCCAGTTGCTCCACCGAGGGCTCCGGGATCACGCCGCAGTCCGCGAGGAACATCACGCCGCCTTCGCCGAACCGGGAGTCCGGCACCTCGATGATCATGCAGCTCGAGGCCGTCGTCGCCCTCGGCGCAACCTTGATGATCTGGAACAGCGGGCGCAGCACGCTGCCGCTCGCCTCGCTCGCGCCCGAAACGAACCCGTCGGCCCCGTGCATCGCCACCATCATCGCGCCGAAGAAATTCGGCTTCAGAATGATGTTCCGCGCCTCGCGCTCGTCGATGCCCTTCAGCCGCCGCAGCCGTTCGTACCGCGCCACGTAGGCCGGAAGGTCGTCGCTCCGCTCCGGGTCGATGATGCGGATTCCCTCCAGCGAGACGTTCAGACTCTCCGCAAGTGCCTTCACGCGACTGCGATCCCCCAGAAGGATCGGCACCCCGAGCTTCAGGGAGTGGAACTGTCGCGCCGCAAGCAGCACCCGCGGCTCCGTGCCCTCGGGGAACACAATCCGCTTGGGATGACGCTGAAGCTTGTCGATGACGCCCGCAATGAACCGCATGGCCCGGGCTGTCTAACCCACGGCACCCCACGCCGCAATCGGCAACATGCGTCCGGGCGCCCCCCCGTCCCGGCGCGCCGGGGCCCGTCACGGGCGCCGCGGCCGCCGCAGAAGGCCTTCCCCCACCGGCCCCGGTACCGGATTGACCCGGCGGTGCATCAAAATGCGCAGCGCGGCTCGATTCGGACAGCGCACCGCCGCGCATGGCGCGCATGCCTGCCGCTCATGCAGTGGAATCGAGGGATCCGCCCCACTGGCACCCCGGATGCTTCGAGGCCGCCGTCCAGTCCATCGCGGCCGCGTCACGCGCGGTCGCGCGCATGCCATGCGATTCGATCATTACGACACCGCGGACTTCTTCGACGAGATGTTCAGCGAAACCGGCGAACCCCGCGCCTGCGCACGCACGCTCGTCCGAAACATGGAAGCGCTCCCGGACGGGGAACTCTCCAGCCGCCAGCGCGCCGCCGAACTCGCCCTCCTCCAGATGGGCATCACGTTCAACGTGTACGGCAACGACGGCGGAACCGAACACATCCTGCCCTTCGACCTCATCCCCCGGATCGTCAGCGCCACCGAATGGGCACGCATCGAACGCGGGCTCCGGCAGCGCATCCACGCGCTCAACCTGTTCATCGACGACATCTACCATGAACAGCGCATCCTGAAGGACGGCGTCGTCCCGGCCGACATCGTCCTTTCGTCCAAGGCCTACCGCCCCCAGTGCATGGGATTCGACCCGCCCCGGGGCATCTGGTGCCACATCACCGGCACCGACCTCGTCCGCCATCGCGACGGCCAGATCCTCGTGCTGGAGGACAATCTCCGGTGTCCGTCCGGCGTCTCCTACGTGCTCGAGAATCGCGCGGTGATGAAGAGCATGTTCCCGCAGATCTTCGCCTCATCGCGCATCCGGCCGGTCGCCGACTATCCCGGCCGCCTCCGTGACCTGCTCGAATACCTCGCGCCCGACGACGTCCTTTCCCCCCGCTGTGTCGTGCTCACGCCGGGCATCTGCAATTCCGCCTACTTCGAGCACTCCTTCCTCGCGCAGCAGATGGGCGCGGACCTCGTCGAGGGCCGCGACCTCGTGGTCCAGAACGGGTACGTCTGCATGCGCACCACGCGCGGCCTCGAGCGCGTGGACGTCATCTACCGCAGGATCGACGATGACTTCCTCGATCCGGACTGCTTCCGCCCCGACTCACTCCTCGGCGTCCGCGGGCTCATGGAGGTCTGCAAGGCCGGCAACGTGGCCCTCGCCAACGCGCCCGGGGTGGGCATCGCCGACGACAAGGCCGTGTACGCGTGGGTCCCGCGCATCGTGAAGTACTATATGGGCGAGGAACTGATCCTCCCGAACGTGCCCACGTGGCTCTGCTCGGTCCCGGAGGACCTTTCCTACGTGCTCGAGCATCTCCACGAGCTGGTCGTCAAATCCACCCACCAGTCGGGCGGGTACGGCATGCTGATCGGCCCCCACGCGAGCGCGGGCGAACGCGCCGACTTCGCGGCGCGCATCCGCGCGAACCCGCGCGATTACATCGCCCAGCCAACGCTTTCGCTCTCGAGGGTGCCCACCCTCGTGAACGGCCGCCTCGAGGGCCGGCATGTGGATCTCCGACCCTATGTCCTGTATGGCCGCGACATCTTCGTGCTCCCCGGCGGGCTGACGCGCGTCGCCCTCCGCAAGGATTCCCTCGTCGTGAATTCGTCCCAGGGCGGAGGCAGCAAGGACACATGGGTGCTCGCCGAGAGCCCCCTCCCCGAGGAGGGCGACCCGACGCCCGCCGCCGACCTGACCCCCGCGAAATCCGCCGTGCCATGCTGAGTCGCGTCGCCGAGTCCATCTACTGGATGAGCCGCTATGCGGAGCGCGCCGAGAACGTCGCCCGGTTCATCGAGGTCAACCTCAACCTCATGCTGGATGCCCCCGGGGTCGGGGACCACCAGTGGGCGCCGCTCGTCCAGATCACGGGCGACGACGCGGAATTCGCCCGCCGGTACGGACAGCCCACGCAGGAGGCCGTCATTCACTTCCTCGCGTTCGACGCCGAGAACCCCAACTCCATCCGCTCCTGCATCCGCGCCGCGCGCGAGAACGCGCGCACCATCCGGGAGGTCATCTCCTCGGAGATGTGGCTTCAGCTCAACAAGTTCCATCTCATGGTGACCGGGGCCGCCTCCGGGCCCGACGCGTCCGCGCCGTCCCACGACTTCTTCGTCAGCGTCAAGAACGCCAACCACCTCTTCCACGGGATCGCCGAGGCCACGATGAACCGGGGCGAGGCATGGCACTTCCTCCGCATGGGTCGCATGCTCGAGCGCGCCGACAAGACCTCGCGCATCCTCGACGTGAAGTACTTCCTGCTCCTTCGCTCCGCGAGCGACGTCGGCACGCCCTTCGACGACATCCAGTGGGCCGCCGTTCTCCGCTCGGCGAGCGCCCTCGAGACATACCGCCAGCGCCACGGGCGCATCTCCCCGAGGCACGTCGTCGATTTCCTCCTCATGGATCGCACCTTCCCCCGCGCCGTGCAGTTCTGCCTGCTCGCCGCCCGCGATTCCCTCCATGCGATCACCGAGACGCCCCCGGGGACCTTCACCCGCAGTTCCGAACGGCTCCTCGGCCAGATCTGTTCCGACCTCTGCTACACGCGCGTGGACGAGATCATCGCCGCCGGCCTGCACGAGTACCTCGACGACCTCCAGTCCCGCCTGAACCGCGTGGGCAACAGCATTCACGAAGAGTTCTTCGCGATCCATGCGCCCGCCGCCATGACGGCGCCCGTCCACCTCCATGCCCGCGCGTCCCAGTGAGCCCCGCGCGGCCGCGGTGACGGCGTGCGTTCCTCCACCGCCCGTCCCATGACTGCCGATCCCGGGAGCGTCTCCGCCGGCGCAACCGGCTTCCCGTACTACCTCCCCGCCCGCGGGACATGGGACGAGTGGCTGACCACCACCGGCGAAGTGCGCCCGCAGTGCAGCCCGGTGGCAAGGCGGCTCGAGCTCCTCGGCGCGTCGGGCCTCCGATCCCGCTCCGCGGCCATCCAGCGCCTTCTCCCCCGCCGGGAGCCGCCCCATCCCCTCGCCGCGGGCGCACGCCCGCGACGGCTCGACCCCGTTCCGCTCGTCCTCTCCGCCTCCGAATGGAGCCACCTCGAGGCCGGCCTCCGCCAGCGCGCGCGCCTGTTCGAGCTGATCCTCGACGACCTCTACCGCGGCACCCAGCGGCTCCTCCGCGAGGGACTCATCCCCGCAGACCTCGTCCATGCGAATTCCGGCTACCGGCGGGCCTGCCGCGGATTGCGCGCCTCGGTTCGCCTCCACCTCCACGCCTGCACCCTCGCCCGGGGCGCGGACGGAACATGGCGCGTGCTCGCCGACGCCACGCAGTTCCCCGGCGCCCTCGCGTGCCCGTGGGAGAACCGCGCCGTCATGGCACGGGCGTTCGGCGACGACTTCCGGCGCGCCAACGTCCGGGAAGTCGCCACGTTCCACGAACGCCACGCCGCCTTCCTCGCGGAGCTTGCGCCGGAGGGCTCCAGCCGGTCCGACATGATCCTCCTGGCGCCCGGATCCCAGGGCCCGAACCTTGCATCCTTCGCGCGCCGGCTGGGAATCCGCACGGCCGAGCCCCGGGACCTTACCGTCCGGGGCCGCGCGCTGTACCTGAAGTGCATGGGGGGACTGCGGCCGGTGCACTTCGTCCTGCGCTTCTGTGAGGACAGGTCACTGGATCCGCTGGAGACATGCGACGATTCGCCGGACGGCGTCCCGGGTCTCCTGGAGTGCGCGCGCGCCGGCAACGTGGTCATCGCCAACGCCCCCGGAACGGCCGTGCTCGAGGCGGCGGCGTGGGCCGTGTTCCTCCCCGCGATCTGCCGGCGCCTCCTCGGCGAGGAACTCATGCTCCCGGCGGCACCGGCCTGGTGGTGCGGCGAACCCGCCGGGCTTCGCCACGTCCTCGACCATCTGGGGGCGCTCACGGTGCTCCCCGCGTTCGGCGCCGAAGCCGGCCCCCGCAACGGCGCCCCCTCCCCGGACCCGCGGAAGCTCGACCGGCTGGCGGATGCGATTCGCGCCAGTCCACGCTCCTTTGTCGCGCGCCAGCGCGAGGGATTCTCCACGGCGCCCGTCTGGGTGGATGGGCGCCTCGAGCCGCGGGCCGTGCTCCTGCAGACCTTCACGGCACAGGGGCCGCATGATGCGGCGGTGCTCCCCGGCGGCATCGCGGTCATCGCGTCGTCCCATGGCGAGATTTCGGCGCCGCTCGATCGGGAGTCGGATCAGAAGGACACATGGATCATCGCGGCCCATCCGCTGCCGCCCGGCATGACCGGTGACTCAGGTGATCCGGCATCCCCATGCCCGCAGGTGCCGCGCGAGCTCCTGAGCCGGGCGGCCGAGAACCAGTTCTGGCTCGGGCGCTACCTCGAGAGGCTCGACGGACTCCTGCGCGTTCTGCGGTCGGCGGCCCTGCAGGTCCCGGACGATCCCCATCCGGAGTCCACGCCCTTCGCCGAACTCCTCCGGCAACTGTGCCTCCTCCCGCCGCAGCTCCCGCCGGGAACCTCGCTTCCCCGCGAGCTCGCCCGGATCCTGTCGGGGCCCGCGGGGTGCCTCGAGGACCTGACCCGCTGCTGCCTTGAAGCCTCGAAGGCGCAAATCGGAGAGCTTCCGCCGCGCATATGGCGCATCCTCCAGCGCCTCCGCGAAGTCATCCCTGACGAGGCTTCCCTCCCGGGCATCGACGCGCTCGCGCTGAAACTCGCCGCACTGCGCGGTTGCCTCGCCGACTCAATGGACTCCGGCCCGGCAAGGCACCTGCTCGAGATCGGCTCGCGCCTGGAACGCGTGATGCATACAATCTCCCTGCTCGCCGCGATTCCCTCGGTGAACGACAGGCCGCATCTGCTGCTGGAGCCGCTCCTCGAAATCACCGAATCCACGTCCGCGTTCCCGCGCGACGTCATCGGTCCGCCCCGACTGCCGGCAATTTTCGATCTCCTCGTCCGCGACGAGACGAATCCCCGCTCCCTTGCCTCGCAGATTCCGCGCATCATCGACCACATCGAGGAGCTCGGCACGCCCCGCACATCCCCCGAAGTCCGTCGTCTCTCGGGCATCCAGTGCGAGGTCGCGGGCATCCCCCAGCCGCCCCCGCATGCGCGCGTGCTCATGGGCGGCACCCGCGTCTGGCTCGAGCGCCTGCAGCGCTGGCGCCAGGGGTTCGCCGCCGTCTCGGACGAGCTCTCCGCCCGCTGGTTCCATCATCTTCCCTCCCCGGCCGGACCCCCGGAGTTCCCATGAGGAAGCTCCTGTACGAAATCACGCACACGACGGCGTACACCTACTCGAGCAGGGTTCTCCTGTCGCATCACCTCCTCCACCTCACCCCGCGCGAAGGTGAGCGCCAGGAGCGCGTGTCCCATGAGCTCATCACCGAGCCCGCGGCCGCCGTCGCGGCCTCGCACGAGGATGCGTTCGGGAACGTGACCGGCTTTCTCTCCATCGAGATCCCTCACGACCGGCTCGTCATCACGTCCCGAAGCCGCGTGAAGGTCGCCCCGGCCTGCATCCCGGACCCCGACGAAACCCCGCCGTGGGAATCCGCGAGGGCATGGTTCAACGCGGATCCCGGGGCGCTGTCGCTCCATGCGCGCGAATTTCTCCACGCGTCGCCCCGCGTGCCCGTGACGGCGGAATGCGCCGAGTATGCCGCGCCTTCGTTCGCGCCCGGAAGACCGCTGCTGCGGGCCGTCTCGGACCTCACCCGCCGCATTCACGAGGAGTTCATCTACGACTCCACCGCCACGACGGTCGCCACCCCCGTCGAGGAGGTGTTCCGCAATCGGCGCGGTGTCTGCCAGGACTTTGCGCACTTCGCGATCGCGTGCCTCCGGGCACTGGGCCTCCCCGCGCGGTACGTGAGCGGCTATGTCGAAACGGATCCTCCGCCCGGCCAGCCGAGACTCCGCGGGGTGGACGCCTCGCACGCGTGGTTCTCGGTGCCCGTTCCCGGCACCGGCTGGATCGACATCGATCCCACCAACAACTGCATGCCCTCGCTGCGGCACGTCACCCTCGCCTGGGGCCGCGACTACTCCGACGTGGCGCCGGTGCGCGGCGTGCTCACGGGCGGCGGAGCGCAGCAGCTCAGTGTTGCCGTCGATGTGATCGCACTCGGCCCCTCGAGCTGAAGGCGGCCCGTCTCAGGAATTCCCGCCCGTCGGCGCCGGCGCTTCCCTCTCCTCCGTGCGGGGCTCCCCGGCCTCCTCCGGCTCCGACCCGGCGTCGGGCTCCCGCTCCACCCTCAGGATCTCATACCGCCGGCCCTCCTCCCCCACGATCTCGATGCTCACGCCCTCCGCGAGGTCCGCCTTCTCGAGCGCCGACCGGTACTCCTCCAGGGAGGGCGTGCCCCTCCGGTCCAGCTTCGCGACGGCCTCGCCCGGCCGGATCCCGAGCCGCTCCGCCACGCTCCCCTTCTTCACGTCCTCGATCAACACCGCCGACCCCTTCTCGATCCCGAGCCGCGCGGCGGCGTCCGCATCCAGTTCCGACACGACCAGCCCGAGCGCATCCGCCCTGCGCTCCTCGCTCACGCGCGGACGTGTGATGCCCATCGCGACGAGCCGATCGGATGGCAGTTCGCCGGGGGTGACCGTCACTTCCACCCTCTCGCCCGCGCGGTAAACCTGCAGGGTCACCGGCTTGCCGACAGGTCGGCGGCTGATGTGACGCTTGAGCTCCGCCACGTTCCGGACCGGGACGCCCCCCACATCGACGATCACGTCGAAGCGCTTCAGGCCTGATTCCCATGAGGGACCGTCCCGCCGGATCCCGAGCACCACGACGCCCTCCGTGACATCCGTGACACCGGGCCTGCCCGCCGCATTGTCGATCTCGATGCCGAGCCACGCGCGCGTGAACCGGCCGTGCTCGATCAGCCGGTCGGCCACCTCGCGAGCAAGGTCGATCGGCACGGCGAACCCGATGCCGGTGTTCAGGCCGCGGATCATCGTGTTGATCCCGATCACCTCGCCCTCGATGTTCACGAGCGGGCCGCCGCTGTTCCCCGGGTTGATGCTGGCGTCGGTCTGAATGAAGTCCTGGTCCATCATCCGGAAGTCCGACACCACGCGCCGCCCGGTCCCGCTCACGTGCCCGAAGGTGACGCTGTACTCGAACTCGAACGGGGCCCCGATCGCGATGGCGAACTCGCCGACGCGCACCTTCGCGGACTCGCCGAGCTTCGCGGCGGGCAGTCCGGTCTCCTCCACCTTGAGCACGGCAAGGTCCGAGTCGGTGTCCACGCCGCGCACCTCGGCCCGCAGGCGCCGCCCGTCGCGAAGCCGGATCTCGATGCGCTCGGCGTTCTCGACGACATGGGCGTTGGTCAGGATGTAGCCGTCCTCGCGGATGATGACACCCGATCCCTGGTCGAACCTCGGCTGGTCCTGCCGGCGCCGCCATTCGCGCTCGAAACGTTCCCGCAGCTCCTCGGGAAGAAACTGGAACAGTTCGCCGTACTCCTCCGTCTCCTGCGGACTCGCCTTCGACCATACCCGCACCACCACGACCACCCGTGAGACCGATTCCGCCACCTGCGCGAAGGCGTCGTTCAGCCGACGCGCGAGGTCGATGTCCGAGATCTCCGGCGGGACCGCGCCCGCCGCCCCCAGCCGCCAGCACAAGAGACCGACCGTGAGCCAGCGAACGCGTGATGCTGTCAGCATGGTTCCTTCTCTAGCACCCCCCTTGTCCGCAGGCAAAGCCCGCCTTGCCTCGGGTTGACTTGGCTTCCCATGCGCCGATAGCGTGACCCTTCACTTGCTCCACGGGAATGCTCGAAGCCATTGAGAAACTTCTGGTCCTGCAGGATCGCGACCGCCGCCTCATCCGCCTGCAGGCCGAGACCGCCGACATCCCGCCCCAGCGTGAGCGTCTGCAGAACCAGCGCGCTGCCGCCGAGAAGATGTTCGAGGACGCCCGCCAGCGCACGCTCCGCCTGGAGACCGAACGGAAGAAGCTCGAGCTCGAGGCCGAGGCAAAGCGCGAGCTCATCGCCAGGTACTCCGCCCAGCAGTGGCAGACCCGCAAGAACGAGGAATACAAGGCGCTCGCGCACGAGATCGAGACCTGCAGGGAGGCGATCAGCGCCCTCGAAGATCAGCAGCTCGAGCTCATGGAGCAGATCGAGGCCGCCGACTCGGAAGCCAGGCGCCTCGGCGAGGAGCTCAGCAGGATCCGCGCGGACATCGACCACCAGCTCGAACAGCTCGCCCAGGCGGAAGCCCGGCTTTCCGCGCAGCTCGCCAATGCAGCCACCGCGCGCAGCGAGTTCGCCGCCACCCTCGATCCGGCCCTTCTCACCCGCTACGAGCGCATTCTCCGCAACAAGGGAGGCAACGTCGTCGTCGGCATCCAGCGCGGCGTCTGCGGCGGATGCCACATGAAGCTCGCCCGCCAGGACGTCATCAACACCCAGGCGCAGCGCGAAATCGTCCACTGTTCCAACTGCGGACGCATCCTCTACTACACCCGGGACATGGACGTCACCCCGTCGGAGTAGCCGCACCGCGGAAGGCCGCGCCGGGCGGGCCTCAAGCCGGCTTCGCCGGCCGCCCGAAAAGGTCGAGCTGAACGCCGCCCGGCCGCCGGAACGCGGCCGCGGACAGCTCCGGCTCATCCTCCTCGAACCCGTACTTCCGACGGGCCGCGCGGAACATTCCCGCGACGTGCTCGGCCCACCAGCCCTCGCCCCGCATGCGGACGCCGAAACGCGGGTCGTTCAGCCGTCCGCCGCGCGTCGCCTCCAGCAGGTGAATCAGCTTCTCCCTGCGGCCGGGAAAATTCCGGTCCATCCAGTCCATGAAGATGTCCTTCAGCGCGAGGGGCAGCCGCAGCACGGTGTATCCCGCGTACCGCGCCCCCGCCTCCCGCGCCGCCCTGAGGATCGGCGCCACCTCGTGATCGTTGACCGTCGGAATGATTGGCGCCGCCATCACCCGGACCGGGATGCCCGCCTCGGCAAGGGTGCGAACCGCCGCCAGCCGCGCGGCGGGCGGCGAGGTCCGCGGTTCCAGGAGCCGCCGCAGCGCCGGGTCGAGCGTCGTGATCGAGATCGCCACCGACACCGCGTTGTGCCGCGCCAGCTCCCGCAGGATGTCCACGTCCCGCGTGACAAGCTGGTTCTTGGTGATCAGCCCAACCGGGTTTCGAAACTCCGCCAGCACCTCGAGGCAGCGCCGCGTGATCTGGAGCCTGCGTTCGACGGGCTGGTAGGGATCCGTCACCCCGCTCAGCGCGATCCACTGCGGCTCCCATGCCGGTGATTCGAGCTCGTTCCGAAGCAGCTCGGGCGCCCTCTCCTTCACGAGGATCCGTGACTCAAAATCGAGTCCCGCCGAAAAGCCGAGGTATTCGTGAGTCGGTCGCGCGTAACAGTAGGCGCACCCGTGCTCGCACCCGCGGTAGGGATTGAGGCTGACCCGGAACGGGATGTCCGGACTGTCGTTCCGGGTGACCACGCGCACCGAGAGGTCCCGAAGATACTGCGTCTTCCGATCGAGCATCTCCGCCGGATCGATGTCGGAGTCCGGATCCGGCTCGTAGGCGATCTCCTCGAACCGGTTCGGCGGCTGAATCCACGCGCCTCGTGAGGACCGAGGCCCGGCCTCGCCGGCCCCGCTCACTTCCCCTTCCTCCGGTGCGCGCGCCCGTGAAACTCCTTATGGAGCTCCAGCAGGCGCGACAACTCGTCGATGGGCGCGCGGTGATCGTCCACCCGCAGGTCGATGAAGCGGTCGTTTGCGCCGCCGTACCCTCCGGCTTCGCGCACGACGAGCAGCGCGGCGGACTGCTGACCGCGCGTGTCGCCGCCCGCGGCCTGCCCGGCGTGGAGCGCCGCCATCAGCCAGTCCGCCAGCTCGCCTTCGCCCGTCTCCCGCGCCCGTTCAAACGCCTGCACCATGGCCCTCACGACGCCCTCCCCGGCAAGGATGTTCCCCTGCACACAGAAGTGCGTCCCCACGATGTGGCCCGCCCACTCGTTGCACGCGGAGCCCGTGTGGCTCGCGGCGCGCCCCTCGGCGTCCACCACCCCGAGCTGGCGGCGGTCTCGCCCCGGATCCCCGCCCGTCAGCTTGCGGACCACCTCCTCCGCGCTCCCGCCGTCCTCCAGCATCGCGAGGCCCTCCGGGCCGTACGTGAGATTGGCATACGCCTGCGTCGCGAGGGCGCCGACACCCGCCTTCGCCCAGGGCACCACCGTGCCCACCGCGAAGAAGCGGCTCTGGACGGCCACACCCCACTCCTTCACCGCGGGGTCGAACGCGACGATCGAGAACGTGGACACCGGGCGCATGTCAGAGTCCGGCGCGGGGTCCCACGCATCCCCGGCCCTGCCGCTCCCCGCGGCCATGCCGAACGCCGCGAGCACCAGCACGCCCGCGAAGCGAGACGCGCGCCGACATGGAACCACCTCGGAATCGTGCTTCATGGCTTCTCGAACCGAGGCATCCTGGGTTCGCGTCGGGTGCCGGCGCAACGCCCCAGTGCATGCCTCCTCCCGCCCGGGAGCACCGGCCGTTCCTGAAATGACTTGAGCTTAATGAGACCCGCAGCATAATAACTGGAGTTTATCGCTTGCCGCGGGGCCCACTCGCACGGGTCCCGCTTTTTCGTCCTGCCGTCCGGCGCGGTGCCCGTCGCGCGGCGGATCACAATCACGATTCGAAGGCACCAGCGCATCATTATGAATCAGGAACAGAGCATTGAAACCCAGGGACGTGTAACCTCCGTGCTCGCGGGCACCATGTTCCGCGTGCAGCTCGACAACAAACACGAGGTGCTGGCCCACATCTCCGGAAAGATGCGCCAGCGGTTCATCCGGCTCACGGTGGGGGACCGGGTCAAGCTGGAGATGTCCCCCTACGACATCAACAAGGCCCGGATCGTTTATCGTCTCGGCTAGGAAGCCGGATGCGGCGCGGGGCGTCACCGCGAGAGATCCGTCTGGTTGAGGACCCGGATCTGGTGGCGCCTGAGCGCCTCGGCCGCCACCTCGTGATCCTCGAGGTTCATCGCCAGCAGCGGCCGTCCCGCGGGCATCGTCAGCAGCGGGTACATGTAATGGATGTTGATCTCGGCCTCGAGCAGCGCGGACAACGCCTGCTGCAGCCGGGTCTCGACATCCACCTCCACCACCAGGATCCGCGTTTCGGTGAAGGGAAAGCCGTTCTCGCGCAGAAGTTCCATCGCGCGCTCCGGATCATCCACGACAAGCCGCAGAATCGCGCTGTCCGTCGTGTCGAGCACGGTGAGGCCGAGGACGTGAACCGCGTGGCGCCGGAGCAGGACCATGAGGTCATGCAGCCGGCCCAGCCGGTTCGCGACGAACAGGGAGATCTGCGTGACCGACTGTTCTCCGGGATGCATGGCGGTGGCCAGCGGCATGTGGCGCAACATGTGCAAGGCTCGCGGGCGCGACAACCGTCCTCGGCAGCGCGCCCCCGGCCGGCTCCGGTCACTCCGCGCCGGCGCCCCAGCGCGACGTGAAGGGCCACCACACGAAGCAGTAGCGGCCCACCACGTTCGTCTGCGGGAAGTCACCCCAGCCGCGTGAGTCGTAGCTGCTCAGCGTGTTGTCGCCCATCACCATGTAGTGCCGGGGCCGCACCGTTACGACGGCCTGCTGGGTCGGAAAGTAGGCTGTCATTCCCGGGTGCTTTCCGAACTTGCTGGCCACGGCCCCGTTGACGTGCCCGGAGTATTCGCTTTCCCTCGGGGGGCCCTCGAAGCTGTACACCTTCTCGAAATGCGGCGTGTCCGCGTCCAGGCGCTCCCCGTCGATCACCAGATGCCGGTCATCGAGGATCCGCACCTGCTCGCCCCCGAGCGCGACGAGGCGCTTGATGTAGAACTGGTCTGGCGGGGAGATGCCCCGGATCCCGCGGGTCTCGAACACGATGATCTCGCCACGCCGGGGAGGCCGGAAGTTGTACGTGAGCCGATCGACGAAGAGGTGATCGCCCGCGGCATCCTTCAGGCGGAGCAACACATCCCCCTTCTGGAATCGCCGGCCCGCCACGAGCGGCCTGAAAACCTCGCCCTCATCCCAGCCGATCACACCGCGGAGCCCGTTGCTGAGATCGCCGCCGTGGCCGTCCACCGGCGAGAACCAGACGCGTTCGCGCACCTCGCGCGAACCCGACGCGCCGTCGTACCGCAGGATCACGTCCTGGTACTTGATGAACGGGAACGAGCCGTGGGGCTCCACGCGCACGATCACGCCGTCGTCCTCGGCGATGATCTCGTGGTAGAACTCCCCGCGGAGGAGGGCGGCCGCGATCGAGCCGAGGAAACCGGGCACCTTCACGTCGGACTGCCTGCTGAGGTCCTCGAAGTGCACGCCGTACAGGGTCGGCTGCATGGATCCGGTGGGGATCTTGAACGGCTGCAGGAAGAAGGTGCGGATCGCCATCGCGACACCGATCGCGACGAGGAACACCTCGACGTTCTCGCGCGTGGCCGCGTTGGCGTAGGGGTGGAGCCACTTCCTCGCGGTCGCCTCGAGTTCGGCGAGGCCCTGCGCCAGCGTCTCTCCCCCGGCCCCGGAACGCAGCAGGCCATCGAACCGGCGCAGTCCCGCGTCCACCTCCGCCAACGCGGCCGGGCTCAGCTCGTCCCGCTGGAAGCACCGGATCTTCCAGACGTGCTTGCGCATCTCCACCGCGTGACGGAACCGCCGCGACACCAGCCACCGGCCGAGCATCGCCGGGTTTCGGAGGCAGAGGCGCAGGCCTCCCGAAGCCGGCGTCTCGGTGATTTCGATGGTCGGCATCTGCCGGGCGAGGGCTGGGCTCTGCATTCCGGGCGGTGTCACGTCTTGAGCACCTCGATGAAGGCCTCCTGGGGGATGTTGACCGTGCCGATCGCCTTCATGCGCTTCTTGCCCTCCTTCTGCTTCTCGAGGAGCTTGCGCTTTCGCGAGATGTCACCGCCGTAGCACTTGGCCGTGACGTCCTTTCGCAGGGCGCTGACGTTCTCGCGCGCGACGATCTTGCCGCCGATGGCGGCCTGGATGGAGACCTGATACTGCTGCCGCGGGATGACCTCCTTCAGTTTCGCAGCCAGGGCGCGGCCCCGCGTCTCGGCCTTCGACCGGTGCACGATGCACGAGAAGGCGTCCACCGACTCCCCGTTCACGAGGAGGTCCAGCTTCACCATGTCGGACTGCTCGTAGCCTGCCGGCTCGTAATCCATCGAACCGTAGCCGCGCGTGATGGATTTGATGCGGTCATGGAAGTCGATGAGGATCTCGTTCAGGGGCACCCGGGCCGTCAGCATCACCCGGCGGGTGTCGAGCGTCTCCGTGTGCTCGATGACGCCGCGCTTCTCGGTCATCAGGTTCATGATGTCCCCGATGTTCTCGTTGGGCGTGATGACGAACGCCTTCACCATGGGCTCCTCGATCGCCTCGATGGAGGTGACCTCCGGAAGGAAGGCCGGGTTGTCCACCTCCTTCACCGTCCCGTCCTGAAGCACGACGCGGTACACCACCGACGGGTACGTCGCGATGATGTCCATGCCGTACTCGCGCCGGAGCCGCTCCTGGACGATCTCCATGTGCAGCAGGCCGAGGAAGCCGCACCGGAAGCCGAACCCGAGCGCCACCGAGGTCTCGGTCTGGAACACGAAGGCCGAGTCGTTCAACTGCAGCTTCTCGAGGTTCGACCGCAGGTGCTCGAAGTCCGCCGGGTTGATCGGGTACAGGCCGGAGAACACCATCGGGTGCACCTCCTGGAAGCCGGGCAGTGACGGCGACGGGTTCCGGGCGTCGGTGAGCGTGTCCCCGATCTTCACCTCCTTCGGGCTCTTGATGTTCGCGGTCATGTAGCCCGTCTCGCCCACGGACAGGCACTCGCGCGGATAGGGCTTGGGATTGAAGCTCCCCACCTCCTTGATCTCCACCGTCCGGCCCGAGTGGAGCAGCTTGAGCTGCAGGCCCGCGCGCAGTTCCCCGTTGAAGACGCGCACATGCGTCACCACGCCCTTGAAGGTGTCGAAGAAGCTGTCAAAGACGAGCGTCTGCAGCGAGGGCGCGCCCGTGGGGCGCGGCGGGGGGATCCGCTCGACGATCGCCTCGAGCACCTCGTCGATGCCGATGCCCTGCTTCGCGCTCGCGAGGATCGCCGTGTCCGCCGGGATGGCGAGGATGTCCTCGAGCTGCTGCTTCGCCTGTTCCACGTTCGCGTGCGGCAGGTCGATCTTGTTGATCACCGGGATGATCGTCAGATTCTGCTTCATCGCGAGGTGAACGTTCGCCACCGTCTGCGCCTCGACGCCCTGCGCCGCATCGATGATCAGCAACGCACCCTCGCACGCGCTCAGACTCCGGGAGACCTCGTACGCGAAGTCCACGTGGCCCGGAGTGTCGATCAGGTTCAGCTCGTACTCCTCCCCGTTCGGGCGCCGGTAGTACATCGTCACCGGATGCGCCTTGATCGTGATCCCGCGCTCCCGCTCCAGCTCCATGGCATCGAGGAGCTGCTCCTGCATCTCCCGGGCCGACACCGTCCCGGTCCGCTGCAGAAGACGATCCGAAAGGGTCGTCTTCCCGTGATCGATGTGCGCGATGATCGAGAAATTCCGAATGTGGGCTGTGTCCATGCTGCAACGACGGCTGCCGCCCTCACAAATTGGGTCCGGCGCCCTCCCCTGTCGACAGGGATAAAGTGGCGTGAAAGTACCTGCAACCGCGCCTGAGCCAAGGGAAAACCCTCCGTTCACCCCCCATTCCCCCTCCTTCCACGGACCTCACACCTCCAAATCCCAGTCATGCCCGCTTCGCGAACTGACTCCCGCAACCTTGAGAACGCGCTCGAGGCGGCCATCCGCGCCGCCCGTGACGCCGGCGAGGTGCTCCGCCGGAACCTCCACCGGAGCAAGCGCGTCTCCGAATCAACCCGGCACGACATCAAGCTCGAGCTGGACGAACGCTGCCAGCGCCTGATCGCGCGCACGCTCCGGCCGGCCCTGCCGGATGCCGCCATCCTCGGGGAGGAAGCCAGCTCCGGGGACCCCGGCGCCGCGCTCCGCTGGGTCGTCGATCCCATCGATGGCACGGTCAACTTCTCCTCCGGGGTTCCCCATGCCTGCATCTCGATCGCGCTCCAGGAGCGCGACCCGAACGCCGCCAACCCTCCCCCCGACTCCCCGACGGATCACGACGGGTTCCGCACCCGGCTCGGCGTGGTTTACGATCCCTTCACCGACGAGCTCTGGGAAGCCACCGACCGGTCCCACGCCCTCCTCAACCGCCGGCGCATCCGGGCCACCGCGCGCCCGCGTCTCGACCATGCGATCGTCGCACTCGGCTTCGCGAAGGACGCCCGCTCCCTCGATCGCATGCTCCCGGTCTTCCAGCACCTCGTCCACCGCGTGCGCAAGATCCGCATCATGGGCGCAGCCGCGCTCTCCCTCGTGTACGTGGCGTCGGGCCGGTTCGACGCATACGTCGAGCATGGCGTCCGCCTCTGGGACATCGCCGCGGGCGGATTCATCATCCAGCGGGCCGGCGGCGTCTTCTGGAGACGCCCGGTGGACAGGGATCGAGGATTTGAGATCGTCACGAGCGGCGCGCCGCTGCAGCGGGCGCTTCATCGGGTTCAATCCGTATCAAGACCAACATGAAGGGATTCCTGTTGCCGGCGGTCGTCGCCGGTGCCTCTGTCATCTCCACATGGGCCCAGCCTGCCGAGGACGGGCTCTACGCGGGGTTCAACACCTCGCTCGGATCGTTCTGGTGCCGTCTCGAGTACGAGCGCGCGCCCCGCACCGTCGCCAACTTCGTCTCGCTCGCCACGGGTTCCCGTCCGTGGATCGACTTCCTTCACGGCGGGGCGATCGTCCAGCGCCCCTTCTACGACGGGGTCACGTTCCACCGCGTGATCGCAGGCTTCATGATCCAGGGTGGCTCCCCGAACGGCCTCGGCACCGACGGCCCGGGCTACCGCTTCGCGGATGAATTCCATCCCGAGCTGCGACACTCGCGGCCGGGCATCCTCTCCATGGCCAATTCCGGCCCGAACTCCAACGGCAGCCAGTTCTTCATCACGGTGACCAACACCCCGCACCTCGACAACGTGCACTCCGTGTTCGGCGAGGTCGTGGAGGGCATGGACGTCGTGCACGCCATCAGCAGCGTGGAAACCGAGGGCACCAGACCGGTGACGCCCGTCGTCATTCACGGGATCGAGATCGTCGCCCGGGGCGCATCCGCCGAGGCGTTTGATCCCGCCGCCGTGCAGCCACCCCTGCCATCCGTCGGCCCCCCCGTTCCCACCGCCCTCGTCGTGAGCCCCGCGAGCACGAACCTCCTGATCCAGGCGGTGCAGGACCGGATGCATCACATCCTTGCCACGACGAATCTCGCCAACTGGGTGTTCGCCACCGCGCTGGGGCCGATCACGAACGTGGACATGCGCCAGCTCCTGGCCACCCAGCCGCCCCACATCTTCTTCCGCGTCATCGCGGGCGGGAAGGAATAGCCCCCCCTCCGGAACGCCACACGGCGGCGCTTCCGCCCGCTCGCGGATCCGCCGCCGCCTCGAAGCTCCCATCCCTCCGGAGCACGGCCTGCGACACTCCGATTCCTCCCGCGCGCCGCACCCGGTGCCCGCGCGCCTCAAGTTGCCCTCCCGCTCCGCCCGGCCACCCACGCTCGAGCACGACCTCGTCCGGCGCCCACTGGTGATGAAGGCGCGGGGCGGCCAGCGCCTCGTTCGCCCCGAGGCCGAAGTCAATCACGCGGATCACCGCGAGGACGGCCTGCGAGATGATGGTCGGCCCGCCCGCGCCGCCGATCGCGAGCATCGGCGCGCCGTCCCGGACCACGATCGTCGGGCTCATGCTCGACAACGGCCGCTTCGCCGGAGCAACGGCGTTCGCCTCCGCGCCAACGAGTCCGAAGTAGTTCGGCACGCCCGGCTGCGCCGCGAAGTCGTCCATCTCATTGTTCAACACCACACCCGTGCCCGGCACCACCACCTTCGAGCCGAAGTGCGTGTTCACCGTCGCCGTGAGCGCAACCCAGTTCCCCTCATCGTCGGCCGTTGAAAGGTGCGTCGTGTGGCGGCCGAAATGATCCCGTTCCCACTGGGGCGGCAGCCCGTGTCCCGCCACGGGCGTCGCGCGATCCGGCGTGATCGCGCGGGAGAGCTCGTCCGTGTACTCCCTCGCGAGGAGCCCGACGGGAACCTTCACGAAGTCGGGGTCGCCCAGCCAGTGCGCGCGGTCCGCAAAGGCGCGCTTCATCGCTTCGGCCATCACGTGCGCGAACTCCACCGATCGATCGCCCATCCCGGCGAGGTCGAATCGTTCCACCATCTGGAGCACCTGCGCCACGTGCACCCCGCCCGAGCTCGGCGGCGGAAACCCGAAGATCTCGCACCCGCGGTAGGTCGTCCGCACTGGCTCGCGGGTGCGCACCCTGTACCGCCGAAAGTCCCGCCGGGTCAGCAATCCTTCGTTCTCCCGCATCCAGCCCGCGGTGCGCCTGGCGAACTCCCCCCGGTAGAACCAGCGGACGCCATGCTCCGCGATCGCGCGGTACGTCGCCGCGAGGTCGGGGTTGCGAAACGTCTCGCCCGCGGCCCACGGCAAGCCATCCGGTTTCAGGTACACGCGAGCGCTCTCCGGAAAGGCGCGCAGCTCCCCGGCCGCATCGCTCAGCGCCGCCGCGAGCTGCGGCGAAACGACGAACCCGTCATCCGCCACGCGCGCCGCTTCCTCGAGATGGCGCTTCAGGGGAAGCCTTCCATGCTCGCGGGCGAGGAGATCCAGGAGGGCGAGATGCCCCGGCACTCCGGGCGCCAGCGCCCCCGTGAGGCTCAGCTCCGCAACGGCCCGGCCGTCGCGAATGAACATGTCCCGGGTCGCGCGACGCGGAGCCGTCTCGCGCCCGTCCAGCGCGAACACTCTCCCGTCCGCGCGCCGGACCAGCGCAAAACCGCCGCCCCCGATCCCGGAATTGTGCGGATCCACCACCCCGAGGGTGAGTGACGCCGCGATGGCCGCGTCCACGGCGTTGCCACCCGCCTCAAACGCCTCGATCCCGGCGCGCGTGGCGAGCGGATGCACCGTGGCGACGGCTCCGTGCCCGGCGCCGCGCGCGCCAGGGAGCAACGCGGCCGCCCAGACGAGAGCCGTGGCCGTCCACGCGCGGAGGATGGTTCGCGGCATGGCCCGTTGCCCCGAGTTTCGGACTCAGCGCTGCACCCGGGCACCGCCTCCGCGGATTGCCGCCTCCACTTCCTTCAGGGATGCCATGGAAGTGTCCCCCGGCGTCGTCATCGCGAGCGCGCCATGGGCCGCGCCGTACTCGACCGCCTGCGCGGGATCGCCGCTGGTCATCAGTCCGTAGATCAGGCCGCTCGCGAAACTGTCGCCTCCGCCGACGCGGTCGAGGATCTCGAGGTTGGGGTACGGCCGCGACGAGTGGAACTGTCCCTCCGCCCAGCAGATCGCCCCCCAGTCATTGATGGTCGCGGTCTTCGCGCTCCGCAGGGTTGTCGCGACGACCTTGAAGTTCGGGTACTTCCTGACCACTCGCTCGATCATCCGCTTGAACGCGGAGACATCCAGCTCGAGCAGATGCTCGTCGGCGCCCTCCACCTCGAACCCAAGGGCGGCGGTGAAATCCTCCTCGTTTCCGATCATCACGTCGATGTAGGGGGCGATCCGCGCGTTCACCTCCTGGGCCTTCGCCTTTCCGCCGATGCTCTTCCACAGGCTCGGGCGGTAGTTGAGATCGTAGCTGACGATCACCCCATGCCGCTTCGCGGCCTGAACCGCCTCGATCACGAGGTCCGCGGTCGTCTCGCTCAGCGCCGCGAAGATCCCGCCGGTGTGCAGCCAGCGCGCCCCCCATTCCCCGAAAATGCGATCCCACTCGAAGTCACCCGGCTTGAGCTGGCTCGCCGCCGTGTGCCCGCGGTCCGGAATTCCCACCGCGCCGCGGATCCCGTAGCCGCGCTCCGTGAAGTTCAATCCGTTCCGGACAAGCCGCCCGACGCCGTCGAACGGGCGCCACAGGATGAGCGAGGTATCCACGCCTCCCTGCAGGATGAAGTCCTCGAGAAGCCGTCCCACATCGTTGTCGGCAAACGCCGTGCACACCGCCGTGCGCCCGCCGAAGCACCGCCTCAGTCCGCGCGCGACATTGTACTCACCGCCGCCCTCCCATACCCGGAACTCGCGAGCCACCCGCACCCGCGACTCTCCGGGATCGAGGCGAAGCATGACCTCACCCAGCGCGATGAGATCCCAACGGCAACTTTCCGGCGATCGAAGCTGTAGCACTCCCATGGATTTCTCTCGGATTCCACCGGCGAGGTCAGCCGCCGGCTCGCCCGAGGGTGGCGAAGTTCACACCGCGGAACAATCCCGATCCCCGCACGGGAGGCGGACGAATGAAGATGCCCCGGGCGACGGGGGAACGAGGTCGCCTGGCGAGGGCGGAAAGAAACGAGGCGCCTGCGGCCGCGCCGGGTCCGCCGCGTTCGCTGCCGAAGGCGCGGGCGGCCACCGCGGTTCCGGGGAGAATGCCGGCGGAGTCGTGGCGCAGTCATGCCACCGCGCCACACGACACCTTCAGAGAACCATCGCCCCGGGGAAACCTGCCGCCGAGAACCCGAGCCGTGAGGGGCGATACATGATCACCCCGAGGCGTGGTCGCCGCGCCCGGCCTCTAACCGCGCGTGCGACGAATCCAAAAAGTTCCGCCCAGCAATCCCGCCATCGCGCACGCCGCCACCCATGTGGAGGCCTCCGGCACCGCCGCGGGTGTCAACAGGCCGCCCGGCAGCCCGCCGCCCGCACGCAGGTACGCCCATTCCTTCCGATGCACGTCGAAGCCGGATCCTCCGAACTCGGAGTACACGTAAACGAAGGATTCCTCCGTTGCCCCGGCCTGTTCGAACAGGGGAGCCGGCAGGTGAACGTAGAGATCCGGATTCGAGTCGCCGGCGTTCAGGACATTCAGCAACAGCGATCGATCCGTAGCAGTTCCCGTGACGTAGTCGTGGTCGAGATCGAAAACCAGATTCGCGCTCGCCCGCAGGCTTGCAAGGTTCAGCGAGTCCTGCAGCGGCGAACTCGCGACGTAAACCTGAAACGCGTTCAGCGAGAGTCCGCCACCCCCGGCAACCGTGGACAGGGGCGTAAACTGCGGCCCGTTCAGCGTCAGCGAGAGCACGGTCGGGAACGGGCTGCCCGCCAGCCCCGCGCCCAACTGCCCGATCACCACGTCGGTCGTGGAAACCGGTGGAAGATCCATACCCGCCGTCACAGGCAGGCCGTCCGCCCGGCTCGCGTCGTAGCCCGCGGAACCGCCGCTTCCACCGAGCCCCGACGTCGTCGCGAGCCCGGGATCCGCTGGTGCCGACGTCGTGAAATCCACGACATACACCGGCGCCGCGACCTGCAGCGCTCCACCCCCACTCAGATCGTAGGTCGTCGCCGCGGACGCGACCAGGCACGATGACAGGACGGAACATCCCGCCACCGCTCGCAGCAACACTTCGGTCTGTCTCTGGAATGGTTGGGCCATGTACGTCAGCTCCGTGGCGTGCACCTTTACCGGGTCCGCAGCATAAGTCAATCGCGTAGCTAACGCATTCGCATAGGTGGATTTCCACCCCCGGGGGCCTCCGCCGACCGCGCTTGAGGCGTGATCCGGAACCGGATCTGGCGTATTTCCAGACGAGATGCTTCCCGAATCCTGGACCCGCGCGCTGGCGGCCACAGCCGATCCGGAGCGCGCCCGTCGACATCTCGAGCTTCTTCACGACGCCATCCCCGACACCGCCCTCCATGAGCTCGACCCGGAGGCGAAGCGCGTCCTCGCCTCGGCCCTCGCCGGCTCGCGATGGATCTCCGAGATCCTCCGGCAGCATCCCGAATGGCTCGGGATCGTGGCCGACCCCGCTTCCCTGCGGCACCCGCGGCATCACGGCTCTCTTCAGCATGAAGCGACCGCCGCGCTCCGGTCGGCGCGTGCCGCCGGAGTGATCCGGCGCGCCCTCGACGATCTCCACCAGATCCGCCTCCGGGAACTGCTCCGGATCGCGGTGCGCGACCTCGCGGGCCTCGCGCCCCTCGAGGAGATCCTCGGCGAGCTGTCTCACGCGGCCGATGTCTTCCTCGACGGCGTCCTGAAGGTGGTGTGGGAGGAGCAGACCGCGCGTTTCGGAACGCCATGGCATCTGGATCCGGACCGGAAATGGCGCCGCACCGCCTTCGCCGTCCTCGGGATGGGAAAGCTGGGCGGAGTCGAGCTGAACTACAGCTCCGACGTGGACCTCCTGTTCGTGTACACCGATGAGGGGGGCACGTACCGATCCTCGCCGCGCTCGCCCAAGGCGCCCTCGCAGGTCCTGCCGAACCACCAGTTCTTCAAGCGCCTGTGCGAGGCCTTCATCCGTGAGGCGAGCTGCCGGGGTGTCCAGGGCGGCGGGCTGCGCATCGACATGCGCCTCCGCCCGGAGGGCGACTCGGGCCCGCTCGCCCGTTCCCTCGACAGCTACGAGAACTTTTACGCCGAATGGGGCCAGACGTGGGAGCGAATGATGCTCCTCAAGGCGCGCGGCGTCGCGGGCGATCCGACGCTGGCCGGGGAGTTCCTCGAGATCATTCATGCCTTCCGCTATCCGCGGTTCCTCGGCGAGGGCCTGCTCAAGGAGATGGCCGAGATGAAACGGCGGATCGAGCGCGAGGTCGTCCGCGCCGGCGAGGTGGACCGCAACATCAAGCTCGGGCGCGGCGGCATACGCGAGATCGAGTTTGTGGCGCAATCGCTCCAGGTCCTTCACGGCGGGCGGAACCCCTTCCTGCAGACCCATCAGACGCTCGTCGCCCTCCGCAAGCTGGCCGGCTACGGCATCCTGTCGGAGGAGCGCAGCGCCATGCTGGAGGAGGCCTACCGGTTCCTGCGCAATGTCGAACACCGCCTTCAGATGGACGAGCAGCGCCAGACGCACACGCTGCCCGAGCAACCCGCCGCCCTGGAGCGGCTGGCCCGCCTGATGGGTTTCCCGGATCGCGCCGGCTTCCTCGAGGCTCTCCATCGCCACACCGCGCGCGTGCGGGAAACGTACGAGTCGGTCCTGGGCGTCGCGGAGGAGGATGAGCCCGGCATGCTCCCGCCTTCCTTCGACGACGATCACATGAAGGCATGGCGTGACCTGCTCGCGCGCTGCGGCTTCCGCGATCCTGATCGCGGCGTGCGCCTCCTGCGGCTTCTGGTGGAAGGCCCCGGCTTCGGACACGTCTCACGGCGCACCGGCGAGCTGGGACGCCAGCTCGTCGAGCGCATCCTCGAGCTCTGTCCCGGTGCAGCCGCACCGGCAGACCGCGGCCAGGCGGGCACGGAGAACGGCAGCTCCCCGGCGCCCCCTGCCCACGGTCCCTCCTTCGTGCTGTCGGACCCGGACCGCGTCGTCGCGCGGCTCGACAGCTACATCAGCAACTACGGGGCCCGTGCCTCGCTGTACGAGCTGTGGACCGCCCGCCCCAACCTGTTCGAGCACATCCTCAAGCTGTTCGACCGCTCCGAGTTCCTTGCCGAACTCGCCATCCGCGAACCGGATCTCGTCGACCAGCTCGAGATCGGCGGCCATATCACGCGTCAGAAGGACGCCGCGGGCACGCTCGCCGACCTGCGACACGGACTCGCCGACCCCGACCAGCATCTGTGGCTCCGCCGGTATTTCCAGACCGAGTTCATGCGCCTCGGCCTGCGCGACATTCTTGACCTCGTCGATTTCCAGGCCGCCAACGCCGAGCTCGGAGCGCTTGCCACCGCCTGTGTTCAGTACGCGCTCGAAGTCGTCGCGCGCCGCCACCGGTTGCGCACGCCCCCGTTCGCGGTGATCGGCCTCGGCAAGTTCGGCGGCAACGAACTCGTGTACGGATCCGATCTGGATGTCATCTTCGTCGCGCCGGATCGCACGCCGGACCTCGCCCGCCTGCAGAAGCTCGCGAGCGAAACGATCGACCTGCTCTCCTCGCGGACCGCCCAGGGATCGGTGTTCGTGCTCGACACCCGCCTCCGTCCCGACGGCGAGAAGGGCCTCCTGGTGAACCTCCTGCGAGCCCACGAGGATTACTACCGCGGGCGCGCCATGCTCTGGGAAGTCCAGGCGCTCACCCGCGCGCGATTCATCGCCGGCCAGGAGCCCACCGGCGCCGCGTTCGTGGACCTGGCCCGGCGCCTCACCAACTTCCGGAATCCATCCCTTCCCCTCCAGGCGTTCCAGCCCGACTGGAAGGCGCAGATCGCGGCCATGCGGCTCCGGATCGAACGCGAGCGAACGCCGCGCGGGAAGGACGCGCTCGCCTTCAAGACCGGGGCGGGAGGTCTCGTCGACATCGAGTTCCTCGCGCAGGCCCTGGCCATGGAACACGGCTGGTTCGAGCCAAACACCCTTCGCTCCCTCGAACACGCGCGCGACACGGGCGCCCTGCCGCCCGACGACGCCGCGATCCTCATCGAGAACTACAACCGGCTTCGCCGCATGGAATCGATCCTCCGCCGCTGGAGTTTCGAGGGCGAGGCCGTGCTTCCGGACGATCCCGCGGCCCAGCTCCGCGTCGCCGTGCGCTGCGGCTATTCCGACACGGCCCGCTTCCTCAAGGATCTCGCGCTCTGGCGCGCCGACGTCCGCGCCGTGTACACCCGCCACATGGGTGCCTGACTCCCGCGTCCCGCCCGCGCGGACGTCGATTAGTGGAGGGGTCCCGGGCCCGGAACCCCCGCGAGGGAGGCCACGAGCGCGAGCGTCTCCGCGCAGAGCGCCTCGGCCCGCGCGCGCGAGGAGGCCTCCGTGTAGCACCGGAACTCCGGCGCGTTCCCGGAGGGGCGCAGGTGCACGATGTCGCCGGTGTCGAACGTCACACGCACGCCGTCGCGATGATCCACCGCGCTCACGCGGCCGCCCGCCACCAGGCCTAGCATCCGCTCGATGGCTGCCCACGCGGACTCCTCGGGCTGCTGCTGCAGCGGCGCGAGAATCCCGCGGCTTTTCTCGGTGGGCACCCCCTGAAGGCGATCGCTCGCGGTGAATCGCCGCGGCAGCGTCGAAACCAGCTCGGCGAGCGTCTTGCCCTCGCGCCGCGCAAGGAGCAGCACCGCGAGGATCACGATCATGCAATCGCGGGTCGGCAGCGCCGCCAGCCTCCGGCCGCCCAGCACGAGCGGAGTCTGAATCAGAAAGCCGCCGTTGGCCTCGTACCCGACGACACGGAGCGCGCCCGCCGAACTGGCCGCCATCATCGCCTCGATCACGTACGGCGATCCGATCCTCGTCCGCCGCACCTCCGGAAACCAGCCGCACAACTCGACGACCGTGTTGGAACTGACCGGGGTCACGACGACGTCCGCGCCAAGGTAGCGCGCGCACAGCACTCCGAGCACATCGCCGCGGATCCATTCACCCGACGCATCCGCCACGAGGGGACGATCGCTGTCCCCGTCGGACGAGACGATGGCGTCGAACGCGTTCCGGGACGCCCAGTCGCGCGCCAGCGCGACGTCCTCCGCCCGGATCGCCTCGGTGTCCACCGGCACGAACCTGTCCGATCGCCCAAGCGGCACGACCTCCGCGCCGAGGACCCGCAGGATCTCCACCATCACGTCGCGCCCGACGGCGGAATGCTGGTACACGCCGACGCGCAGCCCGGCCAGCGGCAGTTCGGGGAACGCCTCCAGATACCGCCGCACGTAGTTCTGCGCCGCGGTGCCATCCACCGTCGGGAGCGCGCGCGGCTCCCGGAACATCCCCTCCGGCGTGAACAGGTCCGCGGCCACGTCCACCTCTTCGGCCATCATCCCCGCCTCATGCTCCTTGAGCACCTCCGTGCGGGGCATGTTGAACTTGATTCCGTTGCGGTCGTCCGGGATGTGGCTTCCCGTCACCATGATCGACGGGATCCCGTTCTCGAACCCGTACAGCGCCACCGCCGGGGAAGGCACGCGGCCGCAGTGAACCGGGACCGCCCCGAAATCCGCCACCGCCGCGCAGACGGCCGCGACAATTCGATCCGTGCTCGGCCGAAGGTCTCCTCCGACGGCGACACGCAGGTCCGCGCCGGCCAGCTCGCCCCTGGACCTGAGAAAGTTCAGGAAGCCCCGGGTGTAGGCATAGCAGACCTCGTCCGTCATCGCGTCGGCGAGCCCGCGCGCGCCGCTGGTGCCGAACTTCACCCCGCTATGCTCCATCCATTCGCCGATCGATCGTCGTGCCATGGCCTTAAATGGTCTGCGCGAGAAACCCGCCGTCCACCACCAGTTCCGTCCCGGTCACGAAGGAGCTCGCCCTGCTGCTCGCGAGAAACACGGCCGCGCCCACCAGTTCGTGCGCCTCCCCGAACCGGCCCATGGGCGTGTGCCCGAGGATCGCCTGCGCGCGCGGTGTCGGCGTGCCGTCCGCGTTGAAGAGCAGGCGCCGATTCTGTTCGGCCGGGAAGAATCCGGGCGTCAGCGCGTTCACGCGCACGCCCCGAGGCGCCCATTCTCGGGCGAGGAACCGCGTCACGTTCAGCACCGCCGCCTTCGCCGCCGAATACGCCACCACCCTGGACAGGGGGATGCGGGCCGAGGCGCTCGCCACGTTGATGATGCTGCCTCCCCCGGCCTCGATCATCGCGGGCCCGAACACCTGGCACGGCACGACCACGCCGCCCACGAGGTTCAGATCGAAGCTCGCCCGCCAGTCCGCCATGTCGATCTGCTCGAAGGCGCGCTCGGCCGTGACCGTCACCCTGGGGTCATTGCCCCCGGCGGCGTTCACCAGAATGCGCGGCGCAGCCCCCCACGTCGCGGTCACCCGTTCCCGCGCATCCTCGAGGCTGGCGCGGTCCATGGCGTCCGCCGCGAAGAACTCCGCCGTGCCGCCTTCCGCGCGGATCACCGCCACCCTTGCCTGGCCACGTTCCGCGTTCCGTCCGACCACGGCCACCCGGGCGCCGGCGGCCGCGAGTCCCTGCGCCAGGGCGCCCCCCAGCACTCCGGTGGCCCCGATCACCACCGCCACTTCGCCTGTGAGATCAAACAGCTTCATCGACGCGCCGACGATGATCCGCGGCGCGGTCCAGAAGAAGCCCCGAATCTCCCGGCGCCCCTCCCGGCAACCATCGAATCCGACTCGACGCGCGGCGATTCCGCGGCACTCTCCACACGTGCCCCTTCGCGCGATCCATCGCGTCGGCATTGTCCTCCTTCTCGCGGTGCTGTCCGCGCGCGCGACACCGCCTGCCGAACCCGGGGAGTCATGGGCGCTCTCGGCGCTGGCGCGCCCGGGCGTCCCGGCCCACCTCGCGGATCATCCGATCGACGCATTCGTCCGCGCCGCGCTGATCGAGCAGGGCCGCGACATCCTCCCGCCGGCGGAACCACGCCAGCTCGTCCGCCGCCTCCATGTCGATCTGCACGGGCTCCTGCCCACCTCCGACGAAGTCCGAGAATTCGGCTCCGGGGATCCGCGCTCCATCGCCATCACCGTGACGCGCCTGCTGGCGTCACCCCACTACGGCGAGCGCTGGGCGCGCCACTGGCTTGATGTCGTCGGCTACGCCGAGACCCACGGCCATGACCAGGACCGCCCCCGCGAATCCGCGTGGCCCTACCGCGACTACGTCATCGACGCCTTCAACGCGGACAAGCCGTACGCACGCTTCGTCATGGAACAGGTCGCCGCCGACGCCCTCTTCCCTGATCATCCCGAACTCACGCCCGCCCTCGGATTCCTCGCCGCGGGACCCTGGGACGAAAGCTCCCTGCGCGACATCCGCGAGGACACCCTCGATCGCGAGATCGGCCGTTACCTCGACCGTGACGAGATCCTTGCGAACGTCTTCTCGACCTTCACCGCCACCACGGTTCACTGCGCCCGCTGCCACGATCACAAGTTCGATCCCATCCCGCAGGAGGACTACTACGCCCTGCAGGCGGTGTTCGCCGGCACGGAAAAGGCCGAGCGGCTGTACGATCTCGACCCCGAAATCAATGCCCGGCGGATGCACTGGATGCAGATCCAGGTCGCCGCCGATCGCCTCGACTCCGGGCGCATCGACGAACTCCTCCTCGCCGACCCGCCTCTGCGGGACGACCTGCTCGCATGGGAGGCCGGGGCCCTGTTCCCCACGGGTCCATGGCTGCCCCACGCCCCCGACCTTTTCGACGAGACGAACCGCATCCGCTTTCTCCTCGAGCGCGCGACCCGCGATCTGGCGCTGCTCCCGGAGCCGCGTCGCGTGTACGCCGGCGCCAGCCTGTTCCCGGCCAATGCCGGTCAGAAACCGGTCACACGCCCTCGAACGGTGCACGTGCTGCGGCGCGGCGAAATCACCCAGCCCCGCGGGGAAGCCACCCCCGGCGCCCTGTCCTGCCTGCCGCATCTCCCCTCGCGATTCGAGAAGGGCGCGACCGACCCCGGGCGGCGGGCCGCCCTCGCCGAATGGCTCGCCCACCCCGAGAACCCCCTGACCTGGCGCGTCATCGTCAACCGCGTCTGGCATCACCACTTCGGCAGGGGGCTCGTGGACACGCCGAACGACTTCGGGCGCATGGGCGGCAGGCCCGTCCATCCGCAACTCCTCGACTGGCTCGCCGTGACGTTCCGTGACGACTTCGGGGGATCCCTCAAGCGTCTCCACGAGCTGATCCTCACCAGCCGCACATGGCAGCAGGCGTCCGCCGATCCCGCCACCGCCCACCCGTTCCAGCCGCTCCGCCGGCGCCTCGATGCGGAATCCTTCCGTGACAGCCTCCTTCGCATGGCGGACCGGCTCGACACCACGATGGGCGGCCCCTCCGTCAGACACTTCGCGATGTCCGACGGCATCCATGTCACGCCGATCGTGGACTACTCCGACTTCGACGTGGATTCCGCTCCCGGGCGACGCCGGTCCATCTACCGGTTCCTTTTCCGCACGCTGCCCGATCCGCTCATGGACTGCATGGACAGCCCGGCCGGGGACGAGTCCACCCCGGTGCGCAACGAGTCCTTCACCGCCCTGCAGGCCTTCGCGCTGCTCAACCATCCGTTCGTCATCCGCTGCAGCGAACACATCGCCGCTCGTGCCGAAACCGGGGCGTGCGCCTCCGCCGATCCCGTCCGCACCGCCTTTCATCTGGTGCTGCAACGCGACCCGTCCCCCGCGGAACTTACTGACTTCGCCGCCCACGCCGGCACGCACGGCCTGGCCAGCGCCGTGCGCGTCCTCCTCAACTGTAACGAGCTCCATTTCGTCGAGTGAGTGACTCCACCCCATGAGCCCGCACCCGTTCGCCCCCCCGCCGCCGAGCCGCCGCGAGTTCCTGTGGCGCTTCGGCGGAGGCCTCGGCGGCATCGCCCTCGCGAGCCTTCTCCAGCGAACAGGGCGTGCTCGCCTCCGAACCGGACGCCAGGGTTCCCCTCCATCGCCGCGGCCCGGATCGCCTCCCGCACTTCCGGCCGCACGCACGGCGCGTCATCCAGCTCTTCATGAATGGTGGGGCCAGCCAGATGGACACGTTCGACTTCAAGCCGGAGCTCGCGCGGCGCCACGGGCAGAGGTTCGACCCCGGCGGAGGCGCCCGGGTCGAAGCAGCCACCAGCGAGCCCGGGACCCTGATGAAATCGCCCTTCCAGTTCCGTCAGCACGGACAGTGCGGGCGCTGGGTCAGCAGTGTCTTCCCCCACATCGCCCGCTGCGTGGACGATCTCACCTTCCTGATGGCCATGGAATCGCGCACCAACGTGCACGGCCCGGGAAGCTACCTCATGAACACGGGCTTCCTGCTGCCGGGTTTCCCGTGCCTCGGTTCCTGGGTCGTGTACGCACTCGGTAGTGAAACGGAGAATCTCCCCGCCTTCGTCGTTCTCCCTGACGCCCGCGGCCTTCCCTACAACCAGCGCGGCAATTTCTCATCGGGATTCCTGCCGGTCACCCACGCCGGCACCGTGATCGACGCCTCAAGTCCGGAACCGATCCGCTATCTCCGCGCCAGCTCCCCCGGCATCACACCCGGGAGCGAGCGCGACAGCATGGAGCTCCTCGGACGCTTGAATGCCGCCCATCGCGCGCTCCACCCCGACGACTCGCGCCTCGACGCCCGCATCCGAAGCTACGAACTCGCGGCGCGCATGCAGCTCAGCGCCCCGGAGGCGTTCGACCTCTCCTCCGAGACACCCGCCACGCGCGCCCTGTACGGCCTCGATGATCCGCTGACGAATGACTTCGGACGCCGCTGCCTCGTCGCGCGCCGACTCATCGAGCGCGGCACGCGCTTCGTGCAGGTCTGGAGCGGCGCCGGCGGCCCCAGGGACAACTGGGACAACCATTCCGACATCGTCTCCGAGCTCCCGAAAATCGCCGTCTCCACGGACCGCCCCATCGCCGGCCTGCTCCGTGACCTCAAGACACGGGGACTCCTCGAGGACACACTCCTGCTCTGGAACACCGAGTTCGGCCGCATGCCCTTCACCCAGGGGACCACGGGCCGCGATCACAATGGCGGCACCTTTGTGGGCTGGATGGCGGGCGCCGGTCTCCGGCCCGGAGTCGCCCACGGAGAGAGTGATGAGTGGTCGTGGAAGGCCGCCGCCGGAAAGGTCACCACCCACGACTTTCATGCCACCGTCCTGCACCTTCTCGGCCTCGACCACGAGCGCCTCACCTTCCGTCACAACGGCGCCGACCGCCGCCTCACGGACGTCCACGGCCACGTCATCCACGAAATCCTCGCCTGACTCCAGGCGGAGGTCATCGTTGATGCTCCCTCCGAGGCAATCGCTCCCGCAGGCAGCCCGACCGCGATCCCTTCGTCTTCTCCGCCCGGCGGGCGGGGGGGAGTTGGATCCTTCTCGAGGAGGAACGCAGCCTGACAACGCTGGCGGACGCGTCACGCCGGGCGTCGTGGGCGGCCATCTCTTCGCGCCGCTGTTCCGGCCGGGAAGGCGGGCTCCCTGTGTTCATGGAGTCCTCGCTCCCGGTGTCCGCGATCCTCGTGGTCGCCATCGCGGAGAAGCCCGGCTGGCGCCGCCAAGAACCATTCACCGGCGCCTGTCCGCTCACCATCACGTCGTGGGAACGCGGTGCCCCTTTCCTCGGTGTCATTCACGGGGCGCCAGTTCGCCCAGCATCCTCAAGGCCGTCGCGTTCGTCGGGTTCAGGCCGACCGCGCGGCGCAGCGATTCGATGGCGCCCTCCCGCTCCCCGCGGTTGCGGAGAACCGCGGCCTTCATGATCAGAAGGTCCGCACCCGCGGGACCGGCCACGATCTCGAGGCCGCGGTCGAGGACACGCATCGCGTCGGGCGTGCGCTCGAGCTCGATGTGGTCCATGGCCGCGGCCATCAGATTCCATGCGAGCCTGCGGCCCGTCTCGTACTCGGCCGCCTCGCGCCGCCTCTCGATCTCGGCCCAGCGCGGATCCTTCTCCGCATCGGCCGGATTCGCGATCAGGGAGGCCGCGGAATCGCGGTCGGTGTAAATCCCGTCGAAATCGCGGACGCGCAGCTCACTGACGAGTCCGTTGGGTCCCACGCCGGAGAGGTTGAAGCCGCCGCTCGTGAAATCACCGAGGCCGAAGTTGGCGCGCGGTTTGCGCGGGATGGCGAAATCGACCACCGATCGGTCGTCCGTCACCGGGCGCGCGCCGCGGCTGTAGTCATCGAGGAACTCCCGCCCCTTGAGATACAGCGCGAGGAGGTCCTCGGGACGACTCACTCCGATGCGCTCGAGGTCCGTCGAGAGTCCGGGCCGGCTCATGCGCGCCGCCAGCGCATCAAGGTCCACCGCGATCGGCGATCGGGATCCGATCAGGATCCATTCGCCGAGATGCTTCGAATCCCACACGGACGCATGCGGGAAGACATCCGCGAACGCGCGCACGAGCATCCGCAGTTCGGGATTCTCGATCTCCCATGTGGCGAGCCACACCGCCATGATGCCGTTGTCCGTGAGGCGCTCGGAGCAGAGCCGATAGAAATCCCGGCTGTACAGGTTTACCACGCCCGCGGTGTGGATCATCGGAGGTTCGGCGGTGATCACGTCGTATCGCCGCCGCGTGCCCAGGAGATAGTTGCGCCCGTCCTCGACGATCAGGTTCACGCCCGGGTTGTTCGCCACATCATGATTCGTGTCGCGAAAGTACTTCGACGCCTTCACGACCTCGCTCGACAGTTCCACGCCGTCCAGCCGGTCCAGCGCATGCCGGCTCGCCGCACCCAGCGTGTTGCCCGTGCCGAAACAGATCACAAGCGCCGACTTCGGATCCGGATGCAGCAGCAGCGGGAGATGCGCGTACAGCCAGCCGCCCTTGTAGGAGGTGGTCCCCGAGGCGCCGCGACCATCGGAGAAATGGATCCATGCCGTTCCATCCGGGCGCCGGCAGACCGCCACCGTGTCGGCCGGTCCTTCGGAGAACCACAGCACCGTTCCGAACCGGCGCGCGAACATGTCCCGGTAGAAACCGGATGGCGCCGCGACGATCGTGACCACCGCGGTCAGCGCGATCGCGCCCGCGGCCCACGCGACACGCGTGCTCCGCCCGGTCGCCGAGAGCCCCCACGCGCGCACCGCCGGCAGGAGCGGAATCCATGCGAGCAGGATGAGCGAACCTCGAGTCCCCAGCCATGGCACGAGCACGAAGGAACCGAGCAGGGTTCCGGCGACGCACGCCGTCGTGTTCACGGCGTAAAGCCGGCCGACGCTTCCCGCCGCCTCCGCCCCGCTCTCCTCCAGCAGCCTCAGGGCCAGCGGAAACACCATGCCGAATCCAAACCCCGGCGGAAGAAGCACGGCGGACACCTGGACGAAGATCGCGGCAAGCGCCGTCCACCAGCTCCGCACGATCCAGAACTGCTGCCCGCCAAACCCGGAGAGTCCCGGGGCAAGCGTTTCTCCGAGGATCGGCTCCGCGAGGGCGGGCAGGTTCCGGTAGACCGCGATCGAGAGGAGTGTCAGCAGGGAAAGTCCCGTGAGCACGCCCGCCATCCACCGCATCGTTCCCCCCCGCCGGCCTGCATGCGCACCGGCCGCCGCGCCGAGTCCGAGACCCGCCAGGTACACGGCAAGGATCGCGCTGAACGCGTACGTGGAGTTATGGACGTAGAACAGCAGGGCGCGCGTCCAGACCAGTTCCAGCGCCATGGATGTCAGTCCCGTCGCCGCCACCACCCACGTCGCGAATCGCACCTGTTTTCCCGGGTCGATCGACGCGCGCTTCCCCACGGCCCGCTCGGCGGCGCGGGCGCTTCCGGCCGGAGCCGGCGTGACTTGATCCTCCGCCGCCCTGCGCGCGACCAGGACGGACAGTCCCGCGATCGCGAGGTTGACCGCCGCGCCCGCCCAGAGGGTGCCCCGGATCCCCAGCAGCTCGAGCGCGACAAATCCCGCCGCGAGAGTCCCGACCACCCCACCCAGCGTGTTCGCCGCGTACAGCCATCCGATGCGGGTCACCGCCGCGCCCGACCCGCGTGCCACCGCGCGCGCGAGCACCGGAAGCGTCGCACCCATGCAGAAGGTCGCGGGCAGCAGCAGCGCAAGACTCAGCGCAAGTCGCACGGTCGTCAGCGTGAGGAATCGTCCCGCAAGAGGTTCGTACAATGACGAGTACAGACGCTCCACGCCGGCGACCAGCCACGGGAACACCACGGCATACAGCGCGATGACGACCTCCAGGATCGCGTAGGCGATCAGCGGTCGTTCCCGCGCCATGCGCATCCGGCCGGCCCATCGACTGCCTGCCGCGATCCCCAGCATGAACGCGGCGACCACGGCGCCCATCGCGAACGCGCTCACCCCGAACACAAGCTGAAGCCGCCGGAACCACGCGACCTGGTAGAGCAATGCCACCGCCCCGGAGAGAAAGAAGATCGCAAGGATCGCCGGGAACGATCCCGTGAAACGTCGTCGCATCGTCAGGACAGGGCGGCCGTTGGGGACATGGCCCGACCCTACCAGCCGCCTCCCGACCGTCAACGCGCACGCCGGGGGGCTCGGGTCCCGCCCGTGGCGCGCCGTTGTCGTCCGCGCGGCGCCCTCCTAGTGCCGCCGAAACACAAGCCGGTGATCCACGCGTCTGCGCTGGTGATACTCGAGCGGCGGAAGATCCCGCATCGTCGGTGACTCCGTCTCCCTGAGGATGCCGCGCGCCAGCGCCTGGAACGCCGTCCATCTCGGCCAGTCGAGCGCCGGCGCATGCGCGATCTGCCGCAGCAGACTCCGCCATTCGATGATGAGCCGGTCCACATCGCCCTCGCCCACCAGATCGCCCGTGAGCTGATGCCGCTTCTCGGGATGCCGATGCGCGAGCTGCACGATCTCGTTCGCTCCCGCACCGTACCGCGGCGGGAGCCCGCCCTCGAGATAGCCCGGGACATTGATCGTGCCGTAGGCCCGCTGCGCGGCGACCGGCAGGCGCCCGCCCCAGCGGCTGTCCTCCCGCGCGAAGCGGAAACCGGCGTCGAGATTCGCGATGTCGTACGCCAGCTCATCGAGGGGATAACTCTCATCCTCCAGGGCCGCGGCAATCGCGAGGCCCGCCGTCTGGGACAGGGCGGCGACCACACGTCCGCGCAGCGTCGGCACCCCGCGTTCATCCACCAGCCGCAGCCGGCGCCAGAGTGCCGCCGTTCCCGTGCCCGGCGACAGGCGATAGCAGACTTCCTGCAGCGGACAGATCGCGCAGTCCGGCTGCACCACCGAGCGTTCCGGCGGCCGCCACAGCGCGACACCGTGCGAATCCACCGGCACGCGCATCGGCAGCTTCGCGATCGTGACGTGCGCGATGAGCCGATGGTCCTCCCTCGTGAGGCGCACGAGGGGCGTCTTCTGGCGGTCGAGTTCCGCCTCGAGCCTCGGCCGCAGTCGGGACTCCCATTCCTCCCACGAGGCGACGCGCCCGTGCCATTGCGTGAGGCGCCGGATCCACTTCACGAGCACGACACGCTCCCCCGTGAGAACATCGGCCACCTTGAACCCGCGCCCGTAAATCCGTCCCTGCGGCGTGTCCTGCAGTCCGACGAGCCAGCCCTGCCCGAGCTTCTCGAGCGCCTTCTGCACCGTGAGGACGGGAACCAGCTCCGCCGCGGGCTCCGGCCACACCGGCGATTCGCTCGTCCCCTCGCCCGGATGGCCGGGGGGCACGCCGGTCTCTCCAGGCTCCCCGACGGTGACGTCCTCGGAAGGTTCCCCGTCGAAGGACGCTGCGTTTCTCTCCCCGCCACGTCCGGGGTCCGGAGGGCGGGCGTCGGACTCCTTCCGGTCCGGGCCGGGCGTCCGCAGCGCCGCGGCCGTCTGCCGGTACACGAAGACTTCTCCGGCCGGCACCTCCCGCCATGCCGGGACCGGCTCCCACTCCCCGCGGCTGTTCCGCATCTGCCGAAGCCGGCTGCGCACGTGTCGCGCCCGTTCCGAGTCGGTCTTCAGTCCGCAGGGCACATCCGGGTGCTTGAGCGATTCCTCCACGCCGAGGTGGATCGGCTTGCTCGTGAACAGGCGCTCCTGGACCCGCACCGCCGTGGCGAACGGATCCTCGCCACGATCGGCCGCCCCGGCCATCACGCTCAGCAGCGCGCCCCAGTCCACGAGACTGCTGCGCGTCAGGTTGCTGGGATGCCCGTCGCGCAGGCGGATCTGATTCTCGCTGACGAGCACGTAGCCCACCTCGTCGATTCCCCGGCGCCCCGCGCGCCCGAACATCTGGAGGATTTCATCCGGCCGCAGCGGCTGCTCCACGAAGTCACGGCGGTAGGAATCGCCCGCGAGCGCCACGCTGCGCAGGGAGAAATTGATGCCCGCCGCGAGGCCCATCGTGGCGACGACGATTCGGAGTTGGCCCGCCTTCGCGAGCGGTTCGATCACGCCCGCGCGCACGGCATAGCTCAGCCCGCTGTGATGATACGCGATCCGGCTCTTCAGCAGCCGCGCCAGCGTGTCCCCCGCGAGCTGCTTCTGCTCGGGCGTGAGCCGCAGCGGATCCGGTGTCGGAAGATGGCGCGCCACCTCGATCGCGAATCGTTCCGCCGCGTTCCGCCGCGGCGCGAAGACAAGGATCGGTCCGAGGCCCTCGGCGAGCGCCTTCGCAAGAAAGCGCGGCCAGTAACCGCGCACCTCCGACGGTACCCGGTAGTTCAACTGGTTGGGCCAGACTTCCTCGAGCGGAACGGGTCGCTCGTCGTGCCGCACCATGACCGCGTCGCGCCCGAGGCGCCGCAGCCATGCCACCACCTGCTGGGGGTTGTGCACGCTCCCGCTGAGCAGGAGCAACTGGGTCTTCGGCGGCGCCAGCGCGATCGCGAACTCATAGTTCAGCCCGCGATCGGGGTCCCCGATCATCTGGTACTCGTCCACCACGAGCATGCGCGGGCCGTCCCCGCGGATGAGCCGGTTCTTCTGCGTCTCCAGGGTCGCGACAAGCACGGGCGCGTCGAGGTTCTCCGCGAGATCCCCGGTCGCGATCCCGACGTCCCACCGGCGCGCGCGCCATTCCGCGAGCTTGTCGTTCGCGAGCGCGCGGGTGGGCACCGTGTAGATCGACTGTCCCGGGGCGCGCCCCTCGTTGGACCAGAGCTCGAAGATCAGGGTCTTCCCCGCCCCGGTGGGGGCGTGCACCACGACGTCGCGTCCCGCGCGCAGCGCCGCCACCGCCTCCTGCTGCCACAGGTCAGGCAGCCGGATCTGCTTCAGCGCCGGCGATTGCTCGAGTGATTCGGCCCGGTCCAACACGCCGCGAACCTAAACGCGGAATGCGCGCTTGTCAGTGGACCGATCCCTTCCCGCGCTTGCGACGTGCCACAGGACTGGCAGGCTCCGACCGTCTGCCCGATCATGCGCCGGACGACACGACCCGAATCGCCCCCGCAGCCTCGGCCCCTCCACGGCCCCGAGGCCCGCCTCGAGCTCGAACCGCTCGCCATCGGCGCGGCCACACTCCGTGTCGCGGGCACATGGTCCAACGCGACCGTTCCCCGCCTGTGGCCGCGCGTGGACGAGATCTTCGAGGAGCGCGATTTCTCCCGGCTCGTCCTCGAAGCCTCCGGGCTCAGGACCCTCGACGGCGCCGGAATGGCCCTGCTCCTCCGGCTGAAGGGGCGGGCCCAGGAAGAGGGCGTCTCCCTCGAGTGGCGCGGCCTCGCGCCCGACTACCAGCGATGGCTCGACCGCTTCGATCCGCGCCATTACCAGGTTGTCGAGCCTGAACGCAGCCGGTGCGTCCCCCTCCCGGAACAGGTCGGCCGCGTGACCGCCAGGCTCTGGCACGATCTCCGCGAGGAAGTCTCCTTCCTCGGCGAGCTGTCCGATGCCCTGCTTCGCGCGTGCCTCCGCCCGCGCCGGATCCGCTGGCGGGACCTGTGGCTCGCCGCGGAGCGCGCCGGCACCGACGCGCTCCCGATCGTGGCGCTCATCTCCGCCCTCGTCGGCCTCGTGCTCGCCTTCCAGGCCGCCATGGCCATGCGCCCGTACGGCGCCGAGATCTATGTCGCCATGCTCGTGACCATCGCCATGCTGCGCGAGCTCGGCCCGCTCATGGCCGCCATCATTCTCTCCGGACGATCCGGCGGAGCCTTCGCCGCGGAGATCGGCACCATGAAGGTCAATGACGAGGTCGCCGCCCTCTCCACCATGGGCCTCCGTCCAGTGCCCTTCCTTGCCGTGCCTCGAGTGCTCGGGCTCGTCTTCATGATTCCGTTCCTCACGCTGTTCGCGGATGTGACCGGCATCCTTGGCGGCGCCGTGGTCTTCCTGTCCTTCGAGTACCCGGTGTCCACCTACTTCACCCAGGCGATCGACGCGGCCGAGCCACGGCACATCGCCAGCGGCCTCGTGAAGAGCGTGTTCTTCGGGTTCATCATCGGCGGAGTCGGCTGTCTGCGGGGCCTCCAGGCGCTGCGGGGACCCAGCGCCGTCGGCATCTCCACCACCAGCGCGGTGGTCACCTCCATCCTCCTGATCGTGATCACGGACGCCGTGATGGGCGTCATCTTCTATTACCTCCAGTTCTGACGATGTCGGACGCGCCGCGCAGTGTCATCCGGGTGGACGATCTACGGGCGGGCTACGGCGACACCGTCGTTCTCGATCGCGTGTCGTTCGACGTCGCCGCCGGCGAGGTGTTCGTCATCCTCGGAACCTCCGGCTGCGGAAAGACCACCCTGCTGCGCAACATCATCGGCCTGGAGACGCCCCTCGCCGGCCGCATCGAGATCGACGGCGAAGACTTCCTCGCCGCCTCCCCCGAGCGCCGGCGGCGCCTGCAGCGCCAGTTCGGAGTGATGTTTCAGAACGGCGCGCTCTTCGGCTCGCTCACCCTGCTCGACAACGTCCGGCTTCCACTCGAGGAGTTCACCGACCTCAGCCCGGACGCGATCGAGGCCACCGCGCGCATGAAGCTCGAGATGGTGGGTCTGCACGCCGCCGCCCACAAGCTGCCCTCCGAACTGAGCGGCGGCATGCAGAAGCGCGGAGCCATCGCGCGCGCCATGGCCCTCGATCCGCCGATCCTCTTCCTCGACGAACCCTCCGCCGGACTCGACCCCGTCACGTCCGCCGGACTCGACCAGCTCATCCTCGACCTCGCCGGAACGCTCGGCATCACGTGCGTGGTCGTGACGCACGAGCTGCAGAGCATCTACGCGATCGCCTCCCGTGTGATCATGCTCGATCGCGAGGTTCGCGGCATTCTCGCCACCGGGACACCCGCCGAGTTGCGGGATCATCCGCCGCACCCCAAGGTGAGGCAGTTCTTCCGTCGTGAATCGGACTCCGGCAGACCGGGATCCGCCTGATGCCCGCCGGCCGCCGGACCCCAACCCATGAGCACCTCGGCCAACTACTTCAAGATCGGAGTCTTCGTCCTCGGCGGCCTTGTCACCGCCTGTGTCATCCTGCTCCTGCTGGGACTCGGCCGCACCTTGCAGAAGCCGCTCCTCATCGAGACGTATCTCGACCAGTCCGTGCAGGGCCTCGAGATCGGTTCGCAGGTCAAGTACCGCGGCGTGCACCTCGGCACGGTTCACGAGATCGGCTTCTCACGTGACATCTATGAGAGTGACAGGCCGCCCGAGCAGCAGATGAACTACGTCCGCATCCTCGTGGGCGTCTCGCGCGAAGCCTATGCCGCCCAGGGACGCGAGCAGTTTCTCAACCTGCTTCGCGCCGACGTGGCGCGGGGACTGAGATTCCGCCTGAACGCACAGGGCATCACCGGCCTGTCCTACCTCGAGCTCGACTACGTGAATCCATGGCGCTATCCGCCGCTCGAGATCACCTGGGAACCGGAACACCTGTACATTCCCTCGGCGCCGGGCACACTCACCCGCCTGCTGACCTCCGTCGAGCAGGTCTTCCGCAAGCTGGAGGAGGCCGATGTCGCCCTGCTCCTCACGAATCTGAACCGGCTGCTCACCACCACCGAAATGGAGGTGCGGGGCGCGAAGCTCGCGGAGGTCAGCCAACAGGCCACCCGGCTTCTCTCGGAACTGCGCGCCTCCAACGAGGAACTCCGCCGGATCCTCGCGAACCCGTCGTGGGCCCGCATTCCGGAACGCGCCGAGGCGGCCCTCGACGAGTTCAAGTCCACCCTCGACAGTCTCGACCTCAACTCGGTGCTCCAGCGCCTCGATCGAACCCTCGCCACCGCCGAGGGTTTCCTCGCCGGCAAGGAGGGCGACCTCGCGATGACCCTCGAGAACCTCCGATCTCTTTCCGACAACCTCCGCGCGATCAGCGAAATGGCCCGGAGCTATCCGGCCGGCCTGCTGCTCGGCGCCCCGCCCAAGCCCGTCAACCCACCGCGATGAAATCCGGCACCTCCCGTCGATCCTTCCTCCTCGCCGCGGCGGCCCTCACCACCGCCGGCTGCCGCATCCAGCGACGCGCGCTCGAACGACGCACGTTTCTCCTGCAGCCGCCCGAGACCGGACCGATCCCGGGCGTCACTCCCCGCGGCGTCCTGCTCGTCCGTCCCTTCGGCGTCAACACCGCCTACGAATCGCGCTCCTTCATCATCCGGCAGGGCACGTCGGAGTTCGTCGCCGATCCCTATCATGCCTTTCTCCTCTCCCCCGGTCCGATGATCACCGAGGCGATCGCCGACTGGATCCGCGCCCTGCGAATCTTCGACGCCGTCATCACGGGGGGCAGCCACAGGACGCCGACGCACGCGCTCGAGGGCGACGTCGCCGCGCTCTACGGCGACTACCGGAAACCCTCCAACCCCGTCGCCCGCCTCAACCTCGACCTCCGCCTCTTCCATCCCCTCACCGGACGCGACTCGCCCGTCATCTGGATGGCGACCCGGAGCAGCGTGATCCCCATGGAACGCGCCGGGGCGGACGAGCTCGTCGCCGCATGGAACCGCGGCCTCGCGGAGATCTGCGCCCGGATCCAGGCGGACCTCGCGGCCGCCGCGGCGCGCGGCGCCTGAACCGCTCGCGACGTGCCCCCTGCACGCGCCCGGCCACGCCGACGGCCGGGTTCGCCCATCACGCTTCGCGTTCGCGTTTCTCCGTCTCCCGCGCCAACCTGTGCCGGTGAATTCGCAGGCCGCCGCACACGGCTTTCAGCAGGCGTTCCATGCGCGCCCCGCCGTCATCAGCCGCGCCCCGGGGCGCGTCAATCTCATCGGCGAACACACCGACTACAACGACGGCTTCGTGATGCCCGCCGCCATCGAGTTCGCCCTCTGGTGCGCCGCGGCCCCGCGTCCGGATCGCCGTCTCCGCGCCGTCGCGGGTGACCGCGCGGATTCCGTGGAGATCGACCTCGATCAGCCCGGTGATCCGCGCCAGCGCCACTGGAGCGACTACGTCCGCGGCATCGCCGTCGAACTCGAGCGGGACGGCCACCGCCTCCGCGGCGCCGACCTCTGGTTCTCCGGGAATGTTCCCGAGGGCGCAGGCCTCAGTTCCTCCGCCGCGCTCGAAACCGGTGTCGGACTCACGCTCCTCGCCGTGTCGGGGATCGCCGCCGATCCGGTGCGCCTCGCCCTCGCGGGGCAGCGCGCCGAGCACCACTACGTCGGGACACGCTGCGGCATCATGGATCAGTTCATCTCCGCCAACGCCCGCGCCGGCCACGCGATGATGCTCGACTGCCGCACCCTGGAGGCGCGCTGGTTTCCCCTGCCCGACCGCGTCGCCCTCGTCATCTGCGACACCGGGGTGAAGCACGAGCTCGCCGCCGGCGAGTACAACACCCGCCGCTCACAGTGCGAATCCGGGGTCGCCGCCCTCCGTGAAAGGCTCCCGGGAATCACCGCCCTGCGCGACGTCTCCTCCGCGGATCTGGAGACGCATGGCGGCAGGCTTCCCGAGGTCATCCGCAGGCGCTGTCGCCATGTCGTGACGGAGAACGAGCGGGTCCTCGCCTTCGCGGAGGCCCTCCGGAATCACGACCTGCACGCCCTCGGCCCCCTCATGGCTCAGTCGCATGCGAGTCTTCGCGACGACTACGAGGTGAGCTGCCGGGAACTCGACGTGCTGGTCGAGCTCGCCGCCGACCTGCCCGGGGTCCTCGGCGCCCGGATGACGGGAGGAGGTTTCGGCGGGTGCACGATCAATCTCGTCGCCGAGGATCAGTCGGCCGCGTTCGAGGCAGCCATCACCGAGGCGTACCGCGAACGCACCGGCCGCGCGCCGCGCGTGTTCATCACCCGCGCCGCGGGAGGAGCGAGCCTCGAGCCGGTGCCCTGAGGCCTCACCGGGCGCCGCCCAGCTCCATCAGCCGCGCCCATTGCTCCGGGGTGACCGGCGTCACGGAGATGCGCGACCGGCGCACGAGCGCCATCTCGCGAAGCACCGGATCCTGCTTCATCTCGGCGAGCGTCACCGGCCGCTTCAGCGGGCGAACCGGCACGAGGTCCACGCACGACCAGTCACCCTCGTCCGCGGTGGGATCCGGATAGGCCTCCCTGGACACCCTGGCGACGCCCACCACCTCGCGGCCCTCGCCGCTGTGGTAGTACGCCACCATGTCGTCCTTCCTCATGGCGCGCAGATGATTCCGGGCCTCGAAGTTCCGCACGCCCGTCCACGCCGTGCCCCCCTCGCGCTCGAAGGTGGACCACGGGTAGCTCGAGGGTTCCTGTTTCACCACCCAGTGCTGCCTCGCCATGAGATCCTCCGTACTGTTTCGTGTCCACAGCCGCTTCCGCGGGCTGCTACGCTGCTCGCGTGGAGATTGCCGAAAACCTGGCACGGATCCAGACAAGGATCGCCGCTGCCTGTGAGCGCGCCGGGCGCGATCCCGGCGAGGTGGAACTGGTTGCCGTCAGCAAGAATCAACCGCCGGAGCGAATCGCCGAGGCCGCGCGCCATGGCCTCCGGATCTTCGGCGAAAGCCGCGTGCAGGAGGCGCGCTCAAAGATCCCGGCGCTGCCCGGTCACCTGCGCTGGCACATGATCGGACACCTCCAGACCAACAAGGTCCGTGACGCCGTCCAGCTCTTCCAGGCAATCGATTCGGTGGACAGCCTGCGCCTCGCGGAGGAACTCCAGAAGCGCTGCGAGGCCGCCGCCCGCACCCTTCCCGTGCTCATCGAGGTCAACGTCGCCGGCGAATCCACCAAGTTCGGCTACTCACCCGCCCTCCTGCGCGAGGAGCTTCCGCGCCTGAATGAACTTTCGCGCCTCGAGATCCATGGGCTCATGTGCATGGCGCCGTACGCGCGGAATCCGGAGACGGTCCGCCCGGTCTTCCGCCGCTGCCGCGAGCTCGCGAAGGCATGCGAGGACATCCTCGGCGCACCGCTCACCGTCCTCAGCATGGGAATGAGCGGCGACTTCGAGGTCGCCATCGAGGAGGGCGCCACGCGGGTGCGCATCGGCACCGCCCTGTTCGGCGGGCGCCCCGCCCGACAGGATGATTGAGCTCGCGGCGAGTCTTCCTCTCCGGAGCGCGAACCCGCCGCACCCGCGGCGGGTTCGCAGTTGGATGACATCAGCGCCGCACGCCCGCCGCGACCGGCTGGGACTCCGCCGCCGCGGCGCGCCCGAGCAGACGCCGAATCTTGAATCGCGCGGTCCCGCTGGGAACCGGCCACTCGAACTCGTCGCCCTCGCGGAAGCCGAGCATCCCCATCCCGAGGGGTGCGAGCAGGGAAATCCGTCCCTTGCTCGCATCCGCCTCGGAGGGCAGCACCAGCGTAAAGGTGTCAACCTCGCCGTCGCTCAGGTCCTCGATCTCCACGACCGACCCGAGCGTCACGACGTCGTCCGGAACCTCGTTGTCAGGCACCACGCGCGCACGTTCCAGCTCGGCGCGCAGCCAGTTGAGGCTCGATGCGTCGACTGATTTGGGCGCACTGCTCAGCAACACGCGCAGCCGGCGCGCGTCCGTCTCGGATATTACGATCTGTGGATTCATCACCTTGGATATGCAGTAGCTAGGGAACGAAACTTTCGGAACTGACTCCGGCCTCCGCCCGCAATCAAACGCAGGCTCGAGACTCGAACTGAAGGCAGGGGACTACGATCAACCTGTGGTCAACCTTAGCCCCCAAAGGAGCGACAGGCTGACAAACGGTTGGACAAAATGCTCAGGTCCGCGCCGGAGCCGGCGCGGAAAGGAAGCAGCGCGATCGTATGACCCGCAGCGGTGAGCACACTTCACTGGTAGCACACCCGTCACGATCAGCAACCCTTCAGAAAGAAAATCTTCCGCCCGTCCGGCCCTCCCTTCCCGCATCTTTCCCGCGCTTCGTCCCCCCGGTCCGCGCCCCGTCGCCGGCGTTGCGGCCCGTGTCCGCCCTGCCTATCCTCCGCGCCATGCACCGGCGCCGCCTCCTCGCAACCCTCGGCTTGTTCCTGGGCGCGTTCCACCTCGCCGCGCCCGCCGGCCCCGATTCATGGCCCCAGTTCCGCGGCCCCCAGGGCGACGGAATCGCCCGCGACGCAAGGCCACCCGTCCGCTGGACCCAGCAGGACGGCCCGCGCTGGCAAACGCCGATCCCCGGCAAGGGATGGGCCTCCCCCGTCGTCCTCGACGACGTCATCTGGATCGCCACCGCCTCCGAGGACGGCCGCCAGCTGTCCATTCTCTCCGTCCACGCCGACACCGGCCGCGTCCTGCTCGAGAAGAAACTCTTCGACGTCGCCGAACCGCAGTTCTGCCACAAGTTCAACAGCTACGCCTCTCCCACCCCGGTGCTCGACGGAAACCGCGTCTATGTGACGTACGGCTCCCCGGGCACGGCGTGCCTCGACGCCACCACGGGTGAGGTCCTCTGGGAACGCCGCGATCTCGAGTGTAATCACTACCGCGGCGCAGGCTCCTCTCCGATCCTCTGGGAGAACCTGCTCATCATGAATTTCGACGGGAGCGATCTGCAGTACGTCGTCGCCCTCGATCGCGACACCGGCGCCACCGTCTGGAAGACCGACCGGTCCGTGGATTTCAAGGACCTCGACGATGAGGGCAAACCCGCGATGGAAGGCGATTACCGCAAGGCCTTCAGCACGCCCCACGTCGCCGTGATCGATGAGGTCCCCACCCTGATCAGCCAGGGCGCCAAGGCGCTCTACGCCTATGACCCGCGCACGGGCGAGGAACTCTGGCGCGTCGAGGAACACCAGAACCATTCCGCGAGCACCCGCCCCCTCTACGGCCTCGGGCTCATCTTCGCGCCCACAGGTTTCTCCAATGGCCAGCTGCTCGCCATCCGTCCCGGCAGGAAGGGCGAGGTCCTCGACGCCAACGCTCCGATCCCCGAAGACCAGACCGCGCTCGCACTCGCGTGGCGCAGCAGGCGCGGCACACCCAAGAAGCCCTCGCTCATCCTTCACGAGGGATTGCTCTACGGCATCGAGGACGGCGGCGTCGCCACCTGCTGGGACGCCCGGACCGGCGAAGTCCTCTGGAACGAGCGCATCGGGGGCAATCACTCCGCCTCGCCGCTCCTCGCCAACGGTCACATCTACTTCTTCAACGAGGAGGGCCGCACGACGGTGATCAAGGCCGGTCGCGAGTTCGAGAAGGTCGCCGAGAACACGCTGGGTGACGGCTTCATGGCCTCTCCCGCCGTGCTGGGGGATTCCCTCATCCTCCGTTCACGATCCCACCTGTATCGGATCGATCCGCCGGCCGCGCATGCCGCGGCAAGCCGCCGCTGACGCGGAGCGCCCGCGCCGCTCACCGCGAGTCCGGCCCCCCTTCCGTGTGCGGCACGTCCGCCGGGGTGTTCCAGTTCGCGAAGCACCCCCGCATCTCAGCGGGAACATCAAGGCACTCCGCAAACCCCTGCGCGATGCAGCGCTCCGCGAATGCCCGCATCGCGAGGCGGCGCGCGGCGAGGGCCTCCCCGGCAAGGGCCAGCACGCCGCGGGGATAGAAGGCGGCCAGCGGCTCCAGCCCTCCGCACACCCGCGGGATGATTCCCCGCGAGTCGCCGCAACGCGCTCTCAGGGCGTGGAGGGTGTCCACGGTCATGGCGCCGAGGTCCACCGCGAGCACGAGAACCAGCGGAAGACGCGCCGCCTCCAGCCCGCGAACCACCCCCGCCATGGGCCCGCGGCCCGCCTCGCGGTCGAACACCACCTCCCCCGGGATCCCGGGGTACTCGGCGCCCGCACGCCCGGCGATCACCACCTGCTCCGCTCCTGCAAGGCGGGCCAGTTCCACCTGCCGCGCGATCAGCGGACGCCCGCCGCACTCGATCCATGCCTTGTCACGGCCCATCCGCGTCGACGCGCCCCCCGCCATGATCACGGCCGTGAACCCGCCCGGCATCTCACCGCCTCAGGATCCCGTCGGTGAGGATGCGCGCGCGCAATCCGCCACGACCCCGCAGCGCGTCCTCCGCCCCGGGACCGAAGGCGTGATTCATCCAGTAACACGGCTTGCATTCCTCCACCCCGGCAAACCGGACGCCCTGGATCTCGAACTCGCGCCCGATCAGCGCCCCGAGGTCCGCGCCGCGCGTGATGATGTTCCGGCGAAACACCCCCGGGCCCCGGTCGAAGATCCCGAGCTCCTCCCGAAGGCGCTCATAGGTCTCGTGCGCGAAGAAGGTGACCTGGCCCTTGTGCCCCTTGCCGGGGCTGAAGAATCGATCGCCGCGCAGTCCCCCGCCCGCGACACACTCGACGGCGTCCACCTCCAGCACCTCGTGAGTGCCCGGCGGCCGTCCGTGATGCCCGAAGAAATTGTGCCCCGGCGACACGAACAGGTGCAGGATCTCGATTGGCGCGTCCATCTCGAACCGCGTCACTCTCGGGCCCGGGCCCGCGCGCGTCAAACACGCCACCGGTCCGCGGCATCGCGCACGGACGGGGTTGCTTCCACAACCAAGTTCCCCGAACCTGCTTCAGCGATGCGCCTCCGCCTCATCATCGCGGCGCAAATCGGGATCATCCTCGGGCTGATCGGCCTCACCGTGTATCAGGGCCGGCAACTGCGCGAGGCCCAGCGCCAGTTGCGCCGCGCCGAACTCCCGCCCCCGGAGCTGCCCGGCACGAACGATCGCCCCGTGCGCCTCCGGCTCCAGCCGCTGCCCTCCGTCGAAATCCGCTCCCGCGTCCGCGACCTCGACTGGCGCAGCATCGAATCGCCGGACTACGCCACCTACATCGCGAACCTCCGCCGCGTCGGTTGTCCGGAGCAGACGATCCGCGACATCATCATCGCCGACATCGACGCGCTCTTCGAGGAGCGCCGCAACGCCCTCCAGCCGCCCCCCGAAGACTGGCCCTTCTGGCGGCATCCGGACGAAATCACGCCCTCCGAGGAGGAACTCGAACGCAACCGCATGCTCGCCACCAGCCTCGCCGCCCTCGAACAGGAACGCACCCAGCTCATCGCGCGCCTGCTCGGGCCCGCCGCGGCGGAGGCGGAGTTCGACTCCATCCGCGCGGAGGAGCTCCGCAACCCCTCCATTCAGTTCCTCCCCCCGGCGAAACGCGAGGCCCTCGCGGAGGCCATGGCGGAATGGCGCAAGGCCCAGCTGGCCGCGGCCGCCATCGACGACGACGCGGAAAGCGCAAGGCAGCTCGAGGCCGCCGAACGCGCGCTCCGGGAGAGCATCGCCAGCCTCCTGACCCCCGAGGAGCTTCATCAGTACGAACTGCGCGCCAGCCCCCTCGCCCAGGAGCTCCGCGAACGGCTCCGCGGCTTCAGCGCGAGCCGCGAGGAGTTCGAGGAACTCTTCCGCCTCGAACGCGAGCACCTCCGGGAACGCGCCGCCATCGAGGCCAACGCGGATCTCGATCCCCAGGCCGCCGAGCGCCTCGAAGCCGCGGCCATCGAGCTGGAATCCCGCATCGCGGAGGTTCTCGGCCCCGAACGGTTCGAGGATTACCAGCGTTCCCTCGACCCGGATTACCAGACGCTCTTCAGCCTCGCCCTCGACCACGAGATGCCCGCCAGCGTCGCCAACGAGGTCTGGGATATGCGCCAGACCGTCGCCGTCCAGGCGGAACGCATCCGGGAGAACCCCGTCCTCACCCCCGAGCAGAAACAGCTCGCCCTCGCGGCCATCCGCGACGAGACCCAGGCCGCCATCGTCGATGTGCTCGGGCAGCCGCTCCTCGAGGCGTACCGCCGGCAAGGCGGCGCGTGGATCACGGAGCTGACCGAACCTGATCCCCTTCCAGCCACGGCCCCCCCGCTCACCACCCAGGCGCCCAACCGGATCGCGCCCCCCGAGCAGCTCCTCCCGCCCGCGCTCAGCTCCGAGCCGTACATCCTGGACGAACGGTTCCTGCGCGAACCGCCCGTGCGCAACCCGGCTCCCTAGCCGGAGGACTCCCCGCGCCGGAGAGCCATCGCGGCGCAGCCCCCCCCGGACCCTCAGTTCACAAGCGATTCCCGGTACTGCCGGTAGCCCTCCGCCCCAAGCGCCTGCTCGAGCGCCCGTTCCTTTTCCTGTTCGAGGGCGCGCAGCCCGTTCTGCCGTTCCGCGACCGAAAGCGCGGTGTTGTTCAGGACCTCGCGCCGCCGGCTTTCGTGCCGGTTGAGGACCTCGTAGAACGGCACCACGACATCATCGGGAAGACCCGCCCCCCGCACCGCCCGCAGCGCCTGTCGAAACAGGGGGTACCGCGCCATCAGGTAGCGCTGATAACGCTCGGGCGAGAGCACCTCACGGATCGCCTCCTCGCGCTGACGCGCGAATTCCTCACGCTGGCGGGAGCTCAGCGAATCGATCGCCCCGTACTCGAGCTGAAGCTGGTGCTCCAGCTTGTCCACCGCCCGGAACACCTTGCGGAACTCCTCCGGGGTGGGCTCGAGACCGGAAAGCTCCATGCGCAGCCGGTTCGCGTTGTGGGAGTAACGCAGAAGGAACTCCTCCAGCTCCTCCTCCGTCAGGACCGCCGAGAGACTCGCGCGCGTGGCCTCGCGCATCTCGGCCATGTCGCCCTGGTTGAGAAACACGCCCTGGCTCTGGCGGGAGTTGAAGTACCCCTGGTGCCGGTCCATCGACCCGGCACAGATCTCCTGGACCGCGTTGTACTTCTCGGGAGGCAGCGCGCCGAGCACCGGCCCGGAAAGATTCACCACGATGGGCACCTCGTCCTCCTCCGGTTGCTCGGCATCCTCCCCCACGAGGGAGCGCACCAGCTCCGCCCGGCGCTCCCGCAGCTCGCGGTACCGGTCGGTGAACGCCAGCCCCGCCGCGGCCGAGGGCGGCTCCGCCTTCCACCACGCGAAGTCGTTGGCCACCGCATGGGCGATCCGCTGCTGCAGCAGCCATTCGTCCGCGTCCGCCTTCACGATCATGCGAATCCGTTCCTCGGGGCATCCGGCCGCGCGCAGGCGGTCGAGATACTCCCGGTATTCCGTGGATTCGAGTTGTTCCCATCCGATGGTCGCGCGACTCTTCCCCGCGTCCGGCGGAGCATCCGCCGGCTCGGGATTCGATGCTCCCGCCGACAGACCCATCAACGCGATCACCACGGCGCCCCACAGGGCTCGTGCGCGAAGTCTCACGTTCTGCACGAGCGAAGCTTCGCGCGCCCGCCCGCGGGCGCAACCGCAATTCTGCCTGCACACACCCCCGCATCGATCACGGCCTCCGCGGCGCCCCGATGCGCCCCGGCCGCACGCCACGCATCGCGCAAAGCGGGCGCGGCTCAACGGTTTGACTTGAAATGCCCCAAAAAGTAGACTGCCGGGCAATGCTCGCCGCAGAAACCCAGTCCGTTCGGAGCAGTGAAGTCTGGAATGGTCAGGCCCACGGAATGGTATGGAAGGAAATCGCGGAACCCGTCTCCCCGTTCCTGGCGAGCGTTCGTGAGTTCCTCGAGGCCCAGGTGGCCACGTTCGAGGATGAAGTGGCGGAAGGCGCACGCTACGCCCTGTCCGCCGGCGGCAAGCAGTTGCGCCCGGTGCTGGTCGCACTCAGCGCCCGGGCCGTGGGCGAGCTCAATTCCCAGCACGTCAGCGCGGCCGCGATCGTCGAGCTCGTCCACATCGCGACGCTTGTCCACGACGATGTCATCGACGCCGCCAGCACCCGCCGCCAGCGTCCGACCGTTGCCAGCCAGTTCGGCAACCAGACCGCCGTGCTCCTCGGCGACGCCCTCTTCGCCCACGCCCTGAAGCTGGCCGCCGGCTTCCCCACGACCGAGGTCTGCCGCATCGTCGCCGGCGCCACCAAGGCCGTCTGCTCCGGCGAAATCCTCCAGACCCTCGGAAGGGGCCGCCTCGACCAGCCCCTCGAGAACTATTTCCGCATCATCGAGCTCAAGACGGCCGAGCTGTTCGCGCTCTCCTGCGAGCTGGGAGCGCTGCTCGCCTCCGCCTCACCCGCGTGCCGCGCCGCCCTGCGCCGCTTCGGCATGCGCTTCGGCACCGCCTACCAGCTTTTCGATGACTGCCTCGACGTCTTCGGCGACGAACGGCTCGCCGGCAAGACCCTCGGCACCGACCTCGCCAACGGCAAGCCCACCCTGCCCCTCCTGCTCGCGCACCAGCATGCCTCCGCGGCCGAACGCCGCCTCCTCGAGGGCATGATCGACAGCCCGGACCGCGAGGCCGCCGCCGGCGCCCGCCCCGTGCTCGCCCGCACGGAAGCCGCCGCCCGCTGCCGCGAGTTCGTGGAATCCCACCTCGAAGGCGCGCGCGAGGCCCTCGAGCCCCTCAACGGTTCCGGCGAAACGTCGGGCCTGCGCGATCTCACCCGCTACCTTGGCGCGCAATGCTCCCGACTTGCCCTCCCGCTGAACCATCACCCCGCGTCATGAGGTCGTCCGTCACCGAAGACCGGCAGCGCGTCGAATCGCCTGCCGCCGCCCAAGCCGCGGACGACGCGGCCCTCGTGCGCCGCGCGCAGGGCGGCGACCTCGACGCGTACGACCTCCTCGTGCGGCGACACCAGGAACGCCTGTACAGCACGATCTACCACATGACGGCCAGCCATGAGGACGCGGCCGATCTGACCCAGGAAACGTTCATCAAGGCGCACAACGCACTCCGGGGATTCAAGGGCGACTGCAGCTTCTTCACCTGGATCTACCGGATCGCGGTCAACCGGACCCTCAACTTCCTCAAGCAGCGCCGCAACCGCACGCACCACCTCAGCCTCAACGACCTCGACTTCAACGCCGAGCATGACCCCGACATCGTCGCGCTCACCTCGGAACGGACTCCCCGCCGCGAGGTCGACCTGATCGAGCTTCAGCAAAGGTTGAACAACGCCCTGCTCAAGCTGTCCGAAATTCACAGAATGGTCGTCATCCTTCACGACATCCAAGGCATGCCCCATGAGGAGATCGCGACCATCATGGACTGCAACCCCGGCACCGTACGCTCCCGCCTCTTCTACGCCAGACAGCAACTGCAGGCGCACCTCTCCGATTACCTGAAATGACGATGGTTCCGAACTCTGACGAATCCGAACAGCGGCTGCTTCGGCTCCTCGCCCTCAAGCGCCACGAGACGCCGCCCCCGGGTTTCTTCGATCGGCTCCCCCATCGGATCCTCATCAACATCCGCGCCAGCACCGAGATGGCCGAACGCCCCTGGTGGCAGCGCATCTGGAACGACATCATCCAGCATCCCATGGTCGCAGGCTCCTACGCCGCCCTCGGCGTCGGCGCCCTGCTCTTCGGCATCAGCGTCCTGGAGGTGGCCACCGACCGCGAGGCGGATCACCCCATGTTCGTCGGCGCCTCCCTCGACAGCATGGTGAACGCCTCCCCCACGGAAGCCGCCTTTCACCCGCCCGTGAACGTCCCCTCCGGCGCGATCTATCACGTCGCTCCGGCGATGCTCCAGAATGCCGCCGGCGCCGACTTCGGCTGGATCCAGTCGGTCGCCCCGGCTCCGGTCGAACCTCGCTGACGGGCACCCTGCCCCGGTCCCGCGGGGCTTCGGATCATCCTCCTGCGCACGCCGCGCATTCCCCGGCGGCCGGGCCCCAGCCTCTCGAGCGCGCTGCGCTTGCCGCGCAGTCGCGCCAGCCGCTTGCCCGCGCGGTCGCCTGACCGCGGATCAGATCCGGTCAAACACGAGGATCCGGCCGTTCACCGAGGCGGTAAGCCGGTTGTCCTTCACGCTGACCTCGAGCTCGGCCTGCCCTGCCTCCGAGGTGATCGAAACCTTGTAGCCGCGGCCCTCCCGCGACCAGGAGCCCTCGGCCGTGGACATGAGCGGGGCCAGCACCGAGGGATTCGGCGTCCTCACCGCGCCTCGCGCCCTCGCCGCCGCGGCCAGACCCGCCTGGGGGTTCAGGAGCGCCTGAGGCGCCGCGCCCGAACCGCCCGCCGAAGCCCCGTAGCGATCCGCCGACAGCCCGTACCGCTGCGCGGGGTCTTCCTGCGGAATCGCGCGGTTCGCAAGGGACCTCGCGGTGATGCCGGATCCGCCGCCCACCATCGGCTGACCATAGCGATCCACCGGCACTTCCGCTCCATCCGTCTGCTGCGCGCCCGTCACCTGCGGCGGCGTGCGTCCCACCATCTCCATCAGCTTCACGACGTCGCGCGGTGTCACCTTCAACAGCACGCGATTCTCCATGGTGAAGCCCGCGATCATCTCCTCGAGATACAGGTTCAGCGCGCGACGCAGCTGGTTCAGCTCGGTCGGCGGCAGCACCTCGGTGCTCACCCGCTTCATCGCCGCAATGCTGCGCCGCGGGTTCAAACGCCATCGGCCCAGGATCGGCTCGTCCCTGAAGTACTTCGAATCACCGGTGCGCAGATAGGACTCGAGGTCGGCGAGGTCCAGCGCCCGCAGGTTCGCCACCAGTTCGGGATCCCCGGCCACGGCCTGAATCCGCGGATGCGCCAGAATCTCCGCCATTCCCGCCCTGGACTGCAGCAGCCCCACCACCTCCGGATCACGGCCGAGCTCGCCGATCTCCTCGCGCTGCGCCATCGCCACGAAGGGCGGATAGCTCGCGAGCCGCTCGTGAATGGAAGGATTGTGATAGACGAGCCCGAGAATGTTCGCCGCGTGATAATGCTCGTCCGAGGCAGGCTGGTAGCGCTCCACCACCTCCAGCATCCCGGTCTTCTCCATGTCCTGCGCGTACCGGTTCGCCAGACGCAGCAGTCCCGACGATTCCTCGGTCCCCGCGAGCTGCGTGGACGCGTACGCCGGTACATAGACCGCGATCGAGAGCAGCACCAGCCACGCCGTCCCGAGCACCGCGCCGATCGCCGCTCCCGTACGGCGGCTCAGCCGGCGCCACCGAGCGTACCGATATTCGTCCAGCCGGTAGCGCACCCGCCGTTCCACGAGCTGAAAGATCACGAAGGCGAGGATCGTGAAGACCAGCGACACGATCAGGAAGCCGAAGACCGGCGGCAGGTAGATCTGCGAGAGCGGGCTCTTGAATCCCACGAGCGGCACGAGGCCCGCCACCCAACCCCCGACGGTCGTGGCGAGGTACCCGGCCACGATCGTCCCAAGCAGGCAGATCGCCGTCCGGATCCCTCCCATGAAGTAGCCAATCAGCGCGGCCAACGCGGCCAGCAGGATTGCGACAACCCAGATGAGCATGCCGAAAATTACTACCGCAGTCCGTCCATGGCACGCGCAAAACGCCGCGCCCGGGTGCCGAGCGGTCTCGCGATCCTCGCCCGCGCGGTCCCGTGCCGGCCGCCTGCGAGCCCGGCCCCGGGCGCTCCGCCCCGGGGCGCCCGTGAACCGCGGTTGACGACTCCGGGTTCCCGACGCCCTGCCGGGTTTCGGCAAGGCCCGCAGCGGGTTTTGTGTTCACAACTCCGCCCCCCGGCGGTAGTCTCCTGCAACGCCCCTCCGGGCATCCCCGTATGGCAGTCATCATCTCCAAACCCAACAAGGGCCCGGTCCGTTCCGGGGTCCTTGCGGCCGGCAACTGGATTGTGGACGAGGTCAAGGTCATCGATGCCTATCCGGAGGTCGAGAAACTCGCCAACATCCGCAAGCAGACCCTGGGCACCGGCGGCGCTCCCTACAACGTGCTCGTCAATCTCGCCCGGCTGGGCGCGCCCTTCCCCCTCTCGGCCGCCGGCCTTGTCGGGAACGATGCCTTCGGCGAACGCATCCTTGCCGACTGCCGCGAGCACAAGCTCGACACCAAGTATCTCAAGACCACCCCCAAGGCGCCGACCTCGTACACGGACGTCATGACCGAGGCCGCGAACGGCCGTCGCACCTTCTTCCATTTCCGCGGGGCGAACGCCCTCTGGGACGGCTCGGACATCGATTTCACCAAGACCCGCGCCAAGCTCCTTCACCTCGGCTATCTCCTCCTCCTCGACGCCCTCGATCAGACCGACAAGAAGTACGGCACCCGCGCCGCCGCCCTTCTCGCCAAGGCCCAGGACGCCGGCCTCAAGACCTCCATCGACGTGGTCACCGAGGACACCGATCGCTACGCCAAGTTCGTCGTCCCTGCCCTCAAGTACACCGACTTCCTCATCGTCAACGAACTCGAGGCCGGCAAGATCTCCGGCTTCAAGATCCGGCAGAGCGACGGCTCGCTCGACACCGTCTCCCTCCGCCACGCCGCCGGCGCCCTCCTCCAGATGGGCATCCGCGAGCTGGTCGTCATCCACTTCCCCGAGGGCGCCTTCGCCCGCACCCGCAAGGGCGAGGACGTCTGGCAGTCGTCCCTCAAGATCCCGCAGAAGCAGATCGCCGGAACCGCCGGCGCCGGGGACGCCTTCGCCGCAGGCGTGCTCATGGGACTGCACGAGGCATGGGAGCTCTCCCGCTGCCTGCTCACCGGGGTCTGCGTCGCCGCGGCCTCGCTGTCCGATCCGGGCTGCACCGCGGGCGTGAAAACCCTTCCCAACTGCCTCGCCCTCGCCAAGAAGTACGGCGTCCGGCCCTCGCTGGAACCGGCCGACTGACGTTCATCATTCCAGGGACTGCGCCGCCGTGGTGCGGCGGCGCATCCGGGCTCGCCCGCGCGGGCGGCAGGCGCAAGCGAGTCCCGGACCTCCCCCGGAAACGAACAGGGCGCGGTGTGGGCCGCGCCCTGCCGACGATTGGATGAGGATGATCGGGCCGCCGCTCAGGCGCGCTCCATGTACTTGCCCGTGCGGGTGTCCACCTTGATCCGCTCGCCGCTCTTGATGAAGAGCGGCGCCTGAAGCGTGATCCCGGTCTCCACCGTGATCGTTTTCATCACGTTGTTGGCCGAGTCACCCTTCACGCCCTCGGGCGCGTCGGTAACCGTCAGCACCACGCTCGGCGGAATCTCCACGATGATGGGGCGCTCGTTCACGAATGTCACCGTCGCCGCCTGGTTCTCGATCAGGTAGTCCTTGGCCGATCCCACGATCTCGGGCGTGAGATTGACGGTCTCGAAGGTCTCGGGATCCGTGAAGACGTAGTCCTGGCCGTCCTTGTAGCTGAACTCCATCTTCCGGGTGGTCAGCGGGATCACTTCCACCTTCTCCGTGGAGCCGAAGCGCACGTCCATCGACTTGCCGGTCCGCACGCTGCGCAGGCTGGCCTGCACAAAGGCGCGCAGGTTGCCGGGAGTCCGATGCTGAGTCTCGAGCACCACGCAGATGTCGCCGTTGTATTCGATCGCCATCCCGCGGCGCATGTCGTTTGCCGAAATTGCCATATCTCGTTCTAAGCTGGTGCCGGACAATTCCGGCAATCCCCATTCAAAAAAGGGGGCTTGGGAAACTAGGGCCGCCGCAGCCCGACGCAAGCGCGGATTCACAGTCCTCGGGGCTCGAGGGTGGCGGCGGCACACCCCGGGTGTCATCACCCGCCCCGGCGCGCCCCGGTCACCGCAGCCTGGAAGGCAGCCGCTCGAGCACCGCGTGCGCCGTCCGCAGGATCTCCGAGTTCGCCCTGGGATCCTGGCCCTCTCCCGACGCGAAGGACGACAGCGTCGCGAGATCCACCATCAGCAGGCAGCGATCGCTGTTCACCATGATGCCGAGGAGCTGCCCGGTCCGGGTGAACGCAAGGTCGCCCCGCCTCGGCGCGAACTCGCCGAAGAGCCGACGGAAACTCGATCGTTCCATCTCGACATACCCCGGGTTCTCCGGGCTCAGCCGGTACGCCGATTCGCCATAGTAGGCGCTCTCACCGCCGATGATCACGGCGTCGGCGAACCCTTCCGGATTGGAGGCTGCCTCGTACACGCGGACGCCCAGCGTGGATGCGACCGACTCCCCGACGGGAACGAGCACGACGCGCGGATCGCGCCGAAGCAGGGAGAACGATCCCGCGTGCAGCGACACGTTCCCCCGACGAAGCTCCACGGAGAATGCGGTCCATGGCGCGTCCGGCGGCCAGATCCGCACCGGCACCGAGTCCACGTGGAGCACCGCGAACACCTGTCCGCCGCTCCGCACGAAAACGGCATCCGCCTCCCGGCGGCGGACCACCTCCTGGCCGAACGCCCCCCGGGTCTTCCCGGCGGTGGCGACGGTCACCCGGTTGCTCAGGAATCCGGCGTAGATCGCATTGGCGGGGAGGCGGGTGTCGCGTTCGATCTTCTCCCGAATGGCCGCGGCCTCCTCGGTCTGCCGCGCGACCTCCTCGCGGATGGCGCTCGATTCCCGCGTCAGCGCCCCCACATTCGTCGCGAGACGCGTCGCCGCCTGGATCAGCCCCGCCTTCTCCTCGGAGGCGCGCGCAAGCTGCTGGTTCAGGTTCGAGGCCTCCTGCCGTGCCTGGCGCGCTTCCGCCTCCATGGCGCGCAGCTGCGCCAGCAGCTCCTGCTTCTCCGACGCGAGGGAGTCGCGCGTGGAATCCATCTGCGCGAGGCGCCGCAGCATCTCCGCGGACTCCTCCTGTCGGCGCCGCAACTCCTCCTCGAGCAGGCGGGCGCGGGCCTGCGCCTCCGCCGCCTCGCGCGTCGTGCTTGAAAGCCGGTCCTGCAGCGCGACCGTGTTCCGCCGGGTCTCCTCGAACGCGCGCTGGAGCTCCTGCACGCTCGCAGCGGCCTCCGACTGGCTGCGCTCCAGCCGGGCACGTTCCTCGGCAAGCCGGCGCGCCTCCGCCTCCGATTGCGTCAGCCGATCCTGGACGTGGCTCAGCCGTTGCTCGCGCTCGGCCAGCACCGCGAGACGTTGCTGGAGCTCCGCCTCCCGCGCCGCCAGGGCATTGGTCAGGACGCTGCGGCGCTGCCGTTCCGCCTCGAGGGCCGCCTCGAGCGTCGCGACCATGTTGCTCATGGCCGGCGCCGAAACCTCCTGTCCCGCCCCCGGAGCCGACCCGACAACCGGCTCCGTCGTCTCGAACTGCACAAACGACAGCAGCGTGAGAATCAGGAAGTCGCAGATGACGAGCAGCACCGAGCGGTTCATGAGGCCCTTCCCTCCACGGATTCGAGGATGAGCCGCTGCCGATACGGCCGCACGTGCATCACCTTCAGGACGAAGCAGAACAGAATCCCGAACAGGGTCGATGAATAGGACGCCATGAGGCTCACCTCGTCGAAGCCCGTCAGCCGCATCACCAGCGCCAGGACGCTCCCGCCGATCCCCACGTACAGCGGCGCGTCGAACATCGGCTCCTCGTTGTCGAGCAGCCGCAGCTTGACCGGGCCGTCCACCATCTGGGCCCGGATGTACCGCAGCCGTCCGAGTCCCAGCATGTAGATGGCGAGCTGGATCACGAAGAACGCGGCCAGCATCGCGATGACCTTCTCATTCATATCGCTTGACCTGACTTGGGGCACATCGAGGCGCAGTTGCGCCGTGAACATCGGGAACGGCATCGCGCCGCCGGATCCGGACCCGCCGGACCTTAGCACGAGCAGCCCCTCCGCGGTGAGGAAAAGGAGCACGGCCGCCGCGGCCGTCACCACCAGCAGACGCTGGAAGTCCGGCCGCGGTTCAAATCGGCGATTCGTCTCCTCGAGAAATTCATGCCGGGCGTACCAGAGACCCGCGAGAACCAGGAAAATACCGTCCACCCACAGGAGATACTTCACCGCGAGCGACAAGCCCGGGGCGCGCACGGCGGACCGGGCCAGCAGGCGCCGGACGCCCGTCATCCCGAGACGTTCGATCATCGCGGTCCGCACGCGCGCGTGGCGGACGGGATCGCCGCGGCGCACCAGTTCCTGAACCGCGCCCGCACCCATCGGGAGCGACGCGCGAAGGTCCGCCAACGCGTCGTCACCGTGGCGGTCGATGTACCCCGCGACACCACGAGCCCCGCCGTTCAGCACGACCGCCGCGAACAGCTCCGGCCAGCCGCCGCCGTCGGAGCCCGCGCGCGCCACGAGGGTCTTGAGCGCGAAACGATCCTCCGTGCGCTGCATCAGACTCGCGAGCTGCTCCCAGTTCAGGCGGCTCGCGGCCGCCAGCAGTTCGAGCAGCGCCGATTCAATCGGCATCGAATCCTCCCCCCGCGCCGCCGCCATCGCACCGCGCTCGAGCTCGAGCATGAACGACGGATGCATCCGCCCGGCTTCGACCAGCGCGCCCGCGAGCATCAGCGCGGCATCCAGCGGCTGTCCCGACGCCGAACTCACCGGCGGCAGCAGCCGGGTCGATTCGAGCTCGCGACAGCCCAGCAGGGCCCGCGTCACCGGATGCGTGCTTTCGGAAAGCGCGGCGAGCAGCGAGGCCCGGACTTCCTCCGGCATGATCCAGGCCAGCGTCGCGGGCGGACGCCCGGTCGGATCCGGCACGAACGCCGCCGCGTGCCGGTCGAGCCACGGACTCGGACCACCCCATGGCGCGATCTGCCGGTTGCTCCGCACGAGGTCATCCGCCCGCAAGGGCTCCGCGCCAGCCACCCCGAGCCCGCGCGCCGCCTCCAGCATCAGCCGCGCGGCACCGGCCCTCTGCCCCGCAAGCGCGCGCTCCGCCTCCACCTGCAGCGTCGGCGAATCCCTTCCGGCAAGCTGAAGCACCTCGCGATCAACCTCGCGCAGGTGCGCCGGAACGAGGGTCCCGAGCAGCAGCAGCAGGAGCCCGCCGCCGATCAACAGGACGGCTCGCTTTCGATCGCTCATCGTGAGCCGGACACCCGCCGGACCGCTCCCGGCCGGGCGCGTCCGTCAACCCGCATGATCCTGGACGTTTGCAAGGACGAACCAGTCCCACGAGGGAACCAGTGGCACACTCTCGCCTCACACGACCCATCGCGCAATCCGGCTTTGCCTTCACCTCCCGTGCCGATTCAACCTCCGCGCGCCGCTCCGCGGCTGCCGTCAGACCGCACGCGATGAGTCTCGAAGACAGACTGTACCCACTGCTCGCCCTCTACGAACGCCTCCCCGGCGGGGTCCGCTCCGCCCTCGGCTGGTCGTGGCGCCGACTGCCCGCGTCGATTCGCCTCGGCCGCCAGTACCCGGCCTTCCGCCGGCTCGCGCGCGAATGCGCCACGTGGTCCGTCGAGCGCATCGCGGAATACCAGTTGCGAGAGCTTCGCCGCGTCCTGATCCAGGCCGGCAACTACTCGCCGTTCTACCAGCGCCGGTTCGCGCAGGCAGGCTTCCAGCCGGAACTCCTCCGTTCGCCCGACGACCTCGCGCGCTGTCCCTTCACCGACAAGTCGGATCTCCAGCGGCACCTCGACGAGATGGCGTGCGTCAATGTGCCGTCGCGCGACCGCCTCTACATCACGACGGGCGGTTCGACCGGCGTGCCGGTTGGATTCTACCTGCACCGCGGGGTGAGCCGTCCCAAGGAACAGGCGTTCCTCGAGGCCCAGTGGTCGCGCGCCGGCTACTTCGAAGGCGCACGCCTCGCGGTGATCCGGGGGCATGTCACCACCGATTCCGCCACCGGCCCCATCGTCCGCCACGACCCGACGCGCAACTGGCTGATGCTCTCCAGCTATCACCTGACCGAGCAGCGTCTGCCCGAGTACCTCGCCGCGATCGAGCGGTTCCGGCCCGATCTTCTCCATGCCTATCCCTCGGCCGCCCTGCAGCTCGCCGAGTTCCTCGAGCGCGCCGGTCACTCGTGGCGCATTCCCCTCCGCGGACTGCTCGCCGGGTCCGAGCGCCTCACCATCCCGCAGAAGCGCCTGCTCGAACGCGTCTTCAACTGCCGGGTATTCCGATGGTACGGCCATGCCGAACGCGCCGTGCTCGCCGCCGAGGGCACCCGTTCCGAGCTGTTCCACTTCTGGCCGACCTACGGCTTCGTCGAATTCGGCGAACCGGACGCCGAGGGCTTCCGGGAGATCGTCGCGACGAGCTTTCACAATCTCGCCATGCCCCTGATACGCTATCGCACCGGCGACATGGCCCGCCTCGCCGACCCGCGCACCGACGGCGACCTCGAGTTCCCGTGGCCTGCCGTCGCGGAGATCGCCGGCCGCGACATCGAATTCCTCGTCAGCGCGACCGGACGGCGAATCTCGCTCACGGCCTTCAACATGCACGACCCCATCTTCGACGGGCTCTACGCCGTCCAGTTCCACCAGCGCGAACCCGGCCGCGCCGAGTTCCGCTACGTCCCGTCGCCCGCCTTCCACACCTCGCGCCTGGAAACCATCCGGCAGGGCATCCAGCGGAAGCTGGGAGACGACTTCCAGATCGACTTCCGCGAGGTGCGGGAGACGGAGAAGACCGCGCGCGGCAAGCACCGCTGGCTGGTCTCCGACCTGCCGGACCACGCCCTGCCCCGATAGGCGGGCACACGAGCTTTCGCGTTCAGTCCGCGGTTATCCCCCCGACAGCCCGCCGGTTTCACGATCCCGCATCCATGCTCCAGCTAGCCCAGTACCAGGACGGTCGCATCGAACTCCAGGATGTGCCGCTGCCCGCACCGCCGCCCGGCGGCGTCCGGGTCCGCGTCACTCACTCCGTCATCAGCGCCGGCACCGAGCGCATGAAGGTCGAGCAGGCCCGCATGAACCTGCTCCAGAAGGCGCGCGCACGCCCGGACCAGGTCCGCAAGGTGCTCGACACCGCGCGCAACCTCGGCTGGCGCGCCGCCTATGACAAGGTTCGCAACCGGCTCGAGTCGCCCTCGCCGCTGGGCTACAGCGCCGCAGGAATCGTCGATGCCGTGCACCCCGCCAACACGCGCCTCCGCGTCGGGGACCGCGTCGCCTGCGGCGGGGCCGAATGCGCCTTTCATGCCGAGTACATCGCGGTCCCGGATCTCCTCGTCGCCCGGATCCCCGACGGCGTGGAATCCTGGCAGGCCGCGTACACCACCATCGCATCCATCGCGCTCCAGACCGTCCGCCAGCTCGAGCCGCGTCTCGGCGATCGTGTGCTCGTCATCGGTCAGGGCCTGGTCGGACTGCTCGTCACCAACCTCCTCGCGGCGAACGGGGCCCGCGTCATGGCGATGGACGTCGCCGAGGCCCGGCGTGATCCCGCCCTCGCACTCGGAGCCGAGCGCGTCGTGATCGCCTCCTCGCAGAATCTCTCCGACGAAGTCCGCGAATGGACCGATGGCTTCGGCGTGGACGGCGTCGTCCTCGCCACCGCCACCTCCAGCAACACGCCCGTCGAGCAGGCCATCGAGGCCGCCCGCGACCGCGCCCGGCTGGTCGTCGTCGGGAACACCCACGTCGAGCTGCCATGGAAAACCACCTACGAGAAGGAACTCGAGGTGCGCTACTCACGCAGCTACGGCCCCGGACGCTACGATCCCTCCTATGAATGGGCCGGCGTCGATTATCCCATCGGCTACGTCCGGTGGACGGAGCAGCGCAACTTCGACGCCTGCCTTCACCTCATGAAAACCGGCGCCCTGCGCCTCGACGCCATCACGACCCGCCGTGTTCCCTTCCGCGACAGCATCGCCGTGTACCGCGAGCTCGCCGGCGGCTCGCCGGACATCGGCATCGTCCTCGAATACCCGGCGGCGGAACCCTCCCCCGACACCGGGCCGTCCGCGTCCCTGCCGGGTTCCGCTCCATCCTCCAGGGAACCGGCCTCGGAACGGAATGCGGCCGCGCCCCGGCGTCGCAGCGCACCGGTCGAGCATCTCGACGTCATCGGAGCGGGCAATTTCGCCCGCAGCATGCTCCTGCCTCATCTGGCGGGGCGTGTCACCCTCGGCACGGTCGTCAACAACACCGCCCTCAGCGCGCGCCATGTCCAGACCCGCCACGGGTTCCGCGAAGCCGCCACCGATGCCGAGGCCCTGCTCGCCGCTCCCGGCGGCGATCGCGCCGCCGTGCTCATCGCCACACGCCACCATCTGCACGCGCCCCTGGTCCTCGCCGCGCTGGCGGGCCATCGCGATGTCTTCGTCGAGAAACCCCTCTGCCTCACCCCGGATGAACTCCGCCAGATCGACGAAGCCATCGCGTCGTCGCGCGGCACCGTTCAAGTCGGCTTCAACCGCCGCTTCGCACCCGCGACCACGGAACTCAAGCGCGTCCTGAAATCCGCGCCCGGACCCGCCATTGCCAGTTTCCGCGTCATGGCCGGACGACTCGACCCCTCTCACTGGTACGCGAATTACAACGAGAGCGGCGGACGCATGCTCGGCGAAGCGTGCCACTTTCTGGACTACTTCTGCTTCCTCTTCGAATCCGAACCCGTGCGTGTCACCGCGCAGTCACTCGGCCCGCCCGACGGCCTGCTGCCCTTCCCCGACAGTTTCTCCGCGCAGGTGGAATTCGCCGACGGTTCCTGCGGCCAGCTCATCTACACCGCCGAGGGTGACCCCACGTGGCCCAAGGAGGTCTGCACCGTCTTCGGCACCGGATTCGTCGCCGAGATCATCAACTTCCAGCTGCTCACGGTTCATCGCGGACGCCGCACCGTTCGCACCCGCCACAGCGGCAAGGGTCACGCCGAGCAGATGGCCGCATGGACCGCCTATCTCCGCGGCGAAGCTGACCACCCGTTTCCCTATCCGGACTCGCGCCGCTCCATGCGGCTCACCTTCGCCGCCCTCGATTCCATCCGCACATCCACGGCCGTGCCGCTGTGATGGGCCGCGCCGCCTTCAGATCACTCCGCGTGCCCGTGGATCCGCGAACGCCATCGCGCGTAGCTGGTCCACTGGCCCGCAGCCGTGACACGGAACTGGCCGGACTCGCCCAGTTGCATCCTGCCAAGGACCTCCGCCGCATCCGGAAGCCACCGCGCGTCCGCCACCCGGTACGCCGGCAGCCGCCACACATGCGCGGCGCCATCGGCCGTCTGCGTCCAGAGCGCATCGCCTCCCGGCATGAACCCGGCCGCGGTGATCTCCGCTTCATGAAGGAGGATCTCCGTCACGGGGAGCGCCGTCCGCGGATCCCACATCCGCGCGATGGTTCCGGCCGTGACCGTGAGAAGCCAGCGACCCTCCGGGCTGAAGACCGCGCGCCGCACGTCCCCGCCGTGCTCGATGACGATCGGCGCGGTGTCGAGCGCATCCATTCGCCAGACGCGGGTGCTCCCATCGGCCGACGTCGTCGCCAGCAGACGGCCCGACGGGTCGAACGCAACGTCGTGCACCTGCGCATTGTGCGCCAGTGGCGTCGTCGCAAGCTCGCCCTCCGGCACCCGCCACACGCGGGCGCGTGCATCGCGCGACGCCGTCACGAGGAGCCTTCCGTCGGGACTGAACGCGCCCCGGTCCACATACCCGTCGTGGACCATCGGCGGGCTCGAAGGCCTGCCTGAGCGCGCATCCCACAGGCGCGCCAGGTCCGCGGAGGAAAACGTCGCGACCCACCGTTCATCCGGGCTTGTCGCCACGCCCCGCAATCCCTCCACCCGGCACAGCTCGCGCGCCCTCTCCCCGGTCGCGGGAACGCGCCAGAGGCTCCCGTCCATGAGCCCGGCGAACACGACAGCGCCGGAATCCGGCACGGCGAGGAACAAGACGTCCGCGGGCAGGACCGCGGACCCGGCCGGCCTCGCGAAATCCTCCGGCCCGGTCTGAATCACCCGCAACTCGCGGCGGGAGGGGAGCACGGCGGCGAGTTGCCCGCTCGGGCTGAAGGCGGCGTCGCAAATGGCGGCGAGGGGAAGGTTCCACGCGCGGATCCCCGCCGGGGTCCTCTCCCGCAGAACGCCGTTCGTCGTCAGCGTGACGATGCGTCCCGGCGCCGCCGCCATCGCGACGATGTTCGACTCCGGCAACGCCTCGGGACCCGTGTCCCGCCCCGGCATCTCCCACCACACGGCGCCGGCAAAGCTCGATGTCAGGAGGCGCCGCCCGTCCGGATGCCACACGGCGTCGAGCACCCCTCCGATGTGCACGAGAGGATCCAGCCACGGACGCCAGTCCCGGGTGCTCCAGATCCGGGCTGTCCCGTCCTCGGAGGCCGTCAGAAGCATGCGGCTGTCCGGGCTGAACCGAACCCGCGTGACATGATTCCGATGTCGAAGCCGAGAGGGCACCGGCTCGCCCGTCCTCGCATTCCAGACCTGTGCGGCGAACTCCGCGGACCATCCCGCCACCGCGATCCATTCTCCGTCCGGACTGAACTGAAGGTCCGTCAGGTTGGCCGTCGCCTTCAGGTCCGTCTGACGCCCCTCCCGAAGATGCCACATCCGCACGTGCCCATTGACGGTGCCCGCCCCGAAGAGGTCTCCCTGCGAGTCGAAGCTCACCACCCGCACCGCCCCGGCGAGCTGCGGCAGCACGCGTGGCGGTGCGTCACTCCAGAGCGGCCAGATTCGGACGAACCCATCCTCGCACCCCGTGGCCAACTCCGCCCCCCCAGGCCCGAAGCACGCGGCGCGCACACCAGCCGGATGCTCGAGCGGCGCTCGGGTCAGCCGGCCGGTATCGAGATCTCGGACCTCCACGGAACCGTCCGCCCAGCCTGTCGCGAGGAGGCGTCCGCGAAACCGAAGCAGGGTCACCGCCGCGTCACGCTCGATGCGGATGCCGTCCCCCGCGGGTTCCTCGAGGTTCCAGATCATCATGATTCCCGTTCCGTCCGCCGCGGCAAGCCAGCGAAGGTCCGAACTCAACGCCGCGCGCTCGAGCGGCGCGCCCGCGGAGACACCAGGCTCCGAAACCGCCCCCGTGCTCAGCCTGCGACGATGTACAACGCCGCTCCTCGAAACCGCGACCGACTGATCGCCGCCGCCGTCGAATCCGACTGCAACGATCTCCGAGCCGGAAACCCACGGCTCCACCACCGGGCGCGCGATCGGCCGGTGCATCAGCGCGGACATCAGCCGCATCCCCGTCCCGTCGTCACCGGAATCCTCGCGCACCATCCGCGCGAGCACCGCGATGCCCCGCGCCGAATCCCCCCGATCCAGGAACGACTCCGCCTGCTCCCGCTGGAGCCGCCGCAGAAGCATGTGCGCCTCGCGATTCGCGTTCTGAATCCGTCGCATCGCGATGACGGAACCGAACGCGATCGCCGCCGCGCACACCAGCGAGACCGCCGCCAGCCCGGCGAGCGCCGGATTGCGCCGGCACCAACGGGCCGCGCGGGCCGCCGGCGAGATCGCGCGCGCCGCCACCGGCCTGCGCTCCAGCCACCGCTCGAGGTCATCCGCCAGCTCGGCGGCCGAGGCGTACCGGCGCTGCGGCTCTTTCTCGAGACTCCTCAGGCAGATCGCCTCGAGATCCCGATCCACGCAGGGGTTTTGACGCCGAAGTGACGGCGGCGGACTGTCCACCACCCTCCGCAGGGTTTCCACCGCCGTCGGCGCGGCGAAGGGCGGCCCTCCGCATGCCATTTCGTAGAGAATCGCGCCGAGGCTGTACACGTCGGCCGCGGTCGTCACGAGGTGTGCCGGCCCGCAGGCCTGTTCCGGCGGCATGTAATTCGGAGACCCAAGCAGCGAGTCCGTGCGCGTCAGCCCCGCATCCGATTCGCGAATCTTCGCGAGACCGAAGTCCGCGATCCGCGGCTCGTCACCGTCGAGAAGGATGTTCGAAGGTTTCAGGTCCCGGTGCAGCACGCCGCGCTGGTGCGCATGATGAACCGCCCGCGCGGACACGGCCATGATCCGCGCCGCACGCCGGAGCCACGTCCGATCGCGGCTCGCGCATTCCCGGCTCGCCTGCGCAAGCGACGGTCCCTCGACCAGGTTCATCACGAGGAACAACGCGCCGTCGCACTCGCCGCTCTCGATCAGCGAAACGATGTTCGAATGGTTCAGGCGCCCGACGGCCGCGGCTTCCACCTGGAAGCGAAGGCGCGCCGCCGGCGAGGCGCCCTCGCTGCCGTGCAGCATCTTTAACGCGACCAGCCTCCCGACGCTGAGCTGGCGCGCCCGGTACACGACCCCCATGCCGCCGCGCGCGATCTCCTCGAGAAGCTCGTAGTCTCCGATGCACCGCCGCAGGGGATGCGGCCGCTCCGCCGCCGCCTCCTCCTCGCCGGTCGGACCCGCGTCCTCCCGATCGTCCAGCTCGCCGAGCGCGAGTCTCAGCAGGCACGAGGCACACCGACTCCCAAGGTTCCCCGGCGGAATCACCGAGCCGCACCAACTGCACACATTGGAGTGCCTCTCAGCCATCGGACCGTCGCGGTGCGTCCGCACCAATGCACGCGCGCCTTGCGCCATGCGCCTTCAGCGTCGCGCAAATACATCCATCAGATGCCGGATCTCCTCATCGACCTCGGCCGGATTTGCGACCGTCTTCCCCACCTCCTCCCGAAGCAGCTCCGCATACCGCCGCTTCATCCGATGCATCTCCACCTTGATCGCTGACTCACTCAGACCGAGTTCGGATGCGATCTCCGCGTATGTACGCCCGGTCCGCTCGCCGGGCAGACAGCCTTCCAGCAGCCCGAATCGTGCCGACTTGCCGCTTCGCGCAAACTCGGCCCTCAGGCGGGCACGGGCCGTCTCCAGCAGGGTCAGGGCCCAGCGTCGATCGAACGCGAGATCCGCGCTCTGCGTGTCGGCGGGTTCCATGCGGAGGCGTTCCTCCGCGCTGAGCGCGTCCAGGGCCACGGCCGGCCTCCCGCCGCCTCGCTTCTGCGCGCGGGCGCGATCCCACTCGTTCGCGAGGAAAGCCTTGAACGCCGTGAGCAGGAACCATCGAAACTTGCCGCGCCGTCGGTCCGCGATGCTCAGGTAGTTCCTCTCCAGAAGCCGCCGGAAGAACTCCTGCGTCATGTCCTCGGCCGCGTGACGATCATGCGCAATGCGACGGGCGTGCGCGAACAACGGGTACCAGTAGGTCCGGCACAGTTCCTCCATCGCAACGCGGGCCCCCGGCGAATCCGAACGTCCCGCCTCCAGCACCGCGCTCCAGTGCGTGGTGGCGAACAACGGCGGCTGGCCGGTCGGTGTCATGCGCGGCGCCCGATGGACGGCAACGGAATCGTCCCGGCGCGCCTCCCGCACGCCGGCCCCGGGCGCAACCTGCTCCTCCCACCGCCCGCGTTCAATTCCGCAGATCATGTCCCGCTCCGGCATCATGCGCGCGAGATCGCTCCTCGCGAACCCGCCACCTCCGGCCCACGCACCCCGACGCCTTTGACCGAAAGACGGAAGCGGGGATCCGGAGCGGATCCCCGTGTCATCCCCGTTCCCGATCCGCCGCGCATCACGGAGCAACGACACGGAACGTCATCACCTCGCCTGCCGCGGAGATGTTTCGAATCTCGTATGCCCCCTCGTAGGTGGACCACAGCAGGACGTTGTGCGCCGGCTCCTCGGCGGTGGCGTCGTCCGGACAGACAAGGGTCGTGGTGTCGAGGTCACCATCGGAGCCGGTCCACAGGCCGAGCAACCCGCTGTAGCTCACGCCGGGCCGAACAAGCCGGACCGCGCGACGCCCGTGATCGCCCGTTGTCTGCGCCGCCCACGTCGCGGCCGGCGTGCAGACCGGCGGATGATCGCTGTCCACCGGGCTCTCGATGACGTGCCACACGCCGAGCCCCGAATCGAACAGACCCGCGTCGTACAGGTCGTTGCTCGCCAGCTTGAGCCGGTTCTCCAGCACGATGTACTCGTCCGCCGCCCGGCCGGGCGAGCGCGGCAGCACGACCACCTCGCGGCTGGTCTTCACCTCGGGCAGCGACACCACGCCATCCGTCCGCAGAATCGTCGGGGTCACCCATCCCAGCGCCAGCTTGAACGCGGGATTCAGATGATTCGGGGTCATCAACGCATCCCCGTCCATCAGGCAGAATCCTCCCGGGCGCGTGTTGAGGCTCGGGAAGGCACTGGACTTGTCGTAGAGATCCCCGAGACGGAGAAGCTGGTGCCCCAGTTCATGGCAGACGGTGACATATTCGGCCTGCGGATCGCTCGTGTACCACTCCACAATGTGCTCGATGTACACCCCGCTCACGGGAAGCGGCCCCGTGTCACTCCACAGGAGTCGCGCGAAGCCACTGCCCTGGCTCTGCGGAACCACGATCACGACCATGAGTTCGTCCTGTGCCGAAAGATATCCGTCCCCGTCCGTGTCGAATGAGGCGAAGCTGATGTCATGACTTGCCGCGAACACGGCCTCCCGCCACTTCTCCTGGTGACGGCCCGGGACATTCTCCCAGTAATGCTCCCACGGATGTTGTGAACCATAGGGCCCCAGAACCCCCGCATTGACCAGCGTCAGCCGCCCCCCCGAGACCTTGTCGAAGTAGTCCCCCGCACTGTTCGATTCTCCGAACATGCTCGCCGTCAGGCTGGCGAGGCTCGGCGCCGGCTCGCCCGGACGGTCGGGATCCCACAGGATCACCAGCACGTTCCTGGGCCCGTGGATCGGCTCCACTCCCATGCTCTCCGGCGTGCTGCCGTCGAAGGAGATTCCGCCCCCGATCCTCGGCGGCTCCGCAAGGTCCGGAGCGACGTGTTCCTTCAGAAGAATTCCCATGCTCCTCGCCGCGATGGCAGGCCGGCTGTCATTCGAATCGCCATCCCCCACCCCCTCCGCCCGCCATTCGATGCGGATCGGCGCAAGAAGCGACACCTCCCCGGCGCCGACATGCTTCGCGTCGAACACGTAGGAATGCACCCCGGGTGAGGTCTCCCGATTCGCGAGGAGCACCGCGGACTCCGGAACCGGCACCCCCGCGACGCTCAACCGCGCCCACACCGGCGCACTCGGCGTCTCCATGATTTCCGCCGTCAACACCACCGCGACGTCTGAATCCGGAAGAATCAGCGTGTGCTGCTCCATGTCGGGCATCGGCGCATAGCCGCCTCCGGGATGGATCACGTCATCCGCGAACCTCGCGTACTGCCGCAGCGGCGCGAAGGACTCCTGCGCGCCCACGGAAAGCGTCAGCGTGCGGTCACCCATCCCGGCCCTTCCGCCACCCCTCGACCTCCACTGCACCCGCACGTGATGATCTCCGGGCGCGAGGTCCGTCACCCCGAACAGCATCGTCCGGGTTCCCTCGTAGCGCCCCGTCGCGAACCGCACGCGGCCCGGGCGGGCGACCCCGCCGTCCACAAGGACCCGCATCTCCACGCGCGAACCGCCGCTCGCGTAGGCCTCGGCACTCACGGTGGCCATGAGGACATCGCGGGTCGTGCGAGTCGCGATCCATGCCTCGAGACCGGGGACATCCTGCCAGGCCGTCGATTCCGTCTCCAGGTTCGGCCCGCTCTCCGGCGTCACCGGGACAAGCACCGGCCGGGCAACCGAGGAGTTTCCCTGCCGGATCAGCAGCGATGCATCCCGGATGAACCCGCTCGCACCCTCGTCCATGAGCCACTCCACCTCGAGCGTGTGCAGGCCGCGATCATAGATCCCCGTGAACTCGAAGGACTGCGTCGCCCTGCGATCGACAGGTTCCCCGACCGCGAGCACCACATCGCCCGGGTGCATCGGTTCGCCGTCCACGAGAATGCGCGCGAACATCCGCCTGCCTGGGCTGTCCACGCGCGCCTCCGCCGAGAACAGGACCGCCACCGGGATCGAATCGCCTTCCACAAGGAAGTTCGCGGCCATCTTCCGGCGCATCCAGCCGTTCAGTCGCGCCCACGTCCTTCCCCGATTGGCCCTCCAGTACCCGTCGTTGGTGTAAGCGAGGTTCCAGGGAGTGAGTGCCTGCGGATCACCCTCGCCGAGCCGCTGCTCCGTGCGCGAACTGAACGTCGGCTGCACCTCGAGCGGCGGCGCGGGATCGCGGATCTCGAAGCGTCCGACGGCTTCAAATGCCACGGAGATCGGTCCCCCCTTCTCTTCGAGGCCGAACAGGTCCCACGAGATGCGCGCCGCTCGCTCGGGATCGGGCATCACCCTCGCCACCACCAGATTCTCCCTGCGCAACGCCGCGTCCTGCACCGCCAGAAGCAGGACGATCTCGCCCGAATCTTCGTTGTACGTCCCGAAGAACGGCTCGAGACGCATGGCATCCCGTCCTCCCCCAGCGGCGGAAATCTCGACCCGCCCGTGCGCGCTCGAATCCCGCCGGACACGCACCGACGCATCAAACCTCACGGGCTCGCCGCCCCCCTGCACCTGGACCGCCTGCGGCCTGTGACTGACGCTGAACCAGTGCGGGCTGGGTGGACTGCCGGGGCGCTCCGCGGGAGTCACCTCTCCCGGGGCCATGAAGCGGAGCGGTCTCTCCTCCGCTCCCCCATCGATCACCCAGTGCAGCACGCCGGGTTGCCAGCGACTTTCCATCACTGCGGCTGTCGACGGACGCGCGGCGTCCAGGTCCCCGGAAGGCAGCACCGGCAGGAGGACCAGATCGACGATGGAACCGGAAATGCCGCGGTTCTGCATTCTTCCTCCCACCGCGTGGAAGCTGCGGACCGAACCATCCGCGAAGAGGAACACCGCCCCGCCCGAGGCCGACCCGGAGTCGCCGGTGCGCAGGTCCGCGTGAAGCTCGAAGCCCGGCGATCCTCGGCCCGGCGGCACGGTGCCGTGGCTCACGACATTTGCATGGGGCGCGCTTCGCTCGAACACCGCCCCGGCGCCATGCGCGGACCCGCTTGCGACAAGGAAGCCGACGCACACCATTCCCGCTGCGCCCCACCTTCCGACGACGAGACCCCATGATCTCCCGCTCCGTTCACGTGCAGTTTGCATAATCCTCCAGAGTTCCGGGGCACCCCGCCCCACACTGGAGAATTAAGAATTTCCCCCCAGAGGTTACATCGTACGTGATTCCCTCACCCGGGCACCGCCCCCTTCCAAGACCGCTCGAGGATCCCCTCGTAATTCGCAGAACTCCACCAACCAACCTCAACCCATCTCCCGAGTTCAAGAATGTGGCTTCGCGGCCGTTGTGGAACTGGTGATCTGGAATCCCAGATTGCGTCCCGTGAGGCCAGCAAACTAGTCTATACAGCGTTCCCCATGTTCGGCGATCCCTCCCATGCCTCGAAGCGCGCCGATTCGCCCGGCGCCTCTTCTCGCGGCCCCCTTCGTGAAGACTCCAGGAGCTCCCAACCTCCGCTTGAACCACTCGCCATCTACGCCCGCGCTCGTGATCTCCTGCGAAATGGTCTCCAGGCCACCAGGGTCGCTCCGGCTCCCGCAGCGAATCCGAATCGCGGACAGCCACCCCCGGCGACCCAGCCTGAGGAGGGCCGCGCGATCCCCGAATTGATCCCGGCCCGAATGCTGAACGAATTCGTCTATTGCCCCCGCCTGTTCTTCTACGAGTTCGTCGAGGGCGTTTTCGTCGAGAACGCCGACACCCTCCGGGGCGCCGCCGTACATCGTCGTGTGGATTCTGGTACAGGCAAGCTGCCCTCTCCAGACGCTGGATCCCCAGCGGGGACACAACTGCAGGATGCGGAGGATCCCACATCCACCTCATCCGTCGACGTGATCCATTCACGTTCGATCACACTCAGCTCCACACGCCTGGGCGTCATTGCGAAACTCGACCTCGTGGAGATCCATCCGCCGGGTCGCGATCCCCAGCCGGACCTCTTTGCGCCGCGCGTCGTGGTCCCTGTCGACTACAAGGCGGGTGCGCCGCGACAAGGCGAATCCTCCGCGGACCTCTGGCCTGCGGACCGCATGCAGCTCGGACTGCAAATCCTCATCCTGCGGGACAACGGGTATGCATGCGATCACGGCCTGATCTACTACAAGACTACAAGGCAGCGCGTCCGCCTCGACATGACCGCTGACCTCGAGAAATGGATCCAGGAGCAGATACGCGAGGCACGGCACTGCGCCTCCGGTCCGATCCCTGCTCCGCTATCCGCTTCACCCAAGTGCGTTCGCTGCTCCCTCGCCCCCGTCTGTCTGCCCGACGAAACGGAGCTCCTTGTCTCCCAGTCAGCTCCGGACATGTCTGCCGCGGACCGGGATGTCACAGGGACACCACCCTCCCCCGTCGGGGTTCAGCAACGCCGACCGCGACGTCTTTCGCCACGGCGGCTCATGGCGGCTCGTGATGAAACACGCGTCCTGTTCCTCAACACCCCGGGCATTCACGTCGGCAGGCGCGACCGGATCCTCACCGTCAAGCACCCGGACCGCACGGACGTGGAGGAGGTCAGAATCAGCGATGTGCAGCACGTCTCCGTCTTCGGGAACATCCAGATCTCGACGCAGGCGATCCAGGCACTCTGCGGGGCTGAAGTTCCCGTCACGTGGTTCTCCGGTGGGGGCTGGTTCTACGGCCTGACACGCGGACACGGCCTGAAGAACGTCTTTCTCCGGATCAAACAGTTCCACCACGCATGGCAGCCGGCATTCAGGCTGGATCTCGCCCGAAGATTCGTATCCGGCAAGATCCGAAACCACCGTACACTCTTGATGCGAAACCATATCGAGCCTCCGGCCACGGTCCTCGCCCGCCTCAGGCAGGCGTCACTCGACGCATTCGAGGCGACTTCGTTAGATCAACTCCTTGGGATTGAAGGCGCGGCCGCCTCCGCCTACTTTAGCGAATTCGCTGGAATGCTGAAGGCTGGCACGGATATCACGGACAAGGACGCAGGTGCGCGATCGTCGCTTTCCGTGTTCGATTTCACGCGACGAAACCGCAGACCGCCAACGGATCCGATCAACGCCCTTCTCTCACTTGCATACAGCCTCCTTGCGAAGGACTGCACGATCGCAGCCCTGGCGGTTGGATTCGATCCGTACGTTGGATTCTACCACCAGCCTCGGTTCGGGCGCCCGGCTCTCGCGCTCGACCTCATGGAGGAATTCCGACCGCTCGTCGCGGAAAGTGCCGTGATCACCGCGGTCAACAATCGCATGCTGGATGAGCGAGACTTTGTCAGCGCCGGAGACGCAATCAACCTGAGCCCCAGGGGACGGAAGACATTCTTCACTGTTTATGAACAACGGATGAATTCCCTGCTTACCCACCCCGTCTTCGACTATAAGGTGAGCTATCGGCGGGCGATCGAACTCCAGGCCCGCATCCTCGCGCGGTGTTTGACCGAGGAGATTCCGGAGTACATCCCGCTCACAACCCGCTGACAGACTGGTTTCTCGAGGCATGCGAACGACATACCTGGTGTGCTACGATATCGCTGATCCAAAGCGTCTTCGGCGGGTATTCAAGACCTGCAAGAACTACGGAGACCACCTCCAGTACAGCGTCTTTGAGTGTGACCTCAATGCGGTTGAAAGACAGCGCCTCGAATCTGAACTGACGGAGATCATCGACTTCACCAAGGATCAGGTGCTCTTCGTCGCCCTGGGACCCGCCACGGGGCGCGGGGACCGCGTCATCACGGCAATGGGGATCCCCTATATCGATCTCGACGCGCCGTGCTTCGTCTTCTGACGGACACGCGCGCATCGATCTTTGACATTTATCGGTGCCCGCGAGCGGTGCGGTGACGAACGGGACGCCGCACCCGCTCGCAAATCCTAACTTGCTTAGCATCCGCGCCTTACGGTAGCAATTGCACGTGCAAGGCCTGAACCCGAGAGATGTCCGGCGCCGGCACTCGCACATTCGGCGCCAATATGCTGCTGTCCAGCCTCTTGCATCTGTGCCATTTCCACGCCTTCACAGGCGTGGCCCCATTGAAGCATGTCGCGCCGCATGGGATCGGCGCTGATGCCGCGGGGGATTTCCACGCCTTCACAGGCGTGGCCCCATTGAAGCTTCTGGGTGGTCGTGCGGGCATGGGACGTGCACGGAAATTTCCACGCCTTCACAGGCGTGGCCCCATTGAAGCTCCATCTCGCCCCGCGGGCCAAACTGGTAGGCCACTCATTTCCACGCCTTCACAGGCGTGGCCCCATTGAAGCGAGTTAACACCCATGACAACCAAAATCACCTCAGAAATTTCCACGCCTTCACAGGCGTGGCCCCATTGA
>CAYMDA010000019.1:0-79967 GCA_964389135.1 uncultured Verrucomicrobiota bacterium | reverse complement strand
TTTCCCGCGTGGAGAAGTCCGGGCTGATGCGCTGGATGGTTCCGCGATGGCTGCCGAGGTCGTAGCGTGATTGGCCCGTGGCGGGATCGATCTGGTAGGCGTCCACGAAGTTCGCGCAGCCGAAGCCGAAGTAGATCGAGCCGTCGGACGGATCGATCGCCAGTCCGAGCGCGTCCACGCTGTGGAAGGGTTCCGGCCATCCGCTGGCGATCACCACCTCCTCGTCGGCGCGTCCGTCACGGTCGCGATCGAGGATGAGCGACACCTTGCCCTTGCTCGCGACGAAGACGCCGTCCCCGCGGGGGTCATCCTTCGGAGTGAGCGCGATGCCGATCGGCGTGCGCAGCGTGGGCTTGTCCCAGAACACCTCGCCGTGGTCCTCGAGGCCGTCCCCGTCCGTGTCGCTCAGCAGGTGGATCCGGCCGTCGTAACCCTGTGCCACGAGCCTTCCGTCGTGTCGGTAACGCACGTTGTTCACGTTGCCGATCCGGAGGGGCAGCTCGTGCACCTCGAAACCCGGGACCAGCATCTGGACGACAGGCGCGTCCTCCACCGTCTCGAGCGCGTGCCCCCGTCTGCCATGGAGGAGCCCGTCGAGGTCCGTCACCCTGGCGGCGAGCGCCTCCTCCACGCGGCGAAGCTCCGCATCCGGAAGCGCGCGGTCGTACACCAGCACCTCGGCGATCGCGCCCTCGAAGAAGCCCTGCGCATGCGGTGGCTGGCCGGGATCGTTCGAGTAGAACCTCCCGCCGACGACCACCTGGTCCATCGCGATCGGGACGCGGTCTCTCGCGCGCCCTCCGCCGCGGAAGCCGTCGAGGAAGACCTCCACGCCGTTCGTGCCCGCGCCGACGCGAATGGTGAACACGTGGAACGCTCCGAACGGCCGCGGAGCCGCGTTGAAGAATCCCGGGGAGAGCAGGTCCTGATACCCGCTGGCGCCGGCCGCCTCGACGTTGACGACCTCGAGGTCACTGCTCGGCGCGGGCCCGAAGTCCACGTTCACACCGGTCGTGTAATCGTTGGCGCCGAAGGCCGCCGCCGCGAACATGCCGGTGAATCCGCCCCGGTTCGTCGCGGGCGCCGCGAGCAGGAAGATCGTCAGTTCGTCCGAGGAAATCCGCGGTCCGGCCATCCCGAGAAAGGAGCGACCGTCGAATCGCGCATAGGCAGCGCTGCCATCGGTGATGAACACGGGGCGAAGACCGACGGCCGGCTGGTGCGCATCGCGGTGCGCGCCCGAGCCGTCGAGAAGAAGATCGACCGCCGAACCGTTGCCGATCGGCGGCAGGGAAGCCGCCTCCCGGGCCCCGGCCTGGGCGGCCAGGTCGAAATGCAGGATGAGCCCGTCCCGGACGGGAGGTTCCGCGGGTGCCGCGCGGACCGCGGAGGCCGCCATCAGGACAAGGACGAGCAGTCGGACGCCGGACGGATTTCGATGCCTCGCTCCCATGGATGCGGGGCATCAAATCAGTCTCGGCCCGTGCGTCAACGACCGCCTCGGCACGGAATCACGCCGGGGCGGTCTCTCCCGGGAGCCGCGAGCGGCGGAAGAAGATTCCGGTGGATGCGCGGGCGCCCCGGCCGGAGGGCGTGAAAGAACCTCTGCTCAGCCTTCCGAGGGACGCCGGACCGCGTGAAACAATGCGACTTCCTCCGGGAGAAGGCGGCCCTGCAGCGCCCGCTCGCAATGCTGGCGGGCGCCCTCCGCATCTCCGCATGCGGCGAGCACGAGGCCGTAGTAGCCGCTCACCGCGGGCAGCTCGAGCATGGACGCGCTGAGCGTGCGGAACACGTCGAGCGCCTCCCGCGCCCTCCCCTGGACGAGCAGCGAGTAGGCGTAGGTCGATGCGATGTTCGGATCCTCGGGAGCGTCGCGGTATGCCTCAAGGGCAAGCGCATGCGGCTGATGTTCGATCGCGCCAAGGAGCAGGGCGAGCGCCGCGACGTTGTTCTTCAGCTCGAGATCCTGCGGGGCATGGAGCCGGCGCGACTGATAGAGCGACAGCAGCGCGCGGGTGCGTCCCTCCGAATGCAGCCGGGCCGTGAGCAGGCGCACGGCGTCCGCGTCGCCGGGATATCGTCCGACGATCAGCCAGAGCACCTCCTCCGCTTCCGCGTGCCATCCCCAGCCCGAGGCCACGCGGTGGAGCGTCCAGAGGTGCGCGCGATCCCCCTGCCCCGTGGTGAGCGCGCGCGTCCATTCCGAGCGGGCGGCCTCGTTCATTCCCTGTTCCCGCAACGCGCGCGCAAGGTACGCGAGGCGGACCGGCTCGATCCCGCCCCACGCCTGATCGGCCACGAACTCGCGCAGCGCCTGCCAGTCGCCCGAGCCCATGAGGGCATCCGCCACGACGATCGCGACCGGAAGGTTCGTCCGCAGCACGGGTTCAAGCCGATGGAACCACTCGAGCGCTTCTCCTGGCGGCAGTGCGGCAAGCATCCACTTGCCGAGGTCGAACACGCGCGCCGGATGATCCGCCGCAGACTCCTGGAGCTCCGCGAGGGCGCCGGCCATGCGCGGTTCATCCCCCGCACGGAAGGCCTCGAGCAGGAGGAGGCGGTCGGTGAACAGGGCCCCGGGCTCGCGAGCCAGCTCCTCGCCGGTCTGGATGGCGCGGTCCGTCTCCGCGACCCTCAGCGCATCGAGAACAAGGTGCCGGAGCGCCTCCGTCCGCGCCTCGGGATCGTTGCGAAGTTCCTCGAGAATGGCGCGTCCCTCCGCGCGCGCCCCGGGCGACGCCGCGCGCAGTCGGGCCACCGCGAGATTCAGTCGGAGCAGGCGGCTTTCGGGCTCCGCACCGATCGCCTCGCGGAAATGGTCGCTCGCGGCTTCAAACTCACCCCGCGCGGCGGCGAGCGCGCCCGCCATCCTGAGGTACTCGGGGTTGTCGCGGGCGGATTCGGGCACCCTCGCGAGGGCGTCCTGCGCAGTGTCGAGGTCCTCCGAGGCGATGGCCGCGCGGGCGAGCGCCACGAGGTCGGGGACCGAACCGGGCGCCAGCTCGATCACCTTCCGGCGCCAGAGCACGGCACTCGGTGACCTCGCGAGTTCGGCGAGGTCCGCCATGAGCCGGCAGGCCTCCTCGTTCCGAGGGTTCTCCTCGAGGGCCTTCCGCAGCCACATCATGGCGCCCTGCATGTCGGACCGGCCGATGAACTCCTTCGCGAGTCCGAGCGCCACGTCCCCGCGATCATCCTCCGCGTCACGCCTCAGCGCCAGGGAACCCGCGGCGATCGTCAGAACGATCACCGCACCAACGATCCAGAGAAACTTCCGCATGCTATTTCCTTCTCAGGGGGGATCACCCGGATTCAGCCGGGTCTCATCTCATCGGGAGCCGCCCGCGAGCCGCCGCGGGAACGTCACGGGCTGAAAAAAACGGGCCGTTCCCGTGGGGGATCGGCCCGTTTTCCCGTACAGCACAATGATTACGTCTCTCACCTGTTCCGTCGTCTGCGAAAATGAATCACGGCGAGGATGCCGACCAGCGCGGCGCCCGCGGCGTAAGTGGAGGGTTCCGGAACGACCGGAACCTGAATGCGCGCGCTCGCGGAGAGAGTTGTCAGCGCCAGCGCGGTGGCGATCAGACCTGTCAGCTTGCTCATCGTCGTCGTCATAAGTGCCCCGATGCTGGTGTCATCGTGCCACAGCCATTCCAGTCTCTCTATCCGGCTTTCGGACATCCGGGGTCTGTTTTGGGACACGGGAAGTCATGATCCTCCGGAAGCGTTTCTCTCCTGCGGCGAACCCGCGAACAGGTTCATCCACACGCTTCTTCTCACCGCCATTCGGACGATGTCCTCGCGCCGGTCACCCACGCGGAATTCCTCGTGCAGCACGCCTTCCACCTCAAAGCCAAACCGGCTGTTGAGATTGATGTTCCGGATATTGATGTCACGTGAGTGCACGCAGACCTTGTTCAGTCCCAGACTCACGAAGACGTGGTAGAGAAAGGCGAATGTCGCGCGTTTCCCGATGCCGCGGCCCTGCTGTCCCGGCTCGCCGACAAGCTTCTTCATCTCCAGTCTGCCGGCCTCCCGGTCAATGTTCGTGCCCCCGATGAAGCCGACGGGCTGTCCGCGATGGAGGATCGCGAGATAGATGGACGCGGGATCGAGCAGCGCGGCCATCAATTCGCGGGGATCCTCCGGGAACGGAGGGATGAAGCTGTCCCGCACTCCGGGAACCTGCATCCATCCGACGGCGAGAGCCGCGACGGCCTCGTCCATCGGCCGGAGGCTGACCTCGCCCACGGTCAGACAGCGGCGTGACTCCCACGCGTCCTCGACATCGGCGATCGTGAACAGGCGCCGGCGCGACGTCGTTCCGACTGCAGACTCCTCGCCTCGTCCGAGCAGCTGGTCCAGCAGGTGGGCCGCGACCCGGACGATCTCGCCGCGCTGGACGCCGTATCGGAACAGCTCGTCGTAGAATCCCTTGCTCACGAGGCGCAGCATCTGCGCACGGAGCCGTTCCGCGGCGGCCGGTGAAAGGATCTCCTGTTTCCCGCCCCCCGGTGATGAAGCGACGGTTCTCATCATGAAACCTCCTGCGTGTTCGATCGATTCGACTGCTCGAAGACGTCGAGCGCGGCGGTGAGCTTTTCCGCGACCACCGCGACGTCGGGCATCGTCAGGATCGAGGTGTGATCGCCCGGCACTTCATCCACGGTGACCCCGCCCCGGGCCACCGATCCCCAGCCAAGGTCCGCCGACGCAAGGACACCGAGCGGCTGCCTGCGGCAGCGGAAGAGCGTGAGGGCCACGGGCGACGGCCGCGCACGATGGAGGCCCGCGGCGAGGCGAAGCGCATCCTGCACCCGCATGAATCGGGTGGGCACGGGGGAGGCGGCCACCGAGCTGTATACCGTGCGGGCCGCGCGGTAGAACCGCGTCTCCACGCGGCGCCGCAGGGTCTTGTACTTCCGCCGGATGTGGGCGAACGGGTTGCGCGCAAGTTCCCCGAGGTGATGGGCCACGCGCTCCCAGAGCAGTTGCATCCGGATGCGCGCCGTGATGTCGCGGGGATCGTTTCTCAGGGTGTCCACCATCACGACGAGACCGGGTGGCTGCCCCGCCTCCGCGAGCTGGCAGGCCATCTCATAGACCACGGTCCCGCCGAAGGACGCGCCAAGAAGATGGTACGGGCCATTCGGCAGGAGCTCCCGCATCTCCGCGATGTAGTGGCTCGCCATCGCCTCCACCCGCTCGAGGGGCGTCCGGTTGCCGACCGCGCCCACCGCCTGGAGACCGTAGATCGGACGGTCCTCGCCAAGGCACGCGATCAACTGCCGGTAGCACAGCAGGTTTCCGCCGATGCCATGGACCATGAACAGCGGCGCCTTGGAGCCCTTGGGCCGGATCGGCACCAGACACTCCCAGCGCGACTGGCTCCCGCCCGCCGCAACCACCTTCGCGAGGGACTCGATCGTCCGCGAGTGGAAGAGCTCCGCGAGACGAACCTCCACCTCCATCAGACGCTGGATCTCGCTCACCATCCGCGCCGCGAGGAGGGAGTTCCCGCCGACCTCGAAGAAGTCGTCGGTCACACCGAACTTCCTCCCGGGCAGGAGCGACGACCAGATCGCGAAGAGCTGCCCCTCGTGACGGTCGCGCGGCATCACGGATTCGCAGGCCGGGCGCCCCGACAGGTCGGGAGGAGGCAGTGCCTTCCGATCGATCTTCCCGTTCGGCGTGCGCGGGATCGCATCCAGACAGATCACGAAGGCCGGGACCATGTATTCCGGAAGGCGCGCGGAAAGATGCCGCCGCAGCTCGGAGGGATTCAGGGGCGTTTCACCGCCGGGGGTCACATACGCGACCAGCTCCTGGTCGGCGCCCCCGGACCCGGTGAGCACAACGACAGCCTCCCGCACGGTCTCGTGCTCGAGCAGCCTTGACTCGATCTCGCCCGGTTCGATGCGGAACCCTCGCAGCTTCACCTGATGATCCAGGCGCCCGAGGCACTCCAGGCGCCCGTCGGACCGGAGACGAGCGCGGTCGCCCGTGCGATAGAGGCGCCCCGGGCCGAAGGGATTCTCGACGAACCGCTCCGCCGTCAGCTTCTCCCGGTTCCAGTAGCCGCGGGCGAGACCGTCGCCACCGATGAACAGCTCGCCCGGCACGCCGATCGGGGTCACCTGCATCTGCGGGTCGAGGATATGGACCTGCGTGTTCGCGATCGGGCGCCCGATCGAGATCCAATCCTCATCGGGATGCAGTTCGTGGAGGGTGGACCACACCGTGGTCTCGGTCGGCCCGTACATGTTCCAGACCCGTCCGCATCGCTCCAGGAGATCCCGCGCCAGCTCGCGGCTCATCGCCTCGCCGCCGCACAGCGCCTTCAGATCACGGCTTCCCTTCCACCCGGCGTCGAACAACAGCCGCCATGTGACGGGTGTGGCCTGGAGGATGTCCGGACGGCTCCGCTCGATCTCGTCCCGGAGCCTTTCGCCGATCGCGGCGGTCTCGCGGCTGACGAGCCGCACCTCCGCGCCGACGATGAGCGGAAGCCAGAGCTCCAGCGCGGCGATGTCGAACGAAAGCGTTGTCACCGACAACAGCCGCTGGCCGGCCTCCATCCCCGGCTCGATGGCCATCGAGCGCAGGAAATTCATCAGGGCGCGATGCTCGATCATCGTGCCCTTGGGGCGCCCTGTGGAGCCCGACGTGTAAATCGCGTACGCGAGGTTCTCCTGGCGTGCGACGGGCAGGGTCACTCCGTTCGCCTGATCCGGCTCCGTCGCGTTGTCCACGCGGAGCATCTCCACCTCGGGAAACCGATCGGAGTTGGGGCCGTCCGTGAGCACGAGGCGCAGCTGCGCGTCGGCCACCATGTACTCGAGGCGCTCCCGCGGGAAGCCGGGGTCCAGCGGCACGTAGGCGGCGCCGGCCTTCCAGATGGCGAGCAGCGCGATGACCATCTCGGGCGAGCGCTCCATGCAGACACCCACGAGCGTCTCGAGTCCGACGCCGTGGTGCACGAGGCGGTGCGCGAGCCAGTCGGCTCGCTCGATCAGTTGCCCGTAGGTCAGCGTCCGGTCGCCCATGCTCACGGCGACCGCGCCCGGCCGGAGCCTCGCCGCCTCCCCGATTGCCTCGTGGACGCACGCCGGGCCCTGCCACGTCGTCGGCTCGGGGTTCCATCGCTCCAGGACCATGCGACGCTCCTCCTCACCCATCAGGCGGAGGCGCGAGATCCTTTCCGCAGGGCTTTCGACGACACTCCGGAGCAGCTCCACGAAGTGGCCCGCCATGCGCTCGATCGTGTCGGCGTTGAACAGGTCCGTGCTGTACTCGAACGTGACGCGCAGGCCCTTCGTGGAATGCTCCACGTTCACCGTCAGATCGAACTTTGCCGTGGGCAGATTGACCTCGAGGGTGCGCACGACGCCCGCCTCGTCCTCCGCGCTGACCTCCTCCATGCCGAAGAACACCTGGAACACGGGCGTGTGCGCCGTGCTCCGCGGGACGTCCAGCAGAGTGATGAGCTTCTCGAAGCCGAGCGCCTGGTGCTCGAGCGCCTCGAGCGTGGTCGTCCGGTTTCGGACCAGCAGTTCCCGGAAGGTCGGATCGCCTTCGAGTTCCATCCGCAGGACGACCGTGTTGACGAGCATCGCGATCATCGGCTCGGTCTCCGGACGGGTCCGGCCGGCCACCGGCGCGCCGATGCAGAAGTCGGTGCTGCCGGTGTAGCGATGCAGGAGCGTGGCGAACGCCGACAGGAGAGCCATGAAGAGCGTGGCGTCGTTCGCCCGGGCGACACGGTTGAGCTCCCTGGTCAACCCGGCGTCCACGTTGAAGCGATGGACGGCACCCGCGTGGCTGCGCTGCTGGGGCCGCGGACGGTCCGTGGGGAGTTCGAGCACCGGTTCGATGCCGCTCAGCTTGCGGCTCCAGTACTCCGCGTCGGCCTGCTCGACCTCGCCCTCGACCGCCTTGCGATGCCATGCCGCGTAGTCCGCGAACTGCACCGGGAGCGGCGGCAGCGGGCTCGGTGCGCCCGTGTACACCGCCTCGTACAGCGCACCGACCTCGCGGCGGAGGATCTGCATGGACCATCCGTCTGCGATGATGTGGTGCAGCACGAAGACGAGGTACTCCTCCGAATCCTCCAGCCGGATCCGCAGCGCCCGCAGGAGCGGCCCCTCCTCGAGGTTGAACGAATGCAGCGATTCCCTGCGGATCCGCTCCTCCGCCGCGGCCTCGCGCTGGTCCGGGGGGAGGTCGCGCAGATCCAGCACATCGACCGGGAAGGACATGGACGGGTGGATCCGCTGAACCGGCACGCCACCCTCGTCGTGGAAGGTCGTGCGCAGCGTCTCATGGCGCTCCGCGAGCAGCACCAGGGCTTTCTCGAGAACCGCGGTGTCGAGCGTCGCGTGAAGCCTGTGGGCCTGCACGAGATTGTAGGCGGGATTGCCGGGGTCCATGCGGTCCATCAGCCAGAGCCGCTGCTGGCTCAGGCTGACGGGGATCGGCGCACCACGGTCGGTGATCGGGATCGGCGGCAGCGCACCGCGCGAGAGCGCCTCAAGGATGGACTCCTTGTGCTGGCGCAGCCGTTCCTGCAGCTCCGGCGTCATCCGTCCGGCCGGCGCGCTCACGCGCAGACGGCCGTCCCGGCTGGACAACTGGACGCCCGCAAGGCGCAGCTCGTCCATGAGGTCGATGGTTTCTCGGTTCATGCCCGGGGAGTGTTTGTGGTTCTGGCCCGTCCTGGCCGTGGCTGAGGCTTCGATCACAGTTCGATCTCCTCGCGCTCGCCTTCCTCTGCGGGGGCGCCCGCGGGGTCCTGCCCACCCCCCGCGGTGCTCGATCGGATCAGGTCCGCCATCGCGGCGGGAGTCGTTGCCTCGAAGATCGCGCGCAGGGGAAGCGCCACGCCGAACCGGCTGCGCACCCGCGCGAGGACCTGCGTTCCGAGCAGCGAATGCCCGCCGAGCTCGAAGAAGTCGTCTTCGGCGCGGATTGACTTCACGCCCATCAGGTCCTTCCAGATGTCGATGATCCCCGCCTCGACGGGATCAAGCGCCCTGCCGTTCCGGCTTTCCCCGGCGGCGGGTGCCGAGGGGGCCGCACCAGCCGACGGCGTCGCGGAGGAGGGTGCATTGCCGGCTGCGGGCGCGGCCGGTTCCGTCATGCGCCGGCTGGCAATCCGCTGGTTCAGGTCGCGCGTGGACACGATCACCTGCGGCAACCCCGCCGCCATGATCCGCTCCAGCGCTTCCACCCCCTCGGCGGATCCAACCCATGTCTTGGTCGTTTCCGCGAAGCGGCGGGCCGCGGCATCGGAGAGATCCGGATCCTTGCGCACAGCCATGCCGGTCTCCCTCCACGAATCCCAGTTCGTGACGAGCACGCGGCACGAGGCATTCCGCGCGTCGTGAGTGGCGGCCACGGCGTCCTGGAACGCGTTGGCCGCAACATATCCCGCCATGTGACCTCCGAGGGTCATCCCGCCGAGCGCCGTGCTGATCGATGAGAACAGCACGATGAACCGCGCCTCGGAGTTTCCGAACAGGTCGAGAACGACGCGGGTGCCCTCGACCTTGGGCAGGAACATCTCCTCGAACGGTTCGGTCTGCCCGTCCGGAATGCTGGCATTGCCGATCGCTCCCGCGGCGTGAAGGACGCCGTCGATGCCGCCAAAGCGGGCGCGCGCCTCCGCGGCGAGGGCGCTCATGGCCGCTCGATCCGCCGCGTCGGTCGCGGACACGATGACGGTCGATCCATGCGCCTCGAGCCGCCGGACCGCCCGGATCCGCCGGGCCACCGGGTGATCCTCCGGCTCCTGGGCGAGCACCGCGTCCCAGCGCTCGCGCTCCGGCAGCGGCGTGCGGGCCGTGAGGATCAGCCGCGCACTGCACGTGCCTGCAAGGTGCTCCGCAAGCACGAGGCCGATGCCCCCGAGGCCGCCCGTGATCAGGTAAACACCGCCCTTCTTCCATGAGGGCGAAGTGCCGTCCACCGCCCCGAGGCGGACGGGTTCATAGCCGCGCACCCACCGCTGACCAGCCCGGTACGCCACCACGTCGCCCGTGGCGGGAACTTCCAGCTCGGCCGCCAGCGCGTCCGCGTCCACCTTGTCCGCAGCCGGGATGTCGATCAGGGAAGCCCTGAAGGGGGCCACCTCGAACGGCAGCGCCTTCACGAGTCCGAGCGTCACCGCGGCGTCCGGGTTCAGGACTCCCTCGCCCATCACCTCGAAGGCGCCCGACACGACCGCATGGACTCGCAGGGCCTCCTCGGGATCCCGCCGCACGCAGGCCTGCAGGAGCCAGAGCAGCGGGTAAAACCCGATCTCCCGCAGCCGCGGGGCATCACCCGCGCCCGGGTTCATCGCGAGCCCCCAGAGCTGAACGATCGCCCCGATGCCGCCGCCCACGGAGCTGCAAACCTCGTCGAAATGCTCCGGCCGGCGTGGATCCACCTCAAAGGACCCGTCGTCGCGCCGCGCAAAACCCGCGCCCTGGTGCACAAGGACCGGCTTCCACCCGCGCTCCGCGAGCGCCGACGCGAGGCGGTCCGACAAACCGAGCCCATCGGCAAGGATCACGACCCGTTTCCCGCGAGTGTCGTCGCTCGCGAGGACCCGCGCCGGCGGCGTCTGCCGCCATGACGGAATGTAGAACCAGTCATCCAGCTCCTTCCGCGTGAGATCCGCCGGCTTCGCGACGGTCACCGCCCTCGCGGGCTTCGGCTCCACCCAGTGGCGCACCCGCTGAAACGGATACTCGGGCAGCGGCGTCCGCCGCCTCGGGGCACCCTCGTGCAGCGCCTTCCAGTTCACGCGCGCGCCGCACGTCCACAGGCGGCCCACCGCGGCGAGAGCCGACTCCAGCGCGGTCCTCTTCTCGCGCGGATGCGGCAACGTCGAAACGACCGCCTGCGCCTTCTCCCGGCTGTTCGCCTGCCGGACAAGCGTCGTCAGGGCAGTGCCCGGACCGACTTCGAGAAAGCATCGGCCCCCGGTCCCGAGGAGCCCTTCGACACCGTCTCCGAACCGAACCGCGTGCCGCAGATGCCGTCGCCAGTATCCCGCCTCCGTCGCCATGCCCGGCGCCATGGGCTTGCCGGTGAGGTTCGAGATGATCGGAATGCTCGGTTCGGAACGCTGCACGGCGGCCACGCGCGCCTCGAATTCGGCGAGGATCGGCTCCATCGCCGCCGAGTGGAACGCATGTGAGGTCTTCAGCCGGCTGGCGGAGACGCCCTCGGCGGTCAGCAACCCGTGCAACGCCTCGATCGCCGCGACCGGGCCGGACACGACGGTCATCGCGGGGCCGTTCACCGCCGCGATCTCGAGGCCGGGCGGCAGACGACGCACCACGTCCGCTTCCGAAAGCGGCACGGACATCATGGCGCCCTCGGCCATGGACTGCATCAGCCGGCCGCGCTCCGCCACGAGATGCAGGGCATCGCGCAGCGGGAAAACGCCGGCAAGACAGGCCGCGACATACTCTCCCACGCTGTGACCGATCAGCGCGGCGGGGCGGATTCCGAGTTCGATCCACCACTTCGCCAGCGCGTACTCGATCACGAACAGCGCCGGCTGCGCGTAGCGCGTCTCGTTCAGGCGCTCCGCCGAATCCGGCGAGCCGCCCCACAGGAGGTCACGCAGGTCCAGCCCGAGGGGACCGTGGAGGATCTCCGCGCACTCGTCCACGATCCGGCGAACCACCGGCTGCGTTTCGTACAGCGGGAGAGCCATGCCGGGATGCTGCGAACCCTGGCCGGGAAAGAGGAACACGACCTCCGGTTCACCGGACGTCCGCGCGGGCGCGTCGCCCTGCGCGCGCAGCAGTTCCACGGCTTCGCCCGCGTCGTGGCACACGGCCGTCCAGCGATGCGAAAATGCGCGGCGTCCCACCTGCAGCGTGTACGCCACATCATCCATCGAGACGCCGGGGTCACGCTCGAGGTGCGCCGCGAGGTTCCCGCGCGCCGCGGCAAGCGCGGTCTCAGAGGCGGCCGACAGCACCAGCAACTGGCATTCGCGAGTGGGACCGGTGGCCTTCGGGTCGGGGGCCGACTCGAGGCACACGTGCGCGTTGGTTCCGCCGATGCCGAAGGAACTCACGCCCGCCCGCCGGGGCCCTCCACCGTTCCACTCCGCGGTCCGCGGCGGCACGAAGAACGGACTCGAGGAAAGCTCGAGGTGGGGATTCGGCTCCTTGAAGTGAACGGTCGCAGGGATCCTGCCGTGATGCACCGTCAGGGCGCACTTGATCAGTCCCGCCGCCCCCGCTGCGACGTCGAGATGGCCGATGTTGCTCTTCACGGACCCGAGCGCGCAGAAGCCCGAGTCGGCGGTGCCGCGCCGGAACGCCGAAGTCAGCGCGCGAACCTCGATCGGGTCGCCGAGTTCCGTTCCCGTGCCGTGCGCCTCCACGTAGCCGATGGAGCGCGGATCGAATCCCGCCATTTCCTGGGCGGCGACGATCACCTCCTCCTGCCCCTGCACGCTCGGCGCGGAGTAGCCCACCTTTCCGGAACCGTCGTTGTTCGCCGCCGCGCCTCGGATCACCGCATAGATGAAGTCGCCGTCGTTGAGCGCCTGCGGGAGGGGTTTCAGCAGCACCACGGCGGCGCCCTTGCCCGGGACCGTTCCGCGCGCCGCCGCGTCGAACGGCCGGCAATGTCCGTCCGGGGACAGGATCATGCCCGGGACGTACAGGTAACCCTCGGTCTGCGGGAACGAGATCGACACCCCGCCGGCGAGGGCCATGTCGCACTCGCCCGCCGCGAGGCTTCGGCACGCCTGGATGACGGCGACGAGCGAGGTCGAGCAGGCCGTCTGCACCGTGACCGCGGGCCCGCGCAGGTTCAGCTTGTACGCGACGCGCGTGGTCAGGTGGTCCTTGTCGTTGCCCAGCATCAACTGGTACGACCCGGCCTCGCGGAGCACCTCCTCGGAGCCGAGGAGGTTGCGCACGAGGTAGCTGTTCATTCCGGAGCCTGCGTACAGCCCGATGCGGCCGGGGTAGGTGCCCGGGTCGTAGCCGCCGTTCTCGAGGGCATGCCATACGCACTCGAGAAACACCCTCTGCTGCGGGTCCATGATCTCCGCCTCGCGCGGCGTGTATCCGAAGAAGGCCGCGTCGAAGGCCTCGGCATCCTTCACGTCCGTTCCGGAGCGGACGTATTCGGGGTGGTTCCTCAGGCCGGGATCGACACCGGCGGCGGCGAGTTCGTCGTCCGTGAACAGCCGGACCGATTCGACGCCGCCCGTCAGGTTGTCCCAGAACTGCCGCACGTTGGCGGCCCCGGGAAAACGTCCCGCCATGCCGATGATGGCGATGCCTTGTCTGATGAATGAGTCCATGACCTGCCTTGAAGTGTCGTTCCCTCCGCCCAGCCGCCCGGCTGGCGCCGAGGTCCCGCGATGCTCTCGTCCCGTTGTCCTGTGATCGGGCACCTTCAGCTCCTCGCCGGCGCGGCGGCGCCGTCGATCCGCGCGGCGAGTGCCTCCACCGTCGGATACTGGAAGAAGTCGATGAGAGAGATCCTGCCGCCGCGCTGGCTGACGGCGTCGTGCGCCCGCACGAGCGTGAGCGAGTGCGCGCCGAGGTCGAAGAAGTTGTCCCTCACCCCGATGCGGTCCACCTTCAGGATCCCGCGCAGCACCTCCACGAGCATGGCCTGCGTGGGGCTCTGGGCCGCGCGGAACTCGGTGCCCGCCTCCACTGCCGAAGTCTGCGGAGCGGGCAGCGCCTTCCGGTCGATCTTGCCGTTCGGCGTCTGCGGAAAGGCCTCCATGAACACGTAGGCCGTCGGGACCATGTAGTCCGGCAGGCGCGCCGAAAGGTGCGCGCGCAGCTCGCTCACGGCGGGCGTCGCCTCGCCCGCGCGGATCATGTACGCGGCGAGGAACCGGTCGGCCCCGTCGCCCGCCGCCACCACGACGGCGTCGCGCACGGCCGGATGCTCCAGCAGGCGGGACTCGATCTCGCCGAGTTCGATGCGATAGCCGCGCACCTTCACCTGGTGATCCATGCGCCCGAGGCACTCGAGCACGCCGTCCGAGCGGAACCGTGCAAGGTCACCCGTCCGATAGAGCCGCCCGGGCCCGAAGGGATTCGGCACGAACCGTTCCGCCGTGAGGTCGGGCCGGTTCCAGTACGCGCGCGCGAGTCCGTCGCCGCCGATGTAGAGCTCTCCGCTCATGCCGACGGGCACCGGCTCGACGTTGCCGTCCAGCACGTACACCTGCGTGTTCGCGATGGGCCGCCCGATCGTGATGATGTCGGTCTGCGGTGTGATCTCGGCGAGCGTGGACCACACGGTGGTCTCGGTCGGGCCGTACATGTTCCACACCCGGGCACACCGCGAGGTCAGCTCGCGAGCCAGCTCCCGGCTCATCGCCTCGCCGCCGCAAAGCGCGCGCAGTCCGGGGGTGCCCTTCCACCCCGCCTCGATGAGCATCTTCCATGTGACCGGGGTCGCCTGAAAGATGTCCGGCTTCAACGTCTCGAGGGCCTCCAGCAGGCGCGCGCCGTGGGCCGCCACTTCACGGCTCACCAGCAGCACCTCGCCGCCGACGATCAGCGGCAGCCAGAGTTCGAGGCCCGCGATGTCGAAGGACAGGGTCGTCACGGAGAGCAGCCGCTCGCCGGTGCGCATGCCCGGGCACTGCTCCATCGACTTCAGGAAATTGGTGAACGCCCTGTGCTCGATCAGCGTGCCCTTCGGGCGCCCGGTCGAGCCGGACGTGTAGAGGATGTACGCAAGATCGCCGCCATCCGTCCGCGGGAGTTCCGCGCGCGCGTCGTCACGCCATGCGTCCTCGTGATCGAGCAGCACCGTTTCGAACGTTCCAGAGACGCGTTCCCGCAGCGGCGCCTGCGTCAGCACCAGCGAGAGGCGGGCGTCCTCGGCCATGAACTTCAGGCGGTCCGCCGGGAACGCCGGATCGAGCGGCAGGTACGCGGCGCCCGCCTTCCAGACGGCGAGCAGCGCGGCCACCATGTCCGGGCCGCGCTCCATGCAGATGCCGACGAGTGTTCCACGCTGCACGCCGCGCGCGACGAGCGAACGCGCCAGCGCCGAGGAGCGGGCGTCGAGCTCGGCATAGGTCATCCTCCGATCGCCCATGCTCACGGCCGCGGCGTCGGGGTGCATTCGAGCGCGGGCGGCGAACCAGTCGTGGGCGCACGCGGGGCCGTCCCACGTCACATCGGCGCCCCGGCCCATGTGCAGGACCTCCGCGCGCCCCGCCTCGTCCAGCAGCCGGATCTTCGAAAGGGGGAGTTCAGGCCGGGAGAGAACCTGATCCAGGAGGATTTCGTAGGCGCGGACCATCCGTTCGGCGGTCACGCGGTCGAACAGGTCCGTGTTGTACTCGAAAAAGAGCCTCAGACCATCCGGGGTTTCCTGCAGTTCCAGGGTGATCTCGAACTTCGAGCTTCCGCCCGGCGCCGTGACAGGCGAGGCCTCGAGGCCGTGGATCCCGGGCAGCTCGAACGGATAGCTGTGATAGTTGAACATCACCTGGAACACCGGCGGGACGCGCGTGCTCCGCGGGATGGACAGCACATCGAGCAGCCGTTCGAAAGGCATCCCGGAGTGCGACATGGCGCCGGAGCTCGTCTCCCGGACGCGGCCGATCAGCTCGCTGAAGGTGGGATCGCCGGAAACGTCCGTCCGAAGGGCGAGCATGTTGATGAACAGCCCGATCACGTCGGTGTTCTCGCTGTCTCGGTTGGCGAACGGCGTTCCCACCGCGAAGTCCGTCTGCCCGCTGTGGCGGGCGAGGAGCGCCTTGTACGCCGCGAGCAACACCACGAACGGAGTCGTGGAATGCGCGCGTCCGATCTGCTTCACCCGCTCGGCGAGTTCAGGCGAAAGCAGCGCCGTCACGGCCGAGCCGCGCGTGGTCTGCATGTCCGGACGGGGGCGGTCGGTCGGAAGCTCGAGGACGGGGACGTTGGCCAGGCGCTCACGCCAGTACGCCGCGGTTTCCTTGTAGGCAGGGCCCTCGAGATACGCGCGCTCGCTGCGAACGTAATCGCGGTAGCTGCCCTTGAGCGCCGGCAGCAGGACCTCCTCCCCGCGCGCGAGCGCGTTGTAGGCCGCGGTCAGGTCCTGGAACAGCAGGTTCATCGACCAGCCGTCCGACACCATGTGATGCATCTCCAGCAGGAGCACATGGTGGTCGGGACCGATTCGAATCAGCTCGGGCCGGAACAGCGGGCCTTCCGCGATGCTGTACGGCTGATCGATGCGGGCGCGCAGGAGCTGCAACTGCCTCTCCTCGTCGTCCGCCGTGTCCGTCGCATCGATCACGGGCAGCTCGAAATCCCCCGGGGGACGCACCACGGCCCGCGGCTGCCCCCCCGAGGAAGGGAACACGGTCCGCAGCGATTCATGCCGGTTCACGAGGATGCGGAAGGCGTTCGACAGCGCGGCCACATCGAGCGGCCCGCGGATGCGCACGCCCACGCCGTTGTTGTAGGCAAGCCCTTCCGGATCGATCTGCGTCAGGAACCAGATCCGCATCTGCGCGGTCGAGAGCGCGCCGTCGTCGGATCCCCCCGCAGGTCCATGCACGTCCGGTGAGCCGGACCGAAGCAGCTCCATGATCTCGGGCTTGCTTGCCGAGATCGCCGCCTGCAGCTCCGCCGTCAGCACGTTCTTCGGCGCGCTGCACTTCAGTTTCCCGTTCTCCAGCCAGAGACGGACATCCAGCCGCCGAAGGCGGTCCAGCAGTTCACTCGTAGTCATGAATGCAGTTCTTCGCGATTCCCCCGAGGGCGCCGACCCGCGCCCGTTCGATTCTCAGAATTCCACTTCCACCCGCTCCTCCGCGGACGCCTCCTGGCGCCCGCCCTCGGGCGGATCCTCCCATCGGAGGGCGCCGATTCGTTCCGACGGGTTCTCCACGGCATGCCGGAGCAGGGCCTCGTAGGCGCGCACCAGCCACTCGACGGTCGCGCGTTCGAACAGATCCCGCCGGAACTTGAAATCGCCCGTGATCGCGCCGCCCACCTCCGTCGCGATCACCGCAAGGTCCGTCTGGCCCTCCTGCTGCCGGACCGAATGCGGCCGCAGGACGGATTTTCCGAACGGCAGCCCCCCTTCCCCGCCTGACCCGACGAAGAACTCTGCGAGTCCCTTCCCGGGCGCCTTGACCAGGTTGAACAGCACGTCAACGAGCGGATTTCGGCCGGGCATGCGGCGCACCTGGAGCCTCTGCACGAGGAGCGGGAACGGGAATTCACGATGGTCGAGCGCCTCGAGCACGCGCGCGCGCGCCTGGCGCACGCATTCGATGAAGGATGCGTCCGCGCGCACCTCGCCGCGCAGCACGACCAGGTTGACGAAGTCGCCGATCACAGCGCTGAAGCGCGCGTCGGTCCGGCAGGTCACAGGCGCGCCAACCATTATGTCGGTCGCCCCGGTCCATCGATGAAGGAGACATTGCAGCGCCGTACAGAGAACCACGTAGGGCGTTGCCCCGACCGTTCGGCCGAGGGCCGCGATCCCGGAGGTCAGTTCCGGTTCCAGCCGAAACGGCACCGAGTCACCCTCGAAGCACTCGTCGCTTCCACGCGGCCGGTCGGTGGGCAGATCCAGCACGGGGAGCGGCTCGCGGAGCCGCCCGCGCCAGTAGTTCCACAGGCGCTCGCCCTCGGCGCCCTGCATGGCGCGGAGCTGCGCCTCCACAAACTCGCCGTACGTCGCGGCCGAGGGCGCGAGCCCGGCGGATCGCCCGGTTTCCTCGGCCTCGTAGAGGGCCCGGAGGTCACCGAGGAACACGGGAAACGAGGCCGCGTCGAAGGCGATGTGATGAAAGACGCAGTGCAGGATCTGCGATCCATCCTGCAGCTCGAAGAGACGGGTCCTGAACGGCGGGTCGCGCTCCAGCTCGAACGGCCGGCGCGCCTCCGCGGCAAGGGCGGACTCCAGCCCGGCCTCCGTCCAGCCGCGCGCGTCGCGCACCTCGAAATCCGGCGTTGTCTCGCCGTCGCGCTGAAACGGTTCGCCGTCGCGCAGCACGACGGTCGTGCGCAGGGAGGCGTGCCTTGCAACGAGCCGATCCAGCGCGCGGCGGAGGCGATCGGAATCGACCCCCGGTTCGATCCGCGCCGAGAAGACCACGTTGTATGCATGCGCGTCCGGCGCGAGACGACTCAGGAACCACATCGCCCGCTGGTTGTGCGACAGCGGGTACTCGATGGCGGCCTGGCGCCTCTCCCGGAGCAGGCGCCGGAGCAGCTCGCGTTTCTCCGACGCGCTCATGCGCGCGACGTCGGAAGCAGTGATCGTTGCGTTCATTTCAGTTCCCGGCCGTTTCCGCCTTGAGAGGAGAGCCCCCAGCCCGCGTCCACAGGACGAGGACTGCACCCCCGCCGAGGATCGATCCGATGGCGGACACCAGCGGCCAGTCCGGTGACCTCTGACCCGTGCCGACTTCCACGAGGGCCCCGAACAAGGGCTGCATGAACAGCATCAGGGCAACGGCACCCGCGGTCGCCGACTCGAGGGCCTTCTCCAGCCCGTAGAGTCCCACCAGTCCGAGTGCTCCCACGCACGCCATGGCGAGCCAGTGCTCCCAGCCGGCGTCGAACCGGAACCCCGCGCTCGCGAGGCTGAACCCCGCCAGCGCCACGACCCCGGTGTAGAACAGCTTCGGTTCGGCCGGCTCCGCCGCGAGCCGCCGCATTCCCACGAGGTAACCCGCGAAACAGAGGCCCATGACGAGCACGCCCAGGGCGCCCTGCCCGTCGATGGTTCCCCGCCACCCGCCCGCCGCGGCCGCACCCGCCCAGCCCAGAACCGCGGCCATCCACGGACGCCAGTCCAGCGTGCGCTCCAGGGCGAGCACGACCATCGGCACCAGCCAGAACAACGCGTTCACCGAGGGCAGCGGCATCGTCCGAACGGCCGCGATCTGCCCCAGGGGCATGCCCAGCATCATCAGCCCGCAACCGAGCTGGAGAGCCGGCCGGGACGTTCGCGCCAGCCTCCGAACCCCGCCCCGCGGGAGCACCAGCGCGCACAGGATGGCCGTGTGGACGAGGTACCGCGTCCAGACCACCTGGTGCGATCCCACCCCGGCATGCGACGCCACGTGCTCCACCGCGACCCACGCCGCGCAGAACAGGGCCGCCCATCCGCCTGGGATCCACAGCCGCGCCGCGCGGCACGCCGTCCTCCTGCCGGATTCGCGCTCCACGTCGGACGCGCAATGCCCCTGGAAACTCGCGCGTTGCATGCCCTCGCCGTGTCCTCGCGCTCAGCCCGTCAGGCGCGCCAGCAGGGCGTCCACCTCGCGATCGGAAAGCTGGTCCACATCGAGCGAACCATCCGCCGACTCGACCTCGGCGGACTGCCCCTCCGCCCCCGACCCGTTCGATTCGCCACCGCCCGTCTGAAGGCGTTCCACCACCTTCAGCAGGGTCGGCCCCTCGAGCAGCCACACCACCGGAATCGAAACGGCCGCCTCCCGTTCGAACCGATTCTTCAACTCGAGCGCCATCAGCGAATCCACCCCGAGCGAGGTCAGCGGCGCCTCGGCATCGATCGTCTCGGGAGGGAAGCCGACCACCTCCGCGATGACCGCGGCGACCGCCCTGCGCGCGCATTCGCCTCCCTCCCTGAGCGCGGCCCTGAGGTCGCGCTTCCCTTCGTCCCGCGCGGAGACCCGCACCGGGACCGCATCGGCCGGCCGACAGACACGAGAGAACACCGGCGCGCGCGCATAGGCGGGCGCATGCGCCTGCCATTTCCGCCATTCCACGGGCAGCACCGCCGCATGAACCGCGCGCGACCCGAGAAGGGTTCCGAGGGCGTCGAGGCCCTGGGCCAGGGACATCACTCCCATCCCGCGCTCCGCGAGCCGCGCGATGTCGTCGGACGCGAATCCGGTGGCCATCCCCGCTTCGCCCCACATTCCCCAGTTCACGCTGAGCGTGCGCCGGCCCCGGGCGGACCACTGGTGCGCGATCGCATCCAGCATCGCGTTGGCCGCCGCGTATGCCCCGAGGAACGGCGACGGCAGCACGGCCGAGGCCGACGAGTACAGCACGACGAAATCCAGGTCGCGCCCGCGCAGCACGCGATCCAGTGCGAGGGCGCCCGCGATCTTCGCGCGGCCAACCTCCACAAGATCCCTCCACGTCGTCTCCGCGAGCGCCTTGTGCCGCATGATTCCGGCGGCGTGGATCACACCCGCAACCTCGGGCATGCCGCGCGACTCGAGATCCGCCATCGCGGCGCGCAGCTCCGGCTCGTTCGCGACGTCAGCCGCGCACACCTCCACACGGCATCCCATGGCCGCCAGATTCCCAACGGCTTCGGCCCGCGGATCGTTCCCCGTTCCCCCGTCATCGCGACGAAGCGGCGTGCGCGCCATCAGCACGAGGTGCCGGGCCCCGCGCTCAGCAAGCCAGCGTGCGGCCGCGAGGCCAAGGCCTCCCAGACCGCCCGTGATCCAGTAGCTCCGATCGGGCCGGATCACCGGCTCGAAGGCTTCATCCTCCGCGGGCGCGGCCGGGGTGATCCGGGCCACGTGACGCACACCGCCGCGCCACGCCACCTGGTCCTCGCCGTCCGCGAAGACAATGGTGTCGAGCACATGCCCCGCCTCGCCGGCGGGATCGGCTCCGGGCTCGAGATCCACGAGGCCGCCCCAGATCTCCGCATGTTCCGCAGCCAGCGACCGGCAGATTCCCCACACGGGCGCCTGCAGAACGGAAACCGGCTCGCTCGCCAGCCGGTGCGCCCCGCGGGTGATCACCCAGAGCCTCGTATCGCCGGAGCGCCGCGCCGCCTTCAGCGCCCGCAGCAGGTCCAGTATCGATCCGCACCCGCTGCGCAGCGCCACCTCGGCGTCCGAGACGTCCTCGCCGGAAGGCGCGTCACAAGCCCAGGCGTGGAGGATGCCCACGTCGCCGTCCGGCATCTCGGAAAGCAGCGCGCGATAGTCCTCCGCGGAATCGACCCGGATCCGCCATGTCCCGCGGTCGGGTCCAAGCTGAAGTTCCTCGCCGGGTTCCACCACGCGGCATCGAGCACCGCGGGCGCGCAGCGATCGGGCGACGTCCGTTCCGAGGCCGGCGCGATCCGCGAACACGAGCCATGATCTCTCCGGCGTGCCGGGCATCACGGCGATCCGCGGGGCCGGTTCCCATTTCACGGCGTAGTACCACTGCCGGGGAGCGCGCTTCGACGACTCGAGGATCCACAGGTGGGCGCCGCGCAGTTCCGAGACCAGGCGGCCCGCGGAGTCGAAGAGGTCCACGTCGCCGATGACCTCGCGGCCGTCGCCGCGGGTCTCACGGAGCCGCGCGTGCGTGCGCAGCAGGTCTCCGGGCTCGGGTGTGCGATAGGTGCGGACGCCATCGATCGCGGCGCCCACGAACGCGCCCGCGCCAGGCTGCGCCGCGAGCAGCGCCGCAAGTGCGTGACCGCCCGCATCGGCAAGGGCCGGGTGCAGCACGTGACGCTCGAAACCCTCGCGGATCGACTCGGGCACGCGGACGTCAGCCCACGCCTCATTCCCGAGGATCCACACGCGCTGGAGCGCCTGAAAGGCCGGGCCCCACTCGTTCCCCATGACCCGGGAGGCCTCGTAGAATTGCGCGCCGGACAGCTCGCGTCCGTCGGCCTGAGCGCGCCCGAGGGACGCGGCATCCATCGCCCGGTCGGGATCGCCGGCCGATCGGCCGTCCACGCCGCCCACGGCATGGAGCGTCCACTCACCGGCTTCGCCTTTGGGCCGGCTGTACACGCGGAAGCTTCCGCTGTGGGGGAGCCCCTCGAGCACCACCTGCACGACCCGGGCCTCGCCGGCCTCGAGGTGCATCGGCTGACGGTACTCGATGCCGTGAAGGAGCGGCGCCTCGAGCCCGAGCGCGCGCGCGGAAGCCCCGGCCAGTTCGAGGTACGCGGTCGCCGGCACGATCACGCGGCCCTGCACGACGTGATCCGCGATGAACGGATGCGATTCGACCGAGATCTCGCCCTCGAACACATGGGTTCCCGGGGCGGACGCCATTTCGGTCCGGCTCGCGAGCATCGGGTGGAGCGCACCCTGTCCCCCGGAGGACGCCCGCGCCGGTTTCACCCAGTAGCTCTGGCGTTCGAAGACGGAGCCCGGCAGCGCGATGCGCCGCTGCTCGTAGGGCTGATCGTGGCGCTGCCAGTCCACGGGCACTCCACGGACCCAGAGTTCGGCGGCGTTCCGCAGCAGACCGGTCCACGCGCAGCGCTGCCGTCCGATGCCGGGCAGCCACAAGGCTTCCTCCGCGCCGCCGCACTCGCGCGCCAGGCCGGTGAGCACCGAGCCCGGGCCGACCTCGACGAAAGCCGTGCAGCCCTGGGCGAGGAGCGTGGCGAGCGCCTTCCGGAACAGGACCGGTTCCCTGGCCTGGCGTCCCCAGTACGCGCCGTCGGCGAGCTCGCGCTCGGTGACGACGGTCCCGGTGAGAGTCGAGACGAAGCCCTTCGCAAGCCTCCCCCGGGCGACTGCGCGCGCTCGGTCGCTCAGCAGGCGGCTCACCTCGTCCATCCGGCGCGAGTGAAACCCCTCGGAGACATCGAGGCGCTTCGTGCGCCGGCCCTCCGCGGCAAGCCGGGCCTCGAGGCGCTCGATCGCGTCGGTGTCCCCCGAGACGACGACTCGTTCCGGTGCGTTCTCCGCCGCGAGGCTCAAGGCCGGATCCGCATGGATCAGCGAGCGCGCCCAGTCGGCCGTGCCCTCGAGCGCGAGCATGGCGCCGCCGCGCCCGTGTTCCTCCATCAGCCGGCCGCGCTCGACGACAAGCGCCATCGCCTCGCGAACCGGCCAGAGCCCCGCGACGCACGCCGCCGCGTACTCCCCAAGGCTGTGGCCGAGCACCCATGCGGGTTCGACGCCCCAGTCCTGCCAGAGGCGCGCGAGCGCGATCTCGATGGCGAACAACGCGGGCTGCGTGTACCGCGTGAGACCGACGAGCCGCTCGTCCGTGCCGGTCAGCACATCCATCAGATCGCGATCGAGCAGGCCCGCGGCCGCCTCGCGGCATTCATTGATGACCGCCCGGAACACCGGGTGCGACTCGTAGAGGTCGCGTCCCATGCCATGGAACTGCGCGCCCTGGCCCGGGAACAGGAATGCGACGCGCACCGGCGCGCGCACGGTTCCTCGCGCGACCGGCGGGTTGTTCAGCACGTTCTGCAGGTCGTCGCCCTCGCCCGCGATCCATGCGCTGCGCGCCTGCCATGCGGGACGTCCCGTGTTCAGCGTGTGCGCGGCATGTCGGATCTCGGCGGGCGGGAGCCCGGCCGCCGCGTGCGCCACATGGATTCTTGTCTGCTCAAGGGCGTCATCACTGCGGCCGGAAAGGCAAACGACGTGACGCGGACGATGCCATGCCGCCGGGGACGTCGCCGGCGGCGGGGCCTCCTCGATCACGACATGCGCGTTGGTTCCGCTGAAGCCGAACGAGCTGACGCCCGCCAGCCGCGGCGTGTCCCCGCGCTCCCAGTCCCGCGCCTGCCGGGCGACTTCGATCGGCGTTCCGCCCAGCTCGATGCGTGGATTCAGCCGCTCGAAGTGCAGGCTGGCGGGGATCCGGCGGTGACGCAGGGCGAGCACGGTCTTGATGACCCCCGCCACGCCCGCGGCGGATTCGGCGTGGCCGATGTTCGTCTTCACGGATCCGACCGGGAGCGGATCGCGCCGACCCCGGAAGACGGACGCCAGCGCGTTCAGCTCGATGGGATCGCCCAGCGACGTTCCTGTGCCGTGCGCCTCGAGATAGCTGATGGCGCGCGGTTCCACGCGCGCGTTCGCGAGCGCGCGCCGGACCACCGCCTCCTGGGCCCGGCCATTCGGCACGGTCAGGCCGCCGCTCCGCCCGTCCTGGTTCACGGCGGTGCCGCGGATCAGCGCATGGATCGGGTCACGGGATTTCAGCGCGTCCGAGAGACGCTTGAGCACGAGGATCCCGCACCCTTCCGCCCGCACGAATCCGTCGGCCGCCGCGTCGAATGCCTTGCACCGGCCGTCCGGCGCCATCATTCCCCAGTTCGAGAAGCAGACGAAGTTGCCGGGTGTCAGCGTCACGTTGACCCCGCCCGCGAGCGCGAGATCGCACTGGCGGCTGCGCAGGCTGTTCACCGCGAGGTGCAGCGCCACGAGCGACGACGAGCACGCCGTGTCGATCGAGATCGAGGGCCCCTCGAGTCCGAGCACGTACGACAGCCGGCCCGCGGCCGCGTTGTGGGCGCCGCCGGTCGCTGCATACACATCGAACGCGGAGGCCGCCCGCACGACCTCCGCGTAATCGCTTGTGGTGATCCCGATGAACACGCCGGTTGGCGAACCGGCCAGTCGATCCGGCGCGCATCCGGCGTTCTCCAGCGCCTCCCACGCCGTCTCGAGGATCAGCCGCTGCTGCGGATCCATCGTGACGGCCTCGCGCGCCGAGATCCCGAAGAATGCCGGGTCGAACTGATCGAGCGCGTCCAGGAGGCCCGCGTGCACCGTCCTGCCGCCGACGTCCGGCGGCTCGAACCCGGACATGCGCCAGCGCTCGTCCGGCACCGGCGAGACCACGCACCGCTCCGAATCCAGCAGCTTCCAGAAGTCCTCCGCGGACCGCACGCTCCCGGGGTAGCGGCAGCCGAGACCGACGATCGCGACTGGCTCCGCCGCCGCTGCCTCATGGGCCGCGACCTTCGCCTGCAGATCGTCGATCAGCGCGAGCGCGTTTCTGAGAAGCTCTTTCCGCTGGTTGCTCTTCGGATCCATGAACCCTTCGCCTCTATGATCGCGACAGCGCGTCCAGCCGCGCCGCCAGCAGGTCTTCCATCTCTTCCTCCGACAGGTCGTCGTCGGGCGCGACCGGCGCGGGCTGGCTCCGTGTCGGTGCCGTGACCGAGCCGTTCTCCGATTCGCCCGGCGCATCCGCGGGCGTGCCGGGTCCCATCGCCTCGAGCAGGTACCGGCTCAGTGCACCCGCGCTCGGGTGGTCGAACGTGAGCGTTGCCGGCAGACTGCGTCCCGCGACCTTCTCCAGCCGGGACCTCAATTCGACCGACATCAGGGAATCCATCCCGAGATCGAAAAGCCCCGCGTTCATCGGAACCTGGTCAGGCGCCATGCCGAGCACGGCGCCGACCTCCGACGCGACGCGGAACTCGACAATCCGCGAATGCTCGCTCACCGGCGCGTTTCGAAGCTCCTCCGCGAGGCCTCCCGCCGGGCCGGAAGCGCGCTTTGACTCACCTCCGACGGCGGCCGCGTTCACGGGTTGCCGCAGTTCGTCGAGGATCGGCCGGCGCCGGCGTGCCTCGTACCAGCCGCCGAGAACGTTCCAGTCGGCCGCGGCGACGATCCCGCGCGATCGGCCCGCGCCAAGCAGCGATCCCATCGCCTCCAGGGCCTCCGCGGATGCGATCGGCACGAGCCCTGACCGCAGCGTTTCCGCCCGGCTCGCATCGGATGCGGCCGACATGTCATCCCAGATTCCCCAGTTGACCGACAGCAGCGGCATGCCCCTCCGACGGCCCGCCTCGGCAAGGACGTCCATGAACTGGTTCGCCGCCGCGTAGTGCCCGAGACCGCGCGCGCCCAGCAGGGCCGTCGTGGAGGAGAAGAAGACCACGAAGTCGAGCGGCCGCGCGGCCGCGTATTCCGCGAGCGCAAGCGAGCCCGCGACCTTCGGGGCAAGCATCGCGCGCAGTTCAGACGTGCTCATCGCGAGCACGTCCGCGGAGGCAAGGTGCGCCGCGGCGTGAACGATCCCGCGAATCCGGAGGCCCTCGCGTTCGAGCTCGCCCAGCGCCTCGGTGACGGCGCTGGCGTCTCCGAGGTCGAGCGTGAGTACACGCACCTGCGCCCCCATGGCCTCGATCTCCTGGACGGCGCGAACGCGTCGCGCCTCCCGGCCGTCGCCGTCGAGGCCGGCCCAGCGATTCCGATCGGGCAGGCCCGTGCGTCCCGCAAGGACCAGCTGCCGGGCACCGCGTTCCACGAGCCAGCGGGCCACCTTGAGACCGAGCGCCCCGAGTCCCCCGGTCACGACGTATGCGCCCGAGGCCGCGATCACCGGCGCCCCGGGAGGCGGGGCCGCATCGCGCACGAGCCTTGGAACGAGCCTTCGCCCGCCGCGGAACGCGACCTCGTAATCGGGGTCCGGATGCAATACCTCGTCGACCAGGTCCCCGACGCAGGCGGCATCCGGATCCCCCGGATCGAGATCGATGATGCCGCCCCAGCACCCGGGCGCTTCGAGCGCGACGGACTTCGCCAGGCCCCACGTCATCGCCTGCGCGGGTGAGAGCCCGGGTTCATCGTCCGTGGCCGCGACGGCGCCTCGTGTCACCATCCAGAGGCGCGTGGAGGTTTCCGGCCGGCGACTGAGCTCCCTCACGTCCTCGAGCAGGGATTCGCACGCGAGTCTTCCCGCCTCCTGCACGCCGGCCGCTTCAGGCCAGCCGCGCAGATCGAGCGGGCGGAAATCGAGCAGTCCGAATGGCGGTTCCGCCCCGTCCGCGGCGACCGGGCCGGAACGGATCTCGCAGCGGACGCCGCGGCGACGAAACTCCGCGAGCGCCTTGTGCGCGATCCCGCCGGTGTCGGGAATGATCCACCATGCGCCGGCGTCCGCCGCACGCTCCGGCGCCCTCGCGACGAGCAGCACCTGCTGGCTGTCGCCGACACGCAGTGCGAGCGTGCGCTCGAAGCCGCACTCGCGGAGGACCCGTTCCCAGACATCAGGCCCCACCAGGGGTCCGCTCGCGCGAAGGTCCGGATCCCGGAAGCGCCACCAGCCTTCGGTGAGGCCGAACGTCAGATCGACCCACCGCTCGGGCCGCGTGCCCTCGAGAAGCACGAGCCAGCCGCCGGGCCGCACTCGCGCGGCCGCGTGCCTCACAGCCTCCCGCAGGTCGGCCGTGGCGTGCAGCACATTGGCCGCGATGACGACATCGAAGTCGCCCCCCACCCCATCGGCTTCCACGGAGGGCGAGTCCTCGACGTTAAGGAGCTCGGTGCGCAGGCAGGAATGCGCGCCGAAGCGCTCCTGCGCGCGGGAAAGGAAGGCGGGCGAGACATCGGTGAACACGTACTCGCGGACCCGACCGGCAATTGCCGGCAGAACGTAGGCGGTGGTGCCGCCCGTCCCCGCTCCGATCTCGAGCACCCGCCAGTCGGCACGGTCCGGTGCGCTGTTCAGGGCTTCCTGCACCGCGCGCGTGGCCAGCGTGTTGAAGACGCGGGCGCTCGGTGAATCGGTGTACAGCCGGTCCGCCTCGCCCACCGCGCCGGCGGGGAAGAGCAGTGTCAACGGATCGGCGACGCCCCGGAGCACGTCGGCCAGGCGCGAGCCGCACCGCTGTGCCAGCACCGCCTCGGCGTCGAACGGGCCGCCCGACAGTTCGGGCGCATCGAGCTCCGGTGCGCGCTGCACGACCCAGCCATCGCCCTCGACACGAAGGAATCCGTCCTCGGCCAGGATCTCGAACAGCCGCGGCACGAGACGCGCATGCCGTTCCACGATTCCGGCCGCGATCCATGCCTCGCGGGAGATCCGCCGACCCGGCACGAATTCGATGCCGAGCTCCGTGAGTGCACGCGCCACATGGACCGAGCAGACCCGGTCGAGGCGCGCCGAGAACTCGGGATAGGTCGCGAAACCCGTCTCGACGCTGAGTCGGGCCCCGATCTCGTCCAGCGGCGAAGCCAGCTCCGCGGGGTCCGGCAGCTTCGGGAGCCCGCCGGTGCCCTTGTTCGGACGAGGACGCGGAAGCCACGCCATTCGGAGGTGTTCCATTCCGCCCCTCCCGGCGGCGATCGGCGAACGGCTGACCCGGATGTCCCGGAGCTCCATGACCACCTCGCCCGAGGCGTCGGTGACGCGCGCGTCCCCGACGACAGCTCCTCCGTCCCGCCGGGTCCGGACGGTGACGATCACGCGGCCGCGCAGCGGCCGCGTCACGCGCAGCCCGCCCACATGCGAAAGGAGAGATGCAGCCGCGCTGGCGTCCCGCGCGAGCAGCGCTCCGAAACCCTGCAGCACTGCATCGAGCACCACGGGATGAACGACGTGATCCGCCTCACGCAGGTCCGTCTCGACCTCAAGGCGCGCGACGTCCGTCCCGAGCGCGAGCGTCCGCATCGCGCGAAAATCGGGCCCGAGCTCGATTCCGTTCTCAGCCAGCGTCTCGAAGAAGGCTTCGGCACCGGCATCCCGGAGGTCGGCGCCATCGTTCCATGACACGTGCGCGCCCGCGGACTCAAGGGCGGCGGTCGCGTCGGCAAACCTTCCCGTGACGTGCAGCCGCCACTCCGAGTCCGTGCGCGAAAGAATGCGAAACTCGCGGCGCGCCGCGTCCGGAACGACGAGCTGAACGGTCGGAGCCGCATCCTCGGAAGCGAACACGAGCGGTGCGTGCCACTGGACTTCCCGGACATCGGTCGGTCCGGCGAGCTCGCTCGCCGCGCCCAGCGCCATCTCAAGAAAGAACGATCCCGCCACCACGGCGCGACCCTGGACCTTGTGCTGGCGGAGGTAGGCGAACTCGGCGCCGCCGAGCGAGACCTCGAAGGTGGGCACGGCGGTCGGCAGGCGCACGCCCAGGGCGCGCGATGTCCGTGACGGCGTTCCCGTGGCACGCGCCACCTCGCATGGGGCGGGCAGAGGGAAGGTCCGGTGCTCGAACGGGTAGGTGGGCAGCGCAACCTTGCGGCGGCGGTAGGGGCGATCGAAGCCTTCCCAGTCGATCCTGAAGCCCGCGCGGTAGAGGCCGGCGAGCGCGTCGAGCAACTGGGTCCAGTCCCCGCGCCCACGCCGGATCGAGGCATGGAAGACGGCGGATGCTCCGCCGGAGACCTCGCGGCCAAGGCCGCACAGGGTCGTGCCGGGGCCCACCTCGAGGAACACCCGCTGACCCGCCTGGAGCAGGGCGCTCATCGCCGGGGCGAATCGCACCGTGTGCCGGATCTGACGGGCCCAGTACCGGCCGGTGCCGATCTCCTCGAGTCCGATCTCGGCGCCTGTCACCGTCGAGAAGAACGGGATCTCCGGCGCGGAGTAGGTCACCGCGGCCGCCCTCCGCTCGAACTCCTCGAGCATCGGTTCCACCAGCCGCGAGTGAAACGCGCCGGTCACGTCCAGCCGTCGCACGGCGAAGCCCGAGTCCGTCATGTCGCGCTCGAGCGCCACGATCTCGCCCGCGTCTCCGCTGACGACCGTGTTGCGGGGCGCGTTCAACGCCGCGATCTCCACACCCAATCCGAGTCGTTCGACCGCGGCGCGCACCGTCGCCTCGTCGGCGAGGATGGCGCTCATCGTGCCGCTGCCCGTCAGCGCGGCCATCCGCTCACCGCGCAGGGCCACGAGGGCGCAGGCGTCCTCGAGACTCAGGACACCCGCGACGCACGCCGCGGCGTACTCACCGAGGCTGTGACCCGCGACCGCCGCGGGACGCACTCCCCAGCTCATCCACAGCTCGGCGAGGGCATGTTCGATCGCGAACAGCTCCGCCTGCGCATGCCGCGGATTCGGCTCGCCGTCGCCGATGATGCCCCTCAGGAGCCCGCCGATTCCCTGCGCCTCGAAGAGTGCCGCGCACCGCTCAAGGGCGGCGCGGAACACCGGCTGCGTCTCGTGCAGTTCGCGCCCCATGCCGCGATACGCCGCTCCCTGCCCGGGGAACAGGAACACGACCTCCGCGCGCCCGGGCCCTTCCGAGACCTGGCAGGAGGCAAGACCGGAAAGAAGCTCCTCGACGTTCCGGCCGGTCACCGTCGTCCGGAACGCGAAGTGCGAGCGACCCGCACCTGCCGTGTGGCAAACGTCGGCGGCGGCGAGCCCGGGATGCGCCGCGAGATCCTGTCGGTAGCGATCCACCAGGGCGCGGAGCGCGGACTCGCTGCGCGCGGAGAGCGCGAGCAGATGCTGCGGACGTTCGACCGCGTTCACCGGCGCTTCCCGCTCCGGCGCCGGTCCGAGGATGATGTGGGCGTTCGTTCCGCTGAACCCGAACGAACTCACACCCGCGAGACGCGCGGCTCCCGTCCACGGCCGGAGCCTGTCGGCCACCTCGATGCGGGCGCCGTCGAGCATGATGTGCGGATTCAGCCGTCGGAAATGAAGCTGGGGCGGGATTTCCCCGTGGGCCACGCAGAGCGCGGCCTTGATGAATCCGACCACGCCGGCCGCGGATTCGAGGTGGCCGACATTCGTCTTGGCCGATCCGATGACCAGCGGCCCCGACTTCTCGCGGCTTCCGCGGAACACGGCGGCGAGGGCGTGCGCCTCGATGGGATCGCCCAGCGAGGTTCCCGTGCCGTGCGTCTCCACGTAGCCGACGTCGTCCGGACGTGCGCCCGCCGCCGCGAGCGCATGGCGGATGACCCTTTCCTGGGCGGCGCCGTTCGGAGCGGTGATGCCGCTGCTGCGGCCGTCCTGGTTGACCGCGGAACCCCGGATCACGCAGAGGATCGGATCCCCGCTGGCGAGGGCGTCCGAGAGGCGCTTCAACGCCACGACGCCGCAGCCCTCGGCGCGCACGAACCCGTCCGCGGCCTCGTCGAACGCCTTGCAGCGTCCGTCCGGCGCCATCATGCGGGCCTTCGACAATGTCACCGTGGTCGCGGGACTCAGCAGCGCGTTCACGCCGCCGGCCAGCGCGAGGTTGCACTCCCGGTTCCGCAGCGCCTGGCAGGCGAGATGAATCGCGACGAGCGAGGACGAGCACGCGGTGTCCACCGCGAGGTTCGGACCGTGCAGGCCGAGGCAGTACGCCACGCGCCCGGCGGCGATGCTGTGCGCGCTGCCGGTCGCGAGGTACGCATCCACCGCCTCGATGCCGCGCGACAGGAGCATCTGGTGGTAGTCCGCCGTGCTCATCCCGACGTAAACGGCGGTCGAACTGCCGCTCAGGCGCTCGGGTGACTGGCCGGCGTGCTCGAGAGCCTCCCAGCAAACCTCCAGCAGGTGCCGCTGCTGGGGATCCATCCCGGATGCCTCCCGCGGAGAGATGCCGAAGAATGCGGCGTCGAATCCTTCGAGCCCCTCGATGAAGCCGCCCCAGCGCGTGGCCATCTTGCCGGGAGCATCCGGGTCCGGATCGTAGTACGCGTCGATGTCCCAGCGATCCGGGGGCACTTCGCGAATCGCGTCGCGGCCCTCGATCAGCAGGCGCCAGAAGGAGTCCGGCCCGGTCACCCCGCCCGGAAGGCGGCACCCGATTCCGATGACCGCGATCGGTTCGCTGATTGCGGCCGCCTTCTCCAGGCGCCCCTGCAACTCCGCCACCATCAGCGCCAGGCGGCGGGGCGACAGCTTCTCCAGTCTCTGCAGCAACTCGCTCATGCGATTTCAGTTTCCGCGGGCGAACAACGCCTCGACTTCGTCGTCCGAAAGCCGTTCGAGCGCCTCCAGCACATCCATTCCCGAGGTGGGCGAAACGGCCGGGCCGCCGTCCTCCGATTTCCGGGCTTCCGCTTCGGATGCGGCGCCAAACTCCAGTTCCAGCAGGTGATCCGTCAGGCTTTCCAGCGTGGGATGGTTGAACAGCAGTGTCGCCGCGAGCGGCCGTTCGACCGCACGGGAGATCGCATTCCGCAGTTCCACCGCCATCAGCGAATCGAGCCCCATCTCGTGGAGCGGCTGATCCGCCGGGATCCGGCCGGCTCCGTCGATTCCGAGGATGCGCGCGGCGAGCCGATGCAGCTCGCGCTCGAGCATCGGCCTCCGGCGCGCGGCCGGCGCACGGCGCCATCCCTCGATCCATCCGGCGGCGGAGCCTTCGGACAGACCTGCATGGTCCGAACGGGTTCGTGAGCCTTCGCGGCCCCCGCGCGCGACCTCGCTCGGCGCGGGAATGAGGTGTCCGACCGCCGCGGCGTTGGCGGGGCGCCGGGAGATGAACACGCGCCAGTCCGCCTTCACCGCGACCACGCGGGCCCCGCCCGCGGCCATGGCTCTTTCGAGGAACTCCAGCGCCTCCGCGACGCCGAGGTCCGAGACTCCGATCGCACGCCGGCTGCGCTCGAGATCCTCGCGTGCGGCCGCGCCTCCATCCGCCCATGAACCCCATCCGATCGACAGCGCCGGCAGCCCGCGCGCGCGCCGGTGCAGCGCCAGCGCGTCGAGGAACTCGCTCGCCGCGGCGTGGTTCGCCTGACCGGCGGAACCCAGCGCGCCCGCGACCGACGAGAACAGCACGAAGAACTGCAGCGGGTCCTGGCGCGTGAGGTCATGCAGGTTCCAGGCCCCGGCGACCTTGGCCGAGAGCACCGGGCGAAACTTCTCCCAGCTCTGCTGCACGAGCGCCGCGTCCTCCAGGCAGCCCGCCGCGTGCACCACGCCCCGAACGGGACCACCCGACTGACGCACCTCACGAAGAAATGCCGCCATGGCGTCCCGCGAGCCCACGTCCACGACACGCGGGAGCACGCGGGCGCCGGCCGACTCGAGCTCACGGATCGCTCCCTGTGCCGCCGCCCCCGGGGCGCTTCGCCCGGCAAGCGCCACATGGCGCGCGCCTTTCGCAACCAGCCATCGGGCGACGTGCAGGCCCAGTGTTCCGAATCCGCCCGTCACCACATAGGTTCCCGTGGGTTCCATCGAGGGAACGCGCGTCTGTCGCAGCAGAACCTTTCCGTGATGCCGCGCCTGCGCCATGAACCGAAACGCCTCACGAGCGGCGTCCGCATGGAAGACCCGATACGGCAGCGGCTTCAGACGCCCCTCCCCGGCTCGCCGGACGAGGTCCGCCAGCAGGGCTCCGAGCGAGTCGATCTCGCGGTGCAGCGCCGAACCGTCGATGACGAAGTAGCGGATGTCGCGGCCGAGGGCCTCCGCCTGTTCGTGCGTCCAGATCGCGTTGCGACCCAGCTCGAGGAACGCACCGCCGCGCCTCAGGACCGCGAAACTCGCCTCGATCATTTCGCCCGCGAGGGAGTTCAGCACCACGTCCACGCCCTCGCCGCCGGTGGCCGCGAGCACCTGCTCCCGGAACCTCGTCGATCGCGAATCGAACACATGCGCCACCCCGGCCGCGCGAAGGATCTCGCGCTTCCATTCGCTGCCCGCGGTCGCAAGGACCTCCGCGCCGGCGCCCTGGGCGATCTGCACCGCGGCGAGGCCGACCCCGCCCGCGGCCGCGTGAATCAGGACGCGCTGCCCTCGCGAGATGCCCGCGAGCTGCTCGAGCGCATGCGCCGCCGTGAGGAACGCCATCGGCAGCGTCGCCGCCTCCTCGAGGCTGAGGGTTTCCGGGATCCGCTGCACATATCGGGCGTCCGCGATGACCCGGCTCCGGGCCGCACCGCGCGCAACCGCCACCACGCGCTCTCCCACCCGGAAATGCGTCGAAGGTCCCGCCGCCGCGACGCGGCCCGCGCATTCGTACCCCAGGGCGCCGGGCGCACCGCCATAGGTTCCAAGCACCGTGAGGACATCGCGAAAGTTCAGCGCGGTGTACTCCACATCGATCGCGACTTCACCCTGCGCCGGCTCCAGCGACTCACCCTCTTCCCACCGAAGCGACTCGAGGCCGCCCTCCCCGACGAGAACCATCTGTTTCCCGTCAGCGGCAGCCACCTCCCAGCGGTCGAGCCGGGGCACGAACCGCTGCCCGTCGCGCAGCGCGACCTCCGCGGGTGCGCCCTCCTCGACCATCAGGTCGACGACGGCCGGATCGCGGACGTCGCGCAGGTCGATGCAGCGGCAGTCAAACTCCGGGTGCTCGAGACGGACCGTGCGGGCGAAGCCCCAGAGCGTCGCCTGGGCGATCCCATCCAGTTCATCCGACGGGAGCACCGATTGCGCGCCTGTGGTCACGATGACCAGCCGCGGGACTCTCGCGCCGGATCGCCGGGCGAGGCCCTGCACGACCTCCAGCGCGGTGCCGCAGCGATCCTCCTGGCATTCCACGGGCGTCGCGGCGGCGCCGGGGCCCTCGAGGATTGCGATGCCATCCCACGCGGATCCGTCCTCGAGGGCTTCCCGCAGCTCGCCGCGGGTGCGCGCCACCGCGCACTCCAGGCCGCGCGCCCGCAGACCCTCGGCCACGGACTCCTCGAGGGCCCCGCTCGCGCAGGGCACGAGGAGCCACCTCCCGGAAGCTCCCTTCGGGACCCGCCTCGCAACGAGGAGCGCCTGGCGGGAGCCCGCCCCGGCGGACACCGACCGCGCGTCGAACCCCTCGCGCCTGAGAAACTCGATCCACCTTCCCGCCGGAAGCGTCGGGTAGTCCGAACGCAGTTCGCGATCGGTGAAGCGCCACCAGCCGTCGGTCATTCCGAACGTGGCGTCGATCCACAGGGTCGGCTCGGTGACCTCGAGCATCAGCAGGATGCCGCCCGGCCGCAGCAGCGACCGCACGTTCGCCATGGTGCCGGCAAGGTCCGCCGTCGCGTGAATGACGTTGGCGGCGATGATGAGGTCGAAGGAACCAGCCTCCAGCCCCTGCCCTGCCGGGTCCCGCTCGATGTCGAGCGGTTGAAAGCGGAACCCGCGGCGAGCGCCGTAGCGTTCCCGCGCGCGCTCCACGAGCAGCGGCGAAACATCCGTGAACACGTACTCGGCCTCGTCGGGGACGACGGGTGCGACCGCCGCCGTCGTGCCGCCCGTTCCACCGCCGATCTCGAGGATCCGCAGCGGCGCACCCGAGCCCGCGCTGGCGACGCTCGCCTGCACGGCCCTGACCGCCTCCGCGACGACCGCGTTGTAGGCCTTCGCCGAAACCGAGTGGACATAGAGCCTCTCGGCCGCCTCGGAGGATCCGTTGGGGAAGAGCAGGTCCAGCGGATCGCGCTCGCCACGGAGCACGGCCCCGAACGCCGGCGCACACCGCGCGGTCAGCAGCACCTCGGGATCGAACTCGGGGAATCTCGCGCGGATCGAACCGAAATCCGCCTGCCGCTCCTCGGGCGACCGCAGAACCTCGACAGCTCCGTCGCGCACGCTGAGGACCCCCGCATCATGGAGAACGCCGAGCAGCCGTTCGAACCACCGCCTGCGTTTCGCCGCCACGCCGAGCTCCGAGGCGAGCTCGTCCACAGCAAGGCGGCGTCCCGGCTCGAAACGAAACCCGAGTCCCCGGAACGCGCTGACGATCGAGGCCGTGATCTCCGGGTCGAGGGACTCGAACAACGGCTCATACCTCGGGAGGCCCTGCAGGCTGCCGCTCTGCATCGCCACCGCGTCGAGGCCGTCCACGATGCGGCAAACGTCGGGCAGCCGGGCCGAACCGGACTCCGGGCGCCACGCCACCTGGTACGACCAGTCGGGCGCGCCACGTCCAAGACGTTTCCCGAGTTCGTTCGCGGACACACGGCGGCACTCGAGTCCGCGGATGGCCGCGGTGACCTCGCCATCCGGATCAAGCACCTGAACGTCGGCGATGAATCCCTCCGGGGAAGCTCCCTCCTGAATCCGCGCGAGCGCCCATGCCGCGGAGCCAGGCGCGCGCAGGACTTCGATCCGTTCCACCGCGATCGGAACATACGCGCCCTCCTCCGGGACCAGCGCGCCGAGCAGTTGCGCGGCGGCATCCAGCAGGACCGGATGAACCAGCTCCGTTCCCTCGGCGACTCCCTCGGGCAGATCGAGCCTTCCCAGAGCCGCACCCTCACCGACGCGGACCTCGCGCAGCGCCTGGAAGAGCGGGCCGTGCTCGATGCCGCGGCTTCGGATGCGCTCGTACAGGGCTTCGGGCGCCATGGGTTCGCCGCCGAATTCATCGATTCGAATCCGGGCGTGCGCCGGCGTCTCCGCCACGAGCCGGCAGCGCGCGTGACACCGCCACGTGTCGCCCGCGCGGCTGTAGATCCGGCAGTCGTCCTCCCGCACCACGGTCTGCACCGTCACGGATCCCGTTTCGGGAATTTCCAGCGGCGCCTCGATCATGAGGGACTCGATCGCGTTTCGGCCGCCCGCGCGTCCGGCCTCGAGGGCCATCGCCGCGTAACCGGTCATGGGCAGGATCGTGGCGCCGAGCACCCGATGATCCCCGAGGAAGGCGGGGTGGGAACGGCTCCATGTCGCTTCGAGCACCGTCCCCTCGATGGCGGGCGATCGGACCTCGACGCCGGCGAACGAGCGCGGGGTATCGCGTGGCGCAGTGCGGTCGCAGCCCGTGATCAGTTCGGGCGCGTTCCAGAGACGCCGCCGCTCAAACGGGTACGTGGGCAGGGCGACCTTGCGGCGCGCATAGGGCGCATCGAACCCGCGCCAGTTGATCGAGACGCCCTCGAGGTAGAGGGCCGCCAGCGATTCCAGGGCCTGCTGCCAGTCGCCGCGCCCGCGGCGCAGCGTCGGCAGCCATGCCGCCTGCTCCGGCGCGCACTGCCGGGCCATGCCGAGCAGCGTGGTGGAAGGCCCGATCTCGATGAAGATCCGGCAGCCGCGCGACACGAGTGTCCGCACCGCGCCGTGGAACATCACCGGGTCGCGAACCTGTCTGCGCCAGTACTCGGCATGCCCGAGATCCGCCGCACTCACAGCCTCGCCCGTGACGGTGGACACCATCAGCGCGCGCCCCGGACGAAAGCCCTTCCGCGCCGCGAACTGGCCGAAGCCCGCGGCGATCGGATCCATGCGGTGCGAGTGAAAGGCGTGCGAAACGGCAAGCGCCTGCACGCGGACACCCCGCGACGCGAAGCGCGCCATCACGGCGTCCACGGCGTCCTTCTCGCCGGAGATGACCGTGTGGGCCGGGCCGTTGATCGCCGCGATGCACACGGGCTGGCGCTCGATCGCCGCGCGGACCTCCTCCACGGGCGCCATGATGGCGCTCATGGCGCCGCCGGACTCGAGGCGGTCCATGATCCGTCCGCGCTCGGCGATCATCGCCAGGGCGTCCTCGAAACCCACGAGCCCGGCCACGCACGCCGCGGCGTACTCTCCCACGCTGTGGCCGAGCACCGCGAACGGCTCCACGCCCCAGCTCCTCCACATCTCGGCGAGCGCGTACTCGAGCGAGAACAGGGCCGGCTGCGCGAAGCGGGTGCGATTCAGCAGCTCCGCGTCGCTCCCGAACACCACGTCGAGAAGGGGACGCTCGAGCACACCGCGGAGCCCGTCCGCGCAACGATCGAGCGCGGCAGCGAACACGGGCTGCGTCCGGTAGAGCTCCGAGGCCATGCCCGGGTACTGCGCGCCCTGGCCGCTGAACAGGAAGGCGATCCGGCCCGGCTCGCGCGGAACGGAGGTGCGGCTCGTCAGGCCGGGCACCTCGGTTCCCTGCACGAACGCTTCAAGCCGTTCGGTGAACTCGCGAAGCTCACCGGCCACCACCGCCAGACGACAGGGGAAGTGCCAGCGCCCGGCGTTGAGTGTGGAGGCGACATCCGCCAGCGGCGCATCGCCGGCGGCGAGAGCGCGCGCGGTGCGGCTCGCGAGTTCGCGCAGCGCCGACTCCGTCCGCGCGGAAAGGGTCACGACGTGCACCGGCCGATCGGGCCCGCCCTCCGAAACCGCGGGACGAACCGGCGCCTCGCCGACGATGACGTGAACATTCGTGCCGCTGAAACCGAAGGCACTCACGCCGGCGAGGCGGGGGCGATCCTTCACGGGCCACGGCACGGTTTCCGACGGGAACTCGAGCGGGGCGCCGTCCAGGCGCACGTTGGGGTTCAGGCGCCGAAGATGCACGTTGCCGGGAATTTCACCGTGGGCGACCGCCAGCACGGCCTTGATCAATCCGGCGACACCGGACACCGCCTCCGTATGGCCGATGTTCGTCTTGATCGAGCTGACGACCAGCGGGTTCCGGGAATCCCTTCCGCGGCCGTACACCTCGCGGAGGGCGTGCACCTCAATCGGGTCGCCCAGGGAGGTGCCCGTCCCGTGGGCCTCGACGAAGTTCACTTCCCCGGCGGAAACGTCACCGCGCCGCAGCGCCTCGCGGATCACGTCCTCCTGTGAGGGGCCATTTGGCACCGTGAGGCCGCTGGTCTTGCCGTCCTGGTTCATCGCGGATCCGCGAATCACCGCAAGGATGCGGTCCCCATCAGCCTCGGCGTCGCGGAGGCGCTTCAACACCACGAGTCCGCAGCCTTCGGCCCTCGCGAAACCGTCCGCCGACGCGTCGAAAGCCTTGCAGCGCCCGTCCGGCGCGAGCATGCGGGACCGGGAGAACGCGACCCACAGCTCGGGGGTCAGGAGCACATTGACTCCCCCCGCGAGCGCGAGGCGGCATTCGCCCGTGCGCAGGCTCTGGCAGGCGAGATGAACCGCCACGAGCGAGGACGAGCACGCCGTGTCCACCGTGACCGCGGGACCCTCGAGGCCGAGCACGTAGGAGATGCGGCCCGCGCCCACGCTCCGCGCGATGCCCGAAGCGACGTGCGCGTCAAACCGCGCGAGGTCCCGCGACTGCCGGTACAATCCCGCGAAGTCATCGCCGACGATCCCGACGAACACGCCGGTGCGCGTGCGTCCGAGATTGGCAGGACCCTCGCCGGCGTGCTCGAGAGCCTCCCATGCAACCTCGAGCAGCAGGCGCTGCTGCGGATCCATGCCGGCCGCCTCCCGCGGCGAGATGCCGAAGAACTCGGGGTCGAAGCGATCCAGCTCGTCGAGGAACCCTCCCCAGCGCGTGCAGACCTTTCCTTCCTTCTCCGGATCCGGATCGTACAGCCTGGCGACAGGCCAGCGGTCCTCCGGGATCTCCGTGATGGCGTCCTCGCCGCGGCGCACGAGGTTCCACAGTTCCTCCGGTCCGCGCACGCCGCCGGGGAAGCGGCAGCCGATGCCGATGACCGCGATGGGCTCGCGCGCAGCGCGATCCCGCGCCGCCAGCTCCGCCTGGAGGCTCTCGATCGCGACAAGAGCCCGCTTCAGCGGAGACAGTTCCGCCCCCGCACCTTCAGAACCTGGTTTCATTCGCTTCCGATTCGCTACACCCCGAGCCGTTTCAGAAGCTCGGCTTCCGCCTCGTCCTCTGACATTCCCGAGACCCGTTCGACGATCGACGGTGCCGCCGTCGCTGCGCCACGGCCCGCGCGCCAGTCCGGGGGCGCGGTCTCCGGCGCGGCCGGCGCCTCTCCTTCCCACAGCTCGCCCTCGAGATACCGCGCCACGGCGTCCACCGTCGGATGATCGAAGACCATGGTGGCGCTCAACCCGTCGACACCGACCGCGCGCTGCAGCCGTGTACGCAGTTCCAGTGCCATCAGGGAATCCAGCCCGAGGTCCATCAGCCGCGCGGCGCGATCGACCCTCTTGTCGGGAGGCAACTGAAGAATCGCCGCCACTTCCGTGCGGACGACATCCACGAGCATCTCGCGCCGTTCAACCTGCGAGGCCTGCTCCAGCCTCCCGCGCAGGTCGTCAACCTCCTTCGCGCGGGTGTCGAGCACCGGCACGCTCGAGGGCGCGGCCGCCTGACCCACCGGGATGGGACTGGCCTCCACGGTAATTCCGGGGGCGCATCCCACGATGATGTGCTGGCCGAGCAGCGAACCCTCCTCGCCCGCCCCGGGGAGCGACGTGGCGCGCGCGAAACCGGCCTCGAGCAGCAACTCCTCCCACCGCGCGGGCGGCAGCAGCGGATGCACTCCGCGGATGCCGTCATCGAAGGCGTCCCATGCCTCGATCAGCGCGACCGTGACGTCGTACCAGGCAAGGTAGCGGGTGGCCTCGTGGATCAGCAGCACTCCGCCCGGACGCAGGAGACGCCGCACGCGCTCCAGCGCCTGGCGAAGATCGCGCACCGCGTGGAGCACGTTCGACGCGACCACGAGGTCCATCGATTCCTCCCGGAAACCCTGCTCCGCCGGATCGCGTTCGAGATCGAACAGGCCGTAGCGGACGAAGCCGTGCGCGGCATACTTGGCCGCCGTCTTCTGCAGGAAGAGCTTCGAGACGTCGGTGAAGTGATAGATCGTCCTGCCCGCGGGCAATTCATTGAGCACGGATGCGGTGATCGCGCCCGTGCCGCCGCCCACCTCGAGGGCGCACAGCGATCCCCCACGTCCGCTCACGAGGCCCCGCACGACCCCGCCCGCGATTTGATGGAAGTAGCGCGCGAGGGGCGAGTGCTGATAGATGCCCTCCGCGCGTGCGAAGCTCCCTCCAGGGAACAGCGTCTCGAGCGCGCTCAGGCGTCCCGTGACGACCGACCTCAGCGCCGACACGCAGGCGCCCACGTATTCGCGCATGCCGGGTTCGTTCGAGAACAGGCCCTCGGCCGCCTCGAGCAGCTTCTCCGGCGACGGGCCGGAGTCGAAGGCCTCGACGGATCGGTACGTTCCGTCGGGCTCCGCGACCAGATCCCCGGCCTCGGTCAGCGTCTGCAGCCAGCGGCGAACGAGCTTTCCGTAGTTGGGCGCGAAAGCCCCGTCCTCGAGCACTTCCGCGGCAGTGCGCCGCTCTCCCGCGCTGCGGAACAGGCCGCACGCGTGCAGGGTTTGCCGGATGGCGGCGCGCGCGATTCCCCTCAGACCGTCCCAGAGGAGCCCGTACCCGGCGACATCCCGACCGTCGATGGACCGCCGCGCCTCGACGGCGGCCTCCCGGACCATGATCTCCCAGCGATCCGCGACGCGCGCGGACTTCACCGGACCGACGCCCTCGAGCCAGTACCGCCCGCGCTCGAACACGGAGACGGGAGCGGGAATCCGCCGCGGCATCACGGGCGCCGCGAACGCCTCCCAGTCCACGGTCGCACCGCGCGTCCAGAGTTCGCGAAGGCCGCGGAGCAATCCCATCCACTCACCTTCCTGCCGATCGATTCCCCGCGCGCAGGCCAGCGCCTCGGCGGCAGCGGCCGGCTCGCATTCCGGAAGGCGCGGGCCAACCACGACAATCGCGGTGCACCCCGCGGCGCGGAGCGCCTCCACGACCGCGCTCCAGTTCGCGGGCTGCCCGCTTCCGGCGCCCGCCGCCCGCGCCCAGTAGGCGCCCCCGGCGACCTGTTCACGCGTCAGCACCTGTCCTGAAGTCGCGCAGACCCATCCCGTGTCCATCGAACCGAAGCCGGCCTGGTCCGCAGCGGATGCAATGCGCGAGTCTGCATCCGCATCTCCGGACGCCGCGATCATCGCTGCCCGGCGGATCACCAGTTCGAGCGCCACGTCCACGCTCCAGATGCCGGCGATGCACGCCGCCACGTAACCGCCGATGCCGGCACCCGAAACCCAGGCGGGCTTCACCCCCCACGCCTGCCACAGACGCGCCAGCCCGAGCTCGACCGCGAAGGCCGCGGCATGCGCCAGCGGCACATCCGCGCCGGCCCCCTCGAAGACCGCAGTCTTGAGGTCGGCACGGTGGATCCGTCCCAGCGCCGTCGCGCATTCGTCGATTGTCTTGCCGAAGACCGGGTGCGCCTCGTGGAGCTGCCGACCCATCGCGGAGCACCCGGCCGACTCGCCGGGAAAAAGGAAGGCCACCCGCGGCTCTCCGGTGGCGACAGACGCTGCGCCCGACTCCGAGCGTTCGAGGGCCTGCCGCAGCCCGGCAGTGTCGGCCCCGATCACCGCGAGGCGATGCGCGTGCGCCGCGCGCCCGGCATTGATCGTGAAGCAGTAATCCGCCGGATCGGTTTCCGGATGTTCGGCAAGGAATCGCGCGTGCCGGTCCCTGAGGACATCCAGCATCTCGGGGGTCCGGGCGGACAGACAAAGAAGATGGGCGGGCCATTCGGGACGGCCCTCACGCGGTTCCGGCGCGGGCGCCTGCTCGAGAACCACGTGCGCATTCGTGCCACTGAAGCCGAACGCGCTCACGCCGGCACGACGGACACCCTCCGCGGGAATCCAGTCGCGCCGCGAGGCCGGCACCTCGATCGGCGCCCCGTTCAGCTCGATCCGCGGGTTCAGGCGCTCGAAATGCAGGCTGGCGGGCACTCGTCCGTGATGCATCGCGAGCACGGTCTTGATGACGCCCGCGATGCCCGCTGCCGATTCCGTGTGTCCGAGGTTCGATTTCACGGAACCGACGAGAAGCGGCCGCGCGCGCGGGCTGAAGACCGCGCTCAACGCGTGCATCTCGATCGGATCTCCGAGCGAGGTTCCTGTGCCGTGGGCCTCGATGTAGTCCACGGAGGCAGGTTCGATGCCGGCATCGGCGAGCGCGCGGCGGACGACCGCTTCCTGGGCGCGGCCGTTGGGAACGGTCAGGCCGCCGCTGCGGCCGTCCTGGTTGACGGCCGAGCCACGCACCACGGCCCAGATCCTGTCGCCAGACCGCAGCGCGTCCGAAAGCCTCTTCAGCACCACGACCCCGCATCCCTCCGAGCGCACGTAGCCGTCCGCCGAGGCATCGAAGCTCCGGCAACGCCCGCTCGCCGAGAGCATGCGCGCCTTCGAGAAATTGACGTGGATCTCCGGCGTCAGCATCAGGCTCACGCCGCCGGCGATCGCGAGGTTGCACTCGGATCTCCGGAGGGACTGCACCGCGAGGTGCAGTGCGACCAAGGACGAGGAGCACGCGGTGTCCACCACGAGGCTCGGCCCCTGCAGGCCGAGCACGTACGAAAGGCGTCCCGCCGCGACGCACAGCAGGTTGCCCGTGCTCGAATAGGCATCCACCCGTTCAACGTCGCGCAGGGCGAGCCGGGCGTAGTCGCTGTTGCTCAGCCCGAAGAAGACGCCGCTCTCGGACTGATCAAGGCCGTGCGGATTGAATCCCGCGTGCTCGAGCGCCTCCCACGAAACCTCGAGCAGCATCCGCTGCTGCGGGTCCATGCTGGCCGCCTCGCGCGGTGAGATGCCGAAGAGCTCCGCGTCGAAGGCATCGACATCCGGAAGGAAGCCGCCTTCGCGCACGGTCATGCGCCCCGGGGCATCCGGATCGGCGTGGTAGTACGCATCGACATCCCAGCGCTCCGGCGGGATCGGCCCGATCGCGCAGCGCCCGTTCTCGAGCAGGTCCCAGAATGCCTCAGGGCTCTCGCATCCACCGGGGAAACGCATGCCCATTCCGACAATCGCCACCGGCTCACGCCCGCCGCGCTCCGCTTCCGCGAGTCGCGCCTTGAGCTGGCGGATTTCGGCCAGCGCCCGTTTCACCACCGAATCTCCTGAATTCATTTCGTCTCCAGTTCCGCAGCCAGCAGGGCCTCCGCCTCGCTTTCCGACAGTTGATCAATGTCCACGGGGACCGCCTCGCCGGGCCGATCCGCGCCCGGTCCACCCCCGAGGTCCAGCAGTCCGAGCAGGTGTTCGGTGAGCCTCCGCAGCGTGGGGTTCTCGAAAATGACCGTCACCGGCAGGCGGCGTCCGAGATCCGCGGAGAGCAGGTTCCCGAGCTCCACGGCCATGAGTGAATCCAGCCCGAGGGCGATCAGCGGCCGGTCCGGATCGAGATCGAAGTCGGGGGGAAGTCCGAGGACCCGGAGGGTCTGCTGGCGCAGGTGGTCCGTGAGCCGCGCGGGCCGCTGCGCGCCGGGGGTGGAGCGCAGTTTGTCGGTCAGGTTCGCCGCGGCAGCCCTTGACTCGAGCGCCTCCGCCGGCCGGCTCGAGGCGCCTCCGGCAAGATCCTCCACGACCGCCTCGCCCGCATGGCGTCCGAGCGCGTCCCAGTCGGCGCGCGCGATGACGACGTCGTCGAGCCCCGCGGTCATCGCGTACCTCAGCGCGCGCAGGCATTCGCCCGGCGCCATGGGAACAAGCCCCTTGAGGCCCAGTCGCGCGCCGGCTTCCTGCGTTCGCGCGGCCATGCCGGCCTCGGCCCAGACGCCCCAGTGCACCACCTGTGCGGGGAGGTCCTGGGCACGCCGAAGCCGCGCGAGCATCTCGAGAAACGCGTTCGCCCCGGCATACGCGGACTGTCCGGCGGCGCCGAACACGCCGGCCACGGACGAGAACATCACGAAGAAGTCGAGACGCCGCCCGAGCGTGGCGCGATGGAGGTTCCATGCGCCACGCGCCTTGGAGCGCCACACGCGGTCGAAGCGTTCGGCGGTCTGCTTCAGGAGCATGCCGTCGTCGAGGACGCCGGCCGCGTGCACCACGCCCGCGAGCGCGCCATGGTCGCGTTCGATCGATTCCAGGGCGTCCCGCAGGGCGTCGAAGTCCGAAATGTCCACGGACACCGCCGCGACGCGCGCGCCGGACGCCGCGATGCGGGCGATGCGCGCCTGCGCCTGCTCGCCAGGCGGCCGGCGCCCGAGCAGCACGATGCGCCGGGCCCCGTGCCCGGCGAGCATCTCAGCCACCTCGAGCCCGAGGGCGCCCAGGCCACCGGTCACCACGTACGCACCGTCGCCGCGCAGGCTCAGCGCCCGGTCGGGAGCGCGCAGGACGATCTTCCCGAGATGCCTCGCCTGGGCCATGTACCGGAACGCATCCGCCGCGCGGCGCATCGGGAACTCCGTGCGCGGCAGCGGACGCCACCGCCCGCTCTCAATGGCGGAAACGACCTCCTCGAACATGCCCTCGATCATTCCCGGCTCCGGCCCCGCGTCGCGGATCAGGTCGATCACCCGGTAGCGAACGTCGGGGCGTTCGCGCCTCATCCGCTCGACACTCCAGATTCCCTTCTTGCCGAGCTCCACGAACCGTCCATTCCTCGCGAGGCACGACACGGTCTCGGGAATGAACTCGTCGCTGAGCGAATTGAGCACCACGTCCACGCCGCGCCCTTCGGTCCATTCCCGGATCTTCCCGGCGAAATCAGTCGTGCGCGAACTCACGATCCGGTCGACGCCCATTGAGCGGAGATGCGCCGCCTTCGCCGCCGATCCGACCGATGCGATCACCGTCGCGCCGGCGGTCTGCGCGATCTGAACGGCCGCGAGCCCGACGCCGCCGGCGGCGGCATGGATCAGCACGGTTTCACCCGGCTTCAGTTCCGCCACGCGGCACAGGCCGTACAGGGCGGTGAGGAACGTCACCGGAACCGTCGCCGCATCCGCGAGGTCAATCCCTCTCGGCGCCCGGGCCACCCGGTTCGCGGGCACGATCACCGCCCGCGCGAACGCATCGGCCGCGAGACAGATCACGGCGTCGCCGACACGCACCGCCGTCACCCCGGCACCGACAGCCTCCACGATCCCGGCGCACTCGGCCCCAAGCGGAATTTCCTCTCCCGCCGGGTACATGCCGAGCGCGAGGAGCACGTCGCGGAAGTTCAGACCCGCGGCATGCACCCGCACCCTGACTTCGCCGGGCCCGGGGGATGCGACGGGGGTTGGCACCACCTCCAGATTCTCGATCAGGCCGCGCTCACGCAGGCGGATCCGCCACCCTTCGCGCTCGAACACATCGCGTTCACGACGAACGAGCCGGCGCACGCGGCGATGGCCATGCCGATAGGCGACCTCGGGCTCGTCGGACGCATGCACCAGTTCGCGGGCGAGCTGGCCCGCGGCCACGTTGGTGTCAGCGCCGGGGTCGAGGTCCACACGACGGCCCGCCAGGTCCGGATGCTCGAGCGCGAGCGTGCGCAGCGCCCCCCACAGCATCGTTCCGCCGGCGTGACAGGCCTCCCGGTCCTCCTCGGTGGCGAGGGCCCCTCGCGTCACGAGATGCAACCTTCCGGGCGCCTCGAGACCGGACATGTGCCGGACAAGCTGGACGAGCGAATCAAAAAGCCGCGACTGCGCCGCCTCAAACCCCGGCGCCCCGGGATCGGACGGCGCGTCCAGGCTCCAGAGATGCGCAATGTTCTCTCCCGGTCGCGGCTGAGCACCCGCGAGTGCCGCCGCATCGCGCATCACCCGGACCGGGCATCCGCGTGCGGCAAGCTGCGCCGCGAACGCCTCGCCGATCCCGCCCTGGTCCGCAAGGACGAGCCACCCCGCGGTTTCCGCGCCGCCCTCGGGTTCGCCAGCCTCGCGCCAGCGCTGCTCGAGGCACGCTTCCTCGATGAGGCGCCGATCGAGCGCCGCCCCGAGCGCGTCGGACGTGGCGCGCCGAAAGCGGCATCCCGACAGCGCGGCAAGCAGCTCGCCACTCCGGAGATCCCGGAAGACGAGGTCCCCGGTTCGAACAGCCCCGCCATCGCGCTCGGCATGCAGCCTCGCATGGACCTCCACCTCGACAGGAAACGCGGATCGAATCTCCACCCGATCCATGCCGACCGGCAGATGGACATCCCTCGCGTTCGAGAAGGCGAACCCAAGCACCTGCAGCCCCGCGTCCAGAAGACGCGGAAGATCCGCCATCGAGCCCGTCTCCCCGCCCATGCAGACGACCGCGCGCGCCGACGTCTTCCCGAGTTCGACTTCGCGGATGCACCGCATCGCCGGCCCGAACTCCGCTCCACACCGGGCGAACTCATCGTAGAACTGGTCGATGGCGACGGGCTGCAGCGAATCCTCGGCGGACGCGCGAACCGGGTGCTCAGTCGAAGCCGTGGATGTCCGGCGGGCCGTGACATGACGCGTCCAGCGATCACCGCTCCACGAGTGGACCACGAGTTCACCCGCCGTCTCACTCACCTGCACGACGACCTCCGCGCCGTCATCGACGCGCAGGGCCTCCTCCAGCGCCACGTCCGACACGGACGCGTCTCCCGCGAACCTGGAGAGGAGCGTCACGAACGCCGCCATCGGAACGAGCATCACCCCGTGGATCTGATGGTCCCGGACGAATGGCAGTCCCGGGTGCAGGACCACCTCGGCGACACGCCCCGGCGCGGAGGCGACCCGCAGCTCGCGCAGTTCGAACCCGGAAGGAACCGGGGGTGTCAGCTCACGCCCCGTCGTCCGAGGCGCCACGTCATCCACCCACACACGCTCCCGCTTCCAGGGCGGCGCCGGAAGGGAAACGCAACGACGCCCGCGGCCGTGCACGCCGCTCCAGTTCACGCCGTGACCGTTCACATGCAGGACACCCAGGGCATGCAGCATGGTCCTGCGTTCATCGGCAGCGCGGCGCATCGACGGCACGACGAGCGCCCCTTCCGCGCATTCCGCGAGGGAGACGGAGAGGACCGCATGCGGTGCAACCTCGACAAAGGTCTTCAGGCCTGCCGCCTCGATCGCCTCGATCGCGGGCTGGAAGCGGACCGCCTCGCGAACGTTCCGTCCCCAGTACGCGCCGTCGAAATCCCCCGCCCCGGCAAGCCTCCCCGTGACCGTGGAGTACGCGGGCACTCGCGCGGCACTGGTCTTCACCACACCGAGCTCGCGCACGAGCTGCCGCGCGAGATCTTCCATCTGCGGGCTGTGGAATGCATAGCGAACCGGCAGGGCGCGCGCGCTGACATGCATGCGGCCCAACTCGCCGAGGACCGCCGCCATCGCCGCCTTGCCGCCGGACAGCACGCAGCAGGTCGGACCGTTGATCGCCGCCACGCACAGGTCGTCGCCCCACGGACGGATGAGATCCGCCGCGTCGGCGGCGGCCATCGTCACCTGCACCATGCAGCCGTTGCCGGTCGCCGCCTGCATTACGCGCCCGCGCAGCGTGATCACCCGCACCGCCTCCTCGAGCTCGAGCACGCCCGCGACGCACGCCGCCGCAACCTCGCCCGCGCTGTGGCCGACCACGGCGCGCGGCTCGACACCCCACGATTGCCACAGGCGCGCGAGCGCGATCTGCACCGCGAAGATCGCCGGCTGCGCATACTCGGTCTCGTCGAGGCGTGCCGGTGGTTCATCTGAAAGAATGCCCAGCAGCGACCAACCGGCGTGTTTGTGGATGAGGGCGTCGCACTCCTCGATCGCGGTCCTGAAGACGACCTCGTCGCGAAGGAGTCCCATCCCCATGCGGGGCCACTGGGCTCCCTGTCCCGAGAAGACGAAGACCGGTCCCGATCCGCGCGCGACCCCGCCCGCCTCCCGGATGAGCGCGCGATGTTCGCCGCCCTTCCCAAGCGCCCGAAGCGCCTCCACCGCCTCCGCAACCGATCCCGCCAGGACGGCCGCCCGGCGGTCGTGGTGACCGCGCCTCGCGCTCGACGTGTACGCGATGTCCGCGAGATCCGCGCCCTGGGCGCCCTGGAGCGCCGACGCCATGCGCTCCGCGTACTGCGCCAGGCTCTGCGGATCGCCGGCGGAAAGGGTGATCAGCTCCGGCCGATCGCCATTCGATGGAGTTCGCGGCACGTCAGGCGCCTCCTCGAGGATCACGTGCGCGTTGGTCCCGGAGAATCCGAACGAGCTCACGCCGGCCACCCGCGGCCCCTGGTTCCGCGGCCATTCAACGTGCCGCGAGGCGATGGAAAGGCGGGTGCCCTCGAGGGAGATGTGCGGATTGAGCTGCCTGAAGTGAAGCGTGGCCGGGATCTCGCCGTGGCGCATCGCCAGCACGGTCTTGATGAGACCGGCGATGCCGGCCGCCGCCTCGAGATGCCCGATGTTGGACTTCACCGAGCCCACCAGACACGGTCCGCCTCCCGGGGCCGGCTGGCCGACCGTTTCGGCGAGCGCCTCGATCTCGATGGGATCGCCGAGCTTTGTGCCCGTCCCGTGCGCCTCGATGTAGGTGACGTCCTCCGGACGAAGGCGCGCGTTCGCCAGCGCGTCGCGAATGAGCGCCTGCTGCGCGAGCCCGTTCGGCGCCGTCAGCGCGTTGCTGCGGCCGTCCTGGTTGATCGCGGTCCCGCGGATCACCGCATGGATGGGGTCGTTGGCGGCGAGGGCGTCCGCGAGGCGCTTGAGCACGACCACGCCGCAGCCTTCGCCGAAACCGAAGCCGTCGGCGGAAGCGTCGAAGGGTTTGCACCGGCCGTCGGGCGCGAGCATCCCGAGCTTGGTGAGCGCGACGACCTCCTGCGGCTGGAGCCGGAGGCTCACCCCGCCGACGATGGCCATGGCTGACTCGCCGGCGCGCAGGCTCTGGCACGCCATGTGGACCGCCACGAGCGACGAGGAGCACGCGGTGTCGACCGTGACGCTCGGCCCCCGCAGGTCCAGCAGGAACGAAATGCGCCCCGCCGCCACGGATCGCGCACCGCCGGACATCGTGTGCTGCGTGATCGACTCCGCGCGCCCCAGGGTCATCCGCGCGTAGTCCGAGTTGAACACCGCCGCGAACACGCCGGTTCGCGAACCCGAGAGGGATTCCACCGGGAGCCCCGCATCGGTCAGCGCCTCCCACGTGGTTTCCAACAGCAGGCGTTGCTGCGGATCCATGTGCTGCGCCTCGCGCGGGGAGATGCCGAACGACACGGGATCGAAGAGATCCACGTCCTCGAGGATCGCGGCGTGCCGCGTCCCGATCTTCCCCGGCGCCGCGGGATCCGGTGAGTGCAGCCCCGGATCCCAGCGTGAAGCCGGGATTTCGCCCACCGCATCGCGGCCCGCGCGAAGCAGCTCCCAGAAGAGCGCGGGTGAATTCGCCCCGCCCGGGAAACGGCAGGCCATTCCAATCACCGCGATCGGCTCCGAGGCCAGCGCCTCGGAGGCCCCGGTGTCCCGCTGCCGCCTCGCCTGCAGCGCCAGCTTCAGCGCCGACACGCGTTCGCCATCGATCCGTTTCATTTCAGGAAGAACTCCACCGACATGTCAGCCCCTGCCGCCCATGAGTTCGGCCAGCGCCTCCGCGTCCGAGACATCGGGAGCCGCTTGCGCGCCGACGGGAGCGACCGGCACGGCTGGAGCCGGCGAGGCCTGGCTCGCCGTCGCCGGGGCATTGCCTTCCAGCCGCTCGAGGAGGTGCGTCGAGATCCGCCGGATCGTCGGATGGTTGTACACGAGCGAGGCAGGCAGCCGCATCTCGAGGTCCGCGCTCAGGCGCCGGACAAGCTCGAGGCCCATCACCGAATCCAGCCCGAGCTGGCCCATCGGACGGGTCGGATCGATCCGCTCCGGTCTCACCTTGAGAATCCTTCCCAGCGTCTGTCGCACGTGCTCCTCGAGCACGCCCGCCCGGTCCGCCGGGGCGACCTCGAAGAGCGTCGAGAGCATCCCCTGCGGCGGTGCGCCCGCTGACGCGGCCGCGTCTGAAACCGGCATCAGCCCACGCAGCAGCGACGCCGGCGCTCCGCCGGCCGCATACCGGCCGAGCCGGCTCCGGTCCCATGGCGCGATCACCACGCGGGCGGCCTCCCACGCCGTTGCCAGCCCCAGCGCCCGATGGCCGAGCCGCGACGGAACACGGTCGATCCCCTGCGCGCGATAGGCGCGCGCCGTCTTGCGTAATCCCTCGCTCCACAATCCCGTGGCGGTCCAGACCCCCCACCGCAATGCGACCGCCGGAAGGCCTGCCGCCCGCCGATGCTCGGCGAGCGCGTCGAGGAACCCGTTGGCCGCGCTGTAGCTGCCGTGTCCCGGCTGCGGGACCACGCTCGCGATGGACGAGAAGAGGACGAACCACTCGAGCGGCTTGGTCAGGGTCGCCTCGTGCAGGTTCCATGCACCCGACGCCTTTCCGCCGTACACGCGTTCCGTGCAATCCGGCGTGATGTCGCGAACGAGCTGGTCGTCGTTGACAGCCGCGGCGTGGATGACGCCCACGAGCGGCAGGTCACTGGTGTGAATGGTCGAGACAAGCTCGCGCACCTGGGCGGGATCGCTCACGTCGCACGACCGAACCTCGACACGTTCCCCGGCCACGTCCTGCAGCTCCCGCAGGATTTTCCATGCAGCCGCGCCCGGCGCACGCCGCCCGACGAGCACGACCTTGCCCGCACCTCGCTCAATGAGTCTTGCAGCGATGCCGAGGCCGAGTCCGCCGAGCCCGCCCGTGATCAGGTAGGCGCCGTTCGTCCGAACGGGCCACTCCGGTTCGTTCCTTGTCTGGGCGGGCCCCAGCCGACACACGAGACGATCGCCCCCCCGGATCGCGAGCACGTCCTCGGGATCGTCACCCAACACGGAGTCGATCAGCGCCTCGATCTCCGCGACCTGCGCCCGCGGGCCGAGGTCCACGTTGGTGCAGCGCAGCTCGGGATGCTCCCGCGCGACCACCCGCCCCAGCGGACGGATGCCGCTGAGTTCGAGGGCCGCCTCCGACGGCGCATTCTCGAGAACCTGCTCGGCCCCGCACGTCACCATCCACAGGCGTGGCGATTCATGGAATCCCACCCGCACCAGCGGCTGAACCAGCGACAGCGCGCGTTCGAATCGCTCCCGCGCCCGGGCTGCCACATGGCCACCCGCGGAGTCCCCGGCCTGCGCGATCACGATCACGCCGTCCCACCGGTCCCCGGGATTCCATTCCACCGCCTGCCCCTCCGCCACGAGGCGCGCCGTCGCGCCCCGGAGCTCCATCCGCCTCGCGAGTTCCTCGGCGGCGCCCTGCGAATCACCCAGGATGATCCAGCGCCGCCCTGCGGGCGCGACCTCCTTCGCGGGGAGCGGCTCGGCCCTCCAGGTTTCCTCCCACGCGCACTGTGTCACCGGCGCATCGACGTTCTCGTCCTCGAGCTCCAGTTCGATCCCGCGCATGCACGCGAGCAGCTCACCCGCGGCGCCGCGCACCGCCGCGTTCGCGATCCACTCGTCCCAGGCCACGGCATCTCGCCATGTCGCGCTGGTTTCGACGCGCGCGGAGCCGCCCGAGGAACCCGCGACCGCGACTTCGCCGATCCGCCGGATTCGGAAAACCTTGCCCGCGGCGATGCGCACGAGCTGCGTCATCCCCTCGAAGCAAGTCCCTGCGCTGCCGTCGTGCCGGAGCTCCGCACGGCTGGTCCAGCGCCCCTCCTCGACGCGCTCGAGAACGCGCAGTTCAGAATCAAAGACGACACCAAGTTCCGCCGCCTCCTCGTAGAGGCTGGCAGGCGCGTGCGGATCCTCCGCGGCAGGGATGACCTCGGCGTCCGGCTCGCCCTGCCGGATCCTGCCGTGAAGCACCTGGCGCCATGGCGCGCCGGACTGCCGGGCGCGCAACTCGAACCGCCCGCGCGTGTCCTCGCGCCGCACGGAAAGCTGCACCTCCGTCTCCGCGGCCGGATCCATCTCCGTGCCGACGACCACGTCCGCGAGCACGACGGGTTCGAGGCCCCAGACGGATTTCACCCCCTCCATGACGAGCTCGAGGCACATGGAGACGGGGCACCGCCGCACGCCCTTGACGACGAGCGCATCGCGCCTGCGCAGGTCGATGGACCAGACGCTCAGGCCGGGTTCACTGGCGATCTCGATGCGCTCCCCGAGTCCGCCTCCCGTCCCGGCCCGGACCCCGTGACGGCGAGCGCCCTCCTCGAACCAGAAGCGCTCCCGCTGCCATGGATACGCCGGGAGCGGAACGAGGTTCCCCTCCGGATAGAGCCGTGACCAGTCCACAGGACAGCCGGTCGCGAAGAGATCGCCGAGCCCGCGAAGCATCTGAGCGCGCTCCGGTTCATTGCGGCGCAGCGATCCGATGGCCCTCGCGGGCCGCCCGCTTCCCGCGATGACCTCGTTGAGCCCGTTCAGCAGCACCGGATGCGGGCTGAGCTCGATGAACAGATTGCAGCCCTGCCTCAGCAGGACGTCCGCCGCGCGCGCGAACTGCACCGGTTCGCGAAGGTTCCTGCCCCAGTAGGCGGGATCCATCCGTCCGTCCTCGATCCGCCCGGTCACGGTCGAGCACAGCGGCACGCCGGGCGCGCGCGGGTCGATTCCCTCCAGTTCCGCCGCGAGCCGGACCTTCAACGGCTCCATGTGACTGCTGTGCGAGGCCACGTCCACGTTGACGGCCCGGCAGAACACTTCCGTTCCCTGCAGGGACCGCACGAGTTCCGCGATGGCGTCGGCATCGCCGGAGACCACCGTCGATGTCGGGCTGTTCATCGCCGCGACGGAGATCCTGTCGCCGAACGGCAGGAGCCGCTCCGCGGCCTCCTCGGCGCTCAGGCCGAGCACGGCCATTCCCCCGCGTCCGCTGACCTCCCGCATGAGCCGGCTGCGGGAAACGACGACGCGCGCCGCGTCATCGAGCGAGAGTGCTCCCGCGGCGTAGGCCGCGGCCACCTCGCCCATGCTGTGACCGACCACGGCGGAAGCCTCGACGCCCCAGGACTTCCACATTGCGTGCAGGGCCACCTGAAGGCCGAAGAGCAGCGGCTGGATCCTGTCGATCTCGGCCACTTCCTCGTCCGACTGCAGCAGCCGCATCAGCGACCAGCCCGCGCATCGGCCCACGGCCCGGTCGGCGGCTTCAAAGGCCTCGCGAAAGACCGGCTCGGATCGCAGCAGATCGCGTCCCATTCCAGCCCATTGCGAACCCTGTCCGGGAAACACGAAGGCGACCCGCGTTTCCAACCCGACCTCGGCCCGCCCCGTCGCGCGCAGCCTGCTGTCCTCGCCGGCAAGGAAGGCCTCGAGTTCCGCCCGCATGCCCTCCACGTCCCGCGCTACGAACGCGGCGCGGAACTCGTGGTGCGTACGGCGGACGGCCGCCGTGTAGCACACGTCGCGCAGCGACACCCCCGGCTGCAACGCCTGGTCGAGGTGCGCCTGGACGACCGCGCGCAGCGCCGTGGGCGACTTCGCCGAGAGGAGCAGCAACTGATGCCCTTCGAATCCGCCGCGCTGCCCGGATCCCCGGGGCGCGCAGTGCGCGGGCGCCTCGCGAACGACGACGTGCGCCGTCGTGCCCGTGATGCCGAAGGAACTCACGCCAGCCGTCGCCGGGCCGGTGCCGGACGGCCATGGGACGGGCGACACCGGGATCTGGAAGATGCCGGGCTCCCACGCGATCGCGGGGTTGGCGGTCTGCAGGTGCAGGCTCGCGGGAATGCGGCGACGCTTCAGCGCGAGCACCGTCTTCACCAGGCCGGCGAGTCCCGCCGCGCCCTCGAGATGGCCGATGTTCGTCTTCACCGAGCCGACAAGACACGGCCATGACCGCGGCTTGTCCCCGAGCATGCGCCGGATGGCGCCGAGCTCGACGGGATCTCCCGCCGCCGTCCCCGGCCCGTGCGCCTCGATGTAGGCGACTTCGGCGGGGTCGATTCCGGCGTCCTCCCATGCGGCGGCGAGCATCGCCTCGAGTCCCTCCTGCCCGGGACGGATCATGAGGCCGCTTCCCTGGCCGTGGCTGGTCACCGCCGATCCGAGGATCACCGCCTCGATCGGATCATGGTCGGCGAGCGCGCGTGAGAGCCGCTTGAGAACAAGGACCGCGCCGCCCTCGCTGCGCACGTAGCCGTCCGCGGCCGCGTCCCCGAATTTGCAGCGTCCGTCCCTGGAGAGAATGCCCGCCGCCGAATAGGCGAGCGTCACGTCGGGACGCAGGATCAGGTTGGCGGCGCCGACGAGCGCCATTTCGCAATCCCCATTCCACAGGGCACGGCTCGCGAGGTGCACGGCCACCAGCGAGGAAGAGCAGCCGGTGTCCAGCGTCAGCGCGGGTCCGCGGAAATCGAACGTGAACGAGATCCGGCCGGAGGCGGCGTAGCGACCGGTTCCGGTGGTCGCGTGGAACTCCACCTGGTCCAGCGTCTCGCTGAGGCAGGCCTCATAGTCGCTCGTCCACTGCGCGACGTACACGCCGGTGCGCGAGCCGCGGACCGAGCCCGGAACGATGCCCGCCGATTCGAGCGCCTCCCAGCTCAGCTCGAGCAGCATCCGGTGCTGCGGGTCCATGAGCTGCGCCTCGCGGGGCGACAACCCGAAGAATTCGGCGTCGAAGCCGTCGATGCCCGGGAGGAATCCGCCGCGGAGCGACGCGATGGCTCCCCGCCGTTCTATCTCCGGCGTCATCACCGGATCGAGAAAGGGCCCCCGCCGTTCCGAGTACGGGGCGATCGCCTCCCTCCCCTCGTTCAGCAGCTTCCAGAACTCCTCCGTGTTCGGCGCCCCCGGGAAGCGGCACGCCATGCCCACGATGGCGATGGGGTCACGCTGCCGCCGCCCGCAATCCTGATTCCTTTCACCGCTCGACATGTTCAATCGCTCCTTCCAGTTCCGTCCTGACCCTTGCCGTCACCACATCCCGCGCACTGCGAAGGAAGAAGTGGTCCCCGTTCACACGCACATGCTGAAAGCCCGCCGTCGTCTGGTGTCGCCATTCCTCGAGGGCGTCGCCAGGGACCGCCCGGTCCCGGTCTCCACTGAACACCGTGATCGGACACGACAGGGGCTCCTCCGCCTCGTATCGGTACGTTTCGATCACGGTAAGATCCCCGCGCAGCACCGGCAGCATGAGCCGCCTCAGTTCGTCGTCCTCGAAGACCGTCCTTGGAATTCCGCCGTACAGCGCCTGCAGCTCCTGCAACAGCGCGGCATCGTGCATGCAATGCAATTGCCGGTGCGGCCATCCTCGCTGGGGCGCGGGCGCCGCCGAAACAAACAGGTGATCCGGGGTTCTCGAGCCGCTCCGTCTCAGGGCGCGGGCCACCTCAAAGGCGACCAGCGCGCCGAAACTGTGTCCGAACAGGAAGTACGGGCGTTCCGTGAATGGCTGCATCGCCCGAACGACCGCGGAAACCATCGGTTCGAGCGTTGTGAGAGGCTTTTCCCGGTGGCGGGTTTCCCTACCCGGCGGGACAACAAGGCAGAGCTCCGCACTTGGATTCAGTCGGTCTGCCCATCCACTGTAGGCACTCGCGCCGGATCCTGCATAGGGAAAGCAGAATCCCCGCCAGAGTGCATCGGCATTTCTTCGCGGCCAGTAAAGCCAATTCATCCAATCTCCACAAATTCCACGCCGGGATGTTCCCATGCGAACAATGGCGCCCCCCGGCATTCGCCATCGACCGCTGTTGCCGCCGCATAACCCTCCGGCGCCGCGATGTCCCACAGGGACCACCGCCGCCCGTCCGGGTGCCTGCTGATCCAGCCCGCGGCGGCGCCCGGCCCGCCGAGCGGCACCGAAACCTCCCGCGGATCCAGGGAGCCGCCGGCCCCGTGTCCTTTCACCAGCGCCTCCTTGCGCGCCCAGCACCAGTGCAGGCGCTGCGCCATCTCCCGCGGTTCGAGCGCGCAAAGGACCTCCGCCTCCCGCGGCGTGAGGCACGCGCGCGCGAGATCCCGCGTCACGGTCTCCGGCCGGATCCGCTCGAGGTCCACGCCGATATCGGCATCCACGCTCACTCCGATAAGGCCGAACTCGCCCGAATGAGCCACGTTGAAGCGCAGGCGTTCGTCGCCGTGAATCAGCCGGGGCTTGCCGTGGGGACCGCGCTCGAACGCGAGGTCCGCGGCGTTCATGCCCTGATAGCGGCTCAGCAGGAGTCGAAGGACACCCCGCGTGAGGACCGACCGCATGCGCGCGCGATCCTCGCGGAAGCGCGACGCCTGCCATGCCTCCTCGCGTGACAGCACCGGCTCATAGGTGCGGATCACCCGCGGCGCGGCATCCATCCGCACCAGCCAGAAAACCGGCCTCCCGGGTTCGGGGGCCGGCAAATCCAGATCCTCCATCATGTGGGATTCAGGTCGCGGCGAGCATCCGCTCACCGGCCGCGTGACGCCCGTCATGCACCTCCTGCGCCGGGATGAATGGCCGGTATTCGGGGACGACCCGTTCGAGCAGGCGCTTCAATTCGTTCGGCCCGGCGGCGAGGAGACGGTCCTCGATCTCATCGATCTGCTGGCGGACCCTGCCGAGCGGCTCCGGCTCGCACAGAAGCCGGTGAATCTTCGGGTGCCGGGTCGCGGTGATGTTCTCGCCCTCGTAGCTGAGCTCCTCGTAGAGCTTCTCGCCGGGGCGCAGGCCGGTGAACTCGATCTCGATGTCGAGGTCCGGCCTGAGGCCGTTCAGCTCGATCATCTGGCGGGCCAGATCCACGATCTTCATGGGCTTGCCCATGTCCAGGACGAAGATCTCCCCGCCCGTTCCCTGCGCCGCGCTCTGCAGGACGAGTCCGACCGCCTCGGGGATGGTCATGAAGTAGCGCGTCACATCGGGGTGCGTCACCTTGACGGGGCCGCCCGCGGCGATCTGCCGGGTGAAGGTCGGCACCACGCTGCCGGAGGACCCGAGCACGTTGCCGAACCGCACGGCCATGATGCGGGTCCGGCCCGGGTTCTCCGCGCTCAGCGCCTGCAGATAGATCTCCGCAAGGCGCTTCGTCGTGCCCATGACATTGGTCGGGTTGATCGCCTTGTCGGTGGAGATCATGACGAGGCGCTCCACTCCGGTGACGACCGACAGCTCGGCGACGCGCACGGTCCCGACGGTGTTGTTCATGAACGCCTCGTCCGGCTGGCTCTCCATCATCGGCACGTGCTTGTGCGCCGCGGCGTGAAAGACGACCTGGGGCTTGAAGCGGTCAAACACGGTCCACATCCGGGCCTCATCGAGGATGTTGGCCACGATGGGTTCGACGAGGTCGCCATAGCCCGCCTCCCGGAGCTCCTGCTCGATCTGGAACAGGCTGCCCTCGGATCGCTCGACGAGCACCAGCCGGGCCGGGCCGTAGGCCGCGATCTGCCGGCACAGCTCGCTCCCGATGCTTCCGCCGGCCCCGGTGACCAGAACCGACCTGCCCTTCAGCACCGCACGAATGTCCTCCGTATGCAGTTGCACCGGCTCGCGCCCGAGAAGGTCCTCGAGCTCGACCTTCCTCAACTGGCTCACCCTCACCTGTCCCGTCGCGAGCTGGCCGAGCGACGGAACGGTCTCCACCTTCAGCTTCACGCTCGAGAGCTGGCGGATGATCTCCCGGATCCGGCTCGCGGGCGCCGACGGCATCGCGATGATGACGTCATCGAGCCGCGCGCGGATCTTCGGCTCGAGAAGGCGCTCCGGTTTTCCGATCACCGGCACGCCGTGCACGCGCGACTTCCATTTCGTCGCGTCGTCATCGAAGAACGCGACGGGCACGAGGCCGAGGCGGCGGTTCGCCTTCAGTTCGCGCGTCAGCATCGCCCCGGCGTCCCCGGCCCCGATGATTCCGACCCTGCGCACGGGTCCGCCGGTGTGGGGCTTCGTCACATAACGCTCCCGAAGGGTCCGGAAGCCAAGGCGCACCGCGCCGACCGCGGCGCACGAGAAGACGAAGTCCATCGCGATCACGCTCAGGGGCATGAGCGACTCGCCCGGCTCCAGCGGTCGCGTGGCGAGCAGGACGAGCGTCCCGATTCCCATCGACTGCAGAATCCGGTTCAGGTCCGGGACGCTGAAGTAACTCAGAAGATTGGAGAACTGTCCGAAGATCCAGAGAAGCACCAGCTTCATCGGGATCGCCCACAGGGCGCCCCACAGCAGCTGTCTCCACATCCCTTCCGGCACCGAGAACTCGAACCTGAACTGATAGGCGAGCCAGCGGCTCGCCATCAGAACCGTCGCGTAGGTCACCACAAGCACTCCGAACCGGGCGGACTGGTAGTACGGCCCGGTCAGCCGCTTCGCAAACCTCAACGCGGCGGTGACACCGCGTGTTCCGAATAAGCTCATGACATCCATCCGATTTCCCGAAGAATCCCGTCTTCGTCCCGTCCCTCCCCGTTACCCAATGGCAGGCCCGCGGCCCTGGCTCAGCAGAGTTCGTCCTCCAGCTCACCCAGCGTCCGCACCCGTATCCCCGCCCCCCTCAGCATCGCGCCCACCTCGGATCTGCGCTCCGATCCTGACTCCGGGGTGGCAATCACGACTTCCTCGACCCGTCCCGACCATCCCTCGAGCAGGCATTCCGGCATGCCGACCACGGCAACTCCGTGCAGCCGCCTCTGCCAGCGCCCCGGGTCATCGTCGAAGAACGCCTCGATCCCGTGTCGCCGGCCGCGGATCAACTGCCGCGCGACCCAGGCCCCGGCCTCGCCCGCGCCCACGATCGCAATCCGCTTCCCTGAAGAGTGTTCCGTGCCCCGCGAAGGACGAACGACCCGCCGTCGCAGATGCCCCAGCCAGCGGCGGCCGCATGCGATGAAGGCAAATGCGCACAGCACATGCATCGCGATCACGCCCGCCGGAGCCACGGGCAGACGTGACGAGGCAAGGCCCGCAGCCACCTGAATCAGCGCGGCCGCGCCAAGCGCGATCGCGACCTCCCGCGCCTCGGGTCCGTGAAACACGTCCGGGACGGTTCGAAACTGCCCCCTCCAGGCGAGACAGGCCGCCTGCACGGGCACCGCGATCAGCGCGGCCTTCCAGAAGTCCTCGCCGGGAAGCGAGGAGAAGTCAGACCTCATCGCGTACACCGCCCAGAGACTCGCCGCGAGCGCGCCCGCGTGACCGAGCAGCATCCGCACCGACCGGGGAAGCACGGTCGCCGTGATCACCCAGAGGTCAGTCCAGAATGTCGCGCGCCGCGCATACCGCATGTTCAGCTCGAACTTCCGCGGGATGCAGTGCCGCACATAGAACTCCTCCACGTTCTCCGCGCGCGCGAGAAGCTCCTCCTCGTTGCGGAACTGCAGGGTGGCGAGGTCCGTGACTCCCGGCTTCAGACTCAGGAGGGAACGCTGTTCCTCCGTGTATCTCGCGACATACTTCGCGACCTCGGGGCGCGGCCCGACAAAACTCATCTCCCCCCTCAGCACGTTCCAGAGCTGCGGCAGCTCGTCGAGCTTCCAGCGCCGGAGAACCCGTCCCACCCGGGTGATCCTCGGGTCCGTCCGGCCCGTGACGAGCGGGCCCCGGCGATCCGCGTCCGGGACCATCGTGCGAAACTTCAGGATCCCGAACTCGCGTCCGTATCTTCCCACGCGTCGCTGGCGGTAGAACACGCTTCCGCCATCCGACAGCCGGATCAGCGCCGCGATCGCGAGCATCACGGGGGCGAGGACCACGAGGCCCGCGAAGGCGGCGGTGATGTCGAAGGCCCGCTTCGCGAACTCGCGTCTCCCGTCGAGCGCCGCCTCCGGAACGGATCCGCAGGCTCCGATGTCTCCGCGCCAGGTCACCGTTTCCTCAACGCCTCCGGTTGGCCGCGATGATCTCGCGGAGTGTCCGGCACACATGCTCCACCTGGGGCTCGGCGAGCCCGGGATACAGCGGAAGGCTGATGATCTCGGAATAGACCCGCGCCATGCACGGCAGATCCTCCGGAGCGTAGCCGAACGTCTCGCGGTAATAGGGATGCATATGCAATGGCATGTAATGCACGCTCGTGGAGATCCCCGCCCGCTTCAGCTCGTCGATGACCTCATTGCGCCCGATGCCGAGCCGGTCCGGACGCAGCCGGATGACATACAGGTGCCATGAGTGGATCCGGTCCGGGTGCGCCACGGGCAGGATCACCTCGTCGAGATCCCGGAGCTTCTCGTGGTACAGGGAGGCGATGCCCGCACGCCTGCGGTGCAGCTCGTCCATTCGCGCGAGCTGGTGAATGCCGATGGCCGCGGCGATGTCCGTGAGGTTGTACTTGTAGCCCGGCGCGGTGATCTCGTAGTACCAGCTTCCCTCCGCGGTGTAGCGCCGCCATGCGTCCCTGGAGATGCCGTGCAGGGACAGGTGCCGGATGCGGTCCGCGTACTCCTCGTTCTCGGTGCACGCCATCCCGCCCTCCCCGGTCGTGATGCACTTGTTGGCGTAGAAGGAGTAACACGTGATGTCCGCCGACCGGCCGACGGGCTCCCACGGCGCCTCCGCGTTCGCGCGGGTGAAGGCGGGGCAGCAATGCGCCGCGTCGGCGATGACCTTGAGGCCGTGCTCTGCGGCAAGCCGGTTCACGCCGGCCATGTCGCCGATCTGACCGCCGTAATGGACAGGGATGATGGCGGCCACCTTCACGCCCCTGGCCTGGGCCTTCCTCAGGCGGCGCTCCGCGTCGGCGACGTCGATGTTGAAGTCCGACTCACGGCAATCGACGAGCACGGGGATCGCGTTGAAATAGCGCACGACCTCCGCGGTGGCCGCGAAGGTCATGGTGGGCACGAGGACCCCCTCCCCTGGCTTCAATCCGATCGCCTCGAGCGCGAGGTGCAGCGCGGCCGTGCAGGAGTTGAGCGCCACGGAGTGCCGGTGCCCGAGCCTCTCCGAAAAGAGACGCTCGAACTCGCGCGTTCGCGCGCCGGTGGTGAGCCAGCCGCCGCGCAGGGTGTCCACCACCTCGGCGATCTCCGCCTCGCCGAGCTCCGCCTTGTAGAAGGGAATCCTGTCCATAGCCGTCGTCCCGATTCGTTGACCGCCCGATCAGATCGCCGCGTCCGTCGCCCGGCTTCGCGCGCCCCTCGTGAGCGCCGTGAACTCCGCCGGCACGCCCGCGCCGCGGCACGCGTCCAGCAGTCCCCGGAGGAAGCCCCAGCCGTAACCGGCGTGGTACGTCAGGAAGACGAGAGGCAGGACCGGTGCCAGATCCCATCCGGCCCGGCGTCCGGACACGATGGCGGCGAGGCCCGCAGCCACCGCGTACGCCGCGGCGGCACCGGCGAACGCGCCACCGGTCCAGAGCGCGATCGTGCCGGAGACCCGCGCCGCGTCGCCCCCGAGGGCGAACGCGCCGAGCGCGCAGAGCGCCGTCAGGAGGGCCGTCACGAGCATCCACGCGACGAACGCTCCGGGAACGAGGTGCCGCCACGATGCGGGCAGCCGGTGTTTCCGGATGACGCGCACCTTCCAGTAGCCGTACTGCATGTACTGCCGGAACAGGGCGGGAAGGGACCCGCGCGGATGGTACGTGCTCCGGATGCGGGGCGACTGCCAGACGCGCCCGCCGCCGCGGAGGATCCGGAGGTTGTGCTCGTCGTCCTGGTTGCGGACCAGTTCCTCGTCGAAGGGTCCGAACCGCCGGAAGGAGTCCCTCCGCCAGGCGCCGAAGCAGATCGTGTCCACGGGGCCCTCGTAGTCCGTCCTGTGCCAGCGCGCTCCCCCCACGCAGAAGGCGGAGTGGAACGCCGCGGCGATGGCCCGCCCGATGTAGCCGCGGCCCACGGCGACACACGGGCCGCCGACGTTGTCCGCGCCGCTGGCCTCGAGGGCGCGGAGGCACTCGAGGACGTAGTCCGGCGCGTACTCGCAGTGGACGTCCATGCGCACGATCACCGCGCCGCGCGCCGCCGCGATCGCGAGGTTGAGCCCCTTCGAGACGATCCGGCCCGGATTGTCGATGACCCGGACCTCGGGATGGCTCGCCGCGATCTCGGCGAGGACCTCGCGCGTGCCGTCGTCCGACATGCCGTCGGCCACGATCACCTCGATGCCGCCCTCCGGCCTCGCCTGCGCGAGGATCGAGGTCATGCATGCGCTGATTGCATCCACTTCATTACGGCAGGGAATGACAATAGAGACGGCGGGAGTATCCCCTGTGCCGCAGGACTCTTGTCCGGCGGTCGGTTCTCGATTCGATGGCTTCATTTCCAGCGAGGTTTTTCCGGGGGATTCACTTCCCCGGAGTAATTCATTCTTGACCCTTCGATTCTCATCCGGATGCTCACCCGCACACAGGGCGTCCAACCAACGTCCTGGAGCCCTTCGGGGGCTCCCCTTCCATCCCACCCAGGCGGAAGAGCTGTCTCGTCCGGTCCCTTCATGGGCCGGGAATCCGTCTGTGGCTGGGGTTCTCCCGGACCCGTCGCAGTGCATGCTGTCTTTTGCATGACTTCATGGGCCCGGTGGTCCGCAGGTGTTCGGCACCTCGTCCGCCAACTGACGGGAAGTTACAGTTCTCTAAGAACTACCTTTAGTCCCCACTCTAAACTGCGCCGTGCCAGCGTTGTGTTTCGCTGCCTCCCGCCGGCGCCTTCGTGGGCCGCTCAACCTTTCGCGCATTCGTGCCGATGTGGATCCGGGCGGCCCTTGTGCACTCGGAAACAGCAATGATCCATCAATGAACCGATCGACCCTCCTGACACTCAACCGAGCGACCGCCCGGGGCGGCGCCGTGCTCCGGCTGACGGGCGCCTTCCTGCTCGCCGTGCTGGCCGCGGCGCCCCTGCGCGCGGCCGACTGGTATGCCGCCCCGAATGCCGGCTCGTCCGGCAGGGGAACGCTCGCCAGCCCGTGGGACCTGCAGTACGCCCTGAGCGGCGAGGCGGGCATCCGGCCCGGCGACACCCTCTGGCTGCGCGGCGGCACCTACAACGGGCCGTTCGTCGCCTCCCTCTCCGGCACCAGCTCGCAGTATATCACAATTCGTTCCTACCCCGGAGAGTGGGCCCGCATCGATGATCAGGGGACCTCCACCCTCCGGAACAACCTGCCCACCGCCGCGCGGGAGGCGGGCTCGACCGTCGTGATCGCCGGATCGGGCACGTGGGCCCCGGGCACCCTCATCCTCGTCAACACGGAGCTCATGAAGCTGCTCAACCGCACGGGCACCGATGAATGGTGGGTCGCCCGCGGCTGGAACGGCACCACACCGACCGAGCATTCCGCCGGATCCCCCGTCACCAAGGCCGGATCCGTCGTCGAGCACACCGGCAGCTATGTCCGATGGATGGACCTCGAGATCACGAGCCTCCGCACGGAACGCCAGGCGCCGGGCTGGTGGAAGGGGCCGGGCATCAACTTCTCCGCGCCGGGACACGGCAACAAGGCGATCAACCTCGTCATTCACAACGTGGGTCACCCGGGCATCGGCTTCTGGGACCAGGGCGAGGGCGGTGAGATCTCCGGATGCATTCTCTGGGGCAACGGCGCCTACGACATGGGCACCGGACTGATCCGCGGATCGGCGATCTACGCCCAGAACCAGACCGGGACCATCCTGATCCGTGACACGATCTCCTTCCGCAACTTCACGACCGGGATGAAGGCGTATGGGACCGAGGTTCGCGCCGAGGGATTCCGGTTCATCGGCAACTTCGCCTTCGACAACAATGAGCCGAACATCCAGGCCGCCGCGATCAAGCTCCCGATCGAGCACGTGCAGGCCATCAGCAATGTCTGCTATGTCCGTCCCGGTCGCACGGGAACCAATCTCCGGATCGGGTACGAGGCGCAGAACTGCGTGCTCGCCGAGGTCACCGGCAATCACCTGATCGGCGGCAACTACGTGTTTCATCTCCGGAACTTCCTGAACCTGCGGTTCACCGGGAACACACTCTTCACGGACCTTCCCGGAGGCAGTGATCCCTACCTGATGCTGATCCAGGATGCGCCATCCCCGAACCCGAACCAGTACCAGGTGAACAACAACACCTACTACAGTCTTTCGGATCAGACGGTGTTCAGTTACGCCGGCGTGCCGAGGACGCGCACGTTCTCCGAGTGGCAGGAAGGCACCCGCCTCGACTCACAAAGCCGCTTCTCGTCCTCCGCTCCCACCGCGCCCTACGCGATCACCCGCAGGAACCCGCACACGGCCAAGCGGGCGACGGTGGCGGTCATCAATCACGGCCGCGCCTCCTCCATCTCCTACGACCTCGCGGCCGCGGGACTGGCGGTCGGCGATTCCTACGTCATTCGCGACGTCCAGAACTACTTCGGCCAGCCCGTCGCTTCCGGCCGATACTCCGGCCAGCCGATCAGCATCCCGCTGAATCTCACCGCGGTCTCGCCGATCATCGGTGATGTCCATCACTTCGAGAACGTTCACACGCCCCCGGACTTCAACGTCTTCGTCGTGCAGGCGGCCTCGACCGGTGACACCGCCCCCGAGACGCCCGCGAACACCGCGCCCACGATCTCCCCGATCACCGATCGGGTCGTGAACTCCGGCGAGTCCACCGGCCCGATCTCCTTCACCGTCGCGGACGCACAGACCGCGGCCGGCAGCCTCACGATCAGCCGCTCCTCGTCGAACACCGCGCTCGTGCCCGTGTCGAACATCGTGCTCGGGGGCAGCGGCGCCAGCCGCACCGTCACGGTGAACCCGGTTGCGGGCCAGTCCGGGACCGCGACGATCACCCTCACCGTCTCGGACGGTTCCCTGACGGCGAGCACGAGCTTCGTGGTCACCGTCAACCCGCCGGCGCCGGTCAACACGCCGCCGACCATCTCCAACATCGCCAGCCGCACCCTGAACCCGGGCGAGTCCACGGGGCCGATCTCGTTCACGGTGAGCGATGCGGAAACGGTGCCCGCGAACCTTGTCGTCACCCGGGCCACGTCGAATGCCTCGCTCGTTCCGCTGAACAACATCGTTCTCGGGGGCAGCGGCGCGAACCGGACCGTCACCGTCACGCCGGCCGCGGGCCAGTCGGGATCGGCGACCATCACGCTCACGGTCTCGGACGGATCACTCAGCGCCCGGGTGAGCTTCACCGTCACGGTGAACCCGCCCGCTCCCTCCAACACGCCGCCCACGATCTCGCCGGTGGCGAACCGGACGCTGAGCCAGGGTCAGTCCAGCGGCCCGATCGCGTTCACGGTCGGCGACGCAGAGACGCCGGCCGGCAGCCTCATCGTCAGCGCGGCGACATCCAATCCGTCGCTCGTCCCGCAGGGGAGCATCGTCCTCGGCGGCAGCGGCGCCAATCGTACCGTGACCGTCACGCCGGCGGCGGGCCAGGCTGGCTCCGCCGTGATCACCCTCCTGGTTTCCGACGGCACCCTCAGCGCGAGCACGACCTTCACCGTCACCGTGGCCCCGAGCACCGAGGAGGACGACGAGGATCCCGTGTATTTCGCGGTCGAGGCGGAGTTCGCGACGATCTCGGCTCCCATGACGACGCGCGGAGATCCCTCGGCCTTTGGCGGACGCTACCTCGTCACGACGTCCCCGGACCAGGGCGAGGCCGTCCTTCACTTCGAGGTCCCGAAGACCGGGAACTACGTGATCTGGTGCCGCGTTCAGGCGCCGAACACCCAGTCGGATTCCTACTACGTCTCGGTCGACGACGGTCCCGAGGACATCTTTGACATCACGGGAACCTTCGTTCCGGGAAGATGGAACTGGAGCGTCATCAACGGGCGGAACGGCGGGTCCCCGCTCGCCCTCAATCCGCGTGTCTTCCGGCTGGAGGCGGGACCGCATTTCATCCGCTTCCGCGGACGCGAGACGGACGCCCGTCTCGACCTGATCGTCCTGACGACCGACCTGTCGTTCGTGCCGCCCGACGTCAGCCCCGACATCATTCCGGAGGAGCTGATCAACACTCCGCCCACGATCAGCCAGCTGGCGGATGTCACGGTCGTCGCGGGCCTCACCGTGCCGCGGCAGGTGTTCGCCATCTCCGACCGCGAAACCCGCGCGGGCGACCTCGACGTGACGGTCACCACCTCGAATCCGAGCCTCGCGCTGCTCACGCGGCTCAGCGGCATCGGCACCTACCGGACCATCCAGGTGATGGCGCCCGCCGGCCAGCAGGGCGTCTCGACGGTCACCGTGTCGGTGTCCGACGGCTCGCTCATCGCGCAGCGCTCGTTCGACGTCACGGTCGTGGCGGATGCGCCGTCCGGCAGCTCCGGGCGTCCCACCATCCGGCTCGCCTCCACTGCGGCGCCCGCCGGGCAGCAGGCGTACCTCTTCACCGAGGCCGAGGCCGCGGAGCTCACCGCTCCGATGGTCGCGATCCCGGATGACACCGCGTCCGGAGGCGCGTACATCGCCTCCGCCGTGTCCGAGGAAGGCCGCGCCACCTTCCTCCTCCAGATCGATCGTGCCGCGGAATACTACGTGTGGTGCCGCGTGAAGGCGCCCGCCGCGCATGCCGATTCCTTCCACGTCTCGATCGATGACGGGCCGGAGGACATCTTCGACACCGGCGAGGACCGCGGGTCGTCGGGATGGCGGTGGGTGCTGCTCAACGGCAGGGGTGGAGGCCAGCCGCGGAGCATCAACCCGCGCACGTTCCACCTGGAACCCGGGCTGCACCAGCTCACCTTCCGGGGCCGCGAGGCGGGCGCCGGGTTCGATCAGCTCCTCGTGACCACCGACAGCACGTACACGCCCGAGGGCGCACTCTGGTAATCCGACGCGCGGACCGCCGGCGGGGCCCGTGGAGAACGTCGGCCTGACGATCTCCCCCCCGCCGCCGGCCGCGGCACCGCCGAATCCAAAGCCCATGGCGCGGTTCCGGCCGCGCCATGGGTTCTCATGAGCGGGCGCCGCATTCATTGCCTTCGGCCCCGGGACGCGGAGCCTCCTCCGCCCCAAGCGTCCGGGTCATGTAGAGGTTCTCGTTCTCGCGATTCTCGATCCTCCACCCCTGAGAGCTGTAGAGCCGGATCGCCCGTTCGTTCGACGCCGCAACCGTGAGATGCATCCGGCGAAAGCCCCTCGCACGAGCGACGTGGGTCGCCTCCTCCATCAGCCTCCTCCCGATTCCTCTCCCCTGCTTTTCAGGCAGCACCCCGAGTGCAAGCACGCCGAAGCTCGGTTCCCCGCGCGACGGCTTCGGCGCGTTTCCCCGGCGTTTCCGCCGCAATCCGATCAGGCGCAGGGCGAGGCGGACTCCCCGCCTCACCTTCGGCCGGATCCAGAGCGATGGGTGCAGCAGCATCTGCATGGTCAGGTATCCTGCATTCCTTCGCACGAAACCCGTCAGTGCGCCGCGGAACCGACCGCAGATGCAGAACCCGGAGAGTATATCGTCCGCCCACAGCCCGAGATAAACCGCGTTGTGCGGGCCGGTCATCAGCCACTCGTAATAGCGCCGCACCGAACCAGCACCCAGGACGGTGAGGGCCGATGCGGGGAACGCCGCCCGGTGCACCCTCGCGAGCGCTGTCAGATCCGAGGGTGTGAGTCGTCCGATGCGCTGGTTGTATCGTGGGTCCATGGATTGCCTCGGCGGAGTCTTCAGCATGCGCTGATCACGAACTGCCTCTTCCCTCCCGGCGTCAGGGGAAGTTCGTCCACGACATCCACGTGAATGTCCATGTCGCGAAGCCCCTTCTCCTGAAGCGCCGCCTTCACCCGCTCCGCGACCTGCAGGCTGAACGCCGGCGTGGGCACGACCCTGACCGTGATGCTCGCCAGGTTCTCCTGAACGACCTGGAACTGGTCCACCTCCGGGAAGTGTTCCAGGATCCCGGTGAAGAAGTGCACGATCAGACGGTTGCCGCCCGGGGTCTTGATCGTGCTCGCCGCCCTTCCCTCCACGGACTGAAGCCGGCTGAAGCCCCGGCCGCACCGGCAGGTGCCGGAGCCGCCAATCCCTAGATCGCCCACCCGGTATCGAATGAGCGGCATCGGCCCGGGATGCAGGCGTGTCAGGACGATCTCACCGCGGTCGCCCTCCGCCACCGGCGCGCCGTCACCGTCGACGTACTCCACGATGGTGTTGAGGTCGTGCACATGGTAGCCGTCCGACTCGCCGCACTGCGCCGCCACCTGGATGCCCTCGCCACAACCGTAGGTGTCACTGACGCGCGTCCGGAAGGCCAGCTCGATGAGCCGGCGCTGCGCCGGCAGAAGCATGTCGCCCCAGGTCACCACGGAACGCAGGGGCCGGTTCCATCCGGCCTGAACCGCCCGCCGCGCAAGGCAGTGGATGCTGCCCGGATAGCCCCACACGTGCCCGATCCGGCCCCGGTCGATCCGGTCAAGGACGCGATCGAGCGCCGTGTCGCTGAGGTCGTACGCCGAGAAATAGTGACAGCCGAGCAGCGCATCCTTCATGCGCCTGTCCACCGAGCGCTCGACGGTCATGCCCATCTGGACGTGCGGTTCACCAAAGCGCCAGTCCGCCCATTCCAGCGCGAGGAGGAACGCCGCCCTGTAAAGCCCCGCGGTCTCGCGATCCTCCAGCACGCGGAAGTTCTTCCCGGTCGAACCGGACGTGCTCGCGACGTACGTCGGCTGGCCGGTGGGCCGGACACAACGCTCCGGGAACGCGGCGCGCAGCATGTCCTTCGTGACGATCGGAAGGCGGTTGAGGTCCTCGCGCCCGGCCACGTCGCCGGGGGCAACCCCGGCCCTGTCCATCAACTCCCGATAGAACGGAACCTCGGCATGCACCGTGCGGATCAGCGTGCGCAGCATCTCATCCTGCCGCTTCCGGATCGCGTCCGGCTCCTGCCACTGCCAGCGCTCCAGCTCGGTGAGCCAGCGGATCATCGGATGCCCTCGCAGGCGGTCACCCGTCCTGAACACAACATTCCTGAGAAACCACGATCTCATCGCATCCTGGTGAATTCCGGGTGGTCCACAGACCTCTTCGCTGTCTCCCGCTCCTCCGTGCGCCGACGATCCCCCGCCGGTCGGCCGCCGATACCCAGCATCGACTCGAGCAGATCCGCCTGCCGCTCGATGGCGGCCGGTTGCGCGTACTTGGCGAGGAACCGATCCCTCGCGTTGCGTCCCATCCGTTCCCGGATGTCCGGCTGCTCGAGGAGCTCCAGCATCCGGTCCGCGAGTCCGGCCGCGTCGCCGGGCTCGAACAGCCGGCCGTCCAGGCCATCACGCACGATCTCGGCAATCCCCCCGACACGGGAGGCGATCACGGGGGCGCCGGCCGACATTGACTCGATGTTCACAAGCCCGAAGGCCTCCGATCGGCTTGGCACCACGGTGAACCACGCGCTCTGCATCGCCCGCAGGACATCCGCGTGACTCACGCCACCCTCGAAGCGGCACTGGTCCGCCACTCCGAGCTCACGCGCCAGCTTCTCCCAGTCCGCCCGCATGGGGCCGTTTCCGAGGAACCTCACCACGGCGTCCGGACGCCTCGACCTCACCACGGCCAGGGCGCGGATCAGCGTGTCCTGCCCCTTCGACGCGTGCATTCGCCCGGCACACACGATCCCCGAGCGCGCCGTTTCTCCCCCGCCCGCGAGGTCGGGCAGGGACCAGCCCAGCACCCGGCACTTCGAGCGCGCAACCCCGTATACCCGCATCACGTCGGCCGCGGCCGCCTCGGAGCTCGTGAGGACGCCCGTCGCGAGCGCGTACACGAACCGCTTCCGGGGCCACTGCCAGTGCGCCCGGATCCGGGACGCGACGGAGTCGAGGCGGATCTGCGAACTCAGCGTGTGATACCATGCGAGCCGGTGACGCACGCCAAGCAGCGCGCCGACGACGCACATCCAGTTCACAGCCGCGAAATTCCCGATCACGCACTCGATCTCCTGGTCGCGGATCAGCCTGCGCAGGAACAGGGCATCCCGCAGCCGGGTGGGACGACGGGAGGGCCAGACGCAAACAGCCGGAACACCCTTCGGTTGTTCCAGCTTTCCCGGTGATCTCGAACTCACCAGCACGACGGAATGGCCCCGGCCCGCGAGTTCCCTGGCCAGGGCCGTGAAATGCCGCGAAACGGCGCCGTCGTTGATCTGCGTTGCGATCAGGAAACGCACGGCATCCCTATTTCGTGGAAACAGCGGCACAGGCCGCCTCGGCGCATCGCGGGCGCCCCCGCCCCGTCCCCGCCGCCCGGCCGCCCATCGCCGCCTCCCTCAGCAGTGTTTCCCAGGCAGGCAGCACGCGGCTCCAGTCACACTCGCCGGCCCGCCTGCGCGCGCCTTCCGAGAGACGTGCCGCGAGCCCATCCTCGCGAAGCACCCGGCGAATCGCGTTGGCGAGCAGATCCGGCCGGCGCGGAGGCACCAGGAGCCCGCTGACACCATCCTCCAGGAGCCATGGCAGGCCCCCGACGTTTGTGCTCACCACGGGCAGCCCGCATGCCATCGCCTCGAGAACGCTCACGGGCGTGTTGTCCTGCGTCGTGGAGTTCACGAAGACATCGGCCCGGTCCAGCCACCCGACGACGTCCTGCTTGGCCACGGCGCCCGGGAAATGCATCCGGCTGCCCACCGAGAGCTTATCGGCCAGCGACCTCGTCCTCGAAAGGCTCCCGTCCTTGTCGGGACCGATCATCGTGACCTCGGCGTCCGGCACGTCGACCGCGAGATCCGCCATCACCCGGGGCATCGCCTCGGGGTCGTAGGTGCGGTGAAAGGCCCGGAGCCACACGAGCTTCGGCTCCGGCCGTTCCCTCCGGCGCCACGGGTAGCGCCCGATCTCGATCGGATTCGGCACCACACGCACGGGAACGCCGTACGCCCCGATCGCCTCGGCAAGGTATCCCGACGGGCTGGTAACATGGCGCGCGCATGCGAGGAGCTTCCGAACGCGGGACGGATGCGCCCGGGCGAAGGCCGGCAGGCTGCCGCCGTGAAGACTCAGGATCACCGGCTTCTCCAGCCGTTTCAGCAGCGCACAGACCAGCTCCGCCCAGATGAACGCCGAGCCGCTGTACACCTCCACCTGCGCGACGTCATACCGGCTCCTCGACCGGAACGTCGTCCGCAGCATGTCCAGGACCCGGGGCAGCCGCGCCCGCATCCGCGACGTGAACGTCACCTGCCAGCCCTTCGCGGCAAGCCGCTCGCCGAGCGCCCCGCTCACGTACCGCTCCAGGACATGCGGAGCCACGAAACTGCCCACCATCAACACACCCGGATTCATGGATTTCACGCCTTCTCCACCACGCCTGCTGTCGTTTCCCTCACCGCCGCCCGCGCGCGGAGGCGCGCCGCCGCCCCTTTCCGCGCCCGGCGCCCGCCTTCGGGCCCGCCCTTCGCGGATCACCGAGGGTCCGGCCACCCGCCGCCCCGGCCGCCCCGGCCGCCCCGGCGGCTCCGGCCGCACCCGCGGGGCCGGCCGCGCCCAACGCCCTCGCGGCCTCCTCGACAATCCGGGTCCCGGCGAACGCGAACATGAACGCCGGCGCCGCCACGCGCATCGCGGACACGGTCATGAACATCAACGCCCACAGCATGGCGGACCATCGCAGCGAGCGCGCGTAGCGCGTGGAGGGCTGGCGGAGCGCCTGGAGAACCATCCATCCGAGAATCCCGAGGGCCATGAGGCCCGGCAGCCCGTGTTCCGCCAGCAGCCGCGAATACTCCGTATGCGCGGAGTTCCTTCCGGGGCCGTAGTAGCTCCGGAGGTACTTCGTCACGCCCACGCCGCAGCCGAGGAGGGGGTAGTCCGCGAAGATTCGGAGGTCGGAGAGGATAAGGTCCTCGCGCCCACCGAGTGCCTTGTCGCTGAAACGCTCCGCGAGCTTGCCTCCCGTAATCTGATCCAGCTTCGGCCAGACGATGGCCATCCCCACTCCAAGGCAGGCGATCAGCACCATGAGCGGGGCGCGCGACCCACGGGAGGCCAGCATCGCCACGACCCCGAGCGCGCTGCAGAACAGATAGATGCCCGTCCTCGAGAACGTGAACGCCGCCTGACCGAGCAGCCACAGACCCACGAGGGCCATGATCGACTTGAGACGCCAGCTCGAGGCGGGATTCAGCGCGACATACACGCACGCGATCGCGCCCATGCTCAGGGTGGCCGACACCTGGTTCGGACCAAAGCCCCCGCTGGTCGTCTCGTTGGACTCCGTCGTGAACGTCACATCGTCCAGCGACACCGTGGAGAACAGGGCCAGGAATCCCATCGCCGCGATCGAAAGCAGCGCGGACATGAAGATCGTCCGCATCTCCCGTCCCGTGATCTTCGCCCCGAGCCCCACCGCGAAACAGCAGGCGAGGCACAGGGGTCCGGACAGGTTTCCCGAGATCAGCATTCTCGCCGTCCGCAGATCGAAGTACATGGCGGTGACCACCGCGGAGGGAATCAGCAGTGCCACGTAGCTTGCCGCGATCGCCATGCCGCTCCTTGACGCCTGCCCGCGCAGGATCGTGAGAAGCGCCCCGGCCGTGAGCGCGTACTTGCCGACCTCGTACGGAACCGGCGCGGCCACCGCGCGCCACATCACCTCCGCACCCGCGATGTAGGCCATCCACGCAAGGACACGCCCCACGGGCGCCTTTCGGGCAGCCATCCACAATCCGTACGCCACCGCGCCGATGGCGTGAAAGCCCGCCACGATCGGCACCTGCCGCATGACCACGGCGAGACCGCAGTGCAGGAGAAGAAGCGCCACGAAGATCCACTCCAGGCGCGTCTCGCGGGTCGCGGACACGGGCGGCGCCGCTTCATGGACCACCGGCCGAGCGACCGACGTCGGACGACGCGCCGTGGCCGGCGGCGAAAGGGGCGCCGGGGGCGCCTTCGCCGCCTCCGCGCCGGGTGAAGCACTGGTCTGCGCGGCGTTCACAGCCGCCAGCCGACGCGCACGCGCCCGCAGTGCCGAGGCGAGATAGCGCCCGCGCACCGTGCTTCGGTCCACCGCGATGTTGCCGATCTGCGTCCTCGTCATCGCACCCTCCTCTCCGCCGCCCGCGCGTACATGGTCGCGAGCCGGCCCGGCAACGCCTGGAGGCAGCACTCGCGCGCGATCCAGTCGCGGGCGGCCGATCCCATCGACTTCCGCAGCGCCGTGTCCTCCGACAGCCGCCTCACCGCGCGGACGAGTTCGGCCTCGGACCATCCGCGCGTCACAATGCCGCGGCGGACGGGCTCCCCGGAGCCTTCTTCGTCCGCGTTCCCCAGCAGGTACGGGGCGTCCCCGGCCGGCGTGGAAACGACGGGCAGCCCGCAGCTCATCGCCTCCATCACCGCGTTGGGAGTTCCCTCGTGATCGGACGTCAGCAGCAGCATGTCGGCGCGCCCCAGCAGGTCCCGCACATCCTGCAACCGCCCCGCGAACTCGAGATGGGTTCCGCCCAGCCCCAGTTCACGCGCGAGTCGCTCGAGCGCCGCGCGCTCAGGGCCATCGCCGGCGATGACGGCTCGCACCTCGACCCCGGACTGCGCCCGCGCCGCCTCGATCACCCTGAGGAACCGGTCAAAGCGTTTCACCCGGACGAGGCGTCCCACGCCGGCAACGGTCACCGGGCCGGCATGGCCCGCGTCCGTCCCATTCGCCCGCGAGTGGAATGTCTCCGTGTCGATGACGTTGGGAAGCCACGCGAGACGCGAATCGGGAATCCCCATCTGCTGCAGGTTCCGGATGCCCACCCGCGAATTCACGGCGAGGATCGTCGGCAGTCCGAACTGCCAGCGGCCCGTCAGGCGTCCCGCCGCCCGGGCTTCGGACAACCCGTCGCTTCGGATCGCCCCGATGCTCGGACGATGAAGGATCCGGCCGGCCAGGCCGGCATAGATGTTGGCGTAAAAGTGCTGACTCTGAATCACGTCCGCGCGCAGGCGCCGAAGCCGCCGTGCGATCGCGACGACGCGCACCATGCGGCTTCCCGACGCCCCCACCCACTCCACCGGAATGCCCTCGTCGCGGAATCGGCCCTCCCAGTGCTCGCCCCGCGTGAGACAGAGGACGAAGGGACTCGCCCCCGCCGCGCGGAGGGCGCGAAGGATGTACCACAACTGAGTCTCGGCGCCGCCCTGGCCCAGCGTTCCCGCGATCAGTCCGATCCGCATTCCGTGCAGGGACCCCGTTTCGTCGCGGACCGATTCCCCCGCGGTCGCGCCGGAAGTCGCCTGCCCCTGGACACATGTCATCATCACGCCGCCTCCATTCGCAGGGCGTGAAACACGGGTTCCGACCGGAGCGGCCGGCCCCATGCGCGCTCGCAGCGCCGTCCGATCTCGGAAGCCCATGCCTCGAGTGAGTAGCGAGACGCGACGTCGATCGCCCGTCGCGACATCGCCTCGTAACGTTCTGCCTCGACGCAGGCGAGCACCCCCGCCGCCACCGCGGCCGCCGTCCGTTCCTTCACGATCACACCCGCGCCGTCGCCAATCAGCGCGGGAAGCACCGACACCGGCGTCGTCACCACGGGAAGGCCGCTGGCCAGCGCCTCGAGCACCGCCTTCGGGAACCCCTCGGATGCCGAAGTCGGGAAGCAGAACACGTCGGCCTCGAGCAGACGCTCGAGCACGCGCTCATGCGGCAGGCGCCCGTGAAACGTCACGTGGTCAGACACGCCGAGCCGCTCCGCGAGCGCCCGGAACTCGCCCAGGGCGCCGCCCGCGCCGACCACGTCCAGCCGGACACCCGGCCAGGTGCCGCGAAGGATGGGGAGCGCCTCGATCACCAGCCGTGCCCCCTTGTCCTCTTCCTGCCGGCCCGCGTGGATGAGACGGAGCTTTCCGGCGACGGGAGCCTGCCGCGCCCGCCCGCGCGCCCGGAGCTGCTCCTCGCTGAGGCTCGTCGAGAAGATCCATTGCACGGCGGGATGATTCGCGGAGGGAGCGCCCTCCCGTCCTCCGGTGGCCGCCATCACGTTGCGGCCGCCCGCCAGTCGTTCCATCGACCAGCGCCACAGGCGTTCGGCCGTCGTTCGGGTCCGATCCCAGTTGCCGCAGTGCCGCACGAAGAGCGGCTTTCGGAGCACCAGGGCCGCGAACATTCCGAGCGTTCCGACGTCGCCCGGGATGGGCGCATGCACCGCGTCGGTCGAGAACAGCACGCGCGCGATCGTGGGGAGGCAGCGCAACGTCCAGAGCGGGAAGAGCAGCTTGCGCATCCACCCCGAACCCCACGGGGCAGGCAGCGGAACGACCTCGAGGCGCCCCTCGAGCGGGGATGTTCCATCCGGCGCGCCGTCTCTCGCGCAGGGCAGACACAGGATCGTCCGGTCGAACAATCCCGCGATGGCGGCCATCTGGCGGGGAAACCCTCCGTCCGTCACGAAGCCGGACGGCGCGGATCCGCTGTGCCAGCAGAGCTTGTGTGAGAAAACCGCGAGGCGCATTTCAGTCGCTGGATGGAGGAAGGGTCCCGCCGGGGGCGGGCGGTTCGCACGCGGCCGATCAGGATTGTCCGACCCGGCAGGCGCCGCGCGCGACCGCGAGCATCCCCTCGACGCGCCCGAGGCAGTCGCTGATATCCGCGGGGCGCATGCGTCTCACGGCCGAGGCGCCGATCCTGAAGAGCTCGAACAGCTGGTACCGCCAGAAGCGATACTTCTGAGACCACGTCAGCGGTCCGGCGACGTCCTGGAAGACGAAGTAGTAATTGACCACGCACTTGTAACCGACCCGGCGGCGGTTCACCCGGCCGCGCGGGGAATGCTCATGCGTGCAGTGCGCGTCACCACACTGCAGGAGAGTCCACTGACGCCGCGCGCGGAGTGAGAAGTGCGCGTCCTCGAGGACACCGTAGTCGCGAAAGAAGGGGTGGAAACGCAGGCCGGCATCCATGACGGCCCTGCGCCACATGGCGCAGGAGGTGGTCATGAAATCCACCTCGCGGCAGCCCGTGAAATCCGAGGCGATCGTCGCGTTGATGGGGTAGCCCGTCTTGTAGTCGTAGCGCCCCGGCTCGAATGTGCTCAGCAGCCGAAGCCTCTGGTACCAGCGCCAGCGCTGGCGGTCGCGCAGCTCGAATCGCTGATTCGTCCGAACGCCGGCAATGCCGCCCACCTTTCCCTCGCGATCCGCCTCGAACTGCCGGACGAGCACCTCGAGGAAGTCCGGCTCGAGCCGGATGTCGTCATCGACGAAGGCGATGAAATCGCCGGTCGCCGCGTCGATGCCGGTGTTCCGCTGGAGCGCGGTGCCGCCTCCGCTGCGGATGTAGCGGCAGTGGTAGCTCAGGTTCGGCATTTCGCGGCGAACGACCTCCTCCGTCTCGCGGTCGCCCTCGGGCGCGCCGTCCACCAGGACGAGCTCCCAGGGTCGATGCGTCTGGCGCTCGAGGTCGTGCAGCAGCTCGCGGACCTCATCGGGCCGCCGCAGCGTGGGGGTGACCACCGATACTCGATTCTGCATGGTTCAAGTCGTTGGGGAGAGCCGCTCGAATCAGGCCGGCACGGCGAGCCGCGCAAGGACCCGCGCAACCCGCTCGCCGCTCCGTCCGTCCAGGGTGTCGCCGAAGAAGCTCTGAACGAGGCTGCGGCGCTGCTGGCTGGCGGCGGCCGGCTCGCGCAGGGCGCGGACGATCGCCGGCTTCATCGCGTCGGGAGAGCGGACCACCTCGACGGCGCCGCTGCGCACCACCGGCTTGTAGTGATCAAACTCGTAGTAGCGCGCGTAGCTGAGCTCGGATTCCGGAACGCCGGGCGGATTGTACCCCACGTTGATCACCGGCTTGTCGAACATGCAGAGCTCCAGTGAGACGGTGGAGGCCACGTTGATGCCGAGCGCGCAGTGCCGGAGCGTGTTCGCGAGCATCGACGCGTCCTCGCGCTTGGGGGTCAGCCAGTTCTTCTCCCACGCCACCTCGGCGAAGAGGATGTCCGTGCGCCGCTTGCGAACCTCGTCGAACCTGCGGGTCCGGTCCTTCGCGTAGACGCGCACCAGCAGCTGCGGTTTCACCGGTCCCTCGATCCCGGCCAGGACATCGGCGATCTGCTCGACGATGCGTTCCTCGCCCGGCATGTGATTCGGCATGCCCGTCGCGTAGAACACCAGCGGGCGCGCCGGGTCCGCGCCGATGCGCCGGAAGAACTCCTCGCGGCCGCAGTGGAACTCGGGCCGGAAATGGCAGTCGAACTGCGGTGTGCCGGTGACGTACACGCGCTCCGCCGGCACGTCCGGGTAGATCTCGAGCAACTGCCTCCGCAGCGCCTCGTTCCACACCACGTAGTGCGGGTAGGGAGGCATCATCCGACCCTGCGAGGTCAGGTTGTCCCAGGAGAAGACGAACGCGGCGGTGGGAATGCCGAGCCACTGGGCCGCCTCGATGGCGGGAATCGCGTGCGCGCTGTGCACGTGGGAGCCGTTGAACACGAGGGTCGGCTTCAGCGCGCGGTAGAGATCGAGGTACTCGTCGGAAACGCGCAGACGCCGGCTGGCCGCGCGCTCGAGCCTCTCGAGCAGCCGGATCCCCGGCCGGTGCGCGAGCACGCGCGCCACCGCCTTCTTTCCGGCGCGCTTCAGGCGCGCGGTCGCGGTGGTCGCCTCGGCGTCCCGAAGGCGCCAGCGCTCCTTCGCCGCCTCCGACCAGAGCCAGCGTCCATGGCAGACGTCGAGCAATTCCCGGAGGAGACGAACCGGATAGCGTTCGCGCCAAAGGCGCAGCTCGCTGAGCGTCCCGTCGCCGACCTCCGTCGAAAGATCCGACCAGATCGCGTCGTTGGGCCGCACGGAGATCACACTGACACGCGTGCCCCCGGCGCGAAGCGCCTCGATGCAGCCCGAGTACACGAAGTTCCGGATCGCCTCGCCCCGCGGCAGCACGATCACGACATGCCCCCCGGGGCGCGGAATGAAGGTCCGCCGCGTGCCTTCGGTGATCCCGGGCTCGAGGACGGCGCTTTCCACGGGGTTCGTCATCGCACGCACTCCTCTTTTCGTGACAGCTGGCGGGCCAGGGAAAGCAGCCCCTCGGCGAGCCGCTCGCCGCAGCGGCCGTCCGTGTAACCGCAGACATGCTCCGCGATCCAGCGGCGTTCATTCCGGTGCAGCGACGGGTCCTTCAGGTAGGCCCTCACGGCCTCGACCATCTCGTCGAGGTTGTTCACGAGCCAGACTCCGCCCGATTCCGCGACGGGCTTGAAGTGTTCCCAGAGGTGATTCACGTCGCGGATGAGCTGCTGGTTGGGGGCGCCGGGCTCGGGGTCGAAGTCAACGTTCACCACGGGCTTGTCGAACAACGCGGCGTCCACGCTCACCGTGGAGGCGAGGTTGATCACCACGTCGGCGTGCCGGAAGGTGTTCACCCAGTCGCGCACCTGCTCCTCGTTCTGGCTGCGCTGGTTCACCCCGGTGCCCGGCGTCGCGACCTTCTGCACCACGACGGACGGCGCGAACTCGGCGAACTGTTCCTGAAGTTCCGCGTTGTCCTTCGTCGGATGCGGCCGGACGATCATCTGCACGTTTCCCAGCTCGCCGCGCACGATCCGCCGCGCGAGGCTCAGCGCGCCGTGATGTTCGCCCCGGATGAAGTGGGGTGAACCGATGGCGTACACGAGGATCGGAAGATCGGGCCGCAGGGCGTGCCGCCGGCAGAACTCCTCGCGCGTCTCGTGGAACCGCTCCTGGCGGAACACGTCGAACTGCGCCGCGCCCGTGACGATCACCCGGCTCTCCTCGACGTATGGATAGTACCGGCACAGCTCCCTGCGGTTCTGCTCGGACCACACGAGGAACCCGTCGTACCTGAAGACCATCCGGTTCTTCGTCGTGACGTTGTCCCACGACGGAATCATCGCCACGGCGGGAATCCCCAGCGCGCGTGCACGGGCGGCGACCCCGAACTCGTCGAACCAGAACGGGCCCGTGGTCACCACGAGGTCCGGCCTGCCGGTCCGGAACCGCTCCTCCGCCTCGGTGCTGCGCGGGTAGGCACGCAGGAGTCTCTCCAGTGCGCGTTCGGCCACCTGGTGGAGCCGGAGCGCGCCGACCGCAGTCCCGAGCGCGCGCGCCGTGACGATGCGGGCGTTCCGCCGCCCGTAGCCGGTCCGGCGGTCCATGCTCAGCCGGCTGACCGGGCGCAGGGTGACGTCCCACGCGCGCTCATTCACGCGCCGCAGGTAGTTGTGGGGAAACTCACGGTAGCTGCGGACCGAGGGGTACGGCAGCACGCGCGCGGGGCATCGCTTCCAGTTGTCCTCATGCTCCCCGTTGCGAGCCGACGTCGCCCAGATCTCCACATCGGCCCTGCCGTCCAGGGCCGACAGGCACCCCGAGTAGAGAAACATCCGGTCCGTCAGCAGTGACGACGACAGGATCACAATCCGCGGTCGATGCGCTTCACTCATTCGCTTGAATACCTCCTGACCCGCCTCAGCCGAGAACCATCGCGAGGCTGATCTGTTGCCAGACGAAGAAACTGTTGTCCCCCTGCCCGCCCATGAACTCCGCCGTGGCCGCGCGCGCGTTCCCGGTCCGGAACCAGTCCGGCCGAACCCTCAGGGCGGTCTCGCAGTGCTCCATGGCCCACTCGCGCAGCTCGCCCCGGAGCCATTCCCGCTGCGGAGTCTGCACGGGGCGCTTCGGCGCGGAACTCACTCCCTCCGGAATGAGCCGTCCGGCGAGCCGCCGGACCATGTGCTTGCCATGGCCGTTCGCGATCTTGCGATCCGCGGGCTGGCGGAGGCCCAGTTCCATGATGCGATGGTCGAGGAAGGGCTCGCGCAGTTCGCGGCTGTGCATCATCGAGACACCGTCCGCGTACCGCATGGCCCGCGGAATCTTCGCGCTGACCACGTCCCGCGCCTGCAGCGCGCTGACGGGATCCAGGCACGGCTCGACATCCGGTGCCGGCGCCGCGCCGGCCGCGAACTCGGGGGCGAGGCAATCCGGGCGGACGCTGCGGCTGCGGGATCCCTGAACCGGCGCCACGGAGGCGTCGATCTCCCCGGCGCGCGCGTAGTACTCGTAGCCCGCCCAGCCCTCGTCGAGTCCGTTGCCGTCGAGCAGCACCACGACGCCCTCCCTCCGCGCCCGTTCATGCACCTTGGCCATCCCGAGCGTCGGGAAACCGCCGAACGGCTCGAGCTGCATCCGCTGCACGCGAGCGGCGAGCGCGGGAATCTCCGCGGCGTCCAGGCGGCAGAGGCAACCCTCCACGCCCGTGCCCTCGAGCATCCGCTCGACCCAGGGCACCTCGTCGTACTCCGGCGCGCCGCAGTGGAAGGTGAACGACTTCAGGCCTGCCGCCGTTCCATGCATGCGGCGCACGAGCCCGAGCAGCAGCGACGAGTCGAGCCCGCCCGACAGGCACAC
>CAYMDA010000018.1:0-85180 GCA_964389135.1 uncultured Verrucomicrobiota bacterium | reverse complement strand
CCACCCCTCCCAAGCCAACCCTCCCCAGTGTCAAAACTTTTGAGGCAACAGGCCCCGCGGCGCGCGTCTTGACCGTGTCCCTGCCCGCCCCGCATCGTGCCGGGGTGAATCCGTCGTTGCTCTGCCTTGCCGGCGTCGTCGCGTCGCTCGGCGCCGCCGCCGAAACGAGGCCGCTGATCACCTTCGAGAAGCAGGTTCTGACCCGCGAGTTCTGGGCCGAGGGGGCGAATGTCGGCGACTTCAACCGGGACGGAAAGCCAGACGTTGTCAGCGGCCCGTTCTGGTACGCGGGACCGGACTTCCGCGAGCGCCACGAGATCTATCCGGCAACCCGTTCGTTCAAGGGGCCCGATGGCCGGGACATTCCCGGGTTCGAGGGCGCGCTCGGACGCAACAACGCGTACTCGGACAACTTCTTCGCGTTCACGCACGACTTCAACGGCGATGGCTGGGACGACGTGCTGATCGTCGGCATGCCCGGCGAGCAGTCCTGGTGGTTTGAGAACCCGGCGGGCAAGGACGGTCCGTGGACCCGCCACCTTGCGCTCGATGTCACCGACAACGAGTCGCCGACCTTCGTCGACCTGACCGGCGACGGCCGCCCGGAACTCGTCTGCAGTTCCCGCGGCGCATACGGATGGGCCTCCCCGGATCCGGCGAACCCGGAGAAGCCATGGACATGGCACAAGCTCTCCCCGAATCGCAATTACCACCGCTACACCCACGGTCTCGGCGTCGGCGACGTCAACAACGACGGCCGCCTCGACCTCCTCGAGAAGGATGGATGGTGGGAACAGCCCGAATCGCTCGAGGGCGATCCGGAGTGGAGGTTTCACCCGTTCGCCTTCGGGACCGGGGGCGCCCAGATGTTCGCCTATGACGTGGACGGCGACGGCCGCAACGACGTCATCACCGCGCTCGCCGCACACGGCTACGGACTCGCCTGGTACCGCAACGTCCCGGCTCCGGACGGAGGGATCACGTTCGAGGAGCGCATCTTCATGAACGCCGAGCCGTCCGAGAACCGGTACGGCGTGAAGTTCTCGCAGCTGCACGGTCTCGACCTGAAGGACATCGACGGGGACGGCCTCGCCGACATCGTGACCGGGAAGCGCTTCTGGGCGCATGGTCCGACGGGCGACGCGGAGCCCAACGCGCCGGCCGTGCTCTACTGGTTCCGCCTCGTCCGAGGCCCCGGTGGCGTGGACTTCGTCCCGCACCTCATGGACGATGACTCGGGAGTCGGCACCCAGGTCCTGGCGGCGGACGTCACGGGCGACGGTCGCCTCGACATCATCGTCGGCAACAAGAAGGGAGTGTTCGTCCACAGACAGATCGTGCGCGAGGTGCCTCTCGAGGAATGGGAGGCGGCGCAGCCGAAACCGCGGCAGGCGGAGTCCGGGGGACCCACGAACCGTTAAGCCGCCTCGGGGCCCGGGCGCCCCCAGCTGTTTCCCGCCGTCGCCGACGCGGAGGGGGAGGGCGGCCCGGCGGCGAGCAGGGGATCGAGCGCGTGCTCGGCGATCCCGAAGAACTCCTTGAGCCGCCGGATCTCCCGTTCCGCCTCGGGATCGGAGAACGGCCGTGACGCGAGGCGGCCGGCGAGCAGCAGGTTCTTCGGAGTGTGCTCGGTCGCGACGAACTCGATGGCCTTCACACGGTAGCCCGCCCACTGAAGAAACAGAATCCGCAGGGCGTCCGTCAGCCACTCGGCCAGGCGCTCGGCCATGATCCCGTGGCGAAGCACCTGCGCCACGGGATCGGGGCGCCCGAGCTGCGGCCGGATCTGCTGGTGACAGCACGGCGCGACCAGCAGGAGGCGAGCTCCGGCACGGACACCCCGCAGAATCGCGTCGTCGGTCGCGGTATTGCACGCGTGCAACGCCATCAGGATGTCGATCCTCCGGAGCGGGACTTCGGAGATGGCCCCCCGCCGGAAGGAGAGGCCTTCGAGCCCGAGCCGCTCGACGATCGCCATGGATTCCCGGACGAGTTCGCCGCGCGCCTCAATCCCCGTCACCCGCGCCGCGCGCCCGAGCTGCCGGCGGAGGAGCTGCCATGCGGCGAACGTGAGATATCCCCGGCCGGCGCCCATGTCGACCGCCTCGACCGGCGCGTTGTCGTCCCGCCAGTCACCTTCGCGGAGGAGGTGAGTGAGGATTTCCGCGAAGTGCATCACCTGACGGTGCTTGTCCGCGCGCGAAGGACGAGCGCGCCCGCTCGAATCGACGAGTCCCAGCGCCTCGAGCCAGTCGCGGGCGGAGGCGTCGAGGGCTTCGCGCCCCTCGAGGTCGTGCGTGCGCGCGGGCGGTGAGGGGCAGCGCGGCGCGTGCGATTGCAGCCGCGGAGGCCGGTCCGCCGGGCTGGAGAGCTGCCAGTCGCGGACGGTCGTTTCGAGCAGGGCCGCACGGTATCGGGGAAGAACCTGCCGGAGCCATCCCTCGACCCCCGGGACGGGGAGGTTGCGCGTCGTGTCGCGGGTCGGCTCCCTGCAGGTCACGGAAAGGGCGGGGGAACCGCGCAGCTCGATGAGGCGGCCGAGGACGCGCTCGATCCTCGGCCCCGCATCCGTCCCGGACGCGCGGGAACGGTCATGCCCCGGGGTGTCCGGGGACGATTCCGCGCGCCCTGGCGACGAAAGGACAAGGCGCACGAAAGATCCGTCGTTCAGCGAGCCGAGCACGCGGCGAATGAACGCCTCGACTGGGGCGGGGGCGTTCACCGCGGCGCCACGACGCGCTCGAGGAGCTGGTTCATGCGGCGAAGCAGGGCCTGGGGATCCTCCAGCAGCCCGGCGCTGAACCGCGCGTTCTCGAAGAGCTGTTCCGCGACGATGCCCGCGAGCGCGGAGTCGGTGTGGCGCAGCTTCTCGAGTCCGACCACGACGGGATGCCGCGGGTTGATCTCGAAATCCAGCTTCGCGGGCTTGTCGTCCTGCTTCATCGCGCGCATCAGCCGGCGCATGGATGCCGTGACGTGCTGGTCGCTCTCGAGGACGACGGCCGGGCTGTCCACGAGCCGCCGCGAGGCGCGCACTTCGCCAACCCTGTCGCCAAGGGTTTCCTTGATGAAGTTCGCGAGGAGCCTCGCATCGTTCTCGGGGAGGGCGCCCTCCGCGTTCTGGTCGAGCTTGAGTTCGGCCTTCTCCGCCGGGCGCAGCGTCTTGCCCTCGAACTGCCCGAGGTTGTCGAAAACGAACTCATCGATCGGTTCGAAGGCGAAGATCACCTCGCGTCCGAGCGCCTTGAACGCCTCGAAGTAGGGGCTGGCCTCCGCCGCGGCGCGGTTCGGCGCGACGAGATGATAGATCTCGGTCTGGTCATCCTTCATGCGCTGGACGTACTCGGCCAGCGACGTGAGCTGACCCGGCCGGGTGGCCGAGGACTCGAACCGCAGCAGCTTCGCGAGCGCGTCGCGATGCTCGAAATCCGTGATGACGCCCTCCTTCAGGAAGCGGTTGTGGGCCTGGTAAACCTTCTCGAAGGTGGCGGGCTCCTTCTCCGCGAGCTCGGCGAGGAACTTCAGGAAACGTCCCGTGATCGCCCGGTTCAGTTTCCGGAGCAGGGCGCTGTCCTGCATCGTTTCGCGGGAGATGTTGAGGGGCAGGTCCTCGCAGTCCACGACGCCCTTCAGGAACCGCAGCCACTCCGGGAAGAGTTCCCTCGCCCTGGCCTGGATCAGGATCTTGCGGCAGTGAAGGTTCACCTCCGACTCGGCCTTGCCGAGGCCCATGGTCTCGAGGTTGCGCGAGGGAATGAACAGCAGCGCCTGGATCGAGATCGGCGCGTCCGTCGTGAAATGCAGCCGCGCGAGCGGAGGTTCCGGGTCGTGCCCGATGAACTCGTAGAACTCCTTGTACTCCTCCTCCTTGATCTCCGACTTCGGGCGGGCCCAGAGCGCCTGGACCGTGTTGATGGCGGTGCCGTTCAGCTTGATCGGGAACGGCACGAAGTTGGAGTAACGCCGCGCCGTGCGCTGGACCTGCCAGTTCTCCGCGAAATCCTTCGCGTCCTCCTTCAGGTGCAGGACGATCCTCGTGCCGCGCGACAGGTCGGGGGCCGGTTCGATCTCGTAGCCGCCGAGGCCCTCGGACACCCAATGCCATCCCTCCGAATCCTCCTGGTGCGAGCGGGTGAACACCTCGACCTTCGAGGCGACCATGAAGGCCGAGTAGAAGCCGACGCCGAACTGACCGATCAGGTTCACGGCCGGCTTCTCCTGCGATTCGGCAAGGCGCTGCAGGAACGCCTTCGACCCGGAGTGCGCGATCGTGCCGAGGTTCTCGACCAGCTCGTCGCGCGTCATGCCGATGCCCGTGTCCGCGATCGTCAGGGTGCGGGCCTTGTCATCGGTCGTGAGCTGGATCTCGAGCGGCAGGTCGGGCTGGCGAACCGTCTTGCCGGAGGCCTGCAGGAAGCGGAGCTTCTCCAGGGCATCCGCGGCGTTCGAGATCAGCTCCCGCAGAAAGATTTCGCGATCCGTGTACAGCGAATGGATCACGATCTCCAGGACCCGTTGGATCTCGGCCTGGAAGGCATGGTGTTCCTTCTGACTCATGGGGATGGAAGTACGGAAACGACGATGCGGGGTCAATTCGCGAAGGGAAAGGCGAGTCCGCGCCGCCGACGGTGGGCCCCGCCGTCGGTCAGGCTCATGCCGGCCGCCCGCCGGGGCTCAGCCGAGCCATTTGCGCACCTGGTCGACCGCCTGGTACACCCCAAGCACCACCATAAGGCTCGCCGCGGTCCACAGGCACGCGTACCAGAGGACGCCCGGCCTGAACACGGCGGCCGTGCGGCGGTGGAGCAGGTACACGGCGACCCCCGCGAGCAGCGGAAGCATCAGGGCCTGGGCCAGCGCCCCCACGAGGACGAGGCTCACGGGCGCGCCGAAGCCGAGGTACAGGCCGAAGTACACCAGCGGCAGCAGGAGGCACGTGGCCTTGACCACCCGGGCCCGGTCCGAATCGCCCTGCCAGCGGATCGCCCCGAACAACCGGAGCAGGTCGGCCGTCAGGCGCCCGTTGGAGGCCGTCGCGATGTACACCGTCGAGTACAGCACGACGATGGCCCCGAGCAGGTAACACCAGAAGCCGACGGCGCCGAAGGATTCCCGGTACATCTCGGACAGGCTTGCCATGAGGTTGGTGTCGGCCACGGCGACCCCCTTCGCGTTCAGAACCGCCGCGCCGAGCAGATAGAAGGCGATCGTGGCCATCGTGTAGATGACCATGGAAACCCACGCGTCGAGGTGCATCACACGCACCCACCCCCGGGCGCGGGCGACCCATTCGGAGGTCCCGTCATTCGGGCCGACGTGCCGCGCGTAGCCCTTCTCGAGGCACCAGTACGGGTAATAGATGAGTTCGGAGGCGCCCACTCCGATGATGCCGAACGCGGCGAAGGCCACGGTGAAATCGGCGGGCAGACGCAGGCTGAATCCGGTGGCGAGATCCTCCATGCGCAGCGCGTACGGCGTCCAATGGAGCGCCATGACGGCCGCGATCGTGAACAGTGTGAAGAGCGCCACCATCACCGTCGAGACCCGCTCGATCGTCCGGTACTGGCCCATGCCCAGGAGCAACGCCGTGACGAGGCAGATCAGCCCGATCCAGATCGGATCAGACCAGCCCGTGCCCATTCCGCCGAGCCGGAAGGCGGACGCGATCCCGCCGACCATGCCGGCCACCTGGAAGAAGGTCGCGACGAACATGAGCAGCCAGATCCAGACGAGCCACGACACGAAGCCGCGCGGACCCGGCATGGAATTCAGCATCTGCAGCGTGGTGCGCCCCTCGAGGACCGTGTAGCGCCCGAGCTCAAGCTGCACGAACACCTTGAGCAGGCAGCCGAGGATGATGAACCAGAGCAGCGTGAAGCCGACTTCCGCTCCGAGCTTCGTCGTGAGGATCAGTTCGCCGGACCCGACGATCGCCGCCGAGATGATGAGACCGGGGCCCAGATGGCGTAGTCTCCCGCCGAACGTCTCCGGGGCCGGACGGACGTGCGGGTCGTGCGCGCGCGGGGGAGGAGCCTGCCGGCCGTCCGGCGCCGTTCGCGGCTCGAACGCGCTGCGGCTGAACTCCGTCGGAACGAGCGGGCGCGCGATGTGACCGTCGCGTTGGGAATTCGCGGGATTCACGGGCGAAGCAGACCGACGATCGTCCGGAACTTCTGCGGATTGTCCCCGGGGTTCTGCTTGCTCTGGTGGTGCTCGCCGCGATCCCAGAGTGCGGCATCGAAGGCGGCCCTGGTGGTGCTGAAGGCGACGTGCATGTCGCCCCACAACGCATTGATGCCGGTCGGATTGCTGGCGGTCGAGTGAGGACGCGTCGCGGCGGTGTAGATGAGATCCGTCGTGATGGTGCGGTGCGCGACGAACTGCGTCACGCGCTCCGCCGTCATCCGCCACTCCGCCCGCTCGGGCGGCTGCGGCGGGTTCAGCGGCTGATCGGACTGCGGATAGTACATGTAGTTCATCCGCACTCGTCCGCTGTACACGCGGGGCCATGGGACATCCGTCCCGTGGTAGTACTTGTAGTCGAGCTTGATCGGGATGGATTCGGGGGCGCGCAGCCCGGGGTCGTAGTAAACCTCCGGCGCCTCGATCAGGCGGGATGTGTAGAGATGCCCGAGATTGAACGGCCGCGTGAGGTCGGCACGCTGGCCCTCCGGTCCCTCGAAGACGTTGTAGCCCAGCCATGGCTCCGAACCGGGAATCCGCTCGGGATCGAACAGCGGAGGCGGCGGCCGGTCGTTGTTGTCATCGGCGTACAGCGCGATGCCCAGTCCGAGCTGCCGGAGATTGCTGGTGCACTTGGTTCGTTGCGCGCGGTTCTTGGCGCCGGCGAGGGCCGGAAGGAGCATGCTCGCGAGAATCGCGATGATCGCGATCACCACGAGCAGCTCGATGAGCGTGAAACCGCGCTCGAGGCTGCGCATCGTGCGGTTCATGGGATCGAGGGGCATGACCGCAGCAATGCGGCCCGCAGGCAAGCCAATTCAGCCGCACGCGCCCCGGAGCCGTCCCTGCCGCCGGGACGACGAGGGCGCGCGCGGCGGTGGAGAACCGCGGCCGTCAGCGGCGGGGCGGGCGATTCGTCCGCGCCGGAGGCATGACATGCGACTCGGGGCGGATGCCCGGCGTGAACTGGTTGAATCCGAACATGGTCGGCTGGAACGGACCCACCGGGCGCACGTCGGCCTGTTCGGGGACTTCGAGGCCGGTCAAATGGTACGCCGCGTTGACGATGAGCCGGCGCAGGTCCGCGCTCGCGAAGTCCACCGACGCGCCGATGGTCGAGCAGAGGATGGTCGAGGTCTTGCCCGAGGGGCTGGTGTACTCCCGGAGCCACACGATCGGCATGATCGGCTTCGTCCAGTTCACCGGCGAATGCGGTTCCATCCCGGCGAGGACGAGCCCCCAGAGAAGCACCCGGGCGTCATCGGGGAAATCCTCGTTCACGCCGTACACATCGGTCGGGCCGAACACGTCCACCACCGAATTGAGGATGGGATGGCGGCGGCTGCGTCCGTCCACAATGCCGCGGGTCGCCTCGCCGCCATGGCGGCCGTGATGATACGTCCATGTCTCGCCGACGGTCATGCGGCCGAAGCCGCCGGGGTGCTCCCCGCCGCGGGTGTCCCACGAGTAGCGCGCGTAGGGGCTCTGCCGGTTGCGGCTGTAGGCGAAGGCATGCGTGGCGGTTCGGATGACGATCATCGGCCTGCCGGAATCCATGTACTCGACGAAGTGCCTCATGTCCTCGTCGGGCAGTTCGCGGAAGCGGAACGCGTTGATCACGAGGTCCGCGTCCCGGAGGAGGTGCATGCCCGGAACATTGGTCTGGTTGTTCGGGTTGATCGTCCCGTCGGGGTCCTGGCTGAACAGGACGGTGCAGCGGAACCCGTGCCGGCGGCTGAGGATCTTGCCGAGCGCGGGCATTGATTCCTCGGAGCGATACTCCTCATCGCCGGCGAGGAGGACGATCCGCTTGCCGTTGGATCGTTCGGCGGGAGGTTCGTAGATGACCCACGGATCCGCTGCGTGCGCGGCCGGGGTCAGCAGCAGGGCGAGGATCAGCAGGCGGGGGATTTTCATCGGCGCGGAGTCTGCCGTCGGGAGCGGCTCGAGGCCAAAGGGTTTTCTGCCGGACCCTCTCCACGGCAGGGCGCGCCGGCGCGGAGCACCCCCGCCGGCGCGCTGCGTGCGTCTGTTTCGGCACCGGGGCCGGATCGGCCGCCGGGTTCGTTCTAGTTCGCCCGACGTCCGGCGCCCCGGGAGGGATCGAATCCCGGCGAGCCAGGCCCGATGGGGCGGATCTGGCGGCGCGAGATCTCGTACACGGCGCCGTTGCTCAGCGAGACGACGAACAGGTTGCCGTTCGGACCAACCCTGATGTCCGAACCCACTCCGAACCCGGTGCCGAAAAGGAGGCTCTCGCTCTCGGTGAACTCGTGCTTGGCGATGTTGTCGACCACGCCGTCCGCAAGGCGCTCGTCGCTGACTTCGATGGCCGATCGATCGGCCGACAGCCTGAGGCGGAAGAGATGGCCGTCGAACAGGAACGCCCTCGCCGCCCCGATGATCATGTCGCCCTCGTACTCCGGACCGAGGGCGGTGGTGGCGACAAAGCCGACGGCGGCCGGCGCGACCTCGTAGCGCCAGCTCAGCTCCGGATCGTTGTAGTGCGAGACGGGCTCGCGATCGGTGACCACGATCTGCCCGCGGATCTCCCCCGCCGAATGTTCGATCGTGTGGAGGTTCACGTACGTGCGGCCGTCGCGCATCCGCCACACGAGGTTCGAGATGCCGCCCTGGAAGGGGCCCCGGCTGATCACGTCCGTGTCCGTAATGACGCCCTCGGCGATGATGTCGCCCTCCTCGAAATCCTCGCCATCGGTCGGTCCGTAGAGAAAGACCGTCGTGGGACCGTTCTGGCCGCGTCCCCCAAGGTGGATGTGGGCGACGCGCGCCTGCGAGATCGGCCCGGTGGCCACAAGCTGATAGGAGAGGGTGCCATCCGCGTTCAGGACGAAGGTGGCGAGCGCGCTCGCGTCGGTCGCGACGGGGGGAACCTCCTCGGCACCGGTGAGCTCCGCCGCGAACTGGTCGCCTCCGTCGTAAACCATGAACAGCCGCTGGGACAGTTCCTCCGGCGTGTCCACGATGTTGGTGGGTGACCACCGAAGCTGCTGGAGGCCGAAGAAGTCCTCGCTCGTCTCGATGCCCTTGTACTGCCCGAGACGGGAGAGGGGGCCCATGATCTGGACCCAGCCAAGGTTCGCCCCGGGCTCGACCAGGTTGACTTCCGTGAAGGTGTCGTCCCCGTTCTGCGCCTCCCACAGCGCGCCCGTCACCGGGTCGAAATCCATGCCGAACCCGTTGCGAACGCCGTAGGCGAAGACCTTCTGGAGGTTCGCGCCGACCTCGCCGCCACGGAGGGCGCCGGCTTCATGGAAGGGATTGTCCTCGGGGGCGGAGCCGTCGTCGTTGAGGCGGAGGATGACGCCGGTGAGATGGGCGTCGTCCGGCTCGGGACCGCCGAACTGGTCATCGGGACTGTTGCCGTCGGGGCCGGGGCCGTCCGGAAGGTTCTGCATCTGGCCGCGTCGGCCCGTGTCGCCGATGTAGATGTAGAGCTTCCCGTCGGGACCGAACTTGATGACCCCGCCATTGTGATTGCCGCGCGGGTTCTGCCCTTCGTCGTGCTGGAAGGCGCGGAGCCGGATCAGGTTCTGCTCGAAGGTGAGTGAGTTGCCGTCCCATCGGAATCGATCGACCCGGTTGCCAAGGAGCTCGATTGCGTTGACGTCGGTTGTATCGGCGCCGGTGGTGCTCTCGCTCCAGAACAGATACACGCCCGCGTTTGCGGGGAACTCCGGGTGCAGGGCGATGCCGAGCAGGCCCCGCTCGGAGGCGGAGTTGACGGGCAGATCGAGCACGGCTCCCTGGATGATGCCGTCGGTGACACGGAGCACGCGTCCGGTGGCCTTCTCGAGGACGAGAAAGTCGTCGGGCCCGAGGAACGCCATGGAAGTCGGCGACTGCAGTCCTTCCACCACCGTGCGGACCTGGAGATTCGGATCGACGAGGGAAGGCGTCTGGGCCTGTGCGGCGGCCGCGCCCTGCAGGTACAGGGCGGCGGCGACTGCGGCCCTGAAGGCGCCGGCAACAGGCGCGGCACGTGTCCCGAGAAGAAGCCGGCGTATCGCGCGATCAGGTGCGATGTCCATAAGTGTGATTGGCTACGGGCTTTGTGGGTCCGCATGACGCAGGAAATCCGGCCGTAACCTGCGACATGGGCCGCAGCGTAGGACGCACGAGACGCCGCAAAGGTTCCACCGGCGGTGGAATTCGGGTCTGGTGGCGAAGTCCGGGGATGCCGCGAAGACGGCGTCGAGGCCCCGCCAGCGACGGGCGGAGAATCGGTACGGGCTCCGCCGGTGTCCCGGCAGGCAGCCGAGGTGCCGCCGGCGGAGGGCTGTCAGCAATCGCGGAGACCGGCCTGTCGGGCGGAGACCGCCCGGGCCGTCGCTCAGTTCTCCCGGGTGACGGTCGTCGCGGTCGTCGCGGTCTCCCGATGCCCGCGGTTGCGGGTCGCCGTCCCACCCGTGCGCTGCCGCCGAATGGTCTTCAGGTGCCGGAAGCCCACGAGGCGGCGGTTCTGTTCGTCCCAGAGCCGGTAGGAGAGGCACTTGAAGCTGGCGAGAAGTCGCACGGGCTTGACCTCCTGAAACAGGGGCTCGGACCTGTGACACCGCTCGAGGTTGTAGTTCGGGATGCGCGGGCTCAGGTGGTGAACGTGGTGGAAGCCGATGTTCCCGGAGAACCACTGCAGGATCCGGGGCAACTCGTAATAGGAGCTGCCCTGGAGGGCGGCGGCTGTGTAGTCCCATTCGTCGCCGCGTGCCCAGTACACCCCCTCGAACTGATGCTGGACGTAGAACAGCCACACGCCGGCGGCGCCCGCGATCGTCAGGATCGTGAGGTGGAGCAGAAGGTATTCACGCCAGCCGAACAGCGAGGCGAGCAGCATACCCTGGGCGACCAGGGCGAGGGTGGTCAGGTGCACCGACCGCCGCTCGCGACGGCCGGCACGTCTCGACGGGATGCGGTTGTGAATCAGGAAGAGGTAGAGCGGCGCGAGCACGAACAGCACGATGGGGTTGCGAGCCAGCCGGTACGCGAACCGTTTCCAGCGGGACGCCTCAAGGTATTCCTCGACCGTGATGGTCCAGATGTCACCCGTGCCGCGCCGGTCAAGGTGGCCCGAGGTCGCGTGATGCTGGTTGTGTTCCCAACGCCAATGCTCGAAGGGTGTCAGCGTCAGGATCCCCGTGATCGTTCCCAGCACCTGGTTCGCGTGGCGCGACTTCAGGAACGAGCCATGCGCGCAGTCATGGAAAATGATGAAGATGCGGACGAGGAATCCGGCTGTGAGCACCGCGAGGGGCAGCGTCAGCCAGAGCGAGACGTCCATGCTCAGGTACATGAGCACCCACAGCCCCGCGTAGGGAATGAGCGTGTTGGCGACCTGCCAGACGCCGCGTCGCGATGAGGGCTTCTGATAACGCGCGACGATGTCGCTCCATGCCTGGGATCTGGATCTGGGCTGCGTGCCTGCTGGGTCCATGCTCATGAGAAAACTTTCGGGGATTCGGAAAATGCGGGGGCGATGTGCGGGGTTGGGGCTGCGAAGTGAGTGGAGCGCGGGAGACTGCGAACCTGAAAGTGAGTGCCGGGTGCTGCGGCGCGTGACGGCGTCGCGGCGACTGCGTCAGCCCTCGCCTCGAATCCGTGCGGGCCGAATCTGATGAGTTCCAACGGGCGGACCCTGTCTGTCTGTGATGCGCTTGTCCCGATCGGATCCAGACCGATGATCCGGGGGTGGTTCTTCCCGGTCCTGCCGCCGGACCGCGGTGGCATGGAGAGCAGCCGTTGCGACTCCATCGTCGGGTTGGGCCGATCAGGTGCCGCGTACTGTTGCACAATTCCGGGAGGCGGCAATGAAATCTCCACGAACTTCGGTCCGAGGCGCACACCCTCCCGGTGGAGGCGTCAGCCCGGATACGGCGGCGGCGCGCTCGTGCACGAACGCGGTGGCTTGAACGCCACTTCCTCCATCGGACCGGGACCTGCCGCCACGCCGGGGTTGCGTGTCAGGCGGGTCGGCTCGCGGTGGCCGGGCGGCTGCGCTCGATCGCGCCCCTCCAGCCGAAGTGCGGGCGGAAATCGAATGTCTCCTCGATCCCGGAGAGGGGCCGGGCCCACGGCGCGTGATTGGACACCACGCGGATTTCGTCGGGCTGGAAGGAAACGAAGCTCGGTGGGCGCATGGAGAAGGCGCCCGCGAGCATGCGCAGCCTGCTCCACTCGAAACCCATGAGCGTGGCGGCCGTGCAATCCACCGCGACCGGGTGCGTCCCGGCGAGGATAACCCCGCAGGGCCGCGGGTCCGGGGCCATCGGCCCCTTGCCGTCCCCTCCGATGATCCCGTCGACCACCGCGAGATAACGCAGCGGCCGCGAGCGTGGCGCCCCCGTGCCGTCGTGGAAGAAGAGGCACTTGTTGAGATCCAGCACCATCCGCCAGCAGGTGTCGTTGCCGTGCCAGTTGCCGGAACGCACCACGTCTTGCGTGTCGCCGAACACGAGACGCCCGATCTTCTTCAAGGGGACGAAGGCGCGGGCGAGGGCGGGTCGCCGCGAGATGATCCGCTTCGCCGTGGAAAGCCACGAGTGCTCGAGGCGCGTGCGGGTCGTGTCGGCGGGGAACTGGTCCCCCCCCTGGGCCGGGGTGCCCTCCGTGTGATGCGGCAGCCAGTTCTTGTCGGCGTTGATGCCGACCAGGTTCTTCAGCGCGCAGGTGATGCCGACCTTCTTGTGGGTCTTCAGCTTGGGAAGGTTGATGAGGACATCGGCGTCCATCGGCGTCCGGCACAGAAGGTACTCATGGCACGTGCCGGAGTGATGGCGGTTGGTTTCCGCCATGTCGAAGCTCGCTCCGTAAAGGCGGCCGCAGCCGGCGTACTCCACGAACTCGCTGCCCCCGTTCAGGGCCACGTGCGTGCTGCCGAGCGGATCGCCCGGGAGCCTTGTCTCCGAGACGGTGACGCCGTCCACCGCGTGCCATTCCACGGGACGCAGGTCCAGAAGCTCGATCCGGACACCCGGGAACGCCGCGCGGCATCGGGCGACGAGATCATCGAGGCCGCAGTACTCCCGGATCCGCGCAAAGGACGAGTCGGTCTGCGGCGCGTCGCAGACGACGATGCCGCCGCGGCCCCCGAGGCGCGGGGCGACCCAGCGGATCACGGCCTCGATGACGGCGGGATGCGTGACGACATGCTCCCACGCCCCCGGGCCCGGGCGGCGCTCGTCATGTTCCTTCACCCAGTTGGGCTTGAGCACCACCCGGTCACCCGGCCGGATGAAGTCGGCGGGAAGATCGAGCGAGGCGATCGCCGACTCCACCATGCCCTGGACGCCTGCCCGGTCCGCGTAGGTGGTGGCGCCACGCCATGCCGCGACCACGGGGCTTCCCGGATCCGCCCCGCCCGTGGCGGTCCGGGTGCCGTCGGTTGCTGGGAGGGACGAAGACATTCCGGTTCAGCGCGGGCGCCGCAGCAGCAGCTTGAATGCGTTCGGGCGGCCCAGGCGCGAAACGAGTCCGCGCGTGATCCCGAATCGCGCCGAGTGATGACGGTCGTGGGCGACCACCTCGTAGCCGACCTCCCTCAGGCTGCGGACGAGCCCCACGTCGTCGATGCCGCTGAGGGCATGGAACTCCGCGAGCACACCGAGATTCTCCTCCGCGAGGGCGCCGTCCTGGTCCTTCGATCCGAGGATGCGCCGGACGCGGCGCCACGCCGCCGCGGGGAGATCCTCCGGCTGGCGGAACAGCTTGAACAGATAGTACTCGGCGCGCAGCACGAGCGGCGTGATCCAGCCCTGGTCGGCACGGGCGGTCGCGTCATGGATCGTGAAAAGGAGCCCCCCGGGGTTGAGACGCCGGTACACCAGCGTGAGCACCCGCTCGACGTCCTTCAGGTGGTGGAGCGCCGACGAAAAGACGACGAGGTCGAACGTGGCGTCCGTCCTGTCGAGGAACTCCGCGATTTCGCCACAGTGGATGCGCGGCTGCGAACCGGCGGCGGCGGCCTTGCGGCGCAGGATCGAGAGCAGCTCCTCGGAGATGTCCGCGACCGTCACGTCGAGGCCGCGGGCAAGCAGCTTGAGCGTGACGTTGCCGGACCCGCCGCAGGCGTCGAGGGCGCGGAGCTGCGAGCGCGGCCCGTCGAGCAGGGCAAGCGCGCGGTCGAGGTCCGCCTCGAGCTCGTCCTGCGCGACACGATCGGTCACGCAGGTCTCCGTCCGATCATACAGATCGGCGATCCGCGCGTAGAAACGGCGGTTGGCCTCCGCGACGGTGGCGTGATCCGGTTTCAAGGCGGCGCAGGATAACGTCGCTGCCGGGGCGAGGCAACGAACCGGTACGCGTCTGTCGGGACCCTCTGAAAGCGTCCCCTCGTGAACTCGACAGGAATGTCCCCGTCCCGCGCGTCGCGAACGGAGCGGCCGGGGGCGCGACGTTGCCCGAGGGGCGATCCCCCCGATAACGTCCCCGCATGCGGATCCTGCACACCGCCACCGCGTATTATCCGAGCACCGGCGGAGCCCAGCTCCACTGGCTCACGATCGGGCGGATGCTGCGCGAGCGGGGGCATGCGGTGTCCGCCATCTCCCAGTGGAACGACGAGCGCAACCGTTACCTGCTGGATTCGACGGTGCTCGCGCCGCACGGCGATGATCGCTACGAGGTGGACGGCATCACGGTGGACCGGCTGCAGCCCACCCTTGCCGCGCGCTGCTGGATGGCGCTGCTCGTTCCGCTGTGCCTGCCGCTTCCGGAGGTCGGTTATCCGCCCCTGAGCCGCTGGTTCGCGCGGCGTTTCGAGACACGCGCCGGCCAGCCCGACCTCGTCCACAACATCCGCATCGGCCGCGAGCATTTTTCATGGGCCTCATGGCATGTGGCGCGGCGGCGCCGCGTCCCGTTCTTCATCACCCCGAATTACAGTCCGCGCATGGCGACGCGGTTCGGGCGCCTGGTCATGCGGAACTTCTTCCGGCTCCTGCGCCGTTCCGACGGGGTCTTCGTGTTCACGCCGGCGGAGGCCGAGGCCATGGCCGGGCTGGGCGTGCCGCGCGACCGCATCGCGCGGATCGCCGTGGGTCCGCTGCTTTCGCCCACGTGGGACGCGGAAGCCTTCCGCGAGCAGTACGGCATCCGGAAGAACATGGTCCTCTTCCTTGGCCAGAAGCTCGCGTACAAGGGGTTCGACGTCCTGCTCGAGGCGGCGCCCCGCGTGTGGAAGCGCCATCCTGAAACCAGCTTCGTGTTCCTCGGCCCGCACTATCCGGGCACGCGCGAGCGCATCACGGCGCTCGGCGATCCGCGCATCGTGGACATTCCGCGGGTCGGCGCAATGGACCCGCTGAAGGCCTCGGCGCTCGCCGCCGCCGACATGATGGTGCTCCCGTCGCGCCAGGAGGGAATCGGCGGCGTTTACATCGAGGCATGGGCCATGGGCAAACCCGTGATCGGCTGCCGCATTCCGTTCCTCACGATCGAGGACGGCGTGGACGGCTATCTCGTGGACCAGGATGCCGAAGCCATCGGCGCGAGGATCATCGAGTGGCTCGACGATCCGGAACTCGCGCGCCGGATGGGCGAGAACGGCCGCGCCAAGGTTCGTCGCGAGTATTCATGGGAAAGCATCGTGGACCGCGTGGAGGGGTTCTACGCGGAACGCCTCGCAGCCTGCGGCCACCGGGTCCCGGAACCCGCCGCGGTTCCCTGACCGCCTCCCGGCCGTCAGGCGGCTTCGAGCTCGCGGTACACCTCGATCGTCTCCCGCGCGCAGCGTTCCCAGGTGAAACGCCGCGCCTGGACCCTGCCGCGCGCCGCGAGATCCTCGCGAAGCCCGGGTTCCGCGAGCACGCGCGAGATCGCGGCGAGGTAAGCCGCCGGGTCCTGCGGCGTCATCAGGGCCGCGTCCCCCGCCACCTCGGGCAGGCTCGACACGGGCGAACAGATCACCGGGCACCCGAGGATCATGGCCTCGGCAACAGGCAGGCCGAATCCCTCGTAGCGGCTGGGGAAGACGAACGCACGCGCGCGACGGTAGAGCCACGTGAGCACGGGGTCGGGCACGTGCCCAAGGTAGTGCCAGTCGGGTGGAGGCGGGCCTTCCCCGGGCAATCCGACGAAGCGCGCCCCGACGATGACGAGCGCCGGCAGGGCGCGGCCTGACTTGCGCGCCAGCTCGTACACATCGCGCACGAGGGCGAGATTCTTGCCGGGTTCGAGCGAGCCCACGAAGAGCAGGAACTCCTCGGGCACCGCCGGGCCGGGCGGCTGCTCCGCCATGTCCGGATGAAACGAGCATCCGTTGTGGACCACGCGGATCCGCTCCCGGTCGAAACCCGCGGCCTGGACGAGTTCGTCGGCGGTGAAACGGCTGATGCAGATCACGCGGTCGGCCGCGCGCGCTCGCTCGAGCGCCTTCATTCCCATGCGCCGGTGCCAGCGCCGAAAACGCTCGGGATGCCGCAGGATCGCGATGTCATGCACGGTGGCGACGTGACGAATCGGGCGTGGCGGCACGAACAGCGGGTTGCACGGCGAATGCAGCAGGTCGATGCCCTCCGCCCGCAGGCGCCGGGGCGCGACGATGCCAGCCCACACGACCTCCCGGTAGAACGTGCGCCATGCCCGGCGGGGCTGGCGGAACTCGAAGTTCTCGACCGGCCAGGACAGTTCACTGAAGCACCACCCGGGGGGCGCCCCCGCCGCCCGAAGACCGTCCAGCAGGCCACGCACGTGGCGGGCCACGCCGGCGCGCGTCGTGTAGAGCGCGTTGGTGTCGATGGCGACGCGCATGCCTCAGTGGCCGGCGCGAACGCGGGCCGCCGGAATGGGAGGGGTTCCTGGAACCGCGAAGGGAAGCCCGCGCGGCACCGAAGGGCAGGGGGATCGGGGAACCATCGTGATCGTGTCCGCGACCGGGAAGAGTCCCGTCCGTCGCCGGTTCGTGAGCGAACGCTTCATGGCGATTTCACCAGCGCCTTGAACCCGCCATACACCATGCGCTTCGGGTCGAAAGGCATCCTTTCGGGGTCCATGGAGTCTGCGAGGCGCGGGTCCTTGACCGCACGCGCGTTCACGCGGTCACGATGGGCGCGGGATCGGAAGATGATCCAGGCGAACACGACGGTTTCCCCGGGCCTGACGCCGAGTGCGCGGGGGAACGGCATGCCGAAGCCCACGTCGAGGTCCTCGCCCACGAATTCGCGGTAGTCGAGGGCGCCGTGATCCTTCCAGACGCGGGCCGCCCTGGCCGCCATGCGGCGGTAGGCCGCGAGGTTCTCCTTCGGTACGGGTATGACGTAGCCATCGACATAGCTCATGCGGGAGGGCGGCCGGTGGCCGCCCGGGGATGGTGCGGAAAGCGCGGTGCGCGTGCGAGCCTCATTCCGATGCGCGAGCGCGAACCGCAAACGCAAAGGAGACGGACCGCGACGGATCGGTGAACCGGCTGGAATTCTTCCCTTTTGACGACCGCCGCGTAGGATCCACCGCATGCCGCGTCTGAGACGAATCCTGCTCGCATGCCTCATGTCCAGTGCCGCCCTCGCGGCGTGCGGGGCGGAGCCGGGCAAACTCGAGCTGCTGCGCCGGTTGGTGGCGGATGATTCGCCGCGCGTGCGCGTGGAGGCCCTGCGGGCTCTGGCGTCCGTGGGCACGGCGGAGGCCGCGGACCTTGCGCTGCGGGTGCTGGAGAAGCCCATGGACCCCACGCTCGACTACGCGCTCTGGCTCACCATCAACGATCTTGCCGAGCCGTGGCTCGCCGCCGTCGAGGCCGGCGAGTGGAAACCGGAGGGCCGCGCCCGCCAGCTCGAGTTCGCCCTGCGCGCGCTTCCCCCGGACAAGGTCGGGCGCGTGCTGGGCAGCGTGCTCGGCGATGACCCTCTGCCGGAGCACGGCGAGGGGGGGTGGATCGAGCTCATCGGGGCTGCCGGGCGCCCCGCGGACCTGCGGCGGCTCATGGAGCAGGCCGTGTCGGGAGGGTTCAACCCTGCGGCCACCGTCCGCGCGCTGAAGGCGCTTTCCGAGGCCGCCCGCCTGCGGAACGCGCGGCCTGAGGGCGATCTCTCCGGACTCGCGGCGTTCCTCGACAGCCCGGATGCGGAGGTGCGCTCGGAGGCGATTGCGCTCGCGGGCAGGTGGGGCGAGGCCGGCGGGATGACCTCCGTGCTCCTGCGGCGGGCGGGGGATCCGGACCTCGCGCCCGAGGAACGAACGCTCGTGTTCGAGGCGCTCCGCCAGATCGGGGGCGGCGCCGTGATCCAGGGCCTCCGGGAGTTCACCGGGTCAACTCACCCCGTGGGAGTCCGGCGCGCGGCCGCGGCGGCGCTGAGCCGTCTCGACGCGCATGCCGGCTCGCGCGCGGCGCTCGAGGTGGCGCGGGGGCTCGAGCGGGAGTCCGACGCGCTCGATTTCTGGCGGGCGGTGCTCACCGGACGCGAGAGCGCCGCCGCGCTGCGCGAAGCGCTCGACGGCGCCGAACTGCCGGAGGCAGCCGCCCGTGCCGGAATGCGCGTGGCGCGCGAGGGCGGGCGCAGCGATGTCGAGCTGGCCACCGCCTTCGCACGGGCCGGCGGCGTCGGGCTGGATGCGGAGGCGCTGACCGGCGCGCTCATCCGCGACCTCGCGGAGAAGGCCCTCCGCCTGGGCGACGCCGCTCGCGGCGAGCTCGTGTATCGACGGGCCGAACTCGCCTGCATGACGTGCCATGCCATCGGCGGGGCGGGAGGGAAGGTCGGCCCCGACCTCGCGAGCATCGGTGCGAGCGCGCCGATGGATTACATCGTCGAGTCCATGCTGCTCCCGAGCGCGAAGATCAAGGAGGGATACCACTCCGTGATCATCGAGACCACGGACGGCGAGGAGTTCAGCGGGACGCTGGCGCGCGAGAATCAGCAGGAGGTCGTGCTCCGAAATGCCGCGGGACAGGAGGTGTCGGTCGCGAAGGCGAACATCGCCACGCGTGAGAACGGGCGGCTGTCCCTGATGCCCTCCGGTCTGCTCGACGCCCTGGAGGAGCGCGAGCGCCTCGATCTGTTCGCGTTCCTCGGACGGCTCGGCAAACCCGGGGACTACGACGCCAGTGGCGGCCGGGTCGCGAGGTCATGGCGGGTGGCGAACGTCGTCCACACGGATCTGCAGAACAACCAGGGCGACTGGTACTGGGCGGCCCCCTTTCAGGATCGCCGCTGGGTGCCGGTGTACACCTTCGTCAACGGCGAGTTGCCCGGCGAAACGCTTTCCGAGGCCGCCATGGCCCAGGCGTGGACCTCCAAGGTCGCGGTGATCCTCGCCACGGAGATCGAGCAGGGCGCGGCAGGTCCGGTCGTCTTTCGGTCCGGCGCGCCGGGCGCCGAGATCTGGCTCGCACAGCGCCGGCTCGGCGACCAGCCGGAGGTCCGCACGGACGTGCCGGCGGGCCGTCATCGGGTGGTGCTGAAGTTCGATCCGCGCCGCCTCCCCGCCAGCGTCCGACTCGAGGCCGAGGGAACCGTATTCGTCACCGACTGAAGGAGCCACTCATGCACTGGAGAATCATCGCCACGGCCTTCGGGGCCCTGTGGATCGCTGCGGCCGCCGGCGCGGAACTGCGCCTCGGGATCATCGGCATGGACACGTCGCATGCGCCCGCGTTCACGCGGCTGCTCAACGACACAAACTCCGCCGATCGCGTGCCCGGCGCCCGTGTCGTCGCCGCCTTCAAGGATTTCAGCCCCGACCTCGAGTCCAGCAGGACGCGCGTGGACGGCTACACGGAGGAACTCGTCGGCAAGTGGGGGGTGAAGCTGCATGACAGCATCGAGTCCATGTGCCGCGAGGTGGATGCGGTCCTGATCGAGAGCGTGGACGGCCGGCGCCACCTGGAGCAGGCGCGCCCCGTGATCGAGGCCGGCAAGCCGCTCTACATCGACAAGCCGATGGCCGCCTCCCTGAAGGACGTGGTCGAGATCTTCCGCCTCGCGAGGGAGCGGGGCGTGCCGGTGTTCAGCGCCTCGTCCCTGAGGTTCGGCACGAAGACCCAGGCCGTCCGCAATGGCGCCATCGGCCCGGTGCTCGAGGCGGAGACGTTCAGTCCGTCACCGATCGACCCGACGCACCCGGACCTGTTCTGGTACGGCATCCACGGCGTCGAATCCCTGTTCACGGTGATGGGACCGGATTGCGAGGCCGTCCGCCGCGGCCGCACGGCGGACGGCAGGATCGAGGTCACGGGCCGCTGGGCCGGCGGGCGCACGGGGATCTTCCGCGAAGGCCAGGGCTACGGCGGCCGCGCCCGCGGCGAGAAGGGCGAGTCCGAGGTGGGGGCCTTCGACGGCTACCGCCCGCTCCTGGTCGAGATCGTGCGATTCCTCGAGACCGGCACGCCGCCGGTCGCCCCGGAGGAAACGGTCCGGATCTTTGCCTTCATGGAAGCTGCCGACCAGAGCCTCGCGCGCGGCGGAGAGGAAGTGAGCCTGCGCGAGATGCTGGACAACGCCGGCTGGAAAGGCGATTGACCGGGCATGCACCCGTCCCGACTGCTCCGCCTCCTCTGCATCATGGGCGGCCTCGGCATGCATGAACCGTCCGGCGCCCTCGCCGCCGACGCCAATTACGACGAGGCGCGCGTCCCGCAATACACCCTGCCGGACCCGTTGAAGTTCGTCGACGGCACCCCCGTGGAGACAGCCCGCGAGTGGGAGACGCGCCGCCGGCCGGAGCTCCTCCACCTGTTCGCGGAGCAGATGTTCGGTTTCGCACCGGGCGCCCCCGAGGGCATGCGCTTCGAGGTGTTCGAATCCTCCACGAATGCCCTTGACGGCCGCGCCACACGCAGGCAGGTCCGGGTTCACTTCACCGACCGCCCGGACGGACCGGGCATGGACATCCTGCTGTACATCCCGAACGGTCCGCGCCGCCCGGTGCCCGCGTTCCTCGGCCTGAACTTCGTCGGCAACCAGGGAATCAGCGATGACCCGGCGATCCGCGTGACCCGGAGCTGGATCCGCCCGCGAGGGGGAGGCGAACCCCGCGCGACCGAGGCCTCGCGCGGCGTTTCGGCCAGCCGCTGGCCTGTCGAAACCATCGTCAGCCGGGGGTACGCGCTCGCCACCGTGTACTATGGGGACATCGAGCCGGACCATCCGGAGGGCTGGCGCGAGGGTGTTCGGAGTGTCTTCCCGGCTCCGACGGGTGACCGCGTGCCGCCGCGCGAGCAACTGCCCGCCGTCCGCCCATCCGCGAAGCCGATCACCGAGCTCGCGCCCGACGCATGGCGCGCGATCGCCGCATGGGCATGGGGACTCAGCCGGGCGCTGGACTACCTCGAAACAGACACGGACATCGATGCCACCCGCGTCGCCGTGATGGGGCACTCGCGCCTCGGCAAGACCGCCCTCTGGGCCGGCGCGACGGATGAGCGGTTCGCCATCGTGATCTCCAACAATTCGGGCTGCGGAGGCGCTGCCCTGAGCCGGCGCACCTTCGGCGAGACGGTGCAGCGGATCAACACGGCCTTCCCGCACTGGTTCTGCGAGAACTTCAAGCAGTACAACGATCGCGAGGCCGACCTGCCCTTCGACCAGCACGAGCTCATCGCCCTGATGGCGCCCCGCCCGGTGTATGTGGCCAGCGCGGAAACCGACCTGTGGGCGGATCCCCGCGGCGAATTCCTCGCCGCCCGCGAGGCGAGCCCGGTGTACCGGCTCCTCGGTCAGCCCGGCATCGGTGACGTGACGGAAATGCCCGGACTGAACCAGCCGGTCGGCGAAACGATCGGCTACCACATCCGCACCGGCGGGCACGACGTCACCGCCTATGACTGGGAACAGTACCTCGCGTTCGCCGACCGCCACTTCGCCAGCCGGGAGGCGCGGCCATGACGCCCGCTGTTTCTTCCGCCCTCCGGCATGCCGCGACCGTCCTGGCGATCGCGTGGTGCGGATGCGGCCTCCGAACGATCGCGGCGGAACCCGGCGAGGATCCGGGGGGCCTCATCGTCTCCAGCAGGCGGATCTGGGACCAGGCGCCCCACAGCGCGTTCACCGACCTGCTCCACCACGCGGGCGAGTGGTTCTGCGTGTTCCGCGAGGGCCAGGGTCATGTCTCGCCCGACGGCCGCGTCCGCGTCCTCACTTCCCGGGACGGCGACCGCTGGGAAACCCGCGCCGTGATTCGCTCCGATCGAGGCGACCTCCGCGACCCGAAGATCGTTGCCACACCCGACGGCCGCCTCATGCTGACGGCTGCCGTCGCCCTGCCGGAGGGCGCGCCCGCCCGGCATCAGACGCTCGCGTGGCTTTCCCGCGACGGCCGGGACTGGGGTGAACCGTCCGCGATCGGGGAGCCCAACGTGTGGCTCTGGCGCGTGACATGGCACGAGGGCAACGCGTACGGCGCCGGCTACGGGACCGCGGCTGACCGTTTCGTCCGGCTTTATCGGAGCGCGGACGGCACCCGGTTCGAGACCCTCGTTCCGGAGCTGCACCGCGAGGGGTACCCGAACGAAACCTCGATCGTCTTCAGGCCCGACGGCACCGCCGTCTGCCTGCTTCGCCGCGACGGGGAGCCGAGCTCCGGCCTGATCGGCACGGCGCGTCATCCGTACACGGACTGGACATGGAAGGATCTCGGCGTCCGGATCGGGGGACCGCACCTGCTGCGCCTCGAGGACGGCCGATGGATCGCGTGCGTGCGGCTGTACGACGGTGGACCGCGCACGTCGCTGGCATGGGTGGAACCGGAGACAGGCGCCTTCCGGGAATGGGCGCGTCTCCCCTCGGGCGGCGACACCAGTTACGCCGGGCTGCAGTGGCACGACGACCTGCTCTGGGTGAGCTACTACTCGTCGCACGAGGGAAGGACGGCGATCTACCTCGCCAGGGTGCGTCTTCCCGGGGACTGACGGGTGCGAACGAGACGGGAAGGGGGCGGGCTGTCCGCCCCGCGGATTCACCAGAGGAACGACTTCTGTTCGGCGAGGAGATTGTCCCCCTGCCAGAGCGTCACGCGCCACGAGAGCAGCTCGCCGAGCTCCGCGTACTGCTCGTCCGAGAGCCGGATCTTCGTCCACTGGGCGTAGGTGGACTTGCGCTCCGCGCGCGCGACGACGATCACCGGTTCCTGCGCCGTCGCGTGGGCGCCGCGCAGCTCGAGGCGGAGGGTGATGCCGCGCGGAGCCTCGGGCGTGGTGCGCCACTGGACGTCGAACCGCAGGCCGCCGCGCAGCTCCGGGTTGTTCCGCAGCTCGAACTGGTACGCATCGCGATCCCACAAGCTCGGCGTCAGGGTGTGCCGCCCGCGACGATCGAGATAGTGGGGCAGCACCTTGATGATCCGGCCCGTCTGCGGCGGGGGACGGGGCGGAGGCGGCCGCCGGGGAAGCGGCGATGGAAAGTCGGAGGCAGACGCGCCGCGGGCGCGGATCGCCATCGCGAACGCCGCGGAGCCGAGGGCGGCGAGGAGGGCGCGGCGGGTCATCGCGCGGAGGCGGGTGCGGGCACCGCCGGCTGGGCCGAGATGTCGAGCATGCGCTGGATCGGCCTGCGCGCGCGCTCGAGAATCTCCCGCGGGAGCTCGATGCGCGGAGCGAGGTTCACCATGCAGTCGTGCAGCTTCTCGAGCGTGTTGAGCTTCATGAAGCGGCACTCGTTGCAGCGGCAGTTCTCGGTTGGCGCGGCGATGAAGGTCTTGTCGGGGCACTCCTTCTTCAGCCGGTGCAGCATGCCCGCCTCGGTCGCGATGATGATCGCGGGCGCCGGAGAATTCCGGCAGTAGGTCACCATCTTCTCCGTGGAGCAAACCTCGTCCGCGAGCATGCGCACCGCCTTCGTGCACTCCGGATGGGCGACGAGCGGGGCGCCGGGATGCTCCTGGCGGATCCGGGTGATCACCCTGTGGGTCCACTCGACGTGGACGTAGCAGTTGCCCTTCCAGAGCGTCATCGGCCGGCCGGTCTGCTCCATGACCCAGCTCCCGAGGTTCTCGTCCGGCACGAAGAGCAGGTCGCGATCGCGCGGGGCGGCCTCGACGATGCGGACGGCATTGCCGCTGGTGCAGATGACGTCGCTCAGCGCCTTCACCGCCGCCGAGCAGTTGATGTACGCGATCGTGTAGAAGTTCGGATTGGTGCGCTGGAAGGCCTCGAGCTTGTCCGCCGGGCAGCTCTCCTCGAGGGAACACCCGGCGTCCAGGTCCGGAAGGATCACCGTCTTCTCCGGGTTCAGGATCTTCGCGGTCTCGGCCATGAAGTGGACCCCGCAGAAGACGATCACCTCGGCGTCCGTACGGGCCGCCTGCTGCGACAGCCCCAGCGAGTCGCCGACGTAATCCGCGACGTCCTGGATCTCCGGCACCTGATAGTTGTGGGCGAGGATCACGGCGTTGAGGCGCCGCTTCAGGGCCAGAATGTCGCGGGAAAGGGCGTCAAGGCGGTCGGGAGGAAGCACGCGCCGCGTCGGGAACCGGTCGGCCCCCGCGGCGACGGCGTCAACAGCATCCACGGCATCGATCATGGACAGAGTGTGTACCCCGCAAGGCGGGAATTCCAGCGCGGGCGCAATGCTCGTTGCCCCCGCCTCCCGCCCCTCCCGGGCCGCCGGAAGGAGGATCCGATCCTGAAGGGACCCGGACGTTTGACGCCCCCGGCATTCGTCCTGCAAGGTGTTGCCATGCGTTTGCGGCGCCTGGCGCGCGAGAAGGCCCTACAGTTCCTGTTCCAGCATGAGGTGAACCCGACCGACCGGCTGGACGCTGAACTGGACGCCTTCTGGGTGGAGCAGTTCCGCGTGATGCGGGAGGAACGAGGCGAAACCACGGGCACGACCGATCCCCTCGAGACCGGCCCGGACTCCGGGGCGAGCGCCGAACCGCCACCGCCGACCGCGGAAGAGGCGAGCATCCGCGCGTTCGCCGACGAACTCATCGCCGGCACCCTCCGCCACCAGGCGGAGATCGATGCGGAGCTGAGCCGTGTCATGATCAACTGGTCGCTGCACCGCCTCGCCGCGGTGGACCGGAACATCCTCCGCATGGCGGTGTACGAACTGCGCCATCGCAACGACATCCCGCCCGTCGTCAGCATCAACGAGGCCATCGATATCGCCCGAAAGTTCTCCACCGCGGACAGCGGCAAGTTCGTCAATGGCATCCTGGACCGGATCAAGAACGAACTCGGCCGGCCGGCGAGGGAACCCGCGGGCGCCTGATCGACCGTGACGCCGATCGTGATTGAGTCGTGAACTTCGCCGATCTTCACCTGCACAGCCGCCACTCCGATGGCACGTACACGCCGCTCGAACTGGTGGATGCCGCGGTGGAGAACGAGCTCTCCCTGATCGCGCTCACGGACCACGACACGCTCGAGGGCTGCCCCGCGGTCGCCGAGGCGGCGGCACGCGTCGGCCTCCGGTTCATTCCCGGGACCGAAATCACCGCCGAGCTCAACGGCCGGGAGCTGCACATCCTCGGGTATCTCGTGGACCTCGACCACGAGGAGCTTCGGGATGAACTCGCGCGTGCCCAGAAGATCCGCCAGAACAGGGTCCGTGAGATGGTCGCGCGGCTCAATGCGCGCCATGTCCCGCTCGAGGTCGAAGCCGTGTTCGAGCTCGCCAACTGCCGCGCCCCGGGCCGGCCGCACGTCGCGCGGGCGCTCGTCAGCGCCGGCATCTGCGGGAGCCTCGATGAGGCGTTCGAGCGTTTCCTGAAGAAGGATCGCCCCGGCTGGGTCCCCAAGGAGAAGATGTCGGCCGTGCGCGCCGTGGACCTCATCCATGCCGCGGGCGGCCTCGCCGTCATGGCGCATCCCGGGCTGAACCACGACGACACGCTCATCCCGAAGCTGGCCCGAGCCGGCCTCGACGGTCTCGAGTGCTTTCACCCGAAGCACAACTCGTCCGCGACGGAGAAATACCAGGCCATGGCCAGCAGCCTCGGCCTGCTCGTCACCGGCGGATCCGACTGCCACGGGCGCAGCAAGAACCGCCCGACCATGGGCACGGTGAAGCTGCCCACCGAGTTCGTGGATCTCCTGCTGGAGCGGCATGCGTCGCGCCGCGCGGAGCGTGCGGCATCCGCCCGCGACGGTGGCGCGGGATCGGCCGCCGGAACGCCGGCGGGCATCTGAGGGAACGGTCGGCATGGGGTTGCTCGACAAATTCCGCGGCGGTCTGGAGAAGACGCACCAGCGTCTCGTCCACGAGATCCGCCGCATCGTCACGCTGTCGCCGAAGCTCACCCCGGAATCGCTGGAGGAGATCGAGGCGGCGCTCATGTCCGCCGATCTCGGCGCCGCGATCAGCTCGCGCATTTCCGACGCGGTCCGGAAGTCCTACGAGGCACAGGGCCGCGGCGGCGAGGACGTCTTCACGATCGCGATGCGCGAGGTCGAGAAGGCGCTCGCCGGCGGGAACACCGAGCTGCACCGGGAGAAGGAAGGCGTGACGGTCGTCTCCCTCGTCGGCGTCAACGGAACCGGGAAGACGACCACGACCGCCAAGCTCGCCAACTTCCTCCGCGGCCGCGGTGATTCCTGCGTGCTGGCCGCGTGCGACACGTTCCGCGCGGCCGCCATCGAGCAGCTGAAGCTCTGGGGCCAGCGCCTCGAGGTGCCGGTGATCGCCGGCGCGTACGGCGCCGATCCCGCCGCGGTCGGGCATGACGCCGTGATGGCCGCCCGCGCGCGCGGCGCCGATTACCTCCTGGTGGACACCGCGGGCCGTCTGCACACCCGGCGCAACCTCATGCAGGAGCTCCAGAAGCTCCACCGCGTCATCGGCAAGCAGGCTCCCGGCGCGCCGCACGAGGTGCTCCTCGTCGTGGACGCCACCACCGGAATGAACGCCCTCGTCCAGGCGCGGGAGTTCAACAGCGCCGTCCCCCTCACCGGCCTCGTGGTCACCAAGCTCGACGGCACAAGCAAGGGCGGGATGGTCGTCGCCATCAAGGAGGAGCTCGGCATCCCCATCAAGTTCGTGGGCGTCGGCGAACAGGCGGAGGACCTCCAGCCGTTCGATCCGGCGGTGTACTCCATGGCCCTGTTCGCCAACGAATGACGCGGGAACCGTCCTCTCGCCTCCCAGGCGCGGATGCGGGGTCACGCACCGGGCGACGCGCATTCGAGCGCCCGAACCTTCGCGAGCCGTCGCGCGTGGCGTTCCTCCCCGCTGAACACGCCCTGCAGGAAGGCCCGGACGAGCTCCTCGGCCAGCGCCCGCCCGATGACCCGCGCCCCGAGCACCAGCACGTTCATGTCGTCATGCTCGACACCCTGCCGCGCGGAGTAGGTGTCGTGGCACAGGCCCGCGCGGATTCCCGGAAGCTTGTTGGCCGCGACCGACGCCCCCACGCCGCTGCCGCAGATCAGGATCCCGCGCTCGGCCCGGCCGGAGAGAACCTCCTCGCCGATCGCCTTCGCGAAATCCGGGTAGTCCGAGGGACGGGCGTCGAACGCCCCGACATCCAGGATCTCGTGGCCGGCGGATTGGAGCCATCGTGCGACTTCGGTCTTGAGCTCGAAGCCGGCATGGTCGGAGCCGAGGGCGATGCGCATGGCGATTCGATGCGGATGCTGCCGCTGCATGGATTAGATGCGCGACCGGGCGGGGCGCAAGTCGCGGCCGCCGGCGCCCCCGGCCACGGGCGCGGAACAGGATCCCGGATCCGATGCAACTGAAGCCGGCGCTCACCGAAGCCGCGGCGGAACTGCGCGCCGCCGTCAGCAGGCTGGAGTTCGGCCCGCCCGTGGCCTGCGTGTACAACCCGCTCGAATACGCGTGGGCCATCCACAAGGCGTATCTCACCCGGTACGGCGCCGGCCGCAAGCGAGTGGTTTTCCTGGGAATGAACCCGGGCCCCTTCGGCATGGCCCAGACCGGGGTCCCGTTCGGCGAGGTGTCCGTGGTCCGCGACTGGCTGAGACTCTCCGGGCCGGTGGGACGCCCGCGGTGCGAACACGCCCGCCGACCGGTCACGGGCCTCGACTGCCCGCGCAGCGAGGTGAGCGGCCGCCGGTTGTGGGGCCTTTTCGCCGCACGCTTCGGCACGCCGGAGGCCTTTTTCGCGGAGCACTTCGTCGCCAATTACTGTCCGCTCGTGTTCATGACGGAGAGCGGGGCGAACGTCACGCCGGACAAGCTGCGGCCCGCCGACTCGCGGAAGCTCTACGCCGCGTGCGACCTCCATCTCCGGAGGGTGATCGAGGCGCTTCAGCCCGAGTGGGTCGTGGGCGTCGGCGGGTTCGCGGCAACCCGCGCGCGCGAAGTGCTGGAAGACCTCCCGGTGCGCCTCGCGCGGATTCTCCACCCGAGCCCCGCGAGTCCGGCGGCCAATCTCGACTGGGCCGGCACCGCGACCCGCGAGCTCGTCGCGGCGGGTGTCTGGTCCGGGGCAGGGGATCCGGGTCGCCGGGGATGAGCCCGCGCCGGGGGGGCGCCCGCCTTCCGTCCGTCCCGCGCCCCGCGTCGTTCGCCTTCTTCACAACAGGTTCAAAATCCCGGCGCGCGTCCCCCACGCCAATTGGGGGATGCGCCGGGAGGATGTCCGCTGCAATTTCCCGGGAGGAATCCGCCGGAGTTCCCGTCTAACGTTGCGAGTCGGATGAAACGCTTCTTCGCCCCCATCCTTGTGTCCGTGGCCATGAGCCTGTCCTACAACGCCTCGCCCGCGGATGCGCCCGGACCCGCGTGGGCCGGGGTCGAGGAGGCCATCCGCCAGGGACAGCCCCGGACGGCACTCGAACGACTGGAACCCATCCTGCAGGAAGCCATGACCCGGGGCGCATGGCCCGAGGCCGCGCTGGCCCTCGCCCGCAAGATCGATCTCGAGACGCAGATCCAGGGCAACCAGCCGCAGGAACGGGTCCGCCGGTTCCGCGAGGCCCTCGAAAACACCCCCGCCACCCTGCACCCGGTGCTGCATGCGCTGCTCGCGCACGCCTACTGGGCGTACTTCGAACAGAACCGCTGGCGCATCGGAACCCGCACGGCCACGGCCGGCGAGTCCGGCGGCGACGACTTCGAGGCGTGGGACATCCGGCGCCTGTTCCGCGAGATGGACCACCAGTTCTCGCTCGCCCTCACGAACGCGGCGGCACTGAGGGTGATCCCGGTCGCGCAGTACCGGCCCGTCGTCGAACCGGGCACGATGCCGGAACGCTACCGCCCGACGCTCCACGATTTCCTCGCCCACGAGGCCCTCGAGTTCTACACGGCCGGCGAGCAGGCCGGCGCGCGACCCCAGGACGCGTTCGAGATCCCGGCGGACAGCCCCGCGCTGGGCGACGCGGAGGCCTTCCTCGAGTGGAATCCCTCCACCACCGACACCAACGCGGCGGCCTTCAAGGCGATCCGGCTGTACCAGGAGGTCCTGCGCCTTCATCGGGATGACGAGGATCGTTCCGCATTCCTCGACACGGACCTGCACCGGCTGGTGTACGCCAGGAACAACGCCGTGGGCGCCGATCGCGACGAGCGTTACCTCGCCGCGCTGCGCCGGTTCATCGAGCAGGCCGGCGATCATGAGATCGCCGCGATGGCGCGGCATCACGAGGCCCGCCTTCTCCAGCGTCTCGACCGCCTCGCCGAAGCCCACGCAGCCGCGTCCGAGGGCGCGCGGCGCCACGGCGATTCAATCGGCGGACGGCTCTGCGCCAACGTCATGCGCGAGCTCGAGGCCCCCGACGCCCGGCTGCAGACGGAGCGCGTCTGGAACCAGCCGTGGCCCGAGATCCAGGTCGCCCATCGCAACCTGTCGCGCCTCTGGTTCAGGGTGATCCCCTCGGACTGGGACGAACTTCTCGCCTCGAGCCCCGGCAACCCGGAGGACGTTTCCCTCGAGAAACGCCGCGCGCTGCTCGAGGAAACCCCGCGCCTTGCATGGGCGGCGGACCTCCCGCCCACGCCGGACTTCAAGGAACGCCTCACGGCGATTCGTGCCCCGCAGGACCTGCCCGCGGGCTTCTACTTCCTCATCGCAAGCCGCACCGAGAGCTTCGGCGAGGAGGACAACATCGTCATGGCGGCGCCGATCTGGGTCAGCGACCTCGCCCTCGTCGTGCGCACGCGGGCCGGCCTGTGGGAGGGAATCCTGACGGAGGCGGCCACGGGCGAGCCCGTCCAGGGCGCCCGCGTCGAGATCAGTCATCTGCGGCGAGACGGCCGGCGCGTCTCGGCGCCCGCGGTCACGACCGACGGCGACGGGACCTTCCGGTTCCGCCCCGAGGAGAACTCGCGGGCGTACGTCCTCAAGGCCACCCATCGGGGCAGGATCATCACCTACACCGAGCAGCGATGGTGGGGTGCCCGCACGGCCGAACGCCCCGCCCGCGAGCAGACCGTCTTCTTCACGGATCGCGCCCTGTACCGCCCGGGCCAGACGATCCACTACAAGGGGATCAGTCTCTCGGCGAACCAGGCCCGCGGACGCTACGAGGTGCTCTCCGGCCGGCAGGTCACGGTTGTTTTGCGCGACGCCAACGGGCGGGAGATCTCCAGGGTTCGTCATCGCTCCAATGACTTCGGTTCGTTCTCCGGCGCGTTCACGGCGCCCAGCCATGGCCTCACCGGAACGATGCAGATCGCGGTGGAGGAGGGGCCCGTCGGCGGCACGACGATCCAGGTCGAGGAATACAAGCGTCCGCGATTCCACGTCGAGGTGTCGGCGCCGGCCGAGCCGCCCCGACTTCGCGGTCCCGTGTCGCTCACCGGCCGTGCCACGGCGTACACCGGGGCGCCCATCGACGGCGCCGCGGTAAGTTGGCGTGTCGTGCGCCAGGTCCGGTTCCCGCCGTGGCTGGGGTGGTTCCGTCCCGCCCCGATCGGGGTCGGCGCCCAGGAGATCGCCCACGGCACCGCCACGACGCGCGCCGACGGGTCCTTCACCATCCAGTTCGACGCCGTCCCGGATGCGACGGTGCCGCCCGCGGATGAGCCCGTGTTTCGCTTCGAGGTCCACGCCGATGTCACCGACACCGCCGGCGAGACGCGCGCCGCGACCCGAACCATCGCCGTCGGTTACACCGCGCTTGCCGCCGAGCTCGGTGCCGACTCCTGGCAGACGAGCACGAACCCGGTGCCCATCACGGTGAGGACGACGACGCTCGATGGCGAAGGCGCCCCGGCGTCCGGAACGTTGCGGATCCACCGGCTGCAGGAGCCGGACCGAGTCCACAGGACGCCCATCACCGACGTGTCGGTGTTCCGGCCCGGCGACACGAATCACCCCCCGGACCTCTCGAACCCCGATGAATGGGAGCTCGGCCCGGTCATCGCCGAGCAGTCGTTCCGCACCGGGACGGAGGGACTTGCCACGAACCGGTTCAACCTCGCCCCCGGCGCCTACCGCGCCGTTCTCGAGACGCGCGACCGGTTCGGAACGAACGTGACGGCGCGGGTCCCGCTCCTCGTGCTGGATCCGGACGCGGACAGCCTCGGGATTCCCATTCCGTTCCTTCTCCAGGCGCGAAGCTGGACGGTCGAGCCGGGGGAGGAGCTGGTGGCGGTCTGGGGCAGTGGCTACCCCTCCGCCCGCGCATTCATCGAGGTGGAGGTGGGCGACGAGCTGACCCGTCGTTTCTGGACGGAGCCGGGCCGCACCCAGCAGGCGATCCGCATCCCGGTCACCGAGGCGATGCGCGGCGGATTCACCCTGCATGTCACGCAGGTCCGCGAGAACCGGGCGTACACGCAGTCGCGTCACGTGGACGTCCCGTGGTCGAACAAGCGTTTCGACGTGGAGTGGGGAACATTCCGATCGAAACTCATGCCCGGCCAGGAGGAGACATGGACGGCCACGATACGGCCCCGGAAGGCGCCCGGCGGCGACGGACACGCAGGAGATCGTGCGGATGCCTCGTCCGCACGAGTCGCCGCCGAGATGGTCGCCACCCTGTACGATGCCTCCCTCGATGCGTTCATGCCGTTCGGCTGGCCGGAGCAGTTCCACGTGTTCCCGACGCATCGGTCCACAGCAAGCACCGGCTTCGCGAACGCCGGGCAGTGGTTCATCTACCTCCACGGCCGCCACGACCTCGCCCTGCTCGAGGTGGAAGTGCGATATCCGCGGTTCCCCTTCGACTTCACGCGCCACGGCAGGATGGCGCCCGTCCTCATGTACCGCGACCAGCCCGGGGTCATGCGACGGATGGCGCTGGGGGCGGAGCTCGCCATCGCCGACCAGGCGGGACAACCCGCGCCATTGGAGGGACTCGCGGCCACAGCGGCGGATGGCTCCGCGAAGGTGGCGGAGGCTGCCGTACAGGACCGCGACGACCCGGCGCCCGACTCCGCCCCCGATCCTTCGCTCGCGGGCGCGCGGCGGAATCTCCAGGAAACCGCCTTCTTCCTGCCGCACCTCGTCGCCGACTCCAACGGCGTGGTGACCATGAAGTTCACCATGCCGGAGGCGCTCACGGAATGGCGATTCCTTGGCTTCGCCCATGACCGCCAGCTCCGCGGCGGGCTGCTCGAGGACAGGACCGTCACGGCCAAGGACCTGATGGTGCAGCCCAACCCGCCGCGCTTCCTGCGCGAGGGCGACGTGCTCGAGTTCACCACCCGCGTCGTGAACCAGTCGGCCTCCCGCCAGACCGGCCGCGTGCGCCTCGACCTGCGCTTCGCCGCAGACAACGAACCCGCCAATGAAGTCGTGGGCAACACGCAGCCGGAGCAATCCTTCGACATCCCCGCAAAGGAATCCGCCACGGTCTCGTGGCGCATCACCGTTCCGGACGGATGCGGATTCCTCACCTTCCGGGTCACCGCCGCCTCCGGATCACTGTCGGACGGCGAGGAAGGCTACCTGCCGGTGCTGTCGCGCCGCGTCTTTCTCACTGAATCGATGCCGCTTCCGATCCGCGGCCCCGGCTCGCGCACCTTCACCTTCGAAAGCCTGAGGGAAGGCTTCCGCTCGGACAGCGTCCAGCACGCGGGACTGACCGTCCAGATGGTCTCCAACCCTGCGTGGTACGCCGTCCTCGCCCTGCCGTACCTGATGGAGTCTCCCCATGAGTGCTCGGAGCAGATCTTCAATCGCTACTACGCCAACGCGCTGGCCCGGCATCTGGTCGCCAGCCGGCCGCGGATCCGGGAGATCTTCGAGCAGTGGCGCGGAACGCCCGCGCTCGAGAGCCCGCTGGAGAAGAATGCCGAGCTGAAGGCCGTCGCCGTCGAGGAGACTCCATGGCTCCGCCAGGCGCGAGGCGAGACCGAGGCGCGCCGCAAGATCGCCCTGCTGTTCGAGGGCAACCGCCTCGAGCAGGAGCTTGATCGCGCGCTGCGGCAGCTCGCGGAAATGCAGCTCGCCGACGGCGGCTGGCCATGGTTCCCGGGCGGCCCCCGCGACGAGTTCATCACGCTCTACATCGTCACCGGCTTCGGACGGATGCGCGACCTCGGGATCGAGGTTCCCCTCGACGCTCCCCTGCGGGCCCTCGCCGGTCTCGACGCATGGATGCACGAGCGCTGGATCCGCCTGCGCGAGGAGCAGCGCGAGGACGATCCCCATCTCGATCCCACAGCCGCCCTGTACCTGTACGGACGGAGCTTCTTCCTGAAGGACCGCCCGGTGGAGGACGCCCACCGCGAGGCGTTCAATTACTGGGTGAACCAGGCCCGCGAACACTGGCTCACCCTCGGACACCGCCTGCCGCGCGGGCACGTCGCGCTCGCCCTCCATCGCATCGGCGGCCGGGCGGGACAGGATGTCCCCCGCGCCATCATCCGCTCGCTCCGGGAACACGCGGTCACGGATGACGAGCTCGGCATGTTCTGGCGCGAGGACGAACGGAGCTGGTGGTGGTATCGAGCCCCCATCGAAACCCAGGCACTCATGATCGAGGCGTTTGACGCCATCGCCGGGGATGCCGAAGCCGTCGAGAACATGAAGGTCTGGCTGCTGAAGCAGAAGCAGACCCAGGGCTGGCGTTCCACCAAGGCCACGGCCGATGCCGTTCATGCGCTCCTCCGGCGCGGCGCGGACCTCCTCTCGGACGGCGCGCTCGCACGGGTCGAGATCGGAGGACGCGATCTCACCCCGGGACGCGGACCCGCGCCCGACCCCGCGGCATCGCCGGGCCGGCGCCGCCCCGGGGCGGCGGCCGATCGACCGGAACCCGGCACAGGCTTCTATGAGCTGGTGATCCCCGGCGGGCAGGTCACCGAAGGCATGGCCGAGGTTCGCGTGACGAAACCCAACGCCGGCGTCTCCTGGGGCAGCGTGCACTGGCAGTATTTCGAGGATCTCGGAAAGGTCCGCGCGTTCGACGACACGCCGCTGCGCCTGACGAAGTCCCTGTTCACACGCGTGAACACCCCCGCCGGTCCGGAGCTCGTGCCCCTGAGTGGCGCGGCGGGCGTGGGTGACGAGATCGTGGTGCGCGTCGAGCTCCGGGTGGATCGCGACATGGAATACGTCCACCTGAAGGATCAGCGTGGCAGCGGCACCGAGCCGGTGAACGTCCTGTCACGTCACCGTTTCCAGGATGGACTGGCCTACTACGAGAGCACCCGCGACACCGCCAGTCACTTCTTCATCTCCTACCTCCCGAGAGGAACGTACGTGTTCGAATACCCCGTGCGGGTGCAGCACCGGGGGGAGTACCCGATGGGCTTCGCGTCCGTGCAGTGTCTGTACGCCCCGGAGTTCAACAGCCATTCGGCGAGCGTCCCGTTCCGCGTGGAGTGACCTTCCGACCGGACCTGGATCCACATCAGCCGGGAACCATGCCGTGCCGTCGCGCGTCCCATCGAGTGGCGGCGGCACGGAGTCGCCGCCGGCTGTCTGGATTCTTTACGATGCGCGATGCAGGGAACGAAGAACGCCCACTCCAGCGTGGGCGCAGGCACTTGCGAAGGCAATGCCCCCGGGCGGGGCGCCCGTGCTGGCGGGGGCGGCGTCGGAAATCCTTACACTGCGCATCCACGGGATGGCGGACGGCGTGCTGAAACTCCTTGTTTTCGCGGCCTCTCGCGGGCGGCGAAGCACACGGCCTGAAATCTGCTAGCATTCACAACTCGAATCCTCCTGCCATGAAACGACTACACTGGATTGGCGCTGCCACCCTTGGCCTCGCGATGGCCACCCAGGCCGCCACCATCGAGTTCTCGGCGGTCCTTCTCGGTGAGACGGAAGATCCTCCCGTGACGACGGACGGGCACGGGACGGCGCACGTGATCTACGACGACACGGCGCACACGCTGTCGGTGCATGTGGAGTTCGAGGACCTGACCGGAACGACCACGGTCGCGCACATCCACGCGCCGACCCCGGACCCCTTCTCGGGGAATGCGAGCGTGGCGACCTACCCGAGCACCTTCCCCGGTTTCCCGTCGGGAGTGCAGTCGGGCGTCTACGATGGAGTATGGAGTCTGACCGAGGCCTCGAGCTACACGACCGGCTTCCTTTCGGCCCATGGTGATTCCCCGGAGGCGGCGGAGCAGGGACTCCTCCAGGCGCTGCTGGATGGCCGGGCCTATGTGAACATTCACTCCAGCTTTCAGCCGAGCGGCGAGATTCGAGGCTTCCTCCGGCGCGTTCCCGATGGCGGATCCACCGGGCTCCTGCTCGGCCTGGGCCTTCTCGGAATGCTGGGAGCCCGCCGGTACGCTCGCGCCTGAGCGGCGAATCGATACGACCTCTCCCGCGACTCGTGCACAAGACCGCCCCGGAACACCGGGGCGGTCTTTCTCACGCGCACTCAGCCCGCGGCACGGGCGAGGGCCCGCAGCCGGATGGTGAAGCGCGCGCCGGGGCTGCACCCGGATTCGCAGGAAATGGAGCCCCCCCAGCGCTCCAGCGCGATCCGGCAGAAGTAGAGGCCGAGCCCGGATTTGCCGGGGGATTTGCCGCCGGATACAAAGCGGTGGAACAGCCGGGGGAGCACATCGGGATGAATGCCCGGCCCCTGATCGATCACCGTGGCGCGAAGCCACGAGCTTTCGCGCGCCACCTGGATGGTGACCGTGGAGTCGCGCGGCGCGAACCGCAGCGCGTTCTCGATCAGGTTGTAGAGGATCCGCTCGAGGCGCGAGGACTCCCCAAGGACCGTCCACGACTCCGTGCCGCCATCGAGGACGTCCACGTGCAGATGCACCTTCCTCAGGGCGGACGCCGGGCTCAGCCCCCGAACGACGTCGTGAATGCTTGCGAGCAGGTCCGGCGCCTCGCGGGGATCGAGGGAGCTCGGATCGAACGGGGCGAGATGGCTCGAGTAGACGTCGAGCAGATCCCGGATCAGGCGCTGTTGCCGTGCGGTCTGGGCCTGCGCCATGCGCACCAGTTCCGCGTCCGCCGGGGCAAGCTGGGTCTGCGCGAGCAGGTCGAGGCATCCCTGGATTCCCGACAGCGGTCCCGCCAGATCATGAATGACGCAGTGCAGAAGGATCTCCCTCTCGCTCTGCGCCGCCAGCAGGCGATCGTGCTCCATCGCCAGCATGCGCGCGGACTGGTGGATCTTTTGAAGAGCCTCGTGCTCCTCGCCGGCCTCCCGCACGACAAGCAGGGCATCCGGAGGAAGCAGCATCGGCAACACCTTCAGGTGGAGGTCACCGCCGTCTGACGTGGGTTCCGTCCAGATCGACGGTTCCATCGGGCAGTTCTCCGGGTCCGCCCAGAAGGCCTCGAGTTCCGGGATCCGGATCTCGAGATAGGGAAAGACGCTCGCGAGCTCGAAGGGCGCGCCGGACCCGCCGGGAAATGCCGGGATCCGCGAAACCCACTCCGGGCAGGGACCGGCCGCCTCGACGACCCCGGGAGCGAGCCGGCGCAGGATCAGGAATCCCTGCGCCACGGCAACCTGGGAGTGGAGGGAAAGGCCCATGGGCGTTCAGGCGTTGAGCATCTCGCGGGCGAGGGAGTCCAGGGCGATGTCGATCCCGTCGCCGGTGAGCGCGCTCGTGCGGATGATCCGCCACCCGTCGAACGCGGGTCCGGACAGACTCTCGCCATCGAGTTCCCACCTGGACTGGAGGTCCGACTTGTTCAGCAGAAGGCTGAACGGCACGGGTCCGAGCTGGGCGCGCGCGCGCTCGTGGAGCATCAGGGCCCTTTCCAGCGTGTTGCGGCGGGTGCCGTCCACCACGAGCAGGTACCCCGAGGAACCCCGCAGGTAGGCCGGTTCCACGTGCTGGAAGCGGTCCTCGCCGGCGAGATCCCAGATCAGGAGGGCGACCTCGCGCCCGTCGATGTCCAGTGTCCTGCGATCCACGCGCACGCCGATCGTTGTCAGGTACTCGCCGCTGAAGCGGCGATGCGTGAAGCGCGCCGCGAGACTGGTCTTGCCCACGGCATTCGACCCAAGCAGGCAGATTTTCTTGCGTATCATCGGGACGGGAGTTTCAGGGGGAATCCAGCTCCACCCGGAGCGTGGCGCGCCGGTTCCTGGATTCCTCCTCGGGCCGCATTTGCTCGAACAACGGCTGGGAGCTGCCCACGCCGGTCGCGGACACGTCGCCGGGCGGAAATCCCCCCTCCACCAGTGCCTCGCGGATCACCTCGGCGCGATGCCGGCTCAGGGCAAGGTTGTACGCCGTGGTCCCGATTCGATCCGTGTGCCCGATCACCTCCACGCGCAGGCGCCTCCCGGCCGCCTCCGCTTCCTCCCTGAGCGCCTGCAGCTCGCGCACGAGGGTCTGCAGCTGCTCGTCCTGGTCCGGAAGCAGGTCGATGCCCTCGCCGAATTGCAGCGTCACCCCCGCAAGATCCCGCACGCGCTGCTCGAGCCCCGAGGGCGCGGGCTCCGCCTCGTGCGCCTCGATGCCGAACACTCCCGGCAGGCGGACCGCCGCTTCGCGCACCGAGCGGACCCATGCGCGCGAGCCGTCCCCGAACGCATGCAGGACCTCGTTCGTCAGGCTCAGCGAAATTCCCTCGGGCGGACGCAGCACCGTCGCCGCCCGACGAAGAACAAGGGACGGCGTGACGGCGTGATACGCCTCCCACCGGCTCGCGACGCGTTTCGCCGGGAGGTCGTACTCATGGAGCAGCGCGACGGGATCCGGCGCCATCGGATCGCGCAATCCGCCCACCCGGAAGCTTCGGAACCCGGCATCGCGATGCGCCACCAGGATGCCGTCCTCCGACTCGAGCCGCCCGAGATAGGCGTCCCATCGGCTCCGGGTCCGATGCCATTCCACGCCGGCGATCATGGCGCCGGTGACAAGCGCCACGGCGATCGCCGCCATCAGCCATTTCGCGCGGGACGGAGCACGGGGCGGCCGGCGAAACTCGCAGGTGAGGCATTCGGCCAGCAGCGGCTCGACATGCGCCGTCGCTCCATTCAGCCCGCCGGGCGACAGCAGCTCGTCCTCGAAGTGCCGGTGAAGCTTCTCGAGGGTCTCGCACAGCAGCACACGCAGCTCCGCGGGCGGCCGCCCCCGGATGACCATCGCGAGAATCGCTGACGGCCCCGCCTCGACCCAGACGAGGAGCCCCCCGATCTCCAGCGTGAGCGGTTCGCTCACCGAATCGCCCTGGAAGGAGTCCACGACGAACTCGCGAATGGCCGTCAGCATGCCGGAGACGAGATCCGGCTCGGGCAGCGGAATGTCCGGCGACGAGAGCTGGTGAAGAAGGATGCCGCTCGGGCGCTGGATGAGCAGGACCTGCTCCACCCGGTACACCAGCGAGTGGCGAAGCACGATCTCCGCGTAGCTCCGGCCGGTGCGCCATGCCTCCAGCCGCCATCTCCAGCCCCGAAAGGACAGGGCGGAATCCAGCACGTGGTCGATGCTCCGCACCAGCCGTGCCAGCGCGTCGGAGGCGGCACGACGGATCGCCGGCCCGATCACGGGGAAGATGACACTGGTCAGAACCTCCGGACGACGCCGAACCGATTCCCGAAGGACCACCTCGACCGGCCCCTCCAGCTCCCGCATCAGCGCGTCGCCCGACGCCACGGATCGCCGCACCGCGGCCGGCAGGACGCGGCTGATCGCCTCCGCGTGCGCCTCGGCGTCCTCCAGGATCGACCGCAGGCGCGCGAGGTCGCGACGTTCCGCCCGGAGCAGCAGGTCACGGAGCTGTTCCAGCTCGGGATCCGCGGCTCCCGGTGGGGTGCCGTCTGAGCGCGGCGTGTTGGGCGCAAGGTCCGCCATGGCCTCGACCCGCGTGTGATTCTCCAGGAACGCGGGGGTGGGGGGTGCCTGATGGCAAGCCCGGACCGGGTCGGGGCAGTCGAGGACCGCAGCCCTGAAGGGCGCGCGTCTCCGACAGACCGCCTCGCTCGCTCGCGGGTGCCGGTGGCTGGCTCGCTCCTCCGCCTAGTTGCGGTCCGGTATGTGAAACTCGTTCTTGATCCGCATCGCGACCTCGCTCAGCAGATCCGCGAGCGCGAAACGATCCTGCGACCGCTCCGAGAGAGCCTCGATCTCCCGCTGCAGGGCGGTCGTGTCCTCGCGCGATTTCTGCTCGATGTGCTCGGACAGCCTCCTGGATTCATCGAGCAACTGCTGGCGAAGTTCGCGCTGCGCCCGCGTGAGCTGCTCGTCCATCTGCGCGGCGCGCTTCTCCCACCCTCGCTGGATCTCCTGCGCAAGACTCGTGAGTTCCTTCACCGCTTCCGTGCGCTCCGATTGCTCCCGGATGATGCGCTCATGCAGACTCTCGATCTCGGCACGCACGTGCGCCTCCATCGATTCGAAACGGCGACGGATCTCCTCGCGGAGATTGGCGGATTCCTTCAGCAGATGCTCCTCGAACCGCGCAAAGCGACGGTCGTAGTCCCGCATCTGCGAACCAAAGAGAATGTCCCGTATCTTGTCCACGTTGCCGGCGCGTTCGGCCGCCTCTCCATCATGAGAAGCAGTTCCGCCGTGCGTGCCGTCGCGGACCTCTTCATCGGTCTCCGGGCGGTGGGTTTCATTGGAGGATTGCATGGGTGGGGGTGGGGATTTGCCGCGAGAGCCAGTGCGAGTCGCAGCCGATCGCTTGTTGGATGAAGTCCTCACGCGCGGGTCATGGCTGGTGACGGGTCTCCAAGGCTCCGGCGCACGCCGGGGGTCTCACACGTGCGTCGGTCACTGGAGAATCCACAAGAGAATAGAATTCGTCAACCTTCCATGCCGTCCCGAGTCATGTTTCTCCGCCAGCCCGTCGCGCGCTATGTGTCACCCAGTCATCCGTCTCGCGTCTCGGATCTCATCCCGCGCAACTTCATAGCACCCCGCACCTAGGGAATGTCACTTACGCGGGAAAGGATGGGCCGTCGCGATCGGATCGAGTGCGCGGACTGCCCGTGCACACCCGGAATCCGGCCCGTCGGCGCGCGTCAGGGCTTCTCCAGTCGCGACGAAACTTCTCCCGCCGGGAATCGCGTCCATTCGCCTCACGTCGTCGGAGCCCGCGATCGGAATACGTGGCGTCCGGCACCTGCACGGGTCTTGCCGGGTGTTTCGGGCGTCCGCCTCACCACGCCCTATGAGCGCCCCGCGCCGTCGGCAAGGGACGGAACGCCCTGGACGCGAATCTGCGTCGGGGAGGCGAGGAGAGGCCCGCGCGCAGCAGGATCTTGAAGCGCCAGGGGAGGCGATCAGCCGATGGCGGCCGTGACCGTCCTCGATGGATGCCGCTTCCCCCGCGAGAGAGGTGGCGCGCCCGGCGTGATTCGAACACGCGACCCGCTGCTTAGAAGGCAGCTGCTCTATCCAACTGAGCTACGGGCGCATCGGTTGATCGTCGGAACTGCGTGGTGACGGATGACGATCGGGGCCGACGATCATCGCGGGCATTGATAAGGCCCGTCCCATGCAAGCGCAAGCCCGGCGCGCCTCATCCGCATCCCCTCCGAACGTTCCGTCGTCGCGCCTTCACGGAAGGGACGGCCCGGGGCGCCGGATGGCCGGTGGAGGCCGGGCATGGATGCCCGGCCCCGGATCAGCGAGTTTGCCGGTGACGTTGCGCACCGCGAGAAAAGGGAGCGAGCGCGGCAATGACGCAAGTCTCTTTCATCCTTCCGCGTTCCTCGCGCCGCTCGCGGTGAGATAACCCCGGATTCCTACTTTCCGTGGGCTTTGACAAACTCGATGCACTCAGTGACTTCCGGAAGACTGTTCTCCCAGTTGTACTCGTACTCGATGGAGAGGTTGCCCTTGAATCCCTGCGCCCTCAGTTCGTCGAGGATCTCGGCGATGCCGCAGACGCCCTTACCGAACGGCACGTCGTGCGCGTTCCGGGCTCCAAACTCGTTCAGATCCTTGAGGTGCGAGCTGATGATGCGGCCCTTGAGGATGCGGAGGGCCTCGATGGGCTTGATGCCCGAGCGGGTCCAGTGTCCGGTGTCCGCGCAGGCGCCCAGGCGGCGGTCGCGACCCTCGACGAGCCCGGCGATGTACAGCGGATGCCACACCTTGTAATCGGGGCGGTCCAGGCTGCCCGGGTGGTTGTGGAACGCGACATGGAGGTCATACTCGATCGCGAGTTTCTCGATGAGTTCGACGGCGTCGGCAGATTCGGTGGTGACCGCGACCATGCCCATCTTCTTCGCGAACTCGAAGACCTTGCGCGCCTCCGCCTCGCGATTGGGAATGCCCACGACTCCGTAGTTCACGGCCTTGACGCCGTGCTCGCGAAGTTTGGCCTGGAGCTTGTCGATCACGACCTCCAGCTCGGGGGAATTGTGGTCCACCTTGAGGTTGCGGTCCTCGCGGCTCAGGGTCTGGCCGGGATAGAACTCGATGACCTTTCCTCCGGCCTGGGCGGTCTTTTCGATGGCCTCGAAGGCCGTGAAGCGATTGAAGGTGTAGGCCTGGCAGCCGATGGCGAAGCCGTTGATGCGGTATTCGTCCGGAATCTGCGGCTGCGCGAAACCGGCACCGGACACGGCGAGCCACGCGGCGACGGCCGCGATGGAAAAGGCGTTTCGAATCTTCATGGCAATGTTGCGGACCCGGGTCGGTTCGCCCGGAACGACGGCCGCGGGTCGCCAGAAGGTGGGCAGAGGACCGGTCGGGCTGTCAAAGAATATGGTGTCCCCGGGCCGGGTGGGAAGGGACCTCGGGCCCGTGGAACGGGTCGTCAAGGGGCGGGACCCGTGTCCGCGGGCGCAGCGCCTTCCGTCAGCAGGTGCACGCGGTCCGCGGGCAGGTTCGTGTACAGGTCCGTGCCGCCGCCGGGCCAGCGAATGACCACCTGGTCGATCGCCCCGTTCGTTCCGAGGCCGAAGTGCGGGTCCGTCCCGAAGTGGCTCTGGTATCCCCGTCCGGCGTGGACCTCCGCGACCAGGTCGAGGCCTCCGGCACGGACCCGGATGCGGGCGCCGACGCCGTTCCTGTTGGCACGCGCGCCACGCAGGCGGAATCGCACCCAGTGATTCCCCGGGGGGCTGTCATTGCGGAGAATCGTGGGTTGCTCGCGGGAATTGAGAATCACGACGTCGATGTCCCCGTCATTGTCGAGGTCATCGAACGCGGCGCCGCGGCTGCTGTGGAGGGGCTCCAGCCCGGAGCCGGCTCGGGAGGAGACATCGATGAACCGGCCGCCGCCGGTGTTCAGGAGCAGGAGGTTCCTTGCGCGCCATGAAACGGTGTCATCCCACAGCTCCACATTGTCCTGGAGATGCCCACAGGCCATGAAGAGGTCGCGATGCCCGTCATTGTTGAAGTCAATGAGGCCGTTTCCCCATGTCACCATGTGATAACTGCCGGCGCCGCCTCCGGTGCGCGCGGTGACATCCTCGAAGAGGGCGGGCGCGACGCCGCGGTAGAGAACCGCCCATTGTTTCTGGTAGGAAGTCATGTGGAAGTCGAGGCGGCCGTCATTGTCATAATCACCGCAGTCGACGCCCATCGTTCCCTGCCCGATGCCGTGGGCATCATAGGCGAGCCCGGAGAGGAGTCCCATCTCGGTGAATCGGCCGGCGCCGTCGTTGATCCAGACGAAGTTCGCCATCGCGTCGTTGCCGACGATGACATCCGTGTCCCCGTCGTCATCGATGTCGGCGCAGACGAGGCCCATGCCGGTTCCGGCGCGGGCGGCGATGCCGGACTCGCGGCTGACATCCGTGAAGGTGCCATCCCCGTTATTGCGGTAGAGCGTGTCGGGCACGGGTCCGTACGCCATCGGTCCGGAGTAGGCGGGGTGTCCGTTGATGAACCGCGGCTCATGCCGGTCCGGGGTGAAATCAATGTAGTTGGCGACATAGAGATCGAGGTCGCCGTCGCCGTCCATGTCGAAGAACGCGGCGCCTGCGCCGATCCGGTTTCCATTGGCGACTCCGGCGGCCGCCGTGACGTCGGTGAAGGTGCCGTCGCCGTTGTTGCGGTAGAGCACGTTCGGGCCCGCATTGTTGAGATAGAGATCCGGGTGACCGTCGCCGTCGTAGTCCCCCACGCAGACCCCGAGACCGTGGCCGGTGTCTCCGACGCCGGCGAGGTCCGTCACATCGGTGAACTTCCATCCGCCGTCATTGCGGTAGAGGGCGTTGCGGGGCGGGGGACCGGGCTTCGCGGCGCCGGGCATGGGGGCGCCGTTGAGGAAATAGATGTCCACGTCACCATCGCCGTCGTAATCGAAGGTGGCGAGGCCGGAGGCGACCGTTTCGAGGATCCACCGCTGGCCTGTGCCACCGTCGGTGTGCACGAACGTGATGCCGGTTTCGTGAGTTACATCCGTGAGGCGGATCGGGGCGGGCTCGGAACCGGAGGAGTCCTCCGGGGTGGGGAGAAGGGCGCCGGCGGCGAGGAGCATGGCGGCGGCCCGTGCAAGACGGCGGGCGTGCAGGGACACGACGCGTGGGAGCCGTGAGATCATCGAGAGGCGGTTGAAACGTCGGAAAGGGATCCGTCCGCCTCGGAGATCCGGATGGAACGGTTGACCGGGAGGTTGCGGAACCGATGGGTGCCGCCACGGGGCCAGCGCACCTCGAGTTCATCGACGCTGCGGGCGCCGCCGAGGCCGAAGTGCAGGCGCTTTCCGTAATCGCTCTGGTAACCGCGCCCGCTGTGCACCTCGGCGGAGAGGGTCAGCGCGCCGGCCGAGAGGCGGACGCGAGCCCCGACGGCGGTGGTGTTTGGCGGTGCGCCGCGGAGCCGGATCTGGATCCAGTTGTTGGACGGGCTCGAAAGGTTCCGGAGGATCGTCGGCTCGCGGCGCGGATTGAGAACGACGATGTCGACGCGGCCGTCACCGTCGAGGTCGTCAAAGGCGGCGCCCCGGCTGCTGAGCACGGGCAGGGGCGAGTCGGAGCAGGCGTCCGAGACGTTGATGAACGCCCCGCGCGCGTTGTTGCGAAGGACAAGGTTCGGCGCGGCGTAGCGGGTCGTGTCGTCGAACAGCTCGACATTGTCGAGCAGGTGACCGCACGCGATGAACAGGTCGCGGTGGCCGTCGTTGTCGAGGTCGACGAGGGCGGCTCCCCATGTCACCTCGGCGTAGGACCCGGCGCCCGCGCCGGTGCGGCGCGTGACATCCTCGAAGTATCGTCCGTCCTGACTCTGGTACAGGGTGGCGAGCTCGCGCTGGTAGGACGTCATGAACACATCGGGCCAGCCATCATTGTTCCAGTCGGCGCACTCGACGCCCATCGTGCCCTGGACCCTGCCGAGGCCGTCGAAGGCGAGGCCCATCTCGACGCCGACCTCGGCGAAGCGTCCGGCGCCGTCGTTGCGAAACACGAAGTTGGGTCGGAGATCGTTCCCGACGATCAGGTCCGGGTCGCCGTCCAGGTCGAGGTCCACCGCGATGACACCCATGCCGCTGCCACGGTGTCCGGCGATGCCGGAGGACACACTCACGTCCGTGAAGGTGCCGTCGCCGTTGTTTCGGTAGAGGACGCCCTGCGTCGGTGGGTACTGGAGCGGACCGACATAGGCCGGGTGCCCGTTCATATGGGCGATCCGATGCGTGTCGAAGGTGAATCCGACGTAGCTCGCCACGAAGAGATCCAGATCGCCGTCCCCGTCCATGTCGAGGAAGCACGCGCCGGCGCCGATGTGGCCATCACCCGCGACGCCGGCCGCCTCCGTGACATCGGTGAACGTGCCGTCCCCGTTGTTTCGGAAGAGGACATTCGGACCGAAGTTGTTCACAAAGACGTCCTCGTGACCGTCGCCGTCGAAATCCCCGGTGCACACCCCCATGGCGTAACCGGCGTGCCCCAGGCCGGAGGCGGCCGTCACATCGGTGAAGCGCCAGTTGCCGTCGTTGCGGTAGAGGGCGTTGCGGGTGGGACCGGCGTTCTCCGCCCCGGGCAGCGGCGCGCCGTTGAGGAAGTAGATGTCCTCGTCGCCGTCGGCATCGAAGTCGAACAGCGCGAGCCCGCTGCACACCGTCTCGACGATGTATCGGCGGCCGGAGCTTCCGTCGGAATGCACGAAGGCGATCCCGGTCTCGCCGGTGACATCGCGCAGGCGGATCGGCCGGGCGGACTGAGCGGCTTCGCTGCCGCGGGCATGGCAGGTCGCGAGGAGGCATGCGGCCGCGACGGCAACGAGTCCGAAGCGTGACGGCAGACTCGTCTTCATGGCGTCCCTGCGTTCCGCGGTGGCGCGGCGGCGATGGACCTCAGCGCCGCCGCGTAGATGCCGTTCCCGGGCGCGAGCTCCGCGCATCGGCGGAGCAGCTCCACGGCCTGCTGTCGGTTCCCGTGGAGGCGATGGATCTGGGAGGCGCCAAACAGCGTGCGCGCCGTGGATTCGCGAACGAGCGCAAGCCCCTCCAGGGATTCCTCGCGCGCGTTGCGCTCGATCAGGGCCGCACGGTCATGGCTCTCGAGGAACTCGAACCGTTCGCGGTACCGTGCGGCAAGGTCCGCGTGGCCGAGCCGGGCATGCGCGGTGAAGAGGGCGTAGGCCGCCTGGGTGTGATCCGGCGTGATCCCGATGGCCTTCTCCAGGGCCTCCACCGCGCGGGCGAAATCCCCGCACTGCATGCGTGCCTGGCCGAGTAGGTATAGCGTCTCGCCGGACGCGTTGCGGGATGCCGCCGCCCGCTCGAGGAGGTCGGCCGCCTCGGCCGCCCGCCCGAGATCCATGAGCGCGCGCCCGAGCTGGTTGACGACCTCCGGGCTCGTGGCGCCGCGCCGGAGCGCCTCACTGCCGTGCCGCACGGCGAGTTCCGGGTCGCCCCGCTCGTAGGCGATCCGGGCGAGAATCTCATAGGCATCGGCCTGCTGCGGCCGCAGCTCGAGACAGCGTCGCAGATGTTTCTCCGCCTCGCTCGAGCGGCCCATGTTGTAGAACGCCGCGCCGAGAAGCGCGTGGGTCAGGCCGTCGTCGGGATAGGCCGCGGCCGCGCGCTCGGCGGCGGCGATGGCCTCCGCCTTGAGCGACTCGGCTTCCTTCGAAGGGTCGGATGCCGCGGGAGGGGGCGTGGGATCCATCGCCGCGGGGAAGGATGAAGCGGCGGAGACGGGCGCGGCGGCGACCGGGGCCGGTTGGCTCCCGGCGTCGCGGGAGCGCCACCAGAGTCCTGCCGCAACCAGGACCAGGAGGGCGGCTCCGGTCCAGACCAGACGAGGAAGGGCGCGCGATGCGGCGGCAGGAGGTCGACGCAGGCGCCGGGAGGGACGACCACAGGATCGCATGGCTTCCGCGGGAGCGGGGGGACGCCCGCATGGTAGGCCTCGTGACACGCGGCAGGCAAGGGGAATGGGGCCGACGGCGCGGTGCCGCGGGGATCAATCCGGCATCGCGCGGGTGCAGGCGAGCCCCCGCGCCCATTCGGCTTGACCCCAAGGCGTTGACGGTCCTGAATCGCGCCTGAAACCCGGCAGTGACGAGGCGAGCGCACACCACCATTGCGTTCGTTCCGGCAGGTGGAGTGTAGCTCCGCATTCGAACGGACCGCGCGAAGGTGGTGGGGGATGACTCGAAGAGTCCCTGTCACAACAAGTGGAGTGCATTTATGGCGCACGCAGTAACAATGGGACGCGGTTGGAGTAGTCTGGGGCGCTGGTTGTCGGTTCTGGCCGGCCTCGGGCTTGCCACCGTTGCGCAGGCGCAGGTCACGGTGACCAACGGGCTCGTGGCCTACTGGAGCTTCGACGGGCATTACCTTGACTCGATCAAGGATTTCCATGGAACACCCCGGGGGACGGAACCGATTCCGTTCGTGCAGGGCAAGGCGGGCTTCGGACAGTCGATCAAGCTGAACGGCGAGGACCAGTTCGTCGAAATCACCGGAGGCAATGAGAACGAACTCGAGTTTCCCGGCGGCAGCATGTCCATCGCCGGATGGTTCAAGGTCGATAACTTCGACACGGACTGGCAGGCGCTGATCTCGAAAGGCGAGGGTACCAATTACCGCGTCGCGCGGCGCTCCGCCACGGGCTCGATCGCGTACGCCGGCGGCGTCGGCGAGGCTCCCGAGGCCGCACCGGAGGTGAACGATGGCGAGTGGCATCACTTCGTCGCGATCAGCGATCACACGGGAGGCAATCCCAACGGCTCCGGTACCGAACTCTGGGTGGACGGGGTGCTGTGGGAGATCAACTACGAGCTGCCGGTTCTCGATCAGAGCGATTTCAACCTGATGATCGGTGAGAACCCCGGCGCCCGCGGGCGCGAGTGGGAGGGTGAAATCGACGACATGGCCATATGGAACCGGGTGCTGACGGCCGAGGAGATCGAATTCCTCTACAACAATGGCAATGGAAGGGCGATCAGCTCCCTGCTGCCCGAGCGGGAGCAGGTCATCTACGTCCTGAGTGTCGATCACACGACACGCTCGTTCACGTTCGTCGTGAGCGACCTCGGGGACTCGGTTGTGGATCCGGACTCCGCCACGCTCACGATCGACGGTCAGGCGGCGGCGGTCACCCATTCGAAGGAGGGCGATCTGACGACCTTCGTCCACGAGCGCTCGTCCCGGTGGGAGGCGGGCTCGGAGCACACCTACGTCATCACGGTCTCGGATGAGGACGGAAACGAGGTCACCCGGGAAGGCACCTTCTCCTTCCCGATGCCGTGGTTCCCGAGGGAGAACCTGCCCTCGGGCCCGATTCCGGATGGCGCATGGGCGGTGCGACACATCTTCGGCGCCGGCACGATCGGCGATCTGACCACCGCGATGAACCTCGTTGCCACCGCGGGATCCGATGACTTCGAGGGTGTGTACGTGGACACCACCAGCCAGGTGATCAACTACCCCGAATCGGGAGGGTTCTTCGCCGACGGACTTCCCTATCCCGATGAAGTCCAGTTCCACGAATCAGGCCTCTGGACTGGGGAAGACTTCATCCAGCTCGCCGTCGGCAACATTGTCGTCCCCGAAGAGGGTGAGTACACCTTCGGCGTCCATTCGGACGACGGCTTCGCGCTCCGCATCCGCGGCGCCGAGGCGGTCGCCGTCTACGGCAATGGCTCGTTCGACCCCGTGGATCCCGAGGCGATCGTCCATCCGAACACCACGGGCGACAGCAACACGCGCGCCGTGTACCACCTGCGCAAGGGCATCTACCGGGTGGAGTTCTTCTGGTACGAGCGCGGCGGCGGGGACAATGGCGAGCTCTACGCCGCCCCCGGCCACCATTCCTCGGATGCGGCCACCGACGAATGGATGCTCGTCGGCGACCCGCGGCCGAGCGAAACGTTCAACAAGCCGGGCGTGGACGAGAACGGCTGGACCGTCATCGCCTCCGACCGCTACGAGTTCGAGTTGAACAACTACTTCGACGCGCTCGCCCTCCTCGAGGCGAGCGGCGGCCAGCCGACCCAGTACGACGCGCTGTTCGTCGGCGACCCCGACACGAACGCGGGCGTCGCGCCCTTCCCGAAGGACACGCCCGGCGACGACGACGACTTCGCGATGCGCGCCACCGCCACGCTCGTGGTTCCCGTGGCGGGCACCTACGAGATCGGGTTCACCAGCGATGACGGCGGCTGGATGAGGATGCCCGGCCAGGTGTTCACCGAAATCATCAAGAACGCGACCGGGGTCAGCTACCTCGAGAGCGACGACACGGTCGTGGCCGACGTGCTGACGGGCAACAGCCTCACCACCGTCTCGGTCCAGCTCACGGCGGGCAACCATCCCATCGAGATCGGCTCGTTCGAGCGCGGCGGCGGGGCGTTCATCCGCGGGATCGCGGCCGAGCTCGGATCATGGTTCCTCCCGACCATCACGCGCGGTGGAGCCGGCGAGTTCCGGACGCCGACGGCCCTCCAGCTCACCAACGAGGATCCGGGAACCTCGGATCCGGTCTCCGTGACGATCACGCGGTCCGGGAACGAACTGACGATCGAGTGGTCTCCCGCGGGCGGAACCCTCGAGTTCAGCCCCGTTCTCGGTCCCGGCGCCAACTGGACCGAGGTCGGAACGGCGAATCCCACCCAGGTGGGGATCGGCCCGGACGACGGCTTCTACCGAATCCGGCAGTAACCCGCCTGTTCCCTCAACGTGGGACCGGACGCCTTCCCGGTGTCCGGTCCCTGTTTTTTCTCCCCGACGGCTCCGCGGCACCCCTGGCAGAAGCAAGGCGGCCGCACCCGCGGCCGCCCCTGCGACCCACGAGATCAGGCGAGGCGGCGCCGCGCCGCCCCCGTGCAGGCCACCGCCGTCCCGAGCAGCAGGAGGGTCACCCCGTTGTCGGGCAGGGGATGACTGTTGCCGTACAGCGAGATATGGCCGATGTCGCGGCCCTTGCCGTTCGGCGCGAGCAGCTTGTCGTTGAAGACGGTGATCCTGTCGTGCTGGTTCGGATCAAAGCTGCTGATGTCCCAGTACACCCAGTTCGGGCCTGCTTTCAGCACGAGGTAGAAGGGATCGCCGACCTCGTGGTCCGACAGGAATTCGAGGGTCGCGGTCCGCTTGTCGTCCGACAGTGTCGTCGTGAGAAGCCCCGCGCCCGCGCCGGCGGACTCACCCTTCTTGTAGTAGAAGGGCTGACCGCCGACCGTCCCGTTCGGTCCCGGATCGTTGTTGCCCGAGCCCGCGCCGAGATAGACGCCGAGGTCATTCACGTTGTAGGTGATCGCGTGGGCGGAAAGCCCGAGCGCCAGGGTGGAGAGAAGAAGAAGGGTACGAATGGATTTCATGATTGCGCCCCGGAAGGCTGGTTTCGGGACGCGCGCCGCGCACCGATGCCTCCATGAAGCAACCCGGCTGCCAGGGTGCCCGCGCAGTTCGCGGACCATGGATGCTACACGTGTGGGCATCAGCGGCCGCCGGCGAGGGCCTGCGGACCGGGCGTCGCAATGCCGCCGCATTGCGGCGGTGCCACTCCGGGCGCGATCCCTCCACGAAGCCCCCCGGACGGTGCCCGGATCAGAACTGCACGAGCTTCAGTTCCCGGAGCGCGTTGAGCAGGAACTGAAAGGCGATCGCGGCGAGCAGCAGGCCCATGAGGCGCTCGATGAGCGTCAACGCGATCGGACCCAGCCAGCGCGCGCCGCGGGCGCCCAGCGAGAAGATCCCGAAGGCGATCAAGAACACCGCCACGATGACGAGGGCGAGCGCGCCCAGCTTCGCGGCGGAGTCGGCGCGGTCATGCAGCAGCACGGCGGTGGAGATGGCCCCGGGTCCCGCCAGGAGCGGAACGGCTAGCGGGGTGATGGCGACGTCCTCCTTGGTCAGGCCGGCGGCGGTTTCCTCCACGGTCTGTTTCACGCGCGATCGCTGGGCGCGGAGCATGTCCATCGCGATGAGCAGCAGGACGATGCTGGCCGCCATCTGGAAGGCCGGGATCGTGATGCCGAGCAGCCTGAAAACCCAGTGCCCGAGGAAGGCGAAGACGAGCGTGACCGAAGCCGCGACGATGCACGCGAGGCGCGCGGTCCGGATCCGCTTCTCGACCGAGTCCTGGGGCGTCATGACCAGGAAGATCGGCACCGTCGCGATCGGATCGATGATCACGAACAGCGAGCTGAAGGCGAACAGGACGTACTCCGCGAGGGTCATGGCCGCGGGGCCGGCTCACGTACGCCGCCCGACGGGCGGGATACCACACAGGGAACCAGCACGGCGTCGCGCATGCCGTGGATGATCTTCTTGTCGGCGGGACAGACCGTGGCGAGGATTCCGCCCAGTTGCGCGCGCGCCGAGTCCGCCTCGCCGTGCACGAAGTAGTACGGGCAGAGACGCACCCGTCCCTTCATGGGAACGACGGTGCCCCGATCGAAATCGAACCACTCGAAATCGACCAGGACGGGCTTGTGGTAGCGCTGGAGGACGTGGGGTGAGCGCGACCATGAGCGGAGCGCGTTCTCGACCGCCGCCGCCCAGTCGGCGGAGTTCATGTCACTGCCGAGATAGACACCCCGGGCGCCCCACGCGGACTCCGAGTAGCCCGAGACCTTCAGGATGAGATCGCGCTGGCGCTGTGACAGATTCGTGAGTTCGCGCCAGTCCGCGAGGTTCAGTTCGGGGATGGCCGCGTGCGGAGGAATCGGCGAGGGATCCAGCACCCACGTGCGCGGCGTCAGCCTCAGCATTCGCTCGAAGAACGCCCCGCCGAGCTCCTGTCGCCAGAACTCGCGCAGGTGCGGATTCCACAGGAGCCCGAGCAGCAGCTTCTCCTCGAACAGCGGTTTCGGCGGGGGAGTGACCTGGATGACCCCCGCGCGGGCGGCGTCGAAGGCGGGCCATGCGGCGGGGACATTCTCGAGATCGAACAGCTCGAAGAACCGATAGACCGCGTCGCCATCCTGCCACCCCGTGAAGTCGGGACCATGGACCGCGAACGGCCGTGGATTCTCCCCGGACGCGAGCCATTCCATCTCGGGTCTGTAGGTGGAGGATTCCTCCGAGATGATGATGCGGGCCGTGGGAGCGTCGCCGAAGATTCCCGCGAACCCGGCGCGCATGCGGTCCTCCGACCCGATGAAGTCGAAGGACTCCCCTCCGGCCTGGTGTCCTTCCGCGGCGGGGGCGGCGCCATGGACCGGCCGCTGCAGTCGCTCGTAGGTGGCATACAGCCACGTCGTCAGACCGATCCCGCCGGGGACGGAATCCAGCTCGGTCAACGAGAACCCGCCGTCCGTGAGCAGGAGGTCGGGCCGGATGACGCGGGGCGTTGCGGTCTTGAATGCGGCATCCCGCTGGAGGGCGATCAGGCGGTCGGGTTTGCCCGCGTCGAGCCAGTTCGCGATCCATCCGGGCGCCTTGCCCTCCACGCTGCGGCGGTAAAGGAGGTTGGCGGCGCGATAGAACTGGAGCAGCACACGGCCGAGCGACTCCAGCTCGCGCGCGACCGCCCGTTCCAGAGGAAACGGGCGCGGGGAGATGCGCCATTGCTGATCGGCGAAGAGTCCCCCCTGCGGCAGTGCTTGTCTGACCCGCTGCGCGCGTTCTGCGGCCTCCTGAATGGGCATGGCGGGCGCAGCCCGGAGCGAATCCACGCCTGAGGCTAGGGCGTGCAGGGTGGCAGGTCAAACGGGATGCAATTCCTCCGGGCCGCCCGGGTGTGAACCCGAGCCGCCGAAGGTGGAAACGCCCGATCGCCCGCGCCCTCAATCCCGGTAGAGCAGGTAGGGATCCCGCCGCCTGCGGAAGGCTTCCTCGGTGGGCTGCCACGACTTCACGATGTCACGCGCCCCCCGGCCGACCTGAAGGTCCCGCCGCAGGAAGTCCGAGCCGCTGACCTTGTCGAACATGGACCAGCTCTTGCCGCGCTCACGCGCGATCTGGAAGAGATCGCGGCCCGCGGTGACGCGGATGGCTTCGAGGGCGTAGAAGTTGATGGCCACGAGCGGGGCCGTGGCCGGCTCGGTGAACCGAAGGCGGACACCGCGAAGCTCGCGTCCGTCCGTCGGATTGCGGTTGAAGTCGATCTCGACCGGCTCAAAGACGACCCCGGGCAGGCGGTAGCTTGCAAGGCGTGCCGCGAAGGCGGACGGATCGAGCCACGAGGCGCCGATGATCTGGAACGACTGGGGCGTCCCGGTCGCGAGATTCACGCCCCCGATCTCGCCGAGCATGCCGGTCGCCGCAAGGTAGAGGGGAGTCTCCCCGGACGGAACGTTCGGCGAGCTGGGAATCCACGGGAGATCGACGTCGCGCCATGTCATCGACCGCTTCCAGCCGCGCATGGGAACGACCGTGAGGGTGCAGCGCTTCGGGATCCACCGTTCCCCGTTGATCATCCGCGCCAGCTCCCCGGGCGTGAGACCGTACACGTACGGGATCGGCCATTGTCCCACGAACGACCGGAACCGGGGATTCAGTCCGGGTCCCTCCACGCGGACGCCACCGAGCGGATTGGGGCGGTCGAGCACCATGAACGTGACGTTGTTGGACGCGCAGGCGGCCATCGCCAGCCCCAGGGTGCTGATGAACGTGTAACTCCGGCAGCCGGTGTCCTGGATGTCGTAGACAAGGACATCAAGGTCCTTGAGGACGCGATCCTTCGGATGCCGCGTGGGACCGGGGCCATACAGGGAGTGGACCGGCAACCCCGTCGCCTCATGAACACCGTCTGGAACCTCGACCCCCGCGCGAGCCTTGCCGTCGAACCCGTGTTCGGCCCCGAAAAGGGCGACGAGCTTCACACCCGGCGCGCGCCGCAGGACTTCCCACGTGGGCTCGGCCCGCCGGTTGACCCCCGTGGGATTGCTGATGAGCCCGACGCGCTTGCCCTGGAGCGGGGCGAATCCTTCCGCCTCGAGGACATCGATGCCGGGCAGCACCGCCGCCGCGCCGGGCAACGCGGCATGGAGCAGCAGAAGGGCAAGGGCGCAGGCACGCGCGACGGGCATCCGGCGTTCAGTAGGCGGTCCATCGGGAGCCGTCCTGGAAGACGGCAGCCTCGACGTGTGCGCGGACGGTTTCGGTGAACTGGGGCACGAAGAACGCCCGCAGATCAAAGGTGTTCGTCGCCGTGGCGTCAACGATGGGTTCCTCCGGAACGTGAATCGTTGTCCAGCGTCCAAGCAGATTGCCGCGCGCGCTCACGTACTCGAGCTGCACCGTGAGTTCGATGATCGGCTGGGACGCCGAGTTGCCGATCTGCAGCCGGAGAACCCGCATCTGGCCGGAGCCGGAGGAAGGAAGGTTCACGACCTTCAGCCAGACGGGCGGACGCCCTCTCTCCGCAGCCGGCATTCGGGAGCGCTCGGTGGAGGGTCCCGCGCGTGAGTCCGAAGGCTGGGAGCTCAGGCCGGCTGCTTCTCCGCGATCGGGCGCCGGCCGCGCCCGTGAAGCGCGCGCCACCGATCGCGGTGGCGTGGTGAGCTTCACGGGAGTGGCGACGGGCGGGGGCGTGGCGGGCACCGGGGGGATCTCGATCGTTTCCTCCTCCACCCGGTGGTCATCGTCCGGGAGCGATTCCTCGGCCGGGGTCGACGGCGTCGATACTTCGATGACAGGCGATTGCGTGCTCGCGACCAGCCGGGCGCCCGCCACGCGCGAGGCGAGGCTCAGCGTGAGCGCGATGATCCCGACGGCGGTGGAGGTGATCAGAACCAGCGCCGGCCGCCGCACGAGGCTCCACCGGGTGATGAACAGGACAAGCGCGATGAGCGGTCCGATCGGGATCACGATCGACACGATCAGCAGGATCGCCCACACGGTCTCGCCGTTGCGAAACATCAGGGCGATCAGCCAGATCCACGCGACAATCGAGGCGATCGCCGCGGCTGCGGCGAGGAGGGTGCATACGGCATGCATGGCGGTGAACGGGGTGGGGCCTCAGGCGCCGACAGGGGTGCGGCCGAAGATTACGACCATGGGCAACCCGGGTGCAAGGACCGGAATCGCTCCGGGATGCCGTCGGGGCCGATCGCACGGCGCGCCTCGATGCCGGCGCTGAAGCCGGGGATTTTCGTGCGCCGAACGGTCGTCCTTGGGTTGCGGGGGGAACATGCGGCAGGATGAGCCCGCAATGCGCGCGATCGAGACCGGCTCGGGCCGGGCCACCACGGGCGGATGCGCAGGGCACTCTCGTCTCCATGAGCTGGGCAGGATCATGAAAGGCGCGGCACGCAGGAGTCTCCGGGGACTTCCGGGCGTCCGACCGGCTTGGGTGATCCTGATTGGCCTAGCGATTGTCGCGCTGCTGGTGCTTTCCACGAGGGTGGACCTACGGCGTGCCTACTCCACGGTGTTCACCACGGTGGAGGAACTCGGCGCATGGGGGCCTGTCCTCTACATCCTGGCGTACACGGTGGGAACAGTCCTCTTCATCCCGGGATCGCCGCTTACCATCGGCGCGGGCGCCGTGTTCGGCGCGTTCTGGGGGACGGTCTATGCCTCGATCGGATCGACCCTGGGCGCGACCTGCGCGTTCCTCGTGGGACGACACCTTGCGCGAGGCTATGTGGAGCGTGTCATGCGGAGACATGCCAGGTTCGAGGCGCTGGACCGGGCCGTGGCCGAGGGCGGCTGGAAAGTCGTGGGACTGACACGCCTGTCGCCCATCTTTCCGTTCACGCTCCTGAATTACGCATTCGGCCTCACGAAAGTTTCACTTCGGGAGTATGTGGTGGCCTCCTGGCTCGGAATGATTCCCGGAACGGTCCTCTACGTGTACCTCGGCGCGCTCGCGCACCTCGGCGACGACGGGGACCGCACGGGCATCGAGTGGGTCATGTACGGCGTCGGCCTCCTGGCGACGCTGATCGTGACGGTCTTTATCACGCGCATGGCGCGCAGGGCGCTCGCCGGCCATGTCGGGACGGACACGAACGGCAACGGCAATGGCAACCGCGAGCGAGGCGGGGAGGCGGAATCCGTCAGTCACTCCGGCTGACGCAGCGCGTCGAGGCGCAGGGGAGGTCCGCCGAGGCAGGAGTCGTACACGCGCTCGAGCCTGCGCGCCGCCGCCGGAGCGGCGAAATGCCGCTCCACCCGGATCCGGCCGGCGGTTCCCATGGCGGCCCGTTCCTCCGGGGAGCGCGCAAGCATCGCCGCGAGCTCCACGTTCAAGGCCTCCTGGTCCCCCACGGGTACCAGCACCCCGGTTCGCCCCTGCTCGATGATCGCCGCCGGGCCGACCGCCGCGAACGCGAGCACGGGCCTTTCGAGCGCCTGCGCCTCCGCGATCACGAGGCCGAAGTCCTCGTCGAGCGCGGGGTGCACGACACAGGTGCTTTCGGCGAGGATTCCGTACAGGTCCTCGTCGGATACGAAGCCGGGGAAGTGGACTCGTCCGGCGATGCCGAGGCCCGAGGCGAGTTTCCGGAGATGGTCGAGGTAGTCCTCCTCCATGCCGAAGAGGGCCGCGCCCACGATGACGAGATGGTGCCCCGAGAACCGGGAGGAAAGCGCCGCGAACGCGCGGAGCAGAAACTCGTGCCCCTTGTAGCGCTGAAGCCGTGACGCCATCGCGATCCACGGCGCATCGGCCGGCAGGCCGAGTCTTTCGTGCAGGTCCGCGCGGGGCGTGCGGCGGGAGAGGCTCGCAAGCTCGACCGGGGGCCAGATGAGGTTCACGGGCAGTCCGCGCGCCGCGAACCAGTCGGCCGTGCGCGGGCAGTTCGCCGTCACGCTCGCCACCGGAATCCGCAGGATCATCCGCGTCGAGGGTGTCGGGCGTTCCACCGTGTGCACGGACCAGACGGCGGGCACGCCCGCGAGGCGCGCGGCGATCCCGCCGTAGGCGTGGCCGCGAAATCCGTTCCCATGGAGGACATGAAAGCCGTGGCGCCGAACGATCCGGCGGATCTCGAGGATCGAACGTCCGACCGCGAGGACGTTCCGCATCCGGTGACGACGGAGGATGAAGGTCTCGATCCCCGCGGCGCGAAGGTCCTCGGCGAATGGACCGGGGCGGAGAAGCACCACCCCGGCGCGGTAACGCTGGCGATCCAGGTTCCGGAGGAAGTTCAGGAGGTAAACTTCGGCGCCGCCCTTCTCGCCGACACAGGAGATCCAGAGGACGCGGCGGGGCGTGGACGGGGTGCCGTGCGAGGGGACCATGCAAAGTCGTGGCGCACACCGCGCGAGGCGGTGATTCGCCCGGGTCGTGCCTGAACGAATCAGCGGGCCGAAGCCACGCCGACGGGTGCGAGCTTCCAGACGACGCCGGTTCGATCGACGAGCCCCGCGCGCGCGCTGGTCATGACGTAAATCTCGCCGTCCTGGTCGTTCCCGAACGCGAGGAGGTAGCCGCCCAGCTTGAGGTCCGGGTGAGACGCGACGGGCAGGGGCTCCATCGTCCATGCGCCGTTCGGGTCCGCGGAGGGCGTCGCGACGAAGAGACGGCCATCCGGCGCGGCCCATTGGCGGCTCCAGTCGCCGAAGATGTATTTCCCGGCGAGGTGGGGCAGCGACCGTCCCCGGTAGTACTGGCCTCCGGTCACACTGAGGCCCGCCCCGTCGGGATCGGTCGCGAAGGCGTTCAGGTTCTTGTACTCGAGCACCGGGTCAACCAGCCCCGCGAGATCGGACGGCGCCATGTCCCGCGACGCATCCGGCTTGAGCGGATTGGCCGGGTCGAACGGATGGCGGCCTTCGCGGAGGTTCCACCCGTAGTTGCCGCCCCTGCGGAGGACGTTGATCTCCTCGAAGCGCCCCTGGCCGACGTCCGCAAAGACGGGAGGCAGCTCGCCCGCGGAATCGAAGGCGATTCCCCACGGGTTGCGGATGCCCCACGCGAAGATTTCGGGGCGCGCCGCCGACGTGTTCACGAGCGGGTTGTCCGCGGGGATGCCGTACGGTTTGCCTTCGTCGGGGTGATCCACGTCGATGCGGAGGATCTTCCCAAGGAGCGTGGTGAGGTCCTGCCCGTTGCCTGCCGGCCCCCGGTCGTGTCCCTGGTCATTGGCGTTTCCGCCGTCACCGATCCCGGCATAGAGAAAACCGTCCGGGCCAAAGGCGAGCCGCCCGCCGTTGTGGTTGAAGTAGGGCTGGTCGAACTCGAGGAGCACGCGTTCGCTGGACATCTCGGCCCGCGAGAGGTCCTCCGCGACGGTGAACTCGGAAAGGCGGCTGGTGTGATCCCACGGCGCCTGCCGCCCGGAACGGCGGGGCGCGCTGTAGTACACGTAGAGCTTGCGGTTCTCACCGAACTTCGGATGAAGCGCGAGGCCGAGGAAGCCCCGCTCATCGAATCCGTTCCTCAGCTCGGTCATTCTCGGGCGCAGGTCAAGAAACGGAGCCGGGCTGCGCTCGCCCTTGCGGGTGTAGGTGTACGCGATGCCGACCTGGTCCACGACGATCAGGCGGTCGGAACCCAGCGGCGTGAGAACCACCGGCGAGACCAGGCCCTCGGCGAACTTTCGGAGAGTCTGCTCCGCGGCCTGGGCCGGCGCCACCAGTGCGAGTGCGGCAACGGAGAGCGCGGCGAACCACGCGAGGACTCGCGCGCGCGCGCGGGCGGAACGAAGTCGTTCGGCGGACATGGGCCCGAACGATAGGCGTCCGCGCGAAGGAGACAAGCGGATGCGACGCGGCGCGCGGCGGGCCGGCCGCCGGTTGGGCGCCTCAGTCCGCGGCCCCCTCCCGCTCGAGACGCGCCAGCACCTCCGGATCCCGAACGTCCACCCAGCGGCCCTCGATCTCGAGACCGGCGAGGCGATGCCCCGCCTCGATCATCATCGTGAGGGCGTCGGTCAGTTCGTACTCGCCGCGCGGCGAGGGGCGAAGGCGGGCGGTGTAGTCGAAGAGGACGGGTCTGAAGATGTAGATGCCCGCGTTGTAATAGACCGGGTCGCCGTCGCGCAGGATTCCCTCGGCGCGAAGCTGATCGACCTGGGCGGCCGACGGCTTCTCGATGACCCGCCGCAGGCAGAAGTCCTCGTCGAAGAGGTTCATGCCGCCCTTGGTGACGTCCTGTCCGACCGTGACCGTGATCAGGCCGGAGAAGGGTTGCTCGGCGAATCGCCGGAGCATGCGGGCGTAGGTGTCGGGCCGGACGAGGATGTCGCCGTAGGTCAGGAGGAAGTCGCCGTCGCCGACGAAGGACTTCGCGTGCTCGGGCGCGCGCCCGGTGCCGTCCTGGACCTGCTGGCGAACATACTCGATGCGCGCGCCGAGCTGCCCGCCGTCCTTGAAGTGAGACTCGATGACCTCCGCGCGCCAGCCGGTCACCATGCAGATCCGACGGATCCCCGCGGACACGAGTCCCTCGATGATGTGCTCGAGGATGGGCCGGCCGCGGACCTTCAGCATCGGCTTGGGGAGCGTCTGGGTGAGCTCGCCCATGCGGGTGCCCTTGCCCGCGGCCAGGATGACAGCCTTCATTCGGCGTTGACTCCGGAGGTACGGATGCGGCGCGGCCGATCAGGCGCCAAACTTCGTGAACATGCGGCCGTGGGCCTGCATGAGCCGGATGAGGTACTTCGACTCGAACATCCCGAGGGAACCGAGGTTCGCGCCGGTCTCGGTGAATCGGTCCAGCTTGTCCCAGCCGGAGTAGGCCGAGTGCAGCAGCACGGGCTGGGGGTGCCACGAGTGACCGCGGACGGCGCAGGGGGTGGAGTGATCGCCGGTGATCGCGATCACGTCGGGCTTCTTCTCCAGCAGGATCGGAAGCGCGGCGTCGAACTCCTCGATCGCGGCCTTCTTGGCGGCGAAATCGCCGTCCTCGCCGGCCTTGTCGGTGTACTTGAAGTGCACGAAGAAGAAGTCGAAGTCGTCGTGCACCTCGCGGCAGCGCTGGAACTGCTCGGCGATGGTCGTCGGCCCCTCGATGCGCGTCATGCCCACGAGCTGGGCGAGCCCCTTGTACATGGGATAGACCGCGAGCGCGGCGGCCTTGAGCCCGTATCGCTCCTCGAACGTCGGAATGGGCGGCTGATGCGCGATGCCGCGGAGCAGGAACCCGTTGGCGGGGTGCTGATCCTTCAGCAGCGGGAGCGCCTGCCTGTAGAACTCGGCGATCACCTCGGCGGTCTTCTTCTGCGCGGCCGACTGCGGGTTCTCCGGGCGGGCCGCGGCGATGGGCTGGCCCTCGCGGCCGGGGTCGGTGTCCGTGAGCGGTCCCTCGAGGCCCTTGCCCCGGAAGATGATCACGAAGCGGTGTTCCTTGCCGGGCTCGATGATGACCTCCACGTCACCGATCCTGCCGATCCTGCGGAGGATGTTGCAGAGCTCGACGCACTTTTCCGTGGGAATGCGGCCGGCGCGGCGGTCCGTGACGAGGCCGGAGCCGTCGAGGGAACAGAAGTTGCCGCGGACGGCGACGTCGCCGCCCTTGAGGGCGAGTCCCAGGCCGAGCGCCTCGATCACCCCGCGGCCCACCTCGTACCGGAGGGGATCGTACCCGAAGAGGCCGAGGTGGCCGGGGCCGCTGCCCGGCGTGATGCCGGGCGCGACGGGAATCATGCGGCCCTGCGCGGAATCCCTGGCGAGCGCGTCAAGGTTCGGGGTGCGTGCGGCCTCGAGCGGGGTGAGATAGCCCTGGTCCCGAGTGGCCAGATCGCCAAGGCCGTCCATGACGAGGAGGGCGAGCTTGGCGCCGGACCTGACCTGGAGACGCGAGTAAACGTGATCGACGAGATCGGAAGGATTGGAGCTAGTCATGGAAATCCAATGGGGCTGCCGAGGAGGCGCGACAAGACGCGGCCGGCCGCAGGGGAGTGAGGCTGTTGGATGGGTGCGACAGCGTCAACGCCGCAGATTGGCTCCCGTGCGAGGCTCCGCGGGCACCCCCGCGCGCCGTTGAACCCGTCCTGCACCGCGAAGTCTTCCAGGTCCCCGCTCTCGCGCGGCAGTCGACGCGCGGCGTCGTTCCAGGTCCCGCCAATCCCCGGGGCCGGACACAAGACCGCCGGGCCCGCACGCGCGGCGTGCGTGGCCCGGCTCGGAAACGAATCGCCCGTTCAGGAACTCAGGCGTTCTGCGCGACGGCGTTCCAGTTCACCACGTTCCAGAATGCCTTCAGGTAGTCGGCGCGCTTGTTCTGGTACTTGAGGTAGTAGGCATGCTCCCAGACGTCGCAGCCGAGGATGGGCTTGCCTTCGCAACCCGCGATGGCCTTGCCCATGATGGGGTTGTCCTGGTTGGCCGTGCTGACCACCTCGAGCCCGCCCTGCGGGTTGCGGATGAGCCACACCCAGCCGGAACCAAAGCGTCCGAGGCCCGCGGCCTCGAACTTCTCCTTGAAGGCATCAAAGCTGCCGAACGCGGCATTGATCTCCTCGGCCAGCTTGCCCGTCGGAGCCCCGCCGGCGCCCGGACCGAGGATCTTCCAGAAGAACGAGTGGTTCCAGTGTCCGCCGCCGTTGTTGCGGACGGCGCCCCGGATGTTCTCCGGAACCGAATTGAGGTCGGCGAGAAGGGCGTCGAGCGACTTGGATTCCAGGGCGGCATTGCCGGAGATGGCCTTGTTCAGGTTGTCGACGTAAGCCTTGTGGTGCCGGCCATGGTGGATCTCCATCGTCTGGGCATCGATGGAGGGCTCGAGGGCTTCCTTGGGATAGGGGAGCGGTGGGAGTTCGTGTGCCATACCTTTTTTCGTGTTGGGATATCCCATCATGCCCGCAAGGCGACACCGCCCGCAGGCGAGCCGCCAATGTAGCAAGCCGCCCGCCGGGCACAAGGAATCGACCTCCCGAATCGCCGCGGCGGCGCCCACACCGGCACGCTTTCACGCCGGCCGCGGGCTCAGCCCGCGGCGAGGCGGATGTCGGCCACGCACTCCACGTGCCGCGTCTGCGGAAACATGTCGAGCGGGGTGACCTGCTCGAGCCGGTAAATTCCCCCTTCGCAGAGCATCTTCAGATCGCGTGCCAGCGTCGCGGGATCGCACGAGACATACACCACCTGGGCGGGGCGCGTTTCGCGCAGCGCCTCGAGGAACGGCGGGGCGCACCCGGTCCGGGGCGGATCGGTGACGACCACGGTCTGCGCCGCCGGAAAGCGCTGGAGCAGCGCCGGGATCCATTCCTCCGCCGGGCCCGATATGAAATCCCCGTTCGCGAGACCACGCCGGTCGAGATTCCGCCGCGCGGCCTTGATCGCGGTGCGATCGATCTCGACGCCGGAGAACCGCTCCACGAGCGACGCGCATTCGATCGCGAAGTAGCCGACGCCGCAGTAGGCGTCGATGAGGTACCGCGCGCCCCCCGCGCGGACCCGCTCGCGCACGGCGTCGGTGAGGGCGGGCAGCAGGTGAAAGTTGTTCTGGAAGAAGGAATCGGGCGGCAGCTCCCAGTCGGAAGGCGGCATGCGCAGGGTGACCTTGAGACCGCCGCGCGGGGGCGGATGCGCGCGCACGTCCCGGAGCCGCCGGTTGAGTTCCTCCTCGGCGATGGGACACCGCTCGATGTCCACCACGCGGCGGTTGTCGTGCCGGATGAAGCCGATCAGCAGGCGCTGCACCTCGCGATCCCACTGGCTGCGCACCATGATGCGGTTGCGGTAGCCGTACGGAGCCGGGCACGGAATCACCGGGGAGACGCGCGCCCGTTCGAAACCACCGATGCGCTGCAGCAGGTCCGTGACCTGCGCGCGCTTCAGCCGGAGCTGGGCCTCGTACTGGAGGTGCTGGTACTGGCATCCCCCGCAATCCCCGAAATACGGACAGCGCGGCTCGGCGCGATCCGGTGACGCGCGCAGGACGCGCAGCACCTTCGCGCGCGCGAACTGCTTCTTCACCTCCGTGAGCTCGGCCTCGACCTCCTCCCCGGGTGCCGTGAACGGGATGAACACGACGAAATCGCCGGCGCGCGCGATGCCGTCCCCGCCGTACGCGACGGATTCCACGGTCAGAGGCAGGCGATCGCCGATGCGGTACGACTGTGACATGGGCGCGGAGCCTATAGCACGGAAGGCCCCGATGGGACAACGCGCGAGCCGCGCGCACGCGCAGCGTTGCGCCGACCGGTCGTTCGGCGCGAAGGTCCGTGTCCGGCGATGCATACATGGCCATGAACCGAGCCATCCACGAGGGCGCGTACGCGCGGAAGCAGATCAACTCCGGGAGCCGCCTGATCGCGTGGAGCCATTCCGCGCGGTTTCGCGTCGGCCTTGAACTGGGCGGATCGTTCGCCCGCCGAACCGTGCTGGATTACGGATGCGGAGACGGCACGTACCTCGCCCTCCTGATGGACTCCGACGCCCCGCCGGCGCGCGCCATCGGCGCCGAGATCTCGGAAGACCTGGTGCGAAGCAACCGGGAGCGGTTTGGAAGCACGGCCGGCCTCGAGTTCGTCACCGTGACGGCCCTGTCGGACGAGTCTTACACGGGAGCCTTCGATGCGGTGATCTGCATGGAGGTCCTCGAACACGTCCTGGATCCCGAGTGGTTCCTCGACGAGTTCCGGCGGCTGCTGGCGCCCGGAGGGACGCTGCTGCTGAGCGTGCCCGCCGAAATCGGGATGTCCGTGGTCGTGAAACAGGCCGTGCGGCGGATCAACGGGTGGCGCGGCATCGGGGACTACCCGGGCACGACGCCCTACACCCTCCCGGAACTCGCGCGCTCGGTGTTCGCCGGTGCCCGCCAGCACATACGCCGCCCGGTGCACTGGAATCCCGACGGATCGGAGTTCCACGACCACAAGGGATTCAACTGGCGCTGGCTCCGCGAGCGGATCCGGGAGCGCTACCGTCTGGAGGAGGTGCGGATGTCACCCGTGCGCTGGCTTCCGGGCTTCTGCGCGAGTCAGGTCTGGTTCCGCGCGATCGCCGAGCCCGCGCGTCGGTAGCCTGCCGCGCATTGCCGCGCATCCGGCGTGTCTCGGGCAGATTCCTCGAAGCGACGCCCGCGAATGGCAGGGAAGGGGATCCGGCGGGCGGAAGGCACCGCCGCCCGGTGCCCGCCCCGACCCGCCGCATGACCGGCGCCGCCGGGTCACTCGTGGCGCAGCGCCTCGATCGGATCGAGTCGCGCCGCGGCGCGGGCGGGATAGATTCCGAACACGATCCCGATCGCTCCCGAGATGCAGAATGCGACGAGCACCGACCAGACGGTGACGATGGTCTTCATCTCCGTGAGGTGCGAGACGACGATGGGCGTCACCACCCCCACGATCACGCCGATCAACCCCCCGCCGACCGAGAGCACGACGGTTTCGACGAGGAACTGACGCGTGATGTCGCGACGCTTCGCACCCAGGGCGCGGCGCACTCCGATCTCGCGGGTGCGCTCCGTGACGGTCGCCAGCATGATGTTCATGATGCCGATGCCGCCGACGAGGAGCGAGATGGCCGCGATCGATCCGAGCACGATGTTGAAGATGCGCTTCGTCTGCTCGGCCTGGCGCAGCAGCTGCAACGGCACGATCACCTCGTAGTCGTTCTGGTCGTGGAAGCGATCGAGCAGCCGGTGAATCTGGGGATCGGCCGTTTCCACCGCGCTGGCGTCGCGCATCTGGATGCGCACCTCGTGGAGCTGGACCTCCTCGGCCTCGATGCTGCCGGCGGTGCGCCGCACGAGCACCTCGCCGAAGCGGGTGCGCGAGGTGGAGAGCGGGATGTACACGTTGTTGTCGAGCGGTTCGCCCTCCATGCGCCCGGCCTGCGGGCGCTGCTCGGGCTGGCCCTGCTCCTGGATCACGCCGACGACCCGATAGTAGAAGCCGTCGATCTTCACGGATTCATCGATGGGGTCGGTCGTCGGAAAGAGGCGGCGCGCAAGGCCGGTCGTGATCACGCAGACGTTGTTCTGATGAACCTCGTCCGTGTGGCAGAGAAAGCGCTCGCGAACCACGCTCGCCCCGACCACCTCCGTGTAGAAGGGCAGGGTGCCGATGACCTGGCAGGGCACTTCGTTCCGCCCGACCCGGACGTTCTCCCGGATGATGCGCATCGGCAGCACGCGCACCACCCCGGGAATCGTGGCCTGGATCCGGGACGCGTCGTCGTAGGTGAGCCCGTACTTGAGCTGGAATCCGCGCGACCCCGTGTTCTGCTGCCGGTTCTGATCGGGCGGCTTCAGGCTCCGGACGATGATGTTGTTGCTCCCGAGCTTCTTGATCGCCTCCTGCGCCTCGAACGAGGCGCCCTCGCCGATGGCGAGCATCGCGATGACGGAGCACACGCCGAAGATGATGCCGAGCATGGTCAGCGCGGAGCGCAGCTTGTGCAGCATCAGGCTCTTGATCCCGAGGCGGACGATGCTGGCGAACTGAAAGCTGAACATGACGGCGGCGGAGGAGTTCGAACGGGAGTCAGACGGCGGCGACCGCGGTCGCCGACCGGGGAGCGGGCGGGGGACGGTTGATGACCTCGCGGTCGATCAGCCCGTCCTTCATGTGAACGACGCGGTGCGCCCGGGCGGCGACGCGTTCATCGTGCGTCACGAGCACGATCGTCTTCCCGGACTGGTTGAGCTGGTCGATCAGGTCGAGCACCTCCGTGCCGGTGCGGGAGTCCAGGTTGCCGGTGGGCTCGTCCGCGAGGATCATCAGCGGATCGTTCACGAGCGAGCGCGCGATGGCGACGCGCTGCTGCTGGCCGCCCGAGAGCTGGTTGGGACGATGGTTGAGGCGCTGGCCCAGCCCGACCAGCCGGGCAAGCTCCACGCAGCGGTCGTGGTACTCGCGCAGGTCCCGGCCCTGGTACAGGAGCGGCACCTGGATGTTCTCAATGACCGTGAGCTGGGCGATGAGGTTGTACGACTGAAAGATGAACCCGATCATCCGGCCGCGCGCCTCGGAGAGATCGTCGTCGGGCATCGAGGAGACGTCCTCCCCTCCCAGCCAGTAGCGTCCGGCCGTGGGCCGGTCGAGGCAGCCGAGGATGTTGAGCATCGTGGATTTGCCCGAGCCGGAAGGGCCCATGATCGCCACGTAGGACCCCTCGTGGACCGTGAGGTTCACGCCGCGCAGCGCCAGCACGTCGGCCTCGCCGCCAAGGACGTAGCGCTTCTCCACCCCTTCGATCCGGATGATGGCGGTATCGTGCTGCATGCGGTCCTCGGGATTCACGGGCTGGCCACGGGGCGGGAGGGCCCGGCGGGAGCGCCCCCGACCTCCGCGCCTCCCTCGGAGCGGCGGCCGCGGCCGAACGAGCGGCGCATGGCTTCGCGTTCCTCCTCGTTCAGCTCCCCGTCGCCGTCCGCGTCGAAGCGGCGCATCATCTCCTCACGGTTGAAACGCTGGCCCCCGGGGCCGCCGCCCCCGAACCGGGCCCCCACCGCGGCGCGCATGGCTTCGCGCTCCTCCTCGCTCAGCTCCCCGTCGCCGTCCTTGTCGTACTGCTTCACCAGTTCCTGGAAGTTGAGCCTGTCTCCCGAGCCGCCGGGACGGCCTTCGCCCGGGTCGCCGCCCCCCGCCCGCTCGAAGACCGGGCGGGGGGAACTCGCGAAGGACGGGTCGGCGCCCGGCGCGGCGGAGGTGTCCTCACGACGCGATTCCTCGCGCGGCCGCTCGAACGATTCCGGCCGCTCGACCGGCGGCGGCGGCGGCAGGTTGGTGGACGTGATCCCGGCCTTCTCCTCGTCGGAGAGGATTTCGCCGGAGAGCTCCCGGTTCTCGGTGTCGAACGGCGGCGCGAGCAGGACGCGGTCGCCCTCCTTCAGGCCGGAGGTGATCTGGATGAACTTGGTGTTGTACATCCCCACCTCGACCGGCGTGGGAACGGCGTCGCGCCCCTTCTGGACGTACACCACCTGCCTGCCGCGCAGGGTGGTGACGGCCTGGATGGGCACCGTCAGGGCGTCGGCGATGTTCGTGATGATGATCTCGGCCTTCGCCGACACGCCGGGCTTGACGTCGGGGAGGTCCGCCGTGATGTAAACGTCCGTGTTGTACACCTTCAGGTTGGGATTTCCCCAGCGCGCCTGCGTGTCGGGGAGCAGCGCGACGCGCTCGACGTAGGCCGGGAACCTCACGTCGGGCATCAGGTCGAGGATGACGTACGCCGGCTGGCCGCGGCGAACCATGTTCACGTGCGACTCGTGCACCTTCACGGTCACCTTCATGCGGGAGGTGTCCGGGAGCTTGATGATCTCCTGACGGTTGCGGACGACGGCGCCCTCCTCGATGAGCGACTCGCTGCTGAAGCGGTTCTCGGAGACGGCATAGACCACGAGCCCGTCCTGCGGGGCGTAGATGCGGGTTGCCTCGAGGTTCTTCCGGTCGCGCTCCAGCTTGCGCTGGTTCAGGACCAGGGTGTTCGACTGCGTGAGAAGGTCGGCCTGGGCCTGGGCGAGCTTGGCGTTGGCTTGGGCGATGACCCGGTTCAGCTCGTTCGACGCCTCGAGCAGGGCGGAAACGTAGGTCTCGCGCTGCTTCGGCAGGTCGAACTCCTGCAGCAGCCAGATCGTGTTGCTGGCGACAATGAGTGTGTTGTGGTTGTTGAGGACCGAGAGGCGATCCGAGTCGGCGCGCTGCTTCGTCTCGTAACCCTTCGCCGCGAGATTCGTCGTCCAGGAGTAGGTTTCCAGGGCGACCGCGAGCTGGGCCTCGGCCTGGACGAGCTTGTTGCTGGCCTCGATCAGGTCCACGACCCGCTGGCCCTTGTCGAACTTGTCGAGGTCCATCTGCGCGAAGCGCACGTTGAGCTCGGCGGCGCGGATCTCGCTCTCCACCGTGCTCTTCTGAATCGCGAACTGCTCCTGCGCCTGGATGAGGGCGAACTGGGCCTTCTCGAAGTTGATCTGCTGCTGGTTGACCTGGTCCTCGGCCTGCGCGGAATCCAGCTCGACGATGAGCTGGCCCTTCTTCACGTAGCTGCCCTCGGGGACGATGTAGATGATCCGCGCGGTCCCCTCCACCTCGCTGCGCACGCTGACTTCGCTGACGGCGGCCAGCGTGCCCGGCTCGACGACCGAGATGGTGAAGTTCCCGCGGCGAACCTCGTACCACGCCGTGGAATCGTGGGATTGACCGGGAGAGCGGAGGAACACCGCGGCCACGAGCAGGACGATCACGGCGCCGGCGATCCATGGCCAGCGGCGCTTCGTCACGCCCGCCGCGGAGGCTGGAGAGGCCTGGGATTTCATTGGGTGGGTTCCAAAAATGCGTCGGGTGGAATCAGGGTGTCTTCGGGCATCCGCAGCGGCGACACGCCGCGCGTTTCGGCCGTGACCCATGCGCCCAGCGGGTCCTGGATCCAGAATGCGGCCGCATCCGTCTGCAGCACTCCCATGTCGAGAAGAAGCTGCAGACGCGCCTGAAGATAGGAGACAAGGGTGAACGTGACGTCGTTCTGCGCCTGGATGAGGGCATCCTGCGCCTCGCGCAGGTCGCGAACCTGGCCGCGGCCCGCCTCGAGGCGGACCGCGTTGAGCTCGACCCGGCGCCGGGCGACCTCGAGCGACGCCTGGCTGTTCAGGTAGTTCAGGCGCCGCTGCTCGACCGTCCGAAGGCCGCGATCGATGCGCTCCCGGAAACTGTCGAGGGTCAGGGCGAGGCTGCGGATCTGCGACTCGAACTGGATCAGCGTGGCGCGATAGTTGTTCCGCTCGCGCAGGCGGTCGATCGGCAGGTCGATCGAGAGCCCCGCGGTGTAGCGCAGTTCGTCGAAGTCGAAGTTGGCGTAGTCGTAGGGCTCCTCCGACTGCAGTGAGGCGGAGCTGAACACGCCGATCCCGGCCTTGAGCTGGTCGGCGGCGACGCGGACCTTGCGCTGGGCGTCCTCGAACCGGTCGATGGCATTGAGAATCTCCATGTGGTTCTCGACCGCGATCGCGAACGCGGCGTCGCGGTCGATCTCGACCGGGATCAGCCCGGTCGCCACGAGGTCGCGCAGCTCCGAATCCTCGAAGTAGATCGTCTCCGTGACCGGCAGGCCGAGGGTGATCTTGAAGGCGTCCGTGAGATTCAGGTACGCCGAGAGCGAGTTGATGTAGCTGATCCGGGCGGCGAGTTCCGCGCTGCGGGCGTCGTCCACGGCGGCGCGCTGCTCGCGATCCACGGAACGCGCCTCGAGGTACTGCGTGGTCTCCACGCGGCGCAGGTAGTTCGTGTAGTTGTTCCGCACCTGGTCCTTCTGGCTGAGGATCGAGAAGAAGTCGTTCACCAGGTCCACGGCGAACTGGTTCTGGAAATGGCTGTAGGAGCGGATCGCGTAAATGACGTTGCGCTCGGCCTGCGTGAGCGCCTCCACGGCCGGATCGTTCCGGCCGAACCCGCGCAGCAGCGGCTGCGTGAGCTGGACCGACAGGAGGTTGATCGCGGAACCCCGCGATGAGCGGCCGGAGGACTCAAACCCCGTGAAGTAGCGGAGCAGGTCATTCGCCAGTGAGACGCTGAGACTGCCTCCGCTCTTCAGCAGCTGGCTCACCCCGATCCGGGTGTTGACCGAGCCGATGTCCGCCCCCTCGGGGCTGCCCGTGATCTGCGCGGTGGAGTTCGCGAAGAACTGCGGCGTGAACTCGTACCGCGAGCCGGTGAGGCTCAGCGCCGTCAGGTAGAGCTGCTCGCGCTGCGCCTGGTACTCGCGGCTGTTCGCGATCGCGAGGTTCAGCGCATCGTCCAGCGTGAGCACCCGCTGGCCGGGCGTGTTGCGGTCCCCGAGGATCTCGTCAGGCCGGATCGAGGCGGGATCCCGGCCGGAGTACCGGCTGTCGATCGAGAAGATGTTCGTCCGGCCGAACACGCGAAGCTGCGCCTCCTGGATGATCCGGTATACCTCCTGATCGGCGGCGCGCTCGTATCGGGCCGGGGAACAACTGGACGCCATCACGGCGGCCACCGCAAGCAGGGCGGCGGTCACGCCTCGGACGATTCGCGGGCGTCTGCGGATTTCGGATGGAGGTCGTACCACGTATGGAGGGAAAGGACGCAGATTTCAGGCCAGAGGTTACATCTTCGATCCCGATCCGCGGTCAGGCATTGTCCGCCTCGACCGCGTGAAGCAGTTCCTCGAAGAACTCCGGCAGCGCCGACTGCACCCGGTTCCAGTTCGGGATCAGCGGGCTCCAGAGGGGATCGTCGAGAAAATCGCGCGCCGCGAGCCGGATGCTCCGCACGAAGGTCGCCACGATGCGCTCCTCCTCGTGCCGCGGGTAATACAGGCCGTTGACGGTGGCGTCCGCCGAATAGAAGCGGAGGGTGTCCTCGGCCTGCCGCATGTACGCGCTGAGCAGCGTGTCGAACAGGCCCGCGTCGAGCTTGATGCCCTCGGCGGCCATGCGGCGGAAGATCGACTTCGAAATGTCCACAGCCATCTTGTTGAGCCCCTTCTCCGCGTCGCGCACCGAGAGATCCTGGTGCTTGTGGTCGTAGTTCTCGCAGAGCTCGGACTGGCAGATCGCGCGCGGCGCGGAGTTGCGGAAAACCTCCGCCAGCATGCCGATCTCCAGCGCCCAGTCGTGCGGGATGCGGACGCGGCGGAGCAGGTCCACGTCCATCGCGACCTCGCCGGCCAGCGGGTAGCGGAAGGTGTCCATGTACACGAGGTACGGATGGGCGCCAAGGATGCTGCGCAACGCCCGCAGCATGGGGGTCACCAGCAGGCGCATCACCCGTCCGTTCAGCCGATCCGTCACGCGTGCGTAGTAGCCCTTGCAGAAGTCGAAGCCCAGGTTCGGGTGGACCACCGGGTAGCAGAGGCGCGCAAGGAGTTCACGGCTGTACGTGCGGATGTCACAATCATGCACGGCGACCCGCCGCGCGCGTTCACTGGCCAGCACGTAGCCGAAGCAGATCCACACGTTGCGTCCCTTGCCCGCCGGGCCGGGATCCAGCTCGCCCTCGTCCAGGCGGCGGAACAGACGCTGCATCCGCGGCCCGTCGTTCCACAGCAGGCGGGTTCGCTGCGGGAGGACCGAGAACGCCTTCCGCGCGCGATGCCAGTCGCTGATCCGGGTCGCCCCATCAATGCCCACGACAACCTCGGTCAGATACTTGATGTTCGCCAGCTCCCGGATGATTCCGCGAAGCGCGGGAGTGCCGATCTCGCGCACATGGCACGGCAGCACGAGCGCGAGCGGGTTGTCCTCCACGAACTCCGAGAGCTCGCGTTCCATGCGCGCGACATCCGTCTTGCCGAGGCGATGGATCGTGGCAACGGCGCCAGTCTGGAAAAAGTCACCCACGGTAAGGGCGCAGAGTGCCTGAGCGGGCGGCGTCCGCCAAGGCTCTCCGGCGAAAATTGGTTCGCCCCGGATAGCTTCGGGGACAGGATGACGGCGGTGTGCATCTGATCGTCGTCCACCATCATCTCCGGCCGGGCGGAGTTCGCCGCGTGATCGAGCTTGCCCTGCCGGCCCTCGCGGATCATCCCTCCCTGCAGATTCGGCGGGTGACACTCATGGTCGGCGAGGACTCCGATCCCTCATGGAGCGCCGCACTGCGGCGGCGGCTCACGCCCAGCCTCGACCTCCGGGTCGAACCGGCGCTCGGATACAGTTCCGACCACCGATTCCCGCCTTCCACCGCCCGCGAGCGGATGCGGCTGGCCCTCGATTCCCTGCTCGGGCGGGATCCCGGCGAGCCCCGGGTCGTGTGGGTGCACAACCCCGGCCTGGGAAGAAACCTGCTGCTGGTCGAGGCGCTCTTTCGCGCGTGCGAGGCTCACGGCGCGACGCTCCTCGAGCATCATCACGACTGGTGGTTCGACAACCGATGGCGCCACTGGAGGGAAATCCGCGCATCGGGCTTCCGGACGCTCGCGCAGACCGCTCGGGCCCTGTTTCCGGATTCACCCGTGATCCGCCACGCCGCCATCAACCGCATGGACGCGGCGATCCTCCGGCGGCACGGCACGGCCCCCAGCGGCTGGCTGCCCAACCCGGTGGATCCGTTTCCGGAACCCGGGCCGGACGCCGCAAGGCGCGCGCGCCGATGGCTCGCCCGGGAGCTCGGCGAGGACGCGCCCGTCTGGCTCATGGCGGCCCGTCTCGTCCGCCGCAAGAATGTGGCCGAGGCGCTCCTCCTCGCGCGCTGGCTGCGGCCGGACGCATGGCTCGTCACGACGGGCGGCGCGAGCTCCGCCGACGAACAACCCTATCAGCGGCGCCTCGAGGAGGCGGCGCGCAGACACGGATGGCGCCTGCGCATCGGCGTGCTCGCCGGGCGCGAGGGCCCGGGTGCGCCGCGGGTTCCGGAACTCATGGCGGCTTCCGAGGCCCTCCTCCTCACCTCGGTCCAGGAGGGATTCGGGCTCACGTACCTCGAGGCCGCCGCCGCGGGACGGCCGCTGCTCGCCCGGCGGCTGCCCAACGTGTTCCCGGACCTGCGCCGGCTGGGGTTCCGGTTCCCGCAGGCGTACGACGAGGTCCTCGTGGATCCCGGCCTTTTCGACGCGCGGGCGGAACGCTCCCGCCAGCGCCGCAGGTTCGAGCGGTGGCGCAGGTCGCTGCCTTCGGCATCCCGCGGATGGGTGGAGGCGCCGCTCGTTCCCGATGACATGCCGGTGGCTTACAGCCGCCTCACGCTGGAGGCGCAGCTCGAGGTTCTTTCACGGCCCCTCGAGGAATCATGGGCGCGCTGCGCGCCTCTCAATCCCTTCCTGGCGCGATGGCGCCGCCGGGCGGCGAACGGCAGTCTGATGGTGACCCGGCCCGGGCCGGCCGCATGGGAGGCGCTGGGCGGCGGCGCATACGCATCGCGGTTTGAAGAGCTGCTCCGGCCGCGCCGGGCCGCGCGAAAATCCAACGGCGCGCGCTCCGCCGAGCGACTCCAGGAGGCGTTCATGCGGGAACGCCTCCGGCGCGAGAACCTCTACCCGCTGCTCTGGGACGAGAACGCATGAGGCTCCGGGCGGTCATCTTCGACGTGTATCGCACGATCCTGCGGGTGGTTCCGGCTCCCGGCGATGCCGCCAGCCGGTGGCCCCGGATCTGGGAGGCGCACCTCGGGGGACAGCCGCGCATCGATCACGCGCGGTTCACCGCCTCGTGCGAGGCGGTGATCGCGCGGGAGCACGCGGCCGCGCGCGGTCGCGGCGTGCCGTATCCCGAGGTGTACTGGCCCGACGTCGTGGCGGAGGTCGTGCCGGAGATCCGATGGGTCGCCGGCGCGACCCGGCGCAGCTTCGAGCGCGCCGTCGTGGAGGTCGACCGCCGGACCCAGCTCATGCCGGGCTCGGGGCCGGTTCTCCGCCTCCTGCTCACGGCGGGAATGCCCCTCGGGATCGCCTCCAACGCCCAGCCGTACACGCTCCAGGAACTCCACGGGGCCCTGGTGGAGATCGGGCTCGGGATGGCGGCATTCCGCGGGGAGCTCACCTTCTGGTCGTTCGAGCACGGTTTCAGCAAGCCGGATCCCCACGTCTTCCAGATCCTCGGCGCCCGGCTGCGCGCGCGCGGGATCGCGCCGGGCGAGACACTGATGGTCGGTGACAGGCTCGACAATGATATCGCGCCCGCGAGCACCTTCGGATGGCAGACGTTCCACATCCGCGGGGAGGACCCCGTCGAGAAGGAACTCGGTCCGGGCGGGGACTGGCTGGCGCTGGCGCGCTGGCTCGACGGCCGGATTGGCGTGTGACCCGCGGGGGTCCGGAGCGGTCCCCGAGGCGCCCGCGCCGGGGCGAGGCGCGTCACCGCGCGGCTGCCCTCAGCCAGATGAAGCCGAACGGATCGAGGCGGACGCCGCCCGGGGCGAGGGTCGCCCCGAGGGAATGGAGGACCCTCGCGCCCTCGTGGGAGCCGTGCAGGTCCACCGTGCGCCGGCTGACATTGTGGAGGCACAGAACTCCGTCCCCCGCCGGTCCCCGCCGGATCGCGAACACATGCGGATCCATCGCCAGCACCGCCGCGGGCGCGGAGGGCAGGAAGGCGGCATCCTCCCTCCGGACCCGGAGCAGGGCGGACATCCCCGAGAACACATGGTGACGCAGCGATCTCGGGTGACCCAGTTCCGCCTCGAGCCGCTCGACCGTCAGCTTCTCGCGATTGATGCGCCGCGGAATGCCGCTGTCCTCGGCGCCCGCCGGATCCCCGCGTGACCCGAACAGGGAATGAAAGTAGATGCCGGGCACGCCGGGGAGGGAGAGCATGATCGCGTGCGCGCACAGGGCCCGGCGCGCGATGACCTCGTCATCGACGATGCCGTCGCCGGGGGCGGCGAGGGCGTCGATGAAGCTGATGTTCATCTCGTAGGGACTGCTCGAGCCGTCGGGATTGCTCTTGTAGGAGATCAGGCCGCCCAGCTCGAGCGTGCCGGACACGAGGTCCGCCACCTCGGTCCCGCTCAGAACGTCGCGCGCGGGGTTCAGGCCGATCCCGTCGTGGGACGCGAGGAAGTTGAAGAAGCAGACCTCGGGCGTGGGCGTCTTCAGGCCGGAGGCCCAGCGGCTCAGCGTGCGGGCGTCGCCGGTCCGGAAACTGTGAACCGTGAGGGGCGGCAGCGTGAAGTTGTACACGAGCTGCGCCTCGTTCCCGTCCTCGCCGAAGTAGGAGATGTTGTCCGCGTGCGGGACGTTCGTCTCGGTGATGAGCAGGACGCGCGGGGCAACGTCGTCGAGCACCGCCCGCATCAGCCGGATGATGCGGTGCGTCTGCGGAAGGTGGATGCAGGGCGTCCCGATCTCCTTCCAGAGGTACGCGATGGCATCGAGGCGGATGAACCGGGCGCCGCAGCTGACATAGAAGAGCAGCACCTCCAGCAGCGCGAGCAGGACCTCGGGATTGCGGACGTTCAGGTCCACCTGGTCGCTGCTGAAGGTGGTCCACACCTTGCGCGGGCCGCTCGCCGACACGAACTCGGTGAGCAGCGGCAGCGCCCGCGGGCGAACCACCCTGGAGAGATCCGGAGCACCCTCCACGGTCACGAAGAAGTCCTCGAACCCGGGGTCGTCCGCGAGGAACCGCTGGAACCATGCGCTCTCGGCGGAGAGATGGTTGAACACCGCGTCCACCATCAGCTCGAAGGAGCTCCCGAGCTGGATGATGTCGTCCCACGTCCCGTACTCGGGCTCGACCGCGAGGTAGTCCGTGATCGCGAAGCCGTCGTCCGAGGTCCACGGGTAGAACGGCAGCACATGCACGGCGCTCACCACCCCGGCCGCGTGCCGGTTGAGGAACGAATGCAGCGTGCGCAGGGGCACCTCGCCGGGCGCCCGCACCTGGTCGGCGTACGTGATCAGGATCGCGTCACGCTGCGTCGGCGTCCGGGGTTCGGAGGACCGCAGCGCCGCCGGGATTCGTTCGCGGTAGGCGTCGGCGAGCGAGGTGATCCTCCGCGCGAGGTCAGCCGCGCGGCGCGCGCCATAGAGGAACTCAAGGTGATCCGGAACGTTCGCGGGCACGCCCGAGATTAGCACAAGCTCACGCGGCGCGGAGGGATTTTGCCGCCGGCGCGGGATTCGGGCATCGAACAGGATTGAAGGGAGCCCGGCGGCTTCCGAGGCTCTGCGCATGCGACAGGTGACGTCTCCCGAGCGGATGCAGAAGCTGGCCCTTGGATGGCAGCGCAGGGGCGTTCGTGTCGGGCTCGTACCCACGATGGGCTACCTCCACGAGGGCCACCTGAGCCTTGTGCGCATTGCCCGCCGACTCGTCGGGCCCCGCGGCGTGGTCGTGGCGAGCATCTACGTGAACCCGACCCAGTTCGGTCCGGGGGAGGATCTCGCCCGTTATCCGCGCGATCTTCCGCGCGATCTCGCGCTGCTGAAGGGGGAGGGGACGGACGTGGTGTTCACGCCCGACGACCGCGCCATGTACGCCGGCGCGGCGGAGGGACGTTACAGCACCTACGTGGTCGAGGAATCCCTGAGCCGCGGCATGGAGGGGGCCTCCCGCCCCACCCATTTCCGCGGGGTCACCACCATCGTCGCGAAGCTGTTCCACCTCGTCCTCCCGCAGGTGGCCGTATTCGGCGCCAAGGACTGGCAGCAGGCGGCGATCGTCCGGCGCATGGTCGCCGACCTGAACTTCCCGGTGCGCATCGTCCTCGGGGAAACCGTCCGCGAACCGGACGGCCTGGCCATGAGCTCGCGCAATCGTTACCTGACCCCCGCCCAGCGCCGGCAGGCGACGGTGCTCTGGCGCTCGATCCAGGAGGCGCGGGAACGGGTGGGGCAGGGGACCGTTCCCGCCGCGGCCCTCCGCCGCATCGTCCGCAAGCTGGTCGAATCCGAACCGGACGCGCGGCTGGATTACGTGAACTTCTTCGATCCGGACAGCCTGGAGACGGTGGATTCCGTCGGCCCGGAACACCACATGGCGCTCGCCGTCCTCGTGGGCACGACCCGCCTGATCGACAATGCGCCGCTCCGCCCTGCGGGCGGGAGGCGGCCCCGGCTCCCGCGCCCGGGCGGCCGCCTGAAGAATCCGCGGCGGGACTTGCAACCATGACCGCCCCGGATGTGTGCTGGGCGCGTGATCATCACGACGACACCCAGCATCGAGGGCCGTAACATCACGCAGTACCTCGGCCTCGTGACCGGCGAAACCATCATCGGCGCCAACGTCATCCGCGACTTCTTCGCGGGAATCCGCGACATCGTGGGAGGTCGCGCCGGCTCGTACGAGAAGGTCCTTTCGAGCGCCCGCGATTCCGCCGTGCAGGAGATGAAGGCCCGGGCGGAGGCCCTGGGCGCCAACGCGATCGTCGGGGTGGACCTCGACTACGAGGTGCTCGGCGCCGAGAACGGGATGCTCATGGTCTCGGCCAGCGGCACCGCTGTCCGCCTCTCGTGACCCCGTCCGCCCCGCCCGCGGAGGTTCCATGGCCTGCCGGCTCGACAGCGGGCGCCGCCCCGGGCTTACATCCTCCACCCGTTCCGGGGCTGGATGAATTCTGAACTGCTTGCCCGGGCCAAGTCGCTCGGATTTTCGGATCGACAGATTGCGAATCTGACTGGGACCACGGAGGACGCCATCCGCGCGCTCCGCCGGCGCCTGGGCATCGTGCCCAGCTACCGGCTCGTGGACACCTGCGCCGCCGAGTTCGAGGCGTACACCCCGTACTATTACTCGACCTACGACCGCGGCGACGACGAGGTCCGGCCGAGCGACCGCCGCAAGGTCATGATCCTCGGCGGGGGCCCCAACCGGATCGGCCAGGGCATCGAGTTCGACTACTGCTGCGTCCATGCCGCCTTCGCCCTCCGCGAGGACGGCTTCGAGACGCTCATGGTGAACTCCAACCCGGAGACCGTCTCGACCGACTACGACACCAGCGACCGCCTCTACTTCGAGCCGCTAACCCTCGAGGACGTCCTCCACATCTACGAACGCGAGCGCTGCTGGGGCGCCATCGCCCAGTTCGGCGGACAGACGCCGCTCAACCTCGCCCTCGGCCTGCAGCGCAACGGCGTCCGCATCATCGGCACGAGCCCCCAGAGCATCGAGATCGCCGAGGACCGCAAGCTGTTCGCAGCGATGCTCGACCGCCTCGGGATCCCCCAGCCGCCCAACGGCGTCGCCGTCAACGAGGCGGAGGCCCTCGAGATCTCCAAGCGCCTCGGCTACCCGGTGCTCGTCCGGCCCAGCTTCGTCCTCGGCGGGCGTGCCATGCAGATCGTGTATTCCGACGCCGAGCTGCAGCATTACATGCGGTTCGCCGTCGACGCCTCCCCCGAGCGGCCCGTCCTCGTGGACAAGTTCCTCGAGGACGCCACCGAGGTGGACGTCGACTGCATCGCGGACGTGGGCAACTTCGAGGACCCGGCCCGGGGCACCATCGTCATCGGCGGCATGCTCGAGCACATCGAGTTCGCGGGGGTCCACTCCGGCGACGCCGCGATGGTGCTGCCGCCGCACACGCTGCCGCGCGACGCCATCGACACGATCCGCTCCTACACCCACGCCATGGCGCGCGAACTGCGCGTCAGCGGACTGATGAACGTCCAGTACGCCGTCCAGGGCGGGCGCGTGTACGTGCTCGAGGTCAACCCGAGGGCGTCCCGCACCGTGCCGTTCGTCAGCAAGGCCATCGGCGTTCCGCTCGCGAAACTCGCCGCCCGCGTGATGGCCGGAAAGACCTTGCGCGATCTCGGGTTCGAAAAGGAGATCTGGCCCAGCTACTGGGCCGTGAAGGAATCCGTCTTCCCCTTCAACAAGTTCCACGGGCAGGACATCATCCTTTCGCCGGAGATGCGTTCGACCGGCGAGGTCATGGGGCTCGATCCCGATCCCGGCGTCGCCTACGCCAAGAGCCAGATGGCCGCGAACTCCCCCCTCCCGCTGAAGGGCAGGGTGTTCATCAGCGTGAGCGACCTGCACAAGCCGCAGGTCGCGGAGGTCGCGCGCCTGTTCGCGGACCTCGGCTTCGACCTCATCTCCACGGGAGGCACCGCGGCCGTCCTCGAGAAGGCCGGCCTCAAGGTCGCCCGCATCCCCAAGCTCAACGAGGGCCGGCCCAACGCGGTGGACTACCTCAAGAACAAGGAAATCCACTTCGTGATCAACACGCCCAGCGGCGCCACCCCCCGCGCCGACGAGATCAAGATCCGCACCACCGCGGTACTCACCGGCACCCCCATCATGACGACGCTCTCAGGCGCCCGCGCCGCGGCGCTCGGCATCGCCGCGCTGCAGCGGCAAGGCTACCAGGTGCGCACCGTCCAGGAATACCACTGAGCCGCCGGCCGACCCGGACGATCCCCGGCCTCCGTCCCGCACGCGATCCGCGCACCGCGCTTGCCGACCTCGCGGCGGCCGCGCTAGCCTGCGCGTCCGCCGCCCGCATGGATCCCGTCGGCGGATCAGCCACGGAATGAAAAAGATCGAAGCCATCATCAAGCCCTTCAAGCTCAACGACGTGAAAGAAGGCCTCGCCGCCGAGGGCATTCAGGGAATGACCGTGAGCGAGGTCAAAGGCTTCGGACGTCAGAAGGGACACACGGAAATCTACCGCGGCAGCGAGTACACCGTGGACTTCCTTCCCAAGATCAAGATCGAGCTGGTCGTGGCCGACAACCAGGCGCCGGTCGCTGTCGAGGCGATCGTCAAGGCCGCCCGCACCGGCAAGATCGGGGATGGCAAGATCTTTGTCTCGGATATCTCCGAGGCCATCCGGATCCGGACCGAGGAGCGCGGAGAACGCGCCGTCTGATCCGATCCAGCCACCACACGCCGCGCGCGCCGGCGTCCCCCCGGCTCACCCCGCAAGGATCTGATCGAGCCCCCACGGGTCTCGATACAGCCGGTCCTTCCACGCGTTGTCGCCGAAGCGTGGAAGAAAGACCTCCTTCTCGGGATCCCACTTCAGGTGTCTCCCCGTGAGATACGCGATGTTGACGAGGTGACACACGGTCGCGGTCCGCGCGCCCACCTCCGCGTCCGCGATGGGCCGCCTGCGGGAGCGAATGCTCTCGAGCCAGTCGCCGACGTGATCATCGCTGCGGGGCAGCTGGAGCTTGTACGCCTCCAGCGGAATGCCCGCGAGGTACTCGGGATGCGCCTCGAACACCCCGTGATCCACCCGGATGCGGCCGCTCGTGCCGATGAACGTGATCCCGCGGCCCTCGACGTGCCGCATCACCGTCCCGCCCGGATAAATGATCCGCACCCCGTACCCGGCGTCCGGTGATTCCGGGGGAAGGACCTCGATCGGGCCGCTCTCATCCATCCCCAGGGCCCACTGCGCGATGTCGAAAAGCTGCGAACCCATCTGGGTGACACCGCCCCCGCTGTACTCGCGGTACTCGCGCCATCTCGGTTCGTGCTTGTGCACGCCGCGCGGACTCAGGACCGAATTGTACTCCCGCCACGGCGCGGGACCCAGCCACAGGTTCCAGTCGAGCCCCTGCTCGGTCGGCTCGGGGGGCAGGTCGCACCATCGGGGCGGGCCGCCCACCGCCACGTGGATCTCCTGGATCACGCCGATCGCCCCGTTTCGGATGATCTGGCAGGCGCGCCGGAACTCCGGTTCGGACCGCAGGGTGCTCCCGGTCTGGAAAATGCAGCGATTGCGCCGAACCACGCGCGCCAGCTCCCGCGCCTCGCGGATCGAATAGGACATCGGCGTCTCGCAGTACAGGTCCTTCCGCGCGCGCGCCGCGAGGATGCCGATGAGCGCATGCCAGTGATCCGGCGCGGCGATTACGACGGCGTCGATGTCCCGGCGCCCGAGCACGTCGCGGAAGTCGAGGTATTCCTGGCACGAGCCCGGTCCGCTCATCCCGGCGGTGTCGGCGTAGAACGCCTCCACCATCCGGCGCGCATGACGGCGGCGCGTGGCGTCCACATCGCAGACGGCAAGCACCGCGACGTCGGGACGGGCGAGCAGGTCCTCCAGCAGCGCGCGTCCCTGCACGCCCATGCCGATGATCCCGACCTGAATCCGTTCTCCGGGGGCCACCCTGGCCGCGCGGGCGCGCGGCAGCGGCCGCGCCGCGGCGGCGGCCGCCGCGAAGGCGCCCGCGAGAAACCTCCGGCGTGAAATCGAGGGCTTCATCTCGGGGTGGAGCGCCCTGCGACGCGCGCCGCCGGTCACTCGACGCGCGCCCGGAAGAAGGCTGCGGCCGCTTCCGGGTCGGGCGTGATCCGGACGGAACCCTCGCCCTGCGCGTCGGTGGTGATCGAAACCCCGGCTTCCGACCAGCCCTTGAAGTCCGGATCCGCCCGCTCGATGACGTAGGTCGTCCCGGGTTCGGCATCGGACACCGCCAGCAGCAGACCCTCGTCATCCGCCGTGAGGACCATCGCCGGACCGTCACCCGGCACGGGAGGCGCCGAATCGGTTGTCGCCCGGAAAATCCGCATCCCGGGATCCGTCGTGATCGGGATGGGCACGACGACCCGGTTCGTGCCCGCGGGGACGGTGACCTCCCGGACCACCTCCCAGGCCTCGTGGTCCGTGGTCGATTCGATGGTGTAGGTCGCACCCGGGTCCCCCGTGAGAACCAGCTCGAGTTCCGTTTCCGACGCCCGGGTGATCTCGAGGCTCGCCGGCTCGCCGGGCTGCGATCCACCCTCGGTGATCGCCCGGTAGAACCGCGCGGGACCGCCCGGTTCGAGCGTCAGTTCCACCTCGGCGGTGCCGCTCCCGGGAAGCACGACCGACGCTTCATCGGTCCATCCCGCGAGATCGCCGCTCGACTGGATGATGTAGGTGGCGCCGGGCGTGCCGGTGAGCGTGAAGACGATGTTCGAGGACGTCAGCGTGACGTCGCTGATGGTGCCGAGCTCGCCCCCCGGCCCGGAGCCCGTCGTGCGCAGGGTGAACTGCGTGGTGCGGCCCTGGAAGCCGCGCTGAACCTGCAGCGCGCTGTCATCCTGATCCGCCAGGGTCGAGACCGCGAATGTCAGGTAGCCCGTGTACGTGGCGCCCGGGGAAAGCGTCCCGGCGGGCACGATGACCGATGTCTCATCCAGGTCCAGCGTGACGTCGCCCGCGCAATCCGTCGCCGCGAGGAACGCGATCTCCCCCTGCGAATCCACGAGCGCGAGGCTCACGCGATCGTTCGTCGACGCGCCCATCCACGAATCCCAGGAGATCGCGAGCGCCTGCGCCGGGTTCACGGCGCCGAGGCCGTCCAGGCCCGTGAGATGTGGCACCGGCGGTTCCGCCGCGCCGAGTGTGAACGGAAAGAATCCCACGAACGGATCCGAGTCGGGAAACACCACCTGGAAGCTCGCGCTCCACGCGCCGTCCCGGAGGGCGGCGTTCAGCTCGGACTCGGTCGCAAAACCGTCCGACCACTCGGACACGCCCCCGGGGCGGAGCACGAGGTTCGCCCGGAAACCGCCCGGCCCGGTGACGATCGCGTTCGAGATCGAGTAGGATGCCGGCGATACCAGCCGGATCGAGGCGAACGCCGAGGGTTCCGGGGCCTCCACGGGCTCGGAACCCGCCTCCTGCGTGTAAAGTGCCGTCTTCAGGAGGACGAACGTGCCGTAGTCCGGAGGCACCACGTTGGTGAGACACGGATCAAGGCCGGGCAGCGCCGCGCGCGCACTTCCTCCGCTGCCGGCGACCATGGCGAGACATGCCCCGGAGAGAACGAGCCGTGCGACGGAGCCTGGGCGGCGACGAAGGATCGAAGCGTGCAGGAACGACTTGAGGACCATGACAGGGGAGTTCGTTGAATTCGAAATACCCGGCGGCGTCCCGCCCGGGGACAAGAACCGGTTGCGCCGCAGGGACGTAGGCAGGCTTCGCTCGCGGGACATGTGCGCCTAGATAGGCACAGAGGCGTCCGATGCGCAATCCGGCGTTGCGGAGGCCGCGCTCCCTTGCTCCCCGGGAGGTGGGCGGGCCACCGGCCTGCGGGGAATCCCTCGCCCGCGCCGGGCGCACGGAATCCCCGCACAGTCGGCGCACCCCCCGGCATTGCGCTTGGCAGCCGCGGCCGCATGGCGTGAAGTCGGCGCGGCGTTCCGCATCGGGCGCGTCATGAACATGAGTGCCAGTCTTCATGCGAAGGTGATCCGCCAGACGCTGCCGTTCGTCCACGTGCCTCCGCCTCCCGACGCACCGGAACGCAGGCGGCTTCAGCTCGCCCAGGGACAGCTCGCGCAGGTGCACAACGGCCCCGACCCGATCCGCTACCTCGCGGTCATCGAGCTCGTCGAAGGCTCCGTTCGCGGCAACCACTACCACCGCGTGAAGCAAAGAATCCCTCTACGTGGTGGACGGCCGGCTCACCCTGTTCCTCGAGGACCTCGAAACCGCCGAGTCGGCGTCCATGGAGCTGGGTCCGGGCGACCTCGTGTTCATCCCGCCGGGGATCGCTCACGCCCTCAAGGTGGCCCGTTCCGGAAGCGCGCTCGAGTTCGCCCCCGACCCCATGGACCCGGCGGACACCTACCGTCATGCGCTGACCTCGTGAGTCCGTCCGGGAACGGGGCAGGGGGAGGGGAGCTTCGACGGGCCGGCTGGCGACAAAGTGGGCTTGCTCTCCCCGTTCGGCGTGGAGAAGATGAGGGCGCACCCCGGGGCGGGGTAGCCAAGTGGTAAGGCAGGGCTCTGCAAAAGCCCCATTCGTCGGTTCGATTCCGACCCTCGCCTCCATTCGGAAGTCCTTGGCGTTTAAGGACTTGCCGCGATAGAGATCCCCAACGGGCACCAATTTGGGTGCACGCGCGCCACAGGGGCCAGCAACGCCCTGCACCGTGGCGGCACCGTAACGGTGCGGTTTCCTGTTCCGGCAGCCTTGCACTGCAAAACAAGCGCAAGGCATTTATGAAGATCAGGTACCGGCTCATCTCCCGCGGTGAACGCGGCCGCCGTTTCTATTGCGTCGACACCCTCACCGGAAAACGCGTCAGCCTCAAAACCGACGACCCGGACGCGGCCAGGCAAATCGTGTTCGCCAGGAACCAGGCTCTGCGGCAGCCGGCGATCAACCTCCAGCTCGCCAAGGCATACCTCGCCGGCAGCGACTCCGGGATTACCACCCGCACCTGGCAGCATGCCCTTGAGGCGATCATTCAAACGAAGCGCGGCTCTACCCAAGCGCGATGGATCACCGCCGCGAAGGACCGCGCGTTCGACCTCCTGCGCCATCGACTCATCATCGAAACCGAGGCGGAGACCCTCCTGGCCGTCCTGAAGGCGGGCACTGTCAGCACGAACGTTCACCTTCGCAAGGCCCACAACTTCTGCCTCGATATGTCGTGGCTGCCGTGGCCGAACATCCCCAAGCGCCAATGGCCGGCAGTTCGTTTCGGCGAAAAGCGCGCAATCCTCCGGGAGGAACACGAGGCCATTCTCGCCCGGGAGACGAATGCCGAGCGACGCGCATTCTATGCGCTGGCCTGGCATCTGGGCGCCTCGCAATCCGACATCGCCCTGCTGGAGGCCGAGAACGTCGATTGGAACGCAGGCGTCCTCTCGTTTTCCCGGAAGAAGACCGATTCGATCGCCCTCATGCGCCTCGAACCCGAAACCGCCGAGATCCTTCGAGCCCTGCCCCCCAAGGGCCCGCTATTTCCCTACCTGCGCCGCGTGCGAGCTTCAGACCGCGCCACCGAATTCAAGCAACGCTGCGCGGTTTTGGGAATCCACGGGATCACCCTTCACTCCTACCGCTATGCCTGGGCTGAGCGCGCCCGGAGGGCCGGGTACCCTGAACGATTCGCCCAGGAGGCCTTGGGTCACAACAGCAAGGCGGTCCACAGAGCTTACGCGCGTCAGGCAAAGGTCGAACTTCCCTCGTTGGGCGAATACGAACGGCAGCGGGATCTCTTTGCCGCGGGCCGCAAGGAGGACGCGCCGAGCGGAGCTATCAGTCGAGGGGAGGTAGCATGAGAACGGATGGAGCAACCTTTGTGATGCCGCTCCTGAACTGGATGGACGAGATGATCGCTCAGTACGGTCTGGAAATGTTTGCCGTGGCCGTTCACCTGGCGCCATTCGTCATGATCTGGGTTCTGGCAGGGGGATTCTGGCGTCGCACGCCGCGACTCCCAAAAGCGCCTCCCGTTCTCCCGCCGCTGGAAGTATCCAACCCTCACCGGCAAACCACCGCAGGAACAGCAGGAACTGATCGACGAGGCAGGAGATTGTCCGACGAAGATGCCTTTGCCGCATGACGCGCCAGGGGACCGCGCGCGCCCCCGCCGAACGCGAATATCATGCGCGGCGTCAATCCAGGCGTGCATCAACTGCTGCGGTCTGGCACCCCACGTGATCATGTACGTCGCGGTTCACTCCGTTTGAGTGCATAGCGATCCGCGATCGCGAAGTGGCGCCATTGCGACCGGCATTCTTTTGCCGCCAATACTTAACGATTGCATCCGAGGCCTTCGACAGCCAGTGGGCGTCCTCTCGAAGCCTCGCAATCTCGCTCGAGGCGAAAAACTTGGACCCACTCGGCCTCGGTCGGCCAAGAGGCTTCAGCAGCCCGGATCCGATCAACACCGTAATGTCATTGTCGTTGAAACCCAACAACCACGCCGCCTCCCTGACGCTCACCCGGGCGGGAATGCTTCGCAAGGTCAGGAATCGCCACTTTTCGTCATTCACAGAGCGTTGTGGTATCATCAGGTTCCCTCGCTGAATTGGGTCGAGACGACACAACCATTGTTGGGTTGAACGATTGAACGTCGGCGGCGATGCATCAATGCGCTGTCCCACCGCCCGAACGAAGGGACTCGTGCCGAGAATTTTCTGAAAGATTCCGCGCTTTGCCATCGTAAGCGGTCGGGGAAGCACGTCTTCCTCGCCGGTTGAAGATCGTGTTGTGATGCGTACCGGAGGGAAAGCGACGGCGCTGACCTTCTGGCTTGGGGGTGGCTGTCAGACGGGCCGGCTGTCGCGATCAATGGCCGCGACGGGCCTTTGCCCACTCGCTGGGAATGAACTGCTCAATCTGCGACGTGGTCGCTGACGGGATGCGGGTGAACACGTCCTTCAGATAGTCCAGCGGGTTAATCCCGTGCAGGCGGCAACTCGCCACCAGGCTGTAGAGGATCGCGCAGTGGTCGCCCGCCTCCGGATGCCCGATGAAAAGCCAGTTCTTACGGCCGATGGCGCAGGGTCGGATCGAGTTTTCCACACGATTCGAGTCG
>CAYMDA010000017.1:0-89839 GCA_964389135.1 uncultured Verrucomicrobiota bacterium | reverse complement strand
AGAACTCCTTCCCCCGCGGAATGACCCTCGAGGGCCTCCGCATCGTCGTGGACTGCGGAAACGGCGCCGCCTACAAGGCCACCCCCACGGTCCTCCGCGAGCTCGGCGCCGAGGTCTTCGCCTTCGGCGTCCAGCCCAACGGCACCAACATCAACCTCGACTGCGGGTCCATGCACCCCGAGTTGATGTGCCAGAAGGTCTGGGAACACCGCGCCCATGTCGGCATCGCCCATGATGGCGACGCCGATCGCGTCCTCCTCTGCGACGAACACGGCAAACTCATCGACGGCGACGACATCATGGCGATCGCCGGACTGCGCATGCTCGAGCAGGGTCGCCTCGCCCACAACACCGTCGTGGCCACCGTCATGAGCAACGCGGGCCTCGAGCAGGCCCTCCAGGCCGCCGGAGGCCGCCTCGTCCGCACTCCCGTCGGCGACAAGCACGTCATCGATGAGATGCTCTCCAACGGATTCACCTTCGGCGGCGAGCAGAGCGGCCACATGATCTTCGGTGATTACAGCACCACCGGCGACGGCCTCGTCACCGCGCTCCAGGTTCTGCACATCATGCAGGCCAGCGGCAAACCGCTCTCCGAACTCGCCCGCTGCTGGACCCGCTTCCCCCAGCTCGTCACCAACGTGAAGGTCCGGGAGAAACGCCCCTTCGAGGAACTCAGCGACGTGCTCTCGCTTGTGAAGGAGGCGGAGGCGGAGATCGCGAGCACCGGCGGACGCGTCCTCCTGCGCTACTCCGGGACCGAGCCGAAGGCCCGCCTGCTCATCGAGGGACGCGACGCCCACACGATCGACCTCTGGTCGCGAAAGATCGCGGACTGCCTCCGCCGTCAGGTGGGGGCCTGACAGGGTTCACCTCTGCGCCCGCGCCCGCGCGGGCGCGGTGCATGGCGCCGGATCCGGAACGGGACCGGCGCTTTTTCACGCCGCGATCCTCTATAGATGTAGCTTCCCGCGCGGAAGCGCATCAGCCCCGGCCGGCTGGCTCATGATGGAGCGGTCGCCCTCCCGGGCCTGCCGACCCCACCGCATTCCATCGCCGCGGTCGCGGTCGAGGCAAGGCACGCACGTCTCCAGGACACGACGGTCGGCATCGATCCCGGAACGCCGTCTCCAGGAAGAAGCCTCCGCACCCATAAAATCAAACCGGAGATTGTGGAACGTACCCCTGGCACGGTGGAACCCGTCCGGCCTCGCCGCCGCCGACACGCTGAACCGCCCGGATCGGGGTGTGCCTCGAAGCCAACGGACTCGACCCGTTCTCCCTCATCAGGGGTCCTGGACCCTCGCAACGAGACACTGGTTGCACAACCTGCTCATCTCCCTGGGGAACCACCCGCGATGATCCAGTTGGAGTGCAGGATCCTCGAATTTCACCCGCCCGATCGATCTCGCCCTCCAGGAAGGCCTGCTTCAGGAGCCGCAAAGCGCGACCGCGCGTGCGAACCTCCCGAGAATCGCGTCCGAGAAGCCGGCTGAGGTGCGCACTCTGGCGGCCCCGCGCATCACCACGCTCGACGGGCGCCGCGCCGTGATCTCCATCGGATCCAGTACGAACCAGCCCGGCATGACGCTGGATGTTCTCCCCGAACGGGCGGGCCATGGGGATACCCTTCTTCTCACCCTGGATGCGCGTCCCACCGAACCGGTGGATCTGAGGCACAGCGTTCTCACCGACAGCGAGCTCGATGCCACGAGTCGGTCGAGGATCCACGCGGTGAATGCGGTGGGCTACGTCACCCGTTCCCTGACCAACACCGTCACCGTGAAGAATGGCGAAATGCTGCTGCTCCCCTTCGAGTCGATCGAACTTCCGGGTCGTCCCCGCGGCGTGCGTCACGTGATCGCGATCACCCCCAGCCTCGTCGATCCCGCCGGCAACCTCATCCGGCGCGAGTGAGCTTCGCACCCGCGACACGCAAATCATTTCCAAAGTGCGCCGGTCGCGCGGCAGTATGCGCGGCCGAAGTATGAAGTCGGACTACCTCGTCCTCAGTTGCAGCCTCAACCCGAAGAGCCGCAGCCGCGCCATGGCTACCGTCCTTGTCGAACGGCTGCGGGAGCGCGGCGTCACCGTGGAACTTGCGGACCTGCGCGAATGGTCCATGCCCCTGTGCGATGGCGACTCCGCCTACGCCGACGCCAAGGTCACCGAGCTCTCCGCGCGGATCGAGGCGGCAGGCTGCATCGTCTTCAGCGTCCCGATCTACAACTACGACGTCTCCGCCACGGCCAAGAACCTCGTCGAACTCACGGGCAGCGTCTTTGAGAACAAGATTGTCGGCTTCATGTGCGCCGCCGGCGGCCGCTCCAGCTACATGTCGGTGATGAGCTTCGCCAACAGTCTCATGCTCGATTTCCGTTCCTTCATTCTTCCCCGGTTCGTTTACGCCACGGGAGACGCGTTCGGACCGTCCGGGCTCGAGGACGCCGACGTCCGCCAGCGCGTGGACGATCTCGCCGCCGAAGCCATTCGCGTCACCTCGGCGCTTCGTCCCCAGGCGAAATGACCGGTGGCGGATCGCGGATGAGACGGCCAGAATGCACCCGCAACCCGGCGGCTCCCGCGGCCACGCGCCATGCGCCACCGCATGCGCACCCGCCGTTCCATCCGCTGTTCCCCGCCCCTCCTCGCGGCGGGTCTGACGGTGCCGTCGCTGCTCCCGGGTCTCTTCGCGGCGCTCGCCCTCGTCCGTGACTGGCGCGCCGCCCGGCGCAACGCAGCCTCCCGCGCGCACGAACTCGCCGCGCTTACGGCTTCCGCCTTCGCGGAGTTCCTTGGGTTCACGGGAACGGTCGGCCGCGCAGGCACGGCCGCACCGGGCGCCGAGGTCCTTCCATTCGTCGTCGGCCCATCGAACTCCCTGGTCGATCCTCCGCCGGGAAGCTGGCCGCCTGAGCCCGCCCCTCTGACCGACCCGGGCGAACCCGCGTTGGTCCCTCTCTGAACGGAGGCCCGCGCCGCCGTCGAACAACCCCGGTGGGCCGACGCGATTCACGCCTTCGACGCCTTCCTCACCGCAGCGGGCCGGGCATTCGGCACCCGTCAATGCTTCGGACGATCCCGGGCCCGCCCCATCGCGCCATGTCGCCCTTGCGCGGTTCGAACGCGCCCTTGCCTTCCGCCATCCCGGCGCTGACGTCCTCCAGGAGTTCAGATCACCGAGGGGTGGAACGCGGTGTTCCTGGAGGTCGATCCGGTCATCGCACGCTCGCCTCCCTCGCGGACGCGCCGTGCGCACACGCGTGCGTTCCCCTCCGCCATCTCGCCGCGGTCCATCTCGTGGATGCCGTGGCGAATCGTCCGGAACGGTTCCCGCCGGAGGTCCGCCAGAGCCTGCCCGCCATCGCGTCCCACCTCGCGGGCTCGCCGCCCTCACCCTTCCTCGACGCCTTCTTCCACCGCCTGGGCCAGGTCCCGGCCCGCGAAGCGGATGCTCTCCTCGAAGCGGCGTTCGAAGGCCATGAACGCGCTCAGAGGATCCGCCACCTCCACGGGGAAATCCTCGTGCAGCTCGGGCGCGCTCCTCCATGGCCCGATGCGTTCTGGATCGTCGATCCGGAGACGCTTGTTGTCACGCTCCCCGGGATCCGCCCGGCCGATCCGGACGGCGCGCCCGTGGCTCGTCACCTCGCCGCGCTCCCCCGGAGACTGCTCCTGGAGCACCTGCGCACCCCCGCACCCACGGTCGATCCACGGGGGGATTTTCAGGTCCGGGTGGAACTCGCCGGACGCACGCTCGAATCCGACGAATCCGATTTCGCATCCCGTCCGGACGCGCATGCTCCGCTCGCAAGCGCCTTTCGAACCACGCCTGTCGGGGTTCCAACACAGCGTCCCGGAACGCTCGTCGAGAACGTCCTCGACTTCCGGCACTCGCCCATTGCCGATGATTCACATTCTGCGCCCGGGTGTTCCTTCGCCTCCCCGCCCTGGAGACCAGCGATAGGCGCCCTACGGCATCACCTCCAGCCTGAACAGGAAGGGAGCACCGTTGGTGGGCATCGGAACGATGGCCGAGTGCGCGCCGCTCGTGGCGCGCAGCCAGTCCGTCAGGGGCTGCCAGTTGTGTGCGTCCGCGCTGCCCAGGACGCGGTAGCCGCGGCCGCTGGCCGAGTCCCAGCGCAGGAGGATATCGCCGGTGCTCGCCAGCCCGGGCATCTGCAGCCGCAACAGCGAGGTCGCGTTGGTCGGGTTGGTTCCCGCCATGAACTCATCGAGATCGGACATTCCATCGCCGTCGGCATCCGATCCCGGGACCGGCGCGGGGCGCACTCCGCCGAAGTAGCGTTCCTCCCATGCGTCGCTGATTCCATCCCCGTTCGTATCCGTCATGAGATACTCGCCGGTGATCAGCAGCGTCTGACCCTCGCCAAGCTGCACGGTCACGCTTTCCGGGCCCACGTATCCCTCCACTTCGCCGTACTCGAGTCTGTACTCACCCGGGGGTGCATTCGAGATCGCGGAGTACCGCCCCTGTTCGATCCGATTGATCGGTCCGCGAATGGACACCGTCGCCTGGTGCAGATTGTTCGAGAGCACGATCGTGGAAGGCACGAAGCTCGAAACCTCCACCTCGATGTCGTCCACGAGCCATCCGGGATGTTCGACCGATCCGAAGGAGAAGAGGCCGTAGGCCCAGCCGAGGCGCACCACCTGGCCAAGGTACGCGCTGAGATCCACCTCCTCCAGTTCCCAGCCGTCCGTCGCCTCGCCGTACTGCCGCAGCGGCGTCCAGATCGCGCCATTGTTCGTCGTAATGTACAGCCCGCCGACCTCCAGGATGTCGAAGTCGTCCGAACGGGGGAAGAAGTCGTAGTTGTGCCGGAAGCGAACGACGGCCCGGTTGCCTCCGGAAAGCAGAATGGCGGGACTGATCAGCGAGGTGTCCGAGTAATCATTCACCCGTCCTCTCAAGTTCGTGCCCCAGCACGCGTCGCCCGAGTAGGCGGCGGTGGCGAGCTCGTTGGAAGGCCTGCCGAGCTCCCAGCTCGAGGCCACGAGGATGGACAGCGTCTCCTCGTCGAGCGGACTATCGCCCACGGTCCAGTTCCCCCCGCCGCCCTCGAGGTTGTCCACGAACGGAGGATCCAGGGGACGCAGCGTGCGAAACCGGTGAAACTGTCCGCCGTTGTTGTCAGTCGTCGTGTTGCCCGCCGGATCCCGGCAGACCACCTCGAACGAGTAGCCCTGGTCGGGTTCCAGGCCGGTCAGGCGCAGCTCGTGTTCCGTGGTGTAGTCCGCGTGATAACTCGTGAAGTTCGAAGGGAACGAGACGTCCCGGTACTTCACGAGGCCGTCGGTCGGTTCCGAGGTCGTCCATGTGACCACGGCCTCGCCGTAGTCCGCGACCACCCGGACGTCCGTGATCTCCGGCGGCGAAGTATCCACGCCCGCGGAAACCCGAATGGTTCGCGACGCGCCGGCGCCCTCATAGACCACCTCGAGCACATCCCCGTCCGCCGCCGGGAGGGTGGCTTCCGCTCCCGGGCCGCCGACCCCCGCCAGGCGGATGCTCCCCTCGAACAATCCCGCACGCCCTCCCGCGAGGAGCGTGACACGCCGGTCCTCGGGCGCACTGTCCGTCCGCACCGACACCTCCACCGATGGCTGGCCGGCCCTCGCGGGATCCGTGACTCGAAGGTTGACCACCGACGGAAGCGTGTACTGCTCGCGATCGAGCTCCAGCGTCGGCTCGCCCACCGCGGACGGCGCAAGGAATGCGAGCACCCGGGCGAGAATCTCATGGCGCGTGTTGGGGGATTCCCCATCGATGGGCAGTGCGTCGAAGGGGAACGAGAAGAAGACCACGCGCCCGCCCGGATCGAGGGCGCTCCTCGGGGCGCGGACGCCCACGGTCTTCCCGGTCGACGCGTCGAACAGGATCGGCAGCGCGTTCGTCGCGTGCTGGAACGTGTCCGACAGGTCCGCCGGAATGATGATCAGGTCCGGGAACTCCGAGAAATCGAGGTGCGTGTCGATGCCGCTGGTCATCGACAGGTGATCGCCGCCATAGACGCCGCCCAGCCCCGGGTCCACGTCATAGGTGTCCACGTGCAGCACCGTTCGGCGGAAACTCTCGAAGCCACCCTCGTCGAGGCGGCTCAGCAGCTCCATGGACGCCATGAACAGCCCGCCTCCCGCCGCCACGTAGTCCCGCATCGCGCGGATCTCCTGGGCGCCCAGCGACGAGAAGAACTCCCCGTTGCGCCAGATGACCGCCGGGTAGTTGCGCAGGTCCTCGAACGTGGGCGCGACGCCCTCGAGCGCGACGTCCCACACCTCGTAGTCCACGCCGATCCGTTCGAGGGCGGACGTGTAGGACGTCACGCTGAGATAGTCGTCCAGCAGAAGATCGTCGAACTGGTCCACCACGAGCACCGTGGCGACGGCGCTGATCTCCTGCCGGTACGGTTCACCGTCATCGCTCGAGATCGCGACATTCCCGGCGGCATCGTGCGAGACGATGCGGAAATAGACGGTGTCCCCCGGGCGCGCCTCGCTGAGCACGACCATGTGTTCGGTGTCGAGCGGGCGCCGTGTCTCCACCAACCCGAGTTCCGGCGTCGTGCCGTACTCGACCACGGAATCCGCCGGTTCATCCGTGGACCACGAGACCTGCAGTCGTCCGAACCGGGTCACGGCGTTCACGTCGGTGATCACGGGCGGCACGAGGTCCGCCACGGCCTCGCCGATCCGCTCCGCCTCCGGCGAGGCGTCCTGGTACGTCACGCGGATCCCGTCGCCGTGCGCAATCTGGAGTCGGCCGTCCGCCTGCGCCGGTCCCGTTGCCGTCTGGACGGCGCCGGTGTAGGAGCCGGTCAGCGTGGCGGCGGTCAGCGTGACGATCTCGCCCTGGGGTTCGCTGTCGCTGGTCAGCAGGACATCCACGGTCGGTTCGCCGCGCAGGTCGAAATCGACGAGGCGCAGCCCGATCGTCCCCGGCGCGGTGTACGCCGGCCGATCCAGCGCGACGATCCCGTGACCCGGCAGCGGCAGATCGCCGGAGACCACCAGCGCGAAATCCTGCGCGGGCTCGGCGCCCTCGCGCCGGAACACATCCTCCACCACGCGCGTGGCCCGGACGCGAACCACGTATTCGCCGGGGAGCGGAGCCGAGATCAGGATGCCCTCCACGTTGTTGATCGGATCGGCTGCCAGGGCGTTGGGCACCGACTCGCCGAAGTCGAAGGCGTTCCCGCGGTACAGCGTGCCGTCCGGCGCCACCAGTTCGAGATCGAGGTCGTTCACGAGCGCCGGCACCGCGGCCGGCAGCCCGGGCGAATCCGTATAGGTGAGCGTCACCTTGAGGCGGGTCTGCGGCCCGCCCACGAGCAGGCGCCGCTCGAACACCTGCGAGTTGGTGAGGGCGACGCTCTGATCCACGAAATCGAAGCTGAACGGGGAACCGATCAGGTTGGTCAGCGTCACCCGGCCCCAGCCCTCGTGCGGATTGGGCACCGGATCGATCGTGGTCCAGCCGTCGTTGAGGTCCACCGCCGAATGGATCAGCGCCGCCTTCACGAGCGCCGGGGAGGGCGTCACTCCGCCTCGCGTCTCCCTCCAGTACTGGACGAACACCGCCGCGGCGCCCGAGACGTGCGGTCCGGACTGGCTGGTGCCGCCCTGGAACTGGTAGTTGGGCGAAATGCCCGCCCAGGCGAAGGCGTCGGTCGCGGAGCCTGACTGCAGCGAGGCGATCCACGTGCCGGGCGCCACGACGTCGGGCTTGATCCGGCCGTCCTCGCACGGGCCGCGGCTCGAGAAGTCCGCCATCGCCTCCGGTCCGTCCTCGAACAGGTAAAAGCCATAGCGATCGTTCTGCGAGGCGCCGGAGGCGATCACGTTCTTGGCGACGGCGGGGCTTCCGATCGTCTGGGCGCCCGGGCCTGCGTTGCCGGCCGAGAACTCGAGGATGTACTGCTGATCGCCCGCCGCGAGCGCGTCGGCGTCGCGAACCAGGGCGTCGAACTCCGCCGCGCTCAGGTCGTAGCGGCCCTGTGTGTCATCCCCCCAGCTGTTGGAACCGATCACCGCTCCCGCGCGCACCGCGTCGCGCGTCAGCGTCTCGAACGTCGGCGGCGGCTCGTAGTTGCCCACGCCGTCGAACATGCGTTGCGCCACGAGGTGCGCCCCCGGGGCGACGCCGAGTCCGTACAGGTTCCCGTAGAAATCGGCCTCACCGGTCGCGCCGTTCCCCGCGATGATGCCCGCGACGTGCGTGCCGTGGCTGTGTTCGTCCGCCGCGTCCTCGAGGTTGCCGTATGCGAAGAACGCATCGACGCGCCCGGCGAGATCCGGGTGCAGGTCGTCCGGATCCCCGTTGTCGAGTCCGCTGTCGGCGACGGCCACGACCACTCCGGAACCGTCGTATCCCATCAGCTGCGTGGTCGAGCCGTGCCCGGGCGGGACGCCTTGAAGCGCGGCGACACCGGCAGCCGCGTTCCGCCATGGAGCCACCATCACCTCTCCCGAGGCCGAGAGGCGCGCGCCGAAGATCTCGTCGTCGTCCCAGCCCGGATCCACTCCCGGGAACCCGCCTCCCGCGTCACCGGTCTCGTAGCTCCCGCCGCCCACGATCTTGGAGGAGATCTCATCGAACAGCTTCATGCGCGGGGCGCGCTCGATCCAGAGCACGGCCGCGGATCTCGAAAGGACTGCGAGCTGGGCGGGCGTGACCCGTCCGCTCAGGATCACCCCGAACCGCGTGCGGGACTCGCGCTCGAGCCGCTGCATGGCGCGCTTGAGAGCCACGCGTTCCACCGCGGGGACGTCCGGCGCGAGCGCCATGCTGATATCCAGCGGCTGACCCGCCGCGGCCATCTCCCGCAGAACCGCCGCCACCTTGTGGTCCGGGCGGTACTCGCCGACCCAGTTCACCTGGGGAACGGCGCGCAGCACCCACGGGTCCACGCCCCGAAGACGCGCGATGAACGCATTGTCGGGGACATACTTCAGCAGGGTCGCGCCGAGCCGTTCCACCTCCTGCCGCACGGCGAGCGAGGGAGGTTCGGTGAACTGAATCAGGTAAAGGCCCGAGCGCGGCCCGGCATCCAGCAACCGCACCCGCGGGGGCGCCGTGGTGTCGATCGTCTCATTGCGAAGGCGGATCGTCCGACTCTCGGCGGCGGCGGCCAGCCATCCCAGCAGGCAGGGCAGCACGACGCAGGCACGCAAAAACCATCGGGCTGGAACCACGCGGGATCTTACCCGCTTTCGGTCCATCCGACAAGAAGCCCGCCCCCGGTCTCGGCCTTCAATGCTCCCCGCGAATCACGGCGTGCGGCTAGCTGGGAGCCACCTGGAGCGGCCACCAGCGAGGCAGGAGCGCGATCAGGATGACCAGCAGCAGCAGCGTCAGCGGGAACCCGACCTTCAGGTAATCCATGAACCGATACTTTCCGGGCCCGTAAACCAGCACGCAGGACGGCTCGAGCGGGGTGGCCATGGAGATCGATGCCGACAGCATGATCGCCATCGCGAAGGCGCGCGGGTCGAGTTGCATCTCGATCGCCGTCGGCAGGGCCACAGGCAGCACGACCAGCGCCGCGGCGGCGTTCGACATGGGCTGGCTCAGCAGGATTGTGAGCAGGCAATACCCGGCGAGCACGGGGATTCCCCCGTGCCGCCCCAGGGCGGACACCACGAGGTCCGCGAGCATCCCCGCGGCTCCGGTGATCTGCATCGCCTCGCCGAAGGCCATCATGGAGGCGATCACCGCGAGCAGACGCCATTCGACGTGGTCGTACACGCGCAGGGGGCGGAGGCATCCGGCCAGCACCATGGAGAGCGCGGCCACGAGGAAGCACGCGGAGACCGGAACGATGTCCAGTCCGCCCGCGAGGAGGGCCACCGCGAAGATCCCCACGGCAATTCCCGCCTTGCGCCTCGACGGGTGCGCCGGACCCCGTTCCGCGAGCACCGCCAGCTCCCGGCGGCGGCGCACCACCTCGAGCGCCTCGGGCTGGCCCTGCACAAGGAGCAGGTCTCCCGCGCGAAGGCGGATCCGGCTGATCCGGTCCCGGAGCGACTGCCCGAGCCGATAGATCGCGAGCACGGTCAGCCGGAACTCCTGCTGGAAACGCGCCTCGCGCAGCGTCCTGCCGATCAGGTTCGAGCGCGGGCTCACCACCACCTCGGCCAGTTCGAGGCCCGCCTTCCGCAGTTCCGCGTCGCCCAGTTTCAGTTCCGGCCGGATCTCGATGCCCTCCGTGGCCTTGACCTTCATGAGATTGCCCATGTTGCCGGTCACCAGGAGGACATCCCCCTCCTCGAGCACCGTGCCCGCGTCCGGGACGAAGCCCCGGCCGTTCCGCACCACCTTGAGGATCCGGAACTCCATCCTGGCGAGATCCGAATCCATCACGGTCCTGCCGACGAGCGGCGACCCGGGCAGGAGCACGATCTCGCTGAGGAATCCGCGGATGCCGAAGTCGTCGGCGAGGTCCTCCCCCGGATGCCTTGGCAGGAGATGCCGCCCGATCAGGGTCATGAACAACACTCCGGCGAGCACGAGGATCACCCCGATGTGCGTCATCTCGAACAGGCCGAACGGCTCCATGCCGCTCCACTTCGAGAGGTAGCCGCTCACGGCGACGTTCGTGGAGGTGCCGATCAGCGTGCAGGTGCCGCCGAGGATCGACGCGAACGCCATCGGCATCAGCAGGCGCGACGGACTCACGTCCGTGCGGCGCGCCACACCCACCACGAGCGGGATCAGCATCGCCGTGACACTCGTGTTGTTCATGAACGCGGACAGCGCCGCGGTCACCACCATCAGCGCCAGCACCAGCCAGAACTCGCCCCGCGGCAGCCAGCGCACGAGGTGCGTCCCCACGAGGTCGAGCACGCCTGTCTCCTGCAGGGCCGCGCCGATGATGAACACCGAGGCCAGCACGACGATGGTGATGTTGCCGAAACCCGCGAATGCCTGCTCCGGCGTCAGCACCCCCAGCCCGATCAGCGCCGCCACCCCCAGCAGCGCGATGAAATCGATCCGCAGCTTTTCCGTCGCGAACAGAATGATGACCACCGCCAGCAGCGCGAGCACCGCCCACGGATGCCAGACCGGAACCTCCGCCTGACCGAGAAGAATCGGCATGCAGCGCGGACAATGCTCATCCCGCACTTTGAAGGCAAACCACGCCTCCGACGGCGCCGGGATCAAGGGCGCCGCGGCCGTTCCCCCGGGCATCACGGCGAAAGGAGCCCGCGCGGCCGGCCGGCTGTCATTCGAATCGGCAATCCACCTCGACCGCCTCGCGGAGCCGCGCGAGGTACTCGTCTCGCGGAATCTCCATCGCCCCCATCGCGGCCGTCGCGGTCGTCACCATCTGGACGTCGAAGAGCCGGAAGCCCCGCTGGACGAGATGATCGTGCAGCGCCGTCAGCGCCACCTTGGAGGCATCGCTCACCCGGTGGAACATGGATTCCCCCGCGAAAAGGCCCCCGACCGCGACCCCGTACACGCCTCCCACGAGGTCCTCGCCAGCCCAGCATTCCACGCTGTGCGCGTGCCCGAGCCGGTGCAGTTCCGTGTAGGCCTCGACGAACTCCGGGGTGATCCACGCGCCCCGGCGCGGCACGGTCGCGCAGGCCTCGATCACCTGCCGGAAGGCCCGATTGCGGGTCACCCGGAACGGCGCCTTCCGCAGGACTCGCCGGAGGCTCCGGGAGATGTGAAGTCCGCCCAGCTCGATGACGCCGCGCGGATCGGGCGACCACCATGTCACCGGGGAAACGGTCCATGGAAAGATGCCGGAGCGATAGGCGAGAACAAGCCGGTCCGGCCGCATGTCGCCGCCGACGGCGACCAGCCCGTCCAGCGGACCCCGCCGGACCGCATCCCGCGGATCCGGAAACCACAGCCGGTGATCGAGCCGAACTGGAAGTTGTCCCATGGCCGAGGCGACAACCCCGAGCATGCGCGCTCGGGGGACTCGCCGCAACGCCGCGCGAAGCCCCGGCGCCGCGGACTCCCGCGCCTCAGTCGTCCTCGTCCGGCTCTCCGAAATCCCCGTGCATCGCGTGGACGAGCACCATCTCGTACTGCCCCGCGAGGGTCATGATGGCGTACAGGGGTGCCTGGCTGGGCGAGGTCACCAGCCGCATCTCGTCGAGTTCATCCGGGCACCCGAGCCGGGTCCATGCCCCGACCCGCAGCTCGTTGAGCACCTGGAGCAGACGCTCCGGCTCCGACCCCTCGAGGCGCAGCTTCCAGCCGCCGTCCGCGTGGGTGAACGCGGCGTCATCGGTGAGCCGGCGCTTGATCCACTCCGCGAGCTCGACGCGCTGCTCGAGGAGCGACTCGCGCAGCAGCGCCGCGGCGTCCTTCATCCCGTCCCATTCCCCCTTCGAGAGGGTCGGATCGGCATCCGGGCGCATCGGGTAGTAGCTCAGCAACCGCTCCAGCAGAGACTTCTCGCGGGCCCCCAGCCGGAACACGAGCCGGTCGCCCGTTCGTTCGACAAGTTTCATCCGGCTTTCTCCATGGTCGCATGGAGATGGTAGCTCTGGAGCTGGTGCACGTAGTATTCGGCCTTCTCGAAGCTCTCCTGGGCGACCACGCTTCGACCCTGGCGGTGCACCTCCAGCATGTGCGCCTCCGCCTTGGCCTTGTCCCAGCGGAAGACCTTCATGAAGACGTGCGTCACGTAATCCATGAAGTTCACCGGATCATTCCACACGATCACCAGAAAACCCGGGTCGAGGTCCTGACCGGGCTCGCTCTTCTCGTCGGTTGTCTTCTCCGGAACCACCGTTGGCTCCGCCGTGGCTGCCATGGCCGCAAACTAGGCCGCGCCCCGACGGCGGGCAAGCGGGGCCGTGCCGGCCCGGGCACCGCGTCCTACGCAAGGGGAACCCTTCGCGCCTTCCGCCCCTCGAAGCGCACGGTGTGCGAGTACCCGCAGGCGCGGGCCAGTTCGATGGCCCGGTCGAAATCCATGCCGACCTCGCCCGGCCGATGCGCATCCGAACCGAACGTCAGAGGCACGTCGCGATCCCGCGCCATCCGCAGGAACGCGGGGCTGGGGTACATCTCGCGGCACTCCTTGCGGAGCCCGGCGGTGTTGATCTCGATCGCGACGCCCGACTGCGCGGCCGCATCGAGGAACTTCTCGAACAGCGGCGTGCAATCCTCCGTCGGAACGAACCCGAACTTCTTGGGCAGATCCGGGTGGCCGATGATGTCGAACAGCCCGCTCGAAGCCGCCGCCGTGAGCCGGTCGAAGTACTCGGTCCACACGTCGATCGGACGGCGTTCACGCCACCGATCGAGCTTCCCCGGATTGTCGATGTCCCATCCGCCCGCGACGTAGTGGACGGAGCCGATGAGGTAGTCCCAGGGGTATCGTGCGGCGAGGGTGCGCACCCAGTCCTCGCCGCCCGGGAGGAAATCCACCTCCAGCGCGGCCCGGATGCGCACGCCGCGCACCTTGCGCCTCGCGGCCTCGAGTCCGTCGAGGTACTCGTCCATGCGGGACCACTCCATGCGCCATTCGTCGAAATCGTCCTGCGGCATGGGGTTGTGTTCCGACACGCCGATCTCGTCGAGCCCGAGCTCGGCCGCGCGTTGGGCGAGGTCCAGGGGCACCCCCTCCGCGTGATGACAGAGGTGCGTGTGCATGTGGTAATCGGCGGGCCAGTCCACTCCGGCACCCTAGGTCCACGGGTGCCCGCCTGTCGAGCGGCGGTCCCATCGCGACGGCCGGCGGCCGGAGCCCCGCCAACTCCCGGTTCGCCATTCTCGCGTCCGCATCCTAGGCTTTCCTCGTGCACCATCTGGAAGCGGCACTCCTTCTCTTCCTGACGCTCCTCGTGGCCGGCGGCTGCGACCGCGACCCCGGCGCGGCCGACGCCCTTTCCCCGGTGGCCACCGGCGCCACGGCGGCTGCCGGCTCCGCATCCTCGCCCAGCCGGGCGAACCCGCCGGCCGCCGCCGCACCGCGCGCCCGTGATCCATGGCTCGACGATGGCAGGCCCCAGAGCGGACTGCCGCGCATGAAGCTTTACCTCGGCGCCCGCGAGCTGAATGCCGAGCTCGCCATCACTCCCGCCGCCATCCAGAAGGGCCTGATGTGGCGCACGAACATCGCCGACACGGACGCCATGCTCTTCGTGTTCGGCCGGCCTCATCAGACAGCCTTCTACATGCGCAACGTGCCGATGGACATCGATGTCGCGTACCTCGATCCCGAGGGCGTGATCCTCGAGATTCATCGCCTCGAGCGCTTCAACACCAACCCTGTCCCGTCCTCGAGCAGCCGCATCCAGTTCGTGCTCGAGACCGCCGAAGGCTGGTTCAACCGCCATGGCATCAGCACCGGGACCGTCGTGCGCACCGAACGCGGCACCCTCCGCGAGACCTTTCTCCGCCGCTGATCCGACTTCCCCATGACCCACGCCACTTCCGAACGCCTCTTCCGTGAAGCCCTCAGCCTGATGCCCGGCGGGGTGAGCTCGCCCGTGCGCGCCTTCCGCGCCGTCGGCGGCACCCCGTTCTTCGCAACACGCGCGCAGGGCGCGCGCATCTGGGATGCCGACGGGAACGAATACATCGACTACGTCGGCACCTGGGGGCCCGCCATTCATGGACACGCACACCCGCCGATCATCGAGGCCGTCCGCGAAACGGCCCTTCGGGGCACGAGCTTCGGCGTCCCCAACCCGCTCGAGATCGAACTCGCACGCCTGATCCGCGAGTTCTTCCCCTCGATCGAGAAGGTCCGCTTCACGAACTCCGGCACCGAGGCCTGCATGGCGGCGATCCGGCTCGCGCGCGGCTTCACCGGGCGCGAGGTCCTCGTCAAGTTCGCCGGCTGCTACCATGGACACGCAGACTCCCTCCTCGTGAAGGCGGGCTCCGGCGCCCTCACGTTCGGCAACCCGGACAGCGCCGGCGTGCCGTCCGATCTCGCCCGGCACACGCTGGTCCTTCCGTTTAATGATCCCGAGGCCGTGAAGGCCGCGTTCGCGGCGCGGGGCCCGCAGATCGCGGCGGTCATCGTCGAGCCGGTACCGGCCAATGCCGGCCTGTTCCTTCCCCGGCCGGGATACCTCGAGCTGCTCCGTCAGCTCACGACCGATCACGGCAGCGTGCTCATCTTCGACGAGGTGCTCACCGGCTTCCGGCTCGCCCGGGGCGGCGCCCAGGAGGTGTTCGGCATCCGGCCGGATCTCACCACCCTCGGGAAGATCATCGGCGGCGGACTGCCCGTCGGCGCGGTGGGCGGTCCCGCCGCCATCATGGATCACCTCGCTCCGCTCGGCCCGGTGTACCAGGCCGGCACGCTCAGTGGAAACCCGCTGGCCATGGCAGCCGGTCTCGCGAGCCTGCAGGGACTGCGTGACGGCACCGCCTATCCGCGGCTGGAGCGCCTCGGCGCCGCCCTCGAGGCGGGCCTGCGCGAGGCCGCCGCCAGGGCGCGCGTGCCCGTTCAGCTCCACCGGATCGGGTCGCTGTTCTGCGCCTACCTGACGGATCGACCCGTGGCCAACCTCGATGGGGCGCTCACGTCGGACCGCGAGCGATTCGCCCGGTTCTTCCATTCCATGCTGCGGCGCGGCGTCTATCTCGCCCCGTCCCAGTTCGAGGCGGGCTTCATCTCACTCGCTCATTCGGATGCGGACATCGAGACAACCATCCGCTGCGCGTACGAAGCCCTCGTCAAGGCGGCCGCCTGAACCATCCAGCCATGCGCATCCTCGCCCTTGACCATGGCACCGTCCGCATCGGCGCGGCGATCAGCGACGAACTGGGCATGCTCGCGCATCCGCTCGAGTTCCTCCCGGCGACGCCGTTCAACGACTTTCTCGAGCGCCTGAAGACGCTCATCCGCGAGCGCGAGGTCGCCCTGATCCTTGTGGGCATGCCCCGAAACATGGATGGCTCCCACGGACCGGCCGCGCAGAAGGTTCAGGAGTTCGTCCATGTGCTCCGCGAGACGATTGCGATTCCCGTCCGCACATGGGACGAGCGGCTCACGTCCGTCCAGGCGCACCGGCTCCTCGCCGAATCCGGCGCGCGCGAGCGCGAGCGCCGGGGTCGCGTGGATTCATCGGCCGCGGCCGTGCTTCTCCAGAGCTACCTCGACGCCCAGGCCGCCGGCGGCGGCCCGGGCGCGCTCGATGTCTGAGGCCGACTCCACCCCCCTGCCCCCCGAAACGGCGGGCCCGGCGCGCGATCCATCCGATGCCGGGACCGGGGATCCGGCGGTCGCGCCCTCCCAGGCCGTCCGGCTGCGCCTCATCGTGGCGTTCGACGGCTCCCGATACCAGGGCTGGCAGACGCAGAGGATCGGCACCGGCGTCCAGGAACTCGTGGAGCACGCCCTTCGCCAGCTCTTCCCGGGCACGGGACCACTCCACGGATCCAGCCGCACCGACACCGGCGTTCACGCGCTCGGAATGGTCGCCCACGTCGATGTTCCAGCCGCCGAATGCCGCATCCCCGACGCGAAACTGGTCCTTGCGCTCAACGCGCATCTCCCCGAAGACATCCGCGTCCTCTCCGCCGGGCGGACCGACCCCTCCTTTCACGCCCGCTTTCAGGCCGTCTCCAAGGAATACCGGTACCAGGTCTGGAACGCGCCGGCCATGAACCCGCTGCTGCGCCACGTCGCATGGCACGTCACCCGCCCCCTCGACCTCGACCGCATGCGAGCCGCCGCGGCGCGCCTGCCCGGGCGCCGCGACTTCGCCGCGTTCACGACGAATCCCGGGTACGCACGCGCGAGCACCGTCCGCACGCTCCACCGCTGCGACATCATCCGGCGCGGCCCGCGCCTCACCTTCATCCTCGAGGGCGATGGGTTCCTCTACCGGATGTGCCGCGGGATCGTCGGCACGCTCGTGCAGGTCGGCCTGGGCAGGTTTCGTCCAGAGGACCTCGCCATCATGCTCGAGGCGCGTGACCGGCGCCTCGCGGGAATGACCGCCCCCGCCCATGGCCTGATGCTGCATTCCGTGCGCTATCCCGGGACGCGTCCGCAGGGGGAACCGTCCCTGCACGTGGTCCTCGTGGAACCCGAGATCCCGCCGAACACGGGGAACATCGCGCGGCTCTGCGCAGCGATCGGGGCGCACCTGCACCTGATCGAACCCATGGGATTCCGCCTCGACGACGCCACGCTGCGCCGCGCGGGCATGGACTACTGGCGCCTCGTGTCGTGGTCGCGCTGGCGCGACTGGGCGACCTTCCGGCGCGGACTTCCCGGGAAGGCGCGCCTCTGGTTCGTGGAGGACGGCGGGCCGATCCGGCACGATCACGCCGACTTCCAGCAGGGCGACTACCTCGTGTTCGGGCGGGAGACCGCCGGACTCCCGGCTCCGCTGCTCGAGGCGAACGCCCATCGCTGGATCCGCATCCCGATGCTCCATCCCGGCGTCCGCTCGCTCAACCTGTCGAGCAGCGTCGCGATCGTCGCCTACGAGGCCCTGCGCCAGGCCGGGTTCGAGAACCTCGCGGCGCCATCCTCCCCCGCGGCCGAGGCGGATCGCTGATGGGCGCGCACGTTCGTTATACAAATCCCGCGGCCCCCGGTGTCTATTGTGCGGCGTGCATTCCGACGGTCAGGCTCAGGATGACTGGGCGGCGCAACTCTACGACGGTTGCGCCGCCGAGCTCGTGTTGTACGGCCGCGCCCTCGGGCTGAGTCATGCCGAGGCCGAAGACGTGCTTCATGACTCCTTCCGCGCGCTGCTCGAACTGCGCACCCCGCCGCGCGAACCGAGGTTCTATCTCATCCGCACCTTCCGGAACCGCGCCCTGAATCATCACCGCACGATCTGGCGTCGCCTGCGCCGCGAACTCGAGTCCTCCCGCTGGTTCGAACGCGACACCGCCGACCCGGGGCTCGCCGACGCGGCGACCTCCGCCCTCTCGCGGCTCCCGGTCGAACAGCGTGAAGTGATCGTCCTGAGGCTCTGGCACAGGCTCACCTACGAGGCGGCCGGCGAAATCCTGGGCATCTCGCCCAGCACCGCCGCGGGGCGCTATCGATACGGACTCCAGCGACTTCGAACCCTCCTCCGCCAATCCAACGATGAAACCGTCCGAGAATCCGGAGATCCTGCTGCGTGGCTGCCATCCCCGTCGGCCCTCCCCGAGGGTTAGGCGCGCCCTCTTCGGCAGCCACCGCGCCCGCCGCCCCCGGTCCGGCATCCCCGCGGGGCGGGCCGCGCTGACGCCGGCGTCCATCGACCTGCGCGCGTGGTTCGCCCCGTTCACCGCCGCGGCGATGACCGTCCTGAGCCTTGCCACCGCATGGGCGCCCGCGGTCCCCCCTTCGCGCGAGTCCTTCTCGGTCGCGTCCGCGCCCGCCTCCTGGACCGGGGGGATCCAGCATAACGCGCCCCCTTCCAGATTTCGTTCGACAAACGCCGGAACCATTGCGTCAAGCTTTGGTTCTTTGCTGGTTCGCCAGACCAACGTTCTTGCACGCTGACCTATGCCCAGTGCCAAGCCCGACGCCAAGGCAAAGCCCCACGCGCCGTCGCCACGGAAGTCCGCTCCCGACAGCACCCCGCCGGACGTCCAGCCACCCGCTCCCGCTCCCGTCTACCAGAGGCACGACTGGCTCGCTTTCCTGATCAGCACCCTCGTCACGCTGATCGGGTATCTCATCACCCTCGCCCCGGACCTGACCCTCGAGGACAGCGGCGAGCTCGCCGTCGCGTCCTACTACGCAGGCGTTCCGCATCCCCCGGGGTACCCGGTGTGGACCCTGTACACGTGGCTGTTCACCGTCCTGCTTCCGTTCTCGAACATCGCATGGCGCGTGGCCGTGTCGTCCGCCGTGGCGGCGGCCCTCTCCTCGGGCGTGCTCGCGCTCATGGTCTCGAAGGTCGGCGGCTACCTCATCGACACGCTCGATGTCCGCAGGCAGATCGAGACGCGCACCCGGCAGGCCATCTGCGTCGTCTCCGCCGTCACGGCCGGCCTCATCATCGGTTTCAACGGCTTCATGTGGAGCCAGGCGGTCATCGTGGAGGTGTACACCCTCAGCGTGCTCTCCCTCGTTCTCACGCTGGTCTTTCTCCTCCACTACGTGTACGCCCCGCAGCAGCGCCGCTACCTCTACTCGGCGGCGTTCATGTTCGGCATCGCCTTCACCAATCACCAGACACTCATCGTCGCGGCCATGGGCATCGAGGTGCTCATCGCGATGGCCAACCGCAAGCTCGGCCGCGACGCCTTTCTCGCCAACAGCGTCCTCTATCTCGCCGGACTCCTGCTGATGCAGGGCGGCTCACTCGAGAGCATCCGCACCAGTCCCGCGCTCCTGCTCATCTTCAACCTCGTGGGAATCGGCTCGATCGCCGCGTGCGTATGGCTCGCGATCCGGACCGAGGGAATCGGCACGGAATGGCTGCCCGCCCTGATCTCCCTCCTCATGTGGTGTGCCGGTGCCGCGTTCTATTTCTATCTCCCGATCACGTCCGCCACCAACCCGCCCCTCAACTGGGCCTACCCGCGGACCTGGGACGGCTTCCTCCACGCGCTCACCCGCGGCCAGTACGAGAAGACCAATCCCTCGCTCGAACCCGGCCGGCTCTTCAACCAGGTCCTCATGCTGTTCGAGGGCGCCGTCGAGGAATTCAACCTCGTCTACGTCCTCATCGCGCTCGTGCCCTTCCTCTTCTGGGCGCGCCTGCGCCGCGCCGAGAAGGCATGGATGACGGGGCTCGTCGCGATCTACGTCTGCCTCGCGTTCCTCCTGCTCTGGCTGCTCAACCCGAACACGGACCGCACCAGCCGCGAGCTGGTGAAGGTCTTCTTCACCGCGTCGCACGTCATCATCGCCATGGGCTTCGGCTACGGCCTTGTCCTCATGGCGACCCTGTTCATCGCCGAGTACCAGGCCGTGCGCCGGTGGTTCGTGATCTCGGCCGCCGTCTCCGGAGGCATCGCCCTCTTCGTCGTGGCGGTGACGTTCGGCGTCATCGAGCTCTTCCCGCCCGATCAGCCCTCCTACTTCTTCGGCATCCGGGCCACCCACGCATGGGTGGACCGCATCGCGTCGCTGCTCGCGCTGGGCTTCGCGACCGCCGCGATCGCCCTCGTCACGCTCAGCCCGGACCAGCCGCGCACCCGCGGCCTGCTCATCCTCTTCGCGCTGCTCCCGCTCAAGCCGATGCTCTCCCACTGGGCGGACAACGAGCAGCGCGGACACCTGTTCGGCTACTGGTTCGGCCACGACATGTTCACCCCCCCGTTCGCCGATGAGAACGGGGAGCCGCTCTACCCCGAGATGGCGCGCAACGCCGTCCTCTTCGGCGGCACCGACCCCGGCCGCTTCAATCCCACCTACATGATCTTCTGCGAGAGCTTCATCCCGCCCTCGAAGAAGCCGCGCGATCCCGACTTCGACCGGCGCGACGTCTACCTCATCACGCAGAACGCCCTCGCGGACCAGACGTACCTCCACTACATCCGCGCCCACTACAACAAGTCCAGGCAGGTCCAGTACGACACGCCGTTCCTCCAGGAGATGCTCCGCAGCGAGCGCGAGCGGGTCCGCGGCCTGCACACGAACGCGCTCGCGCGCGCCGTCGCCCCGCTCGATCGCCTGATCTTCCGCTTCGGGGACGCCGTCGAGAAACAGCGCCGCGCCGGCACTTCATGGTTCGAGCCCGATCACTTCGCGGACCTCGCCGCGCTCGCGGGACGCCTCCGCGCCGACGGACAGGACGCGTTCTCCCGCCACCTCCATGGCCTTCTCTCCGAGCGCACCCGCAGCCTGCTCGAGGCCGACAACCCCGGGCGGCGCGCGGCGAAAGCCCTTGCACGGGATCTCAACCGCCTGCTCGACGAGGAGTTCGAGGCCCGCATGGAACTCCAGCGCGAGCTCGACGTCCTCGCCTCCACGACGGCGGATCCGAACGCGAGCGAACAGCAGATCCAGGCGCGCCTCGCGGCCTACCGCTCGGCGACGAATCACCTCTACCGCGCCGACCTCATCGAGGGCCTTCAGCTCTCCGACGAGCTCCGCCGGCTCATCGCCCAGGACCTCCCCACGCCCGCCCGCATCCGCATGGGCCGGCGCATCCTCGAGGAGGCCTACGCCGGGCTGATCGAGATCAGCCCGGGCGGCGTGTATCCCGACCTCGAGATCCACACGCCCACGCCGGAGGAGTCCACGCGCTGCTACAACGAGTACATGGCCGACGCGTTCCATCGCAAACAGCTCGGCCAGCTCAAGCCGGGCGAGGACGTGCGGGAGGAGGGCGGCCGCGTCACCGTCGCCGGCCAGACGGCGGTCATGGCCATCAACGCGCTGCTCTGCCGCGTCATCTTCGACGCCAACCCCGACCACGAGTTCTACATCGAGGAGAGCTTCCCGCTCGACTGGATGTACCCCTACCTCACCCCGTACGGCATCATCATGAAGATCAACCGGCAGCCCCTCGCCTCCCTGGACGAGGATATCCTCCGGCGCGATCACGAGTTCTGGCGCCAGTACTCCGAACGGCTGATCGGGAACTGGATCACCTACGACACGACCGTGCAGGAGATCTGCGACTTCGTGGAGAAGGTTTACATCCGCCGCGACCTCTCCAACTACAAGGGCGATCCGAAGTTCATCCGGGACGACAACGCCCAGAAGGCATTCTCCAAGCTCCGCAGCAGCATCGGCGGTGTTTACGAATGGCGCGTCCGCAACGCCAAGACCTCGGCGGAACAGCAGCGGATGATCCGGGAGGCCGACTTCGCCTTCCGCCAGGCGTTCGCCTTCTGCCCCTACAGCCCGGAGGCGGTCTTCCGCTACGCCCAGCTCCTCACGATGGTCGGCCGCTACGACGACGCCGTCCTGATCGCGCGCACGGCCCTCCGGCTCGACCCGTTCAACACGTCCGTCGTCGATCTCCTCAGCACCCTCGAACAGATGCGCAGCAGCGCGCCGCAACTCGCCGCCGCCCGGCAGATCTTCAACGAGCAGGAGGAGGAGTACCGGACCAACCCGTCCAACTATTCCAACGCGATGAGCCTCGCGCAGGCATACCTCGACAACGGGATGTACGCGCAGGCCACGCAGGTCTTCGGCACCGTCGCGGCCCAGCTCGATCCGGTCTGGCGCGCGAATCCCACCAACCCGACGATCGGCAGCTTCCTCGCGGCCGCGTACCTCCAGCTTCGCATGCCCGTGCGCGCGCGGATCGTCCTGGACAAGCTGATCGAGCTTCCCAACGCGGACCAGAACACCCTCATCGCCGCCGCACAGACCTACGCGCAGATGAACGAGGGCAACCAGCTCGAGAAGACCCTCCGCATCCTTGTCCAGCGCGTGCCCGACAGCCCCGAGGCATGGTACGATCTTGCAGGCGTCCTCGCGTCCCTCCGAAAGAACTCGGAGGCCATCGTCGCACTCAGGAAATCCCTGGAGCTGAGTGACGCGCGACTCGCGACAAACCCCCAGGCGAGAAACCTCAAGGACGTCGCGGCCAGCGACACCCGATTCACCGCCCTCCATCCCACGCCCGAGTGGCGGGAGATCATGCGGTAGCGGACGGTCCCCGTTCCCCGTCCGTCGGCGGGAAGCCGTGGGGGTCCCCCGCGGCTTTCCGTCCCACCGGTGCTCACGCGGCGGAGGCGAGGCGCGCCAGCTCGTGCTGCACGATCGCGAGGCCCGCGATCGCCGCCGTCTCCGCGCGCAGCACGAGCGGTCCGAGGGTCACGGGTCGAACGGACGCCCCGAGCAGCCGCTCGCGTTCCGCGTCCGTGTAGTCGCCTTCCGGGCCGGTGAAGAACCAGACCTCCCCGGCATCGGGCGTCCATGAGGCCAGCGCCTCGCCGGGCCGCTGCATCCCGGGACCCAGCATCGCGGCGAAACGAAGTCCCGATGCGCATCGTTCGTCCGCGAGAAGGTCGGGGAGTTCCGCCGGCTCGACGATCTCGGGCAGCCAGGCATTGCCGCACTGCTTCGAAGCTTCCATTGCGGTCACCCGCCACTGGAGGACCCGTTCCGCGGCCTCGCGCGGTTCCAGGCGCACGATGGTGCGGGCCGTCGTCACCGGGCGAATCGCGGTCGCGCCCAGCTCCGTCGCCTTCTGGATGAGCCAGTCCATGGCCCGCCCCTTCAAGACGGCGGGCGCGAGCGTCACCCGCGGCGGAGCGTCCTGGCGGGCTTCGTTCATGACTTCCGCCGTCACCGCGGCGCGATCCACCGACCGCAGCCTGCACGTCAGTCGGCGCCCCGCGCCGTCCAGCACTTCGATGGTCTCCCCGGGGCGCAGCCGCAGCACCCTGGACGCGTGACGGCTGTCCGCCGCGCCCAGCGTGACGATCCCCCCGGTGCACTGTTCCGGTGGAAGAAAGAATCGGTGCATCGGCTCCCCGGACCGCGAGGACGCGGCCTAGCGGAAGAACTCCTTGGCCCTTTCGAAGAACGACTTCGCCCGCGGATGGCTGTTCTGGTCGCACAGCGCCGCGAACTCCTCGAGTTTGGCGCGCTGTTCCGGGGTCAGCTGCGTGGGAACCTCGAGCGCCACGCGCACGAGCAGGTCGCCGTGGCCGAAACCCTGCAGATTCTTCACCCCCTTGCCCTTGAGGCGGAACAGGGTGCCGGGCTGCGTGCCGGGCGGAATCCGGATGGAAGCCTTCCCCGTCAGGGTGGGCACCTCCACCTCGGAACCGAGCGCGGCCTGCGCGAAGCTGACGGGCACCTCGCAGAGAAGATCGTCGCCGTCCCGCTCGAAGATCTCGTGCTCCCGCACATGGACGATGACGTAGAGGTCCCCGGGCGGGCCGCCCCGCACGCCGCCCTCGCCATTGCCCACGGATCGCAGGCGCGTCCCGGTGTCCACGCCAGGCGGAATGCGGATCTTGATCCGCGACGTCCTCTCCCGGCGGCCCGCCCCCCGGCAGAACTTGCACGGACGATCCACGGTCCGTCCGGCCCCTTCGCATCGGGGGCACGTCTGCGCGATGCTGAAGATCCCACGCGAGGTGACGACCTGCCCGCGGCCATGGCACGTGGGACACACCTTCACCGAGGAGCCCGGCTCGGCGCCGCGCCCGTGGCAGTGGTCGCAGGTGTCCGGCCGCGTGATCGCGAGCTCCTTCTCCGCGCCAAGGACGGCCTCCTCGAGCGTGATCTGCAGGTCGTACCGCAGGTCCGCTCCGCGCGCCGGCCCCGTCGGATCGCCGCCGCGCGCCTCGCCGAAGATCTCGCTGAAGATGCTCCCCCCTCCGCCGAAGACCTCCCGGAAGATCTCGAACGGATCGTGGAACCCGCCGCCCGCGGGTCCCCTCGCGCCGGCACGCGACCGCGGGTCGAACGCCGCATGGCCGTACTCGTCGTAGGCTGCGCGCTTCTGGGGATCGCTCAGGACCTCGTACGCCTCGCCCACCTCCTTGAACCGTTCCTCGGCGGTCTTGTCACCCGGGTTCTTGTCCGGGTGGTACTTCACCGCGAGCTTGCGGTACGCCTTCTTGATCTCCTCCGTGGAGGCGCCCTTCGACAGCCCCAGTACCTCGTAATAGTCGCGTTTGGCCATGGCTCAGCCCTGAGGAGCTCGTGCGACGACCACCGTCGCCGGCCTGAGGAGCCGCTGATGGAGACGGTAGCCCTTGCGCAGCTGCTGCGCCACGTGTCCTTCGGGCACGTCCGTCGTCTCCACCTGGGAAACCGCCTCGTGCCATGTCGGATCAAACGGCTGGCCCTGCGCATCGATCTCCTCCAGCCCGGCCTCCCCGAGCACGCCCTTGAGCTGCTTCATGACCATCTCCACGCCGGTTCTCAGCGAATCCACCGCCGCGCCCTCCGCCGAGGTCACGGCGGCCAGCGCAAAGTCGAGATTCTCCAGAACCGGGATCAGCTTCTCCATGAGGCCCTGGTTGGCGAACTGCACGACCTCCTGTCGCTCGCGCGCCGCCCGCTTGCGGAAGTTCTCGAGTTCCGCCACCGTCCGCAGCCAGCGATCCTTGAGCTCGTCCGCCTCGGCCGCCTTCTCGCGCAGCGCGCTCAGATCCTCCGCCTCGGGCCGCTCCTCGGGCTGCTCTGCGGTTGGAGTTTGCGCCTCCGCTTCGATCGCGGCCTCAGGTTGTTTCTGTTCCTCACTCATAGTTCGGCAATCCCGGCGACTGCAGGAGCGAAGAGTGTACACGCTCGCGGGCTCGAGGCAATCACCCCGCCTGCGGCATTCCACCCTTCGACGCCGGAGCCCGCTCAGGGCGCCGGACGCGCCGTCCCCAGCGCGTTGGGCGCGTGGCGGTAACGGTACAGGGTCGCCACCACGGCGAACGCACCGGCCACCACAAACGTCAGGATCGCGTAAAACGCGAACCGATCCGAACTCACCGCCGCCGCCGCGTCCTCGCTCGGCGCCAGCCGCGTCACCCAGGACACCAGCAGGTTCCCGAACGCCACGGTCAGCAGCCAGAAGCTCATGATCGTGCTCTTCATCTGCTTCCCGGCCTCGGTGAAGGCGAATTCCAGCCCCGTGGTCGAGAGCAGCACCTCCCCCGTGGTCAGGATCAGATACGGCAGGATCTGCCACGCGAGGTTCACGCTCTCGCCCGCCTCCAGCCGTCGCTGCAGCCATGCCACGATCAGGAAGGAACACGCCGCCAGCACCAGTCCCGTCCCCATCCGCCGCAGGGGCGTGGCCAGCCGGCCCGCGATCGGGTAGATCCCAAGCGTCAGCAGCGGCACGAGGACCATCACCATCGCCGGGTTCGCCGACTGCATCTGCTCGGGCTGCACCTGGTAGCCGAACACATGGAACGGCGCCATCTGCGCCCCCTGCAGCACCCATGTCGACGTGCTCTGGTCGAACAGCGCCCAGAACGGCGGGATCAGCGCGAACACCCCGAGAATCGGACCCACCGACGCCGCGGCGTTCACCTCGTCGTCACTGAACCGGCCCCGCGCCACGTCCCAGAACTTCTGGCCGGGCCGGCGCTCCGACTGGTGCGTCAGCGCATGCCAGAGCACCTGGAAGAAGCCCGCGCTCCGGGTCGCGCGCGAGGGCGGCACCATCACGTAGTGCCGGGTCCCCAGCCAGAAGATGAACGTCGCAATCGCCATCAGGATTCCCGGAACGCCGAACGCCCAGCCGTACCCGTGCCGGTCCTTGATCCACGGAATGACGAGAAACGCGAAGAAGGACCCGAAGTTGATCGACCAGTAGAATGCGCCGTAAGCCTTCTGGAGCAGGTGCGACTGGTCCTCGCGAAACTGATCCCCCACGAACGCGGACACGCATGGCTTGATGCCTCCCGATCCGAACGCGATCAGGCCCAGGCCCACATACAGGCACCATGTCTTGGCATCGAGGCTCCCGAACAGATCGCTCATCGCCAGCACTCCGTGCCCCGCGCAGTAAAACAGCGAGATCCAGAGGATCGTGTGGTACCGGCCCCAGTACTTGTCCGACAGCCATGCCCCCAGGAGGGGCATGAAGTAGTTGGCGAAGATGAAGTAGTGGATGATCTCCGTCGCCTGGTCCGGCGTCTTCGCCAGCTCCGTCGTGATGTACAGCGCCAGCAGACTCCGCATCCCGTAGTAGCTGAACCGCTCGCACGCCTCATTCCCAACGATGTACTTGATCTGTCGTGGAAAGCGGTCCCGCGATTCGCGCCGGGCCTCCGTCGCTGGCGTGTTGCTCACGCGCTGCGGAATAATCCATGCCGACGCTCCCGGAAAGCCGGGACTTTCGGGCCGCCCCCCCGCCTCTCCATTCGACTCGCCTCAAGCCCGGCGGCGCGCCAACCTCCCGCCCATGGCCCGATGCACTTCCAACCGCCGACTGGCGTCCTGGATTCTCGCCGCCCTGTTCTCCCTGCCGCTCCTCGCGGGCGAAGCATCATCCCACAACACGCTCACCCCCGGGGAGCAGGCCGCCGGCTGGCGCCTCCTCTTCGACGGCTCCTCCACCGACGGCTGGCGCAGCTTCAAGGGCGACTCCTTCCCTGAACGCGGCTGGATCGTCGAGAACGGCACGCTGCGCCATGTCCGCAACGGAAGGGGCGGCGACATCGTCACACGTGAGCAGTTCGTCAGCTACGAGTTCCGCTTCGAGTGGTCCATCGAACCGGGCGGAAACAGCGGGGTGAAGTACTTCATTGACGAATCCCGCGACGGCGGCGCCATCGGACACGAGTATCAGCTCCTTGGCCCGCGCTCCCGTGCCGAGGCGGTCCGGAACCTGAAGCATGCCACCGCGTCATTCTACGACGTCGCCGCGCCCTCCACGAACGCGCTGCCACGCCCGCCCGGCGAGTGGAATTCCTCCCGCATCGTGGTGCGCGGAACGGACGTCGAGCACTGGCTCAACGGCGAACTCGTGCTGGCCTATCGTCTCGGCAGCGAAGCGATCCGGGACGGCATCGCCGCCAGCAAATTCAAGGACGTCCCCCGCTTTGGAACCGCCTTCCCGCATCCCATCCTCCTGCAGGACCACGGCGGCGACGTGCGCTTTCGCAATCTGAAGATCCGCCCGCTCGAGGTGGACCCGTAGGTCCCCGCCCGGAACGGGGACCCCGGCGACCCACGGGGCGGCAGACGTCAGCCGCCCAGCGTCCAGCCCTCGCGATACTCGCGGCGGAGGAACGCGTTCGCCTCCGGAACGTTCGTGACCTCGAACCTGACGGGATCCCACTTCAACGCCGCGCGCGTGAGGCGCTCGCGCAATTGCAGGCGGAGGGCCACGTTCCCGAGCAGCACCGCCTCGGCCAGCGGCCCGGCCCAGTCGAAGTTCGAGCCCGCGCGGCTTCCTTTCCGGCACGCATCCGCCCATTCCTGGTAGGCGCCCTCGGGCACCCGCGGAATCGTGCGTTCCACCTGGCCCACCTCGCGACGGCGCCGCTCCGGGTACACCCGGTTCCCGAGAATGTAGCCCTCGGTGCCGATCAGGAGCCTTCCGCTCGGCGCCATGACCTCGTCGTCCTCGAGGCCCTCCGGGCGCTGCGGCCGCAACCCGCCGTCGTACCAGACGACCTTCACCGGCGGCATCGCGATCCCCCCGGCGTCCCGTCCGGTCAGCTCCCGCACGTGCACGTTGATCGACTGCACGTCGGCGGTGCGCGCAGGGAACCGATAGGTGACCATCGAGCCGAGCGGGTAGGTTTCCTCGTTCACGCGCGTGGAGCTCGCCTCCACGGTCTCGGGAGCACCGAGCTTCAGTGCCCGGAACACCGGGTCGAGCGAGTGACATCCGATGTCACCGAGCGCACCCGTGCCGAAATCCCACCAGCCCCGCCACCGGAACGGCGCGTAGATCGGATGGTACGGCCGCATCGGGGCGGGTCCGATCCACAGGTCCCAGTCGAGATCGTCCGGCACGGGCTCCGCCGACTGCGGACGACCGATGCCCTGCGGCCAGTATTCATCGAAGAGGCCGCGGGAAGGCCGGTCCGTCCACACATGCACCTCCGTGACGTCGCCGATGGCGCCGCTCCAGACGAGTTCGCACAGGCGGCGGGTTTCCTCGCCGGCCTGTCCCTGGTTGCCCATCTGGGTCGAAACCCCGGCGGCACGCGCGACCTCCGCCACCCTGCGGGCTTCCCAGACCGAATGGGTAAGGGGTTTCTCGCAATAGACGTGCTTTCCCCGCTCCAGTGCGGCCACGGACGCGAACGCGTGCATGTGGTCCGGGGTCGCCACGACCACCGCGTCGATGTCCTTCACCTCGTCGAGCATCCGGCGGAAATCCTTGAACCGCCTTGCATTCGGGAACCGCTTGAACGTGCCGGCCGCATGACGCCAGTCCACGTCGCAGAGCGCGACGATGTTGTCGCGGGGGAACTGGCCGATGTCGTGACTGCCCTGTCCGCCGACACCGATCCCGGCGATGTTCAGCCGTTCGCTCGGCGCCGGCTCGCCCCCGCGTCCAAGCACGCGGGCGGGCACCACCTGGATCGAGGCCGCAATGAATGCCGTGTCACGAAGGAACTTCCGACGGGTGGGATGTTTCATGGGAGGGTGCCGCGAAGCTCCCCCATGAGGCCACGAAGTTCAAGTCCGTGACCCGACGGCAGCCCCGCCCCACGGGGTTCAATCGCGCCCCCGAAGCCTGCCCTCGATCCCCGGCCGCGCATCGCGCTCGGGAACCTCCACCTTCTTCGCGGCCTCCTGCACGCGGCGGAAACGCACCGGCGCCGCGACCGCGGGCAGCGCGATCATCTGATAAGGCTGCGTCTCCTGCTGAATCTGCAGCGTACCCGAGCGCGGCTCGCGAAGGGCGACCAGCACCCGAAGGCGGTCGCCGCGAACCTCCGCGTCCACGACACTCACCGAGTAGCCGCCCGTCGGCCGGTTCCCCATCGCGACGAAGATCACCATCTCACGACGGAAATCCACGTCGGGCGGAAGGGCGACGTGGGGCATCTCGGCCGCATGCTCGGCCCACAGCCGGTAGAAATCGGCCTCGTTCCGGATCACCATCCGCCGCTCCTCGCGAATGCCGCTGACCAGCCCCTTCGACAGCGTCCGCCATACGAGACCATGGCCGGGCTTGCCCGAGACGCAGCCCGGCAACGCCGCAAGGAGCCCCGCGAGCACCATGATCCTCAACCACTTCACGCGCGCACTCTAGGCGGGGCGGTCCGTCGCGTCACGAGGGCAGCCCCGGCGCCGGCGCCCGATGGACGATTTCGCCTTCACCCGCGTGCGCCTTCAATGCAGGCTCAGCCTTCCGTTGGGCGGGCCTGGAAAACCCGGGACGGATCCCCACGCCATGGCGTTCATCGTTCAGAAGTTCGGAGGCACCTCCGTCGGAAACACCGATCGCATTCGCAACGTCGCGCGTCGCGTCGCCCAGAACCACGCGCGCGGCGACAAGATCGTCGTCGTCGTCTCCGCCATGAGCGGCGTCACCGATCACCTCATCAAGCTGGCGCGCGAAATCACCCCGCTCCCGAGCGAGCGCGAGATGGACATGCTCCTCGCCACCGGCGAGCAGCAGACCATCGCGCTCACGGCCATCGCCCTCCACGCGCTCAACGTCCCCGCCGTCTCGCTGACGGGCGCGCAGGCCGGCATCGTCACCGACGGCGTCCATACCAAGGCGCGCATCCGCAACATCACCCCGCGGCAGGTTCACGGCCTGCTCGACGCCGGCAACGTCGTCATCGTCGCCGGCTTCCAGGGCCAGACCGCCGAGGGCCAGATCACCACCCTCGGCCGCGGCGGGTCCGACCTTACCGCCATCGCCCTCGCCGCCGCCCTCAAGGCGGATCTCTGCCAGATCTTCACCGATGTGGACGGCATCTACACCGCCGACCCGCGCATCGTCCCCGCCGCCCGGAAGCTGGAGGAAATCGCCTACGACGAACTCATGGAGTTCGCCGGGTCGGGCGCCAAGGTCATGCAGTTGCGCTCCGTCGAGTTCGCGAAGAAGTTCGGCGTCGTGTTTGAGGTCCGCTCCAGTCTCAATGACAACCCAGGCACTCTCGTGAAGGAAGAAACCCGCAGCATGGAAGACGTCGTCATCCGCGGCGTCTCCCTGGACAGGAATCAGGCCAAGCTCACCGTCGTCGGCGTGCCGGACCTCCCCGGCCGCGCCGCCCGCATCTTCCGTCACCTCGGCGACGCGTTCATCAACGTCGACATGATCGTCCAGAGCGCCAGCCACGGGGGCGGATCCGCCGCGACCGACATCTCGTTCACCGTGGACAAGGCCGATCTCACCAAGGCCCGCAAGGTCATCGATGAACTGCGACCCGAAGTCGGCTTCACCGAGGTCCTCGCCGACGAGGGCATCGGCAAGGTCTCCATCGTCGGCGTCGGCATGCGCAGCCACACCGGTGTGGCGGGCCGCATGTTCGATGTCCTCGCCAGGGAGAGCATCAACATCAGCATGATCTCCACGAGCGAGATCAAGATCTCCGTGGTCGTGAAGCTGTCCGAGGCAGAACAGGCCGTCCGCGCCCTGCACACGGCGTTCCTCGGCTAGTTCCCCGTGGCCCGAAAAGCCCTAGGCCGCGAATTTGGCGACGTACTTTCCCGCGCGCGTCCCGCCCGCCTGGTGGAACGCGCCAATCTCCCGCTGTCGCCCCCCGCCGCACCGAAGCTTTCCGAGCCACCCGCCTTGCAACCACCCGCCCATTCCTCCTCCCAATCCGTCACCCCTCGCAGCGCGCCGGCCGACGCCGCCCCGCCTCCGACCGCGGCGCGGGATCCCGCACCCGTTGCCGCGCCCGCGGCCGCATCCGTTCCCCCCTCAGGCATCCCGGTGCCGGCCGCACCGGCATCGATGCCCGTCGGAAGAGCCACCCCCGCTTCACCTGTCGTCCCGGCCGCCCCGATTCCGGCACGCGCGCCCGAACCGGCGCCGCCCGCGCCCGCGCGAAACCCGTTCACGCCCGGTCCCGCACCGCTCCCGCCTTCGTCGCCGCGATATTCCTTTCGCGCGCTTGCCTTCTGTCTGGGCGTCGACCTCGTCCTGCTCGGCACTGCCGGCTGGCTCGCCTTCACGCTGCCCCTGCGACCGCTCTGGTCCTACACGCTCGCGGCAGCCTGCGTGGGGCTCGGCGCGCTGGTTGCCTGCCTGATCCCGACGCTCGCGCGCTCCGCCCCCGCGCCGGGAACATCGGGCAAACCAGGGTCCGGCAACCCCCGCATCCGCGTGCAGCTCACCCGCCTGTAGCTCTCGCCGCATCGGCGCCCCCTTCTTCCCGCCAAACCCGATCGAACCGCGGCGTCACGATGGGATGACAGGAACCAGGCCATCCCCCAGGTCTCATTCACACCCGTGTTCCCGCGGGCGAAACGCTTGTGCCTACCTGCCCGTGGCTCTCACCGGACGGGCGCCATTGCCCGAGGCGCGCTGAGCGGCCTCCCTCCACCTGGCGAACTCCTCCTTCGTCGCCGCGTTGGGGAGCCGCGCATCGGGCCCGATCCACCAGTTCCCGCCCGCCCACTTCATCTGGAAATCCCCGCCATCGTCCCTGCAATTGTCGCCCGCGCTCCACAGGTGGAACCTCCCGTCATCTGTCCGGCGATAACGGAGCGGCTTCCCATCCATGCGGTCGACCGGGGGAGCATCCAGAAACTCGGGCACCAACTGCGCCAACTCCTCCGGGTAAGCGCCGTTTCGAAGCTGATACCGGTGGAGGGCGATCCCCGCGGCCACCATCGCGCGCTCGGTCTCCGCCCGCAGCGCCCTGGCCATGGACCTCCAAATCAGGTCATCCGGTCCCTGAAGATCGCGAATCATGGACCTCAGCGTGACCGGACCCTCCGGCGTCACCGGACGCTCGCCCAGCACCGCCAGCGAGCCGGCTCGCGCCGTCTCCTCCGCCCGTTCTATCTGCACGCCCGCCCGCCGCAGGTAATTCGCATGCGCGAGGTCGCCCCATCCAAAGGTCCATACGGGAAGGCAGGCCCGCGCGCCCCAGTGCCGGATGCTCCCCACTCCCCGCTCGATGAGGTTCACCACCGCGTCCCCCCAGGGCCCGAAATCGAAGGGCAACCGGATTTCCACGACGGAGAATCCACCCACCTCCAGGAATTCGAGCATCTCCGCCCCGATCCGATCCCTGCCCAGATGCGTGAAGGCCCGCTCCCCCTTCAGCGCGTGGACCATGTCCGCCGCGATGTCGCCGCCTTCCAGCGTCGTCTGCAGAAGTGCCAGTTCCTCCTCCGGCCACTCGTGCGCATGAGCCACGTCCCATGCCCGGGAGGTCGCGATCGCCCCGCAGGCGATTCGGACGAGCTGATCGATCAGCAGCGGCTGCGTACTGAGATCCCGCTCCGCCCGCCTCACGCGTCGGAGGCTCGCGACGGCCGCCTTCATGTCGCCGCGGCGCGCCGCGTCGGCGGCCAGGATCGCGTACACCTCCGCCGCCCGCTTGAAATGCTGCAGGTGCTGCATGAGCGCTTTCGGGTCGCCGTAGTCAACGACGGGCTGTCGGAACGGCGCGTCCATGGCGCGGTCGAGATCCTCGATGATGTCGGCCCGCTGCCCGAGCCACGCCCTCACCGTCTCCCAGTTCATGATTGCCCCGCTCGAGACGCCCTCCCAGCTCTCCAGCCAGGTGCCCGGAATCATCCGTCCCGACGCGAGCATCTGCATACGCGGCGGGCTCAGGTCCCCCGACAACCCGAGGCGCAGGACGGCCTCCGACACTCGATCCAGGGCGTTTGAGGCGGGTGGAACAGGCGGCGGCGCGAACCGTTCCGGGTCCAGTTCGGGCTGCAACTCCGCCAGGACTTTCGCCAGATCACGCCTGCCGCGGAAATGCTCGAACAACACGATCCCGATCGGCACCAGCAGCAGAACGGCAAGCCCGATCCACAGGACGCGACGTTTCACGATCGCCACGCTAGTCCGCCCGGGGCCCCCGCGAAAGCCTCCAAAATGCTGACCCCGCCCCTGGAAACAGCCGTTCGATGCTCCTGCGCCCGCGGAGTCCATCGTCCCGCTGAGTCGTTCCCGCCCCGCGCCCGCGCGACGGGGAGGAGCGCCGCCGTCTCCACCCCGCCCGGCTCACCAGCGCCCCAGCAGGATCACCCGCACCGCATCCAGACGGAGCCGCGCGCCGTCGATCGCCCCCAGCAACGCCTCCTCGTGCCTGCGCAGTGCCGCGATCTCTTCGGGACGCACCGCGGGATTCACCGCCGCCAGCGACTTCAACCGTTCCTGTTCCTTTCCCAGTTGCCGGGAAACCTCCGTCTTCGCCGTGCGGATCACCGGCCGGGCGCGTGTCTCGGCGAGTTCGTGCGCGGAATCGACGAGCTCCGGCAGGACCGCATGCAGCCTTTCGATGAGATCGTGCGCGGGCACATCCTCGAGCGGAGCCCCCTGGTCGAGTACTCGTTCCGCGGCCGCGGTCACGTCCTGACCGCGCACATCCACGACGCAGCGGATGGGAGTCGCGGGCAGGAAACGATCCGCGTGCAGCTTGGGCGGGGCGACGCATTCGAGCACATGGATGGTCTCCAGCCACAATCCGCGTTCGCGCGCGTCCGGCCATGCCACCATGGCGCTCGTTCCCTCCGCGCTTCCCAGGAGCAGGTCGAGCGCGCCGGTCACCATCGGATGATCCCAGGTCAGAAAGACAAGGTCCTCCCGCGACAATGCCGTGCGGCGGTCGAGTGTCCCGACGAAACCTTCCTTCGGAAGCCCCGGGAAGGAGTCCGCGAACACGCCCTCGCTCCCGACCCGGTACGTCCGGGGGCCTCGATCCTCCACCGTGACACCGTAATGATCCCATGCGCGCAGCAGGAAGTCTTCGAGCGCACGCTCCTCGTCCAGCGCCTGGATCCCCTCGATCACCTGCCTTGCCGCGGCGGGGCGATGGGAGTTGAGCTCCAGCAGCCGGTCGCGTCCGGCCTCGAGCCGGTGTTCCAGCTCCACCCGCGCCGCGCGCGTCCTCTCCACGAGGTCGTCGAGCTCGCGCTTCCGCGCGGCGTGGGTCTCATGGTAGTCCTGCGCGAGGTCACGAACCTCGGCGCCGAAGCGCTCGAGCAGCTCGCGTCCGCCCACGAGGTTGTGCCCGAAGGCGTCGAGCCCCTCGTGAAACCATCGGAAGAGCACCTCGTGCGCGGTATTCGGCACATAGGGCACATGGATGCGGATGTCCGTCGTCTGGCCGATGCGATCGAGCCGCCCGATCCGCTGTTCCACCAGCTCCGGATCGAGCGGCAGGTCGAAAAGGACGAGGTCGTGCGCAAACTGGAAGTTTCGGCCCTCGCTGCCGATCTCGGACGCCAGGAGAATTCGCGCGCCATCCGGGTCCGCGAACCACGCCGCGTTCCGATCCCGCTGCACGAGGGGGAGCCCCTCGTGGAACAGCGCCGTCTTCACGGCGATCCGCTCGCGCAGGGCCTCCTCGATCGCAAGCACCTTCGCCTGCGTGCGGGCGATGAGCAGCACCTTGCCCTCGCCGAGCCGGCGAAGAAGGTCCACGAGCCATGGGATCCGCGGGTCCGCCCGGGTCAACGGCGGCGACGCACCAACCCCGGACGCCGCGCCCGCCGCAAGGTCCGCCTCGAATTCACGGGCCAGCGCGTCGCCGAGCCCCGCCTCGTGCGGGCCGTCGAGCCGCGCCGGCTGTGGAAGCCGCCGGGGGAAACCCTTCATCGCCGCCCGGGTGTTCCGGAACATGACCCGGCCGGTCCCGTGCCGGTCGAGGAGGTCCGCGAGCAGTTCCTCGCGCGCGCCCGGCTCGCCGGACCGGACCGCGCGAAGCCGTGCCGAAAAACCGGCGTCGCGGAACAACTCCCCGAGAATGCGCTCATCCTCCTCCGACAACGCGGCGCCCTTCTCGAGGCGCCCGGCAACGGCCGCCACCTCGCCGTACCGCGCGGACTCCCGCTTGAACTCCTCGAAGTCGGGATAGCGATCGGGGTCAAGCAGCCGGAGTCTCGCGAAATGTCCGGCCAGCCCGAGCTGCTCCGGAGTCGCCGTCAGCAGCAGAAGGCCCTCCGCCACGCGGCTGAGCGCCTCGATGGCCGTGTACTCGGGACTCGCCCCGCCGGGCGACCAGCCAAGGTGATGAGCCTCATCCACGACGAGCAGGTCCCAGCCGGCATCGCGCGCCTGCGCGGCGCGGCGCGGGTCCAGCAGCAGCGGAAGCCCGCAGAGCACAAGCTGGTCCTCGAGGAACGGGTTCGCCTCGGGATCCCCCGCCTCGATCGAGTCGCATCGTTCCTCGTCGAAGATGTGGAACCACAGGTTGAACCGTCGCAGAAGCTCGACGAACCACTGGTGCACGAGCGGCTCCGGAACCACCACCATCACGCGGGACACACGCCCCGTGCCCAGCAGCCGGTGAATGATCAGACAGGCCTCGACCGTCTTCCCGAGGCCAACCTCGTCCGCGAGAAGAACCCGCGGCGCGAGGCGTGACGTCACCTCCTGCGCGATCCCCAACTGGTGCGGAATCAGGTCCATCCGCCCACCCACGAAACCACGGACCGGGGACTTGCGGCGGCGATGCTGGTGCTCCAGCGCCGCGCGTCTCAGGGAGAACACGCGCCCGGGATCCACCCTCCCGCTCATCAGGCGCGAATCGGGGGATCCGAAGCTCAGATGATCGCTCAGCTCGGCCTCGGGCACGATGGCGCCCTCCGTCGTCCGGTAAACGTGAAGTCCCCCGCGCGATTCCACCGCGGCAACCACCCCCGCGGGCCCCTCCCGCGGCGTGATGCGGTCACCCTTTCGAAACACCACGCGCCGCAGCGGCGCACTCCCCTCGGCATACTGCCGATGCTCGTCCGCCGCCCCGAAGTAGATGTGGACCCTTCCCTCCGCCGCCCCGAGCACCGTTCCCAGCCCGAGTTCCGGCTCGGTCTCGCTCACCCACCGCTGTCCGCGCACGAAGTTCACGTCCGCCGAATCACCGCCCTGCCTTCTCACAGCCTTCAGAAATCGCCCTGCGACCTGGCGTCTCCGGCGCCCTTCGCCTCGCTCGCCGCGAGCGGGCCGGACTCCGCCATCGACCGCAGCACGGGCTCGAGGACCTCCCATACGTTCTCGGCCACGACCTCGTGGCCCCGCGGCGTGGGATGAATCAGGTCGGGCAGGTTCATGTCCGCGCGCCCGCCCACCCCTTCGAGCAGATGCGGCACCAGCACCACGTCCCGCTCCTCGGCCACCGACGGGAACACCTCCCGGAACTCGCGGGTATAGCTCTCGCCCATGTTGGGGGGCATCTGCATGCCCGCCAGCACGATTCGAATCCCGGGCCGCGTTCGCCGCGCGGTGTCGATGATCTGCAGCAGGTTCGAGCGCGTCGCCGACGGCGGGACTCCCCGCAATCCGTCGTTCCCTCCCAGCTCGATCAGCAGCACGTCCACGGGCCTGCGGAAAAGCCAGTTCAGCCTGCGCAATCCGCCCGCCGTCGTGTCGCCGCTGACCCCCGCGTTCACCACCTCCACCGGAAGTCCCGCGGCATCAATCTTCCGCTGCAGCAGCGCCGGAAACGCCTGCTCCGGTTCCACCCCATAGCCTGCCGCAATGCTGTCCCCCAGCACGAGCAACCGATGTCGTTCTCCGCCCGCCGCCCACGCGGGCAGCGCCATCGCAAGACATACGAAACCGATGAGCAACGTCCGTTTCACCACCTGCCACCATGCCAGCCCACGCCACCCGCCGCAAACCCGTCGGCGCTCGCGGCGCCCGAAATCAGCGTGGCAAACGCGACCGGGCGCCGCGTCCCTCAATGCCCCTCGTACAACCTCACAAGTTCCTCCGGGGACGCCCCCCGACGATACGCACGCGACACCCGCCACATGCGCCAGTACGTCCGCAGGACCCCGGCGCGTCGAAACCGACGCTCCGACGTGACGACCGCCGCGCCCGCGAGCGCGAGCCGCCCCTGCCGCCGCAGCCGCCGACACAGTTCCACTTCCTCCATCAGCGGCTGCTCCGGCACGCCGCCCGCCAGCGCCAGCGCACGGCGCCGTACGAAAAGCGCCTGGTCGCCCAGGACCCGGCCCGCCCACCACAATCGAAGCCAGCATCGAAACCGGGAGCCCCGCATCACGAGCGGCGCGCGCCGGAACTTCTTCCAGAACCCGCCCCCGACCACCAGCGGATCCCGCAGGCACCTCAGCAGCGCCGCGCCCGCCTGCGGCGGCAGCGTCGTGTCGGCATGCACGAACACCACGACGTCCGCCTCCGCGGCCTCCGCGCCGCGCCTCATCTGGAAACCCCTTCCGCGCGGTGCGGTCACCACTTCACACCCGAGGCTTTCGGCAACCTCCACCGTGCCGTCCGTGCTCCCCCCGTCCGCGACGATGATCTGCGTGATCTCCGGATTCCTCCTCAACGAGGCGACGGTTTCAGGAAGGGCCTGCTCCTCGTTCAGCGTCGGAATCACCGCCGCAATGGTCCTCGGCCGCGGACCACGGGCATGCGCCCGTCGCAGCCGCTGCTCCCTCGCCAGCAGGATCGCCCCGAACAACGCCCACGCCACGTGCACCGAGAGCGTCAGCATCGCCCCCGCCACCGCCGTCGTCGCCGGAATCCCGTACTGCGCGAGCAGGACCATCGACGCCCCCTCGCGCACTCCCGTCCCCGCGATCGTGATGGGGAGCGACGAAACAATCGTCACGAGATGGTACATCCAGAAAAGGCGCAGCCACGGCACGGGCTCGGGACACACCGCCTCGAGGCAAAGCACCTGCGTCACGTTGAAGAGGATCGCCGTGAGAATCGCGCACAGCAGCGCGTGCCCGGAACGCTTCGGGCAGCTCAGCAGGATCGCCGCCGAACGCCACAGCGCCCGAAGGGACCTCCCCGGGAACGACGCCGGCCGCCGCCATGCAATCCAGACCACGACCGCGCCCGCGGCGATTCCCGCGCCCAACGCCGTCCAGATCCAGCCGCCCGGCATATTCACTTTCCATTCGCGCACGAACCGGAACGCTCCCGCGGCAAAGCCGATCGACAGCGCGCTCGCCGCGAAGATCAGGCCGCCGACCGTCGCCGCCATCCGGTCAAGGACGGAGGCCGCGAGCACATCCGCCGCGGGCACGCCGAACCATCGTGAGTAGATCGCCGTCTTCGGAATATCCCCGCTCGATGGTCCGCCGAGCAGCGAATTGAAGAGGTGGCTGATGAAGACCATCCGCACCGACGCCGCACCGTGCGCCACCGCCTCGTGGTTCAGGCGCAGCATCAGATGCCAGCGAAGCGCCGAAACGAGCAGCCCCACCCCGAATGCCGCATGCGCCGCGAGATACCAGCCGGGACGCATCATGCGGAAGGTCCGCCCGAGCGCCTCGAGGTCCACGCGCCGCAACACGAGCCAGAGGGCAAACGCCGAGCCGGCAACGGCAAGGAGCCGGGTCACCCAGCGCCAGCGCGCAGGCCTTGAATCGCTCACGGACCCACCCTACCGGTGACCCATCCGCCGGTCCATCCGCGTCATGAATGGATCCCGCTCCGTCTTCTTCACCCGCCCGGATCCTGCCCAAGGAACGCCGTCGCGGGGACCGCGTCCGAAACTGCCGAAACTCCGGCTATTGACGAAGCGCGGGACCGCGAGTGTACTTCAGCCACTGATGGTTCCGGTCTTCACGTTCCGGCGGCGCTTCTGGCAGGGCTATTTCGCCTTCGCCAGCCGCCTGCGCGTGTGGCCGGACTGACACCTGAACTCGTCCACACTGCCGCAGGCGCCCGATGCCTGCGGCTTTTTTTGTCGCCGGCGGTCGCCTCGAAATCCAACCCATGATCATCGTGCTCAAACCAGGCATCTCCCGGAAGGAGGAGACCGCGGTCATCCGTGAGATCCGCAAGCTCGGCTACAAGCCCCACGTGATGCGCGGCGTCGCCCGCACCGTCATCGGCGCCATCGGCGACGAACGCACACACGCCTCGCTCGAACCGCTCATCTCCTGGGCAGCCGTCGAGTCCGTCACCCCGATCCAGAAGCGTTACCAGCTCGTCTCACGCGAGGCGCACCCGGCCAATTCCACCGTCTCCGCCCGTGGCGTGGTCATCGGCGGCCCCAAGTTCCAGGTCATGGCCGGTCCCTGCTCCGTCGAGAGCGAAGACCAGCTCCTGCGCACCGCCGAGGCGGTGCGCGCCGCCGGCGCCACCATCCTCCGGGGAGGGGCCTTCAAGCCGCGAACCTCCCCCTACGAATTCCAGGGTCTGGGAGAAAAAGGCCTGAAGCTTCTCGCCAAGGCGCGCCGTGCCACCGGCCTCCCCGTCATCACCGAACTGCTGTCCGAGAACCATGCCGAACTCGTTGCCGAGTACGCCGACATCCTCCAGATCGGCACCCGGAATGCGCAGAACTTCCAGCTCCTGATCGCCGCCGCGCGAACGGGAAAACCCGTGCTCCTCAAGCGCGGGATGACCATGAAGATCGAGGAGTGGCTCCTCGCGGGCGAATACATCCTCGCCAACAACAATCCGGGCCTCCTCTTCTGCGAGCGCGGCATCCGCACGTTCGAGACCTACACGCGCAACACGCTCGATCTCTCGGTCATCCCCATCCTCAAGCAGGAAACCCATCTGCCGGTCGTGATCGACCCGAGCCAGGGCACCGGCAAGGCCTCCCTCGTCGCCAGCATGTGCAAGGGCGCCATCGCCATGGGCGCCGATGCCCTCCTGATCGAGGTCCATCCCAACCCCACCGAGGCATGGAGCGACGGAGCCCAGCAGATGACCCTCGACGGATTCAAGAAGCTGATGGAGGACATCCGGCCCATCATCGCCGCCGCCGGACGCGAGTGAGCGGGCCGACCCGGGGCCTCACGGTGCGGATCCACGCGGCCTGCCCTCGAGACCGGAGCCGCGGCGGAGAGTCAGACCCGACGTCCGCCGCCGGCTCCCCCGGTTTCACTACAGCGTCGCGGTGGTCATCCAGCCGGCCTCGCCAAATCTGCGTCGAAAACCCGCCGAAATCCGGCTCGCCTCCTCCGCATCGCGAACCAGGGCGAACGTCGTCGAGCCGCTGCCGGACATGAGGGTCCCGAGCACCCCCTCCTCCCGGAAATACTCCTGGAACAACCCGAGCACCGGATACTTCCGGAGCGCGGGCGCCTCCAACGAATTGTACAAGTGCGCGCCGATTGCCGCCGCCCCCTCCCTGCGCACGGCATCCACCATCGCACGCGCCCGCCCGGGCCGCCCGTTCAGCGCCTCCGGAAACTCCCGGAGCGCACCGTAGGCCCATGCCGTCGAGATGCCGAACCCCGGATGAACAAGGATGACGGCCAGCCCGCGAAGCCCCTCGAGCTCGGGCACTTCCTCGACCCGTTCTCCACGGCCCGTCGCCAGGCTCGGCCGCGATCGAAGAAAGAAGGGAACGTCGGATCCCAGCTCCGCCGCCACGCGTTCCACCGTCTCCCGCGGGAGCGCGTCGTCAAACAGCTCCTGCATCGCAAGCAGGGTGACCGCCGCGTTCGCGCTCCCCGCGCCGATCCCTGCCGCGACGGGAAGGCGCTTCTCCAGGTGAATCCGGACGCCGCCGCCGATCCGCGCCTCGGACAGGTAACGCTCCGCCGCCCGCCGGACGAGATTCCGGCCGTCCACCGGCAGTCCCGGGTGGTCGCACGTCAATTCGACCGAGGAGCCCCATTTCTCGAACGTGAGCCGATCCGAAAGCGGGATCGGCATCATCACGGTCTCGAGCTCGTGGAAACCGTCAGGTCGCCGCCCAAGGATGTTGAGCAGCAGGTTGACCTTGCAGGGGGAGAACTTCTCGATCGCCACGGGCCATGAAGCGCCAGCGGCGCCCGACAGGCAACCAGCCCCGGAAAGCAGGGGCGCAGGACGGCTATTCGTTCAGCTTGAAGCGCCCGAACGGAAAGCTCGGCACCACCGATCCTCCCGTCACGCCCAGCTGGTCATCCGTGTCCATCGCCGGCGTGGCCGGATAGGAGTGATGGTAGGAATCAGGCGTCCCCGGCATCTCCGGCAGCCGCATCCCGCCAAACGGCTCGGTGTACGTCGCCATCGAGTAATCCGGGTACAGCGGGCCGTCGGGCGTGTAACACGCCTCGTAGGTCCATTCCCCGTTCACGGGCCACGGCGCGAAGAACGTCGCCACCTCCGCCGCCCCGATCACCGTACGGGCCACGCTGCGGTTGAAGCCCCGGATGAACCCGGTGGTCATTCCGTGCTGGGGACCTTCCCACAGGGTCGTCTGCTCAACCGATCGCGCGATCTCACCCCCGCGGGCGAACTCAGTCAGATTGGCAATCCCTCTCCCAAGCTTCTTTTCGGGACCGGCGCAGCCGACGACGAGCGTGGGAATCACAACCAAAGGCAGGTAACGGAGCGGCTTGGGCATGTTGGTGTGCGTTGAACGCGCTCAGGCTAGCCACGAGACTTCAGGTGTAAAGGCCGTTCTCGCCCCGGCGCCTTCGCAAGGTCACGCGGGCGAAGGCGGATGAACCCCTGCCGCCCCGTTTCCCCCGCTCCCACTCCCCCGAATCCCGCGCAGATTCCTAATGAATCCAGAAACTTGCATTAGACACGCTTTTTCATCGTTGCGTCCACATTCCTCCTCGGGCACATTCCAATCAACATGAACGCCGAGCTCTCCAGGCTTCTCGGGCAAGACGCCGAATCCCTCCTCCAGCACACTCCCAAGGTCCAGCGATCCTCCCTGCACCTCCCGGGCCCGGACTTCGTGGACCGGATTTTCGCCTCCTCCGACCGCAACAACCGCACGCTCGCAAGCCTTCAGCGCATCTATTCCCACGGGCGGCTTGGCGGGACGGGGTACATGTCGATCCTGCCCGTGGACCAAGGCATCGAACACTCCGCCGGCGCAAGCTTCGCCAAGAACCCGGAGTACTTCGATCCCGAGAAGATCATCACCCTCGCGGTCGAGGGCGGCTGCAACGCGGTGTGCTCCACCTTCGGCGTGCTCGGGCTGCTCTCGAGGAAGTGGGCGCACAAGATCCCGTTCCTCGTGAAGATCAACCACAACGAGCTGCTGACGCATCCGAACAAGTTCGACCAGGTCATGTTCGGCACGCTGAAGCAGGCCTACGACATGGGCGCCGCCGCGGTGGGCGCCACGATCTACTTCGGCTCCCCGGAGAGCACCCGGCAGATCGTCGAGGTCAGCCAGGCGTTCGCCATCGCTCATGAGCTCGGCATGGCGACCGTCCTCTGGTGCTACCTCCGCAACAGCGCCTTCAAGAAGGACAAGGACTACCATCTCTCCGCCGACCTCACCGGCCAGGCCAACCACCTCGGCGTCACGATCCAGGCGGACATCATCAAGCAGAAGCTTCCCGAGAACAACGGCGGCTACACCGCGCTGGGCAGTGGCTACGGCAAGACCGACAAGCGGGTGTACTCCGAGCTCACAAGCGATCACCCCATCGATCTCGCCCGCTACCAGGTGATGAACTGCTACATGGGCCGCGTGCCCCTGATCAACAGCGGCGGCGCGTCCGGCGAAAACGACTTCGCCGAGGCCGTGAAGACCGCCGTCATCAACAAGCGCGCGGGCGGCAGCGGACTGATCTCCGGCCGCAAGGCGTTTCAGCGCCCGATGACGGAAGGCGTCAGGCTGCTGAACCTGATCCAGGACGTTTACCTCGATCCCGAAATCACCGTCGCCTGATCCGCGACACGCCTCGCTCCCATCCAGCCGCGCCCGGGTTCCGGATGCTTTCGTCCGGCCCGGGCGCCGCCGTCGGGGGATTCAGCCGCCGGTCACTTCCGCGGCCCAGCCTCGCACCGCCTCGCGCATCTGGTGCGCCGCATCGAGCCGAGGACGCACGAACTTCGGCGTGAACCACGGGAAGGTGCCCAGCAGGTCGTGCGTGACGAGGATCTGGCCGTCGCAGCCCGCTCCGGAACCGATCCCGATGGTCGGGATCCTCAGGGCGCGCGACATCTCCTCGGCCACCTCGGGCTTCACGAGCTCCAGGACGATGGCAAACGCGCCCGCATCCTCCAGGGCCTTCGCATCGTCCATGAGGCGGGCCCGCTGCTGTTCATCGCGTCCCTTGATCCGGTAGCCGCCCTCCTCGAGCACGTGCTGGGGCAGCATGCCGAGGTGTCCGACGAACGGGATCCCCTCCGCCACAATGGCCCGCACCTGCGGGAGGATTTCCCTTCCGCCCTCCGCCTTCACGGCCTCCGCGCCGGCCGCCACGAGTCGTCGCGCGCTCGCCACCGCCGCTTCCGGATCCTCGTACGCGTGGTACGGGAGATCCGCCGCCAGCAGCGCGCGCGGCTTCGCCCGCGCCGCCGCCCGCGTGTGATGCTCCATGTCCGCGAGCGTCACGTGGGTCGTGTCCGGGTGGCCCAGCACGACCATGCCCAGGGAGTCGCCCACGAGCAGGAACGGAATCCCGGCCTCATCGAGCAGGCGGGTCATCGGGTAATCGTAGGCGGTCAGCGCCGCCACCTTGCGGCCCTCCGCCTTCATCCGTCGGATTGTCTCGGCCGTGACCTTGTTCACGCATTCGAACGATTCATCCGCAAGGGTGCGCCGAACAAGGAGATTTCACCTCGCAGCCTTCGCGGTTGCCTTCCGCTCCGTGTCGCAGCCGGATCCGATCCACTGCCCAGCGGGCGTGTTCCGCGATGAGTTCGTCGGGATCTTGGGTCCTGCGCTCGAGCGCCTCGAGTGCGCGCGCGTCCCCGACATTCCCCAGCGCCACGCAGACGTTGCGGAGCAGGCCGCGACGTTTGGCGCGGAGGATGGGAGTTCCCGCGAAGCGCCGCTTGAACTCCTCAGGCGTGAGCTCGAGCAGCTCGAGCAGGTCCGGCTGCGCGAGGTCCTGGCGATACTGTTCCTTCAGGATCCGGCCCGCGCGCGCGAACCGGTTCCACGGACACGCCTCGAGGCAGTCGTCGCAGCCGAACACGCGCCTGCCGAGGGCCGGTCGCAGCTCCTCCGGGATCGGGCCCTTCAGCTCGATCGTCAGGTACGAGATGCAGCGCCGGGCATCCAGCTCGAAGGGCGCCGTGATCGCACCCGTCGGGCACGCATCGATGCAGCGCCGGCACGTGCCGCACCGGTTTCGTTCCGGCGGATCCGGCTCCATCTCGAGCGTTGTCAGGATCGCCCCGATGATGAACCAGTTGCCGAGTGTCCGCCCGATGAGGTTGGTGTGTTTCCCGATGAATCCGAGGCCGGCGCGTTCCGCGAGTTCGCGTTCCAGCACCGGGCCGGTGTCCACATACCAGAGCGATCGCGTTCCCTCACCGCCCAGTTCATCGATGCAGGCGGCGAGCGCGGCGAGCCTGGGCGCGAGCACGTCGTGGTAATCCACGTGCCGCGCGTATCGGGCGACGATGCCCCGCGTCGATCCGCGGGCGGGGGGTTCATGCCCGCCCGCGGCCTCGATGTGGTACGAGGCCGCCACGAAGACCATCGAGCGCACGCCCGCCAGCACCAGCTCGGGATTCGTCCGCCGATCCGCGGTCCTTTCCAGGTACGCCATGCCCCCATGGCGCCCTTCCCGCAGCCAGCGCCGAAAGCGTTCGCCATGTGCAGGCGGCTCAGGCCCGGTCACGCGGCATCCATCGAAGCCCAGCTCCGACGCGCGCCGCGCGACACGGACTTTCAGGTCCGGGTTCATGACCTGACTTCCCCGGCCGCCGTCCAGTGGTGCACCACCTGCGCCGCCACCTCTCGAAGGCTTCGCAGGCCGGAGTTCACGAGCACGTCGGCCTCGCGGTAATGCACCTCGCGCGCGGTGAGAAGCCGCGCGATCTCCGAACGCGGATCGTCGACGCGGAGGAGGGGCCGATGGGTCTGGTGCCGAACCCGCTCCCAGATCGTCTCGGCCGACGCCCACAGGCAGACGACGAGGGCCCCGCTCTTCAACAGCTCCATGTTGCCCGGCTGGCACACGAGCCCGCCGCCGGTCGAAATCACCTGCCCGGAGTTCCCGATGAGGTCCCGGAGCACCTCTCGCTCGAGGCGGCGGAACTCCGGTTCACCATGCCGGGCGAAGACGTCGCAGACACGCATGCCCAGCCGGCGCTCGATCTCCTCGTCCGTGTCGACGAACTCCCACCCCAGATGCCGGGCCACGAGACGGCCCACCGTGCTCTTGCCCGAACCCATGAACCCCACCAGGGCCAGATTCCGGAGCTGACGCTTGTCCGTCACCCCGCTCCATTGCCACCCCGATGCATCCCTTGGCAACCCGCATCGCCGGAATGCGGAGCCGGCGGAGGGCCGCCGCGCATCACCGCAACACCGGCGGCAAACCCGGAGAGACGTTCATCTGCGTCCGGACCCGGGCGCGCATCCGCGCCATTCCGGCCTCCTGTCCCGCCCCGAACCAGACAAAGATCGCGATGAACACGAGGAACGGATTCCCCCCGCCGCCACCAAGGCCGGCCAGCCCGGCCAGCGCGAACAGGATCGAGATGCCGCGGCCGAGTCCGGCCGCGACGTCGGTCGCCCGCGTGTACTCGAGGCGTGTGGCGAGCAGGGCGCGAAGAACGCGGCCTCCGTCCATGGGAAACGCGGGGATCATGTTGAAGAGCACCAGCATCAGGTTCACGACCATCAGGCGGGCCGCGAACGAACCCCGCGTCAGGTCCATCGTGTAGGTCTCGATGCGGCCTCCCGTGACGAGAAGCCACAACGCGAGCACAACGAGGATGCCGACGTTCACCGCGGGCCCGGCCAGCGCGACCCACAGCTCCTGCATCGGGTTTTCCGGCAGTCGCTCGAGGCGCGCCACCCCCCCGATGGGCAGAAGCGTGATGTCGCGGGTCCGGATGCCAAAGCGCCGCGCGGTCAACGCGTGACCAAACTCATGCAGCAACACACACGCGAAGACCGCGCAGAAGAACACCAGCGCTCCCGCCGCCGCCCTCGCGGAGCGATGCTCGACCATCTGCACGTAGGCGATGAAGCCAAGCAGCAGCAGGAACGTGAAATGCAAGTAAACATCGATTCCCGCAAATCGCCCCAGCCGGGTGGACCACCTCATCGGATCCGGCGTGCCGCCATGTGCCGCCTAGTCACGCGAGCGCCCGCCCAGGAGCAGCGGAAGAATGTACAACGCCAGATAGGCCAGCGACGTGATGAACGCCGCCACGTAGGTCAGCGCCGCCGCGTTCAGCACCGATGAAATCGCCGCGCCTTCCTGCTGCGACTGCACCAGGCCAAGGCGCGCGAGCATCTCCTTCGCCCGCCGGGACGCATCGTACTCCACCGGAAGCGTGATCAGGTTGAACAGCATCACCACGCCCCAGCACAGCGACATCAGCATCAGACCCGTCGTCGTGTGCAGGAACCCGGTCATGATCCCGAACAGGAACAGGTACGAGATCCCCGTGTTCGCGAAGTTCGTGATCCCCACGGCCGCCATGCGCAACTGCAGCGGCGCGTACGCCTGCTTGTGCTGGATGGCGTGCCCGGCCTCGTGGGCGGCAATCCCCAGCGCGGCGAGCGACGTGCCGTGGTACACGTCCGAAGACAACACGAGCCGCTTGTGGATCGGATCGTAATGATCCCCCATGAACGACGGGTGCTCGTGAATCGTCACATCCGTGATGCCGTTCCGCCGCATGATCTCCGCGGCGGCCTCCGCCCCGGAGTACCCGCTCGATCCCGGCACGCGGCTGTACCGGCGCACCTTGGACTTCACATGAACCTGGGCTGCGAGAGCCAGGACCATCGTTCCCACCAGAATCAGAATGTATAACGCAGACATGTCGGTTGAACCCGGCGCATTTCTAGCCGAACTGCAAAGACTATCAACTTCCCGCCCCGCATCGGTCGGGCAGCCGTGCCGTCATGGTTGGGGCATGCCGCAAAGGAAAGCCCGCTCCTGAACGGAGCGGGCTTCGAAACAAACCTGCGATTCTACACACGTCGCAGCCGGGCCGATTAGCGGCCAGCCGCAGCGTAGCGATCGGGGTCGAACCCGGGAGTGCCAGGCCCGATCGCGATGGGCGCAGTCAGGACCTCATTGCCCTGCAGATCCACGCCGATCGCTCCGGGCGGGATGTCCGGGCGATCGATCACCGTGCCGCCCGTGACCACATCCGCGTGGGAGGTGATCTCGAGGGTCGCCACTTCACGGGTCAGCGTCTCGGCGGAGAACACCGGGTTGGCCGACGCAACGGCCGTGGCCATCGCCTTCGGCGTCGCCACGCTCACCTTGGACGCAACGGCCAGGATTTCCGCCGCGCGATCCGGCGCCGCATTGCACGCCGCGTTCACGATCGCCATCACACCCTCAGGATGCGCACGAGCCGCCGACGCCGCAGCGACCGACGCCAGCTCCGGATCCACCTTGGCAACCGCCGCCACCACGTGGTGCAGCGCCACCGGATGGGTCCGCGCCACCTTCCGCATGATGGCGTTCACCATCGCGGGCTGCGACTGCTTCGGCGTCGCCGCAACGAGCTTGGCCGCAGCCGCGGGAAGTTCAGCCGCCGGAGTCCGGGTCAGTTCTCTGACCGCAGCTGTCGGGTTCGAGGCATCCTTGGCGCCCGCAATCGGGGCTCCAACCGCCATGGCGGCCAAGGCCGCGAATAAAGCCAGTTTTTTCATGTTCCGTGTATCTGTCGCAGTTGTTTTACTCACCACCCAGTCCGCGTGCGTAGTACTGCCCCGCGCGGGCCATGTCAACCGGTTTTCTTCGAATGGGTTGCCATCGTCGCATCGCGTCGGGGCTTCGGACAGGGCCGAAATTGCCGATTCCACACGCAGGCGCAAGCGCCAATTCACGCCCCCAGCCCCGGCGCCGACACCCGCGCCCGCCTCGTACTGTGCCATACGTATCGAAACATCAACGCACGCAAAACCGCGGTGGCGGGAATCGCTAGCAGTCCACCGAGTAATCCGCCCATCAGGGTCGTCCCTATGAGAATTGAGATAATGACCGTCACAGGGTGCAGCCCGACGCGGTCCCCGATGATCTTCGGCTGAATCACCCAGCCCTCGATCCCCTGCACCACCACGAACACGACCAGCACCAGCAGCGGATGCTGCCAGTCGCCGAACTCCACCAGCGCGATGATCAGCGCCGAGACGCACGTCACGATCGCCCCGAGAAACGGCACGATCGTCAGCACCGTCGCCACGAGCCCGATCAGCAGCGCATACGGCAGACCGATGATCAGGAACCCGATCGTGTACATGACGCCGTCGCACATCGCCACGAGCACCTGGCCGCGGAAGAACACGATCAAGGCGTCATTGATGTTCTGTACCAGCCAGACAAGCTCGTCCTTGAACCGCGAGTCCGCCACCGGGAGGTAATCCGACCAGCGCCGCTCGATGCTGCTCTTCTCGAGGAGGAAGTAGAACGCGTAGATCGGAATCAGCGCGAGGCCCGCGATCACGCCGAACCATGACGCGACGCGTCCCAGCTGCCCCAGCACCCATCGCCCGATCCCGGGCAGCATCGCCGCCGCCCAGTCGCCCGCGGTTCGCAGGGCGCGCGGGTCGAGCGCCCGCGCCCACCACGGAGGCGGCTCGCGCCCGCCGCCCGGCGTGAGCACCAGGGGTTCCCCGTCGATCCCGCGAAAGGGCAGTTCCTCCGGCCCCAGCCGTGCGTCGGTGCCGTCCACGAACTCCTCCGCCTCCGCCTCGCCGTCGACGCGTTCCGTCGCGTTGGTGACCAGCCCGGTCGCGTTCGTGCTGGTGAGGACGTCGGTGCCATTCGTGACGACGCCCACGAGGTTCGTCGCCGAGGACGTCGAGTTCGTCCCGGGACGCCATGAATCCGGAACGAACTCGAGCAGGCGTTCCGGAAGGACGTGAAACCATTCCGGCGGATTGTTCACCCACGTCTGCAGGCGGGTCTGCACCCGTTGCGCGTAATCCCCGATCCGGATCGCCAGATCCCGCGCCTGCTGCACCGCCGAGGGTATGATGCTGCCCAGCACTCCCACCACCAGCAGCAGTGCGACGCCGAAGACGAGGACGATCGCACGCAGGCGGGGGATGCCACGGCGCGTCAGCCATTCGACGAGCGGGTCCAGCAGAAACGCGATGATGCCCGCCACCGCCAGCGGCCAGAGCACAGGCGACAGGCGGACCAGCAGTTTGCCGATGCCCCAGAGCACCCCGCCGATGATTGCCACCGTCAACGCCACGGCGAGGGTCGTCAGCGCAAACCAGATCACGCGCGCCTGCCGCGGGGTCGGCGGTGGGAAGCTCATGACGCGGGGCCCTCTCCCAGGCGCCGGGATTTTTCCGCGGCCGCGCGAACGGCGTTGATCAATCCCGCGCGAAAACCGGCGCGTTCCAGTTCGTGAAGTCCCTCGATCGTCGTTCCGCCCGGGCTGGTCACCTGATCCTTCAATACCGCCGGGTGCTCGCCGGTTTCGAGAACCATCCTGGCCGCGCCCAGCAGCGTCTGCGCCGCCAGCCTGAGGGCGACGTCCCGGGGAAGCCCCGCCGCCACCCCGCCGTCGCTCAGGGCCTCGATCATGATGTAGCCGTACGCCGGACCGCTCCCGCTCAGGCCCGTCACCGCGTCCAGCAGCGGCTCCCGGACCCGGCACGCGATCCCCACGGTCGAGAACAGCTCCGCCACGCGGGCGCCGTCCTCCTCCGTGCAGTGCCGGCCGAGTGCATAGGCCGTCGCCGAAGAGCCCACCATCGCGGGCGTGTTCGGCATGACCCGCGCCACACGCGCGCCGTCCGCCAGCGCCGCCTCGAGCCGCCGCAGCCCCACGCCGGCCGCGATCGAGATGACCAGCTGCCCCGAACCGACGCGGTCGCGAACCTCCCGCAGCACCTCGTCCACGAAGCCGGGCTTCACCGCCACGATCACGGTGCGCGCCGCCGCCGCCTCCGGGTTCGCCGCCGTCGTCTCCGCGCCGGTCTCCGCGCGAAACCGTTCGCGAGCCGATGCATCCACGTCGCTGGCGACGATCTCGTCCGCGGACGTCAGTCCGGACCGGATGAAACCGCGCGCAAGGGCCGTCGCCATCCTGCCGGCCCCGAGAAAGCCGATGCTCGGTGTCTGCGCCATCCGCGCGTGTCTCTAGCAACCGCGCTTCCGGCAAGGAAGGGGAATCACCGCGCGGCCGCGGGAAATGCCGGCGTCCCGCGCCTCTCAGATCCGCTTCAGCCGCGGCCCCTTCGGCGTGTCCTCCACCAGCCAGCCGCGTGCGCGCAGTTCCTCCCTCAGGGCGTCGGCCCTGGCGAAATCCCGCGCCTTGCGGGCCTCCTGCCTGCCCGCCGCCAGCGCCGCGATTTCGGCGGGAACCTCCGGCTCGCCGGAGGCGATCTCGAGGCCGAGAACCTCGCACACGCGCTCGAGCGCGCGCGCCGCCGCGGCCGCATCGCCGGGCCGGACGACCTGCTCGGTCATGCGCCGATTCTGCTCCCGGACCCACTCGAAGATCGCGCCCCACGCCGCAGAGACGTTCAGGTCATCGTCCAGCGCCGCCGAGAAGCGTTCGAGCAATGCCGGTTCGGGCTCCGCCGACGCGTCCCCCGCCAGTTCGCGCAGCTTGGCGAGGCACTCGTCGATCCGCGCCAGCGCCGTTCGCGCGCCAGCGAGCCCTGAAAGCGTGAAGTTGAATGACTCGCGATAATGCGCCGTCAGCAGCAGGTACCGAATCTCCCGGCTCGTGTACCCCCTGCCGAGCAGATCGCGCACGGTGAAGAAGTTCCCCAGCGACTTGCTCATCTTCCTGCCGTCCACGAGCAGGAACGCCACATGGAACCAGTGCCGCACGAACGGTTCGCCATGGGCCTGCACCTCCGCCCCCTCGCTCTGCGCGATCTCGTCCTCATGATGCGGAAAGACGAGGTCCTCCCCGCCGGCGTGCAGGTCGAAGCTCGGGCCGAGGATCTTCATGCTCATCGCGCTGCACTCGATGTGCCATCCCGGACGACCCTCGCCCCACGGGCTCGGCCATGCCACGGGGCCATCCTCCGGGACGCGCGCCTTCCACAGCGCGAAGTCCGACACGGCTTCCTTCGCGTACTCGTCGGCGCTGACGCGCTCCCCGGGCCTGAGCTGGTCCAGCTGCAGGGGCAGCAACTGCCCGTAGCGGCGCCCCGCTTCGAGATACCTGGAGATGCTGAAGTACACCGAGCCGTCCGCCGCGCGGTACGCAAGACCGCGCTGCTCCAGCCTGCGGATGAGCTCGATGATGTCCGGGATCGACTCCGTCGCGCGCGGCGTGTGGTGCGGCGGAAGACAGTTCAGCGCGCGATGATCGTCGCGGAAGGCCTGCTCGAACCTCCGGGTGTAGGCCTCCAGCGTCTCGCCGGACTCGCGCACCCCTCGGATGATCTTGTCCTCCACGTCCGTGATGTTCATCACGTGCACGACCCCCATGCCCCGGAACTCGAGATAGCGCCGGAGGAGATCCACGACCACGAACGTCCGGAAGTTCCCGATGTGCGCGTAGTCGTGAATCGTCGGGCCGCAGCAGTACAGCCCCACATGCCGGGGGTCGCGCGGCGCAAACGCCTCAACCCGGCGCGACAGCGTGTTGAACAGGTGAAGAGCCATCCGTCGCAGCCGAGGCTGCTTTGTCCGGCCGCCCGCGCGCAAGCACCGCGCACCTCCACCCGGTCCGCGGGCGCCGGATCGTCCCATCTTTCCCGTGGCCGCCCCCCGGCCGCGTCGCTAGCCTCCTCCCCCACGTGGAAGTACCCGGATTCCGACAACGCCTCGCCCACAGGCTCCAGGGCCATCTGCTGCTGCAGACGCTCATTCTCGACACGGCCTTCTTCTGGGCGTTCGTCCTCGTCGTGCTGGTGATGCTCGGTCTCGGGCTGGGCCTGCCGAAGATGTGGAGGACGACCCCGAAGGGGTTCACGAGGGGCACCGTGCGCGTGAGTCTCCTCGACCATGTCCAGGCATGGTCCCTCTCGCGCACGGCCACGCGCGCGGCCGCCGCCGGTCAGTATGGCCAGGCAATCCTGGCGCGCCGCGGCGCACTGGCGAACAACCTCGGAGACCCTCGCCTGCACCGGAATCTCCTGGTTTCCCTGCGCGACTTCCCCGAAGCCCCGCCGGACCACGTCATTCTCGCTCTGTTCAGCGGGTCATGGCTTCTCGCCCTCTCGGAGACGAACCTCACCGACCTCGAGCTCGTCGGCGATGTCCTCGAGAAGTACCGCCTGCCCGCATACACCCTCGAGTTCATCGCCACGTCCGGACACGAGCATGATCCGGCCCTCGCCCCGCTCCGCGCCCGCTGCCTCCTCTCGGCCGGCCGCATCAGCGAATTCGCGTCCCTCTGGGAGATCCACGGTTCCAGGTGGAGCGAGGACCCGCGACAGAAGCTCTATCACGACGCGTGGCTCGCCGGATGGGAGACCGGGACGAGGTCCTTTGAGGCCATGCTCCGCCTCAAGGAAGCCGCCGCGGAGGAAGGCAACCGCGGCCTGACCGCGGCCCGGCTCCTCCTGCTTGCGGCTCCGCGGCGCGGCGGACCCGACGACGTACGCCTCGCCCTCGCGCGCCTCGAACAGGGAAACGCGGCCTCCGTGTCCCAGCACGCCGTCCTCTGGCGGTTTCTCGCCTCCCTCGGCCATCTCGAGGAAGCGCGCTCCGCCGCCCGCGGGTTTCAGTCCCGCCCGCGCCTCGCGCATGAAGCTGCGGAGTACGCCGCCGTGCTCGCCAGCCTCGGACTGCGCGACGAGGCGCTCCGCTTCCTGGAGGAGAATCTCACGCGCTTCGAGGCAAACCCTGCCGTCTGGGAGGTGTATCTCTCCATCCTGATCGACGCGCGCCGCTGGAACGACATCCGGCGCGCCTCCGCCGACATCCGAACCCGCACCGCGAGCTTCGAGACGGCGCGCATCCTCGCCCTCTTCGCCGAGTACCGCGCGGAGCTCGGCGAAGGACGCGAACACACCGCCGACGCCGTCGCCGCGCGACTCGCCGACGCGCGCATCGTGGACAACAACATGGCCCTCGTGATCGCGGACACGCTCACGCGGGATCACCGCCCCTCGGCCGCCCTCAGGCTGCTCCAATCCAAGGAGGCCGATCTGCACGATGAGCCGCGCTATTGGCAGGCCGTTTTCGCGGCCGCGCTCCAGCACCGCGACGTGGCCGCGCTCGAGAAATCCACGACCGCCCTGCTGCGCCTCGCCCCGAACAGTCCGGTCGCCTTGAGCAATCGCGCCGCGATGCTCCTTGCCCTCGAGCAGGACCCCGCGGAGGCCCTGCGGATCACTTTCCGACTCGTGTCCGAGTTCCCCGGTTCCGCACCCTTCCTGATCAACCACGCCTTCGCGCTTCTCCTCAACCAGCGCGTGGACGAGGCGTGGGCAGTCCTCCGCCAACTCGACCCCTCGACACTCGAGCGACAGGCTGCCTCCGCCTATCACCTCGCGCGGACCGAGGCGCTCTATGCGCGCGGCGAGTATCAGGAGGCGCTCGACGCCGCCCGGCAGGTTCAGCCCGGGCTCATCCTGCCCCCCCAGGCGGAACGCCTCGAGAAACGGCGGCGCGAGCTGGCCCAGCTCACCCGTTCCTCCCGCGACTGATTCGCGGCATCCCGGGGTGCCGGTTCGAATTCCTGGCCAGCCCCGCCCCAGGACCGAGAACGCGTCGGCGGCCCCCTTTCAGCCGCGGCCTTTCACCCCCGGCATGCATGGTCTGGCCCATCCGGCCCGCTACGCCCCCTCGCGAAAACGCCATCATCCACGCCCCTGTAAAGTTCTGGCTGAAAGGGACTTAAGCAACAGGCGCGGATCCCGAACACATTGTCTGACCCCATCCCGGGATCGCGCCGCGCAGGCACATCTGTCGATTCAATCCATTGTCTGACCCCATCCCGCGAGTGCGCCGAGCCGTCCACCTCCTCGATCGCCATCAGCCTTCACAGGAACGCGTTGAGCCCCGCAGTTCCTCCGGCGCTGACCGGCAGGCCAGGACCGGATTTCGGCGCTGGCTCGGCCTGTGTCTCTCCTGATGGGCACGCTACCGCCCTTCGGCCAGTTCGCCTGTCGCGCCGTTCAGACTGCCACCCCTCTCTTGCGGGACAGCATCACGACCCGTCCTTCTAAGCCTCAGGCGATACAGCACTTACGCGCAACCAATGACACTCCGAATACTTTGCCTGACCCCATCTGGGGATCGGGCCGGCCACCTTCGAATGCGTCGGGCGAAGGTGATTGGTCCGGCCAAGCTGGGGCCCTACCCGCGACCCGCTCCTCCAGGACGGATTCGCAGCACCTCGGGCATTCCTGAGCCGATTCGAATTTCCACCCCATCCCCAAGACCGAGCATCCGTCGCCGGCACCCTTTCAGCCTCGGCATCTCACCCCGGAAGGCATGGGTTGACCCCATCCGAACCGCGACGCCTCCTGGCGAGACAGCCATCACCGACGCTCCCGTAAAACTCAGCCAAACCGACAGTTACATCACGGGGCAATCCCGGGCACCGACCCATCTCGGGATCGGCCCCGGTCACCTCCGATCATCGGGTGTCGATTGCCATCGGCCGCCACACAACGTCCTCGGACGCTTCCACGCCACCCGCGTTCCTGCCGCGATCGGCCGGACCCGGCCGAAGCATTGCTCCTGGAGCGAGATACATTGTCTGTCCCTGATCGCAGATCACGTAATCCATTGGTAGCAAATTGGTTATCTGGGCACCCTTCCGAATGTCTGGTCTGGTGCCCGCTCCGTCACTCCGTGGTCCACGGAAGATCGCGATTCGACGAAGCCTTCTGATCTGAGGGGAAGCGAGGCACCCCTATGCCGCCGACCCAGCTCTCGGGCGTGGCGGAGACCGAAGCCATCGCACGCCCCCTCTCAAGCGCGGACCGCAGCGCCCGCGAGCGTGGTGAATACGCAGTCTGACCCCTATCCGGCAGCGAGCACGGCCGCGCAACCGCGCCGAGGGATCATAGAGGCAAGCCATTGGGGTTCTTGGCGTTAGAGCTAAAGGAAGGCGTGGAAATACATTGTCTGGCCCCGCTTCGGGATACGGGAGCACCGCAATCCTGTCCCCGCGGGAACGATGGCAGGGCGGCCGCACCCCGCCGGGACCATGCGAGTGCCCCTTCGCGATCGAAGAAGCCACCGAACCTCCTCCCATTGCGCGAAGCCATCACCCGTGTGCGCGAGCAGAGGGGGGCGTGCAGGTGACGATCGGGCACGGGCGACCGACGGATTTTGTTGACATATGTACAGTTGGTAACTAGACGAAATCGTGCACGCGACGTCCCTGCGGTATCAGGCGCTCATCGAACTGCTGCATACAGCCGAGGAAATCTGGTCCGCCTCCCGTTCCCTCTTCGCTCCCTGGAACCTCAGCCCCTCCCAGTTCAACCTGCTCAACCTCCTCCACCTCCACCCGGACGGGCTCTCGCAGTCGGAACTCTCCCGCCGCCTCCTCATGCACCGCTCCAACGCCACCGGCCTCCTCGACCGCCTCGAACAACGCCAGCTCGTCCGCCGAGCGCCCGACCCGGCGGACCGCCGCGCCCACCGTGTCGTCCTCACGCCCGCCGGCCGCAGCCTCGTCGAGGAAATCCGGCCCTCCTACCATGACGCCGCCGAACGGGTGTGGACCGGAATCCCGGATGCGCGGATCCGGCAGTGGATCGAGGATCTGAAGGCGCTGGCCGCGACGGCTTCCTCGATGTCCGCCCGGCTTCAGCAGCATCCCGGATCGAGTCCGGCCGCTTTCTTCACGGCGCCGAACGCGTCCCCCATCCGTCCCCGGGCGGTTTCTCGCACGAGAGCCGGTCGGCGCCCGCCCAGCAATGCGAATCGCGATCTCCCGCCTCCCGGTGAACTCCTGCGCACCAGTGACCTCTGACCGATCGATCGCTCCGCCATGAAAACCCTCCTGCTCTGGCTCGCGCGAATCTTCTTCCGGTTCCGCGCGTACAACACCCGGGTCCTCCACACGCCCGGCCCGGTCCTGCTCCTCTCGAACCACGTGTCGTGGTTTGACTGGCTGTTCCTCGGCGTATGCCTCGAGGACGACTGGCGGTTCGTCACGTCCAGCGAGACGGCGCGCACGAGCTGGCTGCACCGCCGCATCATGGTGAACCGCCGCACCTTCCCGATCGACATCTCCTCGCCGTTCGCGGTCAAGCGCATGGCCGAGTTCCTCGCGGGCGGGGGACGTCTCGTACTGTTTCCCGAGGGCCGCATCTCGCGCACCGGCGCCCTGATGAAACTTTTCGAGGGAACCGGGTTCCTGATCTTCAAGACCCGCACGCGCGTCATCACCGCGTGCATCCGCGGGGCGGCGCGGACGCCCTTCGCCCCGCATCCCGGGTGGCGGCGGCTGTTCCCTCGGGTCAGCGTCCACTTCAGCGACGTTCTCGAGCCACCGCATCCCGAGGGCGTGAGCACGACGGAGGCGCGGGGAATCCTCGTCAACTGGCTGCGCGACGTGATGGTCCGCCAGCAGTTCGACGTGGAGATGGCGATGGGACCGGCGACCCTTCCCGAAGCGATCGTGGAGACCGCGAGGGAACGTCCGCGATTCGTCGTCCTGAACGACACGACGCGCCAGAAGCTCTCGTTCCGGCGCCTGCTGGTGGGCGCCGGGCTGCTCGCCCGGGAATGGAAGGCGCTCCTCGACCCCGCCTCCACCCGTGTTGGTGTTCTCCTGCCGAACGTGAACGCCGCGCCGGTCGTGATCCTCAGCCTCTGGGCCGCGCGGCGCATCCCGGCGATGCTGAACTTCTCCAGCGGCACGACGGTCATGCTTCGCTGCTGCGAGCTTGCGGGCATCCGGCAGGTGATCACCTCCCGCGAATTTCTCTCTCGAGCGCGGATCGACGCCTCCGCGTTCACCGGCGCCGGGATCGGACTCATTCACCTCGACGACGTGCGCCCGCGGATCCCCCGGTCGCGGCGGCTTGCGGCGGTCGCCGGATCCTTCTTCAGTCGGCATCGGGAGCTCACCCCGGACCTTCATCCGGATGACACCGCGGTCGTTCTGTTCACCAGCGGTTCGGAGGGCTTTCCCAAGGGCGTGGAACTCACGCACCGAAACCTGCTCGCGAATTTCCGCCAGCTCATCGTCACCCTCGACATCCTCGACACGGATCGCTTTTTCAACGCGCTTCCCCTGTTTCACAGCTTCGGGCTGATGGCCGGAGTGATCGCGCCGCTCATCCGCGGCGTCTTCTGCTTCCTGTATCCGACGCCGCTGCATTACCGCCTGGTGCCAAGCATCGTCTACAACCTGGACTGCACCGTGATGTTCGGGACGCCGACCTTCCTCAACGGCTACGCCCGCAAGGCCCACCCGTACGACTTCCGAACCGTCCGGCTGCTCGTGGCCGGCGCCGAGAAGCTGCAGGACGCCACGTTCCAGACCTACGCCCGCAAGTTTGGTGTCCGCGTTCTCGAGGGATACGGCGCCACGGAATGCGGCCCCGTCATCTGCATCAACTCGCTGCTCGAACCGCGGGTCGGGTCTGTCGGCCGATTCCTCCCGGCGATCGAGTGGAAGCTCGAGCCGCTCCCCGGCGTGCCGGAGGGCGGACGACTGCTCGTGCGCGGACCGAACATCATGCGCGGCTACCTGAACCGCGACGCCGACGCCGATTTCAAGTCCCTCGGCGGGTGGTATGACACGGGCGACATCGCCAGCGTGGAACCCGACGGCTTCGTCCATGTCCTCGGCCGCCTCAAGCGCTTCGCGAAGATCAGCGGCGAAATGGTCAGCCTCACCGCCGTCGAGGAGGCGCTCGCGGGCGCGTTCCCCCATTACGGGCTCCGCTTCCAGATCGCGATCATCGCGGTGCCGGACTCCGAGAAGGGCGAACGCCTTGTCGCGGCCACCAACGAACCGCGCCTGCACCTCGAGGAGATCCGGAATGCCCTTCGGTCCCGCGGCTTCAGCAACCTGTGCGTGCCGCGCGAGATCCATCACGTCCGTGAGATCCCGAAGCTGGGGACGGGCAAGGTGAACCACCGCGCCCTTGCCGCCCAGCTCCAGGAGGAACTCGCGGCGGCCGCCTCATGAACGACACTCCCTCCGCCCGGCCAGGGAGGCGGCGTCGCCTCCTGCGGCTTCTGCCCGGAGCGGTCGCCGTCATCCTGCTCGCGGCCGCCGTCGGGACCGGCGGCCGGCTGATTCTCTTCTCCGGGCCGTATCGGCAGCCGCAACGCCTGCCCGGGACGATCATCGACCTGCACTGCCACGCGGCGGGGATCGGCGCGGGCGACAGTGGCTGCCATGTCTCACCCGCGATGCGGGCGAACTTCCGCTTCCGGGCGTTTCTCGAGGCGTTCGGCGTCACGATCGAGGACCTCGAACAGAACGGCGATGCCATCGTGATCGAGCGGATCGCCCGCGAACTCGACCGCAGCGAGCACGTGGACCGCGCGGTCGTCCTCGCCCTCGACGGAGTGATCGATCCCGACACGGGGGAGCTCGACCTCGATCGCACGGACGTCTTCGTCCCGAACGAGTTCGTCGGCCGCGAAGTCGCGCGGCATTCCAACCTGCTCTTCGGCGCATCCATCAACCCGCTCCGCCGCGACGCGCTGCAACGTCTCGAGGCCGCGGCCTCCAACGGCGCCGTTCTCGTCAAGTGGATCCCGTCCGTCATGGACATCGATCCGGCCGATCCCGCGCACATCCCATTCTACGTCCGGATGCGCGAACTCTCCCTTCCACTCCTCTCGCACACGGGGACCGAGCGCTCGTTCACGCGGGCCCGCGACGAACTCGCCGATCCGCGTCGCCTTCGGCTCCCACTCGAACAGGGCCTGCTCGTGATCGCCGCGCACACCGGCGCGGGGGGAAGGAACGACGGCCAGGCCGACCTCCGGCACCTGCTCGCGCTGATGCGCGAGTTTCCCAACCTGCACGCGGACATTTCCGCGCTCACCCAGGCGAACAGGATCGGAGTCCTGCGCGAGGTGCTCGAGGCGCCTGAAACCGCGGGGCGCCTCGTGTACGGCTCCGACTTTCCCCTCATCAACACGGCGCTGGTCTCCCCGTGGTACTTCCCGCTGAACCTGTCCGTGGAGCAGTGCGCTGAAATCGACGCCGTGGCCAACGCGTGGGACCGCGACGTCCGGCTCAAGCAGGCGCTCGGCGTTCCTTCGGATGTTTTCGCCCGCACGGCCGTCGTCCTCCCTCGACCCTGAACCGAGCGTCGGCCGCGCGTCATCACCCCGGGGGCGATCGCAGCCGACCTTTGCCGGGGCCGTCACGCGCCGCCCGCGGCGCCGAGCAGCGGACCGAGCGCCCAACCGGGCGCGCACCCGGCCGCCACGACCAAGACCGCGGCGAGGCACACGGTGCCCCTCTCCACGCCGCCGATGGCCGTGGACCATTCCGCACCCGGCGGCTCCACGAACACCGCCTTCAGCACGCGAAGATAGTAGTAGAACGCGACACACGTCGTGACCGCGGCGATCAGCACGAGCCAGAAGTTCCCGAGGGTTTCGCCCCCGAGAACGGTCAGGAACAGGTAGAACTTCCCGAAGAAGCCGGCCAGCGGCGGCACACCGGCGAGGGACAGGATGAACACGGCGAGGCACAAGGCCATGCCCGGAGCACGCCGTCCGAGTCCTGCGAGGTGCTCGAACTCGGTGCCGCCCGTCGCCCGCTCCACCAGGTTCAGCACGCCGAAGGCACCCAGGAGCGTGAACCCGTAGGTCGCGGAATGGAAGATCACCGCCGCCATCCCGTTCGGTCCGCCCTCGATGACGCCGAGCAGCGTGTACCCGGCGTGTGCGACGGCCGAATAGGCCAGCAGGCGCTTCACATCGCGCTGCCAGACCGCGGCGAGGTTTCCCCACACCATCGACACGACCGCGAGGACGGCCGCCAGCGGGCGCCACCCGGGAGCATACCGTCCCCACTCCGTCGCGCCCGCGATGGGTTGCAGCGCGACCGCCGCGAACTTCGCGATGATGAAAAACGCCGCCACCTTGGACGCGGTCGAGATGAACGCCGCCGCCGCGGTGGGCGCGCCGTGGTAGGCGTCGGGTGCCCAGAAATGGAAGGGTGCGGCCGCCACCTTGAAGCCCATGCCGACGAACACCATCACGAGCCCGGCAAGCACCATGGGCGAAACCCATCCGACCGGCGCAGCCGGCGCGACGTTCGCATCGCCGCCGGCGAGCCCGTTCGCGAGGCCCGCCCGCAATCCCTCGAACTCGATCGAGCCGCCGGCGCCGTAGAGCCAGCTCAATCCGAAGAGCAGGAACGCCCCCGCCGTCCCCCCGACGAGGAAATACTTCAGCGCGGCCTCGGCGCTCCTCGGGGCGCTCTTGTCGAACCCCGTGAGGATGTAAAGCGAGAGGCTCGCCAGTTCGAGGGACAGGAACATCATCAGTGCGTTCTCCGAGGCGGTGACAAGCATCATGCCCACGGCGCCGAGGAGCATCACCGCCACGTACTCGCCCGTGTGCCCGGTGAACCCGGTCCGCGAGGCGAGGAGCAGGGATCCGGCGGTCAGCGCGACGACCACCGTCTTCACGAGACGAACAAGGGAGTCGCTCAGGAACATCCCCGCCGGCGCGGCGCCCTCCGGTGCCACGGCCACGAGCCATCCGATCGCAGCCGCGCAACCCGCCGTCCCGATTCCGATGGCCCATGACCGCCGCAGCGCGGGACTCCATGCGGCGCGCATCTTCAGGTCCGCCCCGAGCACCGCCAGGGCGGCGGCCACCATCAGGATCTCCGCGAACGCGATTCGGCCCAGATCCAGGTAGTTCATGGCCATGCGAATGTGTGGCGCAGCCCCTCGAAGGCCGGCGCGTTCAACGCGGCGTCAATCCACTCGATCAGCACCCGGGGATACAGGCCGGCCCAAAGGCTCGCCGCGGTGAGCAGCACCGCCCCCGCCTTCTCCGGAAACGTGATCGACGGGGGCTGCTCGATCTCCTTCGCCTCCGGACTCTGACCAAGGAAGGCTCGCTGCAGGACTCGCAGCGTGAACGCCACCGACAGAATCACGCCGAGACCGCCCGCAAGCGCGGCGGCCGGGTGCGCCTGCCACGCGCCGATCAGCACGTGAAGCTCGGCGACGAAGCCGCTGAACCCGGGCAGCCCCATGGAGGCCACGCTCGCGATCGTGAACGTCACCGCCGCGAACGGGAGTGTCCGCGCGAGACGCAGGCCCTCCAGCACGGTCAGCTCCCTCGTGTGCGTGCGGTCATAGACCATCCGGCCGACCACGCCGAAGAGCAGCCCCGCGATCACGCCGTGCGAGAACATCTGCAGCACCGCGCCCGAAAGTCCCGCGGGGTTCGCCACCGCCAGTCCGAGCAGCACGAATCCCATGTGGCAGACACTCGAGTAGCCGATGACGAACTTGAAGTCCTGCTGCACCAGCGCGACGAGGGCGGCGTACACGATGCCCGCGGCGGCGAGCGCGACGAGCGCCGGCGCCCACACGCGCGCGCCCTCCGGCATCAGCATCATCCCGACGCGCAACGCACCGTACGCGCCCAGCTTCATCACGACGCCCGCCAGCAGCATGGAGGCCGCGGTCGGCGCCGCGACATGGCCGGTGGGCGCCCAGGTATGCAGCGGCCACAGGCCCGCCAGAATCGCGAACCCGACGAACACCAGCGGGAAAGCCCACTTCTGAAACCCGTCCGGAAGGCCCACGGCGGCGAGGCTCGCGAGGTCGAAGGTCCCGACGCCTGCCGCCACGAAGGTGGCCACGATCCCGGCGAGCACCATCGCGCTCCCCACGAACGAGTAGAGCGCGAGCTTCATCGCGCCGTACTCACGGCGGGTGGAGCCCCAGATCGCGATCAGGAAGTACTTCGGCACGATCGCCAGCTCGTAGAACGCGAAGAGCTGAAACAGATCGAAACTCATGAAGACGCCGTACACCGCGCCGATCAGGATGAGGTACAGGGCGAAGAAGCCGCCGGCGCGATCCTCCACGTTCCACGAGAACAGCACGCCCGCGACGGCGGCGATGCCGGTCAGCAGCACCAGCACGAGGCTGATGCCGTCGGCCGCGAGATGAAAGTCGATGCCGAGTTGCCGCACCCACGGCACGCGCAGCAGGGTCACCTCACCATCCGGAACGCCGATCCGCACCGCCCCGGCCATCGCCACGCACGCTCCGGCGACGGTCGTCAAGAGGGCGATCCATCGTGAGGCCCCGGGCCGTCCCGAACCCGCCAGGGCCGCCGCCGCCGCGCCCGCCAGGGAGATCCAGATCGTGAACGTCAGCAACATGGCGGTTCAGCCTCCTCCCGCGATCGCGATCGGGTTCATCCACCGCATCACCAGCTCGGGATAGATGCCGAGCACGAACATCAGAACCACGGGAAGTCCGAGGAACCAGCGCTCCTCCGGGGTGAGGTCGGGCATTGCCGCCCACGCCCCGGGCAGCGGCCCGTGAAAGATCCGCTGCATCATCGTCAGCAGAAACACCGCCGTGCCGAGCAGGCCGGCCAATCCCACGGCCGCCGCCCATGGCGCGTGTCCGAAAACTCCGCGGAAGATCAGAAACTCCGACACGAACCCGTTCAGTCCCGGCAATCCCACGGACGCGAACACACTGATGCCCATCAACCCGCAGAACACCGGAGCCACGCGGCGGAGGCCGCCGAATTCGCCAAGCTCCCTCGTTCCCTCGCTGCGCCGCTCGAGGACCTCCGCGCACGCGAAGAGGGTGGCCGCGACAACGCCGTGATTGAGCATCTGCAGGATCACCCCGCCCGCGAGCGGGGATGTCCCGAGGTCCGTGTCCCCGTCTCCGAGGACGAACACACCCAGCAGGCAGTAGCCGAGATGGTTGATCGACGAATACGAAAGGATCCGCTTCAAGTCCTCCTGGGCGAACGCCGCGAGGACCGGCAGCACCACGGTCGCGAGCGCGAGGGCGATCAGGACCGGCTGCATCGCGCGGAACTGCTCGGGAAAGATCGGCAGGGCGATCCGAAGCAGACCGTACACGCCCATCTTCGAGAGCACGCCGGTGAGAACCATGGTCACGGGCGACGGCGCCGTGGTGTAGGTGTCGGGCAGCCACGTGTGAAACGGCCACAGCGGCACCTTCACGGCGAATCCCAGCAGCACGCCCGCGAACACGAGCCACGCCAGCGCCCCGCCGGAAGAGAACACACCCGACCACGGGATCACGGCCGCCAGCGCGGTTCCGAGCTCGCCGGACCTTCCGAATGCGGCGAGTTCCTCGAAGTCGAAGCTGCCGCCCGCGGCGTTCAGCGCGAGGAACGCGAGCAGGAGCGCGACGCTTCCCGCCATCGTGTAGACGAAGAACTGGAATGCCGCGGGGCCGGCGCCACGCTCCCCGAACATCCGCACCAGCAGGTAGGCCGGAACCAGGCCAAGCTCCCAGAAGAGAAACCAGTGGAAGAAATTCAGGGCGGTGAACGTGCCGAGCAGGCCGCACTGAAGCATCAGCACCAGGGCGTGATAGACGTGCTCACGTCCTCCCGACACCCGCGCGGACATCGCCGCGGCAAACCACGGCACCCCCCCGGCCAGCAGCACGCTGACAAGTCCGAGCGCGTCGATGCCCAGCCGGTACTCGGCGCCGATCGAAGGCACCCACGCATATCGCTCCTCGAACTGCATGCCCTGCCGCCCCGGCTGGAAGCCAGCCGCGATTCCGACGACCATCCCGAAGACCGCGGCATGGAACGTCAGCGCCAGCACGCGAGCGGCCCGGCCGCGCGTCGCGAGCCCCACGACGACCGCGCCGGCCAGCGGCAGAAAGGTGAGCAGGGTCAGCCAGGGCATCCTGGATCCTCCTTCCTTCCGGCGCCCGCGCGGGGCGCCATCCTGATTACGCGCGCAGGCCTCATCCGGTCATCACCCCCCACATGAGAAGCAGACTCAGAATCACCATGCCGAGGACCATGCCGCCGAGGTACCGCTGCACCCTGCCGCCCTGCACGCGCGAAAGCCCGCGGGCGGCAAGGCGCGCGCCTTCGCAGCCCGCATCGAACCCGGTGTTCACAACCCCTTCGTCGATCCAGCGCGCCAGCGCCGCCAGAGCCTGTGTCAGAACGCCCGTCGCCATGACGAGCGTCCCGATCACCAGCCGGTCGAGCCACGCCGCAAGGATCGACAGGCCCCGGTGCAGGGCCACCACGGTCCCCCGGTAGAGGTCATCCACATACAGCTGCCGGTGCAGCGCCCGGAACGTCCTCGGGGCGACTGCCTCGAGCGGATCCGGATCCTCCGCGTCCTCGCGCGGGCGTCGGACATACACGATCCAGCCCGTCGTCACGCCCGCCGCGACCAGCGCCGTGGAAACGACCATCATCGGAACGGCCTCCCGCAGGCGATTCCAGTCGATCTCCGCTCCGTGTCCCGCGAGCCATGCTTCGAACCATGGCCATGCCGGCGTGCCGATGAATCCCAGCGCCACGGCGAACACAGCGAGCACGATCAAGGGCCATCGCATCACGGAGGGACTCTCATGCGGCCGCTGCTCCGCGACGCCGTACCGTCGTTCCGCCCGATATTCACCGAAGAACACCTCGCCGATCTGGCGGGTCATGTAGAAAGCGGTCAGCACCGCGGCGGCGGCGACCAGCACGAACGGCACGCGCGACGGTTCCCATGACCAGGCGGTGTGCAGGATCTCGTCCTTGCTCCAGAAGCCCGAGAAGAACAGGGGGAAGCCCGCCAGCGCCATCATGCCGACCGCGTAGGTCGCGAACGTCACGGGCATGATTCGCCGGAGGCCGCCCATCCACCGCACGTCCTGCTGTCCGTGGCATCCGTGGATCACCGAGCCCGCGCCGAGGAACAACAGCGACTTGAAGAACGCGTGGGTCAGGAGGTGAAAGACGCCCGCCGCGATTCCGCCGGTTCCGAGCCCCACGAACATGTAGCCGAGCTGCGAGATCGTGGACCATGCGAGGATCCGCTTGATGTCGGTCTGTCCCGTCGCCACGAGCGCGGCGAAGAACGCGGTCCCGGCGCCGATCCACGTCACCACCTGGAGCGGGAGGCTTCCGCCCGACGAGGTGAGGTCCGCGTTCCCGCCGCTCATCAGGGGGAAGGCACGCGCGACGAGGAACACGCCCGCGGCGACCATCGTCGCGGCATGAATGAGGGCGCTCACGGGCGTGGGACCCTCCATGGCATCCGGAAGCCACACGTGCAGGGGCACCTGGCCCGACTTCGCGACCGCGCCGCCGATGAGCAGGAGCGAGACCGCGGTGGCGACAGTCATGCCCCCGGCCACGGTCGACGTGGCGAGTCCGTTCAGCGCGGCGCCCTCGAGGCACCCGTTACCGCCATCGAAGAACAGGAGCGTGCCGGACGCGTGATACAGCCAGAGCATCCCGAGAAAGAGCGCGAGGTCGCCGATGCGGGTCACGATGAACGCCTTCTTCGCGGCCGCGGCCGCGGAAGGCCTTTCGTACCAGAAGCCGATCAGGAGGTACGACGCCAGCCCCATGACTTCCCAGCACACGAACAGCAGCAGGAGGCTGTTCGCGATCACGAGGCCGAGCATGGCGGCCGCGAAGAGCGACAGGAATCCGAAGAACCGGGTGACGTTCGCGTCCGCCGCCATGTAGCCGGCGCTGAACACGAAGATCATCAGGGACACGAGGCACACCATCACGAGCATCACCGCCCCCAGCGGGTCCAGGATGAATCCGAGGCGCACCGCGTCGCCGCCCGCGTGGAACCATGTGAAGTTCAGCTCCCTTGCGACTTCTTCGCCCACGGGAGCGAGGGTCGGCGCGAACGCCAGCAGGGCCATCACGAGCGCGGCGGTCATCGCGCTGATCGCCATGCCGATCGCCGCGCGCGCCGCGCGCCGCGGCATCAGCGCGATCCCCCCGGCCGCGAGGAGCGGCACGAGAGGAATCAGCCACACGTTGGACGCGACCCAGTTCATCCGCGCATCGTGTTCACCTCCGCCAGCGAGGTCGTCTTCCGGTGCCGGAAGATCGCGATGATCAGCGCAAGCCCCACCGCCGCCTCCGCCGCCGCGATCGCGATCGAGAACACCACGAACATCATTCCCGCGCCGGGATCCGGATTGGGGCCATGGCGCCAGAACGCCAGAAAGCTCAGGTTCGCCGCGTTCAGCATCAGCTCGATGCCGACCAGCGCGATGATCGCGTTGCGCCGGGCAACGGCGCCGGTCAACCCGATCACGAAAAGCAGGATCGCGACGAACAGGTGCGCAGTGAGCGGGTTCATTCCGTTCTTCGGGAGGCCGCGTGCCGTCCGCGCTCCTGGAGGGCAAGGATGGCGGCGCCGATCATGGCGGCCGTCAGGAGCACCCCGATCGCCTGCAGCGGCAGCACGTATTCGCTCATCAGCAGTTCACCGATCGCCCGCACGCCCATGAGTTCCGGTCCGGGCTCCCGGGGCTGGAGTCCCGGCGTCCTCGAGATCGCAAGGCCCAGCACCACCGCGACGAGCGCGCCCGCGAGCACGCCGCCGGGCCACGCATCCCTGCCGGCCGGTTCACCGGCCGTCCTCGTGAGATGCATCACGAATACCAGGAGAATCGCGACCGCGCCGACATACACGAGCACCTGCGCCAGCCCGACGAACTGCGCGTCCAGTCCGAGGTAAAGTCCCGCGAGGCCCACGAACGTGACCACCAGCGAGAGCGCGCAGTGCACCGTGTTTCGCAGTCCCATCGCCGCGATCGCGCCGCCGACCGCGAGCGCCGTCATCACGAGGAACAGTGGGATGTTCATGGCTCAGGCGTAGCGGTACGTTCTCCTGCCCATGCGGCGCCGACCGGCGATCGCGCGCGCCAGCAGCACGTAGGCGAGGGCCAGCGGCGGGAAGCAGATCGCCCATCCGCGAAGGCCGCCGCCCGAGTAGTGCCAGATCGCCGCCACCGGCAGGACCGCCAGCGCCAGCGGCAGCATCAGCTTCCACGCGAAATCCATGAGCTGATCCATGCGCAGCCGCGGAGTCGTGCCGCGCACCCAGATGAACAGGGCGATCAGCGCGAGCAGCTTCATGAAGAACCACAGCCAGGACGGCACCCACTCCAGGGATGAGAACGGCGCCGTCCAGCCCCCGAGAAAGAGCGTCACCGCCATGCCGCTGCTCGCGAACATCCCGAGGTACTCCGCCATGAAGAACAGCGCGAACTTGAACCCGGAGTACTCGATGAAGTAGCCCGCCACGATTTCCGACTCCCCCTCCGGCAGGTCGAACGGGGAGCGATTCGACTCCGCGAAGCCGGCGATCAGAAACAGCACGAACGCAACGAGCCCCCACGGCGTGAAGACATGCCACCGTGCCAGCCACGCACCCTCGCCCGCGGCCTGCGCCTCCACGATCGCCACCGTCGAGAGCGTTCCCGTGATCATCACGACGCCGAGCGTGGAAAGGATGAAGGGCAGCTCATAACTCACCATCTGCGCGATCGCGCGCATCGCCCCGAGCATCGAGTATTTGTTCCGGCTGCTCCAGCCGGCCATGAAGACCGCGAGTTCGGTGGAGGCGCCCGCCGCGAAGAAGAACAGCAGCCCCGCGTCCACGTCGAGGACCACCATGTTCCTGCCGAACGGGATCACCAGGTAGGTGAGCAGGACCGGCACAAGCAGGGCGAGCGGGGCGAGAAAGTGCACCACCCGATCGGCGGTGCGCGGCACGACATCCTCCTTGGTGAGTGTCTTCAGCCCGTCCGCGACAAACTGCAGCAGCCCGAAGGGTCCCACCCGATTCGGGCCGAGGCGATTCTGCATCCGGGCGATCGCCTTGCGTTCACAGACCGTGGTGAGACCAAACAGCAATCCGAACACGGCGAGGATCGCGCCGATGCTCACGACGAGCCCCGCGATCCCGCGAACCGGCTCCGGCAGCCACTCCAGCGCGGCGTGCAGCAGATTCACGAACAGTTGATCGGCGCGCTCAGCCATGGACGTGGATTGCGGCCCCGATTTCACGGATTTGTCCGCACCGGGAGAAGAACAAAGTACGCCGAATCCGAACCCGGACGGTTCGGTCGCGGAAGATCCTCCCCAGGCCGTCCGGCGACGCTCCGCGGGCGCCCCCTCACGCCCTTCATCGTCAGCGTCCGAAGCTTACGTGGCCGGCGGTGCCGCGGCCGGCCGCGCGGGACGGTCCGCGGCGGCCCGGGCGCGCGCCGCCTTCTCCTGCTCCGCCGATCTTCGCGCGTCCACCTCGGCGGCTTCCGTGGGCCGGATCATGCGGAAGTAATCGTTCGACTTCGCAAGGCGTTCCTTCCGGAAGAGGAGGCCATCGAACCGGTCATCGGTGCTGAGCTCGTACTCATGATCCATCTTGATGGCGTCGAAGGGACAGACCTCGACGCAGATCTGGCAGCTCATGCACACCGAGACGTCGATGTTGAACACCGCCGGATAGAACTGAGGCTTGCCGACATGGTCCGGCTTCTTGTCCTTGCTCTTCTCGATGTAGATGCACTGCGGCGGGCATTCCTTCTCGCAGATCTGGCACGCCACGCAGCGCAGGCCGGCCTCAGGATCGTCCCCGTCGTACACGAGAAAGGGAAACTGCCGGAAACTCTCCTTCAGCTTCACCCGTTCCTCGGGATACTGAACGGTCACGAGCCGTTCCCGCCGGAAGTACGAGCCGACGAAGTTGCGGCCCGTCTCCGCCATTCCCTTGATGAGTCCGGATCCAAGCATGCGGATTCCTTCGGTTCACGATGGGCGCGGGCGGCCGCGCGCCGCCGGGACGGATGCATTCATCGATCCACCTCGCCGAGCACGATGTCCACGCTGCCGAGTATGATCACCGTGTCGGCAACATTGTGGCCGAGGCACATGTCCTCGAGCACTGTCAGGTTGATGAGGCTCGGAGGTCGAACCCGGTAGCGGTAGGGACTCGGCCCGCCGTCGCTGATCAGATAAAAGCCCAGTTCGCCCTTCGGCGACTCGATCCGACCGTATGCCTCCCCGGGCTTCGGCCGGAACCCGCGAATCTTCGCCTTGGGATCCATGACCGGTCCCTCGGGGATCGAATCAAGCGCGGCATGCAGGATCTTCAGGGACTCCCGCATCTCCAGGATCCGCATCATGTACCGGTCATAGGTGTCCCCGTGCTCACCGTAGGGCACGCGGAACTCGAACCGCGGATAGATCCCGTAGCCGTCCACCCTGCGAATGTCGTAGGGAACGCCGCTCGCCCTGAGCATGGGCCCGGTCAGGCCGGCGCTGACCGCAAGGTCCTTCGGCACCACACCCACGCCCTGCGTCCGCGCCATCACGATTTCGTTGGTCGAGAGCAGGTTCTCGAACTCATCGAGAAACCGGGGATACGCATCGACGACCCTGCGCACCTCATCGAGCCAGCCATCGGGCGTGTCGCATCGGCAACCGCCAAAGCGCATGTAGTTGCACATCATGCGGGCCCCCGTGAGCGCCTCGAACAGGTCGAGAATGCGCTCCCGCTCGCGGAAGCCGTACATCAGCGGAGTGCCCGACGCGCCCATGTCCTGCATGAGGAAGCCCGCGAGGCACGTGTGATTCTGGAGGCGCGTCAGTTCGGCCGTGATCACCCGAAGGTACTCCGCGCGCTCGGGGACCTGGATGCCGGCGAGTTTCTCCACGGCCAGCGCGTACCCCCAGTTGTTGCTGAGCGAGCAGAAGTAGTCCAGGCGGTCCGTGTACGGCATGACGCCGAGATAGGACGTGCCCTCCGCGATCTTCTCGTGGTTCCGGTGGAGATAGCCGAACACCGGCTTCAGTTTCACGACGGTCTCGCCGTCCAGCACCACGTCCATGCGGAACACTCCGTGGGTGGACGGATGCTGGGGCCCCATCGAGACCTCCAGAAGCGTGCTGTCGTCCGGTTCGGATCCCTCTTCGCCGCGCAGGAGGGCGTACCGCGACGCGACGGCATCGGCCGGCAGGCCGTGCATGGCGCGGCCATTTCCGTTTCCCGAAGCGGACACGCGGGTCTCCCTCACGGCCCATCCCCCCCTTCCTTGTGAGCACGCGCGCGTTCAAGAACCCTGTCGTGCGGCGTGGGCTCGTACTCGTAGTCGTCCGGTTCGACGTAATCCTTGCGCATGGGATGATCCTGAAAACCCTCCCACATCAGCAGCCGGCGGAGATCCGGATGCCCCGTGAATCGGACGCCGAACAGGTCGTAGATCTCCCTCTCCTGGAGCTCGCAGGAGCGCCAGACCGGGGTCAGCGACGGGACCGCCACGTCCTCCGTGCGATTCCCCGTTCGCACGCGCAGGATGACCGGCCCGGTTTCCAGCGCCATCGAGTAGAGGTGATAGACCACCTCGAGGTATCCGGGCGTGACGACGGTCACCTCCTTCTCGCCGTCCTCTCCCGCCTGCCGGACCTTGCTCGTCCGATCAAGCCAGTCCACTCCCGTCACGTTTGAGCAGTAGTCCAGTTGCAGACCCGGTTCGTCGCGGAGGAAGCGCGCGACGCGCTCCACGCTGGCCCGATCGACAAGGAGTGAATGCTGCGCCGAGGGCGCCCCATTCATCACCACCTCAACCCGCGCGCCGGGAACGCCCGCACGGATGCGATCGGCCAGCGCCTCGATGGATTCGGATGCCGCCTTCGCCATGGTTCCGTTTCGTGCGTCCGTCACGCCGGACGCGCGGCCGTCGGTGGATTCCAGACCTCCGCATGAAAGGGCGGCTCGATGTCATGCGCGGCATGTCGCGGCACCGGATACTCGCTCACGGCATCCTCCCGCAGGTGCCGGGGCCGATCCGGTCCCACCAGCGGTTGCCCGCGAATCTTCGCCTGCAGGGTCATCAACCCGTGCAGCAGGGCCTCCGGACGCGGAGGACAGCCGGGGATGTGCACATCCACCGGGATAAACCGGTCGATGCCTTTGAGGACGTTGTAACCCTGCTTGAACGGGCCTCCGGAAATCGCGCAGGCGCCCATCGCGATGACGTACTTGGGTTCCGCCATCTGGTTGTAGAGGCGGACGATCTGCGGCGCCATCTTTTTGGTCACGGTGCCGGAAACGATCATCAGATCCGCCTGGCGCGGTGACGGCCGGAACACCTCCGATCCGAAGCGCGCCATGTCGAACCGCGCCATGGTGCTCGCCATCATCTCGATCGCGCAGCAGGCAAGGCCGAACTGCAGCGGCCAGATCGAGCTTCGCCGCCCCCAGTTGTAGAGTTCCTCCAGCGAGGTCACGATGACCCCCTGGGCTCTCAATCGTTCCTCGGCTTCCATGCGGCTCAATCTGCGCCCATGCGCGGCGCGGTTCAACGCCAGGTGAGGACCCCCTTCGCCCACGCCCAGACCAGGCCTTCCACCAGCAGCAGCAGGAACACGGCCATCGCGACCACCGCGCCCACGGGCAGACCCGTGAATGCGGCCGCAAACGGGATCAGGAAAACGCTCTCCACATCGAACACGAGGAACACGATGGCGTAGAGGTAATAGTGCACGTTCCGGGGACCTCCCGGTTCGCCCGCGGACGGCAGGCCGCACTCGTAGTTCGACTCCTTCTCGGGACCGGGCTTGGCCGGGGAAACGAACCGGGCCCAGAGCCGCGCGAGCAGCAGCGGGACGCCCCCCATGGCAATCGCCATCAGCACCATCACCACGACGACATGCAACGGAAACTCGACGGGCGCCTGCATGATCACCCCTTCAAAAAAATAAGGCCGCCCTTTCGGGCGGCCTTGATCCTACACATCAGCAACACGTTACTTCTTGCGACGGAACAGCAGCAACCCGGCGCCCAGAAGACCAAGAGCAGCAATCGTCGGCTCGGGAACGAGCGTTTCGATGGTGAACCCTTCGAGACCCGTCAGGTTCGCAGGAGGCAGAGGCGGGATGCCGCCACCCAGCGTCACCTCGATGATGTCCGACTGGCCGATGCCGCCCAGACTAGCGGCGACAGCTTCTTCCCACGAATCTCCGAGATCGCTGTGCCAAGCAACCAAGCGAACCTTTGCCACAGAACCCGCAGCCACATCAGGAACCGTCACAGTTCCCGCCACGATGTGACCGAGTGCCGCCGCAGGCGAATCCCGGAAGGGCTGCGGCACACCAATCGGCTGCAGCGCATCATCTGCGGCATCCGCCGGTCCCGCCAGCAGCTGGCCGTAGAACATGCTTCCGACGCGCTCGCCCGTCGCCTCGTAGGTAACGAAGGCATCGATCGACCCTGGAACCGCCGTCGAGAAATTCAGCAGTCCCTGAGCGAAGGACGACGCAGCCACGAGCAGCGCAGTCACAGTTAGTGCGATTTTCTTCATATGAGTTGGGTTCGTACCGCGGTGATTATCAGTTCCGGTCTCCTATCTCGAGATCGTCCCTGCAGATCAAGGGTTGACGCTGAATTGACGAGTCCAAGAGCCATCCGAGGCCTTGCTGACGAAGAAGCCTTCACCCACGGCCACCTGAGGCTCGGAGGGCAGCCACTCGCCGAAGACGAACTGGGTCGTCACATAGGCCTGCGTCTCGTCATCCCACTGATAGATGAAGTCGCCATCTTCCCCGGGGAATTCGAGATCCTCGGAAAGAGCGCCGGCCTGCGGCACGGGCGAACCCACGAGATTCAGGCCTTCCGAAAGTTCAACCTCGAGGTTGCCCTGCGGAACTTCGCCAACAAACGTAAGGGTCAGATCCGTGTCGCCAGCAGGCGCGGACACGAAGAAACCATCTCCGGGGTTCAGCGTCTCGCTACCCGCAGACCACTCGCCGAACACCCGCTGGATTGTGACGAAGCCCGCCTCCGGCGTGTACTTGTAGACGATCACCCCATCGGGCGCCTCAGGCAGAACCTCGTTGATCGTGTTCCCGCCCGTGTTGAGCTGGTTCGCAACGATCTTCAGGCCACCGGCCGGGATGGTCACATTGATGTAGCCGACCGCGTTCACCGAATAGACCTGCGCCGTGGCACCCAGCGAACTCGCCACGCCAAGGGCTGCTGTCGTGAGGATGAGTTTAGTTCTCATTTGTGTTGCTGCTCGTGTTTCCGTGTGTGCGTCAGACGCTTACAGAGGGCCGGGGAGGTGTCAAAACTTTTTTTGAACACTCCACACCCATATCCCGGATCACCTAAATACCTGCTCCAGCGAGAGTTGCCTTACCCCCGCACAGCGCCTTTTCGCCCCGCCTTCCGCCTGCGCAAACGTCGGTCAGTGAAAATCGTACGAGTCCCCCGCAGGCAGCGGGGCGACGTCGAGCCACTCGATCTTCTCGGCCTGCACATGGACCGTTCCATGTCGCTGCTGCGCAACGCCTTCCACCACGAGGAACGGTTCGCTCGTGATCGTCAGGCGCCGCGCCTCGAACAATTTCGCCGAAACGATCACGTTCGAGATGCCCGTTTCGTCCTCGAGGCTCACGAAGCATACCCCCTTGGCGGTGCCCGGCCGCTGCCGGCAGATGACCTGCCCCGCGACCCGCACCCGCTGCCGGTCCACCACCCGGCGCAGGGCCGCCGCCGTCCAGATCCCCGGGAGACGGTCCCGCACCAGCGCCATCGGATGCGCGCCGGTCGTCAGCCGGAGCCCCTCGTAATCGGCGCCCACGCGTTCGAACGGGTTCATCGGCCGCAGAGGGGACTCGGAGCCGTCGCCGGCTCCGTCAAACAGCTCGCCCTCCCGCAACGGGCGTTCGACCTCCCACAGACCCGCGCGTCGATGGCCCGTGAACACGTTCAACGCGCCGATCGCGGCGAGGGTGCGCAGCTCGTCGGCATCGAGCCCGGCCCTGCGCCGGAGGTCGTTCAGCGAGCCGAACGGCTTGCGGTCCCGTTCCTGGACCATCGCGGCGGCGCGCTGGCGGTTCAGACCCTGCACCTGGTTCAACCCGAGCCGGAGGGAGCCGTCCTCCTCAAGGACGCATTCGAAGCGTGAACGCAGCACGCACACCGGCCGCACCCGCACCCCACGCCGGCGCGCGTCCTTCACAATGGTGGCGGGCGAGTAGAAGCCCATCGGCTGGTTGTTGAGCAGCGCGCAGTAGAACTCCGGCGCGCGGTGCGATTTCAGAAAGGCGCTGGCATACGCGAGATGCGCGAAGCTGATCGCGTGCGACTCCGGAAAGCCGTACAGCGCGAAGGACCCGACGGCGCGGGCGATCTGTTCGGCGACCTTCGGGGACACGCCGCTGCGCTCCATCGCCTCGAGCAGACGCTGCTGTGAGCGCCGCATCCGTTCCTCGCTCCGGTGGAAGCTCAGGGCCTTCCGCAGGTCCTCGGCCTCGCTGCCGCTGAAGTTGGCCATCACCATCGCGATCTCGAGCATCTGCTCCTGGAAGAGCGGCACGCCCAGGGTTCGCTCCAGGACCGGCTGCAGCCTGGGATCCCAGTACGTCACGGGCTCCGAGCCCTCCCGACGCCGCAGGTACGGGTGTGCGAGTTCCCCCTGGATCGGTCCGGGCCGAATGATCGCCACCTCGACCACCAGGTCGTAGAAGCACTTGGGCCGCAGCCGGGGAAGCGTCGCCATCTGGGCGCGGCTCTCGACCTGGAACACCCCGATCGTGTCGGCCTGCCGCAGCAGTTCGAACGTGTCCGGATCGTCCGGGGGCAGTTGCGCAAGGTCCACGGGGCGCCCGCGCGCGGCGGTCAGCGCCACCGCGTCCTGCAGCACCGACATCATCCCGAGCCCGAGCAGGTCCACCTTGATGATGCCGAGGTGCTCACAGTCGTCCTTGTCCCACTGACAGACCACGCGGCCGGGCATGGACGCGTTCTCGAGCGGCACCACGCGGTTCAGCGCGCCCTCGCAGATGACCATTCCCCCCGTGTGCTGGCCGAGGTGACGCGGCAACCCGGCCATGCGCCGGTAGAGCGCCGCGAACACGGGGGCGCGCGGATGCGACTTCGGCAACCCGGCCTGCTCCATCTGCGCGAGCAGGTCGAGCGTGTGCGGGAAGTCGCCGCTGGCGAAGAGCGCGGAGAACCGGTCCAGCACATCCACGGGCAGGCCGAGCACCTTGCCGAGTTCGCGTGCCGAACTGCGTCCGCGATAGCTGACGACCGTCGCCGTCATGGCCGCCCCGTGGCGGCCGTAGCGGCGGTACACCTCCTGGATGACGCGCTCCCTGCGGTCGCCGCTCGGCAAATCAAGGTCGATGTCCGGCCAGCCCTTGCGTCCCTCGCTCAGGAAACGTTCGAAGAGGACGTTGAACTTCACCGGGTCCACCGCCGTGATCCCGAGGCAGAAGCACACCGCGCTGTTGGCCGCGCTTCCGCGTCCCTGCACGAGAATGTCGTGCTCGCGGCAGTACCGGACGAGGTCCGCCACGATCAGGAAGTAGCCGGCGAACCCGAGTTTCGCGATCAGGTCGAGCTCCTTCTCCAGCAGCATCCGGATGCGTTCGGGCACCGCGCCCGCGTAACGCTCGCGCGCGCCGCGCCAGGCCCAGTCTCGCAGGACGCCCTCCATCGTCTCTCCCTCGCCCACGGGAAACCTCGGGAACTCGTACCCGAGGTCCTCCAGCCGGAACTGCAGCCGTTCGGCGAGGGGGACGGTGTTGGCCACCGCCTCGGGAACGTCCGCGAACAACGCCGCCATCTCGGCGCCGGGCTTGAGGTGGCGCTCGTCGTTCACGGCAAGGAGGCGCCCGGCGCGATCGAGGGTCGTGTGGTGACGCAGGCACGTGAACACGTCGAGCACCTGCCGCCCATCGGGGGCCGCGTACGCCACGCCGTTGGTCGCCACGACCGGCAGACGGCTGGCGCGCGCGATGGCGAGCAGGCGCTCGTTCAGCCGGTCCTCGCCGCGGCGGCGATGTCGCTGCAATTCGACATAGACATTCCCGGGTCCGAAGGCCTCGAGCAGTTTCGTCACCGCCCCGGCGGCGTCGAACCGGGGCGGCGTCTCCCCCGATGCGTTCCGGCGGCCGGCTTCAAGACAGCGCGCCAGCGGCCCTTCCTCATCTCCCGTGAGCGCGACGAGGCCCCCGGCAAACTCCGCCAGCTCGCTCCACAACACGCGGGCCTGGCCCTTCGGGGACCGCAAATGCGCGCGGGTCAGCAACTGGCACAGGTTCTGGTAACCCGTGCGGTTCTCCACGAGCACCGGGAACACCGTGTCGTCCTCCATCACGAGTTCCGCCCCGTGGATCGCGCGGACGCCCGTCTCACGCCCCGCCGCCGCCATTCGGGGCGCGCCGTACACGCCCATCCGGTCGCACACCCCGACCGCCGGAATTCCCAGCGCCCCCGCGCGATCGGACAGCTCCTCGGGCACGGAGCCGCCGCGCAGAAAGCTGAACGCGCTTCGCGCGTGAAGTTCGATGTAGACCGGGTTGTTCATCCGCACTGACAGGGCGTGTCGTCGTCCGGGAATATGCGGCCTAATCCAGCACCGCATCCACGCGCCAGCTTCCGCCCTCGCGCGCGATCCGAAGGACGAGCCCCTCGCGCGTGGCGACGTCCCATTCCTCGCGGTTCCAGCGAGTGTCGTCCCACCAGTGCCCGGAGCTCCTCCATGGCCCGCTCGCTCCGGCGAGCCGCCCGCTCCCCAGCGCCGATCGCACCGCCACGGGACGTTCCTCGCCCTCCTCCACCTGCACCTGCGCCGGCATCGCGGGACGCACGCGCCGCATCGCCATCCCGAACCTTTCCTTCCCCGCGGGAGGCCGGGCTTCCTCGAACTCCGGCGGCACGAGGGTGAATGCATCCGGCCGGTGGCTGTCTTCCCGCCTCGGCGAACCGACCCGCTCCGCTCCGAGCAGCGCCGCGAGGCGCGCCAGGGTTTCCTGGAACTGGTGCGGATCCCGCAGCGAGGCCTCGAAAAAATTGAACTGCCTCTGCTGCGGGCGCGCGGGCTCCGCCGCGAGCAGGACCGCTTTGAGCGGTGATTCCGTGCGCACCCCCTCGAGGTGCGTGTACAGCATCCGGAACAGCACCTCGCTGCGGCGCGTCGGTTCCGGCAGCCGCAGAATGCGTTCGAGGGCCACCCCGGATTCCAGCCGCAGCACGAGGCGCAGCGCGCCGACCGCAAGGCCGAACCCGTCCAGCCGCCGGGCGAGGCTGTCCGCGAACCTCCGCAGGAAGAACAGCAGCGGCTCCAGCATCTCGACGGGCGGCTCGAATTCGTGGCTCTCCTCGAATCGCTGGGGTGGCTGCACCATGCGCAGCGGACGCGAGGCCTTCACCGATGCCGCCGCGAACAGCCCGAGCGCCTCGAGCCCCAGCCGCTCGGCGAGTTCCGCCTGTCCGAGCCGGAGGAGCTCGCCCACGGTGGAGATGCCCCACCGCCTCAACAGATCCAGGACGTCTTCCGACGGCCCGAGCGCCGCCACCGGCAACTGACTCACGAACGCCGCCGCATCGGCGACGACCCAGGCCCTCCCGCCGGCTTCCGGACGGGACGCGGACTCCCGAGGGACGCCCGCCACGCCCGGCACTCCCGCCCACCGCGCCGCGTACATCGCCACGTTCGGCGTGCCCCCCAGCCCCACGCGCGCCCGCAGGCCGAGCGCTCCCACGGAGGACAGCAATCCTTCCGCCCACGACTTCAATGCGCCCTCCGGATGCCGCGCGGGGCCTTCGCCCCGCGGCTCCACCCCGAGCGCGCCCTTCAGTCCCGCAAGCCCGCGCAGATCGAGCGTCACCGTGCCGGGACCGGTGGCCTCGAGGTGCGGCGAAAATCCGTATGCGCACTGAAGGATCGCCTCGGTGCATCCGGCTTCCCTGTCCGCCGATCGATGCCGGATCCGCACCTCGCGGCATCGCGCAAGCGCCTGCGGCGCCGTGAGGCCATCCTCGACACCCGCCGCGCGCGCCGCGTCGGTCGCATCGATCACGCGGGGCGTGGACATCGCCGGATCCACCAGCGCCACGGGCCGCCCCCATGCCTCGGCATCGTGCCGAAGCGCCGCCTGCAGGAGGAACTGCGGGAAGTGCAGCACGGCGAACAGGGGCGGATCCGGCTCCGGACGCTTCGTCTTCATGCCGCACCCGTTCTCGTGATCGCCTCCATGGCGCCGGCCACGCGGGCCAGGGTGAACCTCAGCCCCTCGAGCGCCTCGCTGGCCGTGCCCTTCAACACCTCGAGGCCCAGCCCCGCACAGGCTTCGACCCGCACCGCCACCGCGCCCACCAGCGCGGCGGGCGTCACCACCAGAAGCGTGGTTCCGTTGTGTTCCGCGATCCGGCCGAGTCGATGCCACACGCTCGACGGGATCCGCCGCAGTTGGCCGGCCGCGTTCATCTTGAGATCGAGCACGACGACCGGGACGTTGCGATCCCGCAGCAGAAGGTCCGCCGCCTTCAGTGCCTCCTCGGCGGAACGGCATCGCGCCCAGAGCAGCCGGTGCAGCGCGTCGGGATCGGCGGCGTCCACATCGAAGCTGTCCATCCCGTCGATCAGCGCCATGAACGCGCCCTCCCGGGCCGATCGCGCGAGCAGCGCGTGGATCACCTGGGCGGTCCCCGAACCGAACCCCTCCCCCACGAGTTCGGTCACCCCGCCCCGGGGCAATCCACCGCCCAGGACGACATCCAGCGCCGGCACCCCGGTCGGAACCACACCACCGGCCGGACGGCGCACCGCGTGCGCATCCGGATAACGCTCCGACATCATCCGGCGCAGCTCGATGATGTTGTGAACCGCCGCCATACGATCCGCCGCACACACGTCCGTCCGCGGGGGCCTAGCCTAGCGCACCCGCACCCCGGGGAAATCGCAATGTTCCGCCGCGTCTGATGGGGCGCACCCTCCCCCCACCCCCCGGACATCAGCGGTCCAACCGGGCCCGGGCACTCGCTTCGGTTCGTCCCCTCCCGGATCGGCAGCCGCGTCCAAATCCCCACTGGCCATTCGCCACCGGCCGCCCTTCAATCGGCCGCACCGAATTCCACAGACGATGAAACGCCTCCTCCTCCTTGCGGCATGGTGTCTCCTTGCATGCACGACCTCACCGGCGGCCGACCTCCGGCTCGGCATCCAGACATGGACCCTCCGGCACATGGATTTTGACGGCGTCGTCGAGTTCGCGCGGCGGCACGCCATCACGAACCTCCAGGTCATCGCCAAGCACATCGATCCCAGCGAGCCGATGGACGAGATCCGCCGCAAGAAGGCCATCCTCGATGAGGCCGGACTGCGCGCCTACACCTTCGGCGTCGCGGGCACGTCCCTCGACAAGGAGGAGAACCGGCGCCTGTTCGAGTTCGCGAAGTTCATGGGCATCGACCTCATCATCGTCGAACCCAACGACTTCAAGATCCTGGACAACCTCGAGGAGCTCGCCCGCGAATACAACATCCGCGTCGCCATCCACAACCACGGCATCCGCACCCTCTACGGCAACCCGGCCGTGGTGCGCGCGCTGCTCAAGCATCGCGATCGCCGCCTCGGCGTCTGCATGGACGCGGGCTGGATCACGTCAACCGGCATGAATCCCCTTCGCGTCTTCCGCGACTACGAGGGGCGCGTCTTCGACATCCACCTCAAGGACAAGCGCGTGGAGAAAACCCAGGGCGACGACGTCGCGTTCGACACCCACATCGGCGAGGGCCAGGGCCGGCTCGACGCGCTCCTCGCCGAACTCCGGGAGACGAACTGGCCGGGCGTGCTCGCCATCGAGACCGACAGCGACGCGTTCGCGCGACAGCCCGACGAGTTCGTCTCCAGGGCAAAGGCATTCGTGGAAAAGCACGGCCGCTGATCGCGCGACGCCTGTCCTTCGATGCGGGATCCCGGGCATCGGGAGATCCCGCATCCGCCCGTCCCTCCGGCCGGGGGCGCGACGGAGACGGGCCTGGCCCTCGGTGCGGCAGGCCACCTCGAGGAAACCCACGATGGCGGTGGTGCGGTGGGTTTCCAGGCGGGCGGCTGATTACGTGAGCAGGCAGGCGGGCGTCCGGCACCCTCCTGGAAGGCATCCGAAGGAGGCGCGCTGCAACTCACTCGCCCCGAAGGAATGCCCGCCCGCGAACACTGAGCCGGAACCGATGGTGGGGGCGTGCAAGAGCGCCACGGCGAGGCTGTTCTGAAAACGTTCTGACTTCGCCCCCGCGAAGCCATGAAAAGCAGCGTGGAGCGGGTGAAGGGAATCGAACCCTCGTCTCAGGCTTGGGAAGCCCGCGTTCTACCATTGAACCACACCCGCACCGTGCGAACCGGCTTCCATTACCAGAACCGCCGCCGGGGGCGCAACTGCCATTCCGGGCGGCGCCCTTCCGTCGCTCAGGTCGTCGGGCCGTTCGTCCGATATTCCTGCATACAATCAACACGAATGCGGGCCCGGGCGACGTTTCGCCGGCAGCGGCGGGTGCCGCCGCGAGGTCGCGCCGTCGACCCGAAACTCCGCCCGTGAATCCTCACCCGACCCCGCCTACCATGTACGTCGTGCAGCCTCCGGAGCCATTCAACCCTGGCGGAACCTCCGGCCACCCGGACGTCCAGGAGATCCGCGCCACCGTTGCCACGCTTGTGGATGAACTCGGAGCCGACGCGCTCGTGGAGCTGCTCCAGACCTTTCTCGCCGAGGCGCCCGAACGCCTCGCCGAGTTCAGGGCCCTCGCCGGGGGATCGGACCAGGAAGGCCTGCGTCGGGCGGCCCATTCGTTCCGAGGTTCCGTCGCGCTCTTCGGAGCCACGGTCCTCGAGACGGCGGTCCTTCGGCTCGAGCAGGCCGCCCGGCACCGTGACCTCAAGGTCCAGCCGGCCGCGGCGGAGGAGATCGCCACGGCGTACGGGCAGATCCGCCCCGAGCTGGAGGAGCGTCTCCGGAGCCTTTCGGCGGGCGATTCGCAGGCCGGCTGAGGCGCGCGGCCGGAGGAACCGACGCCCCGTCCCGTCCCGGTCCCGCCGGATGTCCCTGGTTCACGGAGATGTCCCGCTCCCTGCAGTCTCCCGGTCTGGCATCAAGCGCGTCGTCCCCGGCGCGCGTCACGGCGATCGCCATCGCGGGCGGGAGCGGCTCCGGCAAGACATGGCTCGCCCGGCGGCTCTGCCGGAGGCTCCGGCCGCACGCGGCCGTGCTGTCCCTCGATGACTTTTATCGCGACCTGTCGCCGCTGCCGCCGGCGGAACGGGACGCGGTGAACTTCGATGATCCCGCCGCGCTGGACTGGCCCCTGCTCCGCGCGACGCTCGACCGCATCCTCGCGGGTGAACCGGCGGTGATCCCGCGGTACGACTTCAAGACGCACACGCGCCTCGGGAAGTCGAAGCGATGGGTCCCGCGCCCGGTCGTGCTCGTCGAGGGATTGTGGCCGTGGGCGCGCAGGAGCCCCCGGGATCGCTACTCGCTGAAAATCTTCGTTGATGGACCGGCCGAGCTTCGATTCGCGCGCCGCCTCGCGCGCGACGTGGCGGAGCGCGGGCGGACCCGTCACTCGGTTCGCCGCCAGTGGATCCTGCAGAGCGAACCCATGTTCAAGCGCTTCGTGCGGCCCCAATTACGCACGGCCGACTTAATTCTTCCCGCAGACCTGCCGTTGTACGAAGTGGATCGCGTGGTCGCCGAGGTGCGCGCCGTCGCGAATCTCCACGAATGATCGACAACGAAAAAATGCGGGTGCTGATGTCGGAGCGGCTGCTTGCCGCCCAGACACGGTGGGGCCGCTGGCGGCTGAGCGCCTACTCACGCTGCAAACGCCTGGCGTGGCGCATGACCGTCCAGGGCGCCCTTGCGCTGAAGCGCGCTCTCGACGTGGTCGTGAGCGTGCTCGCACTCGTGATCCTTTCGCCGCTGCTCGCGGTGATCGCACTGCTCGTTCGGCTCGACGGCGGCCCGGTCCTGTTCCGACAGACGCGGGTCGGCCAGTTCGGGCGCGAGTTCGCGATGCTCAAGTTCCGCTCGATGGTGGTCGATGCCGAGGCACGCGTGCAGCCCTTGCTTCAGGAGCATGGCGGCCCCGGGAGCGTGACGGTGCTCATTCGGAACGATCCCCGCGTGACGCGAATCGGTCGCATTCTCCGCCAGACGTCGCTGGACGAGGTCCCGCAGCTCTGGAACGTGCTGCGGGGTGACATGTCGCTGGTCGGCCCGCGTCCGCCGCTGCCGCGCGAGGTCGCGCTCTACACGCAGGCCGACCGCCGCCGGCTCCTCGTGAAGCCGGGCATGACCTGCCTCTGGCAGATCGGCGAGCGCGAAGGACGCCTCCTCGAGGTGGGGCATCGCCACCGGATCGAATTCCCCGAACAGGTCGAACTCGACGTCCGCTACATCGAGAGCCAGTCGATCCTCCGGGACCTGCTCATCCTGGCGAAGACCATCCCCGCCATCGTCCTCGGGAGGCTCTCGTGAACGCGCACCCATCACCGCAGGCGATCCTGATCGCCCCGTCCGACCGTCCGAACCTCGCGTTCATCTGCCGCCATCGTCCGCTGGCCCTGCTGCCGATCGCCGGCCGGAGCCTGCTCGACCTGTGGCTGGCGGAACTTTCCAACCGCGGGATCTCCCGCGTGCTCATTCTCGCGAGCGACCGGCCCGAGCAGATCCGGCACGCGGCGGGCCGGGGTGAACGGTGGGGCCTCAGCATCCGGATCGCCCCCGAGACGCGCGAGCTCACGGCCGGGGAGGCGCTCGGGAAGCACGTGGAGGACCCGGGCGGCGACACCCCGCCGGCCGCGGCCGTGCCGGTGTTCGTCCTCGACCGCCTCCCTGGCGGGGAACCGTGGACCGATGTGGCGGGATGGTTCCACGCCGTGCGCGCCCGCCTCGAGCTGGCGGCGCATCAGACCGTCGGCATCCGCGAGATCACGCCGGGCGTGTTCGTCCATGTGCGCGCGCGCGTCGCCCGGGACGCCGAACTCCGGGCGCCCTGCTGGATCGGCAGTCATGCGTTCGTCGGCGCCGGTGCCGTCGTGGGTCCGGACACCGTCATCGAGGACGGCGCCTACGTGGACGACCGCGCCGAGGTCAGCGGCAGCTTCGTCGGGCCCGCGACCTATGTCGGGTCGATGACCGAGCTGCGGGATTCCATCGCATGGGACCGCGCGCTCCTCAAGTGGACCACGGGTTCGGCGACGGTGGTGCCGGACGATTTCCTGCTCGGCGCACTGGGACGGCGGCGCACGCGCGCGCGCACCTCGTGGCCGGGCCGGGCCGCGGCGCTGATCCTGATGATTCTGTCGTGCCCGGTGCTGCTGGCGGCATGGCTTGCACGCCGTGGAAAGCCGGTCCTCTCGGCCCACACGGCGGTGCGCGCGCCCGTGGAGCATTCCTCCGCGGCGGAGACGTTCACGCACTACGAACTCGCGGGCATGCCCGCCCTGCTCCGGCGCTGGCCCGAGCTGTGGAACATCGTGCGGGGCGACCTCGCATGGATCGGCAACCGGCCGCTGACGCCGGACCAGGCCGCGTCCCTCTCGACCGACTTCGAGCGCCTGTGGCTCGCGGTACCCCCGGGAATTCTTTCGCTCGGCAACGTCGAGGGCTGCATTGATCCCGAACAGGACGAAGGCCGCGCGCACGCGAGCTACTACGCGGTGCGCCGCGGGCCCCGCACGGATCTCGCCATTCTGTGGCGCGCGCTCACGCACTCGCCGCTCGATTCTCAAACCCTCCAAACTGAAACCATATGAACGCACCCACCCCCGATTCCGTGCTTCGCGTCGCCGGCCCCGGCGAACTCAACGCGACGAACGCCATGCCCTTCCGCGACCAGGTTCGAACGGCCCTGCGCCCGGAGCATTCCCAGATCGACCTCGATTTCTCATCGACGCGCTTCGTGGACAGCTCCGGCCTCGGCGCGCTGATCTCGCTTCACAAGGCGATGGTCGGACGCCAGGGCCGCGTGCGCGTCGTCAACCCGACGCCGCAGGTCCAGCAGATCCTCGAGCTGACGCGCATGCACCGCCTGTTCGAGATCGTGACCGTCACGGCCTGAACCTGACGCCCGAGCACCGCTCCGCCGTGTCCACCGTGTCCAGCTCCCCGGGACGCATCCTGCGTCTGGCGTGCGCCTGCGACCTTGCGGCCGTCCGCGAGGTGGCGCGCGCCGCCCGCAGCTTCCTCGAGCGCGAGGGAGTCGGCGCGGCGGAGGCGGACGGCTGGGAGCTCGCGTGCGTGGAGGCCGGCAACAACGCGGTCGAGTACGCCCGCGGTCCGGGCGCGGCCCGGCCCGTGGAATTCACCGTCCAGGTCGAGCCCGGCGCCATCGAACTCCGCGTGGTCGACCACACGCCCGGCTTCGACCTGCCGAGCACGAACGAGCTTCCGGACCCCACGGCCGAGGGGGGACGCGGCCTGTTCCTGATGCGGTCGCTGACGGATTCCATCAAATACCTGCGCGGCCGCGACGAGAACTGCCTGATTCTTCGCAAGCGGCGCGTGCCCCCCCCGCGGGAACCTTCGGCCGACGTTTCCATGGAGCAGGCCATGCTCGAGGCCACGCTCCACACGATGACGGAGGAACTCGCCGCCTCCTACGAAAGCCTCTCCGCCATCTTCCGGTTCACCGAGGATCTGAACCGCACGGGAGGCGACACCCATTTCATCGAGCGCTGGATGGGCGAGCTCCGGCAGATCACGGGCGCGGACTGGTTCATTCTCCGGCTCCTGGATCCGCGGCGCACGCAGCTCGTCGTCGCGCAGTCGTTTGATCCGAAGCTTACCCTGCCCCCGCTTCCACTCGAGGGAAATGCGGTGCCGTCCGTGGAACTCACGGCCGTGAAGGGCCGCCAGGACGTGTGGTTCGACGCGAGCGATCCCGTGGATCCCGCCGACCCGCTGGCCAGGATCGCCCCGGTGCTGTCCGGACTCGCGCACCCGCTCTACGTGGCCGGCGAACTCGCCGGCGTGCTGGCCGTGGGCCGGTTCGCGCCCACCAACTCCTTCACCGCAGGCCAGGTCAACATCATCCACACGCTGGCGGACTTTCTCGGGATCCAGATCCGCAACGCCGAGTTCCAGAGCGCCACGCTGCAGGCCCAGCTCATCGAGCGCGACTACGAGGTCGCCTCGCGGATCCAGCGCGAGCTCCTTCCCAAGCGCCATCCGAAGAACGGCCGATGGTCCACGCTCGGCTACTGCGAGAGCGCCCAGCTCGTGGGCGGCGACTTCTACGACATCCTCGAGGTCGGCTCACAGGGCTTTCTCCTCGCCGTGGCCGACGTCATGGGCAAAGGCCTCCCGGCGGCCCTCTTCGCCACGGTCTTTCGCACCCTGATCCGCGCCAGGCCCGAGCTGGCCCGCAGCCCCGGTGCGTTCATCGAGTGGCTCAACCAGAATCTCCTCGACGAACTCGGCGAGCTGGAAATGTTCATCACCGCCCAGCTCGTGTACGTGAACTTCGCCACGCGCGAGCTCAGGGTCGCGGGGGCCGGCCACCCCCCGCTCCTCATCGCCGGCAAGTACGAACCGCCCGCGCAGGTCGTGAGCTGCGGGCCGCCCCTCGGCATCGCGCCCGACTTCGAGTTCCATGAGGAGCGCCGCACCCTCCCCATCGGGACGCGCCTGCTCCTCTATACCGACGGCGTGTCGGAGGCGCGCAACGCGGACGGCGCCCAGGTCGGCATCGACCCGCTCCTCCAGATCCTCCAGTCGTCGGCTCTCACCGACGAGCCCATCGAGCAGACCCTCACCCGCCTCCGGGAACTCCAGCGGCCGGTCGCCGACGGGCTCACCGCGCACGACGATCGAACCCTGCTCCTGCTGGGCGAGGACCTTTCCCTTCCGCTGCCTGCCCCCGAACCATGAATGAACTCCCCGCGAAAATCCTGATCGTGGATGACGAGCCCTACATGCTCCGCGTCGAGGAACTCAGCCTCAAGAAGGGCGGCTTCGAACTTCTCAAGGCCCGCAATGGCAGGCAGGCGCTCGAGCTCGCCCGCACCGCCCACCCGGATCTCATCGTCATGGATGTGCTCATGCCGGACCTCGACGGACTCAGCGCCCTCGACCAGCTCAAGCTCAATCCCGCCACCGCAACGATCCCGGTCATCATGATCAGCGCGCGCGGTCATCTCATGACCCGGCAGGAAGCCGAGGATCGCGGGGCCGCGCTGTTCCTCACGAAGCCATTCAGCCCCACCCGGCTCCTCCAGGAGGTTCAGCGACTCCTCGAGCGCCACTGCTCCTCGTGGGAGACGGCGGTCTGAGCCGCGGCGGAACCAAACCGGGGGGGAGACATGGCGCCGGCGGTCAGGTTCAGCCGTTCCAGGTCATCTGCCCGACCTGCCCGCCAGCGCGGGTTCCGTGGCCGGCTCCACCTCGCCGCTGACCTCCGGGCCGGTCGCCCGCAGCCGGCGCGCGAGTTCGCCCGCGACCAGCTCCGCGCCGCGCGCATTCAGGTGGGTGTCCACGATCGGGTTGTACACCAGCTCGCCGCGATCGCGCGCCGCCTCCGTCAGCACCGGGGTCAGATCGATGAAATCGATCCCGTGGCGTTCGCATCCCTCGCGGATCAAGTCAGGAAGGGCGGTCGGCCGCCAGAAGTCCTCCAGCGCCGTGCCGTCCTCCGGCGTCAGCCGGTCGTACAGGACGCGCGCCTTGCACGGCATGTACGCCAGCCAGGTTCGCACCCCGTGCTCCGCGCCGAACCGGCGGTACTCGCGATAAAAGCGATCCAGCTGCGCGAGCTGTGCGGCGCTCACGTCCGTCACCGACGGAGCGACCTGGATCAAGGTCACCGGGACGATGCCGTCGCCTGACTCGAACAGGTAACGGGCCGGCGGCGGTCTGTGAATCACGGGACTGGGATCCACGCCCGAGATCAGTTCCCCGATCGCCCTGAGCAGCGATGTCTGCTTCTCAATCCGTTTCCATGGGCGCTCGCCGGTCTCCTCGTATCGCACGAGGTCCTCGTGCTCGCGGTTGATGTCATACAGGTCGTTGCCCTCGAAGAACACGATCACGGTCTGCTCGAGGCTCTCGGACAATCCGTAGTCGCGGAGGTAGCTGAGCTGGCTGAACGCTCCCGTCTGGCTGACGCCGAGATTCAGGACGCGGCAGCCGAGCTCGCGCCCGAGGCGGGTCGTGAACAGATCCTCGTACGGCAGATAACCGAGTTCGGTGAAGGAATCGCCGGCGACCGCGATCTCCCAGTCGTCCATGGGCACCTCGTTGCGGAAACCATTCCTGTCGTATCGCACCGTCACGATCGGTTCGCCCTCGTAGGTCTCCGCGCCGGGCCACCATGTCTCCACCATCCATGTCCGGATCACCTGGCCGGTCCACTCCTCGGGACCGTTCCTGCGAAAAAAGACCTCGCCGGTCGGCGTCCGCGGCTCGCGATAGTAGGGCGGCACCCGGTTCAGCGCCGCCTCTTGTCCGTGGAAGTCGAATCCGATCAGGCGGAAGAACACCTCGCCGGCGGCGAGCGTCGCGACCGTGCTCATCACCGCGACGCAGAGGCCGAGCGGAAGGCGGCTTTCCAGGCGTCGCGCCGGGAACACGGCGAGCAGGAGGATCACGAGGCCGGCCGACAGCACCAGACCCTCCATGGCCGCCAGCAACGGGTGCAGGCTGAACCACAGCCGGATCACCAGCGCAAACGCGACAAGCCCCAAGCCCGTCGCGATCTGTGCCCCGACAAACAGCCCCCGAATGCGACGCCGCCCGGACATCCGCTATTTCCTGCGCGTGTACTCGATCCGGAGGGCCTCCACTTCCCGGCCGTCGCCGGAGACAAGGTGGAGCGTGAACGTGTGGTGATCGCGGTCCCGGAAGCGAGTCACGGAGCGGTAGTTCAAGGGCGTTCCATCCGGACCGGTACCCTCGCCGTGCAGCGTCAGCGTCTGTGTCCCGCGATCGAAATCACCCTCCCACGAAACCGGCCGGTAATTCATCGAGTCCACCCAGACCCTCGTGAACTTCCCCCGGTCGGGATCGTAGCCGTCGAGCCCCCTTCCCTCGTAGGTGGTGCCGCCGAACTCGCCCCGGAACTCCGTGGCGATCCAGAGTCCGCCGCAAACGGCCCGTGCGACGAACGTGCCCTTCGATTCCTGCCCGCCCATGCGGATCGTCGCGGTCCACTCCCCCACGAACCGGGTGAGTTCGCGATGCTCGCCGACCGGCTCCGGCACGGCCTGGGCCCTCAAGGCGACGGGAGCGAGGGCAAGGAGGAGCGCGACCCACAGGGTCATCCGGTCAGCGAGGGTCTTCATGGGTGGGTGGTTCCGTGATGATCGCGTCCACCCTCTGGCTCAAGGGCGGTCAAGTCAAGCGCACGACCGAACAGCCCCCGAGCGCGGCACGGTGATCACGCGATGAACGCGGTCGGAGCCATCTCCACCGCCCGGCGCGGCATGAATCAGTGCAGCACGATCAGAAGGGGCAGGCAGAACAGCAGCGTCAGCAGCGTGACCGGTATCCCCAGCCGCGCATAATCCCAGAAGCCGATCTCGCAGTGTCCCCGGGCCGATTCGACCACGATCAGGTTCGCCACGGACCCCAGCAGCGTGAGGTTGCCGGCGAAGGTCGTGGCAAGCGCCATCACCTTCCAGATCAGCGCCGGGTCGGCGAAGGAGTCCACCCATGACCCCGCGACCAGCACGAACGGCACGTTCGAGAACACGTTGGATCCCACGACCGAGAACCAGGTCATGTGAAACGCCTGTTCGACGGGTGTGTCGCCGAAGATCGGCTGCAGCGCCGCGAACCAGCGGTCCGGCATCCCGGTGTCGTTCATCGCCTCCACGACGACGAACAGCGCGGCGAAGAACACGAGCAGGTGCCAGTCCACCAGCTTCAGCGCCTGGTGGGTGTCCCTGCGGGCCAGGACCATGACAAGCGCGCCGCCGCCCAGCGCGGTCCACGGCAGATCCGCGCCGCTGACAAACCCGATGAACACGAGCGCCAGCACGCCGAGCCCGATCCCCACCAGCCGGCGATCGCAGGCGCGTCGGGGCTGTGCTTCCGCGTCCGAACGGAAGGGTGCGTTCCCCAGTTCATGGCGAAACGCCATCCGCAGGACGGCGTACTGAATTGCCATGCCCACGAGGGCGCAGGGAAGGAGTGACTTGAGGAATCCCGCGAAGGTCAGGCCTGCCAGCTGGCTGATGAGCATGTTCTGGGGATTGCCCACCAGCGTTGCCACGCTCCCGATGTTCGCGCTCATTGCGAGCGCCAGGAGGTAGGGCGGCAGGCTCAGCCCGCCGCGTGACACCACCTGCACGACCACCGGCGTCAGCATGAGGCATACGGTGTCGTTCACGAGCAGCGCGGACAGAAGCCCTGAGGTGAGAATGAGAAACGCCATCAGACGATGGGGAGTTCCCGCCACCCGGAGCACCCAGTCGGCCGTCCAGTCGAAGAAGCCGCCCATCTGCAGGTAGGCCGAAATCAGCCCCATGCCCAGCAGCAGCACGAGCGTGTCGTAGTTGACTGCCGCATAGACCTGCTCGGGAGTCATGACTCCGAAGACCACCATCAGCACGGTCCCGAGCAGCGCCGCGGCGGGCCTGTTCAATGGAAGGATCTTGAGCCTGCGTCCGCTGATGAGGAGATACGTCAGCGCGAAGATCGCGACGGCAACCATGTCCTTGGGAATGCCGGTCATTTCACCGCAACGCCGAGGTCGTCCGGGCGCGGCATTGTGACAGACGGTGGCCGCGTCTCAAGTCCGCCCGCGGTTGCCGCCTTGGGAACGGCGGCCGGGCACGCGCCGACTCGCGAGCACGAGGGCGGATCGGCGCGTGCCGGACCTCATTCGCCGGGGGACCCGCGGCTTCCACGCCGTCCGCTATTCGAACGCCTGATCGAGCGAACCC
>CAYMDA010000016.1:0-90626 GCA_964389135.1 uncultured Verrucomicrobiota bacterium | reverse complement strand
GAAGCCGGCGGACGGCTGGTCCCCCGGCTGTCCGCTTGCGGTCAGGGCAGGGTTTCGATGGTGACGTCCTTGAAGCGGACGAGGCCCTTGCCCCCGCCGTGAATCTGAAAGGCGATGCGGCCGTGCTGGACGAGGGTCTCGTCGGGCTCGGTGTAATCCACGGTCTGGACGCCGTTGATCTTCAACACCACGCGCCGGCCCTCCGCGCGAATCTCGTAGTCGTTCCATTCCCCGGGCCTGACGGCACGCTGCACGACGTCGGGCTCGGGCTTCGCAAGCACCCGGTTCCGGCGTGATTCATCGTAAATGGCACCCCACCAGCCCTCGCCGATGTCAGCCTGGTACCCGATCATCTCATGGTGGTTCGGCACCCGCTCGCTCCGAATCTGAACGCCGGAGTTCACGAAACCCTCCGTCCCCTCGAGCTTCACCTTCAGGCGCAGAATGAAGTTGGTGTAGCGCGAGGTCGTGGCGATGAACTCGTTCCTCGGCACCGTCTCCTCGAGTGACCCGCCGACGATGGCGCCGTCCTCGATGCGCCACGTCTTGTTGGTGTCGCCCTCCCATCCGTCGAAGGTCTTGCCGTCGAAGAGGGGCTCGGGTGCGGCGGAAACCGCAAGAGCGCCAAGGCACAGGACCGTCAGGGCAGCCAGCAGGGATTTCATGGATGCGCAGCCTGCCGACGGTCCCCCGGAAAATCCAGCCCGCGCGCTCTCCACGCCCCGGATCCGTGCAGGATTTCGCTTGCGAGCAAGGGGCTGAAACGGGCGATAAACAGGGTCGCGAGTCGCTCATGTCGACCTCACCCGCCACGCTGGAGGCCCGTTCCGCCCCCGCCGGGGCCGGCGCTGTCGCCGGTCGTGCCGGCCTTTGGCGCGGCTGGATCGCCGTGCTCGTGCTCGCCGGCCTCTGGGCATGGGCGATCGCCGGGTGCGCGGACGAATGGCGCGACAACCCGATGTATTCCTACGGCTGGTTCGTCCCGCCGCTCATGCTCTTCTTCGCATGGCGCCGGCTCGACGAACCAATCGCGGGCCGGGAGCCCTTCGGCGCCCCGCGCCCGCCCGGCGCCCGGACAATCCTCGCGGTCGCCGCCGCGGTGCTCGCGATCTTCGTCCTGCCGGTCGAGCTCCTGCGCAACGAACTGCCGGACGACCGCCTCAACAACTGGGTGCTCGCCGTCACGGCGATCGGCGCGACACTCTGGGGCGCGTACATCCTCGGAGGCTGGAGGCTCGTCGTCACCCTCGCCTTTCCCATCGCGTTCTTCCTGACGGCGGTCGCATGGCCGAAGCGTTACGAGACGCCGGTCACCGTGGGACTTCAGAAGTTCGTCGCGGCCGCCATCACGGAGGTGCTGCACTTCATGGGGATCCACGCCGAACCGCGCGGCACGACGATCTACCTCCGCAGCGGCCCCGTGGGCATCGCCGAGGCCTGCAGCGGGATCCGCTCCCTCCAGGCCAGCCTCATGATCAGCCTCGCGATCGGCGAGCTGTTCTTCCTCCGCTGGGGAAGGCGCGCGCTGCTCGTCCTGCTCTGCGCGGTCGTGGCCACGATCCTGAATCTCGGGCGCACGCTGGCGCTGTGCCTGATCACGGAGTTCCGCGGCGCCGACGCGATGCACAAGGCGCATGACCTGATCGGTGATTCCATCCTGATCGCCCTGCCGCTGCTCGCCTGGGCGATGGGGAAGCTCCTCACGCTCGGTGGCGGGGCGGTCCCGACGGTTCCGGTCTCCCGCAAGCCCGGCCCCGACGGCACCCGTCCGCCGACCCCGTGGAAGTCCCTCGTGCAGCAGGTGCGCGGCTTCGACTTCCGCCTCCTGCCGAATCTTGGTCCCGCCCTCGTCATCGGGATCGCGGGGTTCCTCACGTACCACGTGTGGCTGTTCGTGCTGGACCGCCGGGATCCCCCGCAGCAGCAGCCCTACTTCGTCGTTCGCGAGGACCCGGCCACGTCGGAGGAACCCATCGGCGAGGACATCTGGGCGGCCCTGTCCCCCACGCTCGGCGGATCGTACATCCGCGAAGAATCAGCGGCCCCGGACGGCAGCGTTTACCTGTATCATTTCTTCTGGAAGGCGGCCGCCGCGAACCGCTGGGTCACCGGCCATCGTCCGGACATCTGCATGCCCGCGGGCGGATGGCGGAAGGACGGTGAGGTGGAGCCGATCGACGTGGAGTTCGATGGGCACCGCCTGCGCATGCACGTCTTCCGGTTCGCGGGCGTGGGCCAGCGCGCGCTGCAGGTCTGGGGCATCTGGCGCAACGGCGAACCGATCCACATGGATTTCTTCGAGAACCCCTCGCTCGAGTGGTCCCTACTGACGGGGAAGAGCCGGTCGGCGGTGGAGGTGGTCTCGTGCGTGATCCCGTACTTCGAGGAGGAACCTCCGCTGGACCTCGCGAAGCGCGTGCTCGACGAGGTCCTGGACTATCGCCGGTCGGCTCTCGAGCCGCGGCAGACGGCCGCGGCCGGGGTGCCGTGACGGCGCTCCCCCGCCGGCGGCCTCCGCCACCCCGACCGTGACGAATCCGGAAGAACTCCATCGACGTTTCACGGGCTGGCCGACCCGCACCTGGCTGATCCTGCTCGCGGTCCTGATCGTCGGCGGGGCGCTCTCCACCCGTTACGGCGGTCCTGCATGGCGCGCGGTCAAGAACTGGCGCGCCGACCAATTCCTCGCCGAGTCCGAGGAACTCCTTGCCCGGAACCAGGTCTCCCTCGCGTTCGAGCGGGCGCGTTCCGCGCTCCAGCTCGTCCCATGGAGGGCCGACGCCATCCGGATGAACGCGCGCCTGCTCTCGAAGGCCGGGAGCGAGGCGGGCCTCGTCCTGTGGCAGCGACTGCTCGCTTCAGGGGATGCGACCCCCGAGGACCGCGCCGCCTTCGTCGAGGCGGCGCTGGCCATGGAACGCCCGGACCTCGCCGCGCCGGAGCTTCCCTCGCTTGTGGGCTCTTCCGGGGCGGACGACCGCGCCCACCGGCTGGCGGCGCTGTTTCACCTCCAGAGCTCGAGCCCCGGAGAGGCGATCCGCCACGGACGGGAGGCTCATCGGCTCGCGCCGTCGAACCCGACCAATGCGCTCCTCCTCGCCACGCTGCTGTCGCGGCATCCCGATCCCGCAGACCCCGCCGCGCCGCGCGCCCTCTACTGGCAGGTGGCCACGAACCCCGGGCCCCTCCAGCCGGAAGCCCTGCGGAACCTCGTCACGAACCTTCACACCACGCGGCCCGAGCGCGAGCGCCTCCTGGCGATCCTCCCCGGCCTGACCAACGAGTTCCCCGAACTCGACGTGCTCGTTGCGGAGGCGCGGATCCGACTGGACCCCAGCCGCGAATCCATGGTGATCAGCAATCTCGTGGCGGGCCTGCGACGGGAGGACTGGCCCCAGCTCGCGCGCGTGGTCTCGCTCCTGCAGCGGCTTGGCCGCCACGAGGACGTGCTCCGCCTGACGACCGGCGGGCGCAGCCTCGCGCGCCGAGACCTGTTCATGGCCCGCTACGAGGCGCTTGTCGCCCGCGGCCAGCCCGAGGAAGCCTATCGTCACCTCCTGATCCGAGACGCGCCCCTGCCCGAGTTCGATCTCGAGATCGCACGCGCCCGCGGCGCGCACGAAGCGGGCAACTTCCAGGGCCGCGACGCCCACCTCCGCGAGCTGCTGCGGTTCGCGGGCGATCATCCCCTCCGGATCCGTCGGGCGGCCGAGCTCGCCGAGGTCGCCGACTCCGAGGCCGCGCGCGGCGTGGCGCGGGATGCATGGCAGCGGCTGGCCGCGATGCCCGGGCATGAGACGACCGCCCTGCGCCGGCTGCAGCGTCTCGCCGATCGCGCCGGCGATACATGGACGGCCCGCGAGCACGCGCGCCGGGCACTGCGCGCCGGCGTCACGGATTCCGACCTTCCCCTCGAGATCGCGTACTACGATCTCCTGCTCGAGGAGGATCCCACGGCGGCGCTCGCCGAGGCACAGCGCCGCATCGCGGACGATCCGGACCACCTCTTCGCGCGCGCGGTCGCGGCGCTCGCGCACCTGCGCCGGGGCGAGCCGGACCTTGCCCGGGAAGTGCTGGACCGGGTGGTGGTGACTCCCTCCTCGGTCCGCCCCGAGGCGCTCGCCGTGCTGGCCGCGACGTACGGCGCTCATGGCCTGGACGGCCGCGCCCGTGAGATCGCCCGGCTGCTGCCGCTCGCGCGGCTGCGTCCCGAGGAGGTCGCTCTCGTCCGGGCATGGATCGTTCCCCCGCCGCTCGGCGCACCCGCGCATCCATGACTCCGTCCGATCGCACCGCTGAGTCCGGCCATTCTGCTCGTCAGAAACCTGTGGAATCCCTAGTGTTCCCGAGATCCCCGGCGGTGAAACTGCCGGGATTCGTGGATCGCGATTTCTGGTGCCCATGAAAAATCCCTCCTCATCGCAGTCCCGCGGTACGGGTCAGACCTCGAACCCGCGGGCCGCGTACCCGCGCCGCAGGCGCCGCTGGCCATGGATTGTGGCCGGCACGCTGGTTGTTCTCATCGTGGCCGGGGCGCTCTCCGCCAGGCCCGCGTGGAGAATGGTCAAGTCGTTGCGCGCGCAGCGGTTCCTCCAGCAATCGGAGGAGTTCATCGCGCAGGAGGAATGGACCAAGGCGCTGGAGCGCGTGCGCTCGGCGCTCCAGCTCGCGCCGGAGGACCCGAAGGTGATGCGGCATGCCGCCCAGCTCTACGCCCGATTCCCGCCAACGGCACACCTCGCGCTGGACTACTACCGCAGCCTGCTCGCGCTTCCCCAGGCCACGCGTCAGGATCGCGAGGAATACGCCGCCGTCGCCCTCGGCCTCGGTGACGCCGCCATCGCGGCCCCGGTGCTGGAGGAACTCCTCGAGGAACCCAACCCCTCGCCGCGGGTTCTGCTTCTCGGCGCCCAGTACTACGGCGGCCGCCGCGAACTCGGCCGCGCCATCGAGCTGGCCCGGGAGGCCGTGCGCCGCGATTCCTCCAACCCGACCAACTCATGGGTGCTCGCGAACCTGCTCAGCTCGAGCCGCAAACCCATCGACCGCATCGAGGCCGTCAGCGTTCTCTGGCCGTTCGCCGAGAAGGAAGGCCCCCTGCAGTCGCGCGCGCTCGCAGCCATCATCCGATCGCCGGATTCGCCGCGGGAGGACCGTGAGCGCGTCGAGGCCATTCTGGAGGCGAAATCCACCCGCACGACCGAGGAGGAGCTCCTGCTGGCCGCGGTGAAGGTATCCCTGGACCCGACCCAGCTTCAGCGCATCGCCGACGAGGTGGTTCAACGGTTCGGACACGGCTCCATCGAGGATGCCGCCTCCACCGCCGCATGGCTCAACCAGCACGAGCTCTACAACCGCACTCTCGCGCTGGTGCTTCCGGACGTTGCCCGCGACGACTACCGCCTCGCGCGACTCCGGTATGACGCGCTGGTCGGGCTCGATGATCTCGCGAGCGCTTATGCCTTCATCCGCGACGAGCAGATCAAGGGCGATCCCATCGAGCTCGAGCTGCTGCGCTGCACGACGGCCCTCCGGCTCAAGAACGACGCCGCGGTCGATTCCCACCTCCGCAACCTCCTCGACCTCGCGCGCCGCCACCCCCGGCAGCTGCGCGCGGTGGCGGAATTCGCGCGTCGCAACGGACGAACCGAAATCGCGAACGACGCCTACCGCATCCTGAGCCGCAACCCGCGCGAAGCCGCCGCGGCGTACGAAGCGCTGCTTCGCACGGCCGACGCCGAGGGCGAGACCTGGGTGGCGCGCGGCTACGCGAAGGAACTCGCCAAGCTGCGCAAGGACGATGACTCCATCCGCCTCCAGATCGCGTACTACGACCTGCTGCTGGAGGAGAACCTCGACCAGGCCGCGAGGGTGGCCGAGGAACTGCACGCCGCGCGTCCCGACGAGTTCAACCGCCGCGCGGTCCTCGCGCTGGCCTACCTTCGGCAGAACCTCCCCGCGAAGGCCTGCGCGCTGGTCGAGGGACAGGTGGTCACGTGGCGGAAGCTGCCTCCCGGGATCCGCGCCGTGGTGGTCGCGGCCCTCGGGGCCAATGACCGGCTGGCCGCGGTCTCACGGCTCGTGGAGCGCATCCCGCTCGCGCCGCTCAAGCCTGAGGAGCTCGACCTGATCCGTCCCTACCTCGCCGGCCGCCTCGCCGACGCGGACGACTCGGCGGATTCCTCCCTGGACAGCCCCGAGAAACTCTAGCGGGAACACCCACGCCCCGCGGCACCCGCCACGGGCGTGGGCGATGAGTCCCACAGGCCCGGCGTGGCGACATGGCGCGCCGGCCCGATGCACATCCGCGCGGCGCCTCGCGCCGTCGCATGCGCATCAGCCCGCCTCGGCCTCCTGCCTCGGGACTTCCGGCGCGGTCGTGAGCTGGCCCCGGAAAATCTCGAGCGCCTCCCGGATCAGGGGATCGTTCTTGAACTCCGCGGGATCGATCCTCATTGGCGTGGGCCGCGGACGCCGCGGCTTCGGTGCGGGGGAGGCCTGTTCTCCCGTGGAACCGGCGGCGGTGGTCGCCGCCGCGTCGGAAGCCGGCCTGCTCGCGCCCGCCGCGCCGCCGGCCGGCTCCGGCGCTTGCGCCGTTCCGTCATCCGGCAGGCGAACGAACTTCACGGTCGCGGCGCAACCGAGCGAGGAAAGCCGGCCTTCGATCGCCTTGCGCGTTCGCTCGTTGTCCACGAGCAGGCGCTGGGGATCGTGGGCGGGCGCATACCCGACCGTCAGGGTCCCCTTCTCGAGGCTGACCGGCCGGCCGACCTGGAGGGAGGGCCGCGTGATCGGACTCGCCTCCGCGACGACGCGATCCCAGAGGGCGGCCAGGTCCGTCGGATCACCCACCGACACGGCGGCCTTGGGGGCGGCCGCGGCGGGCTCCGGCGCGGGCGCGGCAGCCGGCGCCGCAGGAGGCTTACCGATCTCGGGCGGCGGAGGCGGCGCGGGACTGGGCGACGCCACGGGCGCGGCAACAGCCCCGCCGGATGGAGGCCCGGCGTCGAGGCCGGCGCTCGCGCCGGAACGCGCCTCCTGCGGCCCCGGTCCGGGTATGGAAACCGGCGCCGCGGCCGGCGAGCCGCCCGGGGGTTCCGGTGCGTCCCCACCCAGCTGATCGCGCATCGCGATGAGCTGCTTCAGCACGGCGTCGAGGCTGACCGAGCGCCGCGCCTGCAGGGCCTTCAGGAGGGTCATCTCGAGGAAAACCTTGCGCGCCGCGGCATCGCGCAGCCGTCCTTCCGCGCCCGCGAGGATCTCGAGGATGCGGGTCACGGCCTCGGGCGACGCGATGGCCGCCTGCTCGGCGAGGGCGGTCCGCTCCGCCTCGGACACCTCGATGAGCGACGGATCCGACTGCGCGAGCTGGAACACGACGAGATTCCGGAAGTGTCCCTGGAGATCGTTGAGGAGCCGGCCGAGGTCCTTTCCGCCCTGGGCGAGCTCGTTGAGGGTTGCGAGCAGCCGGGTCGCGTCGCCGTCGAGGATGGCGCGGGCGAGGTCGATGATCTGCCCGCGCGCCGCGAGTCCGAACATGGAGAGCACGTCGGACTCCTCGATCCGTTCCCCGCAGAAGCTGATGAGCTGGTCGAGGGTGCTTTCGGCATCGCGCATGCCCCCGTCGGCGCCGCGCGCGATCGCGTCGAGGGCGGCCTCGCTCACCTGCACGCCCTCGGCGCGGGCGATGCTCCCGAGGTGCTGCACGATGAGCGCCGAGGGAATCCTTCGCAGGTCGAATCGCTGGCAGCGGGAGAGGATCGTCGCGAGGACCTTCTCGGGATCCGTGGTCGCGAAGACGAACTTCACGTGCGACGGCGGTTCCTCGAGCGTCTTCAGCAGGGCGTTGAACGCCGCCGCCGTGAGCATGTGGACCTCGTCGATGATGTAGATCTTGAACCGGGATGTCGCCGGCGCGAAACGCGCCGTCTCGCGCAGTTCGCGGACCTGTTCGACGCCGTTGTTGCTGGCGCCGTCGATCTCGAGGACGTCGAGGGAGCGGCCCTCGGCGATTTCCTTCGCCTTCGGGTCCTCCGGGTCGAAGTCGGCGCGGGGGCCGTCGGTGCAGTTCAGGGCCTTGGCGAAGATCCGCGCGATCGTGGTTTTGCCCGTGCCGCGGGGCCCGCAGAAGATGTACGCGTGGGCGATCCGGCCGGATCGGATCGCGTTGGCGAGCGTCGTCGTGACGTGCTCCTGCCCGACGACGTCCTCGAAGCGCTGCGGGCGATACTTGCGGGCAATGACCTGATAGCTCATGCGATGGCCGGATTCCGCGGCGCGCGGGCGGCGCGACGCGGACGGGCCGCCATCGCGACGGGTTGCCCGCGTCCCGCCCGGGGGCGCCTTGAGAAAAGGCCAGGGTCACCACGGCAGACGCGGAGCATCACTACCGTTGCTGCCTTCCGGCCCTGGCGGGGTTCGCGAGTCCGCGATCCATGGGCCCTGGCGCGTGCAATTGAGCGGACCACCCACACCCTTCGCAAGTAGATTGTCCCGCCGAGTGCAGGCATGCTCCTCCGGTGCCGACGTCCGCCGTCCAGAACAATGCACCCGCCGCCCCCGGGCTCACGCCCCGCGGGCGTGTGCCGGCACATTCCGGGGGCGCCATCCGGCGGTTTCTCCCCCCGCACCGGCCCGCCCTCGCCCTCGCCCCGATGCAGGACGTGACGGACCTGCCGTTTCTCCGGATCATCGCCCCGCGCGGCGGGGCGGACCTGTACTTCACCGAGTACTTCCGGGTGCACGCCACGACGCAGCTCCCGCGCGACGCCCTCCGCACGATCACTGCGAACCCGACGGGGCGCCCGATCTTCGCGCAGCTCATCGGCAATGATCCCGCCGCGCTCGCGCGGGCGGCGCGCGAGCTCCAGCAGTACCCCGTGGCCGGCATCGACCTGAACCTGGGCTGCCCGGCGCCCATCGTTTACCGCAAGTGCGCCGGGGGCGGCCTGCTGCGTTTCCCCGACCTGATCGACTCCGTGCTCGGGGCGCTCCGCGACGCGGTGCACACCTGTTTCAGCATCAAGACGCGCATCGGCTTCGAATCGCCGTCGGAGCTGGAGGCCCTGCTGCCGATCTTCCGGAAGCACGCGCCGGATCTCGTCAGCGTTCACGGCCGGACCGTGAAGGAGATGTACCGGCCCGTCGTCCACACGGAGCCGATCGCGCTGGCGGTCCAGGCGCTCCCGTGCCCCGTGTTCGCGAACGGCGGGGTGGATTCGCCGGCGGGCGCGGACGACCTGCTGCGCCAGACCGGCGCGCACGGCGTCATGATCGGCCGCGGGGCGATCCGGAACCCGTGGGTGTTCGCCCAGGCGCGCGCGCACTGGAACGGCAGGCCGGTTTCCCTCCCGACCGGGCGGGAGGTGCTCGCGTACATTCGCGACCTCTGGGAGACGACCTCGCCGCAGGGGCTGCGTCCGCTCAGCCAGGTCCAGAAGATGAAGAAGTACCTCAACTTCCTTGGGGAAGGCGTCGAGCCGACGGGCCGGTTCCTGCATGCCATGCGCCGGACCGTCACGCCCGAGGAACTCTTCGCCGTGTGCGAGGCATGGCTGGACCACGATGTGCCGCTGCCGCTTACGGCCGGCGCGGCGCCCGCGGTGGCCTCCGCGGCCTGAGTTCGTGTCGCTGCGCCGGCGGGCCGCTCCGGCCGGGAGACTTTGCTTCCCGAGCGACAACGCCCTGATCAAACTCCGCGCATGGAAATGCACGCCCTCGTCGCCGCAGTGATGCTGCTGGCCCTCGGCGCGCTGGGCTTTCTGTGTTCCATAGCCGAAACGGCCCTTTTCTCCCTGAGCCGCTGGCAGTTGCGCGAATGGGACGCGGCGCCGGACGGACGGCGCACCGTCGCCCGACTCATGGAGAAGCCGGACGAACTGCTCTCGACCCTTTCGCTGGTCAACACGGTGGCGAACGGCTTCGTGGCGGTGACCAGCCTGCTTCTCGCCCTCACCCTCGAGTGGAACGTCTGGTGGACGCTTGCCGCGGCCTTCCTCGCCGTGCTGATTCTCGGCGAGATCCTTCCGAAGACCCTCGCCGCGCGGACCCCGGAGCGGTGGTCCGTGCGCGTGGCGCCCGCGGCGGCCCTGCTGCGGGGGGTCACCCGTCCCTTTCGGCAGCTCATCGAGGGGTCGATCGAGTGGGCGCTCAACCGGCTGACCTCAGGCTCGCAGCCCACGCCGCCGATCACGGACGAGGAGTACCGCGAGCTGCTCGAGATGGCGGTCCAGCAGGGCACCCTCGGGCCCTCGGAGAAGGAGATCATCGCGGAGCTGATCACGCTGGATCGCAAGACCGCCCGCGACGTCATGCGCCCGCGCGCCACGATGGCCGCGGTGGCCGACGACCTCACGACCGAGGAACTCGTCGCGGCGGCGCGCCGCTTTCGCCACCGCCGCCTCCCGGTCTATGACGAAACGCCGGACACCATCGTGGGCGTGCTGAACACGCAGCAGTTCCTTCTCAACCCCGACCGGCTCGAGGACGCGCTCGAGTTTCCGTCGTTCGTGCCCGAGACGATGAACCTGCTGCAGCTCTTCCAGGCGCTGCAGCGGCAGAAGCGCAACCTCGCGATCGCGCTGGACGAGTTCGGGACCGTCGCCGGCGTGGTGCGGATGGAGGACATCCTCGCGCAGGTTCTCGGCGAGGTGTCCGGCGGCGGGCGCACGCGCGGCTTCGTCTTCGAACGACTCGGCCCGGGCCGCTGGCGCGTCAGCGGGACCACGCGGCTCGAGGATTTCCGCCGCGAGTATCCCGCGCTCCCCCATGTTCCCGAGGTCGAGACCCTCGGCGGACTGCTCATGAGTCAACTCGACATCGTTCCGACGGCGGGCGAGAGCGCCATCGTGCACGGGCTCAAGCTTACCGCGCACGGGGTCACCGAACGGCAGGTGAAGGAGCTGCTTGTCGAGCGCGTATCGGGCCGATGAATCCGTGGATGTTCGCCGGCATCATCGCGCTGGCCGTTGCCGTTTCGACGCTCCTGTCGGGAATGGAGGCGGGCGTGTTCGCGCTCAGCCGCTTTCGCATCCGGCGTCTCGCGCGGCAGGGCGACGCGCGCGCCATCCGTCTCCAGCGGTACCTTGACCAGCCCGAGAACTTCCTCTGGACGATCCTGATCGGGAACACCCTCGCGGCGTGGGTCGTCATTTCCACGGTGACCATCCACGTCGAGGAATGGCTGGGGGACAGGCCCGTGCTCTTCCTCGGGGGAATGGGCGTCGTGCTCTTCCTCTTCTATGCGTTTGCGGATCTCATTCCGAAGCTGGTTTTCCGGCGGTACCCGAACCGCCTCTGCCTGATGGGGGTGGTTCCGTTCACCGTGCTGCACACGGTCCTCTCGCCGCTGGTCAGCGCGGTCGAGGGCGTGTCGAGCATCCTGCTGCATCTTCGCGGGGGCCGCGCCATGGGCGTGCGCCTGCTCGGCAGCCGGGCCGAACTCCGTCACGTGATCCAGGAATCGTCCTCGTCCCTGACGCGCGAGGAACTCGTCATGATCAATCGCATCCTCGATCTTCAGGGGCTGCGCGTGCGCGACGTCATGACACCCATCGACCAGGCGGTCACCCTCGACGCGTCCCAGACCGTCGGCGAGCTCCTCGACGTCGTGCGCGAGCGAAACGTGTCCTACGTCCCGCTCTGGAAATACTCGGGGCCGCAGCGCCGCGTGCTCGGAGTCGTCACCGTTTCCAGCATCATCTTCGAGGAGAACCTTCCGCCCTCGACACCCCTCGACTCGCTCGTGCAACCCGCCCTGTTCCTGGATGAATCGACCCGCCTCGAGGACGCGCTGCGGCAGATGCAGCGGGCCCGCCACAGGCTCGCAATCGTCCTGAACCCCGCGCGGCGCGAGACCGGCGTCGTCACCCTCAACGACATCCTCCGCGCCATGTTCGGGGAGGTGCGCCTCTGAATCATGGACTGGGAGGGTGCAGGTTCGCTTCTCCTCAAGGCGATCGCCGGCGCGGCGATCGTCGCGCTCAACGCGTTCTTCGTCGCCGCCGAGTTCGCCCTGATCCGCGTGCGGGACACGCAGCTCCAGCCGCTCGACGAGCAGGGCAGCCGCTGCGCGCGCCTCGCGCGCCGCATCATCGCGCGCCTCGACGTTTACCTGAGCACGGTCCAGCTCGGCATCACGCTGTGCGGTCTCGGCATGGGCGCGCTGGTCGAGCCGCTCTTCAGCGAGCTGCTCCTCCCGGTCTACAACGCGGCCCGGATCGACTCGCCCGAGGCCCGGCGGACGATCTCGTTCCTGTTCGGGTTTCTCGTGAACACGTTCGTGCTGATCGCCATCGGGGAACTCGCGCCGAAGTCGTACGCGCTGCGGCGGGCGGTCCCGATCGCGCTCATGGTCGCCTACCCGCTGCACATCATCTACTACGCGTTCTTCCCGCTGATCGTGGCGCTCAACAAGACCTCCTCGTGGGTCCTCGCGCGCTTCGGGCTGAGCGCCCCCGCCGAGGGGGACACCGCGCATTCCGAGGAGGAGCTCCGGCTGCTCATCAGCTCCGCGCAGCGGCACCGGGGCCCGGCCGGCGGCCATGATGTCGTCCTCAACGCGCTCGACCTCCGCCTGCGCAAGGTCCGCGAGGTCATGCAGCCGCGTCCCGAGGTGGTGGTCTTCGACACCGACTCCTCGATCGACGAATGCATCCAGCTCGCCGAGGAGACGCGCTACTCGCGGTTCCCCCTGTGCACGGAGGGCGATCTCGACCGGATCATCGGCATCGTCCACATCAAGGACCTCTATGCGCACCGGAACCGGCTTCGGACGGCCGAGGACCTCCGCCCGTACGTCCGCCACCTGATCTACGTGCCGGAAACGGCGCGCCTCGAGCGGGTCATGCATTTCCTGCTCGAGCGCCGTCTGCACATGGCCATCGTGGTCGATGAGTACGGCAGCACCGTCGGCCTGATCACGCTGGAGAACATCCTCGAGGAGCTCGTCGGCCAGATTCAGGACGAGTTCGACCAGGAACGCCCCCTGATGACGCGCATCGACGACGACAACTGGGAGCTGGCGGGGAGCCTCCCCCTGCACGACCTCGCGGAGATCGTCGAGCAGCCGATCGTCCAGCCGGGCATCAGCTCGGTCAGCGGGTGGATCACCCAGCGCCTCGGCGGCTTCCCGCGGCAGGGCGACTCGGTCCCGATCGCCAACTTCGTCCTGCACGTCGAGGAAACCCGCGGACCGCGCGTCACCCGGCTGCGCCTGACGCGCGTCGCACGCCCCCAGAGCGAAACCTGACGTGACGCGCCTCGTTCTCTTCGACATCGACGGAACCCTGATCCGCACCGGGGGGGCGGGGCTGCTGGCCTTCGCCAGCGTGGCCCGCTGCACGTTCGGCGTGCCCGGCGGCACGGACCACCTCCCGTTCGCCGGGCGCACGGACGTCTCCATCGTGCGCGAGTTCTTCCGGGCGCACGGCATCCCCGAGACCCCGGAGAACTTCACGCGCTTCTTCGACGACTATGTCTTCTGGCTGGATCATCACCTCGAACAGCTCCCGGGCACGGTTCTCCCCGGCGTCCACGAGCTGCTGGATGCGGTTCGGTCCCTTCCCGAACCGCCGGTGATCGGGCTGCTGACCGGCAACATCCGCCTCGGAGCCGAGATCAAGCTGCGGCATTACGGCATCTGGGAACATTTCGAGACCGGCGCCTTCTCCGACGATCACGAGGATCGGAATGTGCTCGCCGCGATCGCGCTCGAGCGAGGAGGGAAATGCGCGGGACGCCAGCTCGCGGGCGAGGAGGTCGTGGTCATCGGCGACACGCCGCTCGATGTCGCCTGCGCGCGCGCGATCGGGGCGCGCTGTCTCGCCGTGGCAACGGGCGGGTGCGACCTCGCGACACTTCAATCCTGCGCGCCCTGCTGGGTTGCGCCCTCGCTGGCGGGAATCGATCCGCGCGACTGGTGACGCCCCCGGGGCCCGCGGCCGCACGGCATGGCCGCCGCGGGTTCCATCCTTCATTCCCCGCCCGCGGTCCGAACCGCGCGCTCGCGGAGCAACTGCAGCGCCTGCCGCGCCGCCTCGGATTCGGCCCCCTTCTTCGTCTTGCCGACGCCCCGGCCGAGCACCTCCCCGCGGTAGGTCACCGAACATTCGAAGATCCGGTCGTGATCCGGGCCGCTCACCGAGACGAGCTGGTACACGGGCGCCTCGGTCGAGGAGGCCTGCAGCAGCTCCTGCAAGTCGCCCTTCGGGTTGTGGAGGCTGGGAAGGTCCGTGAGATGACCGAACGCCTCGCGGAACAGGGGCAGGATGAATTGCCGCGCCGGCTCGAGCCCGCCGTCGAGGAACACCGCGCCAATCAACGCCTCGAACGCATCCGCGAGGGCGGAGGCACGCTCGCGCCCGCCCGTGGCGGACTCCGAGCGGCTCATGCGCAGGTACTGGCCGACCCCGAGCGCGCGGCTCTGCGCGGCCAGCGTCCGGCGGTTCACCATTTCGGCGCGCGCCTGCGTGAGCGGTCCCTCCTCGAGTTCGGGAAACTTCTCGTAGAGCTCGCACGTGAGCACGAGCTGGAGGACCGCATCGCCGAGGAACTCGAGCCGCTGGTTGTGCGGCGTGCGGGGACCGAGATCGTGGCTGATCGAGGGATGGGTCAGCGCAAGTTCGAGGAGCGAACGGTTCCCGAAGACGTACCCGAGCCGCTTCTCGAACTCGCCCAGGTCCGCCTTCGCCTCAGGCTCCGCCTCCCGGGCGGGGCGCTCGGTCAATCGCGGTGCTGGCTGCCGGCTTGCGGAGGCCATGCACTACGATTCTAGTCCACGTTTCCCCCGGCGCCGGCCCCGGGCGCCGCGGCATGCGCCACCGCCTCCGGTTCCTCGGCCGGCGGCGCGGCGGCTTCGTCCCGAGGCTCCGCGGACCCGGGCTCCGGCGGCGCCTCCCCGGCCGACCGGGCGTCCTCCGGGAGGCCGTGTTCCAGCAGGTGCGCCACGTCGCGCTGGACCTGCTCGAGCTGGTCGAGGCGCAGTTGCGGATCCGGGACCATGAACAACTCCCCGGTGCGGGGCATCTCGTACACGAAGACGCGCCGCCCGTCCTGCTTCACCTGCTCGCGGATCTTCAGGATGCGCTTTCGCTCGAGCATCGCCGCGAGGATGAAGGCGGCGGGATGCCATGAGGGATCGTTCCGGCCGGTGACGCGCCGCAGGAGTTCCTCGGCGTTCTCGCGCCGGATGGGATCCGCGGGCCTCGGCGGCGGCACGGTGAACACGCCCTGCCAGTGCGACACGTACCCCTTCCGGTCGGTCGCGCCGTGGCGATGCTGTTCCTCCCAGCACGCGCCGCAGACATCCACGCGCTCGAGGCCCGACCGGTGCTCGAACAGCAGCGTGTGATAGACGTCCCTGTCGGCGAACGCGCGGCTGCAGGTCTGGCAGGAGCGCGCCCGCGCCTGGATGTTCCAGTCGTTCATCCTTGGGCAGGTGTGACTTGCAAGTGCGTTTGAATTATCCGGGGCGACTCCCGCCGCAGCAACCGCAATGTGCGAGGCCACCAGCACGCCGCCCCGCCACGCCGCGGCACTGGACCATCGCCCTCCCCCCTGAAGGCGCCCGCTTTCGCACTGGAGTCGAAGGCCCCGCCCGCCGCACATTTCTGCCGCCAGGGTCGGCAGTGCATGCGAGTCATCTATAACTTTCTTTTCACAATCCTCCTCGTTCTCTCGGCGCCGTACTATCTCCTGCGGCTCTGGCGCCGCGGCAACTGGCGCGAGGGATTCAGCGAGCGCTTCGGGCGTTACTCCTCCGCGACCAAGCAGGCGCTCACGAACCGGCGCGTGGTCTGGGTCCACGGAGTGAGTGTCGGCGAGGCGAATCTCGCCGCAGTGCTCGTTCACGCGCTCCAGCCCGAATTGCCCCACCTCAAGTTCGTCGTCTCGACAACGACCACGACCGGCATGGGCGAACTGCGCCGCAAGCTCCCCGCGACCGTCGAGAAGATCTACTTCCCGATCGATCGCCGCACATGGATGCGCCGCGCCTTCGCGATCATCCGGCCCGAGGTCCTCATCCTCGTGGAGGCCGAGCTCTGGCCGAACTGCTTCTGGCAGGCGCGCAAGCGGCGCATACCCGTCATTCTCGTCAACGCGCGCATCTCCGACCGGTCGTTCGGGCGGTATCGCCGGGCGGGCTTTCTCTTCCGCGAACTTTTCGGGCAGCTCGCGGCCGTGGGCGCGCAGAGCGAGCGCGACGCACAGCGCCTGCGCGAGCTCGGGTGCCGCGCCGACGCCGTCCACACGGTCGGCAGCCTGAAGTTCGAGGTGCCGCCCGTCCTGAATGAACGTCCGCCGGATGCGGCGCGCATTCTCGCGCACGCGGGCATGCCTCCCAACGCGAAGGTCCTCCTCGGGGGCAGCACGCATGAGGGGGAGGAGGTCGTCCTGGCCCGGATCTTCCGGCGGCTGCGCGAACGGCACCGCGATCTGTACCTCGTGCTCGTGCCGCGGCATTTCGAGCGCAGCCGCGGGGTGGCGAGCCAGCTCGAGCGCCGCGGCATCCGGTACGTGTACCGCAGCGAGGTCTCGTTCACCTCGCCGCCGGAACCCGGCAGCACCGACTGCCTCCTCGTCAACAGCACCGGCGAATTGCGGTTCTTCTATCCGCTCGCGTCCGTCGTGTTCATCGGCAAGACCCTCTGCGGCCGCGGGGGCCAGAACCCGATCGAACCGGCCGCGGCAGGCAGGGCGATCGTCTTCGGCCCCCACATGCAGAACTTCCGCGATGTGGTGCCGCGATTTCTCGAAGCCGAGGCCGCCGTCCAGGTGCAGGACGAAACCGGGCTGGAGCGCGCCATCGACGAGCTCCTGTCGGACCAGGAACGTCGCGCGCGCCTGGGCCGCAACGCCGCGGCGGTGGTCGAGGCGAACCGCGGCGCCCTGGAGCGCACCGCGCGGATGATTCTCGACGTCATCCGAGGCTGACGGCCGATTCTCCGGTTGGGTTGCCGCGGCGGCCCCGTGGGGGACCCCGCGCGCCCTCTGCCCGGGCAGTTCAAGCCCCGGCGGACCGCGGCCCGCCTGGCAGGGGCTATTCCCGCGCCGCCCCGGCGTCCTCGGGGGCGTCCGTCAACCCGCGACGGCGCAGGAGCGGCTCGAGCTCGGGTTCACGGCCGATGAAGTTCCGGAACAGCTCCATGGCGTCCGCGCTGCCGCCGCGCGAGAGCAGCGTCTGACGGAAGCGGTCGCCGACGCGGCGATCCAGTCCGCCATGGTTGGTGATCCAGTCCACCGTGTCCGCGTCGAGCACTTCGCTCCAGATGTACGAGTAATAGCCCGCCGAATAACCGTCGCTCTCGAAGATGTGGGAGAAGTACGTGGAGCGGTAACGCGGGGGCACCGGCGCGAAATCGACGCCTCCGCGCCTGAGGGCCTGCGCTTCGAACGCGAGCACCCCGTCGGGCCCGGGCACCTCGTCGGGCTTCAACTGATGCCACGCCTGGTCGAGGATGGAGGCCGCGAGGTACTCCGTGGTCTTGTAGCCCTGGTTGAACTTCTGCGCGGCGCGCACCTTCTCGATCAGTTCCTTCGGCATGGGCGCGCCGGTCCTGTAATGCCTCGCGTAGTTCTCGAGCACCTCGGGCCACGTCACCCACATCTCGTTCACCTGCGACGGGAACTCGACGAAGTCCCGCGGCACGCTGGTTCCCGAGAAGCGGGGATACGTCACCGCGGAGAAGATGCCGTGCAGCGCATGCCCGAACTCATGGAAGGCCGTTACGACCTCGTCGTAGGTCAGCAGGGCGGGCTCGCCGTCGGGCGGCTTGGGCACGTTGAGATGGTTCGCGATCACGGGCCGGCGATCGAGCAGCCTCGATTGCGACACGTAGGAATTCATCCATGCGCCGCCCTTCTTCGACGGGCGCGCGAACCAGTCCACGATGAAGAGGGCCATCGGCGTGCCGTCGTGGTCAAAGACCTCGAAGACGCGTGTGTCGGGATGGTATCGGGGAAGATCGGTGCGCTCGCGGAAGGTGATCCCGAAGAGCTTCGTCGCGGCGTGGAAGACCCCGCGCTCGAGGACCTGGTTCATCTCGAAGTAGGGCTTCAGCTCCGACTCGTCGAAGGCGTACTTCGCGCGGCGGACCTTCTCGGCGTAGTAATCCCAATCCCACGCGGCGATCTGGAAGCCGCCGCCCTCCTCGTCCACGATCCGCTGCATGGCGGCGGCTTCGCGGCGCGCATTCGCCACCGCGGGGGCGGCGAGGCGGGCCAGCATCTCGTTGACCCTGGAGGTCTCCTTCGCGGTCTGCACTTCCAGCCGGTACGCCGCGTGGTGCGGGTAGCCGAGGAGCGTGGCGCGTTCGGCCCGCAGCCGGGCAAGGCGCGCGACCACGTCGCGGTTGTCGTACTCCCCGCCGGAACTCCCGCGGGCCAGCGAAGCCTCCATGATGCGCTGACGCACCGACCGGTTCTCGAGCGACGCGAGCGCGGGCTGACCCGTCGGCTTCAGGAGCGGGATCAGGAATTTCCCGGGGTGCCCCTGCTCCGCCGCGGCCGCGGCCGCGGTGGCGATTTCGTTCTCGGGCAGCCCGGCGAGCTCCTCCCGGTTCTCGATCAGGACGGCGCGCGCGTTGCGTTCCTTCAGCACGTTCTGGGCGAACGTGGTCTGGAGGACGGCGATCTCCGCGTTGAGCTTCCGGAGGCGATCCTTGCCCGCCTCGTCCAGACGCGCCCCCGCGCGGACGAAGTCCTCATGATACTTCTCCACGAGCCGCAGGGATTCGGCGTCGAGGCCGAGCTCGTGCCGCCGCGCATGGACCGCCTCGATGCGGGCGAACAACGCCGGATGCAGCAGGATCCGGTCGCGGTGCTCCGCGAGGCGCGGGGCCATCTCCTTCTCGATCTGCTGGCGGCGCGGATTCGTCAGCGTGCCGTTCAGGTTCGAGAAGATCCGTTCCACGCGGGACCTGACCTGTCCCGCGCGTTCGAGTGCCACGATCGTGTTCTCGAAGCTCGGCGGCTCCGGATGGGCCGCGATCGCCTCGATCTCGCGAAGTTCCTCGGCCATGCCCCACTCGTAGGCGGGCACGAAGTGCTCGTCCCGGATCCGGTCGAAGGGCGGATAGTGATAAGGCAGCGTGCTCTCGGCGATGAGCGGGTTGTCGGTCATGGGTGCGGCGGGAGGCGCATCCGCGCCGTCCAGCGGAGCGGAGGCCATGACGAGGGCGAATCCGGCGCCGGCGACGAGGCGGAGGTCGAATCCCATGCCGGAATGATGGCGAACATCATGTCCATGCCAAGTCCGGCCGGGGAGGGGGCGGGACGGGGCGCGCCGGCCCCCGGGGCGTCACACCTCGACGCGGCCCTCGAACACGAACGAGGCGGGGCCGTTCAGGCGCACGTCGGAGAACTCGCCGTCGTGCTCCTCGAAACTGACGCGGAGCTCGTCGCCGCCCTGGACCTCGACGCAGACGGGGGACGGGAACCGGTGGATCACCGCGCTGATGAGCGCGGCGGCGCTGACACCCGTGCCGCAGGCGAGGGTCTCGCCCTCGACACCGCGCTCGTACGTGCGGACGCGGATGTGCCCGGGTCCCTTCACCTCGACGAAGTTCACGTTCGTGCCGCGCGGCGCGAAGTGCGGATGGAACCGCAGTTCCCGGCCGGTCTCCTGCACCATCGCCTTGTCCGCATCCGGCACGAACACGACGGCGTGCGGAACGCCCGTGTTGATGGAGCTGACCTCGAGCACGCCGGAGGAGGTGGTGACGGGTTCGTTCAGTTTGAGACCCTGCGGCGGCGTCAGGTTGACCGTCACGCGCTTGCCGGCGAACTCGGCCCGTATGACCCCCGCCGCGGTCTCGAAGCTCAGCTCCGGCTGGGTCCAGTTCGCCACCCGCTGCACGTACCGCGCGAAGCATCGTGCGCCATTGCCGCACATCTCGGCGGCGGACCCGTCCGAGTTCCAGAAGTTCCATGCCCAGTCCGCGCGCCCGGTGGTGCACGGCACGAGCAGGATCAGGCCGTCGGCGCCCACGCCGAACCGGCGGTCGCACAGCCGCGCGACCTGCTCCGGCGTGAGCGAGATCTTCTTCGTCCGGTTGTCGGCGAGGATGAAATCGTTGCCCGCCCCGGTCATCTTCGTGAATTCCAGAAGCATGGAAGTGCGAGCCTACGTCGCCGGAACGGGCAGCAAAGCGAATTCACACCCGGACTCCGGAGCGCGGATCCGCTAGGGTCGATTCGTGCACTCGATCGCGGTGGCATGCGGAGACCCGACCGGGATCGGCCCGGAGGTCGTGCTCAAGGCGGCGGCGTCCCTGCCCTCGACGGAGGACGCCCGGATCGTGCTCTTCGGCGACCGCGACCTGCTCGGCTCATGGAATGATCGACTCGGCGCGCCGCTCGCCTTCCATGGCGGCGGCGGGGCCGGGCGCCTGCCGATCGAGATCCGCGACCCACGCCCTTCCCCCCTTCCCGCCGAACTCCGGCCGCTCGACCGCGCCGCCGCGGATGCCGCGCTCGATTACCTCCGCGCCGCGGCCGATGCATGCGCGCGCGGTGAATGCTCCGCCATGGTCACCGCGCCCCTCAGCAAGGAAGCGATCCTGCGCACGGGCGTTCCCTTCGTGGGCCAGACGGAGTGGCTCGCGGAATTCACCGGCACTCCCGAGGTCACCATGATGCTGGTGGGCGAGGACAAGGCCGGCCGTCCCCTGCGCGTCGCGCTGGTCACCACCCACGTTCCGCTTCGCCGCGTCGCCGATCTGCTGGATGGGAACTCGATCCGGCGCGCCGTCCGGCACGCCGCGGCCGCGTGCCGCCAGCTCGGCATCGCCGAACCCCGCGTGGCCGTCTGCGGCCTGAATCCCCACGCGGGGGAGGGAGGCATGCTCGGTGACGAGGAACTTCGCCTGATCGCCCCGGCGCTCGCGCCGATCACCGAGGCGCAGGTCACCGGTCCCATCGCGGCCGACACCGCGTTTCACGCCGCCCTGCAGGGGCGTCATGACGCCGTCGTCGCGATGTATCATGACCAGGGGCTCGGACCGCTGAAGACCATCGCCTTCGACACCGGGGTCAACTGGACCGTGGGGCTTCCCTTCCCGAGAACCTCCCCGGACCACGGAACGGCATTCGACATCGCGGGGCGCGGCGTCGCCGATCCATCGAGCATGCTTGCCGCACTTCGTCTCGCTCTGGTCCTCGCGCGCGGGGGCGGGACGCCTACATGAGCGCGAAAACCAGCAGCAGAAGGAGTACGATCGCCACCACCGCCCAGATCACGCCCACGCCCCCGCGCCGGCGCCCTCCACGCCCCTCGAATTCCTCGCGGACGAAGGCCTCGTAATCGAACCGCCCGGGATCATGAATGCCGAGGCGCTCGACCTGCGCATCCTCCGACCATCCCGTTCGTTCATCGGCCCCGCACTCCGGGCATGCGCGCGCGCCGCGGGGGACCTCCCCGCCGCAGTTGGGGCAGGTCTCCGGAGTCATTTCCGGGACCTCAGGATCGCCTCGACCCGCGCGACGTCCGCCGGCTCGTCCACGCCGATGCTCTCGTAACGCACCCGGACCACGGCGATGGCAATCCCGTTCTCCAGCGCGCGCAACTGCTCGAGCCGCTCGGCGGCCTCGAGGGTGGACACCGGGAACTCCACCAGCCGAAGCAGGGTCTCCCTCCGGTAACCATAGATCCCGATGTGCTTCAGGAACGGGAACCGGGCCAGTTGCTCCTCCGGCGGGGCCGTGCTGTGGTCGCGCAGATAGGGGATGGCGCGGCGCGAGAAGTACAGGGCGCGCCCCATCGAGGTCACCACGACCTTCACCACGTTCGGGTTCTCGTAGTCCTCCGGATCCCGCAGGGGCGCCGCGGCGGTGGACATCGCCGCGTCGTGCAGCGCCCCGGCGACCGCATCGATCACGGCCGGATCGATGAGCGGTTCATCCCCCTGGATGTTCACGATCGCGTCGCAACGGAGCCGGCTCGCCACCTCCGCGATGCGATCGGTTCCGCTGGGATGATCGGACCGCGTCATCTCCACGCGGGCGAACTCACCCGCCACGCGCGCGATCCGCTCGTCGTCGGTGGCGACGACGAGATCCGTGAGGCTCGACGCCGCCCGGCATCGCTCGACCACATGCTGAATGAGCGGCTTGCCCGCAATCGGATGCAGCGGTTTGCCCGGGAACCGGGTGGACGCATACCGCGCCGGAATGACCCCGAGCACCCGGACGATCGTGTCATCGGCAAGGGAGGGCCCCGTCAACTTCAGTGCCATGCAGAGAGCTTGAGTGATTCCCGCGCGTGCACGCTCGATGCTTAGTCCCTTCACCGCGCATCGCAAGACTGGCGGCGACGCGGCGTCCGAACCCTCGAATCGGAGGACGGCGAAGGAAGGCCACGGCGCGGGAACACGCGGCCGCACATGCCACCCGTCCTTTCCCCGGCCTTCCGACTACAAGCGGGACGGGTTCACCGCGTCCTCGAGGATCCGGTCCACCGCCTCCTTCATGCCGTCCACGATCCATACGGGTCCCGTGCCGGCCAGGCCGCGCCGTTCCGTTTCCGCCCCGTACCCTGTTCGCACGAGGACGCTCGAGCGAACGCCCGCGTTCCAGCCGCACTCCACATCCGCGGCCTTGTCCCCGATGAAATAGCTCGCCGCCAGGTCGATCCCGAGATCGTCGCGCGCGTCGAAGAGGAACTGCGGCGACGGCTTGCGCCCCCGGCTCGGCTCGCCCGGCGCCTCGGGCGCGAAGTAGATGCGCTCGATGCGGACGCCGTGTTCGGCGAGCATCTCGGAGAGTCGGCGGTTCACCGCGTGCATGGCCGATTCCGCGTACAATCCCCGGCCGATGCCCGACTGATTCGTGACCACGACAAGCACGAACCCGGCGTCCTGCAGCCTGCGCAGGCCCTCGGGCACTCCCGGGAGCAGCACGAGCTGATCCGGGTCGGCGAGATAATTCCTCTCCTCGTTCAGCGTGCCGTCCCGGTCGAGGAACACGGCGCGTCGGGGTGCGGGCTGGTCCGTTGCAGTCACTGAGGCGCGGAACGGTGCAGGGCGCGGGCCGCCGCCGCAAGCCCGGCCGGGCTCGTCCTTTCGCGGCACGTCTGCTAGGAGCAGGGTCCATGGATCCGTTGCTCAAGCTCCTCCGCGACAACGCCGCCCTGAAACCCGACCGGCTCGCGGCACTTCTCGGCGTGCCCGAGGCCGAAGTCGTCGAACGGATCCGTGCCTACGAACAGGACCGCGTCATTCTCGGCTACCGCACGGTGCTCAACGAGGAAAAGCTCGGCCGCGACATCGTGCGCGCCGTGATCGAGGTCCGGATCACGCCCGAGCGGGGCGGCGGGTTCGACCGGCTCGCGGATCGCATCGCCAAGTACAAGGAGGTGGAGTCCTGCTACCTCATGTCGGGCGGGTACGACCTGCTCGTGGTCGTCGTCGGCAACAACCTGCGCGAGGTGGCCACCTTCGTCTCGGAGAAACTCTCGACCATCCAGGGAGTCATCTCGACCGCCACCCATTTCCTTCTCAAACCCTACAAGGAACAGGGCGTGCTCATGTCCGGCCCCGCCCCGGACGAACGACTGCCCGTCACGCCCTGACCCGTCATCGGGCTTCGGCATCCGCCTCCGCAGAAATGTGATGACCTCGCGGGCGCCGGCTGGCTTCATCGGGGCCGCTTTCACCCAAAACCACCCTGATCGATGACGCTGCCGGCACGGAGATCCATTTCCGGTCCTGACCCGCGCTTCCGAGGGCGCCAACGGCGGCGCCGGATCGGCGTGGAACCATTCCGCCGATCGCGCCGGGGCGGCGGCGCCGCGCCGGGTCTGAGCCCGGGATTCCCCGTCACGCCCATGCACGGAGAGCGCGGATGACTCCCGAAAGTTCCGAGGCCCGCGCAGGCCGGTGGGCCTGGGTGATCGTCGCCCTTCTCGTTCCGGTCGCCCTGCTCAACTATCTCGACCGCCAGATGCTGGCGGCGATGAAGTTCTCGGTGATGCGGGACATCCCCGACATCGAGCTGGAGGCGCGCTGGGGCGCCGTGCTGGCCCTCTTCAAATGGGTGTACGCGCTGCTCAGCCCGGTGGGCGGGTACATCGCGGACCGCTTCAGCCGCCGCCATGTGATCGCGGGCAGCCTGTTCGTCTGGTCCATCGTCACGTGGTCCACCGGCCGTGTCACCACGTACGAGGAGCTGCTCGCCACCCGCGCGCTCATGGGGATCAGCGAGGCGTTCTACATTCCGGCGGCGCTCGCGTTGATCTCCGATTTTCATCGAGGCCCGACCCGCTCGCGGGCCGTGGGCCTGCACCAGATGGGCATCTACTGCGGCGTGATCCTCGGCGGGTTCAGCGGGTATGTCGCCGACAGCCCGGCGCTGGGCTGGCGGTGGGCGTTCAGCTTCTGCGGGTTCATCGGCGCGGCCTATGCCATTCCGCTGCTGTTCCTCCTGAGGAGCCCCGCGCCGGCTCCGGGAGCGCCCGCGCGCAGGCACGACACCAGCCCGGGCTCCGCCCTTCGCGAACTGCTGAGCAACGGGTCCTTCCTTCTGCTGGTCCTCTACTTCACGCTGCCCGCGATCGCGGGATGGGTCGTGCGGGACTGGATGCCCGCGATTCTCAAGGCCGAGTTCAACATCGGCCAGGGCAAGGCAGGCGTGTCCGCGACCCTGTACTGGCAGGTCGCGGCGATCTTCGGCGCGGTCCTCGGCGGCTGGCTGGCCGACCGCTGGATGCGCCGCACCGGGCGCGGCCGCATCTACGTGAGCGCCCTCGGGATGGCCGCGATCGTTCCCGCGATGTTCGGCGTCGGCTACGCACCCCGGACCGGCGAACTGATGGTGGCGATCCTGTTCCTCATCCTGTTCGGACTCGGATGGGGATTCTTCGACGCGAACAACATGCCGATCCTCTGCCAGATCGTGCGCCCCGACCTCCGCGCCACCGGCTACGGGATCATGAACCTGGTCAGCATCAGTTGCGGCGGCCTCGCCGACTGGGGCTTCGGGATGCTCCGCGACCGGCAGGTCCCGCTCTTCGGGATCTTTGGCAGCTTCGCCAGCCTCGCGATCCTCTCGATCGCCCTCGTCCTGCTGATCCGACCCCGTGGCGACAACGCCGGGGCGCCCGCGGCGGGCGATCCGAGGACGTGAATTCCCGGTTCCACCCATGGCCAGCGCGTCCCTCCCGCAGAACGAGCACCGCCGATTCCGGCTGATCGGCCTCGCGCCCGCGACCCACACGCCCTTCGCCCCCGACGGATCCCTCCGCCTGGAGACGGTGGAACGACAGGCCGCCCATCTCGCCGGCCGCGGGGTGCGGTTCGCGTTCGTGGGCGGGACCACGGGCGAATGCCATTCGCTCACGATGGAGGAACGCCGCGCGCTCGCCCTGCGGTGGTCCGAGGTCATCCGCGGGACATCGATGCGGCTGATCGTCCACGTCGGTTCCAACTGCCTTGCCGACGCCCGCGACCTCGCCTCGCATGCGGAAACGATCGGGGCCGCCGCCATCGCGGCCATGGCCCCGAGCTACTTCCGGCCGGCCTCGCTCGACGTTCTGATTGAATGCTGCGCGCGGATCGCCGAGGCCGCGCCCGCGACCCCGTTCTACTTCTATGACATTCCGTCGATGACCGGCGTCGGGCTCCCCATGCCCGAGTTCCTCGAGCGCGCCCCCGAACGCATTCCGACCCTCGGGGGACTGAAGTTCAGCAACCCCGACATGGCGGCCTTCCTCCGATGCCTCCGCGCAGGCGAAGGCCGGTGGGACATCGCATGGGGCATGGACGAATGGCTGCTCTCCGCGCTTGCCGCGGGCGCGCGCGCGATGGTGGGCAGCAGCTACAATTTCGCCGCCCCGCTGTACCATCGGATCATTGCGGCATTCGAGGGCGGGAACCTCGACGAGGCGCGCGCACTGCAGGAACGAAGCGCCCGCCTGATCGCACTCCTCGCACGGTACGGTTACCTGCCGGCGTCCAGGGCGGTGATGACGCTGCTGAACGTGGACGTGGGCCCCGCGCGCCTGCCCCTGCGCAACCTGACCCCGCAGGAGGTCGAGGGCCTCCGCCGTGAACTCGAGGCGCTCGGGTTCTTCGAGGACATGGCCTGAGCTCGCCCGCCACCGCGGCCCGCTCACCCCTGACGCGGGTTGACGCCGACTCTTGCCGTTCCCTAGCGTGCCGCATGCGTTTTCGGTCGGTCGCCGTCGCGACGGTGATGCTCATGCTCTGGCTGGTTCCCCAGCGCGCCCCGGCGCCCCTCATTTACCGGCCGGGCGAGGGCTGGACGTACGAATCGGTCGGCGGCGCCCGCTGGGAACGCGACCGCGCCAAGGACCAGCTCGAGGTCGCCCGGGAAGCGTTCGAGGCCGGGAATTACCGCCTGGCCACCAAGGCGGCACGCCGGGTGGTCCGCGTGTGGCCCCTCTCCGATTTCGCCCCTGCCGCGCAGTATCTCGTCGGCCGCTCGTACGAGGAACGCGGGCAGGCGGACCGCGCGTTTCGCGCCTACCAGCAGCTGATCGACCGCTATCCGAAGCTCGAGAACTACGACGAGGTGCTCAAGCGCCAGTTCGACATCGCGACGCTCTATCTCAACGGGAAGTGGTTCTATCTCTGGAGGGTCATTCCGCTGGGCCCGGACCGCGACCGCGTCGTGGACATGTACGAGGCGATCATCCGCAACGGCCCCTACAGCGACGTGGCACCCACGGCCCAGATGAACATCGGCACCGCGCGCGAGATCCAGCGCGAATGGCAGCTCGCCGTCCGCGCCTACGAGCGCGCGGCCGACCGCTACCATGACCAGCCGAGCATCGCCTCCGACGCCTACTTCCGCGCCGGCATGGCCCAGCTCCAGGAAGCGGAGGAAGCCGAGTACGACCAGAGCGCCGCGAGCAAGGCGATCGACGCCTTCACCGATTTCATCGCGCTCTATCCGTCCGACCCCCGCGTCGAGGAGGCACGCCGCCACATCACCGAGCTCCAGCGCGTCCGCGCCGACGGCAGCTATCGCATCGCCCGATACTATGAACGAAAGAACCACCTCGACGGCGCCGTGATCTACTACGCCGAGGTCGTGGACATCTATACCCGGGTCATCAACGAGCCCGACGCGCCGCTCGTCGCCGAGGCGCGGGAGCGCATCGCGGAGATCGGCGAGCGCCGTGCCCGGCTCGGCGAGCCCGCCTCCGCCACGCCCACGTCGCTCGATGTGCCGCCCGCACCCGGGGCGACGAACGCGCCGCCGTTCCAGCCCGTGCCCACGAACACGCCGCCCGCCCGGCCTTCCGAGCCGTGAACCCGTCCCGCTTCCAGCCCGCGTCGTGGCCCCGCGGCCTGTCCCTGCGGCGCCTGCTGTCGCTCGGGCTGGCAACCCTCGCCGTCCTGCTTCCCGCCTGCGCCTACAAGCTCGGGCCCACGAGCGGCGTGCCCGCCGGCAGCCGGTCCATCGCGATCCTGCCCTTCGAAAACCAGACGATGGAACCGCGGGTCACCGCCAGCCTTGTGAACGCGCTGCGCGCGCAGCTCCAGCAGGAGGGCACCTATCGCCTCGCGCGCCGCGACGAGGCGGATGTCGTTCTCACCGGCGAAGTCGCGGAGATCTCCCGCCGCGAGCAGAGTTTCTTCTCCGAAGACCCGCGCATCCTCCGCGATTACCGTCTCGAGATCGTCGCCAAGGTCCGCGCCGTGGAGCGCGGCACCGGGCGCGTGCTGCTCGACCGCGAGGTTTCCGGCCACACCATGCTTCGCAGCCAGGAGGATTTCGCCAGCGCCGAGCGCCAGGCGATGCCGCTCCTCGCCGCGAACCTCGCCCGCAACATCACCTCCCTCCTCGTGGATGGAGAATGGTGAGACACACACGCCCGCTCCGCGAGCGCCCCGTCCGGCCCTGATCCGCCTGCATCCGGACGACAACGTCGCCGTCGCCGCCACCGTCCTCGCGCAGGGCGCCGCGCTCACCGACGGCGAGCGCGACCTCGTCGCGCGCGAGCGCATCCCCGCGCTTCACAAGATCGCATGCACGGACATCCCCCGGGGCGCACCCATTCTGAAGTACGGGCAACGCATCGGCGTGGCCGCCGCGGATATCCCGCGCGGAGCGCACGTGCACGTCCACAACGTTGCCCTCGGCGAGCCGCCGCGGACGACCGCGAGCGATCCGAGACCCGGACCCGCGCCGGATTCGGCCATTCACGGGAGCGCCCGCCCGGGGCCTCCCCCGCTCTCCTCCGGGGATCTTCCCACTTCCTTCCCGGGATACGCTCGCCCCGGCGGACGCGCCGGCACCCGGAACTACGTGGCGGTGATCTCCAGCGTAAACTGCTCGGCCTCCGTCTCCAGGTATGTCGCCGAGCGGTTCCGCGGGAGCGACTTCGCCCGCGACTTCCCCGGAGTGGACGGAGTGATCGCCTTCACCCACAAGAGCGGCTGTGCCATGTCTCCCGACGAACCCACGCGGCTGCTCCAGCGCGTGCTCGGCGGGATCGCGCGACACCCGAACATCACCGCATACGTCCTCATCGGGCTCGGCTGCGAGGTCAACCAGACCTCCTTCCTGCTGCGATCCCAGCAACTCGATGACGCCGCGGCCGGCGAGATCCCCGCCGCCGTGCTCAACATCCAGGCGGTGGGCGGGGTTCAGAAGACGGTGGACGCAGCCGTCGGGGCCGTGTCCCGCCTGCTTCCCGCGGTCAACGGCCTGCGCCGCACCCCCCAACCCGTCTCGAAGCTCACGCTCGCCCTCAATTGCGGCGGCTCGGACGGCGCCAGCGGGATTTCCGCCAACCCCGCCCTGGGCGTCGCCTCCGATCTCCTGGTTCAACTCGGGGGCGCCGCGGTGCTCGCCGAAACGCCCGAGATCTACGGAGCCGAGCACCTCCTGATCCGGCGCGCGGCGAGCCCGGACGTCGCGGCCCGCCTCCTCGAACGCATCCGCTGGTGGGAGGAACACGTCCGGCGCCACGACGCGTCGATCGACAACAACCCCTCCGTGGGGAACAAGGAGGGCGGCCTCACGACCATTTACGAGAAGAGCCTCGGCGCCGTCGCGAAGGGCGGCCAGTCCCCCCTCGTCGCCGTTTACGAGTACGCCGAGCCGGTCGTCGCGCGCGGCTTCTGTTTCATGGACACGCCGGGCTACGATCCGGTCAGCATGACGGGGCTTGTCGCCGGCGGCTGCAACGTGGCCGCCTTCACGACCGGGCGCGGCAGCGTGTTCGGCTGCAAGCCGACTCCCTGCCTCAAGATCGCCACCACGACCGCGCTCCACGACTGGATGCGCGACGACATGGATCTCAACGCAGGCACGATCCTCGACGGCACGGAGTCCGTCGCCCAGGTCGGCCGTCGCATCCTGGATCGCATCCTCGCCATGGCCGGCGGCGAGAGAACCCGAAGCGAACTCGCCGGCATCGGGGACGAGGAGTTCGCGCCATGGATCCTCGGACCCGTCCTGTGAACCATCCGTGAGTCCGCTCCCGTGAAATCCCTCACCGAACACCTCTGGTTCGAAGTTCCCGGACGCAGGGGCTTCATCAACATCACCCCGACCGTGGAGGAGCTGGTACGACGCAGCGGTGTGCAGGAGGGACTCTGCCTCGCCAACGCGATGCACATCACCGCGAGCGTCTTCATCAATGACGACGAGCCGGGCCTGCACCACGACTACGACGTCTGGCTCGAAAAGCTCGCGCCCCACGCGCCCGTCTCGCAGTACCACCACAACCGCACGGGCGAGGACAATGCGGACGCCCACCTCAAGCGCCAGATCATGGGCCGCGAGGTCGTCGTGGCGATCACCAGGGGACGCCTCGACCTCGGCCCGTGGGAGCAGATCTTCTACGGAGAATTCGACGGACGCCGGCGCAAACGCGTGCTCGTGAAGATCATCGGCGAGTGACGCGCGCGCCCGCGCAGCCGCTCGGGCGGCGGGACGCATCGCCTCTCGACACCCGCGTCTCCTCTGCTAAGAGGGGCCGTCTGATGCAGGATCTCGGACGCATTCTCGTCGTGTTCGGGCTGGTTGCGCTCGTCGTCGGTCTCCTGCTCTGGTCGGGGTTCGGGCGCGGCTGGCTGGGTCAGTTGCCGGGCGACATCAACATATCCCGAGGCAATCTCCGCGTGCACTTCCCGATCATGACGTGCCTCCTGCTCAGCGTGATTCTGAGCCTCCTCCTGTGGCTCTTCCGGAAGTGAGCCGGCTTCTGAAGGGAGCGCACCCGCCGTCGCGGCGTTCCCCTGGCGCCGCGGGCTCGCGCCCGGGAGGCTACGCCCGGCCGAGCTCGGCAAGGTCCCACGCGGGTCGGATCTCTTCGTCGAGTCCGCTGGTCAGCCCGCGCCGGAGCCGTCGCGCCCCGAGCACCCCGATCATCGCCGCGTTGTCCGTGCACAACGCGGGCTCCGCGAGCCGCACCCGCAGGCCGGCCACGGCCGCCGATTCCGCCAGCTTCCGCCGGAAACCGCTGTTGCACACGACCCCGCCCGACGCCGTCACCCGCCGCACGCCGGTTCGCTTCGCCGCCGCGACGAGCTTGGCCACGAGAACCTCCACGATGGCCGCCTGCACACTCGCGCAGAGATCGCGCAGGCCCGCGGGGTTCGCGGCGAGCCCGGGCTGATCCCGGACGAAGTAGCGCACCGAGGTCTTCAACCCGCTGAAGCTGAAATCGAACCCGCCGTCCTTGAGCATCGGACGCGGGAAACTGAAGGCATCGGGGCGTCCCTCCGCGGCGAGACGATCGATGACGGGCCCCGCGGGATAGGGCAGTCCGAGCAGTTTCCCCACCTTGTCGAAACACTCGCCGGCCGCGTCGTCGAGCGTGGCGCCGAGCACGCGGTGCCGCAGCTCGCCCTCAACATGAACCAGCATCGTGTGACCGCCGCTCGCGATCAGCGACACGTGGGGTTCGAACTCCGTGAAATCGGCGACGGGCGGGCGCCCGCCGATCCAGGGCGAGTACAGGTGCGCCTCGTGATGATGGACCCCGACGAAAGACCGTCCGAGGGCGAAGGCGAAACCCTGCGCCGCGCGCGCGCCGACAAGAAGCGCCTGCGGCAGCCCCGGCCCGAGCGTTGCCGCGACGGCATCGATGTCCCGCGGCTCGAGGCCCGCCTGCTCGAAGGCGCGGCGTGCCACCAGGGGCAGGTTCCGCAGGTGTTCGCGCGCGGCCAGCTCGGGCACCACCCCGCCGTACTCCGCGTGCACCTCGACCTGAGACGACACGACACTCGAAAGGACCCGGTCGTCCGCAACGATCGCGGCCGCCGTCTCGTCACACGAGGTTTCGAGGGCCAGAACCCGCACGAGTGGGCGCCGGCGGCTCACGCCCGCCCGGAATACTGGCCCGCGAGGATGCGCATGCCGCGGAGGTAATCGACGGCCCGCTCGAGCTGCAGGTCTCGCGTCTCCATCACCCGCCTGCGTTCCTCCTCATCCAGGAACTCCAGCGCGCCCGGGACGCGCTGGCGAAGAAGGTTTCGTTCCTCCTCCAGCGTCATCTCGATGACGCTGTCGGGCGTGATCCCGTGCTCATGGATGACCTTGTGGCTCGGCGTGTAGTACTTGGCGGTCGTGAGGCGGAGGGCCGATCCGTCCTGCAGCGGAAGAATGCTCTGCACCGACCCCTTGCCGAAGGTCTGCTCCCCAAAGACCCGGGCGCGCTTCAGGTCCTGCAGGCAGCCCGCCACGATCTCCGAGGCGCTCGCGCTGCCGCCATTCACGAGCACCGCGAGCGGAAGATCCTTGTAGCGCCCGCGCCCGGTCCCGCGGAACTCCGCCTGCTGGGCGCCATCGCGACCGACCGTGGAGACGATCAGGTCGTCGCGGCGCACGAACTTGTCGCAGACCCGCACCGCCGCCTCGAGCAGCCCGCCGGGATTGTCGCGCAGGTCGATCACCAGCGCCTGCATGCCCGCGACCGACATCTTCTCGAGCGCCGCCTCCAGCTCGCCGGCGGTCTTTTCCCCGAACTGCGTCACCTGGACGTACGCGATTCCGTCCTCGAGCAGCGGGAACTGACGCCGGCCGTTGATGTCACGGATCGTGTAGATCGGGATCACCGCGCGCGTCAGCGTGTGCTCCTTGGTCTCCTGCGTGCTCGGCCGGTAGGTCGTCATCCGCACCGGGGTTCCCGGGCGACCGCGGAGTTTGCGGACCACGTCCTGGATGTCCCAGCCGATGACCGACTCGCCCTCCACCGCGATGACCTGGTCGCCCGGTACGAGGCCCGCCCGCGATCCGGGCGTGTCCTCGATGACATCGACGATGTTGATCGCGCCGCCGTGGGGGCTGATCGTGACCCCGAGCCCGCCGAACTCGCCCTCGGTATCGTCCCGGAGGTCATCGTACCTCCGCGGCTCGAGGAACTCGCTGTGGGGATCCAGCGAGCTGAGCATGCCGCGCACCGCCGCGGTGACGAGATCCCGGTACGTGAGGTCGTCGCCATCCACGTAGTCCTTCTTGATCAGGTGCAGGACCCGCGAGAACAGCGCGAGCTGCGGGTACACCTCCTCGTTCTCCGAGGCCCGCGCCTCCGTGAAGTAGAGCCGCACGCCAAACCCGAGGTGGGCCAGCAACAGCATCGTGACGGACGTCAGAATCCAGCGGCGGCTCTTCATACGGTATGCACCGGCACGCGTGCCAAGGTAGAAAACGCGGCTGGCCCCGGCAAGCCACCCGATTCACCCCGACCCCGGGGGCCGGATGGCATTCGCCCTCCCCTGCGCCAGCAGCATCTCCACGATCGGCAGGTCGCCCGGATACGTCACCTTGGGATTCGGTTCATGCGATTCGACAAGACGCACCGGCTGGCCGATCCGCTCGCATGCCGCGGTATCGTCCGTGACCAGCAACCCCGCGCGGCGGACCTCCTCGAGTGCCCGCACGAGCACGGCGCGCCGGAAAACCTGGGGCGTCTGCACCGCCCACAACCGCGAGCGATCGACCGTTCGATCGATCAGGACGCCGTCGCCGCTCTCCTTGAGGGTGTCCGTCACCCGGCGGGCCGCGACCGCGGCGCCCGTTTCCCGGGCCGCGGTGATCGTCGCGGCGATCAGTTCCGCCGAGGTCGTGGGGCGCGCGCCGTCCTGCACCGCCACGATCTCGGCCTGTTCCGAGACCGCCATCAGCCCGTTCCAGACGGAGTCCTGCCGTTCGGCCCCGCCGTCGGCGGTGCGCCACGGCTTCTTCAGCGCGAGTCCGCGCGCCAGCTCCTCGAAAGCCGCGCGCGCATCGGGGCGGATCACGAGGACCACCTCCTCGATCCCGGGGGCCTCGTCGAATCGCAGCCATGTGTGGGCCACCACCGGACGCCCCGCCACCTCGAGGAACAGCTTGTCGGTGCCGAAGCGCCTCCCCGCCCCGGCGGCGACGATGATCGCGGAGACCATGTCAGCGCCCCGAGCCGCCACTTCCCGATCCCGCGCCCGCCACATTGCCGCGGCCGGGTTCAGGCCAGTCGAGATGGTGGTGCAGAAACTCGAACGTCCCCACCCCGTGGATCTGGTGTGGTCCGACGAACCACTCGATCCGGCAGGTCTCGGGCGGCAGCCCCAGCCGCGCCGCGTACAGGTGGCGCACCTTCGCGAACTCGTGCGCGACGGTTTCGTCCGGCGCCACCCCGTCGAAGTGCCCACGCTCGACCATGAACGGGCGCGGCGCGATCAGCGCCGCCATTTCGGCGTAGTTGAAGGTATGCCCGAGATCCCACTCGAAAATCTCGTACTCACCCGTCCACACATAGCTGTAGGGACTCCGGGTGCTGGCGTTCTTCCACACCCACTCGTTGAAATCGGCCGAGCAGATGCTCAGGCAGTATTCGTCCACCAGCGGCGGCACGCGCATCGCCGTCTTGCCCCCGTAACTCAGGCCGTAAAAGGCGATGCGCCCGGGATCCACGAAAGGCTGCTCCTGCAGCCATTTCACGATCTGCCGGTGCTGCGGCGTGATGATGGAAAACAACGTCTTCCCCAGGGGATTCGCCTTGCGCTGCAGCTCCCGAAATCGATCCCGGAAGATGTACAGGTTCTGCGGCGCGAACGTGACGAACCCGCGCTCGGCGAGCCGCGCCGCGAAGGCGCTGTAATGCTGGAACCCATCGCGGCCGATGGTGTGCTGCGGACGCCCCTCGAGCCCGTGCTGGCAGACGACGACGGGCCGGCGCTCGCCTTCCCTGACGTCCTTCGGCACCAGCAGCAGACCGTACGCGAAGACGTCGGGGAAGACATCCAGCACGACCTCGTACCCCGTCCAGAGCGGCGCGTCGTACACGCGCCTCGTGCGCGCATTGAAGGGGAGCGAAGCGTCCTCGAATCGCCCGATCACCTCCTCCTCGAAGATCCTGCGGTACTTCTCACGGCTCGCGCGGAAGGCTTCCGGGCTGGACGTGTCGAGCTCCTTCATGAACGCCTCGCGCGCGTACGGACTCTCCACGAGGAGCCGCTGCGTGTGCGCGTCGAGTTCGCTGCGCTGACGTTCGTATCGCTCCGCCGCATGCGCGGGGGCACCGGTCCGCTTCAACCCGGGTCCGTTCGGAACCGGGTCCGCGCGGACCCCGAGCTTCGCGAGGAACGATCGCAGCGTGCGCTCCCGCGCGAACCGCGCCGGACCGGAGGAATCTTCCGCCGCGTCGTCCGGAACGATCAGCTCGAGGAATGCGGCCTCTCCGGCGGTCTGACCGGCGGCGGCAAGGGCGCGCTCCACCTCGCGGCGGACTTCCGGGACGGCGGGAGACGCGAGCCGCCCGGGCGCGCCTCCGTCACTGGCGAAGACAAGCTCCGGGCCGCGCGCCGCCTCGACAAGGAGCGCGCGCGGATGGATCAAGGCAGCCACCTCGGCATCGCCGAACTCGTTCAGAACACCGAACAGGTTGCGGTCGAGCGGCTCCTGCCAGAGGGCCTCCCGCGGACCGAAGGCACCGCTCACGCACGCCACCTTGAACCGCGGATCGAGCGCCGCCGCATACAGCGCCAGCCTGCCGCCCTCTCCCCAGCCGATGATCCCGAGCGCGCGGCTGGATCCTTCGTCCCCACGCCCGGCCGCCAGCGCGTCCGCGGCGGCGAGTATCTTCAGCACCTCGTAGCCGGCGAGGGTGCGACCCAGTTCAAAGGCGGGCCGGTGCAGGTACTCCCGATCGCTGAGGTTCCTGCCGCGCGTCGGATCCCACGCGACCTTGCCCTCGCCCTTCCTTCGATGAATGAGCAGCGGAACCACCACGCGGCATCCGGCCTCGGCAAGGCGGCGCGGGAACTGCCCGTCACGCGGCACTCCCGGTTCAAGACCGGCGAGCTGCTCCGGCGTCAGATCCGCGTCGGGAAGCGCGATCACATCGGCGACCGGCCGCCTGCCCACGGGACTCAGGAGCAGGCCCTCCCCGTGCACCGCGCCGAAGGCGTTCCATCGGACCTCCTCGACGCGCACCCCGGAATCCGGCGGAACATCCGGCTTCAGGGGAGTCAGGAATCCCGGGGAGCCGCTACGTTCCTCCACCGCGCCGAGGATCCGCGCGAGCCGGGCGCGCTTTCGCTCGACGTCCTCATGCAGGGAGGCGCGCCAGCGCGCGGTCCTGCGTTCCGGGGCCTTGGCGAGCTTCGCGTCGAGAAAACGGGAAACCCCCGCGACGAGGTTCGAAGCGATGTCCCCGCGCAGCGTCAGCCGTTCGGTGCCCGGGAGGGGAGGTCCCGGGGGGTCGAGAAGGGTCGGCTCGGGAACCTCAGGTCCGGCCGCGCCCTTCGCGGCGCACGGGAACGCCGTCATGCATGCCATGACGGCGGCGGCGAGCATCCCGGACCCCGCGCGTCGCCATCCGCGGGCGCCTTCGCCGCGACGGCGAGCCGTTCCACCCGCGGTTGCTGGCACCCAGCGGTTCGACCGGCCCTCCGCCGAACCGCTCCGCGGTCGTTCCTCAGGGCTGCTCATTCCGGACCGAGGTTCGTTCCGAGAGCCAGATCATGTCGCGGTTGTTCGGCGACGCCACGTTCAGGGCGAGGTTGTTGTTGAACATCACCGGCGGGCGCGTCCGTGGATCGACCCACTTCCGGATCTCCGCATGTCCGTCCGCGAAAGAGATGCCCGCCGCCCCGTTGTGGTAGCTGGCGGGGAAATCGATGATCCGCGCCGCCGCGGGGTTCTCGACCATCATGTTCGCGAAACCGCCCGCGTTGATGCTGTCGGGATGCTCATCGAGCAGCACATAGAGGTTCGCGGGCCCCGGCACCGAAAGGTCGGAGGTCTTCCGATAGACCCGGTACTGCGTCTGGCGGGGGGTCATGGATGAGGACGGGGGCAGCCACTCGCCGGGGCCGCCCATGGCCTGGCTCATTCCCATGCTGCGGATCCGCGACACGCGCGCCCCGCGAATCGTCACGAAGCTCATGTCAGCCGGGCACTTGTACACCTCGGCCGAGGGAAGGTACGGGGCGAACATCGCCCGTTTCGGGTCGAGCAGGTCGAGCTTGTTGGTGTTGTCCGGGTTCCCGGGATTGTAATCGAGCCAGCCTGCGACCCACGCGTAAGGTTCATCCCGGCTGTTGCCCGGGGCGGTCAGCCAGCCGTCATTGTCGTCCGGGTACAGCAGGTGCGCGAGCTGCAACTGTTTCAGGTTGCCCAGGCACTTGATGCCCTGCGCCTTGCTCTTCGCCTTCGCAAGCGCGGGGAGCAGCATGCTCGCGAGAATCGCGATGATCGCGATCACCACAAGCAGTTCGATCAGCGTGAATCCTGCGCGGCGCCGGCCCGCCAGCGCCGCCGCTGCCGGCGACGAGGGCGCGATTGGTATGACAACTTGCATGGCTTGACCCCGGGTCTAATCCGATTGCCCTGCCGCGGCAATCCGATTCCCCGATGCCTCCGGGCCGCCCGCGGGCCACGCCCCTGCACATCGCGCGACGGGTGGGGGCGGCCGGTTTCACCGGATCCACCATCCGATCTCACCCCCGCGTGCACACGGGGTTCCCACAAACATTCGAATCGACGCGACGGTGGGCAGCGGCTATCGCTCGTGCAATCCATCCCCTGCTCCCATGCCTGCCGATGCCGCCCAGCTCGCCCGCACCTGGTTCGAGGAAGTCTGGAACCAGGGAAAAACTGAAGCGATTGACCGCCTCATGACCGAGGACGTGGTCATCCACGGCCTCGTGGGCCCCCACGGCCCCGATCTCCGCGGTCCCGACCAGTTCAAGCCGTTCCACGAGTCGTTCCGAGCCGCCATTCCCGATATCCACATCGAGGTGCTCGACACGATCACCGAGGGCGACCGGGTCGCGGTGAGATGCCGGGTCACCGGCACGCACACCGGACGGGGCATCGGCATCGAACCGACCGGCCGCAAGATCGACTTCGGCGGCGTGTCCATCGTCCGGATGTGCGGCGATCGCTTCTGCGAAGGCTGGAACTACTTCGACTTTCTTGCGTGCTACCAGCAGATCGGTGTGATCCCGGCCCTCGACCCTGCCGACGCGGCGGCTTCCGCATCCGCCACGCTCGTCTGAATCGGAGGCGGGACTCTCCTTCCTTCGGCACGGCAGCCATCGGACGTCCGAAGGCGCCGGGTTCACCGGGCTCGCCGTCAGAACCGCCGCGCGCGCTGGACGGCCGAGTCGGCCTCCTGAAGCACCTCGGCAAGTCCTCGCACGGCGGCGCACCATTCGCCCGCGGGCCCGACGCGCGAGAACAGCAGTCGTTCGTGCAGTCCGGACGCGGAACGCAGCGTCAGCGCCTCGTACTCCACGATCGGGATCCGCCCGTTCGCCTTGTCGGCCGCCGGCCCTTCGGCGTTCCCGGGGCGCGGGTCGAGCACCCTCGCGTCCGCGGGCAGCTCGCCTTCCTCGGCGAACATGACCTGCTCGGTTTCGACGGACAGATCCTGATAGCGAACGGCGCCCACGCCGCCCGGGTCCTGCACAAGGACGAAATCCGGCAGGAGATAGAGCTTCTGGCGTCCGACGGGAAAGCACGGGACCGGGATGTTCGTGCGCAGGAACGATGGCGCCAGCACGTCGAGACTCACGGCGCGCCTCCGGAGGTTGGCGTGCGGTCCCTCGCACCGGCGCAGTTTCCCCGCACCCGCATCCGCCTCCACGTGCCAGACGCCCCCGCACTCGCGCATCCGGTCGAACGCGGCGTGCAGGGCCTCGAGCCGTTCGAAGACGGGCTGCTCGAGGTTGTAGAAGATCACGGTGGTCCGGTTGCGTCCCTCATGGATCGCGACGGGCAGTGCGGCGAGACACGCGACCACGCCCGCGATGAACAGGACCGTCTGGGGAATCAGGGCGCCCGCGGTCGCGATCAGCAGGCCCGCGACCAGGACCCATGGCCATCGCCGCCTGCGGCGCAGTTTCTCGTTGAACTCCGCAAGCAGCGCCACCGAGCTGGCGTCCACCATTGCGACGGCGTCGCCGCTCTCGATCTCGGGCAGCGGAAGCGATCCCCCTGGTCGGGATTGCCGCGGCTCCGCTTCCGCCGCCGACTTCCGCCGGCCGCCCTTCCTGCCGAGGGTGCTGCGATAGTAAACCCCGCCGCGGCCGGCATGCACGTACGTTCCCCGCGGTCCCGTACCCAGTCTCAAGCCCTTCATCCCCACCGAGACTCCCACGCCCGATTTCGAGAAATTGAAGCGCAACGGCCCGAATTGAAGACTCTTTCGAAGATACAAACCCATGACGCGGTATGCGGGCCACCATTCACGGCTCGAGCGGGTTGCGCAAGGCGTTCGAACCGGCTGGTCCCGGCATCCGGCAGGCTTCGGCTCATGCGGCCTTCGCGCTGTCGTCCATTTTCTCGGGGATCCAACGCTCCAGAATCTTGCGAAGGGGCGAGATCATCACGGGCTTGGGCAGGTGATCGTCCATTCCGGCCTCGAGGCAGCGTTCCCTGTCGCCGCTCATGGCGTTGGCGGTGAGCGCGACGATGGGCAGGCGGCGTCCGCCGTTCGCGTGCTGCTGCTCGTAGCGTCGAATCATCGCGGCGGCCTCGAATCCATCCATCTCGGGCATGAGGCAGTCCATGAACACCAGGTCGTACGGGAACCGGCGCACCATCTCGACGGCCTCACGGCCGTTCGCCGCGACATCCACGCGGCAGCCGAGCCGCTCGAGCATGCGCACGGCGACCCGCTGGTTGATGGCGTTGTCCTCGGCGACGAGGATGCGCCGCGCGGCGCCGGGCAGCGCCGTGGTGGAGGGCGTGCGAACGATCCGGGGCTCCTCCGCGGTGCCGGCTTTCTCCGGTTCCGCGCCGTCCCCGGATTCGCCCGCGGCGGCGGGCGTGAGCGCGGCCGCAGCCTTGGTGAGCACCGCAAGCAGCTGGTTCGGGCGCACGACCGGTTTCGTGAGGACCGCGGCGAATCCCGCCTCGATCAGGCGCGAGGCGCTGCTCCGGTAGCCACCCGAGGTGATCATCACGAGCACCGTTCCGCGCAGGTTCGGGTCCGCGAGGATGATGTGCCCGAGCGCCTCGCCGTCCATGTCCGGCATGAGATGATCGAGGAGCGCGATGTGGAAGGGCCTGCCCTCCGCCACGGCGGCGCGGAGCATTCCGAGCGCCTCCGGCCCGGAGGATGCGCACTGGTGCGCAAGGCCCCACGCGCGCAACTGCCGGCTCATGACGAGGCGGTTCACGTCATGGTCATCGACGACGAGCAGGCGCCTGTCGTGGAGGTGTCCGAGGTGGGGAATGGGTTCCTCGGGGGAGGCATCCTCGGTCAGGGGCAGTGTGAACCAGAAGGTGGATCCGGATGCCGGGTCGCTCGTCACGCCGACCTCGCCGCCCATCAGCTCGACGAGCCGGCGCGAGATCGCCAGCCCCAGTCCCGTCCCGCCGAACCTCCGTGTCGTGGAGGAATCCACCTGGCTGAACTTCTGGAAGAGCAGCGCCTGTTTCTCGGCCGGAATGCCGATACCGGTGTCGATGATGGAGCACTTCAGGAACGCGGGGCGGCCATCGACCAGCTCCGGGGCCACGTCGATGCGGACGTGGCCCGCGCTCGTGAACTTGATGGCGTTGCCCACGAGGTTGAGGAGCACCTGGCGCACGCGGCCGGGGTCGCCCACGAGGCGGCGGTTTCCGCCAGCCTCGTAGCCGATCGTCAGCTCGAGCTGCTTGGCTTCGGCCTGCGGGGCGAGGAGCTCCGCCACCTCCTCGATCGCCTCGGCGAAGCTGAAGGGGATCCGCTCCAGCTCCATCCGCCCCGCCTCGATCTTGGAGAAGTCGAGGATGTCATTGAGCAGGGTGAGCAGCGCGCGTCCTGAAGCCTGGATCGTGTCGGCGTACTCCCGCTGCTCCGGCGTCAGCGGGGTCTCGTACAGGAGGTTGGTGCATCCGATCACGCCGTTCATGGGCGTGCGGATCTCATGGCTCATGGTGGCAAGGAACTCGCTCTTGGCGCGGCTGGCGGCCTCGGCGGCCTCGGCGGCGCGCTTCAGATTCTCCTCGGCTCGGCGGCGCGCGGTCAGGTCCGCCATGGCGCCCACGATGCGCAGCGCGCGTCCCGCGCTGTCGCGGATGATGTGCCCGCGGTCGAGGACGTAGGCGTACTCGCCTCCGGCGGCGCGGAAGCGGTATTCCGCCTGCCAGTGCGCGTCGGCCGAATTGCAGGCGGCGACAAGGCTCGCGAGGATCCGCTCGCGATCGCCGGGATGAACCCGGCTTGCCCATTCATCGCAGTTGGCGACTTCGTGGGGCGAGAGACCGAACAGCGCCTGGAGCCCGTGGTTCCACCAGATGCTGCGGTCATTCAGGTCCCAGTCCCAGATCGCGTCGTTGGTCGCGAGCGCCACGAGCCGGAATCGCTCCTCCGAGCTCAGCAGGGCCCGCTCGGCCCGCTTGCGTTCCTCGATCTCCAGCCGGAGCTGGAGGGTTCTTTCCTCGACCCTCCGCTCGAGCTCGGCGTCGCGAGCCTGCACCTCGGCGAGCATCCCGTTGAAGCTCATGACGAGCTGGCCGATCTCGTCGTCGCTCCGCTGCACGGCGCGCACCGAATAGTCCCGCGCCCGTCCCACCTGCTTCGCGAGGCTGGCCAGGGCGAGAATCGGGCCCGAGATGACATTCTGAAGGCGCGCTGACACCAGGAACGTCACCCCGAGCGCGAGCACGAGCGATCCCGCGAAGATCTCGAAGAAGATCCTGAGCCGGCCGTAGTAGTCGCGCAGGCTGACCTTCAACAGCACCGTGCCGAGCGAGCCGTTCTCCGTCTCCACGGGCATCGACACATACAAGTGACTCGCCGTGAACCCGAAGGTGCGCCCCAGCCGCATCGGCGGCGGGTCGAACCGGTCCCGGACACCTTCCCGCGTGACGACGGCGAACGCGCGCGCCTCCTGGTCATAGAGGCATGCCGCGTCCACCGATCCCTTCTGCGCCACCGCCCGCAGCACGTCGGCCGCGGTTTCCGCGTCCCCGAACGTCAGGGATGCCTGCGCGTTCTCCGCGAGGATGCGCGCAATGGCCATCGCATCGCGAACGAGGGCGCGGCGCATCGCGACCATCTCGTACGCGACGAAGGGAATCGCCACGAGCATCAGGGCGAGCGCCGACGCCGCCATCATGATCGACGTCAGCTTCCAGTGGATGGAGAAGGCGTGCCGACCGCGCCGAAGCCGCTTCAGGAATTCGCGAGACATAATCAGGAGGAAATCCAGCGCCCCCCCCGGAACACCTTTCGCGCAAGGCGCAGCAATTGTGCGCTGATCTTGAGTTGCGCCGCCTCCGCGGCGTCCATGTTCACTTCAAACCGCAGTCTGTTCCCCTCCCAGCGAAGACAGATCATGCCGCCGGCGTCGGCGAACCGATCCGATTCCCCCACGGTGAGCACGGGCCGCCCGCGCAGCTCCCGCACCACGTCCTCCACACGCCGGTCCTCGGACTGGCTGACGAAGATCAGGTCGCAGCGACCGAGACCCGCAAGGGAACCGGCGGTCTCCACCTCCACCGCCCGGCCGTCCACCGTCTTCCCCCGCACAAGGCGCTCGAGCTCCTGGCCCATCGCCGGGTCGCCCAGCACCCCGATCACCAGCGTCCCCTTCCTGCCGGCGAACGTGTCGGCCGGCCATGTCACGAACTTCGAGAAGTTGAAGACAAACGCCGCCTTCAACTCGTCCGCCGAGGCGACCCGCGGATCCGCCGCGAACAATCCCGGCACCGGGACCAGCAAGCCGCCGAGCAGGAGGACACGACAAAGCCAGCTCCGGCGCGATTCGGCGCCGGGAGGTCTCACGGACTGAGGATCGCGCGCTCCCATGGGTCTAGGAGCGGTACGCCGGATGCCCGCCGGCCGCGTCGAACAGGTTGGAGATGCCGTCCGACACCTGGGTGATCAGGCCGTCGGTCCTGCAGATACACCCCGAGACCCGGACGCGATGCCGCTGCCCGATCCCCTGCTTCCATGACAGCTCGCGAGTGTCGATGGTCTCCGGCCGGAGGCTCGCATTCCCGACATGCGTGTCGGAGGCGTGATCGTGCATCTCATCGTCGTCGGGCGCGCGAAAGGCCGGCCTGTACAGGAGCTTCAACGTCGTGTCCTCCCACGGCTGCCAGATCAGTCCGACCAGCATCACCGCGAACGCGGAGGACGCGCGCCCGGGATGCCGCGGTGCACGCGCGCAGGGCCCTGCCGGCGAGTGCGGGCTCCCACTGCGGATCGCCTGGAGAATCGGGTGCATCCGTTCAGAATCGATACGTCAGCTTCAGGCGGAAGGTCCGCCCCTCCTGCGGAATGGTTTCCTGGAGGTGATGCGCGGCGCCCGGGTAGGCGTAGTCCACGTCGAACACGTTGTAGAGGCTCGCGGACACCTCGAGGCCCTGCGCGAGCTCCCGGCTGTACAGTGTGAAGTCCGTCAGGAGGAAATCATCGGCGGTCCCGCCGCGCACCGTGCCCACCTCGCCCTGGTAGCGAAGCTGGAGACCCGCGAAGACACGCTCCCGCCAGACCGGCACGTTGATGTTCCACTTCAGCATGTGCTCCGGGGCGTTGCTCAGCTCGCGGTTCGTATCGTCGTCCTCCGCACGCTGGAGGGAATAGCTCGCCCGCGTGATGATCCCGTGGTGGAGGCGACCCTCCCACATGAGCTCCACGCCCCTGCCTGTGACCTGCTCGACGTTGTCGTAGAACAGCGGATCCACCTGGGAGATCAGGCCATCGATCCGGTACAGGTAGCCTGACACACGGAACGTGTGGCGCCGTCCCAACCGTTGCTCCCACGCGAGTTCGTACGTGCTGATCCGTTCGGGATCGAGGTCGTCATTCCGGATGTATCCGTCGGCGGGATTCGAGTGGAGCTCCAGCTCGTTGGGTGCGCGGAAGGCCCTTCCGAAGAGCGCCTTCAGCGTCGTGGTCTCCCACGGCTGATAGATGAGGCCCGCGCGGGGGTTCCATGTCCCCTTGTGCCGCGTTCCCTTGTCGTAGCGGATGCCCGCCGTCAGATGAAGCCGGGGCCTGAGCTGCACCTCGGCCTGCACGTAGGCGCCGACGTCGCGCCTGGAGTCCACCGTGTCCAGGTACTCCCGACGTGGCTCCTCATCGTAGTTCCTCCGGTACTGGCGGAAGTTCTCCCGGTAATCGACCCCCGCGAGGATCGTGTGCACGTCAAACAGGGTGTGACTCACCGGCACCTCGGCACCCACCCAGTCACTCGACGTCTCGTCCCTGTTGACGATCGTGAAGCCGGGAACGCCGGTCGGGAACGGGTAACGCCCGGTGTAATCCGATCGGTCGTAGTACAGCCGGGCGAGGATCCGCGTGTCGTCCCCGATCTCGCCCTCGTACTTCAGATCGGCGTACGCCCGGAGCAACTCGTACTCGCTGCGCGGATCATTGAAGACCATCCCGTACGGGGCCGTGGGCACCTCGCGTCCCCCCGTGCTGACGCCGCCGGAAAGCGTCAGCCCGTTCTTCGCGACGGACACGAAGACGCGGTAGGCGCGTTCCGCATCCATGCCCCGGGCGATGCCGCGGCCGTCCGGCGCGTCGAACTCCTCGTAGCGGATCGATTCGTCGCCCGCCGATTCGTACAGCGACGCGGAGACGATCACCCCGAGGTCGTTGGCGAACTGTTTCCCGTAGGTGATCCGCGTGGAGTAGGTGTCATGACTGCCCGCCTCGGCCGACGCCTCCAGCCCGTTGATGTCCGCCGCACGCCGGGTCCTGACATTCAGAACCCCGAGGAATGCGTTGTTGCCATAGACCGGGGAGCCGGGGCCCGGGATGAACTCGATGCACTCGACCAGGTCGACGTCCACGATCGCCTGCGGCCCGACGATCATCCCGCCGTAGGTGTTCTCGTTGATCCGATGGCCGTCCATGAGGAGCAGCACCCTGCCCATGTAATCGCCCGGGCGCAGGAAGCCCCGGACGCCGAGGTACTGGAACTGGCGGTCGTCGGTGACGAAGATGCCGGGGAGGCTGTTCAGGGCCTCGGCGAGCGAGCGGTAGCCGTACTTGCGAATCTCCTCGGCGCTCACCAGCGTCACCGTCGCGGGCGCGCGCGTGGCCTTCTGCCCGAGGCGCGACGGGCCGTACACGATCGGCACCTCGACCTGGAGAAGCTGCTCGAGACTCAGGCTGGCGAGGTCCACGTCGGGGTCCTTCGCCGGAAGGGATTCATCGGCGTGAACGGGAAGCGCCGCGAGAACACACGCCAGAAGCGTCCCGCGCAGGAATCCGAGTGCCCGGCGCGACACGGGGAACGACGGCAGCCCGGACACCGCGCGCGGCGGCGCGTCCGGGCGCAGGGCGGGCGGGTGCACCCCGGTGTAACCGAACCCAGTGCCGTTCACTGCATGGAGAGCGGCAGATTCGTCGAATTGCCCAAGGGGCCGGGTTCGCTAGGGACGCGGCGCTATACCCGTTCGCGTAGTCCCTGCCCTGATCCGCGAGAGGCCGGATCGTTGCGGATCGCGCATCGGGACCGGGCGCGCCGAACACCCCCGCGGGCGGGCCTGTTGCCCAAGAATCGGGATTGTTTCCCCCCTCGAAAACGACGGAGTATCGGCGCACCTTGCGTTCGGCTGAGGATTCCGAATGAGCACGACCACTGCCTCGCACCTGGAACTGCACCTGCAGCAGGCCATCGACCGCCTTCGCGCGAAGGTGGTCGAGATGGGCACCGGCGCCGCGCGGGCGGTGCGCCGTGCCGGCGCCGCCCTGCAGGCGCGCGACGTCAACGAGGCCAGCGCCGTGATCCTCCGGGACCGCCTGCTCAACCAGCTCGAGGGGGAAGGCGAACGCCTCGGGCTCGAGCTCCTCGTGCGCCACCAGCCGGCCGGGCGCACGCTCCGTTTCGTGTATGCGTCCTTCCGGATCCTGCGGGACCTCGAGCGCGTGGGCGACTGCGCCGGGAGCGTCGCGCGCCAGACCCTGAGCCTGATGCAGGCCGATCATCCGGCCATCCTCTCGCGCTTCGGGGATCAGGCCGCGCTCGCGACCGACATGCTCGAACGGGCGATTCGCGCCTACCGCGACGAGGATGAGGCTCTCGCCCGGCAGACCATCCCCATCGAGGAATCCGCCGACCAGCTTCGCGAGCAGATCCGCCAGGAACTGCTCCACCGCCAGCGCGATGGCGAGCTCAGCGTGAACACGCTCACCTCGCTGCTGACGGTCGCCCGCCGCCTCGAGCGCGTCACGGACGAGGCGCGGAACATCTGCGAGGAGGTCGTCTTCGTCTGCACGGGAACCCTGCTGCGGCACGTCATGCCGGGAACCTTCCGCATCCTGTTCGTCGATGACTCGAACGCGTGCCTGGGTCACCTGGCGGAGGCCGTTGCGCGCCGCGCGGGCGACAGCCGCTTCACGTTTCACAGCGCCGGGATGCACCCGGTTCCTCCCGATCCCCGGACGCGGGAGTTCCTCCAGGGGAAGGGCGAGGACGTATCCGCCTTGATGTCGAGGTCGCTCGGGCAGGTGCCCGCTCCCGAGGAGCACGACCTCGTGGTCGGCCTGAGCCCGTCTTCGAGGCAGATCTTTCCCCTCGGCCCGTCAAAGACCCTGTGCCTCCACTGGCCCATGGCGGATCCCTCCACGCTGCCGGACGCCGAGGCGGGTCCGGCCATGGCGGCCGCATGGCATGAGCTGGAGCAGCGCCTCCATCCCCTGCTGGAGGGCGTTCGTCGCGACTGATCCATGGGTTCGTCATCCGCCCCGTCACCGGGCATGGCACACCGTTTCGCCACGCAGATGGGCCGCCCATGGTCCCGACGCGCATGGCTTGCCGCCACGGCGGCGGCTTCCGCCGGCGCCCTCGCCGGCTGCGGGCGCTCCTCGAAGTCAGCACGGGGCGACGGCCTCGTGATCCAGAACGCCGGTTCGGACACGATCGTCAATCTGGCTCAGGCCTGGGCCGAGACCTACGCCGAGATCGAGCCCGGGGTTTCGATCGAGGTATCCGGCGGAGGCTCGGGCACGGGCATCGCGGCGCTCATCAACGGGACGGTGGACATCGCGAACTCCAGCCGGAAAATGGACCGCGAAGAACGGGAGCGCGCCCTCCAGCAGACGGGCGCCGAGCCACAGGAGTTCATCGTCGGGTATGACGCCCTCGCTGTCTTTGTGCATCCCGCCAATCCGATGGAGGTGATCACGGTGCCGCAGATCGCGTCCATCTACCGCGAGCACGGGTCCGTGGAACGCTGGTCCGACCTCGGTGTCCGGAACACGGCGTGCCGCCGCGACCGGATCATCCGCGTGAGCCGGCAGTCGAACTCGGGCACCTACCACTATTTCCGGGATGCGATCCTCGGGGACGGCGCGGATTTCAAACTGGGATCGCTCGATCTCCACGGATCGAAGGATGTCGTGGAACTGATCGCGCGGACCCCGTGCGCGATCGGCTACAGCGGGATGGGATACGCCACCTCTCACGTCAAGGCGCTCTCCGTCGCGGCGCGGGAGGGGGCGCCCGCGTACCTGCCCACCATCGAGACCACGCAGAACGGCACCTATCCCATCGCGCGCCCGCTCTACATGTACACCGCCCGTGAACCGAGGGCCCACGTGAAGGCCTACATGGACTGGATTTTCAGCGACGCCGGCCAGCGGCTCGTGCTCGAGAACGGCTACGTGCCGGTGCGGCCCCTCGACGCCTCCCCCCAAGCGTGATGGTCCCCTCCGAGCGACGCCAGACCTGGGAGGTGCTCACCGAGCGCGCGATCGAGTGGGGCATCCGCCTCTGCGGCATCAGCGCGATCCTGTTCGTCTTCGGGATCTTCTTCTTCGTCTTCCGCGAGGGCGCGGGCTTCCTGTTCGGCCGCTTCGATCCCGTGGAGTTCTTCACGAGCATCGAGTGGTACCCGAGCTCGCGGAGCAATGTCCGCTACGGCGCGCTGGCCCTCATCGCGGGCACCGCCAGCGTCACGGCGCTGGCCATGCTGATCGCCGTGCCGTTCGGCCTTGGCGCGGCGGTGTTCATCTCCGAGTTCTGCACGCCCCGACTGCGGGAGATCCTGAAGGTCGTGATCGAGCTGCTCGCCGCGATCCCGTCCGTCGTCTGGGGCTTCATCGGGCTGACGGTGATGAACGAGGTCATCATCTGGGCATTCAACGCGCCGATCGGCCTCACAATGCTGAACGGCGGCATCATCCTCGCCCTGATGAGCGTGCCGATCATCGTCTCGATCGGCGAGGACGCGCTGAAGGCCGTGCCGGACACGTATCGCGAGGCGGCCCTGGCGCTCGGCGCCACGCGCTGGCAGGTCACATGGCGGGTGCTCCTGCCCGCCGCGCGGACGGGCCTGCTCGCGGCCGTCCTGCTCGGGGTCGCCCGCGCGATCGGCGAGACCATGGCGGTCCTCATGGCGACCGGGCACTCGGTGCGCATCCCGGAGAGCCCGCTGGACCCCGTACGAACGCTCACGGCCACCATCGCCGCCGAGCTCGGCGAGGCCCCCGTTCACTCCGACCATTATCGCGTCCTGTTTGTCCTTGGCGTGTTCCTCTTCCTGATCACCTTCGCCATCAACCTCACCGCCGACCTCGTCGTCCGCGGCATCCGACGGCGATCATGAACGGCGATCTCGACCTCGATTTCGGCGAGCACAACTTCCGCTCCACGCCCGGCGTGCAGCGGAAGCTCCGGCAGGAGCGTGTGATGCGATACCTCCTCGGCGCGACGGCCGCCGTGATGATCGTCCCGCTCGTGCTCATCATCGGCTACCTCGTGTGGAAGGCGGCGCCCATGCTGTCGCTGGATTTCCTCATCGAAAGCCCGCGGCGCGGCATGCGCGACGGCGGAATCTGGCCGGCGCTGCTGGGCACGATCTATCTCGTGATGATCTCACTCGCGGTGGCGACGCCCATCGGGGTGCTCGCGGCGGTTTACCTGCACGAGTACGCGCGCGAGAGCTGGCTCACGCGCGTCATCAACCTCGCGGTCGTGAATCTCGCGGCGGTCCCCAGCATCGTGCACGCCCTGTTCGGGCTCGGCGCCTTCGTGCTCTTCGCGGGGATGGGACGGTCCATCCTCGCCGCCTCGCTCACGCTCGCGATCATGACGCTGCCGGTCATCATCGCGAGCACGCGCGAGGCCCTGGCCGCCGTGCCGAACTCCTTCCGCGAGGCCTGCTGGAACGTCGGCGCGACGCGATGGCAGACGATCCGGCACGTCGTCCTGCCGAACTCCTTCAGCGGAATCCTGACCGGCGTGATTCTCCAGGTGTCGCGCGCGGCCGGCGAAACCGCGCCCGTCATGTTCACCGGTGCCGTCTTCTACAAGGCGGTCGAGTCCGGCGACCTGTTCGCGTACGGCATCATGGATCAGTGCATGGCCCTTTCGATGCACCTGTTCACGGTCTCCACCCAGGTGCCCGATGTCCCGGAGCCGCTGCCCTACGCCACGGCGGTCGTGCTCCTCGGGACCGTCCTGAGCGTCAACGCGGTGGCGATCGCGGTGCGCACATGGCTGCGCTCGCGCAAACGCTGGTGAGCCGCCTCCCATGAGCACGCAGCCCGTCATCGAGGTGCGCGACCTCCGCGTGAGCTACGGCCACCGCGAGGCGTTGCATGGCATTTCCTTCGACGTCCGGCCCAACGAGATCTTCGGGATCATCGGCCCCGCGCAGTCCGGCAAGACGACCCTGCTGAAGGTCCTGAACCGCACGCTGGAGTTCATCCCGAACGCCCGGATGACCGGCGAGGTGCGCGTGGGCGGCGAGGACATCCACCGCGTTCGCAGCGTGTTCGAGCTGCGGCGTCGCATCGGCATGGTCGCGCCGCTTCCCGTCGGGCTGCCCATGTCGATCTACGACAACGTCGCCTTCGCCCCCCGGCGTGCCGGCATCCGCTCCCGCTCCGAGCTGGACGGCCGCGTGGAACGGTCCCTTCGCCTCGCCGCCCTCTGGGACGAGGTGAAAGACCGCCTCGACATGCTCGGCACCAAGCTCTCCGGCGGCCAGCAGCAGCGCCTCACGATCGCCCGCGCGCTCTCCCATGATCCCGAGATCCTCTGCCTGGATGAATTCTCGATCGCGATCGATCCCGTCACCACGATGCGCATCGAGGATGTCCTCCGGGAGCTGAAGTCCCGCATGACCATCATCCTCGTCACGAACCTTGTCCAGCAGGCCCGCCGCCTCGCCGACCGCACCCTCTTCCTCTGGAACGGCGAGGTCATCGAACTGGAGAGGACGGAGGTCCTCTTCTCGGAAAAGGCGAGCAATCCGAAGACGCTCGAATACATCCGCGGGATCTTCGGATGAACGCCCCCGTCCACAGCATCGAGACGCGCGACCTGAATCTCTGGTACGGCGATTTCCAGGCGCTCAGGAACGTCAGCGTCCGCATCCCCCACGGGACGATCACCGCCCTCATCGGACCTTCCGGCTGCGGCAAGACCACCCTCCTGCGATGCTTCAACCGCATCAACGAGCGATACGGGAATGTCCGCACCACCGGCGAAATCCGCGTGCTCGGGAAGAACATCCGCGACCCGGACGTCTCGCTGATCGAACTCCGCAAGGCGGTCGGCATGGTGTTCCAGCGGCCGAACCCGCTGCCGATCTCCATCTACGACAACGTCGTCTTCGGGCTTCAGATCCACCGGGAACGCAGGCTGTCCCGCTCCGAGACGGACGAGGCGGTTGAAAGCGCCCTGCGCGAGGTCGGCCTCTGGAATGACCTGCGCGACCGCCTCCGCGCCAGCGGAACAAGCCTCCAGCTCGAGCAGCAGCAGAAGCTCTGCATCGCGCGCCTCCTCCCCCTGAAGCCGCGCGTCATCCTCCTCGACGAGCCCTGCTCCGCCCTCGACGCCGACGGCACCCGCGCGATCGAGGATCTCATCCTCGGCCTGTCCGGCCGCTACACCTTCGTCATCGTCACCCACAACATGGCCCAGGCCAGCCGCATCAGTGACGAATGCGTGTTCATGCTGCTGGGCGAGGTGATCGAACACCGCAAGACCACCGACCTCTTCCTCACGCCGCAGGACCCGCGAACGGCCGACTACATCGAGGGCCGCTACGGCTGACCCCCCCAGGAGGCCCTCACGATGCCCCCAATCCGCCCCCTGCGCGCCCTGCTCGTCGCCAGCTGCTGCCTGCCGCTCACCCTTTCCGCACAGTCGTCCGCCGACGCCCTGATCGAGAAACTCGTGGCCAAGGGAATCCTCACCGCCGAGGAGGCGCGCGAGCTGCGCGAGGAATCGGAATCGGCCGCGGCCTCCGTCCCCTCCCCGTCCGGGGCCATGCCCGACTGGCTCAGCGATCTGCGATTCGAGGCCGATTTCCGCGGGCGCTTCGACGGTCTCCATGCAGATCACCCTGCGTTCCCGGACCGGATCCGCTGGCGCTACCGAGTCCGGGCCGGCCTCACGGCCGTGCTGCACGACCGGTTCGAAATCGGGTTCCGCGTCGCCTCCGGCGACCTCGACTCCGCGGGACGCATCGAGTCCGGCTTCGATCCCATCAGCAGCAACCAGACCTTTCAGAACAACGCCGCGCGAAAGGGAATCTTCCTCGACACGGCGTTCGCCCGCTGGAAGGCCCTCGACGGTGACCTGTGGAAGGCGTCCGTCACCTTCGGGAAGATGGACAACCCGCTCGAGCTCTCCGACCTGCTGTTCGATCCCGACTACACGCCCGAAGGCCTCGCGCAGCAGGTGAGCTATCGCTTTCATCCGCGCCACGAACTCAAGGCTTCGGCCGTCCAGTTCGTGCTCGATGAACTGGGCGGATCCACACGCGATCCCCATCTGCTCGGGGGCCAGCTCCGCGTCAAATCGAAATGGAACGACCGCTGGTCCACCGCGGCAGGCGCGGCCTTCCTCGGGATTCTTCATGAAGACCAGCTCACGAGCTCCGAGGTGCCCGACATCAACACCGGCAACCGGCGCGAAGTGATCCGCTCCGGCGATGGCGAGACCTTCACCCTCGGGGCGCCCGTCGCGGACTTCGAGACGCTGGTCTTCGATCTCGCGCTCACCCGCACCTTCGAATCCGCGCCGTGGTTCGAGGGATCCTTTCCGGTCACCGTCTTCGGCGAGTACCTCCACAATTTCGGCGCCGACGACGCGCGCCACGGTTACCAGGCCGGCGTGCGCCTCGGGCGGACCGGCGAGCGCGGCACGTGGGAACTCTCGTGGCGCTGGAAGCACCTCGAGAGCGACGCATGGTGGGAGGAACTCACCGACTCCGATTCGGGCGCATACTACGCCGGGCCGTTCGACCCGGCCTCCGTCCCGGACGTCCTGCCCGCGCCCGGTTCGGGTTACGGCGGCGGCACCAACATCCGCGGACACGTCCTGCGACTTGGGTACTCGCCGCTCGACCGACTCGTCGTTCGTCTCACGTGGTTCCGGCTCGAGCTGATCGACGAGTTCGCCTCGGGATCCGACAGCGACATGTCCCGCGTCCAGGTGGACGCGCTCTGGAACTTCTGAGCCGGCCCGAACCGCCCCGGCATCGGACCGGAAGTCGTCGCGCGGGGAACGCGGCGCGGCACCGCACGGTTCCCCGCGCAATCTCCTCCGCCCTGCGTCACAGCCGCGCGTCGGTCACGGCGCCCTCCGTCGCCGAGGTGACCAGCGCCGCGTACTTCGCGAGCACTCCGCGGCGATAACGCGGCTCGGGCCTCTTCCAGTTCGCCATGCGCGCCGCGACCTCGGAGGCCGACAGTCCCAGCGTGATCTCGCGCTTCTCCGCGTCGATCGAGATCGGGTCGCCGTCGCGGACGATCGCGATCGGGCCGCCGTCGAACGCCTCCGGCGTGACATGGCCGATCACGAACCCGTGCGAACCGCCGCTGAACCGGCCGTCCGTGATCAGGGCGACGTCCTTGCCGAGGCCGCGTCCCATGATCGCCGAGGTCGGCGACAGCATCTCCCTCATGCCCGGGCCGCCGCGGGGGCCTTCGCCTCGGATCACGATCACGTGTCCCTTCTCCACCCGTCCGTCGAGGATTCCGCGCAACGCGTCCTCCTCGCGTTCGAACACGATCGCGCGCCCCTCGAAGCGAAGCCCCTCCTTGCCGCTGATCTTCCCGATCGCCCCGTCGGGACACAGGTTCCCCCGGAACACGACGAGGTGGCTGTTCGGCTTGATGGGGTTGTCGAGCGTGCGGACGATGTCCTGCCCCTGCGGGTAGCTCGGGGCGTTCTCGAGATTCTCGCGCATCGTCCGGCCCGTCACGGTCATGCAGTCGCCGTGGAGCAGCCCCGCGTCGAGCAGCATCTTCATGAGCGGGACCGTGCCGCCGATCTCCACGAGGCGCGCCATCACGTACTTGCCGCTCGGCTTGAGGTCGGCGAGCACCGGCACGCGCTGGCCGATCCGGGTCCAGTCGTCGAGCGTCAGCTTCACGCCCGCCGAATGCGCCATCGCGATCAGGTGCAGAACGGCGTTGGTGGAACCGCCCAGCGCGATCACCACCGCCATCGCGTTCTCGAACGCCTCGCGCGTCATGATGTCGCTCGGCCGGATGCCGCGCCGGATCAGTTCCAGCACCGCGGCGCCCGCGCGCTCGCAGTCGCGCGTCTTCGCCTCGGACAGCGCGGCCTGCGCGGACGAGTTCGGAAGGCTCATTCCGAGCGCCTCGATTGCGCTCGCCATGGTGTTGGCCGTGTACATGCCGCCGCAGGCGCCCGCCCCGGGAATCGCGCACTGCGCGATGGATTCCACCTCCTTCTCGTCGTACACGCCGGCGGCGTTCTTCCCGACCGCTTCGAAGATGCTGACGATGTCAACGTCGCAGCCCTTGTGCGTCCCCGGAAGGATGGTCCCGCCATACACGAAGACCGAGGGACGATTCATGCGCGCCATGGCCATCACGCACCCGGGCATGTTCTTGTCGCACCCCCCGATCGCGACGAAGCCGTCGAAACCCTGACAGCCCACCACCGTCTCGATCGAATCCGCGATCACCTCGCGCGACACGAGCGAGTACTTCATGCCCTCCGTGCCCATCGAGATCCCGTCCGAGATCGTGATGGTGTTGAATACAATCGCCTTGCCCCCGGCCTCGTTGATCCCCTGCGCAACGCTGAGCGCGAGCTGGTCGATGTGCATGTTGCACGGCGTGACCATGCTCCAGGTCGAGGCGACGCCAATCTGGGATTTGCTGAAGTCCTCGGGCTTGTAGCCCGTGCCGTAAAGCATGCCGCGGCTCGCTGCGCGCTCCACGCCGTCGAGGACGATCGAGGACCACGCGCGTTCGAGCGAGCCGGACTTGGAGGGCGGCTGATCGTTCATGCGAATTGGACGCCCAGCATGCCCCAGCCGCACCTCCGTCGCTACGGAAAATCCGGCCCCTCACCGCCGGCCTGCATCGGGCCCGCCCCACGGCCGCCCGTCACCGGACGGAGGGCGGGCTTGAGACCAGGCCCTGTCTGTGTCAATCGTTTGCCATCATGAACCGGATCAAACGAGCCTTCTGGATCGTCGCGCGCCCGGCAGGCATCCTTGGCGTCCTCCTTGCCATGGGCGGATGCGGCGGAGACCCCGGCACGGATCAGGACGCCACGAACGCCGCGGCAGCCGAGGTCCGAGGCGAGCCGATCCGCGGTGAACCCATCGTCGCCCCGGGTCCGGACGTCGCTTCCACCGCGGCGGACCCGGAGAGCGACGCAATCGAGGCCGCCCAGCCCGAAGCGACTTCGCCCTCACCCGCGCCCGAGGTGGCCGCAAGTCCCGCGGCGGAAGCGGCCGCGGATTCCGCCGAGGCGCCCGCCAGGCCCGGCGAACCCCTGGTCGTCACCTTCGACAAGCTGGCCTCGTTCCAGTACGACATCCCCGACGGCCCCGTGGACACCAATGCAATCGGCTCCGCGCCGTCCTCGAAGATTCCGGAGTCCGTCCGGTCCCTGGACGACAAGTTCGTCTCGCTGCGCGGTTTCATGCTGCCGCTCAAGGTCGAGAAGGGGCTCGTGACCGAACTGCTCATCATGCGCGACCAGTCGATGTGCTGCTACGGCACCGTCCCCCGCATCAACGAGTGGGTCAGCGTGAAGATGGTCGGGGAGGGTGTGAAGCCCGTCATGGACCAGGCCGTCACGCTCTTCGGAAAGCTCAAGGTCGGCGAGATGTACGAGAACGGATACCTCGTCGGCATCTACGCCATGGACGGCGAACGCATGGCGGGCCCCCTCGATATGTAGGGCGCAGGATTCGAACGGCGAACGGTGGAACACCCCGCGCCGGCATGGCGCCCCGCGATCGGCGATTGCTGCCCTTTCCCGAGCCCGTTCCCCTCACCGGGGAGCGGGCTTCCGCTTTCGGCCCTCAGCCCGAGTGCTTCCAGTCGAACGCGCGTCGTTTCAGCGCGTACACGTACCCCACGAAGAGGATCCCGATGAACGTGAGCATCGAGCCGAGGATCAACCCGGCGTTCTCCGCGAGCATGTCGCGGTACACCACCGCCCACGGGTAGAGGAATACCACCTCGATGTCGAAGAGGATGAACAGCATCGCCACGAGGTAGAACTTCACCGAGAACCGCGGCGTCGCCTCGCCCATCGGCGGCATGCCGCACTCGTACGCGGTGTCCTTCACGGGATTCCGCCGGGTGCGCGACCCCACCAGCACGGAGAGGAACAGCGTTCCCACCGCGAACCCGACCGCGACCAGCGCAAGCAGGAGGACAGGCACGTACTCAGTCAACTGTGACGACATCGCACGGCAAACTTCAGCGGCCCGTCGCCCGCTGACAAGCGCTTTCAGGCCGCCTCGGGCCATCGCCGCGGCCCCGCCGCGAGCGGCAGCGGCACCTGCTCCGCCGGGCCCCACGGCACTTGCGCCGGTTGCCAATCCCGCGCCATGCGCACCGCGTCGCGCATCCGGGAGAACCACCATCGCGCCACCCGAAACCGCTGCGGCCCCCGCCGGCAGGCGGCCCGCGGTTGCGTGACCCGGCACGGCCGGTCGAAACGCAGCTCGAGTTGCTCCTGCATGACATCCTCACTTCGAACCTTCATATGCGGAACCCTGCCAGAGGGGGTTGGACATCAGCGGTCCAACCTGACGGGTCCGCCCGCCCGCTTCCGACTCGCCCCCGCAGCCGACTGAGTCCATCTTCCCACCCATGATCCTGAGCGGCGGTGAACTGGAGGCACTTGTCGCGGTCCGGCACGCGTCTCCCCATGACCTCCTGGGCATGCACCCCCTCGGCGACCGCAGGGGCATCGTCGTGCGCGCCATGCTGCCCGGCGCCGAGCGCGTTGAGGCGGTCCCCCTCCGCGAATCCTCGAAGCCCCGCATCCGCCTCGAGCGGGTCCATCCTTCCGGGGTCTGGGAGGGGTCCGCGCGGGAAGTCTCCGGAGTCTTCGCCTACGAACTGCTCATTCGGTGGGCCGACGGCACCGAGTCACGCACACGGGATCCCTATTCCTTCCTGCCGACGGTGGGGGAGATGGATATCTATCTCTTCGCGCAGGGCAACGCCCGCCGCATCTACGAGCGCCTCGGGTCCCATCTCCGGATCATCGATGACACACCCGGCGCGAGCTTCGCGGTGTGGGCCCCGAGCGCCCAGCGGGTGAGTGTGGTCGGGGATTTCAACGGCTGGGACGGGCGCCGTCACATGATGCGGCGCCTCGGCGCCTCCGGGATCTGGGAGATCTTCATCCCGGGCGTCGTGCAGGGCGCGCACTACAAGTACGAGATCCGCGACGTCCACGGGAACGTCGTGCTCAAGACAGATCCCTACGGAACGTTCTTCGAACTCGCGCCGAAGAACGCCTCGATCGTCTGGGACGTCACGTCGTTCCGATGGAGCGACGAGGGCTGGATGACGGCCCGCCGCGCCATCCATCCGATGCAGTGCCCCATGACGACCTACGAGGTGCACCTCGGCTCATGGCGCAAGAAGTCCATGATCGAGTCACTCAGTTACCGGGAGCTGGCCGGCCCGCTGATCGATCACGTTCGCAAGGCCGGGTTCACGCATGTCGAGTTCCTGCCGGTCAGCGAGCACGCATTCTACCCGAGCTGGGGCTACCAGGTCACAGGCTTCTACGCCCCGACATGCCGCTACGGCACGCCGGACGATTTCCAGTACCTGATCAATGCCCTCCACGAGGCCGGGATCGGCGTGATCCTCGACTGGGTTCCCGCGCACTTCCCGCGCGACGAGTGGGCCCTCGCACGCTTCGACGGCACCGCGCTGTACGAACACGAGGACCCGCGCCGCGGCGCGCACCCCGACTGGGGCACCCTCGTCTTCAACTACGGCCGCCACGAGGTCCGCAACTTTCTCACCTCGAACGCGCTCTTCTGGTGCGACCGCTATCACGCCGACGGTCTGCGCGTGGACGCGGTGGCCTCGATGCTCTACCTCGACTACTCGAGAAAGCCGGGCGAATGGCTGCCCAACCGCCACGGCGGGAAGGAGAACCTCGAGGCCATCGATTTCCTGCGGGAGTTCAACCACGTCGTGCACACGGAGCATCCCGGCATCGCCACGATCGCGGAGGAGTCCACCGCATGGGGCATGGTCTCCCGGCCGCCGCATGTCGGCGGACTCGGGTTCAGCTTCAAGTGGAACATGGGCTGGATGCACGACACGCTCAGCTACTTCAAGCGCGACCCGGTCCACCGCCAGTACCACCATCACGAACTCAGTTTCGCGATGGTCTATCACTACTCGGAGAACTTCATCCTGCCACTCTCCCATGATGAGGTGGTCCACGGAAAAGGTTCGCTGCTCGGCCGCATGCCCGGCGACGACTGGCAGCGCTTCGCGAACCTGCGGACGCTGCTGGCGTTTCAGTGGCTCTTCCCGGGCAAGAAGCTCCTCTTCATGGGCGGTGAGTTCGGACAGGCCCGTGAATGGAACCACAACACGCAGCTGGACTGGCACCTGCTCGACGAGGGGCCCTTTCACCGCGGGGTCCTCCGCCTCGTGGAGGACCTGAACGCCCTCTACCGCGCCCACCCGTCCCTGTGGGAGGCGGATTACGATCCCCAGGGCTTCCGGTGGGTGGACTGCACGGACCAGCGCCAGAGCGTGATCAGCTTCCTCCGAATGCGCGCCGACGGATCCTGCCCGATCCTTGTCGTCCTCAATCTCACCCCGGTCGTCCGAAGCCAGTACCGCATCGGCCTTCCCCTGCCCGGCCTCTGGGATGAGGTGCTCAACACCGACTCCGCGTACTACGGCGGCTCGAACCAGGGCAACCTGGGCGGAGTCACCGCCGAACCGCTGCCCGCGCACGGCCTGCCGTACTCCGCCGCGTTCACCCTTCCGCCGCTCGCCGCGCTCGCGTTCGAGTTCCCCGAGGAAAGCCCGGAGGAATGAACCCGTTCCCGCCCCGCGGGGCCCGCAGGACGGCGGGCGCGCGTTGACACGCCCCGCTCTTTTTGTACGCTCCGAAAAGTTTCTGCCGAACAAACCGCGCGAATCGACGGGGACGAAGTCCGTTCCGGCGCATCCCGCACCCGTTCCCCCCACCCCCCCATGCCCACCGCCATCGCCCAGTTCTCACCCGCGCAGCTCGAGCTCATGGAGGCCGCCGCCCGCGTCTTCCAGCGCCTCGGCATCCCGCGCTCCACCGGTCAGATCTACGGCCTGCTCTTCTCCTCCGCGAAGGCCCTTTCCCTCGACGACATCGCGGAGGCCCTCGCGATCAGCAAGACCAGCGCGAGCACCGGCACGCGCCAGCTCATGAACCTACACATGATCCGGCAGGTGTGGCTCCCCGGCGAACGCAAGGATCACTTCGAGGCCCGCACGGATCTGCGCGAGGTCCTTCGCGCCAACTACCAGAGTTTCATCCGACCCCGCATCGACCTGCTGGACAAGACCCTCGCCGGCGTGTCGAACCAGCTCGAGGCGGACCTCGGCGAGGGACGCCTCCAGCCGGATGTCCATGCGACGACACGCGCGCGGCTCGAGCAGCTCGTCGAGATGCATCAGCGGCTCAAGACGCTTCTGCCGCTGGCCGAGAGGTTGCTGTGAGTGCGTCCGTCTCATGCTCCGGGCAGAGGCCGGCGCCGGGTGCGGCGCTGCCCGAGGTCCATTACACGCCCGAGTCACCGATCCGCCATCCGGGCCGGCTGGTGGCGTCCATGCTCCGGGACCTCGCCGCGTCGCGCGAGCTGACGTGGCGGCTGTTCGTCCGGGACCTCACCAGCCAGTACCGGCAGTCGGTGCTGGGGTACTTCTGGGCGTTCGTGCCACCGCTGCTGGCGGCGCTTCCGTGGGTGCTGCTCGAGCGGCAGAACATCGTCACCGTGCAGTCCACGGGGATGCCGTATCCCGCGTTCGTGATCACGGGGACCATCCTCTGGCAGACATTCATCGAGGCGCTGAACGCTCCCCTTCGCCGCACGCAGGGGGCGCGGACGATGCTCGCGAAGATCAATTTCCCTCGCGAGGCGCTCCTGATGGCCGGGGTGGCGGAGTCGATATGGAACCTTCTCATCCGGCTGCTTCTGCTGGTGCCGGTCCTGCTCCTTGTCGTGAAGGTTCCCCCGAGCGTCTCGATGCTCTGGGCGCCGGTGGGGATCGCGGGGCTGATGCTCCTCGGCACCGCGGCGGGGCTGCTGCTCACGCCCGCGGGGATGCTCTACACGGATGTCTCCCGCGGCATCGGTTTCATCGCGACGTTCGGCATGCTGCTCACCCCGGTGCTGTATCCGCCGCCGACCGGCGGAGTGCTGGGCGTGATCGCCGCGTGGAATCCCGTGACACCGCTGATCGTCACCGCGCGCGACTGGCTGACCGGCCAGCCGGCCACCATGGTGCCCGAGTTCTGGATGGTGACGGCCGCGAGCGCGGTCCTGTTCTTCGTCGCGTGGTTCTTCTACCGCCTGACGATGCCGATCCTGATTGAACGCCTCGGCGGCTGAGGCACGAGTGCCCATTCCGTTTCCCATGTCCGAAGTCCTGATCGAAGTCGAAGGGGTGTCGAAGAAGTTCTGCCGGAGCCTCAAGCGCTCCATGTGGTACGGACTTCAGGACATGGCCTTCGAGGCGCTGGGGCGCGGCGGGGCGCACGACCGCCTGCGTCACAACGAGTTCTGGGCGGTCGATGGCGTTTCCTTCCAGCTTCGGCGGGGAGAATGCCTCGGGCTCGTGGGCCGCAACGGGGCCGGGAAGACCACGCTCCTGAAGATGCTCAACGGGCTCATCAAGCCCGACAAGGGCAGCATCCGGATGCGGGGCCGGATCGGCGCGCTGATCGCGCTCGGCGCCGGGTTCAACCCGATCCTCACCGGGCGCGAGAACATCTACATCAACGCCTCCGTCCTTGGCCTCACCCGCCGCGAGGTGGACGCGAAGATCGACGAGATCATCGATTTCGCCGAGATCCGCGATTTCATCGACGCGCCGGTTCAGAGCTACAGCTCGGGCATGGCCGTACGGCTCGGGTTCGCGGTGGCGACGGCGCTGGATCCGGACGTTCTGCTGCTGGACGAGGTGCTTGCCGTGGGGGACGCCTCGTTCCAGGCCAAGTGCCACCAGCGCCTCGGCACGCTCCTGGAGCGCGCGGCCGTGATTCTCGTGTCCCACCAGGCATGGCACATCATGAAGATCTGCAACACGGCCCTGCTGCTGCAGTCGGGGCGCCTGGTGGAGATGGGCTCGCCCGAGACCGTCCTGCAGCGGTATGCGCAGACGACCCAGGGGAGCGAAGCGCCGCGCTCCCTGGTGCTCTGCGGGCAGGCGGTGCGCGAATCGGCGGTGGAGCCGATCGACACCCACCTTCCCTATGGCGGCCGCCTCTCGTTCCGCCTGCACCTGGAGCTGGAGGCGCCGGTCCGCTGCGATCTCGCGAAGGCGAACATCGTCGATTCCACCGAGGCGGTGCACGCGCAGGTGATGCTCCACGACCTGGAGGACGTGATCCCGGCCGGGCGCTCGCGCATCCGGGTGACGGTGGGCCCGTTGCATCTCCCGCGGGGCTCCTACAACATCAACCTTCTTCTGTGCGGCGCGGGAGGGAAGACGACCCTGGCCCACCTGCGGCACTGCTGCGCGTTCACGGCCGATGGTCCGCAGGGACTCGGCGCCGTTTACTACCCTCCCTCGACCGCCGAGTTCGAAACGCTTCCGGAGCCGGCGGTCTCAAGTCAGGCAACCTGATCCAGCCATGGTGATCTCGCGGCGGTACTTCCTCACGAATGCCGAAATCGACGAAGCCCGCGGCGACGGCCACCGGTGGCACGAAATGGTCCGCCGCCGCGAGTTCGAGATGCTGATGGAACACCTCGGCCGCCCCTCCTTCGATCACGCGCTCGAGCTGGGCGCGGGCGACGGCGGCCAGAGCGTCACCATCGCGCGCTACTGCCGGCGACTCACCTGCACGGAGCTCAGCGAGACGGGCAACACCGCCATTGGCCGCTTCCATGCGCGCGCGGTGCCGAATGCGGAGTACCTGCTGTGCGATGCGCGTGATCTTTCGCGCTTTGCGGATTCCGCGTTCGACCTCGTCTTCAGCAGCAACATGCTCGAGCACGTGGAGGAGGTCGGCCGCTGCCTGGCGGAATGCCGCCGGGTGCTCCGTCCCGGCGGCTGGATGATCCACGTCATGCCGGGACGGGTCTGGAAGTTCTTCAGTTACACGGTCAACTGGTTCCTGCACGGGCGTGCGCCGGGCGTCCATGGCATCGACCGCGGTCACCTCGCCGAGTTCCGCCGTTTCGGAGTCCGGTCATGGCTGCGCACCTTCCGCGCCGCGGGCATCGAGATCGCGGACATCGTCGGACTTCCCTTCTACGTGGGCCACGGCAACCGATGCATCCCGCTGATCAAGCTGGGAAACGCGCTGCGGCGTTCCGCGGCATGGGCCTACTTCGCGCGCGGCGGCTGACATGGAGGTGGCGATCCATCCCGATGACTACACCGCGCCGGGCCAGCCTCCCGGCTCGGATGCGTCCTCGCCCCGATGGGCCAGTCTCCTTGAAGCCGCGGGCGTGCGCGTCCGCTGGGTGGACGTGCGCCGTGCGGACATCCTCGAGCAGGTGCGCGGCTGCGCCGGTTTCATGTGGCGCTGGGCGCACTTCGGCGGGATGCATCAGATCGCGCACAGGCTGCTGCCTGTCCTCGAGCGACACATGGGGATGGTCGTGTACCCCGACCAGAACACGTGCTGGCACTACGACGACAAGATCGCCCAGGCGCACCTCCTCGAGGCCGCGGGCCTGCCCATCCCGCGCACATGGGTCTGGTTTGACGCGAAGGCGGCCGCGGCATGGGTGCGCGAGGCGTGTTTCCCCCTCGTGCTCAAGCTCGCCACCGGCGCCGGCTCCAGCAATGTGCGCCTGGTTCGCGACGCCAGCGAGGCGCTCGCGTGGATCGAACGCCTCTTCGGCCCCGGCGTCGCGGACCTTGAACCCCCCGAAGAAGCGCGCTGGCCATGGCGGCGCCGCCTTCGGACCGCGGCCGCGGCCCTGGTCCGGGGACGCCTGAAACCGGAGCGGCCCCCGTGGCCCCTTCACCGCGGCCATGTGATGTTCCAGGAGTTCCTCGATGGCAACACGCATGACACCCGCGTGGCGGTCGTCGGGCATCGCGCCTTCGGATTCCGCCGCTGGAATCGCGAGGGCGACTTCCGCGCGAGCGGCAGCGGTCGGATCGATCACGACCCGGCGTCCGTCGATCCCGCCTTCATCCGTCTCGCGTTCGCCGCCGCCCGAAGGCTCCGCATGCAGAGCTGCGCGATCGACGGCCTGTGGCGCGGCAGCCAGCCGGTCATCGGAGAGGTCAGCTACACCTACGTGTCGGCGGCCGTGCACGCCTGTCCCGGGCACTGGGAGCTGCATGGCGAACCCGAGTCCGGCGAACTGCGCTGGATCAGCGGCCCCATGTGGCCGGAGGAGGCGCAGGTGCAGGACTTTCTCGGGCGCCTTCGACAGAGGAATCGGACGTGAGGGTGATTCTGATCCAGCAGTCCCTGGAGATGGGGGGCGCCGAACGCCAGGCTCTGCTCCTCGCGCGTCATCTCGCGACGCAGCCCGGCGTGCAGGTCGAGTACTGGGGGTTCGGCCCGGAGGGTGCCGCATCGGCCTCGGCGCGGGATCTCGGCATACCCGCCCGCAGCATCGACTGCTCATGGAAAGGCTCGCGCTGGCAGCGGCTCGCCGCGCTCCTCCGCCTGACGGCCGCCCTTCGGCGCGCGCGGCCGGACGTCCTCCTGCCGTACACCATGCCGCCGAACGTCCTCTGCTCCCTCGTGTGGAGGCACACGCGCGCGCGCGCATGCCTCTGGAATCAGCGTGACGAAGGCCGGCAGCGGTTCAGTCCGCGCCTCGAGCGCCGCGCGGCCCGTCGGGCTTCCGCGTTCCTGTCCAACTCCTCGGCCGGCCGCGACTTCCTCCAGCGCGAGCTCGGCGTGCCCGGCGTGCACGTGATCCTCAACGGCGTGGAGCTGCCGGAACCGGCCGAGGACCGCGCTTCATGGCGCGCGCGGCTGGGCGTGAGCGGCGACGCCCTGGTCGCGTGCATGGTCGCGAACCTTCATGCGTACAAGGACCACGAGACGCTCCTTCACGCCTGGTCGCGCGTCCTTGCGGCGCGTGCAGGCGACGGAGCGGCGGCCGCCCCCGTGCTCGTACTCGCGGGCCGTCCGGCCGGAACCCAGGATCGCCTCGGCGCACTGACGGACGAGCTCGGGATCCGGCATGCCGTTCGATACACGGGCGCGGTGCGCGACGTCGCGGGACTGCTTCACGCCTCCGATCTCGTCGTGTTCAGCTCGCGCTTCGAGGGCTGTCCCAACGCCATTCTGGAAGGCATGGCCGCGGGATTGCCCGTCGTCGCCACGGATATCAGCGGCTCGCGCGACGCCCTCGGGGATCAGGTCGAAGTCCTCGCGCCGCCCGGGGACGCGGACGCGCTCGCGCAACGGATCCTCGCCCTCATGAACGATCCCGGCCTGCGCCGCGCGCACGCGCGCCGGAATCTCGAGCGCGCACGCACCGTCTTCGCGCCGGATCGCATGTGCCGCGAAACGACCGAACTGCTCCGCCGCTGCCTGACGAACGGGAGGTCCGCCGCATGGTGAGTGTCATCATTCCGTGCTTCAACCAGGGCCGCTACCTCCCCGAGGCGCTGGAGAGCGTGATCCGTCAGACATGGGCGGACTGGGAATGCATCGTGGTCAACGACGGCTCCACGGACGACACACGCGAGGTCGCCCTGCGATTCACCCGGCGGGACCCGCGCATCCGCTACCTCGAGAAGCGAAACGGCGGCCTTTCCGACGCCCGGAACCACGGGCTCGATGCCGCCCGGGGTGATCTCATCCAGTTCCTCGACGCCGACGATGCCCTCCTGCCCCGCAAGCTCGAGGCGCAGATCGAGGCGATGCGCCCCGCCGAAGGCCCGGTCATCGCCACCTGCGACTACTTCCGCGGCGCCCCCGAGGACGTGCTCCGCGAGGTGAACGGCCCGCGCCATTCCCCCCGCTTCCTGACCGACCAGCACCTCGACGAGCTCATTCTCCGCTGGGAGACGGAGTTCTCCATTCCGGCCCACTGCTTCCTGTTCTCCGGCTCGCTCTTCCATGACACGGGCATTCGCTTCGACACGGCCCTTCCGAATCATGAGGACTGGGACTGCTGGATGCGCCTGTTCGCCCTCGGCCCGCGGGTCGTGCACGTGGACGAGCGGCTCGCGGCCTACCGCATGCACGAAGGCTCCATGTGCCTGAACCTCCGTCGAATGCGGGACGGATATCTGCGCGCGCTCGACAAGCACATCCGCATTCACGCGCGCGAACCGCGCCTCCGCGGGTTGCTCGAGCGCAAGCGACGCGAGCGCAAGGCGACCTACAATGCACGCATTGCCGCCGCGCATCCCGTGTGGCGCCGTGTCCGCGCCGCCACCCAGTTCCTGCGCCGCATCGCCGGGCGCGTCCGACGAACCCTCTTCCGACTGCCTCAGACCTGACCGATCTCCATCATGAAGGGAATTCTCCTCGCCGGCGGCGCCGGCTCCCGCCTCTACCCGCTCACCCTGGTCGCGAGCAAGCAGCTCCAGCCGGTGTATGACAAGCCGATGATCTACTACCCGCTCACCACCCTCATCGAGGGCGGTGTCCGGGACATCTGCCTGATCTCGACACCGCACGACCTGCCACGCTACCGGCAGTTGCTGGGGGACGGCTCACGCCTCGGCCTCCGCATCGAGTACCGCGAGCAACCGAAGCCGGAGGGAATCGCCCAGGCATTTCTCATCGCCGATTCGTTCGTCCAGGGCGACTCCGTCGCCCTCATCCTCGGCGACAACATCTTCCACGGCGGCGACGTCTTCGAGCGCGCCTTCGCGGAATTCACCGGGGGCGCGACCATCTTCGGCTATCATGTCACCGACCCCCAGCGGTATGGCGTGGTCGAGTTCGACCGCGACGGACGGGCCATCTCGATCGAGGAGAAGCCTCGCGAACCGCGGAGCAGCTACGCCGTGCCCGGCCTGTACCTCTACGATTCGGATGTGGTCGGCATCGCGCGCTCCCTCAAGCCCAGCGCGCGCGGCGAGCTCGAGATCACCGACGTCAATCTCGAGTACCTCCGCCGCGGCACCCTGCGCGTTTACCGGCTCAACCGCGGGTTCGCATGGCTCGACGCAGGCACCAGCACGAGCCTTCACGAGGCAAGCGCGTACGTGCAGACGATCGAACGCCGCACCGGCATCAAGCTCGGATGTCCCGAGGAAGCGGCGTTCTGCCGCGGGCTCATCTCCGAATCCCAGTTTCGCGAACTCCTGAAATCACTGCCCGCCTGTGAGTACCGCGAGTACCTGCATTCGGTGCTCGCGGAGACCCAGCGCCAGCAGTTCCGTTCCTCGCCATGAACGTCAGCGAAAGCGGGCTCCCCGGCCTTCTCATCATCGAGCCGAAGGTCTTCGGCGACGCGCGCGGCTTCTTCCTCGAGACATGGAACCGCGCCCGCTACCGCGAGCGCGGGATCGCGGAGGATTTCGTCCAGGACAACCTGTCATGGTCCCGCCGCGGCACCCTGCGCGGACTGCACTTCCAGAACCCGAATCCCCAGGGAAAGCTCGTCCAGGTGCTCGAGGGCGAGGTCCTGGACGTGGTGGTGGATCTCCGGCGGGCCTCCCCGACGTTCGGCCGGCACGAATCCGTCGTGCTCTCCGCGGAGAACCGGCGGCAGTTCTATGTCCCCCCGGGGTTCGCCCATGGTTTCGTCGTGCTGAGCGAGTCCGCGCTGTTCCACTACAAGTGCACGGGATACTACTCGCCGGCCGACGAACTCACCCTACTCTGGAATGACCCCGCGCTCGGCATCGACTGGCCCGTCAGCGATCCGATCGTCTCCGACAAGGATCGCCGCGGCCTTCCGCTGCGCGACATACCGCCCGAGCGACTCTTCTGATCCCGCATGACCGACCCTCGAATCCTCATCATCGGCAGCAACGGCCAGGTGGGCTGGGAACTCCGCCGCGCGCTCGCGCCCGCGGGCGCGATCACGGCGGTCGATTACCCCGACATCGACCTGACCCGGAAGGAATCCATCCGCGAGACGGTCCGCAGGGCGGAACCGACGGTCATCATCAACGCCGCCGCCTACACCGCGGTGGATCGCGCCGAGACCGATACCGCCACCGCAATGCAGGTGAATGCCGAGGCGCCCGGGCTGCTCGCCGAGGAGGCGCGCGCCGCGGGCGCGTGGATGATCCATTACTCCACCGACTACGTCTTTGACGGCGCGAGCGGCAAACCGTACGTGGAGACGGACGCCCCGAATCCGCTGAGCGCCTACGGGCGATCCAAGCTCGAGGGCGATCTCGCCGTCATCGGGGCCGGAGGCCTTCACCTCATCTTCCGCCTCTGCTGGGTGTACGGCCGGCGGGGCGCGAACTTCCTTCTCACGATGCAGCGGCTCGCGCGCGAGCGGGAGCAGCTCCGCGTGGTGTCCGACCAGTTCGGCTGCCCGACGTGGTCACGGTTGATCGCGGAAGCCACAGGGCACGCCCTGCGCCATGCGCTCGCCTCGCCCCGGCCCGGGTCCCTCGCGGGGGTCTATCACCTCGCCAGCTCGACGCACACCTCGTGGCACGGATTCGCCGACGCCATCATCAACCGGATGCCCGCGGACCAGCGGCGCTGCAGGGTCGTCGAGCCGATTCCCTCGTCCGAATACCCCCTCCCGGCCAGGCGGCCCGCATGGTCGGTGCTCGACTGCGGAAAGCTTCATCGAACGTTCGGCCTCAGGCTGCCCGCCTGGAGCGAAGGCCTTGATCTCGCACTGGGCGACTGACGCGCAGCCCCCCGCACCGCCACGCACCCACTTCCCACTCGCCACTCACGGATTCACCCATGCACCTCCTTGTCACCGGCGGCGCCGGCTTCATCGGCAGCAATCTCATCCGGCGCGTGCTCTCCGGGAACACGGTCACGCGCCTCGTCAACCTCGACTGTCTCACCTACGCGGGACGCAGGGAGAACCTCGAGGGAATCGAGTCGGACCCGCGCCATGTCTTCGAGAAGGTCGATCTCCGCAACAAGGAGGAGGTGGCGCGCGTGGTCCGCGAGCACGCGATCACACACGTCATGCACCTCGCGGCCGAGAGCCATGTGGACCGGTCGATCTCGGGCCCTGGCGATTTCATACACACGAACATCGTCGGAACCTTTCATCTCCTGGAGGCCTGCCGCGCCGCGTGGCTGGTCGAACCCTTCAAGCTCGCCCCGGGGCTCGCCGCCCGCCCGCGCTTCCATCACGTCAGCACGGACGAGGTGTACGGCAGCCTCGGTCCCGAGGGTTACTTCACCGAGACGACACCCTACGCCCCGAACTCGCCCTATTCGGCGAGCAAGGCCGCGAGCGACATGCTCGTCCGCGCCTACCATCACACCTACGGGCTTCCCACGGTCATCACCAACTGCTCGAACAACTACGGGCCCTACCAGTTCCCCGAGAAGCTCATCCCGGTGGTGATCCAGAGTGTCCTGCACCGCCGGCCCGTCCCGGTGTACGGGGACGGAATGAACGTGCGCGACTGGCTCTATGTCGGGGACCACGCCGAGGCGCTCTGGCGCGTGCTCACGGGCGGGCGCGAGGGCGAGACCTACAACATCGGCGGGCGCAATGAGTGGCCGAACATCCGCATCGTCGAGCGGATCTGCGACCTCGTGGACGAACTCCGGCCGGACCTGGGCGGGCAGTCGCGCAGGCTCATCACGTTCGTCCGGGACCGTCCCGGCCATGACCGGCGTTACGCCGTGGACTGCTCCAAGATCGAGCGCGAGCTCGGCTGGGTGCCCGCCCACAGCTTCGAGGACGGGCTGCGGGAGACCGTGCAGTGGTACCTCGAGAACCAGGCGTGGGTGTCCGCCGTCTCCGGAGGCCGCACCTCATGAAACCCCGCCTCGTCGCGTTCCTCCTTCCGCAGTTCCATCCCATACCGGAGAACGACGAGTGGTGGGGCAAGGGCTTCACGGAATGGACGAACGTCGTCCGGGCGCGTCCCCTGTTCGACGGCCATTATCAGCCCCACCTGCCCGCCGACCTCGGCTTCTACGATCTCCGCCTGCCCGAGGCCCGGGAGGCGCAGGCCGAGCTCGCGCGCCAGTACGGCATCCACGCCTTCTGCTACTACCATTACTGGTTCAACGGACGCCGCCTGCTGGAGCGTCCGTTCAACGAGGTCCTCGCCTCCGGGCGGCCTGACTTTCCCTTCTGCCTGTGCTGGGCGAATGAGAACTGGACGCGCCGCTGGGACGGCGCCGAACGCCAGCTGCTCATCGCGCAGTCCTACTCACCGGAGGACGACCAGCGCCACATCGAGGCGCTCCTGCCCGCCTTCCGGGATCCGCGATACCTGCGCGTCGACGAGCGCCCGGTGTTCCTGGTGTACCGGGCGTCGCACCTTCCCGACCCCGCGCGGACGGTCACGACATGGCGCGCGGCCGCGCAGGCCGCGGGACTCCCGGGCCTGTACCTCTGCTGCGTGGAAAGCCAACCGGTCGAACAGAACCTTGTCCCCAGGGCCGGTTTCGACGCCGCCGTCGAGTTCGCCCCGGACTGGGGCGCCCTCCCTCCGGCAGCGCGCCGCACGCGGCCCTGGCGCATCGCCGCGCGCCTGGGCATCACAAACCCGGAGTACCTCCGTCACTCCATCTACGACTACACAGGCCTCCGCGACCGGATGCTCGCGAAACCCACGCCGGCATACACGCGTTTCCCTTGCGTGACGCCGTCCTGGGACAACACCTCGCGCCGCCGCCTCGGCGCCACCGTGTTTCACGGCTCCACCCCGGAACTGTACGGGGAATGGCTGCGCACGGTTGTCCAACGGTTCCGCCCGCCCTCGCCCGACGAAAACCTCGTGTTCATCAACGCATGGAACGAGTGGGCCGAGGGCAACCACCTCGAGCCCGATCAGCGGTGGGGGCACGCCTACCTGCGCGCGACCCTCGACGCACTGAACACCGTGCCCGGCTGACATTCACGCCGTCCGGAGGCAGGCTTACGGCTCCCTTCCATGCCGCGGGTCAGCGTCATCGTCCCGAACTACAATCACGCCCGGTTTCTCACCGAGCGGATCGAATCCGTACTGGCCCAGACTTTCGCCGACTTCGAACTGATCCTCCTGGACGACGCCTCGTCCGACGACAGCCGCTCGATTCTCGAGCGTTACCGCCGGCACCCGCGCGTCCGCCTGCACTTCAACGAGGTCAACAGCGGTTCCCCGTTCGCGCAATGGAACCGCGGATTCGAACTCGCGCGCGGGGAGTACATCTGGATCGCGGAGTCCGATGACGCGGCCGAGCCGCAGCTCCTCGAGGGCTTGCTCGCCATCATGGACCCCGACCCGGGCATCGCGCTCGCCTACTGCGCCTCGCAGGCCGTCGATCCGGAGGGCCGAAACCTCGGGCGCCTCCCGGATCCGACCCGGGATTCGCTCCACGCCCGCTTTCGGCATGCGTTCACCCGGCCGGGCGTCGAGGAGCTCCGGGACCAGCTCCTTGGCGTCTGCAACGACATCCCGAACGCCAGCGGAGTGCTCTTTCGCCGCACGGCGATCGCCGCCGCGGGGCAGCCCGATCCATGGTACCGCATCACGGGCGACTGGGAGTTCTACTCGCGCGTGCTCCTCGAGGGAGCCGTCGCGTACACCCCCGAGGCATGGAACCGGTTTCGCTGCCATGACCAGTCGGCCCGGGAAACCCAGCGCCGCTCCGGCAGGCGCTGGCTCGAGGTGTCGCGCTTCTATGACTGGGCCCTGCGCCAGCCGCGCCTCGCGGAAGGTCGGCGCGCCGAGCTGATCCGCCGGTTTGTTCATCATCTCGCAGGCGAGATGCAGTACCATCGCGCCGCGGTCGGCACGCGCACCACGCTCGGCGTCCTGCGCGAGATCTGGCTTTGTCACCCGTGGATACGCCGCGCGCTCGCGATGGAGATCGCCCGGCGCGGCTGGCGAAGACTCCTTTCCCCCCGCGGCTGATGTTGATCAGCGTCATCATGGCGGTTCGCAACGGCCTTCCCCACCTCGAGGAAGCCCTCGCGAGCATCCGCGCCCAGAAGGAGGTCTCGCTCGAGTTCATCATCGTGGATGACGGCTCGACGGACGGCTCGGACTCGATCCTCCGACGCCACGCCGCCGCGGATCCACGGATCCGCCTCATCGAGCAGTCCAATGCCGGCCTGACAAGGAGCCTGAATGCCGCCCTGCGCCTCGCGCGCGGCGAGTTCGTGGCACGCATGGACGCCGACGACATCGCCGAGCCCGATCGTCTCGCGCGCCAGGCCGCGTGGCTCGACTCGCATCCCGCCGTGGTCGCGCTCGGCGCCCAGGCGCTCGGCATCGACCCGGACGGACGCCCGATCGGCCCGTGGAACGTGCCGCTCACCCACGCCGAGATCGACGGAGCGCACATCGCGGGACATCCGGGCCGGATCATCCATCCCCTCGCGATGATGCGGCGCGAGGCCGTCCTCCGCGCGGGCGCCTACGACGAGCGCCACCGCGTCGCGCAGGACTTCGACCTGTGGCTCCGTCTCGCCGAAATCGGTGAACTCGCCAATCTTCCGGATATCCTGCTCCGGTACCGTCATCACTTCGGCAGCGCCAGCACGGCGCGGCGCGCCGAACAGATCGCCACCGTGCACGCCATCACGCGCGAGGCGCGTGCGCGCCGGCGATTGCCGGCGCTCGCCAGCCAGCCCTTCGGCGGGGGACTCCCGACCGCCCGCGAGGAGATCCGCGCGGACTGGGCACGCCAGGCGGTGTTCAACGGACACTGGCGCACGGCCATGGCACACGCCGTCGCGCTCGGTTGCGCCCCGGGCCACCGGGCCACGGCCCTGCGCATCGCCGCCGCTGCCTGCCGTTGCGCAATTCGCGCCCGGATGCCCACGCTCCTTGCGGACGCGGTGCGCAGCCTCGGGCGTCGCAACGTTCCCAAAACCGTTATCGACCGACATTGAACATCCTTTTTGTCAGTCACTACGCCGGCCGGACCGGAGCGCCTCTCGTCCTGCTCGAATTCCAGCGTTGGCTCAGGAACCAGCCTGACGTCCGGTTCTCGAGCGTGTTCGGCGCGGGCGGCCCACTGCTCGCCGAATTCGAGGCCCTCGGCACGGTCTGGCCCTCGCCATGGTTCCCCGGCGCGCGGCTTTCCGCGGGGCGCACACTCCTGCGGCGCATCGTCGGGACACAGCGATGGCCGGATGTCGCGGCTCGCTGGCGTCCGCCGGCCGCCGTGGCCGAGGCCGACGTCATCCTCGCCAACACGGCGGTGGCGGCGCGGGAGATCGTCTGGCTCTCCCGCGCCGGACGCCCGATCGTCTGGCACATTCACGAGCTCGAGCGGGTCATCGAGGAGACCGTCGGCGAGGCGGCCTTCCGCGAGGCGATTCCGCACTGCCACGGTTTCATCGCCGCCTCCGAGCCCGTCGCCCGCATGCTCCGCGAGAAGTTCGAGATCCCCGCGGACCGCATCGGGCTCGTCCCCGAATTCATCCGCCTGCCGGAGTGGAAGAGCGAGGAGGCCGCCCAGGCCCGCGCCACGTTCCGCCAGAAGCACGGGCTGTCCGAACGTCACTTCGTGGTCGGCGGCTGCGGCCGGCTCGGGTGGCGGAAGGGCAGCGATCTCTTCATCCTGATCGCGCAGGACATCCGGAGGCATCACCGCGGGTCCTACAGCGTGCAGGCGGTCTGGATCGGGGAAGGCGACGCGTCCGTCCAGGCCAACCTGCAGCGGGACATCAGCGCCGCCGGCATCGAGTCCACCTGCCGCATCGTCGGGCCCGTGAAGGACGCGGCACGGGTCATGCCCGGGCTCGACGTGCTCGCGCTCACGTCCCGCGAGGATCCATATCCCCTCGTGATGCTCGAGGCCGCGGCGGCGGGCGTGCCTTCCATCGCGTTCGAGGGTTCGGGGGGGCCCGCCCTCTTCTGTCGCGACGGCGGCGGCCTGGTCGTCCCTTATCTCGATGTCCGCACCTTCGCGGCGGAACTCATGAAGCTCCGGGAGAACACCGAACTCCGGGAGGCGCTGGGCGAACAGGCGCGCGCCCGCGTCCGGGCGGAGAACGACGTCCAGATTCAAGCGCCGCGCCTGCTCGCGTACCTTCGTGCCGCCGCGGCACGCGCGCCCCTCTCGCCGGGCGCAACGGCACCGGCCGAAGTCGGGGGCTCGGACGCCAGGCCCTGAAAGCCAAGGCGCGCGGACGCCACCGGCTCCAGCCGGGCCCGCCACGCCCTGCGCCTCCCCGCGCTCCCACACCGCCGTCGCGATGAAGGTCAGCGTCGTCATCCCGAACTACAATCACGCGCCCTTTCTCGAGCCGCGCATCGAATCCGTTCTGCGCCAGGGCTTCCGGGACTTCGACGTCCTGATCCTTGATGACGCCTCCACGGACAACAGCCGCGAGATCATCGAGCGATACGTCGGCGACCGAGTCCGGTTCCTTCCCAACACCGTCAACAGCGGAAGCACCTTTGCGCAGTGGAACCGCGGGATCCGCGAGTCCACGGGAGAACTGGTCTGGATCGCCGAGTCGGACGATGAGGCGGAACCCGACTTCCTGGAGCGCATGGTCGCGATGCTCGAGGCGCATCCCTCGGCCGCCTTTGCCTTCTGCCAGTCCGTCCTCATTGACGAGGACGGCGTTCCCTTCGGGATGGCGCTCCCGGAAACCACCGCGGACGGCCGCCCGAGCCGCTACACGCGCGACTTCTGCGCGCGTGGAATGGACGAGCTCCGCAACTATCTCCGCTGGCAGATGTCTCCCGTGCCCAACGCCAGCGCCGTCCTTTTCCGCCGTTCGTTCCTCGACCTCGCCGGACCGGCCGATCCCTCCTACCGCATCGCAGGCGATCATCATCTCTACACGCGCCTCATGTTGCACGGCGATGTCGCCTACGTCGCCGCGCCCCTGAACCGCTACCGGCATCACCGCCGATCCGTGCGCCTTCGAACCGAGCGCGACGGCACGGCGGTGCTCGAGCGGTACAGGCTCATGCGCGAACTCCTGCCCTGCGTGCCCCTCGGGCCGGCCGAGGTCGAACAGGGGCGCAGGTGCATGGCCGAACGCTGGATCCTCGCCGCGTGCGCGCATCGGGGCAGGCTCGCACTCCGAACCCACCGCGCCATCTGGCAAACGGCCCGATCCGTGGACCCGTGCCTCGCGCGCCGGCTTCTCGCGGCCGCGGGGCGCCACTTCGCCGCGAGTGTTCGCCGGCGCCTCGGGCTGCTGCCCGGTTCCGCTTCATGAGCGGCCAGCCTCTCCGCATCGCGATCGCCTGCTCCGGCCTCGGACACATCCGGAGAGGCAACGAGGCGTGGGCTCGGGACGCGAGCGCCGCACTTCATGCCGCAGGCGTGGACGTCACCCTGTTCGGGGGCGGCCCGCGTCCCGAAGCCGGCTGTCCGTACGTTCGCCTGCCGAGCATCCCCCGCGAACTGTTCCTCCTCAGGCGCTGGGTCCCCTGGTCCCGGCGCTACCTCATCGAGCAGCTCAGCTTCCTGCCCGCCCTGCGCCGGGAGCTGCGCCGGCGCAACCTCCGGTGCGTTCACCTTTGTGACCCGGACCTCGCCCTTCAGCTTCACCGCCGAACGACGGGTCTGCAGGTGGCCTTCAAGGACGGCATGCTGCTCGGCCCGCACTGGTGCCGGCGGATGCCCTTCGTCCATGTGCTCGCGCCCTACTACCGAGACGTGCTCGCGCGCGAGGCCGGCGTGGACACTTCGCGGTGGTTCGTCATTCCACACCTGGTCGATACGCGCGAGTTCCAGCCCGCCGCCGACCGCCGGGTCGCGCGCGGCGCATGGCCCGACCTGAACCTTTCTCCGGATGACTTCGTCGTGCTCGGCATCGGCGACTACTCGGATGGCGGCCGCAAGCGCCTCGACTGGCTTGTGCGGGAGCTTGCCTCCCTCCCCTCCGGGCTGAACGCCCGCCTCGTGCTGGCAGGCCAGGCGAACGAAACCGAGTTCGCCCGCTTTCAACGCTTCGCCGCCGGCATGCTCGGCCCCAGGGTCCGCCTCCTTCGCAATCTCTCCCGCCAGGAGATCGCGCGCCTTCACCAGCTTGCCGACGTGTTCGCTCACGCCGCCACGAGAGAGCCGTTCGGCATCGTGTTCCTCGAGGCGATGTCCAGCGGCACGCCCGTCGTGGCGCACGACTGGGAAGTCACCCGATGGATCGTCGGTGACGCCGGCGTGACACTCGACATGACCCGCGCCGGAGAGCTCGCCTCCCGGCTCGAGCGCTGGGCGCGTGAACCCGCCTCCCTCGCCCCGCTGCGCGAGCGCGCGCGTCAGAGGGCTCTCTCCACCTTCGCTCCCCCGGCGATCGTTCCGTGCTACCTCGAAATGTACGAGTCGATGGCGGGCGCCCTTCGAGAATCCTGAACCTCCACGACGACACGCCCCTCGCCGCACCCGCATGCCACACGTCGTTCTTGCCGCCAGCACCGTCCCTCGCGAGGGCGGACTCGGACTCAACTTCGCCCACATGCTCGCCGGGCTCGACGGAGCCGCCACGGTCGAGGCGTTCTGCGCCGCCGGGATCCCCAATCTCCGCTCCACGGCCGTGCCTCCGTCACGCATTGCCACCCGGCTGTTCGCCCTGCCGCTGGTCCGACGCCTCCGCGGCCTGCAGGCGAACCTTGCCGAAACGCATTTCGACCGGCACGTCGCGCGCTCGCTGCCGCGCTGCGACGTCTTCCAGGGACTCACCGGCCAATGCCTTCGGAGCCTCCGGCGCGCGCGCGAACTCGGCGCTCGCACGCTTCTCGATGTGGTCACGGTTCACAACGACGAGGGCGATCTCCGGGTTGCACGGGAATGTCCGGCCTTTGGCATCCGGCTCAGGCCCAATCGAAGCCAGGGCGCCCGGCGGCGCGCGGAGTACGCGGAGGCGGATCTCATCCGCGTCATGTCGCGTCACGCGCAACGAACCTTTCTGGAGCGCGGATTCAGCCCCGACCGGGTCCGCGTGGTGCATCCCCCGGTGGAGATCGAGGATTTCCCCGTCGCGGACTTCCGGCACTCGCGCTTCCGGGTGACCTTCATCGGCCGACTCGAGATCGGGAAGGCGTTTCACCATGCGATCGAGGCATTCCAGCAGGCCGCCCTGCCGGACAGCGAACTTGTGCTGTGGGGCGGATCCGGCAGCCGCGAGGTCGCCCGTTACCTGCGCGAACGCGTCGAGGGCCATCCGGCCATCCACGTTCGACCGGTGCCGATCCGGGCCGCCGGCATGGAGGAGGTGTTCGGAAGGTCTCACGTCGTCGTGCATCCTTCCGTCGCGGATGGCTTCGGGTATGTGGTGGCCGAGGCCATGGCGGCGGGAGTCCCGGTGATCGCCAGCGACACGACGGGCGGAAGCGACTGGATCGAGGACGGGATCAATGGATTCGTGGTTCCAGCCGGGGACATCCACGCGCTGCGCGAACGCCTGCAGTGGTGCCATGCCCATGCGTCCCGCCTGCCGGCAATGGGCGCCGCGGCGCGCGCGACCGCCGCAAGGAACAACCTCGATCGGTTCCGCGCCGACTACCTCCCGTTGATCCGCAGCCTCGCGGGCGCCTGACGAACCTGAAACGCGCACACGACGACCCGGCGACCCTCCCGTGACCCGAGCCCCCCATCCGCCCCTCGAGGTGGTGTTCCTCAACGAGAACACCCTCGGCCACGGTTCCTACCTGCCGCGGTTCATCGAGGAGCTCGAACGCCGGCCGGAACTCGGCATCCATCCGATCCGCATCGATGCCGTGCCCCTTCCCCCGCGTCTCCAGCGGCGCGCCGATTTCTCCATTCGCGGACTGCGCCGCTTCGGCATGGACTTCCACATCGCGCGGTGGCGGCGCGTCGTGAGCGCCCATGCACGGGCACGGATTGAGGCTCTGCGCTCGCGCCAGCGAATCGACGCCGTGGTCGTGAACACGCAGAGCGTCGCGCTGGATCTCACCGCGCTGTGTCGATCCGTTCCCATCGCGGTCTGTCTCGACGCGACCTTCGCGCAGCTCCGGCGGACCCCCTGGTTCTCACCGAACCGGATCGCCGGCTGGTTCTCGCCGGTCAGCCTCGCCCCGATCCTCGGGCGCGAGCGGCGCCTGTTCCGTGCCGTGCGGATCCTCCTGCCATGGTCGCGGAACGCGGCGGCGTCACTCGCCTCCGACTACGGGATCCGCCAGGACAGGATCCTCACGCTTCCTCCCTCGCTCGACCTTGGAAAATTCCAGCCCGCGCCGAAGCCATCCGGCAAACCGCGGCTCCTCTTCGTCGGCGGCAATTTTCAGCGCAAGGGTGGCCCCCTGGTCCTCGAGGCGTTTCGCCGGCTCGCGGACCGCTGCGAGCTGCACGTCGTGACGCAGTCGGACGTACCCGCCGCCCCCGGAGTTTTCATTCACCGTGATGTCACCGCCGGCTCCGGGGCATGGCTTCAGCGCTGGCGTGAGGCCGCGGTGTTCGTGTTCCCGAGCGCCCTCGAGACGTACGGCATCGTCCTGCTGGAAGCGCTCGCCTTCATGGCCCCCGTCGTCTCGAGCCGGGCCGGGGCGGCTGCCGACATTCTCGACGAGGGCCGCTGCGGGCTCCTGCTGGATTCACTCACCCCCGACGCGCTCACCCGCGCGATCGAGAACACGCTCGACGACCCGCAGGCCGCGAACGAGCGCGCGCGGCGCGGGCGCCTCCGCGTCGAGCAACTTCACGACCTCAGCCGGAACGCGGAGCGCCTTGCGGAAACGCTGCGACGCCTCACTCGAGGCGCCTGAGCACCACGTTCCGAATGTGCGCCGTCGTCTCGTACGTGGAGATGCCGAGGGGCACGCTCTCCTCGATGGGGCCGGCGCGCAGGCCGAACTTGCGATCCCTGGTTTCCACGTCGGCCACCTTCTTTCCGTCCACCCATGCCTCGAGCTTCTCCGGGGTGACCCGCACCCGGATCGGATACCACTTGTTCCGCTCGAAACTCATGAACTGGGTGGTCTCATTCTCCGACGCGTCGTAGCCATCGATGCTCGAGATTCCCACCAGCCCCCCGCCCCATCCCCCGACGATCAGGCTGGCGTTGGTCCGGGCGATCGGAAAGGTCAGGCCGCAGAAGAAATCACTGCCGCTCACCCGCCGCGCCTCGAGGGTGATTTCGTAGTTCGTCTCCGGCACGTCGTTGGTCCAGTGGACGCCGGTCATGTAACCCTGTTCGAGGACCAGCAGGCCGTCCTCGATGCGCACGTCGCCGTGACCCGCGAAATCCGTCACCTTCCAGCCGCGCAGCGATGTTCCATCGAAGAGCACGATTTCCGTCCCCGCCGGTTTCGAGCCCTTCCGCGAGTCTTCGGAGCTGGCAGTCTCTCCATCGGCGGCGCCGGCGCCGATGCAGGCCGCCACGGCAAGCCAGCGGATTCCACTTCGCATCCAGGAACGGATCATCGCTTTCACGTCCACAGCAAAACCTGTTCGCCGCCGCAATCAACTCGAATGACGGCCCGCTCCCAGGCAGTCTTCCCCCATGTTCGAGAGGCTTTCGAACTCCCGCACGCCGGCGGGGACGCGGACACGCCACTGTCACCAGTGCGGCACCGTCTATCCGCTTTCGGGCGTGCCCGGGCGGAGCGAGACCTGCGGAACGTGCCGGGCCGACCTGCACGTGTGCCTGAATTGCGCGCATTACGATCCGCATGTCGCTCATCAATGCAGGGAGCGCCGCGCGGAGCCTGTCGCGGAGAAGGCGACGGCGAACTTCTGCGAGTACTTTGAGCTGGCGGTTCGGGAATGGCATCCGCCCGGGGAGAATCCGCGCGAGGCTGAGGCTCGGGACCGGCTTCGGAAACTTCTCGGGGACTGATCGTCGCCCCGGTTTCGCGGGTCGGGACGGCCGGCGATTTTTTCTTGAGGATTCTCCCGGGGTTCCTTGACGGCCCCAGAGGCTGTGTGCTAACCGATGGCCAGCCTCAACCTGCTGTAGCTGGTGAGCGGCGTATGCGATGCCCCAAGTGCGGCGGCCCTGATGACAAGGTGATCGATTCCCGGAGTTCACGGGAGGGAAGGGCGATCCGTCGCCGCCGCGAGTGCCTTCGATGCGGTCATCGGTACACCACCTACGAGCAAATCGAACGCAGCGAACTGGTTGTGGTGAAACGCGACGGACGCCGGGAAACGTTCTCGCGGGAGAAGTTGCTCAGCGGCATCCAGAAGGCCTGCGAGAAGCGCCCGGTCGGGCTCGCCACCATCACGGAAGCCGCCGAGCAGATTGCCGAAGATCTCGTCAACACGTTCGACCGCGAGGTTCCGGTCATGGCCATCGGCGAGCGCGTCATGGACGCGCTCCGGGTTCTGGACAAGGTGGCCTATGTGCGCTACGCGAGCGTCTATCGGCGGTTCGAGGAGGCCGATGAGTTCGTCGAGGTCGTCACCAAGCTCGAAAGGCAACGCCATGATACAGCTACACTCCGATTACCTGGTATTTGAGGTCTCCGGAGGCGACAAGATCCCGTGCTCGGTCGAGAAGCTCACGATCGAGGTCCTCGCGGATTCCATCGACCAGATCGACCCCGAGGTCGTTCATCATGCCGCCCGCGCGGTGCTCCATTACTTTCGGGACGACCTCGGCCGCGAGAACGTCACGATCGACGAGTTCACGCGCGCCCTCGAGGAGGTCCTCACCGGTCTCGGATACGAAGTCCGCGAGGCGTCCGCCGCCAAGGGCAACCCTGACATCGCCGAATCCGATCTCGCCGCCATGGCGGATTCCCTAGGGGACAGTCTCGAGCTGGGTTTCTACCCTCGCCTGCGGCGCGAGCTGCGCACGCTGCTCGCCGGCACCCCCCGGCTGGTCCGGTTTCACGGACTGCGCCCATGCGCGAAGCGCATCGCGCGCGTCCGTCGCTGGTGCCCGCGCAGCGTCCGGGTCAGCGACGAGATCGTCCGGTTCCTCCGCGAGTGCTGGCGCGCAGAGCGTCCTCGCACGGACTGCGCCCTGCTGGTCAACTGACGCACCCCGGCGCCCCATGACGCTCTTCGAGAAGATCGTCGCACGCGAGATCCCTGCCGAGATCCTGTACGAGGACGACCTCGTTCTCGCATTCCGCGACATCAAGCCGCAGGCCCCGCGCCATGCGCTGATCATTCCCAAGAAGCCGATTCCCCGCCTCGACGAAGCCCGAGCCGAGGATCATGCGGTCCTCGGGCATCTCCTGCTCAAGGCCGCCGAGGTGGCGCGCCGGCTCGGCATCGATCGCACCGGCTACCGCATCGTCATCAACAACGGCCCGGAAGGCGGGGAAAGCGTCCCGCACCTGCACCTGCACATCCTCGGCGGCCGTCCCATGGGCTGGCCACCCGGCTGAGCCCTGCCCTTGAATCAGGCTCCGCCCCGCGGCGGGCCGGAGGCGACGGGAGCTCAAGCGACCGAACGGCCTCCGCGACATCGCCGGGAGGCCGCCGGCCAGCAACGGCGTTCCCTCGCATCCTCCGGGCCTTCCGGGAATCAGTACGTCTCGAGGCGCGGTTCCGTGTCCGCGCGGGTCCAGCTCGCGGCGAACTCGCGTCCGACGGCTTCCGCCGCAACATCCTTGTGCTGGCGGCTGAGACTTTCGCGCAGGCCGTACAGCGACCAGCCGTTGCGCGGGTTGCGATCGAGGTCGGCGCGGAACACTCCCTCTGCGTCCGCCGCGTTGTCGGTCGCGAGCAGTGCCGCGCCCAGGGTCTGACGCGTCGGTGCATGCCAGTAGGGCGGTTCCATGTACGGGATCTCGTCCTCGAGCTGCACTGCCTTCCGCAGGTGATCCAGTCCGCGCGAGGTCTCACCGCGCGCCAGCGCGACCTTCCCCGCGAGGACTGCCTCGGCCACGGCGTGTACCGACGTGGCGGGGAACGCCGGTGAATTCATCTCCTCGAGCGCCTTGCTCCGGCCGATGCCGCGCATTTCCGAGAGGTGACCTGCGGCGAGCTCGGCGTCGCCTTTCGCAACCGCTGCGATGCCCTGCGCGTAGTGCCACATCGCGCGGTCGAGCGGGAACTCCTCCGCGGGTTGCGGGATCCTCGTGACTTCATCCCAGTGACCGAAGCGCGCCAGCGTCAGCAGGAGAAGATGGCGGAAGCGCGGCGCCTCCACGAGCGCGTTGGGGGAACAGCGGACGTCCCTTTCCATCTCCTCGATCTTCCGCGCGAGGCGGATGGCGTCCCGGCTGCACCCCGCCATCACATTCGCGAACCATTCGAAGTGGACGTTGTGGGGATAGTACGTCGCCGGATAGAAGCCCTGCGCCCGGCACTGCGAGATGTAGCGGCGGTCAATCTTCGCCGCGAGCGCGTTCACGTCGATGGCGTCGGCGTAGCGGCCGGTGCGGATATAGATGTGCGATGGCATGTGCGCCAGGTGTCCCGCCTCGAGGTTGAGCGAGCGGAGCATGTCCGCCGCGGGCAGGCCGTCCTCCGGATTGGGTCCCGCCTCGACGACGTGGATGAAGAAGTGATTCGCGCCGGGATGCTTCGGGTCGTGCCGCAGTACGCTCCGAAGGACGCCGATGACTTCCACGGTCGGCGGCTTTGGCCGTCGATCCGGCTGCCAGTAATCCCACGGCATGGTGTCGAGGACGGCCTCCGCGAAGAGCGTTGCGGCGTCGAGGTCATCCGGCCATGCGCGCATCACTTCCCGCATCGCGTCCGCGTAGGCGGCGTCGAGTGGCGCCCGCTCGGCGTTCGGGTCGGAACTGTACCGACGCGCGAGCGCGTCGATGTAGGCCTGCTCGCGCGGGGAGACGCCCGACTTCTTCTCGAGCGCGACCTGGAGGGCGTCCCATGCCGCGACGGCGGAGGCGGTGTCCATGGGCTGGTTGATGTTCGGCCCGTAGGCGTAGGCGATGCCCCAGTGCGCCATCGCGCAGTCCGGATCAAGCTCCGCGACCGCCCGGAAGGATCGAATGGCCTCCTGATGGTTGAAGTTGTAGAGCAGCACCATCCCCTGGTTGAAGTACCGCTGCGCCAGTGCCGAATGCGTTGTCACGGGGTGCACGCTGTCACCAAGGCCCTCAAACAAGGGTGCGGGTCGTTTTGGTCCGGGGCGCGCCTCCGCCGGGGCGGGCGCAATCCAAAGGACGGCGCAAGCGACCGCAAGGACGAGTTGAAGGCGCCCTGCGAACTGGTGATTCGGTTTCATATCATTGGCGATTGGATCGCCCGGATCGCATGGGCGGCCGTCGGGGGTCCATTCCCCACCGTGGGTGCCCCGTCGGCCGAATCCGGGTTTCCGGGATACAGAGCGCGAACGGGGGCGTCGGATGGCCAGGAAAGATTGAGAAAAAGGCGGGCGCGGAAGTTTCTTCCGCCCCGCCTGAATCACGATGCGCCCGGTTTGGACGCGGAACGCCGGACTTTGCCGGGCCTCAGGTGCTCTCTTTCGAGTCCTTGGGCGTCTCCACCGGCATGCCGGCCTGCCTCCAGCCACTGATGCCGGCCGACAGGTGCTTCACGTTGCGATAGCCCAGTTCGCGCGCGGCGCGGGCGGCTTCCTTGTAGGCCATGCACGCCGGTCCGCCGCAGTACGCGACGATGAGCGCGTCCTTGTCCTCGGGCAGGAGCTTCGCGAGCCGATCCTTCTCCGCCTCGAAGTTGATCGCCGTCGGGATGTGCCCCTTGTTGAACGACTTGGTGCCGTTCACGTCGATCACCGTGACCTTCTTGGCGTCGATTGCGGCCTTGAGCTCCTTGATCTCGACGTCCGGGAATTCCCCGGCCCCCACTGCGAACACCGAGAACGCGGTGGCCGCCAGAATGGCAAACAGTTTCTTCATGGTTGCTTGTGAGTTGTTCAGGCTCGCGCTTTCAGTGCGGATGCCGCGGCCCCTTTGCATTGCCGTGGGCATCGCGCGAAACCCGAACCCTCCTCGGGTCTCGCGCTGGAATTACGACGCTCCCGTTCCCTCGCGGGTTACACTCCCCGTGCTGCGCGGGACCCGGCGCGTGATCACTCGTATCGCAGCGCCTGGATGGGTGCGAGGCGGGCGGCCTTCAGCGCCGGCAGCAGGCTCGCGATCAGACCCACCGTCAGGCTGAACAACACGGCCGCCGCGACCGGCGGGAACGTGATCACCGGGGCGTTCGCGCGCGGCGAGAGCAGGTCGATCAGCGACACCAGGCCGATCGAGGCGAGGACGCCCATCACGGCGCCGAGCCCCGCCAGCACGCAGCCTTCCACCAGCACCTGGAGGAAGATCGTCTCCGGTCCGGCGCCGATCGCCTTGCAGGTGCCGATCTCCCGGATTCGCTCCGTGATGCTCGCCAGCATGATGTTCATGATGCCGATTCCCCCGATCAGCAGGCTGAGACCGGCGATGATGCCGCCGCTGACCCGGGCATTGCGGATGCGCTTGTCGATGTCCTCGACCTGGTTCTCCTGCGTCTGGAAGGTGAAGTCCTCGATCCCGTTATGCGTGATCAGGAGGACGTTGCGCGCCTGCTGCAACGCCTCCTCGAGGCGGCTCAGGTCCCGCACCTTGATGTCGATGTCGCTCAAAATGAGGTCCCGCGCTCCCGTCCCCGTGGTGGTGGTTCCCTCGCCGGCGCCGCCGCCACCGCCACCGCCACCGCCCGCGCCGGAGACGGAGGCGAACTTGATCCACGCGGTCCGCAGGGGCATGTACACGACGTTGTTCTTCCGCCAGAACGCGTCCCAGCGGCGGTTGCGCCAGCCGCGCTGCCGGTTCACCCCGGTGGACCCCTGCTCCTTGACGCTTTCGCGCCGCGCCGCCTCCCGACGCCGCTTCTCCTGCTCACTCTCATAGTGCCGGAACATGCCGACGATCGTGAACGGCTGGTTCCCGATGAGGATCTGCTCGCCGATCGGGATGATTTCCTCCCCCTTCTCCTCCGGGGATCCGAAGAGTTCATCACGGATCCCGGTGCCGATCACGCACACGCTGGACGCGAACTCCTCGTCGAGATCCGTGAAGAACCGGCCGTGCTCGACCTCGTAGAGGTTCATCTTCAGGGCCGGCGGCCAAACCCCCGTGATCTCGGACGGGAAATGCTCCTTGCCGCGTCGCGACACGGACACCCCGCGCACGCTGACCTCCGGCGAAACGACCTCGATCAGCGGCGCGCTCGCGGCGAGGGCGTAAACGTCCCGGAGCCGCCGCCCGGGGGCGAGCTCGCGGAGATGTTCCTGTTCGGCTGGAATCTCCTCCTCCCGCACCAGCACCTTCTCGAGCCCGCCCATCGCGATGAGGGCCTCCTTCATGCCGTTCTCCATTCCCTTCACGATGGCGGCCATGCCGACGAGGCTCGCCACGCCGAGGACGATGCCCATCATCGTGAGCAGGGAGCGGAACTTGTGGGTCCAGACCTCCTTCAGGCCGACCAGCAGCGCGATGTAAAAGGACATCAGCATCGGGCCCTCACTCGTATCGCAGCGCCTGGATCGGGTGCAGGCGGGACGCCTTGACCGCCGGGTACAATCCCGCGCAGACCCCGATCACCACGCTGAACCCGAACGCCACCGCCAGCGCGCCCATCGTGATCTCCGGCGCATTGTCGGTCGGCGTGAAGATGCTGATCACCTCGACGACCACCACCGAACAGCCGAGGCCCAGGAGCCCCCCGAGAACGGAGATCACCACGGATTCCACGATGATCTGCATGAACACCGCCCCCGTTGACGCGCCCACCGCCTTCCGGATGCCGATCTCGCGAACCCGCTCCGAGATGCTCGCGAGCATGATGTTCATGATGCCGATCCCGCCCACAAGCAGGCTGATCGCCGCGATGATCGTCCCGCTCATGCGTGCGCTCGCGATCGTGGTCGAAATCTCCGCCGCCCAGTCCTCCTGGGTGCGGAACACGAAATCCTCCACCCCGCGGTGCGTCATCAGCAGGACATTCCGCGCCTGCTGCAACGCGGGTTCCAGCACGTCCACGCTCGGGATCCGGAACTGGATGTTCGAGAGCCGGAAGTCCGGCACCGAATTGGTTCCGGCGCCCGAGCGGAACTTCACGAGCATCGTCTGCAGCGGGATGATCGCGGTGTCGTTCTTCATCCGGAAGACGAAGCTGCCCGGGCCCCCGCCTCCCCAGCCGCGGCGGCGCGCCACCCCGGACGCCGCATTCGTGGTGGACCCGAGACTTTCCCGATAGGCCCGTTCCCTCCGGGCCTGCTGGCTCTCGTAATGTCGCAGCAGCCCGACGATCGTGAACGACTGGTTGTTGATGGTGACCTGCTCGCCGATGGGCACGATCTCGCGCCCCATCTCCTCGGGCGACCCAAACAGATCGTCGCGAATCTCCGTGCCGATCACGCACACGCTTCGCGCGAGTTCGTTGTCGAGATCGGTGATCATTCGCCCGTGCGCGACCTCGTGCTCGTTGAGGTCGGCGTACCCGGGCCATGTCCCGGCGAGGATGCGGGCGCGCGTCTGGCGTCCCTTGTAGCTGAAGACCGCCGCACGGCCTCCCCAGCCCATCATCTCATAGGCGGGAACGACGTCGTGGACCAGGGGCGCCCCGGCGCGCAGCGCCTCCACGTCACCGAGGGTCAATCCCGGCGCCTGGTCCGCGAGGTGCCGCTGCCACGCGGGCAGTTCCTCCTGCGGTTCGACGCGGACCTTCTCCAGTCCGCCCATCTCGACCAGCGCCTCCTTCAGGCCGTTCTCCATGCCCCGCACGATCGCCGACATGGCCACGAGGCTCGACACTCCCAGGACGATGCCGCACATGGTCAGGATCGACCTGGCCTTGTGCGCCAGGATCTCCTTCAGGCCTGTGCTGATCGTCGTGCCGAGATTCATGTGAACCGCGTCCGTCCGACGCGTGCGTCGTGGATGAGATGCGAGAATCTGCCCGGCCGCCGGGGAAATTCAACACGCCGGATTCGATCAATGGCCTTCTTCATCGCGGAACGCGCACCGTCCGCCCCGGGATCAACCGGCGCTCGTCCACATCCGGATTCGCGCGGCGGAGGGCTTCGACGCTTACGTTGTACTCCCTCGAGATCCGGCTGAGCGTGTCGCCTCGCCGGATCCGGTGCAATCGCACGCCGTCCTGGAATCGCGTGGTGACGGCGGTCGGCGCCTCCGATCGCGGCCGGCCGGCCGACGATCCGCCCCCTTCGCGGGGATCGCCGGCCGCCCGGTCGGCCCCCGCCACCCGAACCGGGCTGGTCACGGGATCGCTCGCGAAGCGCGCACCCGGTTCCCGGTCGCGGGACCTCTGTTCCGCCATCTGCACGAGGCGCCGGACGTCGTTGCTCCATCGCGCGGCTTCCGCCCGCGCCCGTTCGACCTCCTGCTGCAGCGCTGCGTTCCGCTGCCGCATGATCTCCAGTTCGCGCGCGATGACGTCGTTCCGGATCACCATCGGCACCCTCGCGGCAAGGCGTTCCATGCAGTTCGTGATCCGCCGCCGGATGTCGTCCGCGCGGGGATCCTCGGGACGCAACCGCAGGTACTTCTGGTAGTGGTACACGGCGTCGGCGTAGCGCTCGAGCGGTCCCTCGCACAACGACGCGAAGCCGAGATGGACATCCGCCGATCGCGGATTGTAGTCGAGCGCGCGCTCGTAGAATTCCGCCGCACCCACGTGATCGCCCATGCGCGCCGCGTCGCGCGCGCGCTGGAAATTGCGGTCCCGGTCCTCCTCGGCCGACAGGAAGGCGTTCGGCGAGCAACCGCAGAGTGACATCAGGATGACCGCCAGCGGCAGCAGCCCGCGCCGGCCCCGCCGCTGCGCCGCGTTCGATGGCATGGGAGCAGCCTACCCAAGGCCGTACGAGGCGGCAACGGAGCCTGCGGCCCCCTCCGCGAAAATCCCGATCCCGTCCGCCGGCATCCACGGCCGACCCACTCCTCTTCCCCGTTGACGCACGCCGCCGCGACTCGCGAGTCTTGCCGGCTCATGGGCCGTATCCAGAGGGCACTCCTCTCCGTTTCCGACAAATCCGGGCTCGCGGAGTTCGCGCGCCAGCTCGCCGACCGCGGGATCGAACTCATTTCCACCGGCGGCACCGCCGCCATGCTGCGCGAGGCCGGCCTCCCGGTGACCGACCTCAGCGCCTTCACGAATTTCCCGGAGATGCTCGACGGCCGCGTGAAAACCCTCCATCCGCGGGTGCACGGCGGATTGCTCTTCATCCGCGGCAACCCGCAGCACGAGGCCGCCGCGGCACGGCACGACATCCTCCCGATCGACCTCGTCGTGGTGAATCTCTACCCGTTCGAGAAGACCGTCGCCCGCCCGGACGTCACCCTGCACGACGCCATCGAGAACATCGACATCGGCGGTCCGTCCATGCTTCGAAGCGCCGCGAAGAATCACGCGAGCGTCACGGTCGTCTGTGATCCGGCGGATTACGCGGAAGTCGCCCGTGAGATCGCGGCGACGGGCGAAACCACGCCCGAACTCCGCCGCCGCCTCGCCGTCAAGGTGTTCGCCCGGACCGCGGCGTACGATGCGGCGATCGCGGCACACCTCGAGGGCGCCTTCAGCGGTGCCCCGGGGTTGCAGGCGTCGCCGCCCCCGCGCCTGACCCTGTCCGAGCACCTGGTCCAGCCGCTGCGCTACGGGGAGAACCCGCACCAGCGCGCCGCCCTCTACGGCCGGTTCCGCGAGCGCTTCGAGCCCCTGCATGGCAAGGAGCTTTCCTACAACAACATCCTCGACCTGACCGCCGCCACCGCGCTCATTGGTGAGTTCGCCTCCGAGCCTCCCACGGTCGCGATTCTCAAGCACACGAACCCCTGCGGCGTGGCCCAGGGACCCACGCTCGCCGAGGCATGGGAGCGCGCCTACGCCACGGACCGCCAGGCGCCCTTCGGCGGAATCATCGCCGTCAACCGCCCCCTCGACGCCGCCTGCGCGTCGGCCATCGCCGAGATCTTCAGCGAGGTGATTGTCGCGCCCGGCTTCGAACCCGAGGCGCTCGCCATCCTTCAGCGAAAGAAGAACCTCCGGCTCATCCGGCTTCTGAACGGCTCGTTGCAGGAGGACCGCTGGGACGTCCGCAGCGTCGGCTCCGGCTCCTACCTGCTCCAGGAAAGGGACCTTCGCTCCGTCGGCGCGGATGATCTGCGGACCGTCACCCGGCGCGCCCCCTCGGAAGCCGAGCTCCGGGCCATGCTCTTCGGCTGGCGCGTCGTGAAACACGTGAAGTCCAACGCCATCGTGTATGCCGGAGCCGACGAGGCGGGCCACGGCCGCACGCTCGGCATCGGGGCCGGCCAGATGAGCCGCGTGGACTCCAGCCGCATCGCGGTCTGGAAGGCGGGCGAGGCGGGATTGTCCCTCGCTGGAAGCGTCATCTGCAGCGACGCCTTCTTCCCCTTCCCCGACGGCCTGATCGCCGCCGCGGAGGCCGGCGCCACCGCGGCCATTCAACCCGGGGGATCCGTCCGGGACTCCGAGGTGATCAAGGCCGCCGACGACCGCGGTGTCGCGATGGTCTTCACCGGCATCCGGCATTTCCGCCACTGACCGGCGCCGGCGAACCGACGGCGTGGAACCACGCGCTCAGGCACCTCGCGCACGGAGTTCTCGCTCCCGAACGGATTCGGAACCCGGAGCACGCACTCGGGGTCGTCCCGCCACTGGCCGTCCACGAGGAACCGGTAGTGATAGGTTCCCGGCGCGAGCTCCACCGACGTCTGCCAGACGCCGTTGGCACCCTTCGTGAGACTGATCGGAGCCTGCCGCCAGCCGGTGAAATCACCGACGAGCTGCACGCTCAGGGCCGTGGGGGCCGTGAAGTTGAACACCTGCTTCGTCTTCCTGATCTCAGCCATGCGATCTGACTCTCCCTTCTTCGGGGCGGCCGGGAAGGTCGCGTGACGTCCATCGATCCTTCGCTCCGCCTCCCGCCGCCTCTCAAACCGGCTCCATGATCTTGAACCCTCCGCGGCATTTGACAACCCGGCAACTCATCCGGCGCCGGGCCGGGCGAACCCTCGCGACGCGGTTCCGCCTCAGGAGGCGGGCACGGGGGCACCGCCCGGAGCGGTCGGGCGCTTCCGGATGAAGCCCACGAGGTGCATCAGGAACTGAACCAGAAGGCCGCCGCCCACCAGCACGCACGCCAGATACGGAGTGAGCCATGCCGGGTTTCTCACGACCTGCAGGATCGTGACCCGCTCGTCCCGCGGGTCATAGCTGGCCTGGTAGAAGGTCATCCCCTGGTAGCGAAGCGGGTTGTTCATGTAGATTCGCACCCGGCGGTTCTCGCCGGTCTTCGGATTGTTCAGGATCACTTCGCTCGAGAAATTCTTGGGGATGTCCGTCCCGAGGTACCGATCGTGCCGGAAGTCGATGAGCGTCAGACTGAAGTCCTTGTAGTAGCGGCGCAGACGCAGGCTCAGTTCGAACCGGCGATGGTCCACCTCGACTTCCTGCGGGCGGGTGAACCATTCGGTGAGCAGGTACGAACCCAGTGAACCCTGGGGGCCGACCAGCTCCACGTACACGCTTGGAACGTCACGCACATCCATCGCGGTCACCCTCGGCAGCGGCGCCGAGGCGAACCGCACACCCGGTCCGTCGGTGACCTGCGGGGCGTTCGGCACGGCCGCACGGTTCGTGACGAACGAATTGGGATGGTACTCCAGCACCCGGATGGTGAACGGCAGCTCCTCGTGGCGCAGCGTGGCGCCCGGTTCCAGCAGGGAATCCGGAATGGCCACGACCCGGTCGCGATCCGGGGCGGTCACATCGACCACCGCGAGTTCGCTCTGGCGCGAGCTCTCCGAGTAGTTCTTCGTCTCGCCCTCAATCAGCCTCATGGAGCTCTCGCGCGCGAGGGCATCGGTGAATGCCTGTCCGACGAGCAGCAGGAGCAGTCCGAAGTGAACGAGGATGATTCCCGACTTCTTCCACGTGAGCCGGAACCTCACGAAATGAGCCGCGATGAGGTTCACCACCAGCAGCCCGCCGAGCAGGTAGCCTCCGGGATACACGGGAATGAAGGGCGCCGCCATGACTTCAGCGGCCGTCGAGGGAGGCAGGAAGACTCCGAACATCTGCAGCGTCTTCTTCAGCGCGGCCGTCATCGACGCCAGGTCCACGAAGAGACTCTGGAAGAAGCGTTCCTGCGCGAGATACAGGCCCAGCGGCTCCTGCGCCATGGTGCCGAAGAAGACCAGAACGAGGCTCAGCACCAGCAGAACGAGCGTCAGCCGCAGCGACGCGAGGGGTTTCAGCATCGGACTCATCAACGGGAGGGGTACTCGATCGACTGCACGAACTGCACGAAGGCCGCGCGCTGCGACTCCACCGCGTCCGGCGGACCCATGATCTTGTAGAACCACGTGAAACCGGCGCGCGGAACCACCGCGCCCATCACGCGGAGGGGTTCGCCGCTCTCCGGCCGGGTGCCGGTGAAATCCGCGAGCGTGGCGCGACCGCCGAGGACGTCGAGATTGCCCTCGAGGCTGCGCAGCTCGTCATCGGGCGACGGCCCGAGGTTCACCTGCCGGCGCCACCGGTTCAGGTTCGCGACGAGGCCCCCGGTGTCCCCCGGAAAGACGCTGACCGTGATGTCCACCGCGCCGTCCGCCGCCGACCATCGGGAATGCACCATCGTGGTGGCGGGCTGCTCCTCCCAGCCCTCGGGCACGCGCCAGTTCGGGTCGGGCGGTTGCCCCGCCGGTCCGGCGCCGGTCGCCGCGGTCCGCGACGCCGCGGCCGCCGTCGGGGAGGGCGGCCTGATCTCCACGTCCGCGAGGAATTGCTTGAGCGACTCGCGGTGCGCGTCCACCGCGTCACCCGGACCCGTCAGCTTGAAGAACCACGTGAAACCGTCCCGTCGGATCGTCGCGGTGATGATCTGGTTTGTTGCCGCGATCGCCTCCTCGGATTCCCTGCGAACCACATGGAAGAGCCGCACGACCTCACCGCCGATCGACGCCTCGTCCGTGTGCGAAGGGAGTTCCGCCTCCGTGATCGGCGGCAGCCGGAGCTCCTCGCGCCACAGGTTCACCAGCTCGAGGTCCGTCCCTCCCATGCCGGGGAGGGGGATGACCGCCATGCGCGCGACGGTGCCGCCCGGACCCTCGAGCGTGAAGTTCGCGGCGCGCATGCCTGCCGGCCCGTGGCTCGTCCAGCCCTCCGGCAGCTCGGACCATGCGAGCGTTGGCATGGGCGGCGCGCCGGGCGTTCCGCCCGGGTTCCCTGCCGTGCCGGGAGCCTGCGGCGCGGACGCCGCCGGGGCCTCCGCGGCCGGGGGCGCCTTGGGAATGTCGTACGCAACGATCGATTCCCGGTTGCACGCGGTGAGCGACGCGCACACGAGCGCCAGTCCCGCCGAAGCCATCACGCCGGCGAAGCGGCGTCGGGCCTGATCATGATCCACCATCAACTGAGACACGGGAAAGCCATCCTAGACGTCAGCGACGGGATTGCAACGACCCTCCCGTGCGTCACACCGCACCCGGGGGAGAAGCAACGCGGGACCCTCCGGGCGAACAACCCGGCCCCTCTTCGCGGCAGCGACGGCTGGCGCGGGGCCGCATGGCAGACGCGGCCCGTCCGGGCACCCGGCTACTGTCCCGTGCCCATGCTGAGCAGGAACATGATGTTGCTCGGCGTTTTGCGGAGCTTGCCGAGAAGCAGTTCCATGGCCTCCACGGGAGGCACGCCCACGAGCGCGCGGCGGAGCACCGAGACCCGCTGGTACTCGTCGGGATGATACAGGAGCTCCTCCTTGCGGGTGCCGGACCGCTCGATGTTGATGGAGGGGAAGATCCGCCGGTCCACCAGGGCGCGATCGAGGTGCACCTCCATGTTGCCGGTGCCCTTGAACTCCTCGAAGATGACCTCGTCCATGCGGCTGCCGGTGTCGATCAGCGC
>CAYMDA010000015.1:0-90883 GCA_964389135.1 uncultured Verrucomicrobiota bacterium | reverse complement strand
GTTGAAGGGATGCGCGAAGAACCCGCGCTCGACGCTGAACTGCACCTCCTCCACCGCGGAGACGATGCCGCTGGCCGGATTGGGCGCGCCGGGCGTGGAGGTCGACGGGCTGAAGTACCGCCATGCGCCGGAGTCCAGCTCGCGGCCGTAGGAGTGATCGGGGCCCTGACGCGGGAACGCGATCTCGTCCACGGCCCGGCGCGGGAGCTCAGGCGGGTACAGACCGATGAAGTCACCGTTCGCGTTGAGCTTGAAGTTCGTGTGGAGGGGGCCGGGCGGGGTGCGCCGGTCCTTTCCGGAGGCGAACACGACGATCCGGCCGTTCGCGGGGAGGTCGATGGCGGGGAAGGTCCAGAGCCCCGGCTCGTCGGGATCGTCGGACAGGGACCAGCCCTCCAGGTTCACGCTGTTCGCGGTGGGATTGTGGATCTCGATCCAGTCCTCGGGATCCTGTTCCTCGTCGCGGAAGGCGGTGAAGTTCTCCGCCATGAACTCGGTGATCACCAGCGGCGCCGGGCGCGCGTCCGGGTCCACCACGTAGGTCCACCCGGAGGACGCGAGGGCGCGAGGTTCCGGGGAATCGCTGACGATGCCGTGATCGGGGCGCCAGGAGATCCGCGCGGGTCCGCCGGCCTCCACGGGCGCATCGAAGGTGAACCGGTACGGGCCCGCGCCGACGCCGCTGACGGCCACGGCCGGCCTGTCGTTCCGGAGCAGGTCGGCCGCGTCGACTCCGGTGACCGCCATGCTGAACCGAACCTCGACCTGGGTCAGCGCGCGGACGGTCGAGCCCGCCGGCGGCTGGCGCTGCACGACCGCCGGGGCGTCCGGATCGATCACTTCGTACACCCACGTCGAGCCCGGGACGCTCGCGTCGAAGCGGTTGGGGGGATCGTCCAGGTCCGTGATCTCATGGAAGGGGTTCCATGAGACTGCGACGGACCCGAGCTCCGGCGCGGGGAAGCGGAACGTGTACACGCCATTCGAACCCTCGATCCCCGTGGCGCTGCTTCCGTTGATGAGCAGGTCTTCCGCGCGTACGCCGCGGACGCTCTCGCTGAAGGTGACCGTGATGGAATCGAGGGCCTCGACGACACCCGGCGGCGGTGTCACCTGCGCCACCAAGGGCGGTCCGGGCGGGTGGGGGACGGCCGCGAGTTCCGCATCGAAGACGATGTCGCTGCTCGAGAGGCTGACGTTGAAGACCTGGACCGCGAGCACGTTCGTTCCGGGCCGCAGGAGGGCCGCGGGGGAGGGAAGGTTGAACGTCTCGAAATCCACCGGCTCCGGCGCGTTGGCGGCGGCGACCGAGTCCCGCCCCGGCTCCCCGGCGGGTGCGCGGAGGCTGGCGACGCGCACGCCGTTGATCCATGCGATGAAGCCGTCGTCAACCATCGCGCGCAGCCGGAGGGAGGCGAAAGCCCCGGGATTGGGCACGTGAAACGTCCGGCGGAGGTAGAAGGACGAGTAGCGGTTCAGCATGTCCGCCATGAGCCTGCCGGTGCCGCCGAAGCGCGCCGATTCGCCGTACCAGAACGGAGCGACGGCCACCGGCCATGTGTTCTCGCGATCGAACCCGGGCTCGCGCCAGGCCCCCGGCGGCGTGCCGGGCGGCGTCGGCTCGGATGTTCCCCGCAACAGGCGCCACTCGGTTCCCGCCGGGACAAGGATGGTCGGCTCGGCGGCTCGGGCGGCCGACTGCAGCAGGCCGCAGGCGAGGATGGCCCAGGCGATACGCCACGGCATGGGCTGGGAGAACGAACGCATGGTTGCGTTCTCTATCGCCCAGCGGGCGGGCTGCGTCAAAGGCCCGCGGACCGCCCCGGCGCCCGCCGCACCGGAGGAACGACCCGGGCAGGCCCCGCGGAGCGCGCCGCCCGCGACGAACTTCTTGGAGGATTCCGCGCGCATCACTAGGCTCGCCGCTCCCGCTCTACGAAATATGAAACCGCTTCGAATCGGCATCATCGGCTATGGATTCATGGGTCGCGCGCACTCGAACGCCTACCGGCAGGTGACGCGCTTTTTCGACGTGGGCCATGAGCCCGTGCTGCAGGCGGCGTGCGGGCGCGACGCGGAGAAGGTGAAGGCCTTCGCGGAACGGTGGGGGTACGCCTCGGTCGAAACCGACTGGCGCGCGGTCGTGAACCGCGACGACATCGACCTGGTCGACATCGCCGTCCCCAACAACCTGCACGCGGAGATCGCCATCGCGGCCGCCAGGGCCGGGAAGATGATCCTTTGCGAGAAGCCGCTCGGCCTGAACGTGCAGCAGTCGGAGGAAATGGTCGCGGCCGTCGAGAAGGCCGGGGTGCCGAACATGGTCTGGTACAACTACCGTCGGTGCCCCGCGGTCGTCCTCGCGCGCCAGCTCATCGACGAGGGCAAGCTCGGCCGGATCTTCCACTACCGGGCGAACTTCCTCCAGGACTGGACCATCAGCGCGGACCTGCCGCAGGGCGGCACCGCGCTGTGGCGCCTCGACGTCAGCGCCGCCGGCTCCGGCGTCACGGGCGATCTGCTCGCCCACTGCATCGACACCGCCCTCTGGCTCAACGGCGGCATCCGCGACGTGAACGCCATGACCGAGACGTTCATCAAGGAGCGGAAGCACACCCTCACGGGCAAGGTGGAGAAGGTCGGCATCGACGACGCCTGCGCGTTCCTCTGCCATTTCGACAACGGATCGCTCGGCCTCTTCGAGTCCACCCGCTACGCGCGCGGCCACAAGGCGCTCTACACGCTCGAGATCAACGGCGAGCACGCTTCGATCCGCTGGGACCTTCACGACCTGCACCGCCTCCAGTACTTCGACCACCGGGACGCGGGGATCGTGCGCGGCTGGCGCAGCATCCACGTCAGCGACGGCGACCAGCCCTACATGAAGAACTGGTGGGTGCCCGGCCTGCAGATCGGCTACGAGCACAGCTTCATCCATCAGGTCGCGGACTTCCTCCAGGGCCTCGACTCCGGCAAGCCCGCGCGTCCGAACTTCCGCGACGGCCTCGCGACCGACTATGTGGTGGACGCCGTGCTCACGTCCGCGCGCGAGCGCAGGTGGGTGGACGTGAAACAGGTCAAGGAGGAGGGCCCGCAGGGTTCGTAGTCCGCCGGTCCTTCGCCACGCGGGCGAACGCGAGATCGCCGCGCGGCGGATCGAATGCATCACCGGGCGCCCGGCATCCCGAACGGATGCCGCGCGCCCACGGTTTCCCCCGCGTTGCTCCCGGACTCACCATTCGGCTTCCGCGCCCGCCTTCTGCGCCGTGCGCGGGCAGCGGGAATGGTTGAGCCCGGCGGGCCGTCAGGACAGATTCCGCGCCATGAAAGCTTCCGCAGGCGTTTTGCTCCTCGGCGCGACGGTCCTGGCACTCTTCACGGCCTGCCACACGGTTCCCGAAACGGGGCGCCGTTCGCTGAACCTGGTGCCGGAAGGGCAGATGATGCAGATGAGCCTTTCCGAGTTCGAGAACATGAAGCAGGAGATGCCCGTCTCGACCGATGCGAGGATCAACGCGCTGGTTCGCAGGGTCGGTGAACGGATCGCCGCGGTGGCCGACCTTCCGGATGCCCAGTGGGAGTTCGTCGTGTTCGAGGTGGACCAGGCGAACGCGTTCTGCCTCCCGGGGGGGAAGGTCGGCGTGTACACGGGCATCCTGCCGATCACGAAGACCGAGGCGGGCCTCGCGACGGTGATCGGCCATGAGGTCGCGCACGCGGTGGCGAAGCACGGAAATGACCGCGTGAGCCGCGCGCTCCTGACTCAGCTCGGCGGCGCGGTGCTTGCCGCGGGCGTGAGCGGCTCCGAGTACGCCAGCGTGATCTCGCAGGTGTATGGCGTCGGCACCCAGGTGGGGCTCGAGCTGCCGCACAGCCGCTCGCAGGAGCTCGAGGCCGATCACATCGGCGTGCTGTACATGGCCGAGGCCGGCTACGACCCGCAGGAGGCGGTGGCGTTCTGGAAGCGCTTCGCGGAATTCAACGCCTCGCAGGGAAGCTCGACGCCCGCGTTTCTGCGCACGCACCCCCTCGATGAGGCCCGGATCCGGCAGCTCGAGAAGATCATGCCGGAGGCGCAGCGGCGTTATCAGGCGTCGCGCCGCTGACCCGGGCCGCCGCCGGCGCCCGGGCTTCACCGGACGGAACGGTTCCGTGCGGCGCCCCGCGCAGTGCCGCCGGGAGGATGATGCAGAAGGTCGACCCGCGCCCCACGGTGGAGGACACCGCGATCCCGGCGCCGAGTTCCTTCGCGAAGGCGTACACCATGGACAGCCCGAGGCCCGTGCCGCGCCGGCTGCTGAATCCCTTGGTCGTGAAGAAGGGCTCGAAGATCTGCTGCAGGTTCTCCGGCGGGATGCCGACGCCGTGATCCGTGACGGAGAGGGTCACGTACCCCGGCCCCGGCGCCGCCTTGAGGATCGGGTGCTCGGGAGGCGGGTCCGTGGAGATGTGAACGTGGATTTCCCCCTGGTGACTGACGGCGTCGTCCGCGTTCTGGATCAGGTTGAAGAGGATCTGCTGGAGCATCTCCGGCGGCGCCTTCACGCGGGGCAGGCTGGCCGGCGGCGGGTGGAAGCGAACGCGCGCCTGCAGCGGCTCATCGAGGAGGCGGATCGCGCGGAGCGCGACGTCCGCCGCGTCGATCTCCCGGGCCTGCGCGTCTGATCCCCGGCTGTAACCGAGCATCGCCCGGACGAGAGCGGCCCCCTGGTCCACCGCGGTGCGGATGCGCTGGAGCCGCTGGTGGGTGCGCTGGCGGTCGTCGAGGTGCGCCTCGATGAGCTGCGCGGACCCCTTGATGATGGACAGGAGGTTGTTGAAGTCGTGGGCGACTCCCGCGGCCAGCGTTCCGAGTGCGCGCATCTTCTGGCTGTGCAGCAGCTCGAGGTTGGCGCGTTCCAGGGCCGCGGAGCGTTCGGCCACCTGGCGCTCGACCTCGGCGTAGCTGGACCGGAGGCGCAGATAGCTGAGCACGGCCTGCACGGCGAGCGCGACGAGCAGGACGGCGACGGCCGCCGAGGTCCACACGAGCCGGGGGTCCTTGAACCACGGGAGCGTGACATTGAACTCCATCAGCGCGGGCGACGGCTGGACGTTCCCGCTGGGATCCATGGCGCGCACGGTGAAGCGATGCGTGCCTGCGGTCAGGTTGGTGTACTGCACGCTGCCGGACGGCCGCCATGTGGACCATGGATTGTTGTCGAGACGGAACGAGAACATCAGGCGGCCCGGAGAGGTGAGCCGCCAGCGATCCTGTCCCCCCACGATGAACAGCGCGCGATTGTCTCCCGCCTCGGTGGGCACGTCCGCGCCGCTGATCTCGGCGCGCGGCGGATCGATGTCCGCCCGGCGATCGAATGCGTAGAGGCCGCGCCCCGTCGCCGCGCGCACGCGGCCGCCGCCATCCTCGAACACGTGGTACACGGCGGCGGCCGGGAGGCCCTCCTCCTCGCTGACGTTGAACCATGCGTTCTCGCGCAGGCGGTACAGCCCGGAGCCGGACGCGACCCAGACGCCGCCCTCGCGCGCGAGCTGGAACGTGTGCACGCGGTCGAACCCGCGGCGCAGCACGCGCCACTGTTCCCCGTTGAACTCCCGCACGGTGTCCACGCCGCCGACGAGCACGCGGCCATCGGGCAGCTCGCAGGCTGCGAGCGCGCCGTCGGTCCCGGGCGTGTCCGGGCCTTCCATGACGAACCATTCGTCGCCCCGCCGGACGAGCAGCCCCGCCTCGCCGCCGATCCAGAGTTCGCCCGTCCGCTTCTGCAGGGCGAACGCGGGCGCCCCGATCCGCGAGGCCTCGGGCGGGAGCGAGGCGAACGGCCTTGCCGCCGACCCGTCGTACACGACCACTTCGCCGGCCGCCTCCCCTCCGGGCCACAGGAGGACCCGCGCATCCGGCAGGGGGCCGAGCGGCAGCGCATCCCGCAGTTCGTCGGGGACGGGGGCCACGACTCCCGTGCGATCGAGCAGGATGTTGCCGTCCTGCGTCGCGATCAGGAGGCGGTCGTCGGGGAGCGGGAAGAGCCCGTGCCGGCGCGACGCCGTGTCTTCGGGCGGTTCGCCGGGCAGCGCGGTCGTGCGCCATCGGCCCTCGGATTCCTGCCAGTGAACCGCGGCGGCGGTGAGGGCGACGAGCTGGCCGCGGCGGTCACTTGTGACGACGAAGACCGGGCCCGCGTCGGTCTGAAATCCCGCGGCCGGACGCCACGGAAGGGGAGCGATGCGAATCAGCCCGTCCGAGGTCGCGAGCCATGCGACCCCGTGAGGTTCGACGAAGAGGTCGGCGATGCGGCCGACCTGCAGGTACGCGCGGGGACGAAGCTCCGTGCCGTCGGGTTCGAGGCGGAAGACGGTGCCCACGGTGTGGGCCCACAGCTCGCCGTCCGCGCCGGCCCACGCCTGGCGGAGGTTGTGATCGGGGACGGGCCATGCCTCCCACGAGCCGTCCATGAATCGCACGACATGACGCACGCGCGAGATCGCGTGCTCGGCCACGGTGATCACCGCTCCATGACGGCTCTCGAAGGGGCGCTGGAGTTCGGACAACGCCATTTCGGTCGGCAACGGATACACCTCGAGCGGGGTGTCCCGGCCGAGCTGCCGCAGCGGTGCCGGAAGGTGAACGAGGCCGCGCGTCGCGGACAGCCATGCGCCGGACGTCGTCGCGGGGGAGAACTCGTTGAAGCTCCCGACACCGAGCTCCTCCGCCGTGCGGATGACCCGTGTCGTCCGAGGCCCGGCGTCGTACACGAGGAGCCGGTCCGGGAGCAGGATGAGGACGCGGTTGCGATCGAGCGGTAGGAGGGGGATGGGACGGACGGCACGCAGGGGGCTGGCCCGGTACTCGGCGCTGATCTCGGGGATCGGGTGGGTCGTCCATCCGCCCCCCGTCTGCTCGAGCAGGCCGGAACGCGTCACGCTCCAGAGCTGCTCGCTTGCGCTCTGGTACACCCGGGTCGGCGCGCCCACGCTGTTGGAGATCGTGTGAACGGTGAACCCGTCCAGAAGCGCGGCCGGGAGGTGCTCGGCGTGGGTGGTGACGACATTGCCCCGCGGATCGAGCCACACGCCGATCGTGGCGGTCTGTGGAAGGCCGTCGGCGGCCCGCCATGCGACGGCGCGCGGGTCGGCGGCGGGGCTTCCCGTCACCCAGCCCAGCAGCGCGCACAGCGCGGGCAGAACAATGCGGTCTCGGAGCCTGGGCCGGTGCACGCATGAAGATTCGGTCCGTGCCGACGGCGTCGCAAGGGCCGAGCCGGGCGCGTGCCGTGGCGAGGGGCCTTTCGGCGCCGGCGTCCTGGAGGCCGTGAGCGCGCGCTGCGGTGTGTCTGCCGAGAATGACATGGAATTCGGCGGCGAGGCCCCTCACTATCTCCGCCCTTTGCTCTGTCATGAAGCGGACGCACCACTGCAATGAACTGCGACCGTCCCACGAGGGACAGCAGGTCACCCTCGAGGGCTGGGTCCATTCCCGGCGTGACCTCGGCGGCGTGTTGTTTCTCGACCTGCGCGATCGCGAGGGTCGGACCCAGACGGTCTTCGATCCGTCCGACCTGCCGAAGGATGTCTTCGAGCGCGCAACGCGGCTCCACAGCGAATCGGTGGTGCGGGTGGAGGGCCGCGTGCGCCTCCGTCCGGAGGGCACGGAGAATCCGAGAATCGCGACCGGGCAGGTGGAGGTGGTGGCGAAGGGCCTCGAGGTGCTCAACGAGGCGGCCGTCCTTCCCTTCCCGGTGGACGACCCGGAGGTCGCAAACAAGGTCAACGAGGAGCTGCGCCTGCGCTACCGCTACCTCGACCTGCGGCGCCCCGAGATGATCCGCAACCTGCGCATGCGCTCCCGGGTGGCCTCCGTCATCCGGCAGTACATGGAGGAACAGGGTTTCCTCGAGGTGGAAACGCCCGTGCTCTTCAAGTCCACGCCCGAGGGCGCGCGGGAGTTCCTTGTCCCGAACCGCCGGGAGCCGGGGACGTTTTACGCGCTCCCGATGTCGCCGCAGCAGTTCAAGCAGATCCTCATGGTGGCCGGCGTGGAACGCTACTACCAGATCGCGCGCTGCTTTCGCGACGAGGACCAGCGGGCGGACCGCCAGCTCGAGTTCACCCAGCTCGACCTCGAGATGAGCTTCATCGACCGCGAGGACGTGTATGCCCTCATCGAGGGGCTCATGAAGCGGATCTGGAAGGAGTCCCTCGGGATCGAGCTCACGACGCCCTTCCCGCGGCTGCGCTACGAGGAGGCGATGAACCGGTTCGGGACCGACAAGCCCGACACCCGCTTCGGGATGGAGATCGTCGATCTCACCGATGCGTTCCGGTCGAGCGCGTTCAAGGTGTTCTCCGGCGCCGTCGCCGCGGGCGGCGTGGTGAAGGCGCTCAACGCGAAGGGGCTCGCCGGCGCCACCCAGGGGCAGATCGAGACCATGACCGAGTACGCGAAGAGCTTCGGCGCCCGCGGCCTCGCCTACATCAAGGTGGAGAACGGCGAGTGGAAATCGCCGATCGTGAAGTTCTTCTCGGAAGCCGAGAAGCAGGCGCTCATCTCGGCGCTTCGCATCGAGGAAGGCGATCTCATCCTGTTCGCCGCGGACCAGTGGCTCAATGCGTGCGAGATCCTCGGGCGCATCCGGCTGTACTGCGCGGACGTCCTGAAGGGCCAGGGCAGGCTGCACATCGATCCGTCCCGCTTCGACTTCCTCTGGGTGGTCGAGTTCCCGCTGCTCAGCTTCGATCGCGAGATGAACCGCTGGTACTCGAGCCATCACCCGTTCACGGCCCCCGTGGCCGAGGACATTCCGCTGCTCCTGACGGATCCGCGCAAAGTCCGCGGCCAGCACTATGACATCGTCGTGAACGGCACCGAGCTCGGCGGTGGATCCATCCGAATCCATCAGCCGGACGTTCAGAAGACGGTCTTCGAGGACATCCTCCAGATTCCGCCGGACGAGACCCGGGCCCGCTTCGGTTACATGCTCGAGGCGTTCCGCTACGGCGCGCCGCCCCACGGCGGCATCGCGCTCGGCTTCGATCGCCTCTGCGCCCTGCTGTGCGGGACTCCGAACATCCGCGACGTGATCGCGTTCCCCAAGACCGCGAAGGGCACGTGCCTGATGACGGAATCGCCCAGCACCGTGACGCCGCGGCAGCTCAAGGAGCTCTACATCGAGGTGAAGGCGCCGCAGCGCGGGGATCGCCAGGGCGCCGCGCCCGCGCGGGACCGCGGGGAGAACGCCCAGGTCCCGGGCTCGTGAGCGCGCGGGGGTGAGCCGACGCTGCGGATGAACGGCGTCCGGAGGGCGTGATGCCGTGCCGCTCCGGACACCGGGGCTGGCTGCGCGCCCGCGACCCGGGGCCGAAACCGCCCGCCCCGGGCCGGGGCGGGTCGCGGCGGATCAGCCGCGTGGGGCGTCCGGCCGTTCGGACCGAAGCGCGGTTTGCGTCCGGGACTCGCGTTCGGCGAGGACGCTCCAGATCAGCGCCGGGTTGTCCGTGATGATGCCGGACACTCCCATGTCGATGAGCGACCGCGCGGTGGCCGCGTCGTTGATCGTGTACACCCACACCTGGAGGCCGAGCTCGCGCGCGGCGCGCACGGCCGACGCGTCAACCTGGCGATTCCAGACGGCGAGCTGCGCCCCGATCGAGGCGATCTCCTGAAGCCATTCGCGATCCAGCTTCTTCTCGTCGTCCGAAAGGCGGCGGCCGTTCCTGGAGCCGGGCGGACCCAGCGCGCCGAGGACCTGGTTCGGCATGCGCCCGCGGAAGTCCCGGAGGAAATCCCAGTCGAACGCCTGCACGACGAGTTCGTTCTCGAGGCCGCGGCGCTGCAGGATCCCGGCGAGGGTTGCCGCGTCGCCGGTCTTTCGTTCCACGAGCGTCATGCCGCGGGCCTGGATGTGCTCGAGCGCCTGCTCGAGCGTGAGCACCGCCTGGCCCGGGGCGGGAGGGTTGAACCACGAGCCGGCGTCGAGGGCGGTGAGCTGCGCCGCGGTGTAGGCGCTCACGGCGAGCTTCTGCCCGCCCCAGCGGGCCACGGCGTCCGTCGTGCGATCGAGCGTGGAGTCGTGGAGGACGATGGGCACGCCGTCCGAGCTGTGGTGATAGTCGAGTTCGACGAGGTCGGCCGCCGCGTCGAGGGCGCGGTCGAAGGCGAGGACGGTGTTTTCCGGGGCGAACGCGGAATAGCCGCGGTGCGCGATGATCCACGGGCGCCGGGGCGACCCCGCCTCGATCAGGCGACGGGCCGGGGCGGCGGACACCGCGGATGCGGAGGCCTTCTCGCCCCGCGGCGGCGCCGTGGACCCCGGCGGGTAGGCCGACTTCTGTCCCGGAAGGAACGGCTGGACCCACGCGGCCTCCGTCTCACCCGCGCGGTAGGGGTTCGGCATCGGCTTGCTGGAGGTGATGCGTGCGCGAACGTACAGCTCGTCCCCCTTGAAGCGGTAGGATGCCGAGGCGCCCGAGGCCGTGGCGAGAACCTCGCCGATGTCCTCGGAGTACCGGTGGGTCACGCGGAGCGGATCGCCGGCCGCGTTCCGGATCGGCGTATTCGTGCGGTCGAAGCCGCGGCGTGTTCCGACGAACTCGATGCGGTACTCGACGCCGGGCTCTGAATCGATCTCGACCCGCAGGGTCTCGCCGTCGCAGTGGAAATCGCGGAGGAGCACGCCGCTGGTGGCGTAGAACTCGCCGGCCTCGAGCGCGCGGATGATCGCCTCCGGACTCAGGTGCGGCGCGCGCACCATGACCCACCCGCGGCCCGAATTGCTCTGGCCGACCCCGAACGTGTGGTAGTGATGCGAGTCGTCCGTCGCGAGCCCGAGCATGGGGGGGAGGTTGAGGACCGCGAGTCGCCACGTGAGGACGATGTCCCACATGCGTTCGATGCTGGCGTGCACCTCGTCGCCCTCGTTGTGGACGGCGGGGTGTCCGTTATAGACCTCGAAGAAGCGCTCGCCCTGGATCTGCATGAGTTCCTCGGCCGTGATGGCCCATCCGAAGTTGGGATGGTTCACGTGGGGGAACATGAGCTGGCCGGTCTGTTCGCGCTGCTCGAGGACCGCCTGGACGTTCCGCTGGAGCACGTCCACCACGTTCGATCCCCCCCGCGGGGCCACCGGATCACGAAGGTTCGTCGCATTGATGTGCAGGGGAGCGACGAGGTGGCGGTCGGTGATCTCCTGCGCCGGGAACATCATGAAGCGATCGGGCTCCTCGAAGCGCGTGCGGAACTCGGAGAGCGGCTTGAGACGCACCTCGTTCGTTCCGTCGCGCACGCGCTGCTCGACCCACGCCGGGCCGAAGCGCGCGAGGTACTTCTCGAGGACGCGCCCTCCGCCGCGGCGGTTTCCATCAACCGGGATCCAGCGGATGTCCTGCTGTATCACGTTGTGATCGGAGAGCGCGAGGAAGTGATAGCCGTTGGTCTTGTACCATTCGGCGATCATCTCCGGGTAGTCATCACCGTCGCTCCAGAGGGTGTGCGTGTGGAGATTTCCCTTCCACCAGCGCAGCGGCGGAGGATCGCTGGCCGCCGCTCGGACTTGCGACGCCAGGGTGAGGGTGGAGAGGACCAGGACGGAGAGGTGGATTCCGAGTCGGAGGGTCATGAATCAGTTGGCGGGATTCGGTTTGGTTGCGGCATGGGCGTGACGCCATTCAGCGGGCGCCCTTCACACGGAGTTTCAGGCCATAGACGGAGTCACTGGCAGTGATGAAGAGAAGATCATGGTCGCGGCCCCCGAAGGTCACGTTGGCCGTCCAGCGCTCGGGGACGTCGATCTGCTCGATGCGCTTTCCGGTGCGGTCGAACACGGTGACGCCCCGGCCGGTGAGATACACGTTGCCCTCGCTGTCGAGGGTCATGCCGTCGGAGCCCGCCTCGCAGAAGAGGCGTTTCCCCGAGAGGCTGCCGTCCGGCTGGATGTCGTAGGCGTACGTCTTCCCGGCGCGGATGTCCGCCACGTAGAGGGTGGACCCGTCCGGCGTGCCGATGATGCCGTTCGGCTGTTCGAGGTCCGTGGCGACGGGACGCGGGGAGGAACTGCCGGGCGCGAGGTAATAGACGTGCTGGCCATCCTGCTGCGGCGCGGGATCGCGCTCCCAGTAATTCCTCCGGTAGAGGGGGTCCGTGAAGTAGATGCCGCCGTCGGGACGGACCCAGAGGTCGTTCGGGCCGTTCAGCAGCTTCCCGTCATGTTCCTTCACGAGCACCGTCACCGTCTTGTCCGGCGCGATCGACCAGAGCTCGTTCTTCTCGTCGGCGCACGCGAGGAGGTTCCCCTCCCGGTCGAAGTACATTCCGTTCGCGCGGCCGGCGGGCTTGAGCCAGTCCGACACCGTGCCGTCGGCGGCGTCCCAGCGGACGATGCGGTCGTTGGGCTGGTCCGTGAAATAGACGTTGCCGTCGCGGTCGGCGGCGGGTCCCTCGGTGAAGGAGAAACCGGAGGCGAGCAGCTCCAGTCTGGCCCCCGGCGCGGCGAGCGGTTCGGCGGCTTGCGCGAGCATGGCGCCCGCGGCGGCCGCGAGGAGTGTGGCGGGAAGTTTCATGGCGTGCGGCGGTGCATTCGGCGGCGGGTCACCGTGGTTCGTCAACCCTCGTTCTCGTCACGCGCGACACCGCCCGCACCCGCCCGCCAGCCGGCGCGGGAGTCGAAGTGCCCGAGTTCGGAACTGGATCGGGACATTTTTGCGTCCGGGCCCGTGTTCCGGGCGGGAAGGACTTCCCACGCGCGGCCGAAGCGCTTAAGAAGCCCCCACCTTCCTTTCCTCATGAAACCTCCTGCCAACGTCGGGCCCGCCGGGACACGCGCGATTCATGCACAGGGATTCATCCTGCTGCTCGTGTGGGCGGCGCTCGCTCTGCCGGTCTCCGCCGCGCAATTCGAGCTTCAGACCCGCCACCGAGAGCGGGATCCCGAGGATACCAACACGTGGCGCGTGGTGGAGCGGGCCGTGGACTGGGACGCGGCGCGGACGGCCTTTGTCGTCTGCGACATGTGGGACCGCCACTGGTGCCAGGGAGCCACCCGCAGGGTCGCGGAAATGGCCCCCCGGATGAACGAGATCCTGAAGGCGGCGCGGGCGAAGGGCGCCCTCGTCATCCACTGCCCCAGCGACACGATGGACTTCTACAGGGACACCCCGCAGCGGCGGCTGGCCATGGAGGCTCCCAAGGCCCCCGAACGCCCGCAGGGCTGGAAGAGCCTCGATCCCAACCGCGAGCCGCCCCTGCCGATCGACGACTCGGATGGCGGCTGCGACGACTCGCCGCAGTGCCGCCAGCACCGCGCATGGTCACGCCAGATCCCCGTGCTCGAGATCCTGCCGGGAGACGCCATCACCGACTCGGACGAGGCCTTCAACCTCATGAAGGCCCGCGGCATCACCAATGTCGTCGTCATGGGGGTTCACCTGAACATGTGCGTGCTCGGCCGGCCCTTCTCGATCCGCAACATGGTGAGCCTCGGCCAGAACGTCGTGTTCGTCCGCGACATGACGGACACGATGTACAACTCCAGAATGCCGCCGTTCGTGAGTCACTTCGCGGGAACGGACCTCGTGATCGAGCACATCGAGAAGTACTGGTGCCCCAGTGTCACGAGCGTCTCGTTTCTCGGCGGCGAGCCATTCCGGTTCCGCGACGACCGGCGCCCGCGCGTGACCTTCCTGATCGGCGAGGACGAGTACCGCACATGGGAGACTCTCCCGGCCTTCGCCGAGAAGGAACTTCGCTGGCGCGGTCTCGACGTCCGGATCGTCCAGGAGGAGAACGGCGCATTCCCCGAACTCATCCCCGCCGTCGGCGAGTCCGATCTGCTCGTCGTCAGCGTCCGCCGGCGCCCCCTGGAGCCCGCGCAACTCGACGCCATCCGTGCGCATCTTGCCGCCGGCCGGCCGCTGGTCGGCATCCGCACGGCGAGCCACGCGTTCGCGCCCCGCGGGGAGGACGTCGAGCCGGAGCGGACGTGGCCGGAGTTCGACGGGGAGGTCCTGGGGGGCAGCTATCACGGTCACCATGGAAGCGGACCCGTGGCGGAGATCTCCCTCGCGCCCGACGCCGCCTCGCACCCGGTGCTCCAGGGAGTCTCCGCCTTCGCGAGCAAGGGTTCCCTCTACCGCGTGAGACCGCTCGCGCCCGATGCCGTGCCGCTGCTGATCGGGAGCATCCCGGACCGCGAACCGGAACCGGTGGCGTGGGTGCGCTCCCACGGTGAGAGGCAGGCGCGGATCTTCTACACGTCCCTCGGCCACCCGGCTGACTTCGATCAGCCCGGCTTCCGGCGCCTGCTGCTGAACGGGATCCTCTGGGCCCTCGACCGCCCGATTCCCCCCGCTCCCCGGGACTCCGAGGCCGCGACCGCGTCCTACCGCGATGGGTGGAGCGTCATGCCGGTGCCCGGCACGTGGGACGAACACAGCGGCGGCGCACTCGGCGCCTTCGATGGAGTCGCATGGTACCGCTGCATGGTGCGCCCCCCCGCAAACTGGTCCGGGGCGGCGTGGGAACTGCACGTGGAGCAGGTCGACAACGCCCACGAGGCTTACTTCGACGGGCAGCTCATCGGCGCCGCCGGCGCGTTCCCGCCAAATTACGTGAACGGCCTTGGACAACGGGGAGTGTATCCCGTCCCGGAAGGCCTCGCGCGCGCCGGCGACTGGCACCTCGTCGCGCTGCGCGTTTACGATCACGACGGGCGCGGCGGATTCAAGGGGCGCGCGCCGATCCTGCGGGCGGGCGATCAAGCCATCGCGCTCGCGGGTGAATGGCAGTTCCGGATCGGGGACGATCCCGGGTGGAGCACGGGGACGGAGGGGGAGCTCGGAAATGCCCTCTTCCACGAGGTCTCCGCATGGGCTGACCTCGAGCGGACCGGCCGCGCCGCGCGGGCGGCCACCACTCCGCGGCCCATGTCACCCGAGGAAAGCGCGAGGAGCTTCCAGCTCATGGAGGGCCTCGAGATGGAGCTGCTCCTTGCCGAACCCGAGATCGCGCAGCCCCTTCACATCAGCTTCGACGAGCGCGGGCGCCTCTGGCTCGTCGAGTACCGGCAGTACCCGGCCCCCGCGGGACTCACCCTCGTCAGCCATGACCAGTTCTGGCGCGCCGTCTATGACAAGGTCCCGCCGCCGCCGCCAGATCACTTCCGGGGAAAGGACCGCATCACGATCCATGAGGACACCGACGGAGACGGCGCCTTTGATCGGCACCGTGTCTTTGTGGACGGGCTGAACATCGCCACCGCCGTCGCGAAGGGCCGCGGCGGCGTCTGGGTGCTCAACCCGCCCTACCTCCTGTTCTACCCGGACGCGAACAACGACGACGTCCCCGACGGGGATCCCGAGGTGCACCTCGAGGGCTTCGGCCTCGAGGACACGCATTCCGTGGTCAACAGTCTCCGCTGGGGCCCCGACGGCTGGCTGTACGCGGCCCAGGGGAGCACCGTCTCCGCCCGGGTTCGCCGGCCCGGCACCGACGCCGCACCCGTGCACACCCTCGGTCAGAACATCTGGCGATACCATCCGGAGCAGCGTCGCTACGAGGTGTTCGCCGAAGGCGGCGGCAACGCGTTCGGCGTCGAGATCGACGACGCGGGCCGGATCTTCTCCGGACACAACGGAGGGAACACGCGGGGCTTTCACTACGTGCAGGGCGGATACCTCCGGAAGGGATTCGAGAAGCATGGCGAACTCTCCAATCCCTACGCCTTCGGCTACTTCCCGGAGATGGCGCACCCGGACGTGGAGCGATTCACCCACACGTTCGTGATCGAGGGCGGCGGGATCTTCTCCGAACCGTTCCGCGGCCGCCTGTTCGGCATCGAGCCGATGCAGGGACGCGTCGTCCTCAGCGAAATCACCCGCGAGGGATCCACCTTCCGCACCCGCGACCTGGGGTATGCCGTCGTCTCCCGCGATCCGTGGTTCAAGCCGGTGGACATCAAGCAGGGTCCCGACGGCGCCCTCTACATCGCCGACTGGTATGACGCCCAGGTGAATCACTGGCGCAATTACCAGGGCAACATGGACGCCAGCAACGGCCGTGTGTACCGGCTCAAACCGACCGGATCCGCGCCGGTCCGCGCCGAGGACCTCGGCAGCGTGCCCGTCGAACGCCTCGTCGCGCTGCTCGAGCATCCCAACCGCTGGGTTCGCCAGGTCGCCCTGCGCCTCATCGGCGACCGAAGGGACGACCGCGTGGCGGACATGGTCCGGCCAAGGATCGCCTCCGCGCGCGGCCAGGCCGCCCTCGAGTACCTCTGGGCGCTGCACCTGTCCCGCGGACTGGATGCCGAGACGGCGCGCCAGACACTCGAGCACCCCGAGCCGAGCGTCCGGGAATGGACCGTCCGCCTGCTCGGCGACCAGAACCGCATCCCGCAGGAGACCTTTCCGCGCGTGCTCGAACTCGCGACGAGCGAGACGAACGCCGACGTGCGCCTGCAGCTCGCGGCAACCGCCCGGCGGCTGCCCTCGGAACAGGCGCTGAAACTGATCCGCCGTCTTCTCGATCGCGACGAGGACGCGTCCGATCCCCGCCAGCCGCTCATGGTCTGGTGGGCCCTCGAGGCCCACGCCGCCCACGCCCGGGCCGGGGTGCTCGCGCTGCTGGACGAGCGCGCCCTGTGGGACAAGCCGCTCGTGCGCGATCATCTTCTCGAGCGCTGCATGCGCCGCTATGCGGCGGCCGGGCAACCCGAGGACCTGGACACCTGCCTCGCGCTCCTTCAGGCAGCCCCTACCGACGCCGCCCGGCGGGTGCTCGTCGCCGGATTCGAGAAGGGCTTCCGCGACCACAGCCTCGCCGGCCTGCCGCCCGCGCTTCTCGCCGAACTCGGAAGGGCGGGACAGGGTTCGCTCGTGCTCCAGCTCCGGCTCGGCGCCGACGGCGCCCTCGAGAGGGCCGTGGAAACCATCCGTGACGAATCCGCCCCCTCCGCGCTCCGCGCGGCCGTGATCCAGGCCCTCGGCGAACTCAAGCCCTCCGCCGCCCTCGAGGGGCTGCTCCAGGCCGCCCGCTCCGAGAACGAAGCCGTCCGCGTCGCCGCGGTCGCGGCGCTGCGCGCATTCGACCACCCGGAGATCGGCGCGAGAATCGCGGAGGGACTCGCCGACGCCACGGATTCCACGCGCACCGCCGCGCTCCTCCTGCTCGCGAGCCGCGCCTCGTGGGCGCGTGAACTGATCGCGCAGGTGAAATCCGGCGCGCTCCCTCCGGCGGCCGTGCCCGCCCAGGTCCTGCTCCAGATCCGGCGCCACGACGACGAGGCGCTCAACGCCGCGGTGGAGGAGTGGTGGCCGGCGCGGGGCGGGGGAGAGTTCAGCAGCCAGGATCACGAGATCCGCCGAATCGAGGAGATCCTCCGCACCGGGACCGGCGATCCGTACAACGGCAAGAAGCTGTACGCCGCGAGCTGCGGCGCGTGCCACCGGCTCTTCAACGACGGCGGCGATCTCGGCCCCGATCTCACTCCCTTCCGGCGCTCTGACGTGCAGGCGATGCTCCTCAGCATCGTGAGCCCCAGCGTCGAGATCCGGGAGGGCTACGAGAACTACCTCGTGGAGACGCGCGACGACCGGTCACTCAGCGGCTTCATCGTGCGGCGCGACGACCGGGTGGTCGTGCTCCGCGGACTCGACGGGCAGGACGTCGTCCTCCAGCGCGAGGAGATCGCCGAACTCCGGCCCGCGGGCATCTCGCTGATGCCGGAAGGCCTGCTCCACGGATGGAGCGACGAGCAGCTTCGCGATCTGTTCGCGTACCTTCGCAGCAGCCAGCCGCTCGCGAACTGAACCTTCACGCGGCGCCCTCCCGGGCCGCGGCGGTCCCGTCCATGAACCCCGTGGCGTCGCGCGCTCCGGCGTCCGGGACGGGGACTTTGCCTTGGCGCGTCGCGGTCCGGATTCGTAAGCTCGCGCACTCGCCATCATCATGAGCACCCCCAATCAGTTTCCGAAGCTTCACAACGCGATGTGGCCGGGTCTCGTCGGCAAGGGCAGTCCCGGCGCCGAGCCGTCCATCGACCTCGACACGATGCTGGATCTCACCGCGAAGGCGGAGGTGAACGGCACCCGGTTCGACGGCGTGGACCTGTTTCTCTACGACCCCCACGTCTCCATCGACATCGACAAGGACGGCCTCAAGGCGCTCGCCGACAAGATCCGTTCCAAGGGTTTCGTCGTCGGATCGGTGGTCGCTCCCGTGTGGTTCGACGGATCGGCGATGGGCAGCGAAACCCAGCGCCAGAACTGGCTCACAGCCGTCCGCAAGGCCTGCGGCATCGCCCAGACCCTCCGCGAACTGGGCATCCGGCCCTACGGTGTTGTCCGGATCGATTCCGCGGCGTCCGTCACCGACTGGGACAAGGATCCCAAGGGCAACACCAGCCGGATCGCGGCCACGTTTCGCGAGGGCGGGAAGATCGCCGCCGACCACGGCGAGCGCCTCGCCGCCGAGGGCGAGATCTGCTGGGGCGGCATGCACTCGTGGAAGTACATGCTCCAGACGCTCGAGGAGGTCGGCATGCCCGATCGCGTCGGTTTCCAGGCCGACATGGCCCACACGCTCCTCTACCTGCTCGGCTACAATGCGCCCGAGCATCGCATCGTCCCCGAGTCCTTCCGCTGGGAGCCGGAGGCCTTCCACGAGGCCATGAAGACGATGACCGGCGCCCTGCGCCCGTGGACCATCGATTTCCACGTCGCCCAGAACGACGCCACCGTCAAAGGCTCGGGCGACCATGAGAAGACCGGCAAGCACTGCCCCGTGAATGATCCCGCCGGGAAGCTCAACGTCCCGCGCGACGCCGGCTACTGGATGCGCGACGAGAAGGGGCAGGTGACCCGCCGCTTCGAGCATATCTGCTGGGACGGCTGCATGTTCCCGAACGAGCTCATGATGCGGCAGGAGACATGGAACAACATCCTCGCCGCCATGATCCAGGTGCGGGAGAACCACGGCTGGTAGCACGCCGCCTCCCCGCGGCGCGCGAGGCGTCCACCCTGCGCCTGATCGCCTTCACCTCGCGCCCGGACCCGGCCGGTCGATCGGCCGTCCGGGCGCTGTCGCTTTCTACACGGTCAGCCTCCTGCGACGGGCGGAAACCGGCCAGCGGTCGTCCGCCACTCCCTCGCGCACGATCCACGCCTCGGAATGCAGCGCCACGGTCGGGCACACGTGCCATGGAATCGCCGTGAACATGGCGCCCACCGGCACGTCCGACGGTTCGGGCATCTCGAGGACGAGGTGCTCCTCGCTGTGGCTCACCGCGCGCGCACCCGGAAGCGCGGGGAAGACCGCGCGCGGATGGGGCATCTCCGATCCCACCGCCTTGTGGCCGAGGTCCACGCAGATCCGGGAGGGGGACGGACGGCTGACGACCCGCGTCAGCAGCGCGACGGCCGGCTCGAACGGCAGGTCCGGCACGTTCGCGGCGTACCCGGCATCCCAGAATACGCACGTGCCCGGGCTGCACTCCACGTCCGGGCGCAGCGCGTGGAAGGGAAAGGTGGGGGAGCCGCCCGCCACGATCCGGGGGCGGGGGAGACCCGCCCGCTCGAGGTCGCTCGCGAGCGCCTCCACGGCGGCGAACGCGTCGTCGCAGGCCGCCTTGCGCTCCGCCGCGCCGCCCCTGGAGATGTGACCGTCATACGCGTGCAGGCCGCGGAACCGAAGCCGCGGCTCGCGCGCGATCCGCAGGGCGAGTTCCCGCGCGGATGCGGGCGGCAAACCCGTCCGGTGCTGCCCGATGTCGAGATCCAACCACACTTCGACGGGTCGTTCCGACGACCCGCGCGCGGCCAGGTCGCGGATCACCCCCGCGTCATCGACCAGCGTGGAAAAGCGCGTGTGCGGGAAGCGCCCGCCCAACGCAAGGAAGCGCTCGAGGTTGGGACCCACGGGCTGCATCGCGAGCAGCACGTCCTCCGCGCCCTCGGCCGCGGCCATCTCCGCCTCGGCGATGGTCGCGCACTTGAACCGCCGAATGCCGAGCTCCAGCTGCCGCCGGAGGAGCGCCGGCATCTTGTGGGTCTTCACGTGCGGGCGCAGGCGCCCGGGCCCTCCGGCGATCCGGAGCATGCGCTGCAGGTTCGCCTCGAGCCTGTCGGCAAGAACCAGCAGCGCCGGCGAGGGAATGGAGTCGGCGTTCGATGGCAGGGGCGCGTTCATGAGCGGATCGGCCGGGTCACCCGGCGCGCTTCCGCCGCGGATCACCCAGGCCGGGCGCGGGGCAATCTGGAGCCGCGCGGCGTGCCGCGGCAAGTTCGGCGCGCCGCGCGGGGCGGGGGGCGGGCGCTTGCCTTCGGCAGCCGGCCTCGTCATAAGTGGGTCGTGGTCCCCCGTTCCGGAAATCCTGTTTGTACCGGGCCGATGCCGGGCGCCGATCTCACGCGGCGCGCGTTCCTGCATCGCTTCGGCATGGGTCTCGGCGGCGTCGCGCTCACGCACCTCCTCCATGCGGACATCGCACGCGGCTCCTCCCGGGTGACGCGGGACGCCGGGGTGCTCGCCGGCGGCCTTCACCATCCCGCCCGCGCCAGGCGCGTCATCTACCTGTTCATGGCGGGCGGCCCCTCGCAGCTCGAGACGTTCGATTACAAGCCCCTGCTCAACGAGCGGCACGGCGAGGAGCTGCCGGCCTCGGTCCGCATGGGCCAGCGGCTGACGGGCATGTCCGGCAACCAGGCGTCCCTCCCCCTCGCCGGATCGATCTACAAGTTCTCGCAACAGGGCCAGTGCGGCGCATGGGTGAGCGAGCTGCTTCCGTGGACCGCGAAGCGGATCGATGACCTCTGCATCATCCGGTCGATGTACACGGAGGCCATCAATCACGATCCGGCGATCACCTTCCTCCAGACCGGCTCCCAGCTCTCCGGACGACCGAGCATCGGCGCATGGGCGCACTACGGGCTCGGCAGCGACAACGAGAATCTCCCCGCCTTCGTCGTCCTGATCACCCGCGGAAAGGTGGACCAGCCGCTGTACGCGCGCCTGTGGGGCAGCGGGTTCCTGCCCTCGCGTCACCAGGGCGTCCAGTTCCGCGCGGGGAAGGAACCGGTTCTGTACCTCAACAACCCGGAGGGCGTCACCGATGCCGGCAGGCGCCTGATGCTCGACCGGCTGCGGGAACTGCACGAGCACGCCGCCCTGCGCGAACACGACCGGGAGATCGAGGCGCGGATCGACCAGTACGAGATGGCGTACCGGATGCAGTCGAGCGTGCCGGAGGTGACCGACCTCTCCGGGGAACCCGACGCCATCGTCGATCGGTACGGGCCCGATGCGCGCAAGCCCGGCACGTTCGCCGCCAACTGCCTGCTCGCCCGCCGCCTTGCCGAGCGCGGGGTGAAGTTCATCCAGTTGTATCACCAGGGCTGGGACCAGCATGGGGGCCTGCCCAACGGCATCCGCCAGCAGTGCCTGGAAACCGACCAGCCCACCTACGCGCTCCTCACCGATCTCAAGGAGCGCGGCCTCCTCGAGGACACGCTGGTGGTGTGGGGCGGTGAGTTCGGCCGGACGAACTATTCGCAGGGCAAGCTCACGGCGAATGACTACGGGCGTGATCACCACCCGCGCTGCTTCAGCATGTGGATGGCCGGCGGCGGCGTGAAGCCCGGCACCGTTTACGGCGCCACCGACGAGTTCGGTTACAACGTCGTCGAGAACGGCGTGCACGTGCACGACTTCCACGCCACGCTGCTGCACCTGCTCGGCATCGATCACGAGCGCCTGACGTACTTCTTCCAGGGCCGCCGATTCCGTCTCACCGACGTCCACGGGCGCGTCGTGCACGACATCCTCGCGTGACCAGGTCCGGCCCGCGGGACAGGAGGCGTTGACCGGGCGCCACCCCCCGCCCGTCCTTGTTTCGCGTCCCTCCGTCCCTCGGCGCCCTCGGCCCCGGGGTGCCCCCGGCGGAACCACCGGGCGCCCCCGAACCGTCGACGCGGATCCGTGCGTGCATGACGGAGGCGGGTTCGGCAGTCTCGCCCCCCAGCAAGGCCATGAAGTCTCCTGCTCATTCACAGCCACAGCCGACCGGCGGGGTGAACCGCCGGGAGTTTCTTCACCGCACGGCAGCCGTCGGCGCCGGCACATTCCTCGGCGCCATCACCGTCAGCCGCGCGCGGGGCGAGGTCGTGCCCGCCAGCGAGAAGGTCCGGGTGGGCCTCATCGGCGCGGGCGGGATGGGCCGCGGCGACCTTGACACGTTCTTCCTCAATCCCGAGGTCGAATGTCCCGTCGTCTGCGACGTGGACGACGCGAGGGCTGCGGAGACCGCGAAGCACGTCGAGTCGAAGCGCGGCCGCCGCCCGGACACCACCCGCGACTTCAGGACCGTGCTCGACCGCGCGGACGTCGATGCGGTGATCGTCGCCACCCCGGATCACTGGCACGCGCTGCCCACGGTCATGGCCTGCCAGGCGGGCAAGGACGTGTACGTCGAGAAGCCGCTCGCCACGAGCATCCGCGAGGGGCGCGCGATGCTGACCGCCGCCGAGAAGCACGGGCGCGTCGTCCAGATGGGCACCCAGTGGCGCAGCGCCACGCACTTCGCGGAGGCCGTCGAGTACGTGCGGTCCGGCAAGCTCGGCAAGGTCACGCTCGTCCGCGGCTGGGCGTACCACGACTGGCTTCCCGCCTGCCCCCCGAAGCCCGACGGCACGCCGCCGCAGGGAGTCGATTACGACCTCTGGCTCGGTCCCGCTCCCAGGCGCGCGTTCAACCCCAACCGGTTCCACTTCAACTTCCGCTGGTTCTGGGACTACGCCGGCGGACTCATGACCGACTGGGGCGTGCACCTCATCAACGTCCTTCTCTGGGCGATGGGCCCGCAGCCGCCGCGATCCGTGTTCTCGAGCGGCGGCAATCTCAACCCCGGCGAGGCGTGGGAGACCCCCGACGCGCAGATCGCCGTGTACGAGTTCCCGGACTACATGCTCGTCTGGGAGCACAAGAACGGCGTCGGCATCGGCCTGAACAGCAGGCCGTGGGGCATGTCGTTCACCGGCACGGAGGCGACCCTCTTTTTGACGGACCAGGGCTTCGAGGTGCTCAGCGAGCGGCGCAGGGCCGCGGACGAACCGCGCCGGTTCCCGGGCGGCGGCGACGGCCGGCCCGCCCACGTGCGCAACTTCATCGACTGCATCAAGTCACGGGAGCAGCCCGTGGAGAACCTGCAGGTCGCGCATCACGTCTCGACCGTGTCGCACCTCGGCAACCTCGCGTTCCGCGCGGGGCGGAAGATCTACTGGGACGCCGGGGCGGAGAGGATTCGGGACGACGCCGAGGCGGACCGCCTGGTGGGTGTGGAATACCGGAACGGATGGAAGCTGCCGTACTACCCGGAGGCCTGAGCGGGCGGGGCGCGGTGTGAGACAAACTGATAACCGCCATTACACGCATGAAAAACTCTCATTGTGGGACGGTGCGCGCTTGCACCGGGTGCGGCGCAAACGTAGAACGCTCGCGCAGTTCGCAGGGCGGCAGTCCCGCGTTGGTGATCCAGGTCGGCGAAGGTCATGCGGTTGGCCTCGTTGACATGGGTTTCGTTTTGCTGGTCAAATGCCGCCCCTTGGACGCGCCGCCTATCCATGTCTGACATATTTCCACGGTGGACCAATAAATTGCCGGGGCAGGTGGCGGTAGGGGTGGTGCTGACCGGCGCGGCAGTAGGCGCAGGGATCTGGTACTTCTTCACGCCGAAATACACGCGGGTGGGATATCAGCCGGTGCAGCCGGTGCACTTCTCCCACGCCATCCATGTGGACCAGCTCGGCGTTGACTGCCGGTACTGCCACAACGGGGTGGAGAGCTCGTGGTATTCGAACATCCCGGCCGCCTCCACGTGCATGAACTGCCACAACCAGGTGCTCGCGAATGATCCGCGCCTCGCCCTTGTCCGCGAGAGCTACGCGACCGGCGAGCCGATTCCCTGGGTGCAGATTCATCGCACGCCGGACTTCGCCTACTTTAATCATGCCGTGCACGTGAACCGCGGCGTGAGCTGCATCCATTGCCACGGCGAGGTGAACCAGATGGACGAGGTGTACCACGCGAAGTCCCACACGATGGGCTTCTGCCTCGAGTGCCATCGGGACCCCGCTCCCAACCTGCGTGATCCGAAGCTCGTGTTTGATCTGAACTGGCGTCCTGAGAACCCGCAGGCGCACACCGAGGCGATGATTCAGGCCGTGCACGACTGGAACATCAACTCGCCCCAGCACTGCTCTGCGTGTCATCGATGAAGACCGTACCACCTCCCTGTCCCGAGCCGGAGTCCGGAGTCCGCTACTGGCGGGGGCTCGAGGACCTGGCGGGTGATCCCGCATTCAGGGATTCGCTGGAGCGCGAGTTTCCGCCCGGCGCCGCCGAACCGCCCGATGAGCCGACCCGCCGCGAGTTCATGAAGCTCATGGGGGCTTCGCTCGCGCTTGCGGGCGTGGGCCTCACCGGCTGCCGTCAGCCGGAGCACCGCATCTATCCGTTCGGGCGCCAGCCCGAGGGCTACATCCATGGCGAGCCGCGGCACTTCGCCACCGCGATGCCTCGCCGCGAGGGCGCCATGCCGCTGGTGGTCACCCAGCGGGACGGGCGACCCGTCAAGATCGAGGGCAACCCGAACCACCCCCGCGGGATCGGCGGCACCGACGCGATCGCGCAGGCCTCCATCCTCGATCTCTACGATCCCGATCGCGCGAAGGGATTCCTCAACGGCGGGAACCCCGCCACGCGCGAGGCGGGTCTCGATTTTCTCACCACCCTCGGCCGCCAGGCGGCGCAGGAGGGGGGTGCCGGACTCGCGTTTCTCGCGGGCCGCAGCACTTCGCCCTCGCGCGCCCGCCTGCGGGCCATCCTCGCCGAGCGCCTGCCGCAGGCGCGCTGGTTCACGTATGAGTCGGCCGACACGGGCGCGGATCGGCAGGGCGCGAGCCTTGCCGCCGGCGCGCCGGTCAGTCCCGAGTACCGGCTCGGGAGCGCCCGCGTGATCCTGTCGCTGGACAGCGACTTCCTCGGCTGCGACGGCGACTGTGCGCGCAACGCCCGCGGATTCGCGGACGGCCGCCGCGTCGCCAGCCCCGAGGACGGCATGAACCGCCTTTATGTGGCCGAGGCGCTCATGACGGTCACCGGCATGAATGCCGATCACCGGCTCCGCATTCCCGCGAGCCAGGTGCTGCCGCTCGCGGCGGCGATTGCGGCGGAGCTCCTGCCCGCGGGGCCGCTGCGCGACGCGTGCGCGGGAGTGGCGAAGCCGGCCGGAGTCGATCCGCGATGGATCACCGAATGCGCCGCGGACCTCCGCGCGGCGGGCGAAGGGGCGCTCGTGCTCGCGGGATACGCGCAGCCGCCGGCGGTGCACGCGCTGGCGCACGCGATCAACGCGGCCCTCGGCGCGGTGGGCCGCACCGTCGTGTACCGCGCGCCGCTGGAGGAGCAGGGGGGGACCATCCATGAACTGGCCGAGGCGCTGAACGCGAACCGGGTCACGACGCTGGTCATTCTCGAGGGCAACCCGGTGTATGACGCGCCCGCCGACCTGAACTGGGCGGAGGCCCAGCGCAGGGCGCGGACCGTCGTGCGATACGGCTATCACGTGGACGAGACCTCGCGGGTCAGTGACTGGCACGTTCCGGCCACGCACTACCTGGAGTCCTGGGGAGACGCCCGTTCGAGCGACGGCACGCTGGTCCCGATCCAGCCGCTGATTCACCCGCTGTTCGACGGGATCACCGAGCTCGAGCTCCTCGCGCGCATCGCGGGCGAGCAGGAGGTGGACCCCCACGCGATCGTCCGCCGCACCTTCGCGGGCCTCGTCTCCGACGCGGGCGAGGAGGGATGGAGGCGGTTCCTGCACGATGGCTTCCTCGCCGACAGCGCCCCCGCGCCGGCGGAGGTTCGCCTGAACGAGGCCGCGGTCGCGCGCGCCGTGAGCGAAACCGCCGTGGCGCAGGCGCCCTCCGCCCAGAGCCTCGAGCTGGTGTTTCACCGCGGCAAGATCGACGACGGCCGCTACGCCAACAACGGCTGGCTCCAGGAGTTCCCGGACGCCGTGACGAAGATCACCTGGGACAACGCCGCGCTCATCAGCCGCCGCACCGCCGTGGAGCTCAATCTCCGCAACTCGGAGATCGTGACGCTGACGGTGGACGGCAGGACGCTCGAGATCCCGGTCTGGGTCACGCCCGGCATGGCCGATCACACCGTCGGCCTTGCGCTGGGCTACGGGCGCCGGGAGCCCGGCCGCGTCGCGTGCTTCGAGGGCAAGCCCGTCGGCTTCAACGCGGGCGTGCTGCGCACCACGCGCGGGTTCTGGATCGGTTCCGGCGCGCGCGCGACCGGCAACGGGCGCACATGGTCGTTCGCCACGACCCAGAACCACTGGGCGATGAACGGCCGCCCGATCATCCGCGAGGCGAACCTGGAGCAGTTCCGCCGCAGGCCGAACTTTGCGAGCAACTTCGATCTCGAGGCGCATTCGGCGCACATCCCGAAGGGTCCCGACGGGAAGCCGCTCGAGCTGTACAAGACGCCGTTCGAGGAGCAGCCCGACATCCAGGTCAGCAAGATCAACCAGTGGGCGATGTCGATCGACCTGAGCGCGTGCACCGGCTGCGGCGCGTGCGTGATCGCCTGCCAGAGCGAGAACAACGTTCCGATCGTCGGCAAGGATCAGGTCCTGCGCGGCCGCGAGATGCACTGGCTGCGGATCGACCGCTACTTCACGGGCCATCGCAGGCCGCAGGAGCATGACCTGACGGCGGACGAGGACCAGTGGAAGGAGGAGTGGATCGACGATCCGCAGGTCGTCACGCAGCCGATGCTCTGCCAGCACTGCGAGAAGGCGCCCTGCGAGAGCGTGTGCCCGGTGAACGCGACGTCGCACGACCAGGAGGGTCTGAACGTGATGACGTACAACCGCTGCGTCGGCACGCGCTACTGCTCGAACAACTGCCCGTGGAAGGTCCGGCGGTTCAATTACTTCGACTTCAACAAGCGGCCCATCAACTACGGCGACGTCGCGGGCATGCGCGGCAACCTGTACAAGGGTCCGTTCGCCCGCCGCAGTGAGTCCGAGCTCGAGCTGCGCCGCATGGTGACCAATCCGCAGGTGACGGTGCGCATGCGCGGCGTGATGGAGAAGTGCACGTTCTGCACCCAGCGCATCGAGGCGGCGAAGATCGCGCGCAAGGTGGCCGCCGGGGCGAGCGGGGACGTCCAGGTGCGCGACGAGCACGGGTTGCAGACGGCCTGCCAGCAGGCGTGCCCCGCGCAGGCGATCATGTTCGGCAACCAGCTCGAGGTGGAGAGCCGCGTCAACCAGTGGAAGAAGAACCCGCGCGACTACACGGTCCTCGGGTTCCTCGACACCCGTCCGCGTCTCACGTACCTCGCGAAGGTGCGGAATCCGAACCCGCGGATGCCGGACCACCGCGAGATTCCATACAGCATCGAGGAGTACGAGGCGGTGTATCACAGCGATCCGTTTTCGGACCACGGTCACTCGGAGACTTCGGGTGAGGCCTATGACGGAACCGCGGCCGGGGGCCAGGCCCCGGCCCGCAGTCAGGAGGGAGGACACTAATGGCGCACGGTCCTGACAGGGTTCCGCCGTTCGTCGTCGCCACCCCGCCCGAGCTGCAACGCGAGCCGCTGGTGCGGAACCAGCGGTCGTTTGCGTGGATCTCGGACAAGGTCGCGGGGATCGTCGAGGGGCCGACGCCCCTGTGGTGGTGGATCGCCCTCGCGATCTGCGTCACGGGCGCCCTCACGATGTTCTCGATGATCGCGTACCTCATCTCGACCGGCGTCGGGGTGTGGGGCCTTCATCAGCCGACGGCATGGGCGTGGGACATCACGAACTTCGTCTTCTGGATCGGCATCGGCCACGCCGGAACGCTGATCTCGGCGATCCTCTGCCTGCTGCGGCAGCGGTGGCGCACGTCGATCAACCGCGCCGCGGAGGCGATGACGCTCTTCGCGGTGGTCTGCGCCGGCATCTTCCCGGTGGTCCACACCGGCCGCGTCTGGTATGCGGTCATGCCGGGCTACCTGATTCCGTTCCCGAACTCGTTCAACCTCTGGCCGCAGTTCCGGTCCCCGCTGCTCTGGGACGTGTTCGCCGTCTCGACGTACGCGACGGTGTCCCTGCTGTTCTGGTACACGGGCCTGATCCCGGACCTCGCGACGATGCGCGACCGCGCGGTGTCGAAGGTTCGGAAGTTCTTCTACGGCCTGTTCGCGCTGGGATGGACGGGCTCGAACCGCGCGTGGAGCAACTACGAGAAGGCCTACCTGATCCTCGCGGGCCTCAGCACGCCGCTGGTGCTCTCGGTGCACTCGGTCGTGTCCTTCGACTTCGCGGTCTCCCAGGTCCCCGGGTGGCACACGACGATCTTCCCGCCGTACTTCGTCGCGGGCGCGATCTTCTCCGGGTTCGGCATGGTGCTCACGCTGCTCGTGCCGCTGCGGACGGTGTGCAAGCTGGAGGACGTGATCACGACACGGCACGTGGAGCTGATGTGCAAGGTGATCCTCGCGACCGGGTCGATCGTGGGCTACGCGTACGCGATGGAGTTCTTCATCGCGTGGTACGGCGGCAATCCGTACGAGCTCTACGCGTTCAAGAACCGCGCGTTCGGGCCGTACTGGTGGGCGTACTGGAGCATGATCACGTGCAACGTGATCAGCCCGCACCTGTTCTGGTTCAAGTGGTGCCGCACGCGCATGTGGTTCGTGTTCCTGGTGTCGATCGTGGTGAACATCGGCATGTGGTTCGAGCGGTTCGTCATCATCGTCACCTCGCTGCACCGTGATTACCTGCCGTCGAGCTGGGATTACTTCCGGCCGACCTACGTGGACGTGCTGACGTTCGTGGGGAGCTTCGGACTGTTCGGCACCCTCTTCCTGCTGTTCATGCGATTCCTTCCGATGATCGCCATTGCCGAGGTCAAGGCGGTGACGCCGCAGGCGGATCCGCATCATCCGCTGGGCGGCGCCCGGCTAGGAGGTGCGCACTGATGAGCACGGCTGGACGACCCTACGCCCTCGTCGCGGAGTTCGACACCCCGGCGGCCACCATGCACGCCGCGGAGCTGGTGCGGGACGCCGGCTACAAGCGGTGGGACGTGCACACGCCCTTCCCGATCCACGGTCTCGACGGCGCCATGGGCCTGAAACGCTCGCAGGTGGGCTGGTTCACCTTCATCGGCGGCTCGACCGGCTTCACCCTCGGCATGCTGATGATCTGGTACCTCGCGAAGGTGGATTATCCCATCCCCATCGGAGGCAAGCCGCTCTTCAGCCCGATCTTCTCCGTCCCGATCGCGTTCGAGCTGACGATCCTGCTCGGGGCCTTCGGAACCCTGTTCGGGATGCTCTTGTTGAACCGGCTTCCGCGGCATTACCACCCGCTGCTGAAGCACCCCCGCTTCCGCCAGGTGACGCACGACAAGTTCTACGTGGTCATCGAGTGCGCGGACGCGCGCTATTCCGAGACGGAGACGCGCGCGCTGCTGGAGAAGGCGGGTGGCCGCAACCTGGAAGTGGTGGAGGACTGACATGCGCTACTTCCTTGCGATCTTCTTCGCGACCTGTGTGCTGGTGTTCCTGATCGCCGGACGCCGGGGAGACATCTCCCGCAAGCCGCCGATCCAGATCTGGAACGACATGGATGAGCAGATCAAGCTGCGCCCGCAGTCCGTGTCCGGCTTCCAGAACTGGGAGGACGGCCGCGCCTCCCGCCCGTGGGTCGAGGGCACCGTTCCCCGGATGAACCCGATCCGGGTGGGCGACAACGAGGTGGTGTACGGCTTCGAGGATCACCCGGTCGTCACCGGGCGCGAGACGGGCACCACGAACTTCGTGGAGGTCAATCCGCTTCCCGTCACCGAGGCGCTCATGGCCCGGGGGCGCGAACGCTACACGATTCACTGCGCGCCGTGCCACGGCGCGACGGGCGACGGTTCCGGAGTGGTGCGCCGGTACGGTCACGGCGCGATCGCGCCGCTGACGGACGAGGCGCGTGTCCGCGCTCCGGACGGCTACCTCTATCACGTGATCCGCGCGGGCAGTCCGTCCGGCCTGATGCTGCCGTACGGTCCCCAGGTGGGAATCGAGGACCGCTGGGCGATCGTGGCCTACGTGCGCGCGCTGCAGCTGGCCCGGATGGGTCTGCCGGACGACCTGCCCGAATCCATGCGCGCCCAGCTTCCCTGACACCATGGCTTCTCCTGCTGCTGTTGCTCCCGCGACTCCGGCGACCGTGAAGGTGCGCCCGGGCCTGTCCAAAGTGCCGCTGGCGCTGGTCGCCCTCGGCGGACTGGGCGTGCTCCTGGGCATCCTGGTCCCCGGGCTTCACAGGCAGTTCGCGTTCTCGTGGCTGCTGGCATTCATGTTCTACCTGAGCGTGATGCTCGGGGGACTGTTCCTCGTGATGCTCCACCACCTGTTCGATGCGAACTGGTCGGTGCCCCTGCGGCGCATCACCGAGCATCTCTCGTGTCTCTCGCCGGTCATGGCGGTGTTCTTCCTGCCGATTCTCGTCAACGGCCTGATCGCCGGCCCGGAGAAGGCGCTCTACGGCTGGATGCACAGCGATCCGGCGCATGACCATCCGCTCGCCGCGAAGCAGGAGCTGCTGAACCGGCCGGCGTGGGCCATCGTCTCGCTCGTGCTCCTGGGCATCTGGGTCCTGCTCAGCCGCGCCCTGCGCGCGGCCTCGCTGGAACAGGACCGCACCGGCGCGGCCGCCTGCACCGTGCGGATGCGCCGCCTGTCCGCGGGCGGGGTGTTCGTCTTCGCCCTCACCCTGACCCTCGGCGCGATCCTCTGGATGAAGTCGCTCGAGTGGCAGTGGTTCTCGACCATGTACGGCGTGTACTACTTCGCCGGGTCGGCGTGGCTGAGCATCGCGACCGTGTACGGGCTGACGCTCGCGCTGCAGCGCACCGGACACCTCGCGCCCGTGGTCAGCGTGAGGACCTACCATGACCTGGGCGTGCTGTTCTTCGCCTTCACGGTGTTCTACGCGTACATCGCGTTCTCCCAGTACTTCCTGATCTGGAACGCGAACATCCCGGAGGAGACCTACTGGTATGTCGTTCGCGAGAGCGGAAGCTGGTGGGAAGTCGGCCTGCTGATGGTCTTCGGACACTTCTTCCTGCCGTTCCTGCTGCTGCTGCGGATCGACACCAAGGTTTCCGCCATGGTGATGGTGCCGCTGATCGTCTGGGCGTGGCTGATGCACTTCCTCGACCTTTCCTTCAACATCATGCCGGTGCTGCACCGGGATGGCTTCGTGCTGCACTGGCTCGACATCGCGTGCATGGCCTTCATGGGAGGCGTTCTGGCCATCTGGTTCCTCAGGGAGTTCCGGGCGCACGCGCCCTTCCCGCAGAAGGACCCGCGCATGGCGGAGTGCCTCGGGATCTACTCGGTGACGGCCCCCGCGACCGGAGGTGACCATTGAACATTCGAGCTCGCTGCTGTTCGCCGGCGGCGCTGGCGTGGGTCGGCGTCATCGGCGTGTTCCTCGTGATGGCCGTCATCGTCGCGGCCCTGAAACACTACACCAGGCCGGAGCCGATCGACGGGAGCCGCGCGGCCGAACGCCGCGAGATCCTCGCGGAGGTCCGCCAGCAGGCCACGACCGAGCTCACCACGGCGGCATGGATCAACAGGGAACAGGGCGTCGTCCGGCTCCCGCACGACGTCGCCGTCGCCCTGGCCATTCAACACTGGCAGGACCCGGCGAGGGCCCGGGCCGAACTGCTCGCGCGCGCCGAGAAGGCCTTCTACGTGCCGCCTCCGCCGCCGGAGGCGCCGAGCGAGTTCGAGTGAGCGGCGGGAACACTTCAATTCGTGAGCATGACGCCTTCAGAGGGTACTGAACCCACAACGACTTCCGCGGCACCGGACCTGACCCGCGTGGACGCCTCGCTCGGGCGGGTGGCGGTGTTCTTCGGGGCCTGTTCCGCACTCTGGCTGCTTGCCGGCTCCCTGTTTCTCCTGCTCGCGTCCGTGAAGCTGCACGGGCCGGGCATGCTCGCCGACCACGCATGGCTGACCTACGGGCGCATCCAGCCCGCGGGCTGGAACATGTTCGTGTACGGGTTCGTCGGGCAGATCGCCATGGCGATCGGGCTGTGGGTGCTCGCCCGCGCGGCGATGCAGCGGCTGCAGGCCGACGGCTTCGTCCTCCTCGGCGGTCTCGCGTGGAACCTCGGCATCCTGGTCGGGGTGATCGGCATCCTCGCCGGCTACTCCACGGGCTACGAGCTGCTCGAGATGCCCGCCGCCGCGCAGATGATCATGCTCACCGGGGCCGGCATCATCGGGGTGTGCGGCTGGGCCACGTTCGCACTCCGCACCCGCGCGGAGACCTATCCGTCCGCCTGGTTCGCGCTGCTGGCCTTCGTCGCCTTCGCGTGGGCCGCGACGGCCGCGCTCCTGCTGCTTCCCGACGGCGTTCGGGGGGTGATTCAGGTCCTCGTCCAGCGGTGGTACGCCGCCGGCGTGATGCGGCTCTGGCTGGCCGGCTTCGCGGTCGCGGTCATCTTTCACTTCCTGCCGCTGCACGTGCGGCGGCCGCTCGCCAGCCGTGAACTCGCCCTGTGGTCGTTCTGGACGCTTGTGTTCTTCGCGCCGTGGTCGGTGACGGGTCACGGGGATCCGTTCCCGCGCTGGGTGGTCAGCCTCGGCATCGCGGGCAAGCTCCTGAGCTGCATCGGACTGCTCGCGATCGGGATGAACTGGTGGAAGACCGTGGAGGGCGCGCTGCGGCCGGCGTGGTCCACGCTCCCCGGCCGCCTGCTCGTGATCGGCGGCGCGACGTACATCCTCTGGGGGGTGATGGACCTGCTGGCAACGCTGCGCATCCCGGAGGCGATCGCGGCCGGCTCGCTGCAGTTCCTTCCGCCTCCGCCGGTGCCCTCGACCCTGCTCCGGTTCACGTGGCTCGAGCCCGGGCTGGACTGGCTGCTTGTCGGTGGCGCGGTGATGATCACCCTGGTGGCGGTGCTGCCGGAGTTCATGGCGCGCGCCTCCGGGCGGTCGCTCCCGGCAAACCTGGTGCGCCTGCACGCCTGGACCACGCTGGCCGGCGTGGCCCTGATCGCCCTCCCGCTGATCCTCGCCGGGTTCGTGCAGGGGTTTGACCTCGCGGCGGGCTCCAAGACTTTCATGACGGCGTTACTCGCAAGCATGAACCTGGTGCGGGTGAGTTCCCTCGGGTTCACGGTGTTCTTCGTTGCGCAACTGATTCATTTCGCGGCCTGGGTCTCGGTGCTGCGTGCGATGGCGCGCGACTGCGCGGCGCGCGCGCGCGCCGCCGTCGCGATCAGGCCCGCAACCCCGGCGCGGGAGGGGGTGCAGTCATGAACTCGACGCCGCTCATCTTCCTTGGAATCGTCGTCGGCCTGGTGGGATCCCTGTGGGGCGTGGTGGTCGCGCCCAACCTGCAGTTCGGCGGGGCGCAGACGGTGCTCGCAAAGGCCACGAGCCAGCATTATCCGATGCATCGGCCGGGCCTCGCCCGGCGCGGGGCGGAGATCTATCAGCGGGAGGGCTGCAACACGTGCCACAGCCAGCTCGTCCGTCCGGAGGGCACGGGCTACGACCTGAGCCTCGGCTGGGGACCGCGTCGCACCGTGGCACAGGACTACCTGCGCGACCAGCCGGTGATGCTCGGGCGCCTGAGGATCGGACCGGACCTCGCGAACATCGGGGTCCGCATGGGTGCCGGGAACACGAACGTGGAACCGGGCATGGTGGAATATCATCTCAAGCACCTGTATCACCCGCGGACGGTCGTGCCGAAGTCCGTGATGCCGGCGTATCCGTATCTCTTCGAGAAGCGCCGGATCGAGGGCGCGCCGTCGCCCCGCGCGCTGAAGCTCGAGGGCGAGTACGCACCCGAGGAGGGTTACGAGATCGTGCCGACGCCCGATGCCGAGGCGCTGGTCGCGTACCTTCTGAGCCTTCGATCGGACGTTCCCCTGCCCGAGGCGCCGGTTCTGCTGTCGCAGGGTGAGGAGGAGGGTGAGGCGGGCACCGCCACGCAGGCGCCGGACGGTGCCGTTGAGCCATGAAGAATTCAGAGAAGTCGATGACGAATCCCCAGAAGGAGACGGCACCCGGGATCGACCCGGCGATCGCCGCGGTGTCGGAAGCCCCCGTGCCGGAGGTTTCACGATACACGCTCCCGACCGCTTTCTGGATCGCCCTGGCGCTGCTCGTTTACCTCGGATTCGCGGAGGGTTGCTACAACCACGGAGTGTTCTCCGCCGGCGTGTACGAGCCGTACGCGGATCTGCGCAGCATCCCGAAGGTGGGTGGCGAGGTGGACCGCGTGCAGGCCGGCCGCGAGGTGTACCAGATGGCCGGGTGCGTCGCGTGCCACCAGCCCAACGGCATGGGCAACCCGGCGAACCAGTGCCCGCCCCTCGCCAAGTCGGACTGGGTGCACGAGGAGGAGCCCGGCCGTCTGATCCGCCTCGTTCTCCATGGCGTTCGCGGCCAGATGACCGTGAACGGCGAAGTGTGGAACTCGCCCAGCGGCATGACGCCGTTCGGGCCCGTGCTCACCGACGAGCAGATCGCGAACGTGCTCACGTTCGTGCGTCAGGCGCCGGAGTGGGGCAACTCCGCCGGCGAGGTGACTCCCGAGCAGGTGCAGGCGATCCGCGAGAAGGAGGGCCAGCGTCCGATGTGGGACGCGCAGGAGCTCCTGCAGATTCCCGCGGACCAGTAGGATCGATTTCGCGCGGGAGGCGGCCGCTCCTCCCGCTTCGTGAACTCCCCCGGGGCCGGGTGGCTGACCCGCCCCGGGGATTCTTTTTCAGCGGGGCCGGCACCGGTGGCCTGGTTCGCCCCCCCGCGCCCGGATCCGGTCGCCTTCTCCGCCGGACGCGCCTCGCGGCGGTTCATCCTGCGGGTCCCGGCATTTCGCGGATGTTCGTTCGTGACCTCGGGGCCGGGTTGTGCGCTACTCGGCGCTTTTCCAGCAGCGGACAGAGGCCATGAAACATCTGCTAGCCTTGGAGGCGTTGTCGCGCGAAGACATCGAGTCGATCCTGTCGCGGGTGCCGCGGTTCAAGCGGGATCGACCTGGTCATCCGCGGCCGCTCGCCGGACAGACATGGGCCATGCTCTTCTCGAAATCGTCAACCCGCACCCGGGTCAGCTTCGAGGTGGGCATCCACGAACTGGGCGGCCGGCCGCTTTTCCTGAACGCCAACGACATCCAGCTCGGCCGCGGCGAGCCCGTGCGTGACACCGCGCGGGTGCTCGGGCGCATGGTGCACGGCGCCATCATCCGGACGTACGCCCAGGCCGAGGTCGAGGAGTTCGCGCGGCACAGCGGGATTCCCACCGTGAACGCGCTCACGGACGACGAGCATCCCTGCCAGATCCTCTCGGACGTTTACACGTACCGGGAGCTGCGCGGCCCGATCGAGAGCGCGGTGGTGACGTTCGTCGGGGACGGGGCGTGCAACGTCCCGGTGAGCTGGATCTGGGCGGCGGCGCGGCTCGGCTTTGAGCTGCGGATCGCCGCGCCGAAGGCGTACCAGCCCCGCGAGGACCTGATCCGGCGCGCGGGCGGACGCATCATCTGCACGGAGGATGCCGAGGCGGCGGCGGACGGCGCGGACCTTCTCTACACGGACGTGTGGGTCTCCATGGGCAGGGAGGCGGAGTCGGAACAGCGCCTGCGCGATCTCGCGGGGTACCAGGTCAACGGGCGGCTCGTGGAACGCGCGAGGGCGGGCGCCCTGGTGATGCACTGCCTCCCCGCGTACCGCGGAAAGGAGATCGACGAGGCGACGTTCGAGGCGAACGCCTCGACGATCTTCACCCAGGCGGAGAACCGGCTCCACGTGCAGAAGGCCATCCTGGACTGGCTGTCGGAGTGACGCGCGGGTATCCTCCGCGCGATTCACTGAAGAGCCGATGTCCCACATCCATCCCCTGAACCATGCGTGGTGGAAGCCCGCTGTCGTGTTCGCGGCGGCTGTGCTTCCGTTCTTCGTGTCCGCGGGCGAATCGATCTTCCCCGACCCCAACCTCGAGGCGGCGGTGCGGAGGCAGGTCTTCGAGAAGCGCGACACCAGTGACCCGATCCTCGCGGAGGACGTGGCGAAGATCTCCGTCGTGGAGGCGAACGGAATGGGGATCACCAATCTCGCGGGGCTCGAGAAGTGCCCGAGCCTCGCGATGCTGCAGTTGGCTGGCAACAACGTCACCGACCTCTCGCCGCTCCGGGGACTCTCGCGCCTGCAGTATCTCGATGTCCGAAGCAATCGGCTCGAGAACATCGAGCCGCTTGCGGAGCTTTCCGCGCTGCAGTACCTCGACCTCACGGGCAACAGGGTCGCGGACGCATCCCCGCTCGCGGGCCTGACGAACCTCTCCGCTCTCTACCTGACGGGGAATCGCCTCGAGGACGTGTCGGCGCTCCGCGGCCTGCGGCGTCTCTCCTCCCTGTACCTCGACAGCAACCGCCTCTGGGAGATGGACGGCCTGCACGAGCTCGGCGGTCTCTCGAGCCTGTCACTTTCGGACAACGCCATTCGGGAACTGAAGCTGGACGGGTTCCGGAACCTCCGGCACCTGTTCCTCGAAGGCAACCGGATTGCGGACCTCGCGCCCCTGGTGAAATGGGTGGAGGCCGACACCGAGCAGCGCTTCGCGCCCTACCTGAACCTCTACCTGAAGGGCAATCCGCTGAGCGGCGAAGCGCTCGAGAAACAGCTTCCGAGGCTCGAGGCGGCCGGTGTTCGCGTGCATCGGTGACGACCGTTCACCAGCAGGGCATCCGCGCGGCGCTGGCCGGGGTGCTGATCAACCTCGGCCTTGCCATCACGAAGATCGTGGCCGGCGTGACCGGCCGCTCGAACGCCCTGATCGCGGACGGCATCGAGTCGGCTGCCGACATCCTCAGCTCGCTCGTCGTGATGGGCGGCATGCATGTCTCGTCGCAGCCGCCCGACGAGAACCACCCGTACGGCCATGGCAAGGCGGAGCCACTCGCCGGCGTGGTCGTCGCCTCGCTCCTGCTGCTGGCGGCGGCGTGGATCGGATGGCAGAGCGTGCGCGAGATCCGGCGTCCGCACGAGATGCCCGCGCCCTACACCCTGGGCGTGCTGGCGCTGGTCGTCGTCGTGAAGGAAGCCCTGTCCAGAAGGGTGCTGCGTGTCGGCCGCCGCATCGCCAGCACCGCGCTGCGCGGGGATGCATGGCATCACCGGTCGGATGCGATCACCTCGGCCTGCGCCTTCGTCGGCATCAGCATCGCGGTGATCGGCGGTCCGAGGTACGCCGCTGCGGATGACTGGGCCGCCCTCGGCGCGTGCGCTGTCATGGTGTTCAACGGGCTCCGGCTCGTCCGGGAGTCCGTGAATGACCTGATGGACGCCTCCGTCTCGCCCGAAACGCTGCTGCGCGTGCGAACGCTCGCCAACGGGGTCGACGGGGTGGTGGCCATCGAGAAATGCCGGATCCGGCGCGCGGGCATGGAGCTGGTCATGGACATCCACGTCGTGGTGCCGGCCGAGGCGACCGTCCGCCGCGGACACCAGATCGCGCATGCGGTGAAGGACCGCCTGATGTCGGCGGGCGACCGCATCATGGACGTCACGGTCCACGTCGAACCCGACGATGAGTTCCTTGCGCGCCGGCAGGCCCAGGGGCGGGGCGCCTGACCGGTTCGAACGACGCGTCCCCCTCGGGTGCGCCCGGGGCGGGGCGTTCGGCACGTGCGATCGGGGAACCTCCCCCCGTCGTCGAGGGGGCGGATGAGCCCTCAGCGGCGGCCGCCGGTGTTCGTCAGCAGTTCGAGGATCGCGGTGCGGAATCCCTCGGGATCGGAGCCCGGCTGTTCATTGTGATCGCCGCGGATCTCGCGCAGCCACTTTGGTGGATTCGCCGCCTCGAAGTTGCGTTCGGCGTGGTGAAACCGGATCAGGGTGTCATCGCGGCTGTGAAGAATGAGGATCGGCACGCGAATCTCCGGCAGCTTCGCCCGCGTGTCGTACCGGATCACCCCGACCATCCGCACCGGCAGGAAGGGGAACAGTTCCTCCCCGATGTCGGGAATGCTCGTGAACGTGCTCTGGAGCACGAGGGCGCGAAGGTTCGGGCGGCGGCGGGCGAGCTCCGCCGCCACGCCGCCTCCGAGGCTCTCCCCGTACGCGAGCACGGCGGAGTCGTTGAAGCCCCGGGTGTTGAGCCAGTTCAGGGCCGCTTCCGCGTCGAGGTAGGTGCCGTGCTCCGAGCAGCGCCCGGAGCTGCGCCCGTACCCGCGATAATCGTAGAGGAGGATGTTCAGTCCGAGTTCCGCGAGGGCGCCGCAGAGGCTGAGCCGGTGGCTGATGTTTCCGCCGTTGCCATGGCTGATGAGCACGGCGAGATCCCCTCGCGGCGACTCGGGCGCCGCGGGGAGAAACCATGCGCTGAGCTCCACGCCGTCGGCGGTCGTGAGGCGCACGTCCTCGAAGGGGATGCCGAGAACGGACGGGTCCGACCACAGGGATCGCGACGGCTGGAAGACGTTGGCTCGCTCGAACCAGCGGAGGAACAGCCATGCCGCAAGCAGCGAGGCCACGAGGATGATGAGGGCGGTTGCCATCCGGCGGCGTCGCACACGGCACCCGTGTTCAGGCCGCCAGGCCGGGCGGCAGGGGGGGGAATGCGGGCTTGATCGCGCGGAGGGTCAGCCGTTCGCCCTGCTGCAGGACCCGGAACGGCTGTCCCAGGCGGCGGCATTCCCCGGCGAAGGGTTCGGGGCTGGCGGTGTTGAACTCGAACATGTCGTAGTGACAGGGCACGACCAGCCGCGCGTCGATGTCGCGCGCGAGGCGGGCGGCCTCGGGGCCGTCGAGATTGCCGGCGACGCGGCGCTCCGGCGCGCGGCCGTTGATCGGCAGGATCGCGAGATCGACCTGGAACGGGCGCAGGAGGCGGTCCATGTCCGGGTAGCGGACCGTGTCGCCGGAGTGATAGATGCAGAACGGCCCGAGCTGGATCACGTAGCCGAGGTGGAGCAGGCGCCCGTGGGGGTCGCGCTCGAGGCCCTCGTGCGCGGCCGGCACGGCGTGGAGGACGGCCTCGCCGAGGCGCGTCTGCACGTGCGAGGTGGTGTCCATGCCGTGGATGCGGAGGTCCGGGAGGCCGGAGCGTTCCCTCGCGGTCCGGCGGATGCTCTCGGGGCAGACGAGGTGGAGGCCGGGATTGGCGGCGGCAAGCGGCCGGAGCGTGTCGGGATCGAGGTGGTCCGTGTGCGCGTGACTCGCCGTGACGACCTGGATGAAATCGAGTCGTTCCGGGGGGACGACGCGCTCGGACATGCGCACGTGCGGCTTGTCGGTGCCCGCGTATTTCCGGGTGAGCGAATCGGAAAGGTACGGGTCGAGGAGGACGTGCGTGGATGCGTGCTGCAGGAGGAATCCGCTCTGACCGAGCCACCAGACGTGGAGGACCGGGGCGGGGTCACCGGTGGAAGCCTCGCGGCGCGCGGCCATGACGTCGGCCACCAGCGCCTCATCCTTGAGCAGGGGTCGGATCATGGAGTGCGGCAGGTTCCGGGCCGACGTTGAAGACCGCCCGGCGGTTCAGGCAATGCCGAGCTTTCGACGAACCTGCGCCACGCCCGTGACCATGCTGGCGAGCTTGCGCCGGCTCGCCCAGCGTGCGGTCTGGCTGAGGCCGCAGTCCGGGGCGAACACGAGGCGATCGGCCGGTGCGTAGTCGAGGCAGCGCTGGACGCGCCGGGCGATGTCATCGGGAGTTTCGACATAGTAGCTCTTGACGTCCACGATCCCAACGGCGACGTCCCGGCGGCGGCTGATCTCCGCGATGACCTCGAGCTCGGAGAATTCGCGGCTGGCCATCTCGACGTGGACCTCGTCGCAGGCGAGATCCAGGAACGCGGGGAACATGGGGGCGATCTGCCGGGGACCGACGGCGCGCGCCTTGAAGTTGCCGAAGCAGAGATGCGTGCAGACGCGGGTCCTGCCGGAAACGGATTCGACCGTGCGGTTGAAGATGTCCACGAACCGTCGAGGGTCCTCGCGATGGGCGTAACAGCTCATGCTGGGTTCATCGACGCTGATCTCGCGGCAGCCCGCGGCGACGAGAGCCTCCAGTTCGGCGCGGACGATCGGAAGGAGCGCCTCGGTCAGGGCCCATCGATCCGGGTAGCCGAGGTCGGGATTGGGAACGAGGCGGCCGGACAGCGTGTAGGGGCCGGGAACGGAAGCCTTGAGCGTCGGGCGCTCAGTCTCGTCGGGGAGCAGGTCATGCGCGATGCGCTCGAGGCGGCGATATTCGTCCACGGCTCCGAGGCCGCGAGGCGCGGCGAGCGGGCCGACCACGGCATGGCGGCCGCGCTGGTCGTGTGCCGGAGGCCCGAAGCGCCTCGGCGGACGCGACTCGAGGTCGATGCCCTCCAGGTAGCCGTAGAAGCTGAGGTTGAAGTCGAGACGGGTCTGTTCGCCGTCCGTGACCACGTCGAGCCCCGCGGCCAGCTGATCGCGCAGCGCCGCGGTGACGGCGTCCTCCTGCAACTCGGCGAGGTCGTCGGGCCCGAACTCGGCAAGGTTTCGGGAGGCGAACTCGAGCCAGCCCGGAAACGGATAACTGCCGATGACGGACGTGCGGAGGGGACAGGACTGCATGCCGTTCGAGCCTAGCGCCCGCGAGGATTGGTTTGCCAGTCCCGGCGTCGGGCGGGATGTTCCGCTCCTTGGAGCGGCCCTCGCAACCCATGGATGCGCAGCGGGAGGCGGTGTTCATCGCCGCCGGATCCCAGCGGCAGGCAATGGACTGGAGTCTCGCGCTGGCGAGCCAGGAGATCGCCTGCGTCATCCGCGCGCCGCGGGAGGAGCGGGGCTGGGGCCTCGAGGTGGACGCGCGTGACGCGACGCGCGCGCTGCGGACCCTGCAGCTGTATCACCTCGAGAACCGTCGCTGGACGGGAACCGTGGTGTCCGGCGTCGGAGACCTCATGTTCCACTGGGGAGTGCTCCTCTGGTGTCTCCTGATGCTGATGATCTTCCATGCCGGGGGGGATGGCCCGAGCCGCCTGAATGACACGGGCCGATTCGTGACGAGCGCCACCCGGCAGGGTGAATGGTGGCGTCCGCTGACCGCCACCTTCCTGCACGCGAGCCCCGAGCACCTCGTCGCGAACCTCACCACGGGCTTCGTGCTGATCGGGCTCGCGATGGGACGGTTCGGTGCCGGCCCCACGCTCCTCTCCACGCTGGTGGCCGGCACGGCGGCCAACCTCTTCGCATGGGCATGGCGCGCGGAGGATTACACCGGCCTCGGCGCCTCCGGAGTGGTCATGGCGGCGCTGGGCATGCTCGCGGTCATGCTGGCGCGCGACTGGCGGATGAGGCGGATCTCCGGAGGAATGCTCATCCGCGCGCTCCTCGGCGGCATCCTGCTCTTCATCCTGCTTGGAACCTCCCCGCGCTCGGACGTGCTGGCGCATGGGGGCGGATTCCTCGCGGGCGCCCTGTGCGGGGCGTTCCTCGTGCTCCTGCCGGACCGCTGGACGCGGGCCCGGCGCTTCGACGTCGCCTGCGCGGCGGCGTACCTCCTGCTCGGCGGCGGCGCCTGGGCGATCGCGCTTCGTTAAGCCTTCCGGCCGCCTTGTCCCTCCCCGCCGCGGGCGCCGCCCCATGCCCGCGTCCCGCAGCCTCGTTCCCCCGCCGCGTTCAAGTTCCCGCGGTCCGCTTCCGATAAGAACAACTGAAGGACCGAGTGCTGGGTGTTCGGCCTCCCGCTTCGAGCGTCGTTTCCCGGGGGGCCGGGTGCATTTCGCCCCAGACTGCTTGCGGAGGGTCGGTTCTGAGATGACAAATTGAGTCTGAATCAGGAGCACTTATGAAAACCTGGCGAGACTGGAGCGCGACGGCGCTGGCGGTGCTTCTCCTCGGAGGTGTGCTGGCGGGGGCGGGAAGCTACGGGATCTGGACGCACAAATGGCACGGCGACGGCTTCGTTTACCAGAACGACATCCTCCTCGCGCAGGTCGAGGAGGTCCTTTCGAACCTCGACTGGGTCCACCGGGAGATGGTGCTTCACGCGATCGACGCCGCCCTCGCCGAGAGCCGGGGCGAGGAGTACATGCCTGCGGCCGCCGAACTCGAGGTGAACGTGCGGTGGGTTCTCGACGACTTCAACGGCATCGCGGAAGCCTGCCGCGAGGCCAAGGCGGCGGCCCTGCGGGCGGGAGTCCCGGGAGACATCCCGGGCGCCCGGCGGGAAGCCGAGTTCATCGAACGCCTGTCCTACGAGTTCGCCAGCTATTCCTCGCTCGCGAGACAGTACTTCGAGGCCGCGGAGACGGATGTTTCGGCCATGGGGAAGGCCCTGATCGAGCTCGGGCGGCACGCGGAGTTCCGCCTGTGGCCGGCCCTCGAGGAATACCGGCGCGCGAGCGAGCCGGCTCCCGCCGGGCAGTTCTCCCCGCCGCCTGGGGCGCATGCCGATCCGGGAGCGCCATCGGCCGCGAAGGTTCGGGGGACGGTGGAGGGGGTGCTCTTTGGCGGCGCGCTGCTGATTGGGGGCCTCGCGGCCGGGGCCGAATTGTGGCGGCGCCGCGCCGAGGCGGAAGGGTCGGACTGAGGCCGCCCGCCGCCGGGGTGCGCAACTTCCCGGCGCCGGTGGTGTTCCCATTGACGGCCGGCTGAGGGGAAATCTAGGTTGCCGGCAGAATCAGTGGCGTCGGCGACGGCGCGCAGCTTCAATCAGTGAGTCTATGCAGATCCTAGTGAACGAAGGGACCCGGCCGCGGCCGTGGACCGTGGCGCGGCGGTCCGCCTTCACGCTCATCGAGATCATGATCGTGGTGGGCATCATCGGCCTTCTTGCGATCGCGATCATTCCGAACATCGGGAAGAACCGTGAGCGTGCGCAGTTGAAGATGATCGAGAACAACCTTCGCCGGATCGACGCGGCGAAGAACCTGTGGGCCCTGGAGAACGGCGCCGGGAGCGGGGCGACCGTGACTCCGGAGCAGTTGCAGGCGCTCGATGGCTGGCCGAAGCCCGTGGCCGGCGAGCGGTACGACCCGCAGCCCGTGGGCACGCCGCCGACCGCGACACTGTCGGGGCGGCTCGGGACGAACGCCGCCAACAGCGTGATCACCCTGCCCGAGGACTAGGCGTCAGCGGGAAGGTTCCTCGATGTCGTTGACGGCATCGAGGCGCAGCGCGGCGGGATCGAGCTTCTGTCGCCGGCCGCTGGGCCAGATGACCTCGGCTTCGTCGATGCGGCGGCTGCGGCCCAGTCCGAATGTGGCGGGGAGCTCCGACTGCGAGAGATAGCCGCGGGTCGGCATGATCTGGCGCCACTGCGTGTGGAGGCCCGCGCGGATTCGCACCCAGGCGCCGATGGCTTCGCGGTTGCTTCGCGTGCCGCGAAGCCGGAAGCGGATCCAGTGGTGCCCGAGGTTCTGGTTGTTTCGCAGGAGAACGGGCGGGCCGTTGTTCTCGACGAGCACGACGTCGAGGTCGCCGTCCCCGTCGATGTCGGCGTAGGCGGAGCCGCGGCCGAGGATCGGCCGGAAGAGGTCCGGGCCGGCCCTTGCGGCGGTCACCGGGATGAAGCCGCGGCCCCTGTGCCTGCCCCTGGCGTTCCAGAAGAGCTGGGCGGGCTGGCGGGCGCGCTGCGCGGAATGGGTGCGGGCGATCTCCTCCTCGATATGGCCGTTGGCGATCAGGAGGTCGAGCCAGCCGTCGAGGTCGTAGTCAAAGAAGAAGACCCCGAAGGTGAGCGAGTTCCGGCTCGCGGCGCCGACGCCTCGGGCGATGGCCTCGTCCGCGAAGAGCAGCGTGTTCGGCTGGTTGACGTAGAGGGCGAGCATCTCGTTGGCGAAGTTCCCGATCGAGATGCCGAGCGCCTGGTCTTCCGTGAAACGGCTCGCGTCCACGCCCATCGCCCCGCGCGCCCCCCCGAACGTGTCGAACGCGACGCCGGACTCGACCCCGATCTCCGCGAAGGTCCCGTCCCAGCGGTTGGAGAACACGAAGTTCTGGACCGTGTCGTTGGCGACGATGAGGTCGATCCAGCCGTCCTGGTTGAAATCGACCGGCGCGACGCCCAGTGACTTTCCCAGCGGCTGGCCCGTCGCCTTGTTGCGCACCTGGATTCCGGACTCTTCCGAGACGTCGGTGAAGCGGTGGCCGTCGTTTCGATACAGGCGGGAGAACGAGCCCGGGAAGTTCATCGGCGGCCCGTAGGCGCGGCCGATGCCCGCGAGGCGGTAATCCACTTCGAAGTCCATTTCCCGCGACCACTCGACGTACCCGCAGACGAAGAGGTCGAGATCGCCGTCTCGGTCGTAATCGATGAAGGCCGCGCTGGTGCCCCAGTGGTCCGAGCGCAGCCCGGCGCGCTCCGTGACGTCCGTGAAACGGCCCCCGCCCTCGTTGCGGAACAGGTGCTGTTCCCCGACGCCGCTGAGAAAGACATCCGTGAGCCCGTCGCCGTCGAAGTCGCCGCAGGCGACACCCATGCCGTGGAATTCGATGTCGAGGCCGGAACCGCGCGTGACGTTGGTGAACTGGCCGGAGTCGTTGCGATAGAGGGCGGCCGTGAGCGGTTGATCCGGCCGCGAGGCCGCCCATGGCCACGGCGCGGCGTTCACGAACAGGAGGTCGGGATCGCCGTCGTTGTCAAAGTCGAAGAAGGCGACGCCGCCGCCCATGGTTTCGGGGAGGAGTTTCTCGCCTTCGGCGGCGTTGAAGTGGCGGAAGTCGATCCCCGCTGCATGGGTGATGTCCTCGAACACGGCCCGGGGCACGTCGCCGGCGAAAGGCCCGTTGGTGAGCGCATCGTGAAGGGCCGCCCCGTAGTCCGGCCGGGTGCGGCGGGCGGCGAGGAAGATCACGGTGACGATGGCCGAGAGCAGCACGAGGCTGGAAAGCGAGAGGATCAGGGCCCGGCGCAGCACGGGATCCTCCTCCACCGGCTCGCGGCCGGGCGTCGGAGGCCGGGACGATGGGACCGGCTCGGGATCCATCACGCTTTCGATCCGGGATCGGCGGACGCGCGGGACGCGCCGCGCCTCGGCGAAGGCGCCTCGGCAACCCGGCGGCATTCATCGGCGACGCGTTCGAGGTAGCGGAGAAACACCTCCCGCTCGGCGGGATCGAAGACGGCGAGGACATCGTCCTGAAGCTGGAGGGCGACTTCGAGCGCCGCCTGGAAGCGGCGGCGGCCGGCAAGGGTCAACCGCAGGCGGCGGGCGCGGCGGTCGTTGGGGTCGGTCTCCCGGCGGAGCAGGCCCGCGCTCTCCATGCGCTCGACCAGCGAGGCGATGGTGTTCGGATCCGAGGACATGCGCTCCGTCAGTTCGGTCTGCGTGAGACCCGGCGGGCCGGCCTCGAGCAGGTTGCGCAGGACGGTGTACTGGTCCGGGGTGATCTCCAGATGGGCGACGCGGCGGCGGAAGGCCTGGTTGAGCCCGTACCATGCGCGGCGGAGGAGGGGCGGCAGGCGGCGCTGTGCCGGCGGAGTGGTGTGGGCGGAGTCGCGTCCCATGACAGGATCAGGGCACATGAGGGTAGGTGGGCCGGCGACGGATTGGCAACGGCGCGGTGGGCGAGGTGGCGCGGGGCGGGGGTGAGTGGGGACTGCAGCGCGCGGGAGACCGCGCAGAAAGTACGTGTAGGTATTATTCGGTTGCAAAGGCAGGGGCCCGCTCTAAGAGTGGGGCGCAGCTTTTCCAGCTGTTGCCGCCCTTCCTGACCAGAACCGACACATGATGCGTATGCCACGTTTTCGCCGATGGACCATCGGATTGGGGATTGGATTCGGGCTGCTCGCAAGCGCCGCCGCAGCGCCCGTGACGGGATGGCTGAGCTGGCGCGGACCCGAGCAGTCCGGCGTGTCGCGTGAGACCGGCCTTCCGGAGGCGATCGAGTCGGCGGAGTCGGCCCTGTGGGTCGCGGACTGGGGAGGGCAGTCGACCGCCGTCGTCACCGGTGACCGCCTGTACATCATGGGATACCACGGCACAGGCCCCGACCTTCAGGAGGGCCTCGCGTGCCTCGACGCCGAGACGGGCGAAATCCGCTGGCGCCGGACCTTCAACGATTTCCTCAGCGACATCATCTACGAGCGCTATGCCAGCGCCTCCCCGGCCATCGATCCCGAGACCGGCGATGTGTACATGCAGGGAACCCAGGGAATCCTGGCGGCCTTCTCCCCGGAGGGCGAACTGAGATGGAGCCATTCGCTCATGGAAACACTGGGCCGCCTCACCTTCCCGAACGGGCGCACCGCCTCGCCGGTCGTGGACGGCGACCTTGTGATCACCCGCGGCATCACGAGCAACTGGGGCGCGCAGGGCGCGGGCGGGGATCGGTTCTACGCCTTCGACAAGAGGACCGGCGAGATCGTCTGGGCCTCGAGCCCGGCCGACCGGCCCAAGGACAATTCGTTCTCCCATCCGTACCTGACGTGGCTGCGGGGACGCCGCGTGCTGATCGCGGCCTGCGGCGACGGGTCGGTGATCTGCCTGAACGCGCGCACCGGGGATCCGCTCTGGGCGGTGCCCCTCGCGCCCGCCGGCATCAACGCGACCGCGCTGGTGCACAACAACGACAAGGTGATCGTCATCTACGGAACGCCGTACGAGCCCGGGCAGATGGTGGCGATGCGGATCCCGGACGTTGAACCCCAGGCGGGAGCGCAGGGCCCGGTTGTCCTCGACCGCGCCTCCGTGGAGATCTGGAGCAACCCGTCGCTGTCCACCTCGACCAGTTCGCCGATCCTTGTGGGCGACCGCATCTACGTGACGCAGGAGAAGGGCGAGCTCACCGCCGTCGATGTGAACACCGGCAGGATCTTCTGGCAGTTCGACCTCGGCATCGAGCAGCGCAATTCGTCCCCCCTGTTCGCCGACGGCCGAATCTACGTCCCGATTCTCGAGAGCCCGGAGGGCAAGGGCACCGGCGAGGGCTCCGAGGCGGGCGCCAAGGGCGGCTTCTACGTGCTGAAGGACCACGGCGACTCCGTCGAGCAGCTCAGCCGGATCGACCTGGAGGGCCGCTGCTTCGGCTCGCCGACGGCGTACAACGGCAAGATTTACGTCCAGACGACGCGCAAACTGTATGCCTTCGGCAAGGCCGGCCCCAACCCCGGGCTGCCGAAGCCGCCCGCGCCCGAGCCCGCGCCCGAGCCGGGCCCGGCCGCCCAGCTGCAGATCATTCCCTCGGAAGTGCTGGTGCACCCCGGGGACACGGTTTCATTCCGGGTTCGGAAGCTCGACGCGAAGGGTCTGCTGGTGGAGGAGGTCCCGGACGTGTCCAAGGTGAAGTGGAGCCCCTACGTGCCGCCGACCGCACTCGTGCGGGCCACCATGGACGCGTCCTTCGATGACAGGGGCCGGCTGCGCGTCGCGGACGACGCGGAGCGCTCCGCCGGCGCGTTCCAAGCGGAACTCGACGGGCTCAAGGGGTTCATGCGCGGGCGTGTCCTGCCGAGGATCCCGTTCGAGGAGAACTTCGAGCAGTTCGAGCTGAGCAACACCACGACCAACAGCGTGGAGCCGCCGACGCCCTTCGCCTACCCGCCCCTGGCGTGGATCGGGGCGCGCTTCCGTTTCGAGGTGCGCGACGTGGACGGGACGAAGGCCCTCACGAAGACGATCGACAACAAGTTCCTCCAGCGCGCGACGGCGTTCATCGGCTCTCCGGAGATGAAGAACTACACGGTCCGCGCCGACGTCCGGAGCGAGGGCACCCGGCGCAAGATGTCCGAGGTGGGACTGGTGAACCAGCGGTACATCATCGTGCTGAAGGGGAATTCGCAGCAGCTCGAGATCAATTCCACGCAGGAGCGAGTCCGCCACTCGGTGCCATTCCGGTGGCAGCCAAACACATGGTACACCATGTTGACGCGCGTCGATGTCCGCGAGGACGGGACCGGCGTGGTCCGTGGAAAGGTCTGGAAGAAGGACGATCCGGAACCCGAGCAATGGACGATCGAGTACGAGCATCGGACGGCGCACCGGCAGGGGGCGCCCGGCCTGTTCGCCCTCAGTCCGCAGGACATGCGCGTCTTCATCGACAACATTCAAGTCACGCCTAACTGACCGGCACGCGATCCGAACACGAGGTACAATGAGGAACATGAACAAGGCGACTCTGGCTCACGCGCTGACGGCGGGTCTCGGACTCGTCGTGGGACTCGCCCACGCGGGGGACTGGGAACAGTGGGGCGGCACGGTGAACCGCAACATGTACTCGCCGGAGAAGAACCTGCCCGAGCGCTTCGATCCGGGCACCTTCAAGTCCGGCTCCGAGGACATCGACCTGTCCACCACGCGCAACGTGAAATGGATCGCGCGCCTGGGCTCACAGACCTACGGCAATCCCACGGTTTCGCAGGGGAAGGTCTTCGTCGGGACGAACAACCGCTTCCCGCGCGATCCCCAGCACAAGGGCGATCGCAGCATCCTCAAGGTGTTCGACGAGAAGACGGGCGAATTCCTGTGGCAGCTCGTCATCCCGAAGCTGCGCTCCGGGAAGGTCAATGACTGGGAGGGCCTCGGTCTCCTGAGTTCGCCCACGATCGACGGGGACCGGGTTTACATCGTCACCAGCCGCTGCGAGGTCATGTGCCTCGACATCAACGGCATGGCCGATGGCAACCAGGGCATGCAGGACGAGGCCCAGTATGTCGTCAAGGATACCGGCCTTCCGCCCGCCAGGATCGGCCCGCGCGACGCCGACATCATCTGGGTTTATGACATGATGGACGAGCTCGGGGTGTTCCCCCACAACGCGTCCAACAGCTCGCCGCTCATCCTCGGTGACCTTGTCTACGTCTGCACCTCCAACGGTCAGGACTGGACCCACGTCAACATCCCGTCCCCGCTCTCGCCCAGCTACATCGCCCTCAACAAGCACACCGGGGAGTTCGCCGGCGAGGACGACGCGGAGATCGGTCCGCGCATCTTCCATGGCCAGTGGAGTTCACCCTCGGCCGGCCAGGTCAACGGCAAGTGGCAGATCTACGCCGGCGGCGGCGACGGTGTGCTCTACGCCCTCGAGGCCGAGCCGAAGGAGGCCGAGGACTCCAGCTTTCTCCGGAAGATCTGGTGGTTCGACTGCAACCCGCCCGAGTACAAGGTCCGCGACGGCGAGCCGATCGTGTACCCGGCCTTCAACGGCCCCAGCGAGATCAACGCGACCCCCGTGTTCTACAAGAACCGCGTGTACGTCGCGATCGGCCAGGATCCGGAGCATGGCGAGGGCATCGGCCGCCTCGTCTGTGTCGATGCCACGAAGACCGGCGACATCACGAGCAACGGGCTGATCTGGGAGTACCGGGGAATCCACCGGAGCATCTCGACGGTTTCCATCGATCCGACGAACGGCCTCCTGTTCGTGGGCGATTTCTCGGGCTTCGTGCACTGTCTGGACGCGGAGAACGGAACCCACTACTGGACCCACGACATGAAGGGGCACATGTGGGGCAGCACGTTCGTCGCGGACGGAAAGGTGTACGTCGGCGACGAGGACGGCGACTTCGTGGTCCTCGCCTCCGCCAAGGAGAAGAAGATCCTCAGCGAGGCCAACTTCCACGCGGCGATCTATTCCACGCCGATCGTCGCCAACGGGGTGATCTACGTCGCCACGCAGACGCACCTCTTCGCCTTGCATGATTCCGCGCGCGCGGAGGGGCTGCCGGACACCCCGAGGACGCCCGACGTGCGCCTCGGTCAGCCCCGGCCCTGAACCCGCCGGCGGAATACCGGAAGGCAGAAGTTTCTGCGGGCGGCAGATCCGCGATTCGCGGCCTGCCGCCCGCATTGGTGAGAACCCAAATCCCCCATGCCCATCCCTACCGTGAGCCCGGAGGCCGTCGAGGCGGCCCGCAAACAACTGGACGAACACCTCCGTCAGATCATCGCATGGCACTTCAGCCCCGAGACCGGCTGCGAGTTCTGGCTGGACTGGGCCCGCCGCAACTGGGACCCGCGCAAGGAGATCCACACCTTCGACGACATCCTCAAGTTTCCCCACTTCGAGGACGCATGGCTGCGTGGCCTGCAGCCGGAGGTCTGGGTGCCCGCCGCGTTCCGCGGCAAGCCGTACAACATCTTCGAGACCGGCGGCACCACGGGAATGCCCAAGCAGCGCATCGGCTGGAACGATTACAAGGTCGATTACGAAGAGTTCAGCGGGAAGGTGAAGGACGAGCATTTCCCGCGCGGTGGCGCATGGCTGATGGTGGGCCCCACCGGCCCCCGGCGCCTGCGTCTCGCGATCGAGCACCTCGCCAACTTCCGTGGCAGCCCGTGCTACTTCGTCGATCTGGATCCTCGCTGGGTCAAGAAGGTGCTCGCGGAGCGCAAGTTCGACGTCGCCAAGGCATACATGGCCCACGTGGTGGACCAGGCGGTCGTGCTCCTGCAGAACCGCAGGATCACCGGCCTGTTCACAACGCCCAAGCTGCTCGAGGCGCTGGCCGAGCGCGTCAACCTCTGGGAGGCGGGCGTGCGCGGCGTCTTCTGCGGCGGCACCTCCATGAAGCCGCAGGAGGTGCGGTTCATCATCGAGGAGCTTCTCGAGAACCGGATCGGGTTCTATCCGACCTACGGCAACACGCTGATGGGACTCGCCGCCAGCGTGCCCCTCGAGCCGGAGGATCAGTTCAGCATCACGTACTACGCGCCCCAGCCGCGCGCGGTCCTCCGCGTCGTGAACCCGAAAGCCACGAACGAACTCGTGCCATACGGCGAGTTCGGCCGCGTCGAGCTGACGACGATGACGAAGGAGTTCTTCATGCCGCGCTTCCTCGAGCGTGACGAGGCGATACGCCGCGCGCCGCGCCCGCCCTACGCGTGGGACGGCGTGGGCGACGTGCGCCCGTTCGGCGCGATGGAAAAGCAGATCGTCGAGGGCGTGTACTGATCGAGCCGCGAGGACGGCAGGGATCGCGGGCGAGGGGAGGGGAGGGGAGGATACCGCATGCCTTCCCCCGTTCAACCGCTTCGCGGCGGCGCGCCGGGTGCCCGGAGCAACGTCGGGCAAGGCTGCCGGGTCGATGCCCGCCGGCGGGCGCGCGGGTCATGGCACGTCGAGCGCCCGGTGACGAGGCGTGCTGCCCCACGCGAGCGACAGCACCGTCGCGGCGACCCCGGCCCGCCTCCACTTGACGTCCCCGACAGCCCCCTTCCCGCGGTCGCCGGATGCATGAACGAGCCAGGGCGAAGATTCCGCATGCGCGGCACCTTCGCCCTGCGTGAGATGTCTTCTCTCGCCGGAGGCTATGCGAGGATTCCCTTCACGACCTCGCCGTGGACGTCCGTGAGGCGGAAGTCCCGACCCTGGAAACGATACGTCAGCCGGGTGTGATCGATCCCGAGGCAGTGCAGGATCGTGGCGTTGAAGTCGTGAATGTGCACCGGGTTCTCGACGATGTTGTAGCAGTAGTCGTCGGTGGCGCCGTACTCGATGCCGGGCTTGATGCCGCCGCCGGCCAGCCAGTTCGAGAAGCAGCGTCCGTGGTGGTCCCGCCCGTGATTGTCGCGGGTGAGCTGGCCCTGGCTGTACACGGTGCGGCCGAACTCGCCGCTCCAGATCACGAGGGTGTCCTCGAGGAGCCCGCGCTGCTTCAGGTCCTTGATGAGGGCGGCGCTGGGCTGGTCCACGTCGGAGCACTGCCCGCGGATCTGGGTCGGCAGGTTGTTGTGCTGGTCCCATCCGCGGTGCATGAGCTGCACGAATCGCACGCCCCGCTCGATCATGCGGCGGGCGAGCAGGCAGTTCCGGGCGAAGCCGCCGTCCACGGGGTTGTCCTTGATGCCGTACATCTCGCGGATGTAGGCCGGCTCCTGGCTGATGTCGGTCAGATCCGGCACCGACATCTGCATCTGGAAGGCCATCTCGTACTGGGAGATGCGGGTGAGGATCTCCGGGTCGCCGAAGTCCTCTGCGGCGAGCTCGTTGAGGTCGCGGAGCCCGTCCAGCATCAGCCGGCGGTTCGAGCGCTCGATGCCCTCCGGGTTGGAGAGGTAGAGGACGGGATCGCCCGTGCCGGATCGGAAGCGGACACCCTGGTGCTTGCTCGGCAGGAACCCGGAACCCCACATGCGCGAGACCAGCGGCTGGTCCGTCTTGTTCCCGCTGCCCTGCGAGATCATGACCACGAACGCGGGCAGGTTCTGGTTCTCGCTGCCGATGCCGTAGCTGAGCCATGAGCCGAGGCTGGGCCGCCCGGGCTGCTGGGCCCCGGTCTGGATGTATGTGAAGGCGGGATCGTGATTGATCGCCTCCGTGTGCATCGACTTGATGACGCAGATGTCGTCCGCCACGGAGCCGATGTGCGGGATGAGCTCGCTGAGCCAGCGGCCGCAGCGGCCGTGCCGATGGAACTCGAACATGGGCGCGACGCACGGGAAGGAACTCTGGCCCGAGGTCATCCCGGTGATGCGCTGGCCCATGCGGATGGATGCCGGCAGTTCCTCCCCGTGATGCCGGCGCAGGGCGGGCTTGTAGTCGAACAGGTCGATGTGCGACGGGCCTCCCGACATGAACAGGAAGATCACGCGCTTGGCCCTCGGCGCGAAATGCAGCGCGGGCAGCGCGCCCAGGCTTGCGCGCGCGCCGGGCGCCGCGGTGGCGGAGGAGAGCAGCGGAAGGTCCAGCAGCGAGGCAAGCGCTGCGGTGCCGAGGCCGAGCGAGGTGCGGCGGAAGAAGTGCCGCCGTGTCATGTAACGGGCGAATTCGTTCGGTGCGGCATTCAATGGCGACATGGGCATCAACCTTTGGTGATCGTCTCGTCGAGGTTCAGGATGGTGCTGGAAAGCATGGTCCATGCTGCGAGCTCTGTCGGATCCCACGTGGGATCGCGCGGCGAGTCGCCGTGGGAGAGCAGAGCCTCCGCGGCTTCGCGGCGCGTGCGGTAATGCGCGCGCTGTTCCTGCAGGACCCGCAGGAGGATGGTCTGCTCGCGCGCGGTCGGGTGCCGGGCCGTGGCGAGACGGAAGGCCCATGCCACCCGCGCGGCGTCGCTCGACGGCCGCGCCAGCAGGCGCTCGGCGAGCTTCCTCGACGCCTCGATGTAGGTCGGGTCGTTCAGCAGGATCAGCGCCTGGAGCGGCGTGTTGGTGCGCGGCCGCTTGACCGTGCAGGTCTCGCGGTCGGGCGCGTCGAACGTGCTCAGTTGCGGCGGCGGCGAGCTGCGCTTCCAGAAGGTGTACATTGAGCGGCGGTAGAGATCCGCGCCCTTGCTCTGCACGAAGAACTGCGCGGAGAAGCGCTCGGAATCCTCGCGCATGGAGAGCTCCGACCACAGGCCGGCCGGCTGGTAGGGCGAAACCGACTCGCCGCCGATCCGGTCGTTGAGCAGCCCGCTGATGGCGAGCGCCTGGTCCCGGATGAACTCCGCCTGCAGCCGGAGGCGCGGACCGCGCGCAAGCAGGCGGTTCTCCGGATCGCGCGCGACGAGATCCGGGGTGACCCGGCTCGACTGCCGGTACGTCGCGCTCGTGACGATGAGCCGCTGCATGTGCCGGATGTCCCAGCCGGACTCGATGAACTCGCGGGCGAGCCAGTCGAGCAGTTCGGGATGGCTCGGCCACTCGGCCTGGGAGCCGAAGTCCTCGGATGTCTTCACCAGGCCATGGCCGAAGTACATCTGCCAGTAGCGGTTGACCGTGACGCGGGCGGTCAGGGGGTGGTCGTCCGACACGAGCCAGCGCGCGAGTCCGAGGCGGTTGACGGGTTCTCCCTCCGGCAGGGGCGGCAGGAAGGCGGGTGTGCCGGCCGTCACCTTGTCTCCATGGCTGTCGTACTGGCCCCGCAGGTGAATGAAGGTGTCGCGCGGCGTGGCCATCTCCTGCATCACCATCGTGGTGGGGATCGTGGCGTCGAACTCGTCACGCGCCTTGCGCGCGCTGTCCACCGCCGCCCGCAGGCGCCGGTGTTCCTCGGACACGTTCTCGCGATAGAAGCGGCGGAGACGCCGCGCGTCCTCGTCGGAGCGCTCGTTCGCGGCGGTGGCAAGGACGCGGCGGATCTCCTCCGGGATCGAATGGGCGTCGTGCGGCTGATCCGAGTCGGTCGCCGCGAGGCGGAACCGTCCGATGCCGTGATTCGCGAAGGGCGATTCGAAGCGCAGCTCGAGGGTGAGCGACTCCTCCGTGATCGGCGCCTCGAGCTCGAAGACCGCGGTGTGGGGTTTGCCGATGCCCCCGTCCACGGCCCATGCGCTGCGGGGATCGTCGTCGATCGCGTTTCCGATCGGGAAGTTGCGCTGGCTGTAGCTCGCGGACGCGGACGCCAGCCGGATTTCGCGCTCGCCGGACGCGAGGCGGACGGCCGTCAGGGCGATGTTGCCGTTGTGGGCCCGCCCCGGACCGGACGCCGGAAGCGACGGGTCCGGCAGGATCTCGAGCCGGAGCGCGGTCAGCCGCTCGAGCGGGTTGCGGAAGGTGATCTCGTAGCGGTCGCGCTCCGGGTTCGCGCCGGAGACCAGGGTGGAACCGTCGTCGAGCGCGGTGAACTCGGCGCCCCCGGCGGCGGCGAGGGTCTCGGGGGTGATGCGGGTCCACGTGGCGGTCTGGCTGGACAGGACCTGCTGTTCCCATGCGGCCTGCGCCGCATCGATGTCCGGGAGCCGCGACTGGAGGTTCTTCTCGGCATCCTCGACGGCGCTCGTGAGCGCCGCGAGCCGCACCTCCTGCTCGGGGGTGGGCAGCTTGAGCACGGGCGCCGCGTTGCCGCGGTTCCCGTCGAGCCCCTGCTCGGGCACGTTGTTGAAGAAGGCGAGGAACTGGTAGTACTCCGCGATCGAGATCGGATCGTACTTGTGATCATGGCACTGGGCGCAGGCCATCGTCAGGCCGAGCCAGACCGTCGCGGTCGTGTTCACGCGATCCACGAGGTAGGCGTAGTGATACTCCTCGGGGATCGCCCCGCCCTCATAGTTGATCATGTGATTCCGGTTGAAGCCGGTGGCGATGAGCTGGTCGCGCGTGGGATCGGGGAGGAGGTCGCCCGCGAGCTGTTCGACCGTGAAGGCGTCGAACGGCTTGTTGGAGTTGAAGGCCGCGATGACCCAGTCGCGCCATGCGGTCATGTCGCGTCCGGAATCGAGATGGTATCCGTGCGTGTCCGCAAAGCGCGCGGCATCGAGCCACTCGAGGGCCATGCGCTCGCCGTAGCGCGGGGAGGTCAGAAGGCGGTCCACCAGGTCCTCGTACGCGGTGGGTGAGGGGTCGGCGAGGAAGGCGTCCACCTCCTCGGGGGAGGGGGGCAGTCCGGTGAGATCGAGCGTCACGCGGCGGATCAGCGTGGCGCGATCGGCCTCCGGCGACATCCGGAGACCCTCCTGCGCCAGCCGGGCCGCGATGAACGCGTCGATGGGATTGCTGATGGGCGCCTCGAGCACGTCGGCCGGCGGTTCCGGAACCGGTGGCCGACGGGGCGGGACGAACGCCCAGTGCGTCTGGTAGTCGGCGCCGGACGCGATCCAGCGCCTGAGCACATCGACCTGTTCCGGGGTGAGCGACTTGCCCGTCTCCGGCGGCGGCATCACCTCGCCGGGATCGGTGGCCGTGATCCGGGCAATGAGCTCGCTCGAGTCGGGATCGCCCGGAACGATCGCGAGGGCGCCGGAGCGGCTCGGCTCGGTTGCGCCCTCACGCCGGTCCAGCCGGAGACGCGCCTTTCGCGTCGAGTCATCCGGGCCGTGGCACGCGAAGCAGTTGTCCGACAGGATCGGACGGATCTCGCGATTGAAATCCGGTCGATCGGCGGACGCGCCGCGGACCGCCGGACCGGCGAGCAGAAGGCCCGAGCAAAGCAGAATCAAGGCGCGCGTATCCATCGTGACTTCGACCCGATAGCTTGACGGAATTGCGCGTGGTGTCGAACACGATTTCCCAGAATTCCCTCGCCAGCAGTCGTCGCGGCGCTTGAATGAATGGGATGAGTGTCTCGCGGCGCAATCTGTTCGGCGCCTTCCTGAAACCACTGCGGAACCGGGTGACGGCAGCGAAGGTCGCGGATCGCGTGGCGATGATCCAGGGCCGGTACTGCCTGGCGTACCAGGGCAACTTCTGTTCGGCCTGCTACGAGCGGTGCCCGGTTCCCGGCGCGATGGATTTCGGGGACGGCCTGCCGCGGGTGGTGCTCTCCGCATGCACGGGCTGCGGGATCTGTCATGAGGTCTGTCCCGCGCCCCAGAACGCGGTCCTGCTGACGCCGCGCAGGCCGTCCATGAACGGCTGACCGCCGCGGCCCGCCTCCGCATGCCCGACCCCTCTGCGCAGCCGCCGGACGGCGAACCTCCGGAAAAGGGTAAGGGGCGGCACAAGGCCGCCCCTCGGTGCAGCGCTCCGTAGGAGCTACGCAGTTGCGGGCCGCGAGTCGGAGCGCTGCTTCAGGACAGACGACGAACCCCTCGTGGCTCGATCCCCAACCCTCTCGAACTTCCCCGGGGAACGGCCACGTCGCCGCGGATTTCGAAGGACGGAAAGCCAACCGCCCTGTCGAAGAGCCATGTCCCGAGGGACGGCTCTGGGCCGACTGCCTGAAAGCTTGCTGGATCGTCAATTCGGAGGTCCCGGACGCCACTCCGGGACACTGCCCGTCCTGCCGCGATTTCGCCCGCGCCAGCAAGGCGGAAGAACATCCATGATGCGCGCATGACGGACTCCGAATTGACTAGACGAATTTCCTTAAGCACGGCGCATACCAGTGGGCCTGCAGCGGGTCGGATTTCGTAAGTGCCTGATTCTCAATGGGGCGTCGCGAACGCGCTTGGGAGCGCCTGCCAGAGGGATGTCAGGAAATCCGACGCCTTGCGACGTCCCCGACGCGCGCACCCACACCCAAGCGTCTCCGCGCCAATGAGTAACTGCCGATGCCAAGCCACTGTAAGAACCGCCGACGCCGTCGCGGCTTCATACACCCGGGCGGCACACCCCGTCATCGGACCCTGACGGGACAAAGAAGACGTCCGGCGAGCCGTCGCTCGACCGGACGCGTGGGGTCCCCATGGTTTCTGATCGCGAGAACGGGGGACGACGTTATCTCGCGCTCCAGTCGGGGCGTGCTGCGGCCCCGGAAAGCGACGCGCCTACCCTCGCGAGACGATTTCCTTGCCGCGGATCTCACCGCGCCAGCCGCCGGTGGGAGCCTGACGGTTCTCGATGAACTCCTTGAACCGTTTCAGGTCTCCGGAGACGCGCGCGGAGACCGCGCCCATGGCATCGCCGATCGTTTCGACGGCACCCTCGGGCTCGTAGTTGAGCTTCAGTTCGATCAGGCACCTGTCGGGCCCCAGCGGGGTGAAGTTGACCATGCCCGAGTTCTTCGTGCCGCTCATGCTTCGCCATGCAATGCGCTGATCGGGGATCTGCTCGAAGATCTCGGCATCCCAGGTCTTGTCGCGGCCCGCGATTTCGGCATGCCAGTGGAGTCGCTTGTCACCCTCCTGATGGACGTGTTTCACGCCCTCCATGAAACGAGGAAACTCCTCGAACTGGGTCCACTGGTTGTAGGCGACGGAGACCGGCACATTGACTTCGATGGTCTTGGAGATGCTTTCCATGTCGGAATTCCTTGGTTGTTTCCGCGAGCACGCTGCGAGGAATGTGCCAGCGTGATTTCGCGCATCCTGAGGGGGTTTTGAGGCTCCCCCGGGTCCGTGCTTGTGCGGTTTGCAATCGGCGGGACCGGGAAACGGGGGGAATGCCCGGATGCACGGCATCGGCCGCCCCGAGGCCCCGGCGCGCGGCCGGGGAGGACGCTGAGACGGGTCGCGCCACGGGCGGTCGTCCACTAGAGTCGCGCCGGTGGACCCAATCGTCATCTTCCAGCAGCCGCCGAAGCGAATCGGATTTGTCTCCACGCGGTTTCACGGGACCGACGGTGTTTCCCTCGAGGCAAGGAAATGGGCGCAGGTGTTCCGGGGTCAGGGGCATTCCTGCTACTGGTTCGGGGGTCTCCTGGACACGCCGCCGCTGGAGAGCCAGGTGGAGCCGCTGGCGTTCTTCGGTCACCCGGAAGTGCTCGCGGTGCAGCAGCATCTCTTCGGCGTGACGCGCCGCTCGCGGGCGGTCACCAACCAGATCCACGCGCTCAAGGAGAAGCTGAAGGACGCGCTGTACGCCTTCATCGAGCGATTCGGGATCGAGGTGCTCGTGCCGCAGAACATCCTGGCGATCCCGATGCACGTGCCGCTCGGCCTCGCCATGACGGAAGTGATCGCGGAGACGGGAATCCCGACGATCGCGCACCATCACGATTTCGCGTGGGAGCGGGAGCGCTTCGTGGTGAACGGGGTGACCGACTACCTGCAGGCGGCGTTCCCGCCGGCCCTGCACGGGATCGAGCATGTGGTGATCAACTCGATGGCGCAGAAGGAACTCGCGCGCCGTTTCGGCCTCGGATCGACGATCATTCCCAACATCCTCGATTTCGAAACCCCGCCGCCGGGCATCGACGACTACAATGCCGACCTGCGCCGGGAGATCGGCCTCGCGGACGACGACCTGCTCATCCTGCAGCCCACGCGCGTCGTGGCGCGCAAGGGGATCGAGCACGCGATTGAGCTCGTCCGCAGGCTCGACGATCCGCGCGCCAAGCTCGTCATCTCGCATCCGGCCGGGGACGAGGGGTCCGCGTACATGCAGTTGCTGCGCGAGCGCATCGAGGACGCCCGGATCGACGTGCGGTTCATCTCGGATCGCGTCGGCGAGGAGCGCGGTCTCTCTCCGGACGGCCGCAAGGTGTACACGCTTTTCGATGTGTACCCGCACGCGGACCTGGTCACGTACCCCAGCCTCTACGAGGGATTCGGCAACGCTTTCCTCGAGGCGATCTATTTCCGCAAGCCGGTGGTCGTGAACACGTACGCGGTGTATGCCCGCGACATCCATCCGCTTGGCTTCAAGACCATCGCGATGACCCAGGTGGTGAGCCGCGAAGTCGTGGCGCAGACGCGGAAAGTGCTCGCCGACGCCGCGCTGCGCGAGGAATGGGCCGCGACCAACTACGCGCTGGGCCTGAAGTATTTCAGCTACGCGATGGCGCGCCGGAAACTCGCGGCGCGCCTCGCGAATCTGTTCGGGGAGCAACTCTGAGGCGGTTCTTTCGTCCGGCATTCCGCGCGATGCCGGGGACGCGGACCTTGCCAAGGCCCCGGCCGCCGCGGATAAGGAACATATGCGTTCCCTTGCAACTGTTGCTGTCGCGGCCGGAGTGAGTTGCGGATCGATCGCCGTCCGCGGCGCCGAACCGGCGCCGCAATCGGGGCCGGCGGAGGGTTCGTACCTGACTCTTCCCCCCGTCGTCGTGACGGGCCAGGCGCCGGCGGGCCTCGGGCAGGCGTCGACGCTGACATGGAGCCTGCTCGACGGCTCCGAGATCCGGCCCGGTTCCGTCCGCGGCATTCGCGACCTCCCGTTTCTCGCGCCGAACCTGCGGGTGTTCGATGCGAACAACGACCGCGCGCCCCGCTTTTCGCTGCGGGGCCTGCGCGAGAACAACTTCGCCGTGGGCGAACCCGCGGTGGGCCTCTACGTGGACGGGGTGCCGTACACCGATCTCACGTCGCGGGGTGCGCCGCTGTTCGACATCGGGCGTGTCGAGTTCCTGCGGGGGCCGCAGGGCACGATGCTGGGTGCCGCGGGGCCGGCGGGGACGGTGGTGGCCTCGAGCCGGCGTCCCGGAGACGAGTGGCGCGGGATGGCGGGCGCGGGCGCGGGGAGCTACGGCCTTGTGGACACCGAGGCGTCGGTCAGCGGGCCCATCCGGGAGGGGGAACTGGCCTTCGGCGTGTCGGGCGTGTTCAGCAGCCGCGATGGGTACGTGCGGAATCACACGACCGGCCGGCGGATCGACGACCACGAGACACTCGCCGGGCGCGCGGAACTGCGGTGGACGCCGACGGACCGCCTGGACGTCTCGCTCATCCTTTCCGCGCTGCGGTTTCGCGACGATTTCGTGCCGACCTACTACCCCGCGGTGGATCGGGGTCCGTTCGACGTGTTCCGCGACGAGAGCGGGTACGTGGACACCGACGAGAATCTCCAGGCGCTGCGCGTCTCGTACGATGCGGGTTCGTTCGAGGTTCTCTCCGTGACGGCGCGGCGTGACTGGGAGCAGTCCCTGGCGCAGGACTTTGATTTCTCCCCGTTCCCCGCGCGGATCGGCTTCAATCGTCCGGACGTGCTGCAGTGGTCCCAGGAGATCCGTCTGCAGTCCGTTGATGCCGAACCATGGCAGTGGGTGGCCGGCGTGTACTTCGCGGATCGCACCCTTCGGAACGACTCCGGCAGCATCGAACTCGCCGACAATCCGCAGCTGCCGCCCGCGCCGAACGTGTTCCGGACGGTGTCGGAGCTTGACGAGCGCACCTGGGCGATCTTCGGCCAGGCGACCTACACGTTCGGGGAGGATCTGGACATCACGGCGGGCCTGCGCGCGACGCTGGACGAGCGCCGCGTGGACCGCGCGCGGCGGCTCGAGAACGCGATGCTGCCGGGAGGAAGTTCGCCGCTGTCCGCGTTCCGCGCCGACGACGACTTCACCGCGCTGCAGCCGAAGCTGGGAGTCGCGTACCGGATCACGCCGGACTTCGAGACCTACTTCACGTGGTCGATGGGCTACCAGAGCGGCGGCTTCAACACGGGCAACGACCGGCCGGAGGACGCCGGCTACAACGCGTCGCGCTCGCATCATTTCGAGCTGGGCGCCAAGACCGCGTGGTGGGACGGCCGCCTCCTCGTGGATGCCGCTCTGTTCTACATCTCCACGTCGGACTACCCGGTCCATCGCATCGGCGAATTCGACCCCGCGCAGTCCTTTCTCGTGAACGCGGAGCGGGCGCGGAGCTACGGCGCGGAGGTCGAGGTCACGGCGCGTCCGCATCCGACGCTCGACGTGTACGCGAACGCCGGATGGACGGACGCGGAGTACACGGACTTCAACGATCCGGTCACGGGGCGCGACCTCGACGGGAATCGCATCGCGTTCGTCCCGCGGTACACCGCGGGTGCCGGGGTGCACTGGAGGCTGCCGGGCGGCGTGTACCTCCGGGGGGAGGTGCAGGCCGTGGGCCACCACGAGCTCACCGAGTTCAACGACGTGGACCAGGACGCGTACGCGCTCGTCCATGGACGGCTGGGGTGGACGAACGACCGCTGGGAGGTGGCGGTGTTCGCGCGGAACATCTTCGACGAGGAGTACTACAGCAACGCCCTGGACCTTCGGAACGCGTTCCAGCAGGACCTGGTCGTCTATCAGCCGGGTGATCCGCTGACCTTCGGCGTGACGGTGACCGGCAGGTTCTGAGCGCCCGGGTTTCCGGGGGCGCGGACACGGCGTCCGGGACGGCGTATCGGATCGCGGCGCGCACGCCGCGCCGTTTCCGGGCGCTAGCGCGACTGGAAGCCGCGGCCGATCTCCCGGAACACCACCTTCAGCAGGAGCGGCGTGAGGTCCGACGTCGAGCGGACGTCGTGGACGATCTCGTTGGTGACGCCCACGCGGAACTCGCGGGTCGCGCGCGGGTCGCCGATCTGAATGAAGCGGGCCGTGCCGAGCGTGAGGTTGAGGGTCTCGATGCCGGTGAACTCGAGGCCCGGGGCGCCCACGGTGAGGGCGTCCAGCACCCCGGCGCGTTCGCGCGCGGTTTCCATCAGCTCGAAGATGTTGGTGCGGCCCTCGCGGTTGCGGACCACGTTGAACTCATCGATGTGCAGGCGTCCCAGCTTCAGCCGGAGTTCGCGGCGGGGCAGGGCGTCCCCGTCGATCTCGAGATGGAGGTCCGGCACCGAGATGAGGAGGCCGCCGCCGAACTCGGCGGAGTTGTAGAGGCGCAGGTCGGTCAGGGTGATGGTGCCGGTGAACAGCCCGGCACGGGCCGAGTCGAGATGCGTCTCGAGGCCGGTGACCTTTCGAAGGCGGTACAGGGCCCATTCGCGCAGGAGGATGTCCTTGGCGAGGAAGGCGGCGGCGGCGGCGACGATCGCCACGACCAGGAGCCGGAACAGCCAGCGAAAGGCGAAGCGGATCACGACGGGCTCAGTCGAGTTCGATGTCCTCGGGGCGGACATCGAGGCATTCGTCCTGGTCCTCCCAGACGAGGGCGGGGAACTGCTCGAGCAGCTTGGAGAGGTGATTGCGGGCGACGCGGGCGAGCAGTTTCTCGGCGCGTCCGGCGGCCTCCTCCAGGGCGGCATCGTAGTCGCCGCTGCGCTTCCGCTGGCGGTCGTCCCAGTGGGCGACGTCGTGCGCGGCGGCGTAATCGTCGGCCCAGCGGCGGAGGGTTGACTGGAGCGAGCCGGGCAGGTCCTCGAAGGGAACGGCGGTGGATCCGCAGTGCTGGCAGAGCAGTCCGGACTCGATCACGTCGCGGGTGAACAGCGGAAGGAGCGGTGCGCGGCAGCACTCCGCCTCGCGGTACACCATGGGCGTGTTGGCCAGCCGCTTGAGCCACAACTGCCGGGAATGCCCGACCTGCGCGGCGAGCCGGTAGGCGCCGACGAGCGGGTGCGACATCCGCCACAGGCGTCCCTCGAGTTGTCCGAGTGTCTGGGCCATCCAGCGGGCGAGCGTCAGATCGTCCATGTCGCGGAAGATGGCTCCGTACTCCTGCCACAGCCGGTCGACTGGGGAATCCGAAGGCTCAGACATGGGGGCGAGACTGAAATTCGAAAGGCGATTTGTCCAATCGCGGTTTGGGCGGGGTTTCATGCGGATTCGTGAAACGGACGCGGGACGGGCGATGCGGCCGGATCGCCCGGTCTCTCGAAGATCAGCGACGCCACATTGCCCCAGAATCCCAGGGAGTTGGAAAGAGCCCAGCGCGCCTCGAGGCGGCGCGGCGCGCCGTGAACGACGTCGATGCCCAGCGCGGGATCCGGGCGTTCGCAGCCCGCCGTCGGCGGAACCACGCCGCGCCGCAGGCTTTCGATCGTGAAGATCGCCTCGAGCGCGGCCGAGGCGCCGAAGGTGTGACCGGTCACCGCCTTCGTGCCGCACACCGGCACGGCGCGGACGGCGTCGCCGAAGAGCGCGCGGAGCGCCGCCGCCTCGGCGGCGTCATTGACCGGCGTCCCGGTGCCGTGCGCGTTGACGTGCCCGATCGCGGCGGGCTCGAGGCCGGCCTCCTCGAGGGCGGCGCGCATGGCCCGCTGGAGTCCCGCTCCCTCCGGATGGGTTCCCGCCCGGGTGTGGCCTTCCGAGACCATGGAGGCCCCAGCCACGCGCGCGAGCACCGGGGCCCCGCGCCGTTGCGCGTGCCCGGCGGATTCGAGGACCAGAAACCCGGCACCCTCTCCGGCGACGGTTCCGTCGCGGCGGATGTCGAACGGGCGGCAACCATGCTCCGGATCCATGCTGAGGATGCCCGCGGCCTCGCATTGCCGGAGAACGGCGGGCACCAGCGGCGCCTCGGCGCCGCCGGCAAGGACGGCATCCGCGGCGCCCGACCGGATCAGGATCGCGGCGAGCGCGATCGCGTGCGCGGCGGACGCGCATGTGGCGGAGACGGTCAGGGAGGGGCCGAGCGCGCGGAGAGCCAGCGCCACCGCGCCGCTGATCGAACCGATGGTCGTCTGAATCGCCTGGGAAGGCCGGATCCGCCGCCCGGCGGGTTCGCTCCACTTGCCGGCGGGCCCGCGGGAGCTGCCGACGATCACCGCGATCCGCGCGGGATCGAGGCCTCCCAGGGCGGCCGCCGAATACGCCTGGCGCGCGGCCGCGAGGGCGAGCCGCGCCGCCCGGTCCATGTGCCGGGCCTGCGGAAGCTCCGCGCAGGGCGGATCGGGCGCCGTGCAGACGGGCGTCGGGATCCCGCCAAGATCGCGGACCCGGGCCGCCGGCTCACCCGAGAGCGCCCTTGCGAACGCGGAGTCCACCGAGATGCCGGCGGCGGACCAGATGCCCGCCGCGGTGACGACAACCCCGGGGTGAGGCATCGCGCTGGATCAGGCCGCGCGGGCGGCCTGCCGCTCCTTCAGCTCGACGATCATGCTTTCGAAGATGAAGCGGCCGTCCTCGCTGCCCAGGATCGTTTCACAGGCGCGATCCGGATGGGGCATGAGGGCGGCGACATTGCGCGCCTCGTTGCAGATGCCGGCGATGTGGAGGAGGGAACCGTTGGGATTGGCGGCGTCGGTGAGGGCGCCGTGCTCATCGCAGTACTGCCAGAGGATCTGCTCGCGCTCGCGCAGCGCGGCGAGGGTCGCGTCGTCCGCGTAGAAGCACCCTTCGCCGTGGGCGATCGGAATGCGGAGGAGCTTGCCCTCGGGGATGGCGCGCGTGAAGGGAGAGCGCCGGCTCGCCGTGCGCAGAAAAACGTGTTCGCAGCGGAACTGGAGCGACCGGTTGCGGATGAGGGCGCCCGGGAGCAGTCCCGCCTCGCAGAGCACCTGGAAACCGTTGCAGATGCCGAGCACGAGCCCGCCGGCATTCGCGAACTCGACGACGGCGGACATCACCGGACTGAAACGCGCGATCGCGCCGCACCGGAGGTAATCGCCATAGCTGAAGCCGCCGGGGATCACCACGGCGTCGGCGCCGCGCAGGCTCGTCTCCTTGTGCCACAGGAGATCGGCCTCCTGGCCGAGGACATCGCGGAGAGCGTGCACGACGTCCTGGTCGCAGTTGGAGGCGGGGAATTGGAGGATGGCGAAGCGCATGCCGATGCCGTCAGGAAACGATCTCGAGCTGGTAATCCTCGATGATCGGATTGCTCAGGAAGCGGTGGCTCGCCTCATCGAGGGCCTTGCGGGCGTGCTCGGGATCCGTCCCGGGAGCGAGGTCGATCTCGATGTACTTCCCCACGTGCACGCCCTGGATGCCGGAGTAACCAAGGTGCTCGAGCGCGTTCTGGACGGTCTTCCCCTGCGGGTCGAGCACGGCCTTTTTCGGTGTGATGATGATGCGGGCCTTCATCGCGAAGACGAACCGGTAAGGTGGAGCCAGGCTGCGGTGGACGCGAGGAGTTTTTCGTCACGCGGGCCGGCGCCGCCTTCCCGCTTGCGAGGGTGAGGGCCTCCATGCGACGACACGCATGGCCATGAGCCTCACCACCTTCTCGTTCCCGACCCGCACGCTCTACGGGCCGGCCGCCGCGAATCGTCTCCCTGAGGAACTCGCCCGGCTCGGGGTGCGACGGCCGCTGCTGGTCACCGACGCCGGCGTCGCGAAGACCGAGGCGTGGCGCACCGTGACGACCGCCCTCCAGGGCGACGGCGACGGTGTCGAATGGCGCGCGTTCGAGGGCGTCCATCCCAACCCGATCGAGGACGACGTCCGCGAGGCCGCGCGCGTCTACACCCAGAACCAGTGCGACGCGGTGATCGGCGTGGGCGGGGGCAGTCCGCTGGATGTTGCCAAGGCGGCGCGCCTCCTGATCCGCGAACCGGGGCTGGAACTGCATCGCTTCCCCGAGATGGACGGCGACTGGCCCGGACTCGCCCCGTTCATCGCGATCCCGACGACGGCAGGCACGGGAAGCGAGGTGGGCCGCAGCTCGGTCATCATCCTCGAGAAGACCGGCCGCAAGACGGTTCTCTTCCACCCGCGACTGCTCGCGCGCCTCGTGATCCTGGATCCCGCGCTCACCGTCGGATTGCCCCCGGGCCTGACGGCGGCCACGGGGGCCGATGCGCTCACCCACTGCATCGAGAGCTATACCTGTCCGGTCTTCCACCCGATGTGCGACGGAATCGCACTCGAGGGTGTCCGGCTCATCGTCGAGGCGCTGCCGCGCGCCATGCGGAACGGCGCCGATCTCGACGCCCGCGGCCGGATGCTCGTCGCGGCGGCGATGGGCGCGATCGCGTTCCAGAAGGACCTCGGCGCGGTCCATTCGATGGCGCATCCGCTCTCGACCATCGCGGGCATGCACCACGGGCTCGCGAACGCGCTCTGCCTCCTGCCCGTGATCCGGTTCAACGCGGCGCGGCGCCCGGGCCTGTACCGGCGCGTCGGAATCGCCTGCGGCCTCGACGTCGTCTCGTGTTCCGACGCGGAGGCCGACTCGCGCACGATCGCGTTCCTGACGGAGTTTCTCTCCGGCCTGGGGCTCGCCGGCAGGCTGCGGGATCATGGCGTCGCACCCGAGCAGATCGACGCACTGGTCGCGCAGGCGTGGGAGGATCCGTGTCACCGCACGAATCCGGTGCCCGTGACGCCGGCGGATCTGCGCGCGTTGTACGAGGCGGTGTACTGACCGTCCGGCGGGCGCGACAGGTCGCCGGAGGACCGGTGCGGGAATCGTCGGGGGAACGCCGTCTCCACCCGTCCCGCGGCCCGGGTCACGGTGTTCCCGCGCCTTGTTTTTTCACGCGCGCGGCGGGCCCCGCGGGGGTTCCGGTCATTGACACTTCGGGCGCGCGGCCTAAGCTGAATCGCCTGCCCTCGAGTGGTAAAGCGGTGTGGCGCCGTGCTCTCGCGGGTGGAGACTTGCAAGTGATGAGCGATACAGCGACGAGCGCACCGACCCCGGCTTCCCTGCGAATTTCTGACATCCCGGAGGCGGTGATCCGCATCGCGGGCAACTCGCAGGACGGCATTCAGGCCATTGGAGGTTTCCTCGCGCGGCTGGCGGGCCGGAGCGAGCAGGAAGTCATGACCTTCATGACGATTCCCTCGACGATCTCCGGCGGGCCCTCGATCTTCCAGGTGCGCATCGGCTCGGGCGAGGTGCTGAGCTCCGGCGACGAGGCCGACGTCCTTCTCGCGTTCTATCAGCACTCGTACGACGAGCATGTTCCCGCCGTGAAGAAGGGCGGGATCATCGTGTACGACTCGGACCACGTGGAGCCGAAGCAGGAGTGGCGCGACACGTTCCACCACATCGGCGTGCCGATCTCGAGCCGGACCGTCGAGGCGATCGGCGGCGTCGGCCGGGACAAGGGAAAGAACGTCTTCGCCCTCGGTCTGCTCGCGAAGATGTTCCACCTGAACGTGCCCAAACTGGAGAATCTCATCCAGGAGCGGTTCGCGGGAAAGGACGCCAGCGTGGCGCAGAACGCGATTGCCGCCTTTCACGCGGGTTTCAGCTTCCAGCTCGAGAACGTGGTGGAGCTGTTCCGGTTCATGGAGGGACAGCGCCGAGGCGCCAGACAGGTGGTGATGAACGGCAACGAGGCGCTCGGCTACGGCCTCATCGCGGCCGGTGTGCGGTTCGGCGCCGGCTATCCCATCACCCCGTGGTCCGACATCATGGAACTGCTGCGGCGCGAACTGCCGAAGTACGGCGGCCTGTTCGTGCAGTGCGAGGATGAGATCGCGGCGGTGGCGATGGCCCTCGGCGGAAGCTATGCCGGCAGGGTCGCGGTGACGGGTTCGAGCGGCCCGGGCATTTCGCTCAAGACCGAGGCGATCGGGTGGGGCGTGATGGCGGAGATGCCGCTCGTCGTGATCGACGTGCAGCGCGGCGGCCCGTCCACCGGCATGCCGACGAACGTGGAGCAGAGCGACCTCAACATCGCGTGCTTCGGCGGGCACGGCGACAGCCCCCGCGTCGTGCTCGCGCCGGCCAACGTCGAGGACTGTTTCTACACCGCGATCGAGGCGGTCAACATCGCCCGCAAGTACAGCGTGCCGGTGATCCTTCTGACCGACCAGGCGATCGCCACGCGCATCGAGGCGTTCGACGAGCCGGATTTGCAGAAGGTCTGCCAGGACATCTCCCCCTCGCTGGAGACGGTGCCGGAGCATCGGCCGTACGATCTCTCCGCACCGGGCGGCGTGACGCGGCACATCGCGCCGGGAACCCGCGTCGCGAGCGGCAAGTATCCCGTCGTCACGGGCCTCGAGCACGACGAAATGGGACACCCGACCGGATCACCGAGGATGCACATGGCGATGACCGCCAAGCGGCGCCAGAAGCTGCAGACGCTCGCGGCGGAACTGCCGCTCCCCGAGGTGTTCGGCGCGCCGGACGGGGATGTGCTGCTCGTCGGCTGGGGATCCACGCAGGGACCGATCCGCGAGGCCGTGCTGCGGGCGCGGCGCGAGGGACAGTCGCTCTCCGCCATCCATCTCAAGCACCTGAACCCGCTGCCGAACGGGCTGGAGGGCATCTTCGCGCGTTTCCGGACGATCTTCGTCGTGGAGATGAACGACGCCGGCCTGTACGGCTACGGCCAGCTCGGCGCGATTCTCCGCGCGCGTTTCGCGGACGCCCGCATCCGCGGGATCAACAAGACCGACGGCCTCACCTGGAAGGTCCGCGAGATCCTCGACCAGGTGCGCGAGCGAGTGAGCGCCGCGGTGCAAAGCAACGGACACTGACGAATTCATGAGCGAGACCATTCTCAATCCCGCGCAGCGTGCGGTCGCGCCCGTCGCGCCCCCTGCGGCGGACGTCGAGCGAAAGCCGCTGACCAAGAAGGAAATCGCCGCCGACCATCCGACGTGGTGCCCGGGCTGCGGGGATTTCTCCGTGCTCGCGCTCTACTACAAGCTCATCGAGAAGCGACGCATCTGGCACGAGAAGGTGACCACGGTCGCCGGCATCGGATGCTCGAGCCGCTTCCCGTACTTCGTGCAGGCGCACGGCGTGCACTTCATTCATGGCCGCGCGCTGCCGTTCGCGACCGGGATCTCCCTCACGCGCCCCGACCTGCACGTGTTCGCGTTCAGCGGCGACGGCGATGCCTTCTCCATCGGCGGGAATCATTTCAATCACACCGCCCGCAAGAACGTGAAGATGACCCTCGTGGTCATGGACAACTGGGTGTACGGGCTGACGAAGAAGCAGACCTCGCCCACGTCGCCCATCGGCTTCAAGAGCAAGACCGACACGTCCGGATCGGTGGATCGCCCGATCAACCCCATCAAGCAGGCGATCGCGGCCGGCGCGACCTTCGTGGCGCGCACCACGCACACCAATCCCAATCACCTGCTGAAGATGATGGAGATGGCCATGGACCACGATGGCTTCTCGTTCATCCAGTGCCTCAGCGAGTGCGTGGAGTTCTACCCGGGCGCGTTCGACAGCTCGAATCCGCGCAAGGGCGGCACGTTCCTCGAGGTGCCCGCGGACCATGACGTGACGGATGAGGATGCCGCCTACAGGCTCGCGGGCGCGCCGTTTCCGGGCTACTTCGGGGTCCTCTACAAGGTGACGCGTCCCACGAAGAACCGCCTCGAGGAGGAAATCCAGACCGCGGCCATGGCGAAGGTGGAAGGCCTCCAGCCGTGGCAGATCCTTCAGAAGACCTTCGACCGGATGAAGTAGGCCCCCGGCGCCGCGGCCGTTCCCGCCTCGACCGGGAGCCGTCCCGCGCGCACGGCGATGCGTCGCCGGCGGAGGCTCTCCGTCTCCCGAGCGGATGGCGGCACTCACGAGTTACACGACGGTTCTGAACGCGGAGCAGGCTCGCGCCCTCGAGCGGATCATCCGCGGCGGAACCTACCGGCTCCGCGACGTTCCCCACGCGCGCTTCAGCGGGGTGGGAAAGGACGTCAACGTGACGTTCTACGAGTCCGGCAAGCTCGTGGTGCAGGGGAAGGGCACGGAGGAGTTCGTGCAGTTCGTCCTCGAACCGGAGGTCCTCGGCGAGGCCAGGCTCGGTTATGAAACCGTCCTCAACCCGGAGCTTCTCGACCCGAGACTGGGAATCGACGAGTCCGGGAAGGGTGACTTCTTCGGGCCGCTGTGCACGGCGGGCGTGTACGTGAACGAGGCCGTGCTCCGGGCGTGGAAGGACTCCGGGGTGCGCGACTCGAAATCCGTCGGGAGCGACGCGCAGGTGGCGAAGCTCGCCGATGTGATCCGCAAGACGCCCGGGTGCGTCCACAACGTCGTCGCGATCGGACCCGAGGCGTACAATCGGATGCATCGCGCCAACGGTTCGGTGAACCGCGTGCTGGCGTGGGCGCATGCCCGCGTGATCGAGAACCTTCTCGCGCAGCGCCATCGGATGAATCCCCCGCCGGTTCGGGCGATCAGCGATCAGTTCGCCTCGGACAAGGGCACGGTGGAGAAGGCGCTGATGGCCCTGGGCCGGGACCTCGAGCTCGTCCAGAAGCACAAGGCGGAGGCGGACCTCGCCGTCGCGGCCGCATCCATCCTCGCGCGCGACGAGTTCGTGCGGCGGTTGCGCGCCCTCGAGGAGCAGTTCGGCGTGACCCTGCCCAAGGGCGCCTCGGCGGCGGTCGAGGCGGCGGGGCGTGAATTCCTCGCGAAGCACGGGCCGGAGGCCCTTCCCAGGGTCGCCAAGATGCATTTTCGGACCGCGTACCGGATCCAGGGCCTGCAGGAGCCGCCCCGATACCAGTGGCGCAAGTCGTAGTCTCCTTTGGGCTCGACAGGGCATGCGGCAGTCGCGAAGCGTGGGGGCATGCCGACTGTCCGTCCCGGGAAGGGGCGTGCGCAGTCACCACCTAAGCAAAGGGATACACAATGAACTCCGATGTTGTTTGTCGGTTCGCTTCGATAAGGACAATGGTCGCCGCGCTCATGACCCTCTCCTGGGCCGGCGTCGCGGCGCCGCCCGGGCCCGAGGTCCAGATCCCCGAGGGCGGTTCCGCCCCGGGACCCTTCCCGAACACCAGCGTCACGGCGGTGAATGTCATCGCGCGCGGTTCGGACGTTTTCGACGGGAGCGTCGAGATCACCGGTTTCGAAGGGGAAGGTCCCATCCCCTGGTCCATCAATCGCTACAACCGCGGCGACATCGCGCTTCGGCTCTCGCCCGCCGACCCGGAGGCCGCCGCCGGTTCGCTGAACCAGGGCTTCATCGAGTTCGCCGACACGGCCACGGAACTGCCCGCGAGCCACGCGTGGCGCCCGAGCCCGGCCTTCGGCGTGGTCATCCCGACGGCACGCCAGAACGGACCCATCGACTGGGGCGACGGAGAGGTGCCGTTCTATCCGCTGATCGGCGTCTCGGAAGCCTCATCGGCTCCCGGCTATGACATGGCGACCGGCACCTACGGCACGGGACACCTCGATATCACCACGGGCCGCGCGGGCGGCCTCGGCTCGAGTCCCGAGGCGAACTTCGCGTTCTCCGTGGCGTGGTTCCCCTATGACGCGGGCTGGCTCGGCGGAGAGGCAGCCGGACCCCTCGTGGACGACCCGGTCCTGCCGCCGGGCATGGCCCGCTGGACGAGCCCGGACGCGCATGCGGCGGGGCTCGCGCCCGGCGTGGTCCAGTGGCGCGAGTTCCCGGAGGGTTCGTTCCTCTACGGCGGGGTGGCCGAGGTGCGGCTTCCCGGTGTCAACACGCTCGAGGACGGCATGCTGTTCGCCACGTCCGCCGACGGCGGCAGCGACGTGAACATCGTCGGCGTCGCCCCGCGCGAGGACGGTTCCTCGTGGATCATCACCATCCGCGAACACACCGCCACGGACGCCGAGACGCTCGTGGGTGCGGATCAGTCGGAGTTCCAGTTCGTGTACGTGCCCTTTGACGCTCCGGGCCTTGTGGGCGGTCACATCCAGGGGAATGGAACCCCGCGGGTGGAGCGCGGCGAGTTCACCGTCTCTCGCACCGGCACCGGTGTGTACGAGATCACGATCCCGGGCAAGACCGGTGAGTCCGGCGCGCTGATTCTGCAGGCCGCCGACATGGAGCAGGGGACCTCCGAGCCCCTCGCGACGCGCGCGTTTCTCTCCTACGAATTCGCGGACGGCCGCTTCGTGGTTCAGAGCCAGAAGGTGTCCGACAATGGCGCGGACCTCGCCGACGCAGCCTTCTACTTCGCGTGGATCGACTTCGAGGAACCGCTCACCGCGCCCGAGGGACCGCGCATGCGCAGCCGCGGGCCGGTCATGGTGTCGCTCCCGGACGTGCCGGTCTCGGAAGCCGGGATCGCCGCGCACGCGACCGAGCCGGAGGTTCTGGTCACGACCATCGACGTGAACAACTTCGGAGGGTACACGGACCCTGTCACGGGCGAGTTCGCGCTGTCCGCCCTGGTGGGCCGGTTCCACAACGCCGTGACGCTCGAGCCCCTCGGAGAGCCGTTCGTGATCGTCGGCAATCCGACCGGCCAGATCACGAGGCACGATGTGAAGTTCAACCCCGCCTCGAACCAGTATGTCGTGGTGGCGAACGCCCGCACCTATGGTCCGTCCTCCCTCTCGATCCCCCTGATCGCGCTCGTGAATCCCGCCGGCCAGGGCGACCCCGTCGCGAGGGCGTTCGCGTTCCGCGAGGACAGCCCGTTCAACTTCGATGACGTCGCGGTGGCCGTGAGCACGAACGGCAACTTCCTGTTTGTGGCGGAGTACAGCTTTCCGGATGAGGGCGAGGGCGTCGTGGCGGCGCTGTTCAACGCCGAAGGGGAACTCCTGACCAGTGGCGAGGACCGGCTCGACCTGCTCCAGGCCGTCGGAGACGAGGACGATCCCGACGTGATCTACCTCGAGGACCGCGACGTGTTCCTTTACATCACGAACACCGACAACGCCGGCGGCGAGGCGGGGCCGTACAGCAACCGGATCGTCGGCGCGGTGGTGGACGCCGTGCCCGATTCGGAGGGCAACCTCGTGACAAGGACCGAACAGGCGATGACCGACGGGGAACCCGCGGGCCAGGCCGAGGGGCATCCCTCCGCGATCCTGAACCCGTTCAATGGCGAGGTGATCGTCGCCTTCGACGCGGGGAACGGCACGGCGATCGGTGATCTCGCCTATGTCCGCATCGGCGCCGCGCCGGAGTACACCTTCACCCCCGCAAGGGAGGAGGTGAGCTACCTCGCCGGCGCGGACGGGAATCCCTTCAACCACCAGCACCCGCAGCTCGCGGCGGACCCGGACCACGGCGTCCTGATCGTCGGGTTCAACGCCACGGGCAGCTCGGTCGGTTTCGCGGACGCCTACGCGTTCACGCTGCTCGGGCCCGACGGCACGCCGCTGCCCAGCCAGCTCGGCGGGCCGTGGTTTCTCGCCGATGCGCCCGGCGGCCTCAGCACCGGCGCGAACTTCCACAACGTGAAGTACTCCGCGCCGGCGGACGCATTCCTCGTGGCCTACACCACGACGAGCCCGAGTGCGACCTACCTCGCCGCCCTCGAGGTCACCTCGAATCATCTGGGAGGCGGCGGTGATCAGCCGACGCTTGCCGTGAGCCGCGACGGCGAGGACATCCTGATCCGGTGGCCGGCGTCGGCCGAGGGGTTTGTGCTCCAGTCCGCGGGCGCCCTCGGACCGGACTGGCTGCCGGTCTCCGAGGAGCCGGTCACGGAGAACGGCACGACCACGGTGCGGATCACGCCGGACAGCGGCATCCGGTTCTTCCGGCTGTACCGGGCGCAGTGATCGCCTGATCGATGCGCGTCCCCGGGATGAACCGCCGCGGTTCGTCCCGGGGACGCTTCGTTTCCGTCTTCGCGGCCCGCGGTTTCAGACGTACACGAAGAGCGATCCGGAGATCGGGCTCACTTCGTGATGGCTGCGGATCTTCTCGATGGAGGCCCGGTTGAGCTCGGACCCCCCCGGGACGAGCAGCACGCCCCCGGACGTGTGGAGTCCGCGGGCGAGCACCATGCCGGGCCGCAGTTCGCCGACGGACACCTCGCGTTCCCTCCGGGGGACGTTCGAGCGCGGCAGCGCATGGAGGAAGATGCTCAGGGCCTCCGGATCGAACGCGGTGCGGGCTCGGTCGCGGATCACCTGCGTGGTCACCTCGTCGGACTCGTTGCCGTCGGCCCATGCGGCCGCGACGGCAAGGAGGCGCCCGAGCCAGGGGATCGATTCTCCGGCGAGCCCGTCCGGGTAGCCGCGCCCGTCGAAGCGCTCGTGGTGCGCGCGGATGGCGGGCCCGACCTGCGGCAGATCGCACACGGTTCCCGCGAATTCCTCGCCCGTGATCGGATGGCGCTCGTACAGGGCGCGCTCGGCGGGGGCCAGCGGAGCCCGCGACCTCTCGGCGCTGCGGATCACCGGGCGCGGAACGCTGAGCAGTCCGATGTCGTGCAGCAGCCCGGCGATCTCGAGCGCCCGCTGCTCGTCCGCCGCGAGGCCGGCGGTGTGGCCCATGGCCCTGCACAGCTCGAAAACCCTGCGCGCCCGCGACGCGATCGTGGGATGGAACGCCTCCATCGATCGCACCGCCACCTCCATGGCGCGCCGGCAGGAGTCAGAAGCCTGGGTCCGCGCCGGTGCGCTGGTGTCGCTCCCCGCCCCGGCCTCGGCGAGCTGGCGCTGCAGACGGGCGACCTGCTGCTCGAGGGCCGCCGCGGTTTCACGGAGGCGCGTGTTGCCCGCCACGAGCGCGTGGCGCTGGACGGCGCTCTCGATCGCCGCGAGGAACTCCTCCCGCAGCCACGGCTTCAGGATGAAGCGGTAGATCTCCCCCTTGTTGATCGCGTCGATGACGGTGCCGAGGTTGAGCACCGCGGTGATCAGGATGCGCGTGGCGTCGGGCTGGAGGTCCTTCGCCTTCGCGAGAAACTCGAGCCCGGTCATGCGGGGCATCTGCTGGTCCGTGATGATGACCGCGAAGCGCTCGGTCTTGAGGCACTCGAGCGCGTCGTGCGCGCTTCCGGTCGCCACGACGTCGTAGCCGGCGCGAACCAGCGTTTCGCGGAGCGCGACGAGAACGATCTCCTCGTCATCGACCACGAGCAGGCGGCGAAGCGGATCCGGGGGGTGCGAGGCCTTTTCCACGGTCAGGTCTTCAGGGTGGAGTGAAGCTTCTCGAGTGCCGCGGCGGGGGAAAGGTCGCGGGTGATCACGAGGTCCGCCACGTTGAGAAGACCCGACTCGAGATCGGCGGCGTCACGACCGATGGGCCAGAGGATGAGTTTCAGGTCCGGGTGCGTCCGGCGCCACCCGGCCACGTGGGCCGCGAGGACCGGCCCCATGTTGTCGGTCATCGCGAGCAGGCCGTGGTACCTGGAGACCGGGCTGGCGAGAAGATCGGCGACCTGCTCGAGCGACTGCCCGACGGCGACGTGAAAGCCCTCCAGCCGCAGGGTCTCCGCCGTCCCGCCCACCATGTCCGACGCGGGACCGTAAAGCACCAGCGACTTGCGCACCGCCGCCGGCTTCGCGTCGGGCGCCCGGACCGAGGTTTCCGTCTCCGAGAAATCCGACTCCGGAAGGCACACGAAGAACCTGGAACCCACGCCCACCTGCGATTCGACGCAGATCGCGCCATTGTGCTTCTCGGCGAACAGGCGGGCGTTGTAGAGGCCGAGACCCGAGCCCTTGCCGCCGCCCTTCGTGGTGAAGAACGGATCGAAGATCTGTCCGAGGTGGGCCGGCTGGATGCCGCAGCCGCTGTCCTCGACGATGACGCACGCGGCGGGGAGGCGCGGGGTCGCGCCATGGGGCACCAGGCCGGCCGGCAGTTCGCGGAACCGCGTCGTCCGCAGGTGCAGGCTGCCGCGTTCCGGCATGGCGTCGGCCGCGTTCAGCGCGAGGTTGATGATGACCTGGCGGAACTCGACCGCGTCCACGTACACCGGCAGCGCCTCGGAATGGCATTCCGAATCGATCTCGATCCGGCGGGGGATCACCTTCCGCACGAGATCGAACATGTCGCGCATGAGCTGGTTGAGATCGTGGTAGTTCCGCTGGCCGGGCTTGCCGAGGTGCAGGTTGACGATGCGGTGGATGAGATGGCTCGCCTGCATCGAGCTGTTCTGGATCAGCACGAGCCCCTCGTAGAACGGATGCCCGGGCTTCACCTGGTTGGCGAAGGACTCGCTCAGCGAGTGGATCCCGGCCATGACGTTGCTGAAGTCGTGCGCCAGTCCCATCGTGAGCACGGCGAGGGTCTCCTTCCATGCCGCCGAGCTGAGCATGCGCTCGGCCATGGTCTGGCGGGTGACGTCGAGCCATACCCCCACGTACCCGGACAGCAGCCCTGTCGGCCCGATGATCGGCCGGCGATGCTCCCGCACGTGACTCACCTTGCCCGTGCGCAGGTTGCGGACGCGGAACGTCGCGGCACACGCCTGCCCCGTCGCCGCCGCGTCATCGACGTGGTGCCGGAAATCGACGAGGTCGCTCTCGTGGATGACGTCCCAGATCTTCGCCGAATCGGCGCACCACTCGGCGCACGTGCGGCCGGTCAGTTCCTCGATGCGCCCGCTCACGGACCGGAAGGCGAAGTCGGGATCCTGGCTGAAGATGACTCCCGGCCAGTGATCGCGCAGGAGCTCGATCTGCGCGTCCGAATGGGTGAGCCGCGCGGCCGCGCCGGCCCGGGATTGCGGCAGCTCGGGGTCGGCATCCGGGGACAGGGAGGCGGCGAGTCGGACGAAACGCTCGCCGTTCGGGGTTCGGGCCGTCTCGAGGGTGTAGCGCACGGCGGGTTGTTCGGCCGGCGCCCTCAGTTCGATCGTCGCGATCGGGGCGGTGTCCCGGGAGATGCGCTGGATGTCATGGGCCCATGCGGGGCAGCGCTCCTGCAGCAGGGACCAGAAGGGAAGGCCGGTGGCGCGGGGGAGGCCGAACCAGTCGCGGAATGCGTCATCGATCGCGGTGACGATCCCGTCGCGGTCAAGGACCGCCGTGCCGGCGGGGCCCGGGTAACGGGCGGAGGTCGCGGTCCTCGCCGGTTTCGGCGTGTCTGGCGGGTGATCGGCTGTGCCGGCCTCGGCCATCGCGAATCAGGAGTAGGATTGCCAGGTCGGTTCGCTGTGCACCCCGAATTCGCGCTGCAGACGTCGCAGGTCGCGCCGCGATTTTTCGAGCCGGTCCCGCTCGGCGTCGGCCGTCCGGCGCCGGCTCTCGAGCAGCAGGAGGTTGCGGCGTTCGAGTTCGAGGAGGGCGCCCAGTTCCTCCGGGTCGTACCGGACGAGACCGGCGCCTTCGGGGCGGATCTCGGCGGCCGCGATCGCCCGCTGGAGTTCGGACTTCTGTTGCTGAAGATGGAGGAGGCGGGGCCAGTCACTCTCCTGGATGGCATGGGCCTCCTCCTCGGAGAGATGACGCCACTGAGCCGCCCACGGGACCGCCTCGACCGAACGGCCGTTGCGCTCCGGCGCCTCCTGCGACGCCGGAGCGGGCGGTTGAAGGCTCTGTCGAGCGCCGTTCATCCGAGAGCGGCGAGGCCGGCCATGGGAGCGGACGCATGCTCGTTCGGCTGCGTGAGCATCTCCCGCCAGGCGTCGCGCAGGACCTCGAGCCGGCTGATCGCCTCTTCGATGCCGGCCGGTTCCTTGCGGAGGTTGCTCTCCTGCAGCCGGCGGTCCAGATAAAAGTAGATGCCCTGGAGGTGGGTGGCGAGTTCGCCTCCCTGGCGGAGGTCGAGCGCGCTGTTCAGCTCGTTCAGGATCGCCTGCGCCCGCTGAACGTTGTTGTTGATGGTCTCGTTGAATTCGCAGGGGTCCTCGAGGCCGAATCCTTCGATCGCCCTCTGCAGGAAGCGGATCGCCCCGTCATAGAGCATGAGGACCAGGTGTCCGGGGGACGCGGTTCCGGTGGCGACCCTGAGGTACGACTGTCCGGCGGCGGAATACCGGTTCATGAGAGGGTTCACGCGGGCGGGGACGCTCGGCTCGGGAGGCGGCGACGGCTCCTTATTCAGGGTTGAGGTGCAGCGCCAGCAGGTTGGCGATGCGCCGGATGGTCTCCGGGGGTGGATAGTGCGGGCTTTCAACGAGCCGGCGTGCCCTTTCGACGACTTCCGGCCGGACGTCGGGCGTTCTCTCGAGGGCACTGTCCACCGCGGCGGCGGCTTCGAAGCGGACGGGTTCGGCGGGTTCGTGCCGGCGTCGCGTCTCGATTCTGTCGTTCGCCGCCGGCGTGAGGCTGCCCGTGTTGTGGCTGAGCTGGATGTGCATGTTGAGCGTCACTTGCTGGCAGGCATCTGGTTCGACATCGCTGGGGTCCCGTTCATTCCGAGTAGTCATCGGTGGACGTGCGCAAAACCTTAGCGGAATTCTCGTTCATGGGGACGGACATGTCGCGATGAGCACGCCGGCCGCGTAGCGGGCGAACCGCCGGGGCGACGTCAGGATCTCATCGGGGTCCGTCAACTTCCTCGGCCTGGCTGCGTGCGAAAGATGATAACGCCGGGCGGAATTCGCAACCACGGGATCGTGGGAGTCGATGACCTCATCGGCGGCCCACCACACCATTCCCTGCGTCACATCAACGAGTTGCAGGCGGAAGCCGACCGCCACCGGGCGGTACGCGCGGTATTCGGTGATCTGCGCGAACAGAACGGCGTCGCAGCCGGTGTTCTCCCCCAGTCTTGTCAGGAGGTCCGGGGGGAGCTCCTCGGACGCCAGCCACTCGGGGCGGCCGGTCCATTCCTGCAACCGGGAAGGGCTGACCGTGACGACCTCGAAGCGTCCGGCCTTGATCAGCTCGCCCTGGAAAACCGGCTGCAGGCTCTCCCGGACCATCTCGGGATCCGCACGCGTGTCGGTGACGGAGAGCGGAAGAAGCGCCACCCGCCGGATTCCGGGGGGCAGGGAGCTGGAGGCGACGTGAACGTTCGCGGGGATGTACTCCGGTCCCGGGATGCCGCGCGTGCTCTCGAGGCCGGCGCAGCCGGTCAGGAGCAGGGCGACAGTCGCGAGGGACGCGCGAAGGAGGTTCACGAGGCGGGCGAGGCGCTTCCAGGGATCAGAGGTCATGCGAATGCTGATGCAGCGCCTCCTGCAGGAGTTCAAGCTGCCCGAGGCACGGCGTCAGGCGGTGCTCGAGGAGCGAGGAGAAATCGTGGAGGCTCGTCCGCCGGCTGAGGACATCATCGACCGCCGCCTCGACCTCGCGGATTTCGGTGGCGAGCTGCTCGAGGCGGGTCATCTGTTCCTCCGCGTTGCGGTCTGTGCCCTGGCCGCGCTCCAGCAGCGCATCCAGCACCCAGAGGCGCGTGCGCAGGTGGGGACGGAGCCCGGCCCAGACGCGCTCGGCGAAGTCCCAGTTGTTGATGGGAACGAGGACGCGTGCGGTGCTGACGCGGGATTTCAGGTCGCGCAGGCCCGCTCCGACCCGCTGCGCGGCCGTCGGTGCGGGGGCTGCGTTCGAGGGATCCGCCGATGCCTTTGGCTCACTGGCGGTCCGATCCGCGGGCGGGGTTTCTCCGCCCGGGGTGGCGGGGCGAGTGGAGGAGGGTTTTCCGTGCGTCATGGGTGGGGGACGGATCAGGGGGAGGTGCTGCCGAAGCGCTGCTGAAGGAACTGCAACTGCTGATTGATGTTCTGCTGCGCGGTTTCCATGGCGACGAAGCTGTCGATCATCCGCTGGCGGTTGGCCTGCACGACGCGCTCGAGGTCGGCGACCTGCACGTCGATGCTCGCGGCCTGGCGCGTGAAGAGGTCCTGGCGCGCGCTCAGCACTCCGTCTTCGCCCGCGGTCTGCTCGAGGTACTCCTTCAGGCGGACGACGATGCCGTTCGACTCGTTGGTCAGCAGGTTGCGGACGTCGCTCATCCGGCTGGCGAGCGCGGCGTCGAGTTTCGACGGGTCCTCGAGAGTGAGGGTGTCGTCGTTGCTGTTGGACTTGATCCCGAGACTCTCGAGATGCCGGAGGTCGAGGCCGTCCACGGCGCTGTACACCAGCCGGCGCAGCGTGCTGCCGATCGAGTCGGCGGTGCTGTCGCTTGAGAGGAGGCTGGTGGAAACCTTGCCGTCGGCGGCCGTCGAGGTGGCGGTCTGGGACGCAATCAGGGACTGCGCCTTGTTGTAGGCATCGATGAAGCCGGTGATCGCGTCGCGAACCCCGCTGGTGGAGGAGTCCACCGAAACCACGGTGGACGATTCGCCCTTCAGCGCGGTCACGGTCACGCCCGCGAGGCCGGAGCTCACCTCGGTGATCGTGTTGGACGCGCTCCGGAGCACCGGGCCGCCGTCGATCGTGTAAAGCAGGTCGCGGCCATGCTGGAGGGATCCGGAGGTGAGGCCGGTCGCCGCGAGGAAGTTGCCCTCCACGTCCTCGAGCGCGATGCCGACGTCGCCGGTCGCCTTGTTCGTCAGGACGAACCGGTCCGTCTGCGCGTCGTAGGAGGCGGAGACGCCCGCGGACGAGTCGTGGATGCGCTTGAGCACGCTTTCCACGGTGTCCTCCGGGCCGTAGCGGATCTCGACGCCGTTGATGCGGAAGAGGCCCGTGCCGGACTCGCCGAAGGCGATGTCGGTGGCGAGGTTGGCCTTGTCCAGCGACGCGGTGACGCGCACCCCGCCGAGGGAGGCGGTGCTCTCCACGGAGCCGGTGCCGTTGTTGAACAGCCTGGCGGCCTGCAGGAAGTTGCTCGAGTCCGTGGCGCTGCCGAGGACGATCTCCCCGCTGCTCGCGAGGCGGATGCGATCGGTGTCCGGATCGTAGGACGCGGTGACGGCGCCCTGGGTGGCCGCGTGGATCCTGTCGAACACCTGCGCGAGCGTGTCACCGGCGCTGACATTCACCTCGGCGCCGTTGATGCGGAAGGTGCCGGGCGTGACGCCGACGGTGAAGCCCGCGTTCGCGAGCGTCACTCCCGAGACGTCGGCGGTCGGGCTGAGGGCGCGGCCCGCATTGAGGGAGCCGATCTGTCTCGCGCTGGCGGCGAGCTGCTGAAACTCGAAGGTGAACGTGCCCCGGACGGCCCCGGCCGCGGCGGACACCGTGGAGACGGCGGGGTCGCTGCTCGTCGCGGAGCGCGCGTCGTAGAGTGCGGGAGACTCGAGCGCGGCGACGCGGTTCTGGAGGACCTTGAGCTGCGTGAGAATGCTGCCGTAGGCGTTCCTTCTCTGCTCGAGCTGATCCTGTTCCTGCAGTAGCCGATGCTGGGGGAGGCGCTCGACCTCGGCGAGCTGATCGACGAGGGATCGCCAGTCCAGTCCGGAGGCCAATCCTGAAAGACCGAGGTCCATGTACATGAGAGTATCGGCGGCGATGACGCCGGGCTTGAGCGGGAGAGGGGCCGTGGCCGCGGGAGAGGACGGGACCCGGGCAGTCTCATGAAAGGAAAAAACCCGGTCGGCAGAACGGGCCGACCGGGTCGCACAATCCTCAGTTCAGTCTGGCTGTTCGTTAGCCGAGCAGCCGGAGCGCGGACTGGGGACTGGCGTTTGCCTGGGCCAACATCGCCGTGCCTGCCTGGACGAGGATGTTGTACCTGGCAAATCGGGTGCTCTCCTCAGCCACGTCCACGTCCTTCAGGCGGCTGTTTGCGGCGGAGAGATTGTCCTTGAGGACGCTGAGCTGTTCGCTCGTGTAGGTGAGCCGCGCGATGTTCGCGCCAACGTTCGCGCGATCCTTGGCAAGCTGAGTGATCGCGGACTTGACCGCCGTCAGGGCCGTGGCGGCCGCGGTGGTTGTCTTGATGTCGCCGGTCGTCGAGGCCGTGTAGACGGAACCCGACGTCAGGTCGACCGCAGTCATGTCGTACTTGTTTCCGTCCTCGTCCTTCGTGACGCCCAGCGACGTGCCGTCGAAGAGACTCACTCCGTTGAATTCCTTCTGGCTCACATCCTGGATGTAGGCCTTGAGGGTCTGGAACTCAGCGTCATAGAGATCGCGATCGCCGTCACTCTTGGTGACGTCCTGGGACAGCACAGACAGCTCGCTCATGCGGTCCAGGGCCTTGCCGACCTTCTTCAGGAACCCGTCCTGGGTCTGGCTGTAGGAAATGGCGTTGTTCACGTTGTTGTTCGCCGCGCTGATCCGGTTGATCTGCGCGTCGAACCGCGATGAAACCGCCAGGCCCGCCGCATCATCCTCCGGTGACACGATCTTCGATCCCGAAGACAGTCGCGCGAGCGACTTGGACAGCGCGGTGGACGATTCACTGAGCAGACGAGCACTCGTCTGTGCCGAGATATTGGTATTGATGACCATAACGGACTCTTTCCTTGAGTCACCCCTTTCGGGGATTTACTGCGCGGCTTTCCTTGCCGCGGGTGAGCTTGATCCGGGAGTCACCGTTGTTCCCCTCCGGCTCTTTCTGGCCGCCGGCCGCCATTGTCTTGCGACAGGAAGCTCATCGGCACCGCCCATGGAGACTTGAGCGGCTTCCCGGCTTCTTTCCGAAATGCGGTGTCCCGTCCGTCACCGCACCGCTCGCGGCCACCCGCGAACTTCGGCTTGCCGCGCGGCGCGGCGGATCTGAAAAGAGGGTCATGCACCCCGCGCCCCTGGTCCTCGCCGTCGCGTTCGCGCTCGCGCTCGTGCCGTGCGCCGACGCCCGGCAATCCATCGTGGTCAAACCGGCCCCCGAGGCTGGCGACAAGGCCGTCGTGGAACTGCCGTGGGACGAGCCCGGCGCGAACTGGGTGCTCGAGGAATCGGGGGGTTCGGGTGCCCGGATCCCGGCGCAGGCGCTCGGGGGCCGGCTCCGTTTCATTGTTCCGAATGACGGCAGGGAACGCGTGCTGGTGGCGCGGCCGGCCGGGGAGGACGTCGCGGCGCCCGCCGCCCGCTCCGTCGCGACCAACGGACAAGTCGTGCTGCAACTCGACGGACAGGCCGTCGCCGGTTACCTCGCGGGCCCGGGAAGGCTCCCGCGCCCCGGGATTCCCGAGATCTACCTCCGGGGCGGATACCTGCATCCGGTCAGGACACCGGCGGGACGGGTGATCACCGATGACTACCCGCCGAACCACGTGCACCACCACGGATTCTGGTCGGCATGGACCCGCACGCGCTTCGAGGATCGCCACCCGGACTTCTGGAACATGGGCGAGGGCACCGCGCGCGTGGACTTCAGGGAGCTGCGCCAGACCGTGGAGGGACCCGTCTGGTGCGGGTTCGAGTCCGTCCATGTCTTCACGGACCTGCGCGCGCGGCCGCCGCGCGCGGTCCTCGAGGAGGTGTGGAATGTGCGGCTTTACGCGATGCGCGGCGGCCCGGCGCACGTGATGGACATCGAGATCGAGCAGCGGGTGCTGGGCGACGAGTCACTCATCCTGCCGCGGTACTACTACGGCGGGTTCGGGTACCGCGGTCCATGGGCATGGAACGGGCCCGGCGCGCTGCGTTACATGGATTCGAACGGTTGCACCGACCGCGTCGCCGCCAACGAGACCCGCGTGCGGTGGTACTGGGTGGGAGGCGACGTGGAGGGACACCTGTCCGGCGTCGTCGTGATGGGGCACCCGGACAATCCGCGCGCGCCGCAGCCCGTGCGCGTGCACCCGAACGAACCCTTCGTGTGCTGGGCGCCGTCCCAGCTGGGGGACTGGTCGATCGATCCCGGATCGGCGTACCGTGCCCGCTACCGGATCCTGCCGATGGACGGGGAGCCGGACCCGGAGTGGATCGAGCGCTGGTGGAGGGATTACGTGGCGCCCCCCGACGCGGAGCTGCAACCGGGGGACGGCTCGAGGGGGTAGCGCTGGTGCAGGGAAGCCTCGAAGCGGGCGAAACGCCCCGCCGGCGGGACCGGGCTCGCGGTCGGGCCGCCGGGCGGCCTCACTGCAGCGGCACGATCTCCACCATGGCGCGGTTTCGCGCGGCGTGACCCGCCGGCAGCACGCCGCGCCAGCTCACGTTCGGATACACGACGGCGCGCCGGCCGAGGATCGAGCCCGGGTTCAGCACGGCGTTGCAGCCGACCTGCGCGTGGTCCCCGATCAGCGCCCCGAACTTGCGCAGGCCCGTGTCGATCGGCTTGCCCTCCGCGTGCACGCGCACGTTGCCCGCGGTGATCTTGAGGTTGGAGATCTTCACGCCGGCCCCGAGGTGCGCGCCGTGGCCGAGGACCGAATCGCCCACGTAGTTGAAGTGGGGGACCTGGCAGTCATTGAAGAGCATGCAGTTCTTCAGCTCGCAGGCGTTGCCGACGACGCAGCGGTCGCCGACGATCACGTTCCCGCGGATGTACGCGTTGTGGCGGATGCGGCAGTCGCGTCCGATGATCGCGGGGCCCTGGATCATCGCTCCGTCCTCGACGACGGTTCCCTCGCCGATGAAGACGTTGGAGTCGATCCACGCGACGCCGTCGCAGAGGTTGCGGAGCTCCGAGCGCGCATGTGCCTTCACGTAGTCGGGGAGTATCCGGAGAACTTCCCATGCCTGTCCGCAGTTCTCGAAGATCGCGGCATGCTCCGTCTGGTCGAGGGCGAAGAGTTCTGCAGGCGCGAAGGTCGACATGGCCGCAGACGATGGCGCGTGAAGGCGGGACGGTCCAATCGCAAACGGGTTCGCGGGCGCGGGCGGCGTGCATGGGGTGAAATCGGGCTTGCCAGTGATCACGCGGGGAGTCTAGTTTCGCCGCCCCTTGTCGGGAGCCGGAGGTCTTCATGGAGACGACTGAGCGGCCCCTCGCGGGGAGATGCGGCAGCAGAAGCGGTCTTTATGGCAGTCAAGATTCGACTCAAACGCGTGGGCGCCAGGAACGCGCCGGCGTACCGGATCGTCGTCGCGGATTCGCGAAGTCCGCGTGACGGACGGTTCATCGAGGAGCTGGGGAGCTACGATCCCAAGCGCCCGGGCGTGAACTACAATTTGGACATGGAGCGCGCGCGCTACTGGCTGGGGGTGGGGGCCCAGCCGTCCGAGACGGTGCGCAGCTTCATCAAGAAGGCGGAAAAGGCGGCGGCGGCCGCGGCCTGATTCGTCCCGGCGCATGCAGCCCTTTCTCGAGACGGTGATCCGGGGGATGGTGGACCATCCCGAGGCGGTGCGGATCGCCGCGAAGGAACGGCGCGGCGAGACGATCTACGAGGTGCACGTGGATCCGTCCGACATGGGTCGGCTTGTGGGACGGCGCGGAAGCACCGTGAACGCGATTCGGACCCTGTTGTCGGCCGGTGCGGCGAAGAAGGGCCTGCGCTGCTCGCTCGAGCTCGTGGACGAGCGCGAGCCGGCGCGGGAGTGAGCGGCGCAGCCGGCCGGACGGTGTCGCGAGGCGCCGGGCGCCGCGCACCGTCATGAAGATCGATGTCCTGACGCTGTTTCCCGGCATGTTCAGCGGGCCGCTGGACGAGAGCATGGTGCAGCGGGCCCGGACGCGAGGCATTCTCGACCTGCGGGTGCACAACCTGCGGGACTGGGCACAGGACCGCCACCGGACGGTGGACGACCGGCCGTTCGGCGGCGGGCCCGGAATGGTCCTCAAGTGTGAGCCGCTGTTTGCGGCGGTGGAGAGCCTGCGCACCGGGCAGACGCGGGTCATCCTGATGTGCCCGACGGGACGGCGGTTTGATCAGGCGGTTGCCAGGGAGCTGTCGGCCCTCCCTCATCTCGTGCTCATCTGCCCGAGCTACGAGGGAGTGGACGAGCGAATCCGTGCAGGCGTCGTGGACGACGAGCTGTCCGTGGGCGATTTCGTGCTCACCAGCGGCAACCTGCCGGCGATGATGGTCATCGATGCGGTGACTCGGCTGCTGCCGGGCGTGCTCGGCGACGAGGAGTCGGCCGTGGATGAATCCTTCAGCCACGGCCTGCTGGAGTATCCGCAGTACACGCGGCCCGCGGAGTTCCGCGGAATGCGCGTGCCGGAGGTGCTGCTTTCAGGCAATCATGCGGCGATTGAGCGGTGGCGGCGGGAACAGGCGCTGGAGCGCACCCGAAGCCGGCGGCCCGACCTGATGGCGCGGTGGGCCGAAGCGACTGCGCGCCAGGAAGGAAACGAGCTATGAACCAGGCATTGTTAGACAAGATCGAAGGCGAGTTTTTGAAGAAGACCCCGCCCCAGTTCAACGTGGGCGACACGGTCAAGGTGCACACGCGGGTTGTCGAGGGAGACAAGGAGCGCATCCAGATTTTCTCGGGGGTGGTCATCGGACGTCGCGGGCACGGCCTCAACGAGACATTCACCGTCCGCCGCATCAGCTACGGTGAGGGCGTGGAGCGGGTGTTCCCGGTGCATTCGCCGCGGATCGATCGCGTCGAGGTCGAGCGCCACGGCGCCGTCCGCCGCGCGAAGCTGACCTACCTCCGCAAGCGCATCGGCAAGAGCGCGACGCTGGTGAAGGAGAAGGTCACCCCCGGCGGGCGCGGCAAGGCCGCGGCCGCCGCGAGCTGAACCGGAACCGCGCCTTCGGTGCGGGGATCTCTCGAGGGCTGGCGCCGCGCAGGCGGTGCCAGCCCTTTCTCATGCGCGCCGCGACGCCGGCGCATGCGGCGCCTTGAGGGTTGGGGCACGCGTTTCTTGCCTGCTTCGCTGCGTTGCGATATCGCCGTCCGGTGCGGTCGAGGTTTCGTTTCGAAAGGGAGCTTCTGGAGTCGGGCCTGCGTGCCATCGCCGGTGTGGACGAGGCAGGACGCGGCCCGCTCGCCGGGCCGGTGGTCGCCGCGGCCGCGATGCTGCCGGAGGAATGGATCCGGGGCGGTCTGCCGCGAAGGCTCCGCGGCCTGAACGACTCGAAACAGCTCACGCCGGAGGAGCGCGAGGAGTTCCATGCGGTGCTCACCGGGTCCGCCGGGGTGCGGTGGGCTGTCGCGGTCGTGGACGTCGAGGAGATCGATCGGCTCAACATCCTGCGCGCCTCGCATGCCGCGATGGTGCGGGCGCTCGATCAGCTCCTGCCCCGGCCCGAGCATGTGCTCGTGGACGGCCTGCGTGTCGCCTCGATCCGGCATCCGCAGACCGCCATTGTCGGCGGTGACGGGAAGAGCTACTCGATCGCCGCCGCGAGCGTCCTGGCCAAGGTCACCAGGGACCGCCTGATGGTCGAGTACGACCGGCGCTGGCCGATGTACGGGTTCGCCGCGCACAAGGGCTACGCGACGCCGCGGCATTTCGAGGCGTTGAGCGCGCACGGGCCGTGTCCGCTGCATCGCCGGACGTTCACGCCGGTCGCGGATGCGCAACTGGAGCTGTTCGCCGCCGGAGGGTGAATGAGCCTGTGGGAAGCGGCGCTCGCGTGGCTCAGGGGGCGACGGGGCCCCGAGCACCTGCGCCGCGGCAGGCTGGGCGAACGCGCCGCGCGCCGGCATCTCGAGCGGCGTGGATTGAAGCACCTCGCGTCGAACTATCGCGGCCGGCACGGCGAGATCGACCTCGTGCTGCGCGACGGCGACTGCCTCGTCTTCGCGGAGGTGAAGACCCGTTCCGTGAATGCCCGTGTTCGTCCGGCCGCTTCCGTGGACCGGCGCAAGCGCCGGCGGCTCTCGAGAACCGCGCTCGAGTATCTCCGGCGTCTCCCGGATCCCAGGGTGCGGATCCGCTTCGACGTGGTGGAGGTCCTCCACGAGAACGGCCGCGTTGTCGAGGTGCGTCATCTTCCCTGCACGTTTGCGCTGACGCCGCCCTATCGGCATGGATAAGCCATGCCTGATGGTGTCGTAAGCGGGTCCGCGGCGGTTGCAGGGCGGACCGGGTTTGTCGGTGCGCTGATCCTCCTCCTGATTGCGGGCCGCGCTCCCGCCGACGCGGCCCAGGCGCCTGGCCCCGGGGCGCCGAATGACATCCGCCGCGATGCGACCGTCGCCGCCGTCGAGAAGGTGATGCCCTCGGTGGTGAATGTGGGGACAATCGTGGTGGAACGCCGCGATCCCTACGAGGAAATGCTCCGGCAGTTCTTCGGGTATCGTCAGCGCTCCCCGAACACGATCTACAGCAGCGGCTCGGGGGTCGTGATCGATGAGGAAGGCTGGGTGCTGACGAATCTCCACGTGGTGCGCGGCGCGTCGCAGGTGGTGGTCACGCTGCACGGTTTCGAGGAGCCGCTGGAGGCGGAGGTGGTGTCCACGTCCGAGGGAGACGACCTCGCGCTGCTCCGGCTCAAGGCGCCCGAGGGCACGCGATTCCAGGCGATCCGCTTCGCGGCGGACGACGATCTGCTGCTCGGCGAGACGGTGCTGGCGCTCGGCAATCCCTACGGACTGGGTGGCTCCGTGAGCCGCGGGATTCTCAGCTCGAAGACGCGCCGGCCGGACAGCGAGGGGGCCGTGATGGAGGTGGAGGACTGGCTGCAGACGGACGCCTCCATCAACCCGGGCAACAGCGGCGGCCCGCTGGTGAACCTTCGCGGCGAACTCATCGGGCTGAACGTCGCCATCCTCGCGCAGGCGCAGGGAATCGGGTTCGCGATCCCGGTGAAGCGGATCAGCGCCGCCCTGGCGCGGATGTTCTCCCCGGAGGCGACGCGCGGCCTGTGGTTCGGGGCGGTCGTGCAGGGTGTCCGTCCCCCCGTGGTCGTGAAGGAGGTGCAGCCGGGAAGTCCCGCGGATCGTTCGGGACTCGAGCCGCGGGACGAGATCGTTGCCGTCAACGGCACGCCGGTCGAGTCACTGCTGCAGTTCCAGCGCGAACTCACCCGCGCGCGCGACGCGCGCATCGAGATCCGCCGCGACGGGCGTCCACGCGAGGTGCGTGTGCGTCTCGTCGAGGAATCGAGCGTGTTCAATGCCGAGTACATTTACGGCAAACTCGGTCTCGAGCTGGAACCCGTGCCCGACGAGCTCCGGCGCGCGCTGCGGATGGATCTCTCAGGGGCTCAGTTCATCAGCGCGGTGCGGCGGGGAAGCGCCGCGGAGAAGGTCGGCCTCACGCGCGGCCAGATCGTGCTCCGCATCGGCGGCGTGCCGCCGGTGGACACGATCGCGGTCGGGCGATTGCTGAACGGCCTGCGGCCGGGGGCATCGGTCGAGCTCGACATTCTCAGCGGACGCCGCCGCGGCATGCTCCTCGAGGTGCAGGAGCATCGCGTGAAGCTGCCGGTGCGGTAAGGGGTGGATTCGGTGGAACCACCGCCGCCCCTGCGGCAAGCTCGCGCGGTGGCGATACATCCAACGGCGGTGATCGATCCGCGCGCGCGCCTGCACCCCGACGTGGAGGTGGGGCCCTTCGCGGTGATCGATGGTGGCGTGGAGCTGGGTCCCGGCTGCCGGGTGGGGCCGCATGCCCACCTGACCGGTCACACGACGGCCGGCGCGCGAAATGTGTTCGGGACGGGCTGCGTGATCGGCGGTGAACCGCAGGACCTCCGCTTCAAGGGCGCCCCGACGCGCCTGCGCATCGGGGACGACAACACGTTCCGCGAGTATGTCACGGTCCACTGCGCCAACGGGCTCGAGGAGGACACGGAGATCGGCTCGGGATGCTACATCATGGCGGGCGCGCATGTCGGTCACAACGCGCGGATCGGAAACCACGTGATCATCGCGAACGGGGCGCAGATCGCGGGACACGTGCAGGTGGCGGATCGCGCCTTCATCTCGGCCTACTGCCTGCTGCACCAGTTCGTGCGGGTGGGGACGCTCGCGATGATGCGGGGCGGCGCGGGCATCAGCAAGGACCTCCCCCCGTATTGCATCGCCCGCGGGGTCAACTCGGTGTGCGGCCTGAACGTGGTGGGGCTCCGGAGGGCCGGGATCGACCCGGAATCGCGCCTCGAGCTTCGCAGGCTGTACCGGATCGTGTTCCGGTCGGGGAAACTGCTGAAGGAGGCGCTGGAGGAGGCCGGGCGCGAGGCGCGCGGGCCGTGGGGACGTCACTTCGTCGAGTTCGTCAGGGAGAGCAGGCGGGGCGTGCTGAGGGAACGGCGCGCCGGCGATGCCGAGGCGGACGACGAGGCGGATTGAACAGACAACCCCTCCGGTCGCCCGGAGGGGTTGCACACGACGAACCGCAGCAGGCGGTCAGAAGTTGTAGATGACGTTCAGGCCGAGGATGTAGGAGTTCTCCTTCGGTTCCTGGGTGGTGCCGAAGTTGGCGGAGTCGCTCGCGAGATCGTTGTCCCAGCGGAACTCGAACCGGGTGAGCACGTTGTCCCAGAGCAGGTAGTCCACGGTGGTCGTGAGCGCGAAGTACTTCTCCTGTTTGGTGGCGTACTCGGCCCAGGTGCCCATGGTGCCCTTGGCGAACTCGCCGCGGAGCGAGAGGCGCATCTGGTCGGTGGCCTGGAAGGTGAGGTAGCCCGCGATGGCGGTGGCCCACTGGTCCTTCCCGCCTACGCTCGTGTCGAGGTAGTCGAACGCGGCGCCCACGGCGAGCCTCTCCCAGGGCGTGGGCACAGTGACGCCGGCGTACCAGAGGGTGCGCGGGTCGTCGTCCACCCCGACACGAACGACGTCGCCGTTCATGTCGGTCTGGTCCGTGCCGCTCGTGAGGCCATGGACGACGCCGCCGTAGAACGTGGCGCCCTCGAGGAAGCCCCAGCCGCTCGGGACGGTGATCGCGACCGAGCCCATGTAGGTCTGAATGCCGAACTCGCGTTCCGCACCGGAATCGCGGCCGCGACCGTTGATGCGCGCGTCGTAGGAGTCGGCGATGCCCGCGCTGAGGCTCAGCCAGTCGGTGGCGTCATAGCTCAGCAGGATTCCGGTGTGCTCGGTGGGTTCGAGGAAGTACCCGTAGGAACGGCTGTAGTTCGGATTGTCTCCGGAATCGAACACCTCGTAGCCGACGACGGTGTCCCACACGCCGATCTTGGCGGTGAGCCCGTTGCCGACCGGCGCCTGGAGCGCGACATAGGCCTGCTTGATTGCGAAGTCCGAGTCGGCGCTGCCGGTGGACGTCGTGGCGTACGTGTTGGCGTCCGGCCCGAAGAGCAGGTCAACACGATAGCCTGCGCTCCAGTCACCCTCGTCGAGCGGGCGCTCGATCGTGAGCTTCACGACGTCGAGGTTGATCTGGTTGATCTTGTCCGATCCGTCGAACGCGCGACCGGGCAGCCGGACATTCGCGTCGCCCTCGCCGACGTTGAAGAAGGCGGAGCCGCTGACGTATCCGCTGATGGTGGTTGCGGTCAGTGCGGTGTTGACCGGGTTCAGCATCGCCTCTTCGGCCCGTGCGGCCGAGGCGGCGCTGACCACGCCGGCGGCGACGAGCGCCGCGGTGCGCAGGTTCTGGCTCATAGTTGTTTGGGTGTTCCCTTGAAGTCTGACACGTGGGTGTTGGGTTGTTTCCAGGGCCGCCAGTCTCATCCGGCAACCTGGGCGGCGTGCAGTGGCTGCGCCGGACGTTGCATCAGGCGCCAAAAAACTAGGGATACGCCATGCCGGAAACAACAGTTTTTCAGGGACCCCGACGCGCCCCGCGCGGAGGATGGCCCACCCGGGGGCGGTGGAACCCGGCACCGCTGGACG
>CAYMDA010000014.1:105455-108031 GCA_964389135.1 uncultured Verrucomicrobiota bacterium | reverse complement strand
CTTCAAGCCGTTCATCATCCGCAAGCTCAAGGAGCACGGGCTGGTGCACACGGTCCGCTCCGCCAAAAAGATGATCGAGCGCCAGGTGCCCGAGGTGTGGGACATCCTCGACGAGGTCACGCGCGGCCACCCGGTTCTCCTGAACCGCGCGCCCACGCTCCACCGCCTCTCGATCCAGGCCTTCGAGCCGATGCTGATCGAGGGTGAGGCCATCCGGATCCATCCGCTGGTCTGCACCGCGTACAACGCCGACTTCGACGGCGACCAGATGGCCGTCCACGTCCCGCTCTCCGTCGAGGCCCAGATGGAGGCGCGCCTCCTCATGATGGCCCCGCTCAACATCTTCAGCCCGTCGAGCGGCAAGCCGATCATGACGCCCACCCAGGACATCACCCTGGGCTGCTACTACCTCACCGCGGAACCGCGCCAGCCCCGCAAGGAGGGCGAGCGCCTCCGCCTCTTCGGGAGCAAGGACGAGGTGATCTTCGCCCACCTCGAGGGCGACCTCGCCACCCACGACCGCATCCTCCTCGCCAACCCGGACTACGGCCGCAAGACCCCGTACGGCGACGCCACCCGCAAGGTCATCGAGACCACCGTCGGGCGCGTCATCTTCTCCGAGATCTGGCCCGAGGAACTCGGCTTCCCGAACCGGCCGATCAAGAAGAGCGAGATCGGGGATCTCATCTGGAACTGCTACAAGGCCTGCGGCCATGACCGCACCGTCGAGGTCCTCGACAAGCTCAAGGAACTCGGCTTCCGCGAGGCCACGCGCTCCGGCTGCTCCATCGGCATCGATGACATGATCATCCCGAAGGAGAAGGACCAGGAGATCGCCAGCGCCCAGCGCCAGATCGCCGACGTCGAGAAGCAGTACCGCAAGGGCGTCATCACCCCGGGCGAGCGCTACAACAAGATCGTCGACATCTGGACGCACTGCACCGACCAGATCGCCAGCGTCATGCTCAAGACGCTCGAGCACAACCAGGGCAAGCGGGAGTTCAACCCGGTCTTCCTCATGGTCGATTCGGGCGCCCGCGGCAACAAGGCCCAGGTCCGCCAGCTCGCCGGCGTCCGCGGCCTCATGGCCAAGCCCTCCGGCGACATCATCGAGAAGCCGATCCTCTCGAACTTCCGCGAGGGCCTCACCGTGCTCGAGTACTTCATCTCGACCCACGGCGCCCGCAAGGGTCTCGCCGACACCGCGCTCAAGACCGCCGACTCCGGCTACATGACGCGCAAGCTCGTCGACGTCGCCCAGGACGTCATCATCCGCGACGAGGACTGCGGCACGTCGAACGGCATCTTCGTCCACTCGATCTACGAGGGTGAGGAGGAGGTCGTCAAAGTCGCCGACCGCGCCCTCGGCCGCTATGCCGCCGAGGACGTGATCGACCCGAACGAACCGCTCACCCCGGTCGTGGTCGCCGGCGACCTCATCGACGAGGAAAAGGCGGCGCGCATCTCGCGCCTCGGACTCGAGCGGCTCAAGATCCGCTCCGTCCTCACGTGCGAGACGAAGCACGGCATCTGCAAGAAGTGCTACGGACGCAACCTCGGCACCGGCCGCCTCGTGGAAATGGGCGAGGCCGTCGGCATCATCGCCGCGCAGTCCATCGGCGAGCCGGGCACGCAGCTCACGATGCGGACGTTCCACATCGGCGGCGCGGCCACCGGCGCCTTCAAGCAGCCCCAGATCCGCGCCCGCAACGACGGCTTCGTCCGCTACAACGACATCCGCTACGTCACCCTCGACGACGGCAGCAACATCGTCCTCAACAAGACCGGCTCGGTCAGCATCGTTGACGAGAACGGCCGCGAGCTGGAGACCCACATGGTCCCCATCGGCTCGGTCATCTCCGTCCCCGACGGCGGGCCGGTCAAGGGTTCCTCCGGCGGCAAGAACAAGGCCGAGGGCCAGATGTTCGTGCAGTGGGATCCGTACAACGTGCCCATCATCTCCGAGAAGGCGGGGCACATCCGGTTCCACGACATCATCGAGGGCGTCACGATGAAGTACGAGATCGACGAGACCACCGGCCAGGAGGCCGTCGTCATCGTCGAGCACAAGGAGGACCTCCACCCGCAGATCATCGTGGTCGATGATCGCGACGAGATCCTCGCGAGCTACCCGATCCCGTCGGCCGCGCACATCGTGGTCGAGGAGGGCGCCCGCATCGCCGCCGGCGCGCTGCTCGCCAAGACGCCGCGCAAGACCTCCAAGACCAAGGACATCACGGGCGGTCTGCCGCGTGTCGCCGAGCTCTTCGAGGCCCGCCGTCCGAAGGACGCCGCCGAGATCTCCCGCATCGACGGCATCGTCGACTTCGGGCCGAGCGTCCGCGGCAAGCGCTGCATCATCGTCCGCGACACCCAGACCAATCAGGAGGAGGAACACCTCATCCCGATCGGAAAGCACGTCATCGTGTTCAAGGGTGACTACGTCAAGAAGGGCCAGCAGCTCACCGAGGGCCCCATCGTCCCCCACGAGATCCTCGACGTGCTCGGGCCCCAGGCCCTCCAGGAACACCTCGTCAACGAGGCTCTGCTTCTCGGTCAGCCCGACCTCGCGGAAC
>CAYMDA010000014.1:10023-105445 GCA_964389135.1 uncultured Verrucomicrobiota bacterium | reverse complement strand
GAACACCTCGTCAACGAGATCCAGGAGGTCTATCGACTCCAGGGCGTCACGATCAACGACAAGCACATCGAGATCATCATCCGGCAGATGCTCAGGAAGGTGCGCATCACCGAGCCGGGCGACACGACGTTCCTGTGGGGCGAGCAGATCGACAAGATCGCCTTCGAGGAGGAGAACAACCGCGTCGAGAAGATGGGCGGCAAGCCCGCCGAGGCGGTCCCCGTCCTCCTCGGCGTCACCAAGGCCTCGCTCGAAACCGAGTCCTTCCTCAGCGCCGCGTCCTTCCAGGACACGACCCGCGTCCTCACCGACGCCGCCACCATGGGCAAGTACGACTACCTCCGCGGCTTCAAAGAGAACGTCATCATGGGTCACATCATCCCGGCCGGCACCGGCTTCGTGGACCACAGGAACATCCGCGTCAAACCCCTCGTGGACGTCGAGACCGAGGAGGAATCCGCTCCGATCCAGCTCGCTGACGAGGAACCCCTCGTCGGCTGATCCCGGCCTCATCGCCTGCAAGGCGCCCGCCCCCGCGGGCGCCTTTTTCGTTTCCCGCTCCCCGCCGCCGCGCCTCCCCCCGGGACGGGCCCCGCGCTTCGAGACGGCCGCGGCTTGAACTCGACCCCTCACCCTCGTTCTCCTTCCCACGCCAATGCCATCGATCGTCATGACCCCGGCTCCGGGCGAGCGCCTCGTCCGCCACGTCGGCGACGTCATCGAGTTCAGCGTGACGGCACATCCGCCGCCGGACCCCGCCCGCGGCTGGCGGGCCCGGCTCCGCACGACCCTTGGCCGGGGACGGATCCTTCACGCCGACATCGCGCGCGCCCACACCGCCCGCGTTCCCCCCTTTGGCGCGAGCTGGCATGACATCCCCCTCGACTGGAACGGCACCGCGTGGTCCATCGCCATTCCCCTCGCCGAGGTAGGCTACTTCGCCGCCAAGGCGTACCTCACGGATCCGTCGGGCGCCCAGCACTGGCCCGAGGGACCCGACTTCGGCCTCAGCGTCCACCCCGAATGGTGCCGCTCCGCCAACATCATCTACGCCGCCTTCCCCCGCCTCTTCGGCGAGACGCGCTCGGCGGCGGTCCTCCTGCCGGAGCCGCATGAACCCCAGATCGAGGCCCTCGAGCGCGACGGCTTCGCGGTCCTCCCCCGCTCGGGAACCTTCCGCGATCTGCGCGCCGCGCTGCCCCACATCTTCCACACGCTCGGCTGCCGCATCCTGCACCTCCTCCCGGTGCACCCCACGCCCACGACCTTCGCGCGCTTCGGCCGTCTCGGAAGCCCGTACGCCGCCCTCGACCTCACCGCGGTCGACCCGGCGCTCGTGGAGTTTGATCATCGCACCACCGGCATCGATCAGTTCGTCGAACTCACCCGCGCCGTGCATGACTTCGGCGGCCGCGTGTTCCTCGACATCGTCCTGAACCACACCGGCTGGGGTTCCCGCCTCTTCGAGGAACACCCCGAATTCTTCCGGCGTGAACCCGACGGCCGGTTCGCCAGCCCCGGCGCCTGGGGCGTCGTCTGGGAGGACCTCGTCGAGCTCGAACAGCGCCATGTCGCCCTCTGGGACCTCCTCGCGCACGCGCTGCTCACATGGTGCCGCCGCGGCGTGGACGGATTCCGCTGCGACGCGGGCTACAAGATCCCCGTCCATGTCTGGCAGTACCTGATCGCGCGCGTCCGCACCGACTTCCCCGACACCGTGTTCCTCCTCGAGGGCCTCGGGGGCCCGTGGGACGCCACCGAGCAACTGCTCACCCACGGGGGCATGCAGTGGGCCTACTCCGAGCTGTTCCAGAATCATTCGCCGCACGAGGTCCAGAGCTACCTCGACTACGCGCTTCCCCAGTCGGAGCGGCTCGGTACCTACGTCCACTACAGCGAGACCCACGACAACAACCGCCTGGGCGCCCGCGGCCGCGCGTGGTCCATCCTCCGCAACCGGCTCTGCGCGCTCACCAGCACCCGCGGCGCCTTCGGTTACACCTGCGGCGTGGAGTGGCTCGCCCCCGAGAAGATCCGCGTCCATCAACGCACCGGCCTCGCGTGGGACAACCCGGACAACATCATCCCGGAACTCGCGGCCCTCGCGCGCCTCCTCTCGGATCACCCCGCCTTCTTCGACGGCGCGCGCCTGCGCCGGCTGAGTCCCCCGGCATCGCCCGTGTACGCGCTCGAGCGCGTCAGCGCCGCGGGCGACACGCGCGTCCTCGTGCTGGTGAACACCAGCCTCGAGCGCACCGAGTCCATCACCCTCCCCGCCGAATTCGCATGGCTCACCCGGCAACCCTGCGAGCTGCTCGGGCAGCAGCCCCCTTCCGCCGCGCGGGTCGGCGACCCTGTCCGTGTCGAGCTCGGCCCCGCCGCCGCCGTCTGTCTCTCCGCGGATCCCCTCCCGCCGCGGGGGTTCGGGGAGATCCGCAGGCGCCGCTCCGCCTGCGTCGCGTGGGCGCTGCAGCAGGCGACCGTCCTTTTCCCCCAGGAACGCCTCCTTCCTCCGACCTCTCCCGACGCGCTCGCGGATGCGGTGGCGGTCAATCCCCTCCAGTGGCTCGCCACCCTCTCGGACGCGCGCGCCGGAGAGCTCCAATCACCCGCGCCGCTTCCGCGCATTGCCGTCGATGACCTGCTCGCCCGATTCACCGCGGGCGACGCCTTCCCGAACGTCGTGCTCTGGGAACCGCGCCACGCATCCCGCGTCACGCCCGTCCCCCCGGGCTGGTGGCTCCTCGTGCGCGGGAGTCGGGGCTTCCGCGCGACGCTCCGCGTGGAGGGTCACGCGCGCGCGCACCATGCGCATTCGGTGGGGATGAACGGCGCGTTCGTCGCGGCGTTCCCGCCCCGCGAGCCCGGCTTCTCGCAGCCGGCGACGCTGGTCGTGGAACCGTTCAGCGTCTCGGAGCACCCCGTCCACGCGCGGCTCCAGTATCTCTCCGACTTTCCCGTGCCCCCGCCCGTCATCGATCCCGAGGGCGTTGCGCTCCTGACCAACGCGCGGGGCGCGATGGCCCGGCTGCGCGTGGACTTCGGCACCGTCCGCTCCAAGTACGATGCCGCCCTCGCGGCGAACCTGCATCCCTCCGTTCCGGTCGACCGCCACGTCTTCGTCAAACGCGTCCGCGCGTGGATCAACGCCGACGGCTTCCTCTCCGCGCTCGACCGCCACAACCTGATCGAGTTCGCGGCGGGCCCCCCCGCGCGATGGACGTTCTGCGCGAACGCGGGCGATTCGCGCTGCGTGGTGCTGTCCGTGGAGGCGTCGATGGTCCGGGATCGGAACACGACGATCCTCCGGTTCTCCCGCGCGCCGGGCGCGGCGGGGCTGCGGGCCACGCTCACCCTCCGCGTCGACATCGAGGACCGCAGCTTCCACGCCGAGACGCACCGCAACCCCGGCGCAGAGCATCACTTCAGCGCGCACTCGCGTCCGATGGCCGAAACGCCCGGCTTCATTTTCTCGCCGGCCGCGGATCGCACCCTGCGGGTGTTCACCGATCGCGGCGCATTCCACCCGCACCCGGAATGGTCCACCGGCATTCCTCACCCGATCGAGGCATCCCGCGGGCAGGTCGCGCACGGCGACGCCTACAGCCCCGGCTGGTTCCAGATCGACATCGCTCCGGGTGAAGACGCCGTTCTCTGCCTCGACGCCGAGCCGACCGCCGTGGCCGTGGGAGACCTGCAGCCGCTCGCGCAGCGGGCCGGCTCGAACGCGCGCGGCATTCCACCCGACGACCCGATCCGGCAGCGGCTCGCGATCGCCGCCGAGGCGTTCGTCGTCCGCCGCGACGACGGCGCGACCATCATCGCGGGTTACCCATGGTTCCTCGACTGGGGCCGCGACACGCTCATCGCCGCCCGCGGCCTCCTCGCGGCCGGCTGGCACCCGCAGGTGCTCGCGATGCTCGACGTCTTCGCTCGCTTCGCCGATCGCGGCACCCTTCCCAACACCCTCTTCGGGGACCACGCGGGCAACCGTGACACGACCGACGCCCCGCTCTGGTTCCTCGTCACCCTCGAGGAATCCGCCGCCCTTCTCGGCGCCGGGATCCTCGCGGATCGCGTCCGGCCGGGCGGCCCCTCCCGGCTGGAGGTCGCGCGCGGGCTGGTCGAGGGATACCTCGCAGGGACACCCAACGGCATCCGCGTCGATCCCGATTCCGCGCTGGTCTGGAGCCCGTCCCATTTCACATGGATGGACACCAACCATCCCGCCGGAACGCCGCGGGAAGGGTACCCCGTCGAGATCCAGGCGCTCTGGATCCGCGCCCTCCGGTTCCTCGCGCGGACGGATGCCTCCGGCGCGCCCCGCTGGTCCGGCCTGGCGGAGCAGGCCACGCGCAGCCTCGAGGAGCGTTTCTGGCTCGAGGAGAACGGCTGGTATGCCGACGTCCTCCACGCCCGCCCGGGCGTGCCCGCCGCCCGGGCCGTCACCGACACCTCGCTTCGCTGCAACATGCTGCTCGTCGCGGCGCTCGGTCTCGCCCGCCCCGAACGGGCGCGCCGCCTCTGCATGGCCGCCTTCGACCACCTGCTCGTCCCCGGCGCCGTCCGCACCCTCGCCCCGCTTCCGGTCTCCCCTCCCCTCCCCATCCACGCACCCGACGGTCGCCTCCTGAACCGCCCCGACTTCCCGTACCAGGGCCGCTACGAGGGCGACGAGGACACCCGGCGCAAGCCCGCCTATCACAACGGCACGGCCTGGGTCTTCTTCCTTCCGGTCTTCTGCGAGGCGCTGCTCGCCGGCTGGCCCGACAACGACGCCGCGCGCCGCAGCGCGCGCGCGATCCTCGGCAGCATCGACACGCTGCTCTCGCACGGGTGCGTCGGGCACCTGCCCGAGATCCTCGACGGCGACGCTCCCCACACGCAGCGCGGATGTGACGCGCAGGCGTGGTCCGTCACCGAGGTCCTCCGCGTCTGGCGCGCGCTTCAGTCCGATCCGCGCTAGCGATCGGCGGGCTCGCACGGATCGAAGTGTCCCCGGCGCGGCCTTCGCGGGCGGCGAACCGGAGAGACGCGCGCCGCGTGGTTCGGCCGCCGGAACGGGAGGGACCGGAGGGGCATCCGGGCGCCGGCAGGATGGGCTGCCCGACGCGCGGGATCCGCCCGCTGTCGGGCCCCTCCGGGAGCCCTCTCCGGACGCGCGGCCAGGGGGTGTTTCGACCCCGTTTCACATTGTTTCGCAGGCCTTCATCCCGTACGATTTCAGCTCTTTGGCTGCGGGCGGAAACCCGCGCCGATGTTGCCGCAGCACTCATGGATCAAACCACTGATTCCGCCGACGTTCCTGCGATCTCCACCGCAGGCGCCGAGCAGTACGATGCCTCCAAGATCGACAAGCTCGAAGGCCTCGAAGCCGTGCGCAAACGCCCCGGCATGTACATCGGCGACCCCGACGAACGGGGCCTCCATCACTGCGTCTTCGAGGTGCTCGACAACTCCATCGACGAGCATCTCGCCGGCTACTGCTCGCGCGTCGAGATCGTGATCCACGTGGACGGATCCATCTCCGTCCGCGACAACGGCCGCGGAATCCCCGTCGATATCCATCCGAAGTGGGGAATCCCCGCCGTCGAGCTCGTCCTGACCAATCTCCATGCCGGCGGCAAGTTCGGCCAGGGCGCCTACAAGTACTCCGGCGGCCTGCACGGCGTCGGCGCGAAGTGCGTCAACGCGCTCTCCGAATGGTTCAAGGTCGAGGTCTCCCGCGACGGGCAGGTTTACCACATGGCGTTCGCCCGCGGGAAGACGACCGACAAACTCACCGTCATCGGCAAGTCCCGCCAGACCGGCACCCTCATCACGTTCAAGCCGGACGCCGAGATCTTCACGATCACGACCGAGTTCAAGTTCGACCTCCTCGCGAACCGCCTCCGCGAGCTCGCCTTCCTCAACCCGGGCATCGAGATCGTGCTCACCGACGAACGCGAGGAGAACAAGTCGGAGCGCTTCTTCTACAAGGAGGGCATCGCGGAATTCGTCCGGCAGCTCGGCCGGAACAAGGAGGCGCTCCACCCGAAGCCCATCGTCCTCTCCGCCGTCCGGGACGAGGTGCTCGTCGAGTGCGTGCTCCAGTACAACGCGAGCTTCAACGACCAGATCCTCTGCTTCGCGAACTCCATCCCCAACCCGGACGGCGGGACCCATTCGACCGGCTTCCGCACGGCCCTCACCCGCGCCATCAACCAGTACGCGCGCTCGAACAACATCCTCAAGGACAAGGATCCGGCGGTCACCGGCGACGACGTGCGCGAGGGCCTCATCTGCGTCCTCAGCGTCAAGCTTCCCAACCCCCGCTTCGAGTCCCAGACCAAGGTCAAGCTCGTGAACACCGAGATCGAGGGCATCGTCTCCTCGATCGTTTACGACGGCCTGATGACCTTCTTCGACGCCAACCCGGCCGTCGCGAAGCGCATCATCGACAAGGCCCTCAACGCGGCGCGCGCGAGGGAGGCCGCGCGCAAGGCGCGCGAGGCGGTGCGCAAGTCCGCCCTCACCGGCGGCGGCCTCCCGGGCAAGCTCGCCGACTGCACCGACCGCGACCCCGCCAACACCGAACTGTTCATCGTCGAGGGTGACTCCGCGGGCGGCTCCGCCAAGCAGGGCCGCGACCGCCGTTTCCAGGCCATCCTTCCGATCCGCGGCAAGCTCATCAACGTGGAGAAGGCCCGCCTCGAGAAGGTCCTCCACAATGCCGAGATCCGCACGATGATCACCGCGATCGGCACCGGCATCGGCGAGGGCGACGGCGAAGGCGCCTTCCAGATCGAACGCCTCCGGTATCACAAGATCATCATCATGACGGACGCCGATGTGGACGGCTCCCACATCCGCACCCTGCTCCTCACGTTCTTCTACCGGCAGATGCCCCAGCTCGTCCGGGGCGGCTACATTTACATCGCCCAGCCCCCCCTCTACCTGATCACCCGGAAAAAGCGCGAGGAGTACGTCGAGGACGACGTCCAGCTCAACCGCATCCTCATCCAGCTCGGCGTCGAGGACGTGCGCCTCCGGAACCTCGCCGACGGCAGCATCCTCAACGACCGCCAGCTCTCCGAAATCCTCGACCTGCTCGAGGCCCTCGACAAGTACGTCACCGCGCTCCGCCGCCACGGCGGGGACTTCGCCGACTTCATCGAGCGCCGCCTCCCCGAGACGAACGACCTGCCCCGCCACCTCGTCCGCATCCGGACCGGCAACGAGGAGTCGGTCCAGTACTTTCACACGGAGGAGGAGCTTCGCGCATTCAGCGAAGCCAACCCCGATCTCGGCCTCTTCGACGCCGACTCCACGACGGACAACTCCACGCCCGAACGCTCCCGCTCCGGGCCGCTCCGCCGCGCCCGCCACGTGGAACTCCACGAGTCACGCCAGGTCGCCGACCTCCTCCGACAGCTCGCCCACAAGGGCCTCAATGTCGCCCACTATTCCGCGCAGGATCAGCCCCTGTTCGAACTCCTCGAGGGCTCCGGCGACTCGGAGAAGGCGCGCCCGCTCTTCTCCATTCCCGAGATCCTCGCGGCCGTGAAGGAGGTCGGCAAACGCGGCATCGAGATCCGCCGGTTCAAGGGTCTCGGCGAAATGAATCCCCAGCAGCTCTTCGCCACCACCATGGATCCCGCGAAGCGCAAGCTCCTCCGCATCGATCTCACCGACGCCATCGAGGCCGAGGAGATGTTCACCACGCTCATGGGCGAGGAAGTCGAACCCCGACGCCAGTTCATCGAGGACAATGCCCTCAACGTCCGCAACCTCGATGTCTGACGCACCGCAGACCGCCGCCCGTCCACGCCCCGCACCAGCCTTTCACGCCATTCCCTGATCCATGGCCGACGAAACGATCCCTCCCCAGCCGCCCGAAGCGGGTTCCACCCCCCCGTACACGCAGGGCGAGAAGATCACCAAGATCAACGTCGCGGACGAGATCAAGAACTCGTTCCTCGACTACTCGATGTCCGTCATCATCTCGCGCGCGCTCCCCGACGTGCGCGACGGACTCAAGCCCTCCCAGCGGCGCATCCTCTACGCGATGCGCGAGCTCGGCGTGCTCCCCAACCGCCAGCACCGCAAGTGCGCCAAGATCGCGGGCGACACCTCGGGCAATTTCCATCCCCACGGCGAGGCCGTCATCTACCCGACCCTCGTCCACATGGCCCAGCCGTGGGCCATGCGCGAGCCGCTGATCGACGGCCAGGGCAACTTCGGCTCGGTCGACGGCGATCCCCCGGCGGCCATGCGTTACACCGAGGCGCGCCTCTCGCACCTCGGCGCCGCCCTCATGGACGACCTCGACAAGGACACGGTCGATTTCGTCCCCAACTACGACGGCACCACCACGGAGCCGACCGTCTTTCCGGCAGCCTTCCCCAACCTGCTCGTCAACGGCGGCACGGGCATCGCCGTCGGAATGGCCACCAACATCCCGCCCCACAATCTCGCGGAGATCATCGATGGCACCTGCGCCCTCATCGACAACCCCGGCCTCTCCGTCGATGAACTCATGCTCCACGTGAAGGGACCGGACTTCCCCCAGCGCTGCCTCATCTGCGGCACGCAGGGGGTCCGCGACTACTTCCGAACCGGCCGGGGCAGCGTGAAGCTCCGCGGCAGGGTCGTCGTCGAGGAACTCAAGAACGGGCGCTCGCAGATCGTTGTCACCGACGTTCCCTACCTCGTCAATCCGGCCGAGCTCGAGAAGCGCATCGCCGAGCTCGTCAACGAGAAGGTCATCACCGACATCAGCGGCATGCGCAACGAGTCCGACGAGAACTGCCGCCTCGTCATCGAGCTCAAGCGCGACGCGGTCCCCAAGATCGTCATCAACAATCTCTACCGCCTCACGCAGCTCGAGACCTCCTTCAGCGTCCATCTCCTCGCGATCGACGGGGGGCGCCCCAAGACCCTCAATCTCAAGGAGGTCCTCAACTGCTACATCGAGCACCGCCGCGAGGTCATCCTCCGTCGGACCCGCTTCGAGCTTCGCGAGGCCGAGAAGCTCGCCGAGCGCCTCGAGGCATACCTCCTCGCCCTCGCCCATCTCGACGACTTCATCCGCATCATCCGGTCGTCCTCCTCCCGCGACGAGGCGCGCATCCGCCTGCTCGCCTACGAGTTCTCCCGCGAAACCGTCGAGCGCCTCGGCATCCTGATCCGCAGCGAGGCCCGCATCGTCGACGGCCGCTACGCGTTCACCGAGGCCCAGGCGAACGCCATCCTCGACCTCCGCCTCTACCAGCTCACCGCCCTCGAGCGCGACAAGATCAAGGGCGACTACGACGAACTCGTCGCGAAGATCCGCGATCTCCTCGACATCCTCGCCCGCGAGGAACGCGTCCTCGGAATCATCAAGGACGAGCTCCAGGCCATCAAGGCGAAGCACGGCAATCCCCGGCGGAGCGAGATCGTCGCCGACGAGGGCACCATGGCGATCGAGGACCTCATCGCCAATGAGGCGGTCATCATCACGCTCACCCACAACGGCCTGATCAAGCGGACCAATGTCAGCGCCTACCGGGCCCAGCACCGCGGCGGCAAGGGCGTCATCGGAATGGTCACCCGCGAGTCCTCGGCCGTCGAGGGCGACGCCCCCGACTTCATCGAACACCTCTTCACCGCGGGCACCCACGACTACCTGATGTTCTTCACGAACACGGGCCGCGTGTATGTCGAGCGTGTCCACGAGATCCCCGATATGCCCCGCGCCGCCCGCGGCCGCAGCATCGCGAACCTGCTCGCCCTGCGGCCGGAGGAAAAGATCGCCGCCCTCATCCGCATCCCCTCCGTGACCGGCCCCAACCGCGAGGACCTCACCTGGCGCCAGCCGTCCTTCCTGCTCTTCGCGACACAGCGCGGCACCGTCAAGAAGACCGCCCTCGAGGATTTCCGGAACGTCCGCCGCGATGGAATCATCGCGATCGGCATCGAGGAGGGCGACCGCCTGATCGATGTCCGACTCACGACGGGCTCCAACGAGGCGGTCCTCATCACCGCCCAGGGCATGAGCATCCGCTTCCCCGAGTCGCAGGTGCGCCCGATGGGCCGCCCGGCCGCCGGCGTGAAGGGGATCGAGCTCGCCGCCGAGGATTCCGTGGTGGCCCTGGCCATCGTCGACCCCGAGGCCATGCTCCTCGTCGTGGGCGACAACGGCCTCGGCAAGCGCACCACCTTCGACGAGTACCGTTCCCAGCACCGCGGGGGCCGGGGCATCCGCACCATGCGCATCACCGAGCGCACCGGCCGCGTCGTCGGGGCACTCCCCGTGCGCGAGCAGAACGACGTGATGCTCCTCACCGCCGCCGGCCAGATGGTCCGCATCAAGGTCTCCGACATCCGCGAGACCGGCCGCATCGCGATGGGCGTCAAGCTGATCAACCTCGACCCGGGCGATCGCCTCCAGGCGATCGCGCCGGTCATCGCCGAGGAGGTCGAGGAGGCCGCCGAACCCGGCTCCTGACCGGAACGATCACTCCGGTCCCGTCACCCTCGAGCCGTCCGCGGCGCGGGAGGCGACGGCCGGACCCGCGGCGGTGCCGTTCGCCGGCGGGCCGTCGCATTCCCGTCCGTCCTCCGCGCCGGAGCGCTCCGCCACGAGCGTCGAGGTCACCTCGCGGCACAGCCTCACGAAGGTTTCCTCCGCGAGGTTGAGGCTGCGCGCCCGCGAGCGCACGATGCCCCACTGGCGTTTGAGTTTGCGTCGGCCCAGCGGCAGCGCCACCAGCGTCCCGGCGCGGAGCTCATCCCGCGCGATCCAGCGCGCGAGGATGCTGATGCCGAGGTTCAGCTTCACCAGTTCCTTGATCGCCTCCATGCTGCCCAGCTCCATGAACGTGTTCAGCACGAGGCGGTCCCTCCGGAAGTAGTCGTCCACCAGGCGGAACGTGTAGCTGTTCCGGTCATAGAGGATGTAATTCTGGGTCGGCACCTCCTCCCGGCACACGGCGCCCGCCGCCGCCCAGGGATGCTGCGGACTGAGGACGAAGGCCATCTCGTCCTCGAACACCGGATCGAAGACGAGGCTCTCCTCCGGCTTCGGCTCGAGCGTCAGCGCAAGGTCCACCCGGCCCGAATGCAGAAGCCCGATCACCTGCGCCGTGTCCGCGGGAACCACCGTGATCACGTAGTGCGCGAAGCTGTCTCGAAACCGTCTCAGGACCGTGGGGAGGATGTACGTGCACGCGGTGGTGCTCGCGGCCAGCCGGATCCTGCCCCTTCCCCATTTGCCGAGGCGGCCCAGCGCCTCACGGGCCTGGTTCATCTCCGCGAGGATCCGCTCGGCATGCTGGAGGAGCTGCTCCCCGGCCAGGGTGAGTCCCACTCTTTTGCCCACCCTGTCAAAAAGTCGACAGCCCACGTCCTCCTCCAGGGCACGCACGGAGTGGCTGATCGCCGACTGCGAAAGATGAATCTCCCTTCCGGTGACCGTGAAACTGCCTGTCCGCGCAAGAGCCACAAACGCCCGGAGCTGCCGCCCGTCGAGCGGCGGTGACTTCCATGAACGACTCTCATGATCCATCGCGAAAACATGCGTAGCAATCGCCGGGCCACGCGGCCCGCCTGGCACGCGCATCGCTCCCCCGCCACCGCCGCGAGTCACGCGGCCCCACCATGCCCGATTCGCTCCCAATCGCGAACCCAGCCGGCGCCCGCCGGCGCGCCCGGCCCTTCCGCCCTTTGCCCCGCATGCGTCAACGCCGTTCCCACAGACTCCGCCCTCTCGTCCTCGCGCGCCTGACCGCACTCCTCGCACTCGTGCCCGTGCACGCCCGGGCGGCCGCGGAACCCGAGAAGCCGGACCTCAGGATCGGCTTCATCAAGCTCACGGACTGCGCCCCGATCGTCATCGCCCGCGAGCTCAACTTTTTCGAGGACGAGGGCCTCTACGTCACCGTCGAGGCGCAGGCGAACTGGAAGATTCTGCTCGACCGCGTCATCTCGGGGGAACTGGACGGCGCCCACATGCTCGCCGGTCAGCCGATCGCCGCCACGATCGGCTTCGGCACGCAGGCTCACATCGTGACGGCGTTGAGCATGGACCTGAATGGGAACGCGATCACCGTCTCGAAGAGGGTGTGGGAGCAGATGGTCGAGGCGGATCCCTCCCTCGGGACGGCCCGTCCCCCCCGGCCGATCCGCGCCGAATCCCTCAAGCCCGTGGTCCAGCGCCACCGGGCGGGCGGCGATCCCCTGCGCATGGGAATGGTCTTTCCTGTCTCCACCCACAACTATGAGCTCCGCTACTGGCTGGCGGCCGGGGGCATTCATCCAGGGTATTACACGCCGACCGACACGACGGGCACGCGCGACGCCGACGTGATCATCTCCGTCACGCCGCCGCCGCAGATGCCCGCCACCCTCGCCCAGGGCACGATCCAGGGCTACTGCGTGGGCGAACCATGGAATCAGCAGGCGGTCCTGCGCGGCATCGGGGTCTCCCTGATCACGGACCACGAGATCTGGAATCACAATCCCGAGAAGGTCTTCGGAGTCACCGCCGAGTGGGCGCGCAGGCATCCGCGCACGCACGTCGCCGTCATCAAGGCGCTGATGCGCGCCTGTCACTGGCTCGACGCGTCCCCCGAGAACCGCCGCGAGGCCTGCCGCATGCTCGCGCGCTCGGAGTACGTGGGCGCCGATGTGCACGTCATCGCCAACTCGATGACCGGCACATGGGAGTACCTCAAGGGCGACAAGCGCGACCTGGCGGACTTCAACGTCTTCTTCCGCCACCACGCGACCTACCCATGGTACTCGGACTGCATCTGGTATCTCACCCAGATGCGGCGCTGGGGCCAGATTCCCGACCCGAAACCGGACGCATGGTACCATGAGGTCGCGCGCAAGGTTTATCTCCCGGACATCTGGCGAGCCGCCGCCGCCGAGCTTGTCGCCGAGGGCCATCTCAGGCCCGCCGACATCCCGAAGACCGACGGCTACAAGCCCGAGACGAACGCCTTCATCGACGGTATTCCCTACGACGGCCGCAAGCCCGTCGCCTATCTCGAGAGGTTCGCCATCGGTCTCAAGGATTCACCCGCAGCCAACCCATGAGTCATTCGCACGAAGCACCCGCGCGGGTCCCCGCGCGTCGCGCGCTCACCGCCCGCCTGCCGTCCTTCGAGACGATGGCGCGCGCCCTCCTCCTGAACGCCGGACTTCCCGCCCTCGCCGCCGTCGTCTTCCTCTGCGCATGGTCGTGGCTGGCCGCGCGCATCGAGGTCAGCTTCGGCTCCCTTCCCGGACCCCGGGCCGTTCTCACCGAGGCATGGAATCTCTGGGAGGACCACCGCGCCGAGAGAAGGAAGGCCGCCGAGTTCTACCAGCGCCAGGCCGACCGCAGGGCGCGCCTGCTCGCCAGCAACCCGGACGCCGAATGGAAGGAACGCAGGTACGCCGGCAAACCCACCTTCCCCGACCAGATCCTCACCAGTCTGAAGACGGTCTTCACCGGCTTTGTGCTCGCGGCCCTCGTGGCCGTCCCCGCGGGCATCGCGTGCGGCCTGAGCCGGCCGGTGAGCCTCGCGCTCAATCCCTTCATCCAGATCTTCAAGCCCGTCTCGCCCCTGGCATGGCTGCCCATCGTCATGATCATGGTTAGCGCCCTGTACAACCCGGAGGAACCGCTCTTCGAGAAGGCCTTCCTGACCTCCGCGATCACGGTCGCCCTCTGCTCCCTCTGGCCCGCCCTGGTCAACACCGCGCTCGGAGTCGCCTCCATCGACCCGGATTACCTCAACGTCGCGCGCGTGCTCCGACTATCGCGCGCGCAGACCGTCTTCAAGATCATCATCCCGGCCTCGCTCCCGCTCATCTTCACCGGCCTGCGACTCTCCCTCGGCGTCGGCTGGATGGTGCTGATCGCCGCCGAGATGCTCGCCCAGAACCCGGGACTCGGAAAATTCGTCTGGGACATGTTCCAGAACGGGAGCAGCCAGACGCTCGCCCAGATCATGGTCGCCGTGTTCACGATCGGATTCATCGGCTTCGGCCTGGACCGAGTCATGTTCGCCCTGCAGCGCGCCGTCACCTTCGGCGCACGCTGATCCGCTCATCCGGCCCGCCCCATCACCTCACCATGCCGATTCTCGAACTCACCGGCGTCAGCAAGGCCTATCGGCACGGCGGCAGCCAGGCGCCCGTGCTTGCCGACGTCCACCTCTCCATACGCGAGGGAGAGTTTCTCTCCATCGTGGGCTATTCCGGCTCCGGGAAAACCACGCTGATCAGCCTGATCGCCGGGCTTACGAAGCCGGACACCGGGACCGTCCGCCTGCGCGGACTGCCCGATCCCGAACCCGGGCCCGATCGCGCCGTGGTCTTCCAGAACTACTCCCTCCTTCCGTGGCTCACGGTTGCGGGCAACATCGCCCTCGCCGTCAACCGGGTGTTTCCCGACTGGCCCGCCGCGCGGCGCCGCGAGCACGTGGACCGCCACATCGCCCTCGTGAACCTCACCGCGGCGCGCGGCAAGTATCCCCGCGAACTCTCCGGCGGAATGCGCCAGCGAGTCAGCCTCGCGCGCGCGCTCGCCATGGACCCACGGGTCCTCCTGCTCGATGAACCGCTCGGCGCCCTCGACGCCCTCACCCGCGCAAGACTCCAGGACGAGATCGGCGACCTGTGCCGCCGTGAGCGGAAGACCGCCGTGCTGATCACCAACGATCCCGACGAGGGCATCTACCTCGCTGACCGCATCATCCCGCTGAGCGCAGGCCCCGGTGCCAGTCTCGGCCCGGCCTTCGCCGTCCGGGCGCCATGGCCGAGGGACCGTCGAGCCCTCGCCAACGATCCCGAACTCAAGTCCGTCCGCCGCGAGGTCGTCGATTTCCTGCTTGCTTCGAACCGTGCCCGCCCCGCGCGAACCACGGCGCATGCGGCGGCTCTCCCCGACCTCCAGCCCGTGGATTTCCAGGCGCCCCGCCGACTCTTCGGCCGCGGACGCCAGCCCGCGGAGGCCGCATGAGCGCCTACGTCGAACTCTTCAATCTCACGAAGACCTACCCGGGGCCGCGCGGCCCGACCGTGGTGGTCCGCGACTTCAACCTGACCATCGCAAGGGGCGAGTTCGTCTGTCTGATCGGCCACTCGGGCTGCGGCAAGTCCACCGTGCTCTCGATGCTCGCCGGCCTCAGCTCACCCTCCTCCGGTGGCATCATCCTCGCCGGACGCGAACTCACCGGGCCGGGACCGGATCGCGGTGTCGTGTTCCAGTCGCCCAGCCTTCTTCCATGGCTGACCGCCCTCGAGAACGTGCTCCTCGGGGTCAACAAGGCATTCCCGAACGCGACCCGGGCGGAGCGCCGCCAGATGGCCGAGTACCATCTCGCGCTCGTCGGACTCGCCGACTGCATGCACCAGCGCCCCGGCCAGCTCTCCCAGGGGATGCGCCAGCGCGTCGGCATCGCGCGCGCCTTCGCGCTCAAGCCGCGCATGCTCCTCCTTGACGAGCCCCTCGGCATGCTGGACGCCCTCACCCGCATCGAGATCCAGCAGGTGCTGATCGACCTCCAGGCCCGCCACCAGCTCACCACCCTCATGGTCACCCACGACATCGACGAGGCCATCCTGCTCTCCGACCGCATCGTGATGATGACGAACGGTCCCGACGCGAGGGTCGGCGACGTGCTCTCCATCCGGCTGCCGCGGCCCCGCGACCGCGCCGCGGTCATGGATCATCCCGATTACCCGGACCTGCGCGAGCACCTGCTCGTGTTTCTCAACGAACGGGCCGACATCAACCCGCCTCACCCCCTGCACGCGCACACGGCCGAACCGGAAGCGCTCGTCGCATGATTCCGTTCGCCTCGGCCCCCACCCCACCCCAAGCCACTCGTCCCCGAGGCATTGCCGCCTGACGGTCGCCGTCCGAAAACTTCGACCGTCATGAAACCACGCCCAAACCTGACCGCACGCTCACTCTCCCTCGTTCTGGCCGCCGCCACGATGCCCGCAGTCGCCCAGATGAAGCCCTACTCGCTGCCGGGGACGGCGCTCCCGGTTCCGGCGGTTCCCCCGGCTTCGCCCCCGACCGCGCCCGCGCCCGGCGCATCCGTCGCCACTCCTTCAGCCCCGGAAGGCACGCTCAACCGGCTCTTCAACCAGCAGCTTCCCGAGGCCATCGGCAACAGCCGCATCACGTTCGATGCCCGCCTCCGCTGGGAGTTCGCGGACCAGGACGCCGTCGGCGCGGGTCCCGACCCGGATCACTCGAACGCCCTGACCCTCCGCACCCGCCTGGGACTGCTCACCGCCCCCTTCCACGGTTTCCAGGCCATGATCGAGGGGGAGAACGTCGTCGCGCTCGCGCCCGATCACAACTACAACGCCGCCGGCTCGAACTCGCAGCCCGGCCGCACCGTCATCGCCGACCCGGAGACGACGGAACTCAACCAGGCATGGCTCTCGTACTCACGCTGGAATTCCGTGCTGAAGGCCGGACGCCAGCGCATCGTCCTCGACAACCATCGCTTCATCGGTGACGTCGGCTGGCGCCAGAACATGCAGACATACGACGCCGTCGCGTTCCAGAACAGTTTGCTCGAGAACCTTTCCTTCTTCTATGCCTACGTCTGGGAGGTGAACCGCGTCTTCGGCGATGTCGACGACCTTCCCGCCGCCAATCGCGACTTCGATTCCGACTCCCACATCTTCAACGTCTCCTGGTCCCGATGGAAATACGGCCGTTTCACGGCCTATTCCTATCTCCTCGACCTGGAGAATTCCGCCCCCGCCTCGGCCGTCAACTCCACGGCCACCTACGGAGGCTGCTTCGCGGGGTCCGCCCCGCTGACGGAGACGATCAGCCTCGGATACCGGGCTGAGTTCGCATGGCAGACCGACCACGCCGACAACCCGGCCGATTACGGAGCCGAGTACTGGAACGTCGAAACCGGGCTCACGGTCAGACCCGTCGCCCTCGGTCTCGGCTACGAAGTGCTCGGAGCCGACAATGGACAAGGCTTCAAGACGCCCCTCGCGACGCTCCACGCCTTCAACGGCTGGGCCGATGTGTTCCTCAACACACCCCCCGACGGACTTCGGGATCTCTATCTCTTCGCCCAGGTCAGCGTCCTGCCCGACATGCCCCTCCGGTTCGTGTTCCATCACTTCGATGCGGACAGCGGCGGTAACGACTACGGCTCGGAGTATGACCTCCTTCTGACGAAGAAGCTCGGCAAGCACTGGTCCGCGCTCGCCAAGTACGCTCATTACGAGGCGGACGAGGGTTCCTACGCGGACACCGACCGATTCTGGCTGGAGGTGTCGTTCACCTACTGATCCCGTCCCGGCTCGCGCCGCTCGCATGCAGTCACTCCTGGACACACTCCTCCGCGAGCAGCGCGATCTCTCCGCCGTCGAACAGTTCGACGCATGGCAGCGGTCCGCCGCCGAACCGGAGGACCGCTGCTACAGCGAACGGATCCCGCTTTCCCGCCCGGCTCCCGGTGAACAGTACGCCTTCGAGGTGCGCCTGGATGACTGCTCAGGCTGCAAGGCATGCGTCACCGCCTGTCATTCACTGAACGGCCTCGAGGACGGGGAGACATGGCGGCGGGTCGGGCTCCTCGTCACCGGACCATCGGAGCCGGCCTCCCGATCGAAGACCCGCCGCGCCCCGTCCGCCCCGGTCCTCCTCCAGCACGTCACGACCGCGTGCCATCACTGCGTCGAACCGGGCTGTCTCCACGGCTGTCCCGTCCTCGCCTACGAGAAGGATCCGGTCACCGGCATCGTTCGTCACCTGGACGACCAGTGCATCGGCTGCACCTACTGCGTGCTGATGTGCCCCTACGAGGTGCCTCAGTACTCCCGGCGCCTCGGGATCGTCCGCAAGTGCGACATGTGCCACGGCAGGCTTGCGGCAGGCGAGGCGCCCGCGTGCGTTCAGGCCTGCCCCAGCGGCGCGATCCGGATCCGCACCGCCTCCACCGACGAGATCCGACGGTCATGGCGCCGTGCCGACGGCCGATTCCTTCCCGACGCCCCGGACCCCGCGACCACGCTCCCATCAACGCGCTATCTCACGTCCCGGACGGAACTCACGGACGCCCGCGCCGCCGACGCCCGCCGCCTCGAGGCCGCCGAGCCACACTGGCCCCTGATCGGATTCCTGCTCCTCTCCCAGATGGCCGTCGGGCTCGCCATCACACTCCCGATCCTCCCGCGCCTCGAACCCGGGGCGCACCGGGCCGGCATGACCTTCGCCCTTGTCTCCCAGTGCCTTGCGATCGTGATCGCCGGATTCCATCTCGGGCGCCCGGAGCGCGCATGGAAATCCTTCCTCGGCTGGCGCACCTCATGGTTCAGCCGGGAGGTGATCCTCTTCTCGGCGTTCACCGCGCTGCTGTCACTGACGGTCCTCATCGGGCCCGAATGGTGGCTCGCCGGGCCCACGGCCGCGTCCGGTCTGGCCGGGGTCGTCTGCTCGGCCATGATCTACGCGGCCACGTCGCGCCCGTTCTGGTCAGCGGCACGCACCCTGCCCCGCTTTCTGGCCGCGACCCTGGCTCTCGGGGCGGCGGGATCGATCGCCTTCCAGAACCCGGACCACGCCCGCGCCGCTGCATGGGTGGCCCTGGCGGCCGCTGCCTGCGGATTCGCATGGGAGGCCGCCGTCGTTCACCGATCAGAGCCAAGCGCCCCGGCCGGATGCGTCCCGCGTCCGTCGGAACGCCGTGAGGCCGCGCTGCATCGGTCGGCGCTGCTCGCCCGCCGCGCGTTTCTGGCGGCATGGCAGGTTCGCTGTCTGTTCGCGCTGCTGACCTGCATGGGCCTGCTCGCCATCGCGGGAGGCGGCGGCTCCGAGCTTCTGCCCCTGATCATGGCTCCCCTTGCCGCCGGACTGGTCATCGAGCGATTCCTCTTCTTCACGACGGTCGCACCCGACCGCATGCCCGGGGGGGTCACGCCATGAATGCCCCCTCGCACGACGGCTTCCTGCGACGCAGGCACGGCTTCATGACCGCCGAGCTGGCGCGCATCGTGGGTCCGCACGGCCTCGGGCAGGTTCCCGCCCGCATGGCGCCGACGAGCACCACCGATCTCGTGTGCGGTTTCTGCTCCACCGGGTGCAGCCTCCGCGCGCACCTGCGGGACGGCGCCGCCGTCAACCTCTCGCCCAGCCCGGATTATCCCGTGAACATGGGCATGGCCTGTCCCAAGGGATGGGAGGCGCTCACTCCGCTCGCGGCCCCGGACCGCGCAACCGTTCCCATGGCCCGGCGCCCGGACGGCCAGCTCGCCCCCCTCACGTGGGCCGAAGCCGCGGATCTCTTCGTGCATCATTTCAAGCGCGCCCTCTCCACGCACGGTCCCGAGAGCATCGCCTTCCTCAGCACCGGCCAGATCTGCACCGAGGAAATGGCGCTGCTCGGCGCCCTGTTCAAGTTCGGCATGGGCGGCATCCATGGCGACTCCAACACGCGGCAGTGCATGGCCACCACTCACGTGGCCTACAAGGAGGCCCTCGGCTTCGACGCGCCCCCGTACACTTACGCCGACTTCGAGCATTCCGATGTGCTCGTGTTCATCGGATCGAACCTGTGCATCGCCCATCCGATCCTGTGGCAGCGGGTGCTCCGCAATCCCCACCGGCCGCGCATCATCGTGATCGATCCGCGCCGCACCGAGACGGCCGCCGCCGCCACGCATCACCTCCCGATCCGGCCGAAGTCCGACCTCGTCCTCCTCTACGGCCTCGCGAACGTCATCATTCAGTCCCGATGGCACAAGCCCGAGTTCATCCGGGCGCACACTTCCGGATTCGACGAGTTCGCGGAGTTCGTTCGAACCTTCACCCCCGATCATGTGGCGGCCGAGACCGGGCTGAGCGTCGGGGAGATCCTCCGGACCGCGGAGCTCATCGGACGCGGCCGGGCGGTCAGTCTCTGGTGGACCATGGGCGTGAACCAGGGTCACCAGGCGGTCCGGACCGCCCAGGCGATCATCAACCTCGCGCTCATCACCGGGAACATCGGACGCCCCGGCACCGGTCCAAACTCGATCACCGGCCAGTGCAACGCGATGGGCTCCAGGCTCTTCAGCAACACCGGCTCGCTGTTCGGGGGCCGCGACTTCAGCAGCCCGGAAGATCGGGCCGAGATCGCCCGCATCCTCAGGATCCCGCAGGACCGCATCCCCCGGCGGCCATCCATCGCCTACGACCAGATCATGGATCGCGTCGCCGACGGACGGATCCGCGCCCTCTGGGTCATCGGAACCAACGGGGCGCACTCATGGATTCACAGTGCCGCGTTCCGTCAGGCCGTGCGCGGTCTGGACTTCCTCGCGGTCCAGGATCTCTACACGACCACCGACACCGCCCGGCTCGCGCACCTGCTCCTGCCCGCCGCCGGGTGGGGTGAAAAGGACGGGACTTTCATCAACTCCGAGCGCCGCATCGGCCTCGTGCGCAAGGTCGCCCGCGCACCCGGCGGCGCGCTCAGTGACTTCGCCATCTTCCGCCTCATCGCGGAGGCGTGGGGATGCGGCGGCATGTTCACCGACTGGCGGACGCCCGAGGCCGTCTTTCAGATCCTGAAGTCACTCTCGAAGGGGCTGCCCTGCGATTTCAGCGGCATCCGTGATTACGCCCACCTTCGGGAATGCCGCGGAATCCAGTGGCCCTTCCCCGCTTCCGCGTCCGCCTCCGCGGAGCTGACACCACCCGATTCCGAACGTCGCCTCTTCGAGGACTTTCGCTTCTTCACCGCCGGCGGGCGCGCGGCCATCCGCTTTGAACCGCCCGCTCCTCCGCCCGGGACGCCCACCGCCGAGTTTCCCATGGTCCTGCTCACGGGCCGCGGCACCTCCGCGCAATGGCACACGCAGACGCGCACCGGGAAGTCGGACATCCTGCGCCAGCTCTATCCGGCGCGCTGTTACGTGGAGATCCATCCGGAGGATGCCGACCGCCTTGGCATATCGGAGAGTTCCGCCGTCGAGATCCGCTCCCGCAAGGGCGCGATCACCGCGACGGCGTTCGTGGCGGGCACCGTCCAGCCCGGTCAGGTCTTTCTTCCCATGCATTACGCGGAGGTGAATCAGCTCACCGAACCCGCGTTCGACACCTACTCAAGGCAGCCGAGTTACAAGTACTGCGCGGTCCGCGTCTCCCCGGCAGCCAGCGATCCCTGATCGATCCTTACCTCAAGATGAGCACCCAGACAGGTCAATCGCCCCCCGTCACCGCGTCCTCCCCGTCGGGGACCGGCCCGTTCACTGACGCCCAGAAGGAATACCTCGCCGGATGGCTCGCCGCGGCGGCTCATCGGTGCGGAGGGCTGTTCGTCGGTGAGAAGGCCGGCCTTCTGACAGCCGATCCCGCCCCCGGACGTCGCAACCTCGCCGCACCGGCCGAGGAGACGATCCACGGCACCCCGCTGTCCGAGGTCACCACCCAGGAACTCTGGAAACGCGAGCTCCATGGACTTGACGCATGGGACCGCATCCTGGAGCACGCCGCCGCCGACAAGACCCCGGACGAGGCGGACACGTTCCGATTCCGCTATCACGGCCTCTTCCATGTGGCGCCGGCACAGGACAGCTTCATGCTGCGCTGCCGCATCCCGGCCGGCGAACTCAACGCCCACCAGTTCCGCGGACTTGCCGACATCGCGGACGACTTCGGGAACGGCAGGGCGGCGATCACCACGCGCTCCAACATCCAGATCCGCGAGATCCGGCCCCGGCACGCCGTGGATGTGCTCACCCGCCTGCAGTCACTCGGCCTGACTGCCCGCGGCTCGGGCGTGGACAACGTCCGCAACATCACCGCGTCTCCCACCGCAGGCTTCGATCCCCAGGAACTCATCGACACCCGTCCCTTCGCACATGCCCTTCACCACTACATCCTCAATCAGCGCGATCTCTACGATCTTCCCCGCAAGTTCAACGTGGCGTTCGAAGGCGGCGGGTCGATCGACACCGTGGCCGACACCAACGACATCGGCTTCATGGCCGTCCGCGTGGCCTCCGGCGTCACGGCCCGGTCGCTCACGGATCAATCCGCCGTCCCGCTCGAGCCGGGCGTCTGGTTCCGGGTCGAACTCTGCGGGATCACGGGCCACAAACAGATGGCCACCGACGCCGGCATTGTGGTGAGACCCGCCGAGAGCGTGGCGCTCGCCGCCGCGATGATCCGGGTCTTCATCGCCCACGGCGACCGCACCGACCGCAAGCGTGCCCGCCTCAAGTATCTCATCGATCGATGGGGAATTCCGAAGTTCCTCGAGGAAACCCAGAAACGCCTCGCCTTCCCGCTGCTCGCGCTGCCGGTCGAGCAGTGCCATCCGCGGAGCCCGGCCATACGGCACGGGCACATTGGCGTGTACCGTCAGCGACAGCACGGCCTCAATTACATCGGTGCGGTGGTGCCGGTCGGAATCCTGACCACGCGGCAGATGCGCCGCCTCGCCGATCTCGCCGCGAACTACGGCAGCGGATCCCTGCGCCTCACCCCATGGCAGAATGTGCTGCTGCCCGACGTTCCCGACGCCTTCGTTGAGACGGTGAAGCGCCAGCTCGTCCGCATGGGCCTCCACCATGAAGCCACGTCCATCGCCGGCGGGCTCGTGGCGTGCACGGGCAACACGGGATGCAAGTGGGCGGCCACGGACACCAAGGGCCAGGCGGTGGCGCTTGCCAGGACGCTCGAGAACCGGGTCCGGCTGGATCACCCGATCAACATCCACCTCACGGGCTGTCCCAATTCCTGCGCGCAGCACTATGTCGGTGACATCGGCCTCCAGGGCGTGAAGGGCAATGCCAACGGCGCTTCCGTCGAGGCATACCATGTCGTTCTCGGGGGCGGCACGGGCGCCCAGAGCGCCATCGGACGCCAGATCTTCACGGCCATTCCCTTCGAGGACATCCCCGACCTGCTCGAGCGCATCCTGAAGGCGTACCTTGCCCGGCGTCAGCCGAACGAAACCTTCGCGGCATTCACCCGCCGTCACGAAGTCCGCGAACTCCAGGAGATGATCGCGTGAATCAGCCCCAGCTTGTACCCGTGATTCCCGAGACCGCGCCGTTCACTCCCGAACAGCGCGCATGGCTCAATGGCTTTCTCGCCGGGATCTTCTCCCGGGCCCCGCTCGCCGCCCCGCCCGATACCAGAGCGCAGCCCGTCACACCGATCTCGATCCTGTACGCCTCGCAGACGGGAAATGCCGAGCGCCTCGCGAAACGGGCCGCGAAGGAAGCCGCGAAAGCCGGATTCGCGCCGACCATTCACAACCTCGCGGGCTATCCCCGCGACCAGCTCGCGGCCGAATCGCGTATCCTCCTCATCGCCAGCACCTACGGCGACGGCGAACCACCCGATTCGGCACGCGCCTTCTGGTCGTGGCTGGAGGGCGATGCCGCGCCGAAACTCGCCTCCACCCGGTTCACGGTCTGCGCACTCGGCGATTCCCAGTATCCGCATTTCTGCCGGTTCGGACGGCAGCTCGATGCGCGCCTGCAGGCGCTCGGCGCCACGCCCCTGCTGCCGCGGCAGGATTGCGACGCGGAATTCGAACGCGACTTCCAGACGTGGCTCGGCAACGCCCTCGCCGCCCTGAAACCCGGGCTGACCGCATCCGCCGCCCCCGCGCCGGGCCACGCCCCCGCGCTTCCCGCGGCGGAGGAGCCGGAGGAATCATCGTGGTCGCGCTCCCATCCCTACCCCGCGCCGCTCATCTCGAACCGCCGACTCTCCCATCCCGACTCCGGGAAGGACGTGCGCCACTTCGCGTTCGGCCTCGAGGATCCGACGGTCCGCTACGAGCCGGGCGACGCGCTCGGCGTATGGCCCGTCAACTGCCCGCGTCTGGTCCAGGAAATCCTCGAGGCCCTCGGCGCCGACGGCGAAGAACCCGTCCCGGGGCGGGATGGCGATACAGTTCCGCTGCGCCTGGCCCTGCTCCAGCACTACGAACTGGGCCGCGTGACACCCGCGGTTCTGGACCAGCTGGCCCGCCGTTCCAGCGATCCGGAACTTCGGGCGCTCGCTTCGCCCACGGCGAATGGAGCGGTGAAGGCCTTTCTCGAAGGCCATGATCTGCTTGACCTCGTCATTCGGTCCCGGCCGATCACCGGGGCCCCTCTCTCCGAGTGGGTGCCCCTCCTGCGCAAGCTCCAGCCAAGGCTCTACTCCATCGCTTCGAGCCTCCGCGCCCATCCCGGCGAGGTCCATCTCACGGTGAACACGGTGCGTTACGAACTTCGAGGCCGCGCTCGCACCGGTGTCGCATCCTGTTTCCTCGCCGATCGCTGCGCCGTGGGAAGCAAGGTTCCCGTGTTCGTTCACGGCAACCCCGCCTTCCGTCCGCCCTCGGCCGACGTCCCGCTCATCATGATCGGCCCGGGCACCGGCATCGCGCCGTTCCGCGCCTTTCTCGCGGACCGCCGGGCAACCGGCGCCCGCGGACGCAACTGGCTCTTCTTCGGCGACCAGCATGCCGCGACGGATTTTCTCTATCGCGACGAGATCGAGTCGTTCCTCGCGGACGGCACCCTATCCCGCCTCGATCTCGCATGGTCCCGCGACCGGTCCGAGAAGATCTACGTCCAGCATCGCATGCTCGAGGGTGCCGCCGAACTCTGGCGCTGGCTCGAGGACGGCGCAGCGGTGTACGTCTGCGGCGACGCCAAGCGCATGGCCCGGGACGTGGATGCCGCATTGCACCGCGTCATTGAAACCGCCGGCAACCGTTCGCCCGAGGAAGCCTCGGCGTACGTCCAGAACCTCCAGGCCAACGGCCGCTATCGCCGCGACGTCTATTAACCGCGAAGGAACGCGAATGCGCCTGGGAATGAACGGAAAAGGGAACCGCGAATGAACGCGAATAAACGCGAATGAAGAGGCTCGAGCTTCTTCTCCGTTCGCGTTCATCAACGCCTCCATTTGCCTCGGTCTGCGGCCCCTTGGCAGCGCCTCGATTCCGGGCGTAGGTTCGGCGCATGGTCCGGCCCCGAGTCGTCATCGTCCTCGCGGCGTGTCTCATTGGCCTGACCCTTGTCGGCTGGTGGGTGCGGAAGCCGAAAGACGCGCACCCGCCCAGCGGGTTGGAATCCGCCCAACCCGCCCCTGAGACGACTCGTCCACTTCAATTGCGTTCGGCGGCCAACCCTTCGACCACGAACATGATGGATGACGACCGCGCGCGCCTCTTCGATCCGCGGCCAGACGTCACGCCCGTTGAAATGGATGTGTTCCTGTCCCGGAAGGGACGCACCGCGGGCAATCTCATCGCGGCATGGCAGCTCACCACGAACCTGCCGTTTCTCGAGGATGCGGCAGGCCGGTTCCCCGATGATCCGACCGTCCAGTTCGCCGTGCTGCAGTCCGGCCTTTACCCGGAGCAGCGCAGACAGTGGCTGGACCGCTTCAAGGCCTCGGCGCCGAACAACGCACTCGCCTCCCTGCTCTCCGCCCATGAGCACATACAGCAGGGTGACTTCCGCGCGGCCCTCGCAGACATCCGCGACTCACTTTCGCGCCCCGAGTACAACGATTACTTCAGGGAACGCGTGCTCAATAGCGAAGGCGCCCTGTTTGAGATCGGGGAATCGACGGCCCGCAGCAAGTTGGCGGCTTTGCATTCCAGTCTCGAACTGAAGCACCTGGGTCAGCTCAAGGGAGTCTTCCAGGATGAGCCCCTCCGCAACCATGTCAGGACCCGCGGCCCGGAGGAATGGTCCCGTTATGCCGAAAGCGCGCTGAAAATGGCGGAAGACCTGCGCGGGACGCCCACGCTGATGAACCATCTGGTGGCGGGATCGATCGAGGCGGGGATCCTGGGTGAATTTCCCCAGAACGAAGTCGTCCCGTGGCTCGGAGTCACTCCGGCCGAGCGACTCAGCGCGCTCGCCGAAACGCGCGCGGAGCGTCGCGCACTCCTCCAGAATCTGAATCGCTTCATGGCCGAGGCGTCCGAAGCCGACGTCATCAACTACCTCGATCGCTTCAAGACCCTGGGCGAAGTCGAGGCGCTGCGCTGGGTCCAGCAGCGCCGCGCATTGAATCCGTGATGCTCAAACGAGGACTCCCGTACTGAACGGTCAGCTAGTCCAGGCGCTTCCAGTAGAGATTGGCGAGCGCCACGGGAGCGGCCGGCGGGACGAGTCCGATCCTGCCGGCGGGCGGAACGCCCTCCAGCCGGGTCCGGCCGATGTCGTGGCCGTTCAGTTCCACGCTGACTTCATTGCCGCGAAGCGTCAGCACCGCCCGGTTCCAGCCGCGGGAATCCGTGCCCTCGAATGCAGCCTTCGCATCAAGCTTTGCAAGGGCCTCCGAGACATCCTTCCCGCGCAGCTGAGCCAACCGCGTCCAGTCACCCGTTTTCCCCTCCATCGTCCAGCGCCAGTCGAAGATCAGCACACCATCTCCGTACTCCTGCTCCGACCACAGCACGGCGCCCGCTTCGGCACCTTCCCACGTCAGGTTCCAGTCATCGACCTTCCATGTCTCGGCGCCCGCCGGTTCCTTGTTCCAGCCGGCCAGGTCCACGCCGGAATACAGAACCCTGAACCCGTCGGCCGGCGTCGCAATTTGGTCGGGCGAGAGTGCGTCACCCGCGGGCAGTTCCTTCAGGCGAATGTTCCGGAACTGAACGGGAGACCCCTCCGACTCGAGACAGATGTAACCCTTCCGCGGCGAGGCGGAGTGGCCGCGGGTGACGACCTTGCCGTTCACCGCGAGGGAGATCGCGCCGTCCACGCACTCGATCCGGTAATGGTTCCATTCCGGGGACGGTCGCGACCGCTTCTCCGTCGGGAACGCGCGCGATCCGCCGCGCCCGTTGATCGGCGTCATCCGCGCGCCGTGGATGGGGAAGATGTCGCCATCAGACGTGTAGCCGGGTCCCTCGAGTCCATCGAGCACCTGAACCTCGATCCCGCGGATGAACGGCTGCCCGCGGGCGGTCAGCGCATCGGCCCATACGAAAACCCCGGCATTGCCCTTCGGCTGCAGATGGCGCCACTCCAGCTCGAGCACGAAGTTCTGGTACATGCGCGTGGTGCGCAGCTCGCCAATGGGCGCGCCGGTGCAATGAATCATGCCGTTGGTGACCGACCACGTGCCTTCCGCGCAGTTCACGTTCACCCAGCCGGCGAGGTCGCGGCCGTTGAACAGATCGATGAAACCCTCTTCCGCGCGCAGCTGCGGGAGCACGAGGAACAGCGACAGGATCAAGGCGGGGCGCATGCCGCATTGAAGGCAGTTTCGCCCCCCGCCGGAAAGCGCGTTCCACACCCGCCGGACGAACACGAGCCCTGCGCGGGCGGGATCCACCCCGCGCTCACGACGCGGGCCCGGACCGTCCGGGCCCGCAGGGCGCAGCGGCTCCTACTGGCGCTCGTATTCGCCCTTGCCCACCTTCTTCAGCACGGTGAAGCCGGCCTTCTTCGCGTCCGAGATGGACAATGGCCTGGTGATCGTGGGCGTGTTGAAGGTGGACAGGACCTTGCGGACCGGGCGCTTGCACGCCGGACACTGCACCAGCGGTTTGGCATCGAGCGGCCGTCGCAGGGTGAACCGCCCTCCGCACACCACGCAATCCCCCTCGCAAAGCTCGTACTCGTAGATTGGCATATGCCTTCAATGTGCCCGTCGGCGCCGCCGGTTCCACCCCGCAGACGCGGGCCCCATCACGGCGCCTGACGTATCTTCGCGAGCACCCCGGCATTCGTCCAGAACCCGCGGCCTGATTCCCTCGCCTCCTTCTCAGCCGCCAGAAGCTGAAGCTGATCCAGCACAGGCAGGCATTTCAGCGAGGCGTCATTCACGACGGCCGCTCCCTGCAGGAGCAGCGGCACGGCCACGTTCGTCGAACCAAGATAGACGCCCCCGAGGCCGCCTCCCTCGTTCGGCATGAAGGTGTACGCCACGGCCACCGTGTTGGAGAGCACCATCGAACGCAGCCGCTCCCGGCTCCATGCGAACGCGCTGGCCTCATCGCTCGACGGGTTGCGCACCGACGGCGGAGTGGAGATGCCCGCGATCCGGACGTTCTGCCGCCGGTTCCCCGGTGTCCTCAGGACAAGCTCGTTCCCGCTCGTCACGCGCACCACCACCCCGGTGGAGCGTGCCACCACCGGCAACGGATCGGTCTGCGCGCGCCGGGTCACGCGGATCCATTCCAGCGCGGGATGGAACCAGTGCCGGCTGGCGTACGCCAGGACGAGCACGCCCGCGAGCGCGAGCCCGAGGAGCACCTTCGCGGTGTAATGCAGGACCCGGAACATCGCGTCTCACTCCCTCGCCGCCTCACTGCGGTCGGCATCGTCCCGCGGCCTTTCGCCGGAACCGGGAGTCGCGCGGGAGCCCCCCCGCCCCGGCGTTTCTCCCTCTGTCCCGAACAGGACGATGCGCTGATTGCGCCGCGGCGCCGGCGGGGGCGGGGCCTTCGGCACCTCGATCGTGCGCGGGTCCGGCGACTTCTCACGCTGCGCCGAAAGGATCAGCAGATTCACCTCCGGACGCCGGTGCACTCCCGGATCAACCCCGCGCGCCTGAAGGATCTTCCATGCGCGCAGGCAGTTCTCCGCATGGTCGAAGCGCCACACCTCGCGCGCGAAGGCCATCTGCAACCACGAGCCGGGCCGGGCCTGGTTCATCCCAATGACGAACGCGCCCGGAAGGTCCGGGTGCCGCACGCCCTCGAGGAATGCAAAGAACACCGCCATGCGCCGCCACTTCCGGGCCGCCAGCTTGTTCACGAACTGGAGTCCCTGGTTCGTGAAGTCCGCGGGATGGCCCGTGCTGAACGCGCCCGTCAGCGGATCCGCCATGAGCCGGCCGATCGCGGGCGCCCAGACGATCGCGTTCCCGATCCCGAGGATCACCGCCAGCGCGAGGTACCCGGCGTCCGAAACGCCGTCGGTCTGCCCGTTGGCCTCGGCGACGCGCATCGCCTTCGCGAAGACCGAGAACAGTGCGAACCCGAGGACGATGCGAAGCAGGATCAACATGGCTCGTTCCTCAGCGCCCTGGGTCGGGGCGCAGGATCGACTGCGGTTGCTCGATGCCCCGCAACCGCATGTCCAGCGCATGCCTGTGGACCGCGTGCGCGCGGGCGGTCTCCTCCGTGATGAACCCTCCGGCCAGGAGTTCCACGAGGTATTGATCGAAGCTGTGCATGCCGACGTTCAGCGAGCGCTCGATGATGCCGTGGAGCAGGTCCGGGTTGTTCTCCGCGATCGCCTCCTGGACGCCGGCGTCCCGTCGGAGAATCTCGACGCAGGGCGTGCGCCCTCCCCGGGTGTCGGGCAACAGCCGCTGATTCACCACCGCGAGCAGGTTGCGCGACAGCAGCGCGCTGACGGACGCCTGCTCCGCCGCCGGATAGAACTCCCGGATGCGCGCGATTGCCTGCGGCACAGAGTCCGCATGCAGCGTCGTGAGCACGAGGTGACCGGTCTCCGCCGCCTGCATGCACGCCCACACGCTGTCCCGATCGCGCAGTTCGCCCACGAAGATCACGTTCGGATCCTGGCGCATGGCGTTGCGGATCCCCGCGGCGAAGCTCGCCGTGTCCACCCCGACCTCCCGCTGCTCAAAGTGACCGGCGGCATCCGTGAAGACGAACTCGATCGGGTCCTCGATCGTGATGATGCGCACGGCCCTGCGTTCGCTCATCTCCTGGAGCAGCGCGCGCACGGTCGTGCTCTTGCCCTGGCCCGTCGGGCCGGTCACCAGCACGAGCCCGCGCACACCCTCCGCGATGGAGTGCAGCGATTCCGGCAGACGGAGGTCCGCAAACCGCAGCCGCTGCTGCGGCACGATGCGGAAGGAGAACGACGGACGCCCCCGCTGTCTGCTGAAGTTTGCGCGATAGCGCACATCTCCGAACTGGAACGAGGCATCCACCTCGAACTCGCGCACGATCCGTCCCTGGAGTTCCGGCGTGAAGGCGTCCATGAACCAGGAGGTGAGCGTGACGTCATCCGGCGGCGGGAAGCGATCCTCCGGCGCCTTCTCGAGGCGCCCGTCCACGCGCACCACGAAGGGAAAACCCGCGCGGCCGTGGAGGTCCGAGGCCCCGCGGGCCAGCGACCAGCCGATCAGACGGCCGAGCGCGGATTCGCGGGGGACACGCTCCATGGGACGCAAGGGAGACTACGGGCGTAGGCACCGCGACCGCAAGCCCGCAGATTCGCCCCGGCCACCCCTCCCCGCCCCGAATCATTCGTCGCACGCCGGCGTGCTCGCCTCGAGCCAGTCGAGATACCGCCGGTTGCCGCCCTCGATCCCGAGCACAAGAAACTCCGGCGTGTCATAGGGATGGTTCGACAGGACCAGGCTTTCCAGCTCAGCGAGCTTCTCCCGCCGCGTCTTGATGATCAGCAGGAGCTCCGACCCGCGTTCGAGCGCGCCCTGCCACCAGTAATGCGATTCCACGCGCGGCAGAATGTTCACGCACGCTGCGGCGCGCGCCTCGAGCACCGCCTTCGCGAGGCGGCGCGCGACGCGCTGATCCGGGGCCGTCACCAGCACCATCGCGAACCTCGTGTTCCGGGCGGAAGGTCGCCTTCTCATGATCCCCGCCGAATCCAGCCGCCGCCGAGCACGAGGTCGTCCCGGTACAGCACGCATGCCTGTCCGGGAGTCACGGCCCGCTGCATCTCCCCGGTGCGAACGCGCGCCGTGCCATCCTCGCGCGGCTCCACGACGCAGGGGGAACCGGGGTGATTGTACCGGATCTTCACCGTGGCCTCGAACGACGCCGGCGGATGCTCCCATGGGATCCAATTGCAGCGCTCGATCGTGAACTCGTCCCGGCACAGGGCCGAATCATCGCCCACCACCACGCGATTCGTCTCGGCCTCCAGATCGACGACGTACAGCGGACGGCTGGAGGAAATGCCAAGCCCGCGACGCTGGCCGACCGTGAAGAACTCGATGCCGTTGTGATGTCCCAGCACGCGACCCTGCACGTCCACGATCTCCCCGCGATGCCGCTGCACGAGGCCCGCCTTCTGCAGGAACGCGGCGTAGTCATTGTCCGGCACGAAGCAGATCTCCATGCTCTCCTCCTTGGCGGCGGTCTTGAGCGCGGATTCCCTCGCGATCTCGCGGGTTTCGGACTTGGTGAGGTCTCCCAGCGGGAACACGCAATGCGCGAGCTGCTCCTGGCGGAGCGAGAACAGGAAATAGCTCTGGTCCTTGCGCGGATCCCGGCCGCGCCGCAGGAGGTGACGGCTTCCGTCAAAATCCACCCGCGCATAGTGTCCGGTTGCCACAAGGTTCGCGCCGAGCTGCCGGGCACGGCGGATCAGGTTGCCGAACTTCAGCTTCTCGTTGCACATGACGCACGGGTTCGGCGTGCGCCCGGCGCGATATTCGGCGGCGAAGTACTCGATCACCTGGCGCTGAAAGTCCTGCGCCTCGTCCACGAGGTAGAACGGGATGCCGAGCTTGTGCGCGACGGCTCGGGCATCGGATACCGCCTGGGGGCCGCAGCACTTGTCCTCCGCGCGCGAAATGCAGTCCTGCGGCCACAGCTTCAGGGTGATGCCGATGACCTCGAATCCCTGCTGAAGCAACAGCGCGGCCGCCGCGGAGGAATCCACGCCGCCGCTCATCCCGAGCACTACACGCTTTCCGGCCTTGTCCGACACAGGATCGCAAACTAGGTGCAGGGGCGATCGGTGTAAAGCGCCCCCGCCCGGCGCGTCACGCGCAGGCGAGCCGGAGAAATTCACTGCCCGCGGCGTCGGCGAAGCGCATCCCCTCCGCCGAGAGCCGGAATCCATCGGACTCTCTCACACCCCAGCCCCGGGCCGCCAGCTCCCGCATCTCCGCGTCCCACTCCTCGCGAAGATCGAAGCCCGTCGCGTCGCGGAACGCATCCCACGTCCATCCCGCGTTCATGCGGAGGCCGAACGCCGCGATTTCGCCTGCGCGCGCCGCGGGCGGGAGATCCTCGCGCCATTCGATGGGAAGCTCACCGCCCTCGAGTCGCGCGCAGTACGTCCTGGTGTCGGAGACATTCCGGTACCGGACACCACCCTCGAACCCGGACGCGCTCGGCCCGGCCGCGGCGTATGCGCCGCCGCGCCAGTAATTGACATTGTGGCGACAGGCAAAGCGGGGGACGGCCCTCGGGTGCGCGGCGTTCGCCGGAGCGCCCGATCCGGCACGGTCGTCCCTCGCGAAATTCGCAACCTCGTACTGTCGCAGGCCCGCGGCGTCGGCGGCCTCGATCAGGGTGTCGTACATCGCCGCGGCAAGGTCTTCGTCCACGTGGATCCGCCCGGCGCGCAGTTGGGCGAACAGCGGCGTGTCCTCCTCGTAGATCACCTCGTAACAGGCGAGATGCTCGCTGCCCATGGCGAGCGCCTCGGAGAGCGTGGCGCGCCACGCGTCCATCGTCTGGCCCGGGATCGCGAACATCAGGTCGAGGTTCACGTTGTCGAATCCGGCGGATCGAAGCACCTCGAACGACCGGAAGACCATCTCGCGGGTGTGCACGCGTCCGAGTCGCTCGAGAAGATCCTCATCGAGCGACTGCACGCCCATGGAAACGCGATTCACGCCGATGGCGCGCAGGACACGCGCCTTGTCGGGCGAAACGGTCGCGGGGTTGCATTCCACCGTCCATTCCACGGACGGCCGGATGCGGAGCCGGTCCATGGTCCTCCCGATCTCCTCCCATTGCGGGATGGTCAGGAGGGAGGGGGTGCCGCCGCCGAAGAAGACGGTTTCCAGCCGCGGGGCGACGCCGGGCCGCCGCAGCTCGAGTTCCCGGGTAAGCGCCCGCACGTATCGGTCCGCGAGGCCGCCCTCGAGCGCACCCGAGAAAAACGCGCAGTAATCGCACTTGCGCGCGCAGAACGGCACATGGACATAGAGGCTTCGAGCGGGATCCCCGTACACACCGGCAGCGTAGCCGAACCGGCGCTTCCGCCAAGCCCCGGCGATCCGGCGGAGCCGCGATCGGGAGGGAAGATCGGGCGATTGGAACCGGCGCCGTGATGAAAAACGCCGGCCGGAAGAGCCCCGTCGCCGTCGAAGCCCCGCGGCTTACAACGGTAGGAACACCCCGGTCCGGCGCGCGAATCGAACTTCTCTCTCCTTCTCTCTCCGGCGGCCGGCTAGGCAACCGTGCGCTGCACGTTCTGCGCCTTCAGCCCCTTGTCACTCTGAATCAGATCAAAATGGACCATCTCACCCTCCTTCAGGGTCCTGAATCCTGGTCCTTGAATTGCCGAGTAGTGCACGAAGACATCGGCGCCGGCCTCATTCGAGATGAAGCCGAAGCCCTTCTTGTTGTCGAACCACTTCACATGACCACTGGCCATAACATGGGGGGGTTGATTCCTTGTACGACAACCGCCTTCACAGTCGATTCCCCCTCGCCTTGGGTAAGGGAGACTTTCTGTCATGGCATGACAATCGTATGCCAAACACGGCGGGGACGGTCGGATTAGATGACCTCGAATCCAACCGGTCAAGAGAGTAGTTTGACCTTCGCCCGTTCCGCCCGCCCTCCCCGGCGCCCGGTCCACCGGCCCCGCCACCCGGCCTGCGGCGCGACGGTTCGCCCTTCCGCGCCCGTTCTCCCCCCGCTACGCTGGCTCGCGGTGATCATTGCTCCGTCACTCCTTGCCGCCAACTTCACCCGTCTGGACCGCGAAATCCGCCGCGTCTCGCGTTCGGGCGCCGACTGGCTTCATCTCGACATCATGGACGGCCACTTCGTTCCGAACCTCTCGTTCGGCCCCGCTGTCGTGAAGGCCATCCGCCCGCTGACCCGCCTTTTCTTCGATGTCCACCTCATGTGCTCGCGCCCGGACATCCTGCTCGAGCCGTTCGCCAAGGCTGGCGCGGGACAGATCATCGTGCACGTGGAGCTCGGCAAGTCCGTGGACAGCCTCCTCTGGAAGATCCGCTCCCTGGGTCTGAAGGCGGGCCTCGCGATCAATCCGCCCACCCCGATGGCCGCCGTCCAGCCGTTCCTCCGGCGCATCGACGAACTGCTCATCATGACCGTGAATCCCGGATTCGGCGGACAATCGTTCATCCACGAGACCGTTCCCAAGATCCAGCAGGCCTACCGCTGGCGAAAGCAGCTCAAGTACCGCATTGCCGTCGATGGCGGGATCGGCCCCGATACCATCGGGGAATGCGCCATGGCCGGCGCGGACACCTTCGTCGCCGGCACGTCGCTCTTCGCGAAAACCCTCATGAGGCCGGCGGTGCGCCGGCTCCGCGCGCTCGCGACGAACGCGGCGGAACACCTTTCCGCGACGCATCCCCCGCCGCTCGCAACCGCGAGCGCCGCGTAGCAGCCGTCCCGCCGCCACGGCGGACCCCGGATCCACCCGGGGCGCGGCACCGTCGGCCCCGCTGCTGACGGCAACACGACGTCATTCACGTGCCGCGCCGCCGATTCCGATCGCGACGGCGGTCTCGATCTCATCCACCTTCCAGATCCAGCCCCGGCGGCGCATCCCGTCGCGGACGAGATGACGGTCGCATGACCCCGCGGCGCCCAGGCCCGCCCCGGCCCGCTGGATGCCCGTCGCGCCCGTGCGCTCACGACGACCGCCGTCACCGGGCGAACTCCATGATGATCCCGTTGGTCTGGTTGCGGCCGAACGCGGTGACGTGCCCATCCATGTACACGAGATTCGCGCGTCCCTCGGGATGACGGTTGCCGTGCTTGAACCCCGGATCGTAGGTCCCGTCGCTGTACTTCCTGAGGCTCATGATCGCGGGATGATTCAATTCGTACGACAGGTCCGAGATCAGGAAGGTGGACGCCGGTTCGCGGACCGCGGTCATCCTGTGCGTCGCGGCGGTGGGAAGCTGCCCCGGAACGTACCCGGACGAATTCCACTGGTTCATCCCGTAGCTGATCTTCCACGGGTTGCCCGTCCCGTTGTAGTTGCGGTGCTGGCGGTAATGGTTTTCCCGCATCCGGGTGGAGCATAGGAAGACGTTCTCCGCGAAATCGCTGTTCGTCGTCGCCGTGCCCGCCCGGAAGGCGCCCGCCTTCACGTAGCCCACCAGCAGGGTCTGAAAGTTGTTCTCGTCCGGATTGTGGCTGTGCGCCCACGCGTACGGCAGCCGGCCGTCGTTGTCCTCCACATACAGGTGAGTCGCGAGACCCTGCTGCCGCAGGTTTGAAAGGCACTGCGTCTGATGCGCCTTGTCCTTCGCCTTGGCGAGGGCGGGCAACAGCATGCTCGCGAGGATCGCGATGATTGCGATCACGACGAGCAGCTCGATCAGTGTGAACGCCTGCGGACGACTGGCCTGGGGTGTCACGGGTTCCATTGGGATGCAGGCCGCCCCCGCCTTCAAGTCCGCGATTGTCCCCTTTCCCGGCCTGTTCCCCGGCCCCCGCGCGCCCCTCGTCCGGCGGGAAGGGATCCCTCCCCGCGCCATCCGCCGAACCGATCGCGTTTCGCCGGGAACCTCCGCCCACCCGGCGCCTTCACACGTCCTGTGAACCGCGCACCATCGCATCGCTGACGCATGCCCACGATCGCCTCCCCTCCCGGATCCGATTCCATGGCCCTCCGGCGCGCCCTCGCCAGCACGGCGATCTTCGCGCTGACGGCCCTCGGCGCGCTTCTTTCCTCCTGTGGCACCATCGAACGCACCGTGGTTGTCGCGCCGACGATCCCGGGCGCCACGTACGTCGGCAACGACCAGTGCCGTGAGTGCCATGCGGAGTACGTGGAGCGGTTTCACGGAAACGTGCACTTCCGCGTGCGCGTGGAGCCGCCCGGCGCCTCGCCCGACGGCGGAACGAGCTGCGAAAGCTGCCATGGTCCCGGCAGCCTTCACGTGAGCGCTCCGCGGGATCAGGCGAGCCTCATCTTCAACCCCGGAAAGGATCCCCAGGCCTGCTACAACTGCCACGTCGACGTTCACCTGCAGTTCCGGCTTCCCGCGCATCACCCGGTGCCCGAGGGGGCCATGAACTGCGTCCAGTGCCATGACCCGCACGGCCGCGACATCTTCAAGACGGCCGGCGGCCTCGGCATGGCCCGCCTCAACGAGACATGCGCCGCATGCCACCGGGAACAGGCGCGCACGTTCGTCTTCGAGCACGAGGCGCTCCGGGAAGGCTGCGTCGCCTGCCATCAGCCGCACGGTTCCATCCACCCGAAGCTCCTCACGGAGCGCGACTCCAACCTCTGTCTGAAGTGCCATTCGCAACTCCAGATGAACCCCGGGGAGGTCTGGATCGGCACGGTGGACCACAGCGCGCTGCTCTCGATGGGCACCTGCTGGTCCGCCGGCTGCCACACCGCCGTGCACGGATCGAACTTCCAGCCACGGATGCTCTACTAGCCGCCGACCATGGACACCGCCCCGGACACGAACCCCGGTTCCGCGCGCTCCGTTCCCCGCGAGCTTCGGTCGACCATTCCATCCGCGCTCACGATCCTGCCGCTCGCTCTTCCGCTCGCGTTCGGCTCGTCCTCGCCGGCCGTGGAGCCGGATCCGTCGGCGTTGCCCCCCGCCGCGGACCGTGAGGTCTCCTTCACCCAGGACATTCTGCCGATCCTGGAGGCGGCCTGCCTCAACTGTCATGGGGCGGAACGCCCCCGCAGCGGCTTCCGTCTCGACAACCGCGCGTCGGCACTCGCCGGCGGCGATCTCGGCGTGGACATCATTCCCGGCGACAGCGCCGCCAGCCCGCTCATCCATTTCGTCGCCCGCCTCGTGGACGGGATGGAGATGCCTCCGCGCGGCGATCCCCTCACGACCGATGAGATCGCGCTGCTGCGCGCGTGGATCGACCAGGGCGCGCCATGGGCGGACACACCGACCTCCCCCCGCATCCAGTTCAGCGTCACCCCCTCCGTGCGGTTCATCACCGTCAGCGGCAATGCAGCTCGATTCCGCGAGCACGAATGGATGCGTGAAGGCTGGGGTGGCGGGGCCACGGAGTTCTCGCTCGAGTACGATCTCGATCCCCGCACGCGACTCGAGTTCGAGGGGGCGGCGATCGCGGGCGATGAGGCCTACCGGTTCAGCGCGCGCATCGAGCGCGACGACCTCGGCTGGGCGCGCTTCGCGTACCGCGAGTCGCGCCGCTTTCATGATGACACGGGAGGCTACTACGAACCCTTCGGCATCGAGGCGCCCGAGCTCCACGGCGACCTGCACGTGCGCCGCCGCCAGGTCGCCCTCGAGTTCGGCCTCGAGCTGCCGAACTGGCCCGTGATCCGCATCGGCTATGACCTGCATCTCCGCGACGGAACGGAATCCACGCTGCACTGGGGCGCGCTCAGCCGCGGCAACACCTCGCGGAACATTCTCCCCGCGCGCAAGCACGTGGACGAGACCACCCATCGCGTGAGCCTCGCGATCACCGACGAATGGGGAGGTTTTCTCGTTTCCAACGAGGCCGAGCTCGAATGGCACGACCAGGACAACGTCCGGTTCCAGACCGAGATCAGTTCACCCGGCTTCGATTTCGCCACGCGCGCACGGGACCGGCAGGACTTCTGGCGCGGCGCCAACATCCTTCGGATCGAGCGAAGGGTCCGCGACTGGCTGTATCTGTCGGGCGGATACCTTTATTCCCAGCTCAAGGACAGGGGTGGCTTCAGCGTCACGAGCCTGCTGCCGTCCGATCCCTCCGCGCCGCCATCGCTCGACATCGTCGCGGACAACCTCACCCTCCGCAGGCGCTCCCACGTGTTCAATGCCAACTCGATGCTCGGCCCATGGCGGGATCTCCACTTCTACGCGGGCGTCCAGGCCGAATGGACGCGCCAGGAAGGCTTCGCCTCGGGACGCACGTTCGGCATCCCCACCGCCTACGACTCCAGCGTCGATCGCAACGCCCTCGAGGAGCACTTCGGACTGCGCTACGCCGGCATTCCCAACGCGGTCCTGTTCGTCGAATCGAGGTTTCAGCAGGAATCCCACGCCCACTTCGAGGAGGGTCTCGCCGGCGACCAGCAGGCGTTCCTGCGCGACACCGATGCCGATGGAGACCTCAAGGATGTCGAGGCGGGTTTCTCCGTATCACCATGGCGGCAGGTGAGCCTCCACGCGAAATACCGCCGCCGCCACCGATCGAACGACTACGATCACCCGCGCGACATGGACCTGCTCGCGAGCGGGAACGGCTATCCCGCCTTCATCCTCGAGCGTGAAACCGTCACCGACGAGTTCGAGGCGCGCGTGGCGGTCCGTCCCCTCCGCTGGGTGAAGGCGACCCTCAGGTACTCCTTCGCCTCGTCCGAGTTCGAGACGACGACCGCGCCATGGGAGGCCGGCGCCGCGGCCATGCCCCGCGCGTCCATCCGCGCGGGCGAACACGAGAGCCATGCCGTGTCCGCGGGAGTGATCCTGACGCCGTGGAGCCGCCTCCACGTGTCCTCCTCCCTGTCATGGTCCACGAGCGAAACCGTTTCCGGGGTGAACAACGGACGGCAGGTGGTTCCGTACGAGGGCGACGTCTGGAGCGCGCTTCAATCCGCGACATGGATTCTGGACGAGAAGACGGACATCCTCGCGAGCTATCTCTACTCGCACGCCAGCTTCAGCCAGGACAACGACGTTGCCGGACTCCCCCTCGGCATCGCCTTCACCCGCCACGTGGCCACGGCCGGCATCGCGCGACGCATGAAGCATGACCGCCTGCTCCGCCTCGAGTACGCGTTCTTCACGTACGACGAGCCCACGCTCGGCGGCGCCGGCGACTACACGGCACACGGGTTCTTCGCCAGCCTCCAAATGGCATGGCCGTGACTTTCATGAGGGGAAGCCGCCATGCTCGCGCGTGATCACGGTCATGGTCGCCACGCGCAACGCCCACAAGCTCGGCGAGATCCGCCGGCTGCTGAGCGATGTCTGCCACTGCCTCCCCCTGCCGGAACCCGCTCCCGAGCTGCCGGAGAACGGCACCACGTTCGAGGAGAACGCGCGCCTCAAGGCCCACGGGCTGGCGTCCTGGCTGCTGTCCGATCCGGGCACCTCCATTCAGCCCGATGCGGTCCTGGCCGATGATTCCGGCCTCGAGGTGGACGCGCTCGGCGGCGCGCCCGGCGTGCGCTCCGCGCGCTTCGCCGCCGCGGATCTGGAGGTCGCCGGCAACGCCCCGGACGCCGCCAACAACGCGAAGCTGCTCGAACTCCTCGCCGCGCACGGCGAACACCGCAGCGCGCGCTTCCGGTGCGTCGTCGCCTTCACCCGGCTCCGTCCCGGCTTCCCGACGCAGATCTTCGAAGGCGTCTGCGAGGGACGCATCGCCGCCTCGCCGCGCGGGGAGCACGGCTTCGGGTATGATCCGCTGTTCATCCCGGAAGGCAGGCAGGAGAGCTTCGCCGAGCTGGGTGAGGACGTGAAGAACCAGATCAGCCACCGCGCCCGGGCACTCGCAAGGCTCCGGGAATCCCTGCGAAACACCGCCCGCTGAGGCAAGCATGCTTCCCGGGCGGTTCGCCGGTCCCGCGATGCGGGAGGGGATCCGCACAGGGCCGGGCGGATCCCGCGTCTCCGTCGTCACGCCAGCCGGAACGAGATCTTGCGGATGAGCTTGCTGCCGAAGCTCGCGCGGAGGCGGTTCATGATGTCGTGCTGCCGGTACTGGACGATCTCGGACAGCCAGACGTTGTTGTCCACGGCCACGAACAATGTGCCCTGCCGCAGGCCGACCGGCTGGGCGTGCGAGGCGACGTGCGGGTCCATCACCCGGTTCCAGACCTTCACGATCTGGAGTTCCGCCTGCCGCGCCTCGAGGCGAAGCGATTCGAGCACACCCGGGAGCACGCTCGAGGCGCTCCGCGTCCCGGTGGCCCATGCCCGTTCCTCGGAGGTGAGGTCCACGCGGCGCCATGCCGCCAGCACGGCGCGGCGCGCCGCCTCCAGCTCCGCCTCAGGACGCGGTTTCCGGGACCGGCCGCTCCTGGCTCGGGGCTTCAATGACGGTTTTCGCGGGATGCTCATCCAGGACCAGCACGCCATGCGGCGGCAGGTCATAGGCTCCACTGACGGTCGATCCCGTCAAGAAATCGTGCATGGGCTTCAGCAGGTTCACGCGGACCGGCGTCGGCTGGTGGTTCAGCAGGAAGTAGATCCGCGTCCCCTCCCTGGAGCGCATCGAGACTTCCACGCCCTGCGGGACCTTCAGGAGCGGGTGCAGTCCGCACAATCCCTTCAGCCAGTCGACAAGTTCGAGGTAGAACGCCTGGTGGCTCATCGTGCCGAGATAGATCGCCCGTCCGAGGCCGAACCCGTTGCACGTGATCGCCGGCCGGCCCGCGTAGAAGTCGCGCGCGTACGTCGCGATGATCTCGCACTCCCGCGGCTCGATCACATCCGCCCACACCCGAACCGGGTGGAGATGGCTGATGTGGAAGTCGCCCTTCGAATGCATGTGGTTCTCGGCATCGGCCGGGAGGGGATCGGACTCGACGACCTCCATCCCGAAGAGGTCCGTCATCAGGAACGGGAACCCGGTGGTGGGCACCATGTGGTGTTCGTCCAGCAGTCCGGTGCCGAACGTCGCGAGGAGGGTTCCGCCGTTCTGCACATAGAGCTTGAGCAGGTCGGTCTCGCCGGCGGCGAGCAGCCGGATGGACGGCGCGATCACAAGCTTGTAGCGCGACAGGTCCTCGGAAGGCCGCGCGAAGTCCACCGCGATGTTGCGGTCGTGCAGCGCCTTGTAGAACTGGAGGTAATGCTCCCTCTGATTCAGAAGGCGGGTCGGCTGCTGCGGGAGCTTCTGGCTCCATTCATTCTCGTGGCTGAAGAGAATGCACACGTCCGCCTGCGTGCGCGTGCCCTGCAGCGCCGGCCCGAGCAGCCGCAGTTCCTCCCCCACCTGGCAGATCTCCCGGTACACGCGGTTGTCCCCGCGGCCGTCGTGCATCAGCACGCCCCCGTAGAACTGCTCGGGACCAAAGCGCGGCCGGCGCCAGAAGAAGTAGAAGACCCCGTCCGCGCCCCTCGAGATCGCCTGGTACGTGAACAGGCGCACGACCCCGGGGCGAAGCACCGAGTTCACGTCCTGCCAGTTCACGTTGCTCGCCTTCTGCTCGATCACCCAGAAACCCTCGCCGCCGCCCGGGATCGTGACACCGCTCTTCTTCAGCGAACGCATCATGTCGAACTCGCACGCGTGCTCCGCGAACTGCGACTTCACCGTGGCGTAGCTGTCGAGCGCGACGAAATCGAGCACCTCGGCCATGTCGAAGTGATCGAAGTGCCGGGACAGCGAGCGGAGGTTCGTCGTGACGGGCTTCCCGGGCGTGAGCCGGTGCAGGAGGTCGCGCTGCATCCGCACGAAGGCCACGCATGAATCCGACGAGAACCGCATCCAGTCCAGCATGAGCGCCGGATTGTGGACGGTCGGCGCCTGCATCGGCATGGGCACCTCCTTCCAGTCGCGCGCGACCTGGCCCCAGAACCGCAGGCCCATCATCTCGTTCAGGCGGTCGATCGTCTCGTACTTCGCCTTCAGCCAGAGATGCCAGTCGTGCTCCGTCTCCTCATTGAAGGAGAACTCGGTTCCATGGCCGCCGATGCCGTTGTCGATCTGCCACGCGATCAGCGCCGGATGATTTCCGAGCGCCTCCGCCAGCCTGGTGACGATGGTCGTGCTCAGGCGCCAGTACAGGTCGCTGTTCAGGCAGTAGGCGTGGCGCGTGCCGGCGTGGAGGCGCAGCCCCTGCTCGTTGAGCGGCAGCACTTCAGGATGCTTGCGGGTCAGCCACAGCGGCGGCGCGGCGGTGGGAGTGCCGAGCACGACCCGGATGCCCGCGGCGTGCATCAGGTCCATCACGCGCCGCATCCATTCGAAATCGTATCTTCCCTCCTCCGGCTCGTAGAGGCCCCAGCAGAACTCCCCCATCCGCACCGCATTCACGCCCGCCTTCAGCATCAGTTCCACGTCCCGATGCCACCGCGCCTCGGGTTCCTCCGGCGTGCCGTCGTAGGGATGGACCCAGTGCTCCGGGTGATAATCGACGCCGAACCACATACGTTCCTCGGGGGGTTGTCGCGAAAGTAGCCTCCGGGTGCGCGCACGCAATGGAATTCGCCCCGTCCTGCGCCCGGCGCGGATCTCCCGGGCGGCCCGGACCGGCGAACCCCGGACGCCCCGTCAGCCGGCGACCTCGAGATCCCCGAGAAAACTCCGTCCCGTCCGGGGTGGCTGCACGCCGAACATCTCCGCCAGGGTGGCCGCCACGTCGCTGAACGTCTCCCGATCCCCGAGCGCGGCGCCCCGCCGCATGGCCGGGCCAAACACCACGAGGGGCACGTGTTCCCTCGTGTGATCCGTTCCCGGCGTCGTGGGATCGACCCCGTGATCGCCGGTGATGATCGCCAGATCACCGGGTCCAAGGCGCCGCCGGACCTCCGGCAGGCAGGCGTCGAACGCCTCGAGCGCGCGCGCGTACCCCTCCGCGTCGTTCCGATGCCCGTGGATCATGTCGAACTCGATCAGGTTGACGAACAGCAGTCCCCGGAACCGTTCGTCGAGGAACCGGAGCATGCCCTCGACACTCTCCCGGTTGGTCACGACATGGTGGGACCGCGTGATGCCGCGCCCGCCGAACATCTCGTCGATCTTCCCGACCGTCACCACCTCGAGCCCGTGCTCCACCAGCCGATCCAGCAGCGTGGGCTCCGGCGGCGGCCGTGGAAAATCCCGCCGGCGCGGCGTGCGCTCGAAGTTCCCCGGCTCGCCGTGGAACGGACGTGCGATCACCCGTCCCACACCGTGCCTCCCGACAAGCAGTTCCCTCGCGATGCCGCAGATCCGATAGAGTTCCTCCACCGGGATGATCGATTCGTGGGCGGCAACCTGGAACACGCTGTCGGCCGACGTGTAAACGATCGGCGCCCCGGTGCGGAGGTGCTGCTCCCCGAGCCGCGCGATGATCTCCGTTCCGGACGCCGCGACGTTGCCCAGCGTGGGCCGGCCGATCGCCCGTTCGAAGGCCCGCATCACGTCCGCAGGAAAACCGCCGGGATAGGTGGGAAACGGATCATGGAGGTGCACGCCCATCAGCTCCCAGTGGCCGGTGATCGAGTCCTTTCCCGCCGAACGCGGCCGCAGCCGGCCGTACGCGCCCTGCGGGTCGGGGACCGGAGGCACGCCCTTCACCTCGAGGATGCACCCGAAGCCGAGCGCTCCGAGGTTGGGCAATCGCAGTCCGCCGACCCTCTCCGCGGTGTGTGAGACGGAGTTCGCACCCGCGTCTCCGTAGGCTTCCGCATCGGGCGCGGCGCCCATGCCGACGCCGTCGAGCACGATGACGAGCGCACGATCCCAGTGCACGCCGGCACCGTGGGCGCGAGACGCGATCCGCGCAAAGTCTTTCGATCGGAGCATCGCAATCTGCAAACGTCGATCCGGCAAAATGCCACCCCCCCGCGAGGGCCGGAGCGGCAGGGATGCGCCGTGACCGGGGCGCGTTCTGGCGCAGAACCAGCTACTCACACGCGACGCTGTCGCATGGTGGGATTGGTCGGGCGCCCCAGGGTCGCGCCGGCGAGCCTTCCCGCGGGCACGGCCAACCGCTCCAAATCGTGACTGACTCCGATCGAAAAATCCGCGTGGGCATCGTGGGCGTGGGCAACTGCGCGTCGGCCCTCGTTCAGGGGGTGCACTTCTACCGCGACTGTTCGGACGACGAGGCGCCCCCCGGCCTGATGCATCTCCAGCTCGGCGGATACCATGTCGGCGACATCGCGTTCACCGCCGCATTCGACATCAACCGCGCCAAGGTCGGCCTCGACCTCGCCGACGCCATCACGGGGGAACCCAACAACACCTTCCAGTTCGCCCGCGTCCCGAAGCTCGGCACCACCGTGCACAGGGGCCCGACCCTGGACGGACTCGGCCGCTACCTGAAGGACGTCATCGAGGAGGCGCCCGGTCCCGGCGCGGACGTGGCCGAGATCCTGCGGGCCACCCGCACCCAGGTGCTCGTCTCCTACCTGCCTGTCGGCTCGGAGAACGCGACCCGGTGGTACGCCGAACAGGCCCTCGCCGCCGAATGCGCCTTCATCAACTGCATCCCGGTGTTCATCGCGTCGAACCCGCAGTGGAATCAGCGTTTCCAGCGGGCAGGCCTTCCGCTGATCGGCGATGACATCAAGTCCCAGGTCGGCGCCACGATCACCCACCGGGTCCTCACCCGCCTCTTCGAGGAGCGCGGCGTGCGCGTCGAGCGCATGTACCAGCTCAACTTCGGGGGGAACACCGATTTCCTGAACATGCTCGAGCGCGACCGCCTTGAATCAAAGAAGATCTCCAAGACCTCCGCGGTCACCAGCCAGCTTGACCATGCCCTGCCGGAGAACAACGCGCACGTCGGCCCGTCCGACTACGTGCCCTGGCTGCATGATCGCAAGTTCTGCTACATCCGGATCGAGGGCACAACGTTCGGCAACGTTCCCCTCCACTGCGAGCTGAAGCTCGAGGTCTGGGATTCGCCCAACTCCGCCGGCGTGGTCGTGGACGCCATCCGCTGCGCCCGCCTCGCGCTGGATCGCGGGATCGGCGGCGCCCTCGAGGGCCCCAGCAGCTACTTCATGAAGTCTCCCCCGCGCCAGTACACCGACGCGGAGGCGCGCCGGCTCGTGGAGGAGTTCATCGAGGAGAAGACCGTCGCACCGCTGCACGTCGCCGCCGTCGCCAGCGTATGAAGATCGTCGTGTTCGGACTGGCCATCACCTCGTCATGGGGCAATGGCCACGCGACCCTGTGGCGCGGGCTCTGCCGTGCCCTCCACGGGCGCGGTCATCACGTCACCTTCTTCGAGCGGGACACACCGTATTACTCCAGTCACCGCGACTTCTCCCGCGCGGACCACGCCGAAATCGTCCTGTACGAGGACTGGCGCCACGCGCTTCCCCGGGCGCGGCGCCACGTCGATGACGCCGACGCGGTCATCGTCACCTCCTACTGTCCCGACGGCATCGCCGCGTCCGAACTCGCCCACGCCTCGCGTGCGCGCCTGCGCGTCTTCTACGACATGGACACGCCGGTCACGCTGAGCCGCCTTGAACAGGGCGAATCCCTTCCCTACATCGGGCCGCGCGGCCTCCGCGACTTCGATCTTGTCCTCAGCTACACCGGGGGCGGCGCGCTCGCGCAGCTCCGCCAGCGGCTCGGCGCGCGGCATGTCGAGCCCCTCTACGGAAGCGTCAATCCCGGAGTCCATCACCCCGTGCGGGCCGAGGATCGGTATCGCGCGAGCCTGTCCTACCTCGGCACCTATGCCGAGGAACGACAGGCGGCGCTCGAGAAACTGTTCATCGAGCCGGCCCGGCGACGCTCCGGCCTTCGCTTCGTCATCGGCGGCGCGATGTACCCGGACGCCTTTCCGTGGGCGCCGAACATCCACTTCATGCATCACGTGGCCCCGGGCGATCACCCGGCATTCTACTCGTCCTCCCGCCTCACCATGAACGTCACGCGACATTCCATGGCGGTGATGGGTTACTGTCCCTCCGGCCGCCTCTTCGAGGCCACGGCCTGCGGAACGGCGGTACTCAGTGACTCCTGGATGGGTCTCGACCATTTCTTCACCCCGGGATCCGAGATCCTCATCACCACCGGCCCCGAGGAGTCCCTCGCGGCCCTCGATCTCTCCCCCGGGGAGCTCGGGAGCATCGCCCGCGCCGGAATGGAGCGGACGCTCGACGAGCACACCGCCTCCCATCGCGCACGGGAGCTCGAGAGGCACCTCTCCGCATCCCCGGCGCGCGTCACCGGGCCGGTCAACCTCCCAGCCTGACCCATCCCATGTGGGGCATCATTCCAGCCGCCGGCGCGGGAAGCCGCATCCAGCCTCTCGCATGTTCCAAGGAACTCCTCCCGGTCGGACGCCGGCTCGACGGCTCCGTCGAGCGCCCGAAGGCCGTGAGCGAGTTTCTGGTCGAACGCATGATCCTCGGAGGAGCGACCCGTCTTTGCTTCATCATCTCCCCGGGGAAGGCCGACATTCTCGAGTACTACACCAGCCGCTATCCTGGCGTGGACGTGCTCTTCGTCGTGCAGCCGAGGCCGCTCGGCCTCTGCGACGCCCTCTTCCGCGCCGAGGCGATCGTCCCCTCCGGAGAGCCGGCCCTCATCGGCCTGCCCGATACCGTCTGGTTCCCGGAAGACGCCTACCGCGCCCTTCCGGATGACGAGCTCTCCTTCCTCCTCTTCCCGGTGCCGGACCCGCAGAACTTCGACGCCGTCGTCGCGGACGAACACGGGCGCGTCGCGGAGATCCAGGTGAAGTCCGCGACCGCCTCGTCCTCGTGGATCTGGGGCGCCTTCAAGCTCCCTGCGCTCGTGTACCGGCAGCTCCACGAGCTCTGGATCGCGCGGGATCGCGCCGATGAATACGTGGGCACCCTCGTCAACGCCTACATCGGCCAGGGCGGAAAGGCGCGCGCCGTGCGCGCCGGCACCCAGTACCTCGACGTCGGCACGCTCCAGGGCTTCCGCCGCGCCGTCGAACTGCTCTCCGCATCCGCGGAGACCCGGCAGGACACGACTCCCGCTCCCCAGCCAGAACCGCTGCATCACGCTCCCGCTTCCTGACGCCCCATGATCGAAGCCGTCATGCTATGGAACGAGCCCAACAACAAGTCGCACTGGGCCTTCGAACTGGATCCCGAATGGACGCGCTTCGCCGAGATGACCCGCCTCGCCGGAGCCGCGATCCGCGCGGAGGCCCCGACCCTCACGCGCGTGCTCGGAGGAATCTCCCCGATCGATCCGCTCTTCATGCTCAACATGCAGCGGCAGGGCGTCCTCGAGGCCGTGGACGCCGTCGCCGTGCACGGGTTCCCGCTCGACTGGAACCACTGGTCCATCGATGAGTGGCCCGCAAAACTCGACGAGATCCGCCGCGTCACGAGTCTGCCCCTCTGGGTGTCCGAGGTGGGCGTCTCCAGCTTCGGCGCCGAGGAGGTTCAGGAGTTCGGCCTCGGTCGTTCCGCGGAACTCCTCATCGGACGCAGCCCGCGCATTCACTGGTACAGTCTCTATGACCTGCCAAGGGCATGGCCCGCCACCACGAGGCATCGGGAGGCCGAAGGCTCCGCGTACTACCGCCACTTCTACATGGGTCTCCTGCGCGAGGACGGCACTCCCAAGCGCGCCCTCCATCGGTTCGCCGAGCACACGCCCGCCCTCGGCATCTGCCAGTGGTTTCACTTCGAGGACCACCGCCTCGATGACGCGGTCCAGTGGCTTCATCGCCTCGGCGTTTCCCATGTCCGAACCGGAATAAGCTGGGCCGACAGCTTCCGCCCGAACGCCGACGAATGGTTCGACCGGCAGATGAAGGCCCTGCGCGATTTCGCCGTCACGGTCACCTTCTGTTTCACGCCGGAGCACCTCGGGATCCAGCCGCACCACACGAGTCCGCCGCAGCATCCCGTGCGGTACGCGGAGTTCTGCGCCCGGATCGTGCGCCGTTACCGCGACGAGATCGTTCCGGCCTCCGGTTCCCCCCGCGCGTCCGCGCCCGTGCGGGAGACATGCCCTGCGGGTGAAACACCGCCCGCGCTGCGCACCGCGTGAGTCGAATCACCCCGCCGATCGCGGCGCGGAATTCACGCATTCACGTCCGGCGCGAGGCGGAGGAAACGCTGGAAATTCGGTATACCGTCTTAGACCTTCGCTTCCGTCCGATCCGCGCGCATCCCCCGCGAGCTCGTTCCCCGGGCGTCGAAAAGGAAGACCCGGCGAAGCCCCGGGCGGAAGACTACGGGCGCGCCGGTTCCGGTTTGCCGCGCGCAAGGCGGTGGACCTCCTCGTCCGCGCCGCCTCCGTTTGCGCGACGGCCGCCGGTCCGCGCCTGCCCAAAACGCCCGTTTTTTTGGGGTTTTTCAGGAGTTTTCCCTTGCAGCGGCCGGCGCCGGCTCCTTAGAACGCGCCTGGCGCCAGATAGGACCAACACTCCCAAACACAACATCCATGGCTAAACCGCTGACCAAATCACAACTGGCTGCGTCCGTTGCGGACCGCGCTGGTCTCTCGAAGAAACAGGCTTCCGAGGTGCTCGATATTCTTACCGAGCTCGCCTACAAGCACGCCAAGGACACCTTCACGCTCCCCGGCATCGGCAAGCTGGTTCTCGTCAACCGCAAGGCTCGCATGGGCCGGAATCCCAAGACGGGCGAATCCATCAAGATTCCCGCGAAGAAGGTTCTCAAGTTCCGTGTCGCCAAGGCGGCGAAGGACGCCATCCTCGGCTCCCGCTGATCCACGACCCTTTCAGGAACGGGCACCCTGCGCTCAGGGTGCCCGTTCGTTTTCAACCCCGACGCCCGTGATTTCATGAGCCAGCCGCCGCGCATCGGATTCGTCGGCTGCGGCGCCCTCGGCAGCTTCTACGCCGCCCGTCTCGCCCGCGCGGGCCTCGACGTTCACTGCCTGCTCCGGTCGGACTACGAAGCCGTGCGCGACCACGGGATCCGCGTCCGGGATCCGGAGGGGGGGTTCGTGGCCCGACCGCGCGCCGCGCGGGATCCCGCGGAGATCGGCCCGTGCGACCTCGTCGTCATCGGGCTCAAGACCACCGCGAACGCGGCCTTCCCCGACCTCATTCCCCCGCTCGTCGGCCCGTCCACCGCCGTGCTCACGCTGCAGAACGGGCTCGGGAACGAGGAGGCGCTCGCGCGCGTCGCAGGATCCGAAAGGGTTCTCGGCGGGCTGTGCTTCGTGTGCCTCAATCGCATCGCCCCGGGGGTGATCGACCATATCGCCCACGGCCGGATCGTCATGGGCGAGTTTCAGCGCCCCCGGTCCGAACGGCTCTCCCGGATCGCGTCGTGGTTCCGCGACGCGGGGATTGCGACGGACACGACGGACAACCTCGAGACGGCGCACTGGGAGAAGCTCGTGTGGAACATCCCCTTCAATGGCCTCGGGGTCGCCGCCGCCGCGGGCTTCGAGGCGGTGCGTGCCGGCCGCATCCTCCGTCCGGGGCCTCCCGGACCCTGCCTCCCGACGGACGCCCTGCTCGCCGACCCGGAGTGGCTGGAACTCGTTCGCGAACTCATGCGCGAGGTCGTGGACTCCGCGCGAAGGCAGCATCTCGATGTGCCCGAATCCGCCGTGGAAGCGCAGATCGAGCGCACCCGGCAGATGGGCAGCTACCGCGCCTCGACGCTGATCGACTTCGAGCGGGGCCTGCCCCTCGAGATCGAGAGCATCTTCGCGGAACCACTCCGGCGCGCGGAAGCGGCCGGCGCCGAGACACCCCGCCTCCGGGCGCTGCTCGCGGTGCTGAGAGAACTCGATCGATCCCGGGAACGCGAACCGGCGCGGCCGGACGTCCGCACCGCCCCCGGGTCCGCTCAGTAGGTCGAGGAAGGACCGCTCGAGCGCTGGATCAGCTCGATCTCATACCCCTCCGGAGCGTCGATGAAGGCGAACCCGCTGCCGTCCGGCTTCATGTGCGGTCCGTCCGTGTAGGCGAGGCCGTGCTTCGTCAGGTGCTCCTCGAACGCGGCAAGGCTGTCGACCTGGAACGCAAGATGCGTGAGATCCGGCTGAACCTGCACCGGGCCGCTGTCCGGGAAGGAACAAAGCTCGATGGTTTCCTCGCTTTCCGGCGCCTTCAGGAAGACCAGCTCCGATCCGCGCGGCGATCGGTGCCGGCGAACCTCCTCGAGCCCGAGGATCTCGCGATAGAACTTCACCGACCGTTCCAGGTCGTTCACACGGTACCGCGTATGCAGAAGCTTGAAGGCCAGACGCATGGCCGCAGCGTAGCCATCCGGCGGCGGCGATCAACCGCGGGCACGACATGGAAGCGGGCGGGCCGGGCCCGCGGCCGCCGTCCTCCCGGGTCCGCTCCGGCGTGGGAGCCGGGCGCGCCCGGCCGTTGGGGCCTGCTTGCAAAAGACCATCCCCCCACTTTTAATCCGCTCCGTGTCGCCACAGCAGACACTCCGTAATCCGGCACGCCTCTCGGGCATCGGCCTGCACGGGGGAAACAGGGTCGAGATGACCTTCCTCCCGGCCCCGCCCAACACGGGCGTTCGCTTTCGCCGCATCGACCTCGAGGGCCAGCCCGAAATCGAGGCGCGCGTGGACCATGTGGGTGACACGACGCGTTCCACCACCCTGATGCGCGGGAACGCCCGCGTGCACACGGTGGAGCACGTGCTCGCGGCGCTGTCCGGGTGCGGCGTGGACAACGCCATCGTGGAGCTCAACGCGGTCGAACCGCCCATCTGCGACGGCAGCGCGCTCCCGTACGTCCAGCTCATCCAGCAGGCGGGCATTCTGCCGCAGGCGGAACCCCGCCAGGTGTACCAGGTGACCGATCCGATCGAGCTCGTCGCGGGCGACAGCATGCTGGTGGCCCTGCCGCACGACCGGCTGAAGATCACCTGCACCAACGCGGACCGCACCGGACGCTACACCCAGGTCTTCTCCGTCGAGATCACGCCGGACTCGTGGGAGACCGAACTCGCGCCCGCACGCACCTTCTGCTTCTTCGAGGAGATCGAGGCCCTGGTCAAAAACGGATTGATCCGCGGCGGCAGCCTCGAGAACGCCGTGGTGATCCGCGACGACGCGGTGCTCACGACCGAACCGCTCCGGTTCCCGGATGAGTTCGTGCGGCACAAGATCCTCGACATCGTCGGCGACCTCGCGCTGGCGGGCCGGCCCATCCACGCCCATGTGGTCGCGGTCCGTCCCGGCCACGGCGCCAACTGCGAGCTGGCGCGGCGCATCGTCGAACAGATGCGCCGCCGCGAGGCGCTCGCCCATTCGTTCGCTCCCCCTCCACCCCCGGCTCCCAGGACCAGCCGGAACGGCACGGAGACGGCGTCCTCGCCGAGCTCCACCGTCGCGACGGTTCCCGCGGAGGCGAGCGATCTCAACGTGGATTACGTCATGCGGCTGCTTCCGCATCGTTATCCGTTCCTCATGGTGGACCGAGTGACGCGCGTGGAAGGCAACCGCATCACGGCGCTCAAGAACGTCACCATCAACGAACCCTATTTCGTCGGCCACTTCCCCACGCATCCCATCATGCCGGGTGTCCTCCAGCTCGAGGCCATCGCCCAGGTCGCCGGCATCCTGATGCTCCGTCAGGCCGAGAACGTGGGTAAGCTCGCCTACTTCATGTCCGCCGAGAGCGTCAAATGGCGCCGGCCGGTCCGGCCCGGCGACCAGTTGATCATCGATGTCGAACTCACCAAGAGCCGCGGCAAGATCGGCCGCGCGCGCGGTGTCTGTTCCGTCGGGGGGGAAACGGTGAGCGAAGCCGAGGTGACCTTCATGCTCACGGACGGTTGATGCACCTCGCGCCCTCAGCCTCCCCGGTGATTCATCCCACCGCCGTCGTCCATCCAGACGCCCGGATCGGAGAAGGCTGCGAAATCGGACCCTACTGCGTCATCGGGCCCCACGTCGTCCTCGGCCCGGGCAACCGCCTCCACAGCCACGTCGTCATCGACGGGCACACCACCCTCGGGGCAAACAACGAGATTTTCCCGTTCGCCACGCTCGGACTGAAGACCCAGGACCTGAAGTGGGCCGGCGGTATCACCCGCACGATCATCGGCGACAGCAACACCATCCGCGAGGCCGTCACCATCCACAGCGCGACGGGCGACGGCGAAGTCACGCAGATCGGGTCCTGCAACCATATCCTCGCGTACAGTCACATCGCGCACAACGCGCAGCTCGGGAATCACATCATCATCTCCAGCGCGGGAATCGCCGGCCACGTCACGATCGAGGATCGCGCCGTCATCGGCGGCCATTCGCTTGTCCACCAGTTCTGCCGCATCGGCACGATGGCGATCGTGGGCGGCTGCGCGAAGGTCGTGCAGGACGTGCCGCCCTACATGCTCGCCGACGGAAATCCCGCCAGCATCCGAACCGTCAACAAGGTCGGCCTCGAGCGCAACGGCGTCTCCGAGGAGGCCACCCTCGCACTCAAGCAGGCTTTCCGCTGGCTCTTCCGCGAGGACCTGTCCATTCCGAACGCTCTCTCCCGCATCGAACGCGAACTGCCGTCGCTGCCCGAACTGCAGCACCTGGTCCGCTTCATCCGTTCCAGCGACCGCGGCATCAGCAAGTAACCACCATTCAGTACACGGCCGCCATCCAGCGCGGATCCACCCGTATCCACTGACCCACTCACACCTATCCCGTCTCATGAGTTCCGCCCCTGAAAACCCGCCGGCCTCAGGCACCGGTTCCGCCCTCAGGCGTCGCACCGGTCGCGGCCGCACCTTCCGGCCCCGGCATCGGCTCTCCAAGCCAAAGCTCGACGCGCCCGTCACGATCGCCAACGCCGCCGCAGGTGAACCGCTCCCCCCGGAAACGATCCCGGGCCCGCCGCCCCCGCCCCCCTCCGCCGTGGCCCATGTGCCGGTCGAGGAGCTTTCCCGCGCGCCCGAACCCCCGCACCCCGACCCGCTCCCTTCCGAACGCAATCCGGAACCCGCGCCCGCGGAGCTCGCCGCCCCGAGGCGCGCCGCTCCCTTCCCGGACCTCCCTCCGCCCAGCCATCCCGTGGACGTCGCCGAACAGGTCGGCCCCGAATCCGCCTCCGCAGCGCCCGCCGACTACGCGGACTTCGATGAGGAGGATGCCGCGGATCAGCGGCAGGAGGAGGCGGCCGCTCCCCCAGCGCCTCCCGCGCCCGCATCCGCCGCCGCGACTCCGTCCACTCCCGACGCGCCCGCCCCCGCGGCGAACGCCCAGCCTCCCGCGCCGAGCACGCAGGCCCCGAGCCCCCACGAGAAATCCCTCATCCCGGGCACGGTCGAATCCCTCGCGTACCGCCCGGCCTCACCGCGTTCCATCGAACAGGCCGTTCTCGAGGTCAAACGCATCGTGGACGCTCTCCAGGGCGCGCTCGCCGACATGGAAGAGGTGCTCGAGCTCATCGAGGACGCCGAAATCCAGAAGGTCGCCGACGAGCGCGAGATCCAGCGTCTGCAGGAGGTGCTCCGTCAGTTCAGCCAGCCCCCCCAGAATCGGGAGCGGGAGCGCGAACGCGCTGGCCAGCAGCAGCAGGGCGACCGCCGCCGGCGCGATCCGCAGCCAGCCCCAGCCGCCCACGCGTCGCCCGGCCAGCCCCAGCACGCGCCCGGTCACGAATCCTCCGAGGACCGCCAGGGCCGCGGACGCCGCCGTCGCGGTCGCGGCGGTCGCGGACGTTCCGGGCGCGGGCACGGCGGCCCCGCCCAGGCCGCGGATTCGCAGGCCTCGGCCGCGCCGTCCGGCGCGCCCCAGGGCACCGGGTCCGAGGAGTTCGCATCGCCGCCGCCGCCCCCGCCTTCCTCCTCCCCGGCTCCGGACGGCCCCCCGTCCGCTCCCGAGTCGCACGACGAGCACTGAAGCCTCGTCCCCACGAATCCCGAACCGCCGCCGCGCGCGGAAGGCGTACCGCGCGCGGCGGCCAGCACTCCTTCAGAATCGGAACGACAGGCCGGCGTGCACGGCGAAGGCGGTCGTGAAATCCATCTCCACCTCGCGCCCGGCCGCGCGCTGGCTGAACGACTCGGTGGGCTGCCACCGCGCACTCGCGACAAGGCTCGCCCTCTCCCACAGGGCCCAGTCGAGACCGAGCTGGACGAAGCCTCCGAAGATCACGTCGTTCTCGTCGCTGGATCCGGAGGCGGTCGTCGTCGGCATTCCGTCGATCATGCTGGTCTCCGAGTAGCTCAGCTCGGAGTTCACCACGACGGCGAGAACCCCGGCCGAGGCCACGCCGTTCAACCGGCCGGCGATCTGCGTCTCGAAGTACACCCCCGCGGTGATCGGAAGGAGCATCGCGTCCACCTCCCACCGGCCGTTCACGAGCCGGTTGTCCTCGACGGTGAGAAACGATCGAGTCGGCACCGATCCGATCCGAGGCCCCTCGGACTCCGCGGTGCCCGAATAGGGTGCCGGCGGCAGTGAATCCGGATCGGCGCCCAGCAGCGAGTACTGGTCGAGGATGAAGCTTGTTCCCGTGCGGAACGTGCCGCGCGCATCCGCGTCGATGGGCTGATAACCAATCCCGAGCACGATGCCCCAGTCCGACTTGCCGACGGGACCGAGGCTTCCGCGGTACTCGAGGTTTGCCGAGGGAACGATGTCGTCGCCCGCGTCATCGATCCGGCCCGTCCCGCTCCCGGTCACCGCCGTCATGACGATGCTGCCGCCGCGCAACTGGTCAGCGTTCTGGTAGCCCCAGTTGGCCGTCGTCCCGTCCGCGTTTCCGGTGGCGTCGATCCGGTTGTAGCCATCGATGTACGTGCGGTTCACCGCGCCGCCGCCCGCCGGACCCGCGAGGCCGGGTCCCGGGGAGCCGCCCAGCCGGCGGAAGCTCACCTCCGGGTTCACGAGGATCCCTCCGGTGAACGCCAGCGACTGCGTCTGCGACCATGCGTCGGGCGCCCATGCCGCGAGGGACGAGATCGACAGACCCGCGAGGGCCCGGACGCGCGCACTCCAGTTTTTCATGTCCATCATGCTCCTCATGCAAGGTAGGGAATGGTCAGCGGCCCCTGCGGCAGCACGGCGACCCGCGCCTGCGGCCCCGCGCGCTCCAGCTCCTTCAACACGGCCGCGCCGATGTCGGCGCACGGTTCGAGATGGCACGCGCGCACGACGTCATCCGGCAGACTCGAGTGGACCAGCACCCGCGCACGCCGCTGCACCAGCGCCTGGATCTGCGCCTGCCACTGCTCCGGCCTGACAAACCCCGGGGTCGCGAGCATCGTCAGGATCTCCTCGGGACTGCCGCCGCTTCGCAGCAGGCGGTCGAGCGGACTCCCGTCGGGAACGCCCTCGCGGCACTCGCACGCGAGGATCAGCAGCCCGCCCTCCGTGATGATCCGCGCCCCGGCGCTCATCCCCTTCACGCCCTGGTAGAGATTGAGATCCAGCGGGTAGCCCGAATTCGTGGTCACCACGACCTCGAAGGGCGCCTTCACCTTCTGCATCGCGGACGCCCGCACGTACTCGATCCCCTCCCGGTGCGCCGCGTCCGGATCGCCCGCGAACACCCGCGTGATCGCCCGGCGCTCGTTCAGCGTCACGTTCACGAGGAAACTCGGACCCGCCCTCGAGGCGATCTCCCTGCACTCCTCCCAGAGCGGATTGCCCTCCGTCACCCCGAACGTGGACCGCGGATCCCCGATGTTCCGGTATCCGTGATTGCTCATGATGGTCCGCAGGCCGGCGACGCCCGGCATCAGTCCCTTCGGTCCGCCGCTGAAGCCGGCGAAGAAATGCGGCTCGATGAAGCCGGTGACGATGCGCAGGTCCGCCTCGATCGCGTGCCGGTTCAGGAGCGCCGGCGTGCCGTCGGCGGTGGTGCCGACCTGCACGAGTTCCTCTTCGCGTTCGCAGTCATGGTTGAGAACCCGGTAGTTTCGCACCACGTCCGGCGTGAGCATCCGTTCGAGTTCCTCGCGGGTGTTCGGCCGGTGCGTTCCCGTCTGGTTCAGCAGCGTGATGCGGTCCCGCGGGTGCCCCTCCAGATGCTCGAGCAGCCAGGGGATGATGCGGTCGTTCGGGGTCGCGCGCGTGATGTCCGTGAACAGGATGCAGATCCGATCCTCCGGCCGGATCCGTTCGAGCAGCGGCGCCGACGCGATCGGCCGCCGCAGCGCCTCGATGAAGGCGGCCTTTTCGTCGGGCAGTCCCGGACGGTCCGTCGGGGTGATCACCGTCGTTCGGTCGGCCGGCAGATCCACCTCCAGATGGCCCTGCCCGTATGCAAGTCGGACTCTCATGCGTGTTGAACTTCCAGACCGAGCCAATCAAATCCTCCCGGAGCCCGACAAGCCATCCTGGCCTGCCATCGCGGCGCGGAGGGTTTCTCCGCCCCGCGCGGCTCCCGGGCGCGCCGGGGCCCCGGACATGTCTATTGCCGGTTCGTGCGCCAGATCAGCCAGCCGCCCACCCCCTGGAAGAGCAGGTTCGGCAGCCACACGATCAACCATGGCGCCGCCTCGGCATCCGTTTCGTACGCCTCCGCCACGACGTGGAACCCGTAATACACCAGGACCAGGCCGATCGCGAACGCAACGCCCACGCTCGTCTCACGCCGGTGCGCGCGCACGCCCAGCGGGATCGCCACCAGCGCGAACCCGAAGCATGCGAAGCTGAACGCCACCTGCTTGTGGATCTGCAGGTCCAGCGGCGTGAGATCCAGCACGCCGAGCCGCACCAGTTCGCGCCGTTCGCCGCGAAGCTGGAACCATGTCATGTCGTCCAGCTTCGGAAGACGCTTCCGAAGCGCCACCTCGGGAATCTTCTCCGAGACGGAATAGTTCCCGTCCGGAATGAACACCTGCCAGAAGCCCGCGCCCGCATCCGCCTCGTCCTCCGAGGGACCGAACCATTGCAGGCCACGGCCCTCGAAGAACGTGAGCCGGACCTCCTCCCCCTGCCGCTCGAGCCGCGCCCTCGGCGCGCGCACGTCGAGCACCTTCCGCCCATCCTCCATCTGGAAGAAGAGGACATCCCGGAGCTCCAGAAGCGCGTCGTCCCCCGCCGACTCCACCCTGCCCGCGTAGATCACGAACCCCGGGAAATGGGTGACGAACCGGCCCGGCGGAATGAGCGTGCGCACCTGTTCCGTCGAGATGCGGGTGAAGAGATCCTTGTAGGCCACCCGGCAGCGGGGCGCGAGATCCATGTTGATCCACGCGCACAATCCGCACAGCGCCAGCGACAGCACCAGCACCGGCAGGGAAAGGCTCAGCAGGCTGATCCCGTTGGCGCGCGCCGCCGTCAGCTCCTGGTCCGCGCTCAGCCGCCCGAACACCAGCAGGGCCGACGTGAGGGTCGCCATGGGCAGGGCGAACACGAGGACGTATGGAATGAGCAGCAGCACGCCCCGAAGCACCAGCGGCAGCGTGGCCTGCCGCGCCATCAGGAGCGCCAGCACCTCCTTGAGAAGATTGCCCAGCAGCAGGAGCCCGGTGCACACGACGACGGCGACGACCATCGTCGCCAGCATCTCGCGCAGAACATGTGAATGAAGTGTCCGCATGCGTGACTCGTCCGCCGTTCCGCGGCGGCGCGGGTACCCGTTCCCCGCCGCGGGACAGCTCGGGCGCTGCTGTCCCCGCGCACTCTCCGAAGCCCGGCGGACCACCGGCAAGGCAAATGCCCGGTCGCTCCGTCAGGCCGTCGCGGTCCCTCGCCGGCCGCGGATTGCTCCCGGCCGGCCATCGGAAGTCGAGGCGGGCGCACGCGGCCGCGGGCTCGAGGGCACCGCTCCTGTTGCCCGGCCGGGCCCGTCGCGCTACTGGTGCGCTGTGACCACGAACCTCCAGCCCCCCGACCATTTCCACGTCACCGCCGCAGGCGGATGGCTGGAGCTCGGCCTTCCGGAGGAAGCCCGCCGCGAGCTCGCACAACTGAGCCCGGACGCCCGCGCTCATCCCGAGACGCTCGTGATCGAATGGGATCTCTCCGCGCTCGAGCGGCGCTGGCATGATGCGCTCGGAATCGCCTCGCGGCTGATCGAGATCGACCGCACCCGCCCCGTCGGCTGGATCAACCGTTCGTATGCCCTGCACGAGCTTCAGCGCACGACGGAGGCCCGTGAGTCCCTGCTGCCCGCCCTTCCCCTTTTTCCCGAGATGGGCCTCATTCCGTACAATCTCGCGTGCTACGCCTGCCAGCTCGGGCGCCTCGACGAGGCCCGCCAGTGGCTGCGGCAGGCCATGGCCCTCGACGGGCGGGACACCATCATCGTGCGCGCGCGGATGGATCCGGATCTCCACCCGCTCCGTTCCGAGCTCGACCTGATCTGAGCGCCCGCGCCCCGGAGGCGGAGGATTCCGAAGGCTAATTCTTCGATTGAGATTGACTGACGATCGCCTCCGCGGTCATAAGCAATCCGCTCTCCTGGAAGTAGTTCGCGGCGACGCGTGTGCCGTCGTGGCTTCATGCCGGGAGGTCCAGGGAAACTTCCACAAGCTCAGCCTCGCTTCTCATGAACCTCATGAAACTCCGCTGCCTGCTGACCTGTCTCGGGGCCGTGGCAGCCCTCCACGCGCCGGGCCGCGCCCAGGAAATCCTGCTCCAGGAAGGCTTCAACGACGACGGCACCGAGGCCGATCCCCCGCGGTACACCCTGATCGGCCGGGAAATCTTCGAGCCGCAGCGCATCATCGATGATCTCGGGATCTTTGATCAGAAGGGCCCCATCTACTGGGATCACAGCTTCAAGATCTCGTACGTGGGCAATCCCACGATCCCGGCGCGGCGCGCCATCTTCACATGGACCGGCACGCTGGCGAACCCGGGCGTCGATACCGTCACGCCCGAGCTGCTCGATCTTTTCGATTCCGTCGTCGAATGGCTTCTCGACGGCCAGCAGAACGCGCGCATCGTCGTGCATCCCTCGGTCGCGAGCATCGGCGCGCTCGGCGAACACCTCTTCAATTCCGGGCACGAGGTGGTGGACGACGATCCGTTGATCGCCAACGACCTCGATGTCGAGGGTGACCTGTTCATCCACGCGCCGGGCGCCTCCAACCCGAGCCGCTTCGTCCTTCTTCCGAGCCCCGTCCTCGTGATCAACGCGCCGGACTACGACGACATGCTCGTCGGCAGCATCGGGTCCACCGCCACCTTCGAGCCGGGTGAGGTGACCATCACGGCTTCGGACCATCCGGCCGCCGGCGGAGCATCGGGCTCCTTCGAGGGCTTCACCGGTTCCCAGACCTTCGAACTCATCGGAAGCTTCCTGCCCACGAACGCCGTCACCCTCGCAACCGTCCGCCGTGTCGTCCCCCCCACCGTGGCCAACCTCGCCGACGTGGACGCCATGATCGCCGACCAGAAGGTCCATGAGCGGACCGAAAGCCAGACCGACGCCCTGGATTTCGCCGACGGCAGCTTCGGCGGCGGCTTCTGGGACTACCCGATCCCCGGCGATTACGTCGGCAACTGGGGACTCCTTGTCAGAGGCACCCTCAGCGTCTCCGCCCCCGGAACGTACCGCTTCGCCCTCGGATCGGACGACGGCGCGCGGCTTCGCATCGACCTCGACAAGGACGGCATCTCCGCGGCCGACACCGTCATCGAGGATCCCGGCCCGCACGGGCACCAGTTCGTCTACGCGAACGTGGAGTTCACAGCGGCCGGCGAGTACGACTTCGAGGTGATCTCCTACAACAGCGGCGGCGCCGGCAGCCTCGAGCTCTTCACGGGCATCGTCCCGGCGGCGGACATCCTCGATGACAATGTCAATTCCGGATACTGGGATATTGTCGGGGCGCCCGGCAGCACCACGCCGATTGTCACCACGGGCATGCTGGACGTCACCGCCTTCATCGCCTCGGGGGAGGACGTCATTCGCGAAGAACCCCTGGTGGTGGTCCTCAACGGACCCGACGAGAATCCGCCCGGCGCCTTCTACGATGGCGGCCCGTTCTCCGGCTTCGAGGGCACCGGCTTCCTCGCCGGCTCCGGGATGAACAAGTGGCCGTTCCCCGATGAACTCGGGTACCGCGCCGTGCGGTTCAACCCGGTCAATGTCAGCGGGCGCGAGAATGTCCGCCTCACCGTCGCCCTCGCCGCCACGGTGGTGGACTTCGAGGACAGCGACTTCATCGACATCGTGGTGTACCCCGATGGTCTCGAGAGCACGCCTGTCACCCTGGCCCACTTCCGCGGAGTCCAGAACGCCGTCCAGCCGTGGCTCGCCGATGAACAGCAGCAGTTCGTCCGCCGCCTCACGCGCGAGTTCGCCGACTTCTCCTACAGCATCCCCGAGTCGGCGGCGAACCTCGTGATCGAGATCCGCGTCACTTCGACGTGGTGGACGGAGACCCTCGGCATCGACAACGTCCGGCTGACCGCGGGTGGCTCGAGCAACGGCCAGGGTGCCACGTTCGAGTCCATCGAGCGAAGCGGCTCCGAACTCACGCTCACGTGGACCGGGGGCACCCCCCCCTACGTGCTCCAGCGCGCGGACACGCTCACCGGCGAGTGGATCAACCTCCTCACGAATTCCGTCACCAGCGCCACGGTCCCGGTCACCGGGGATGCCGGATTCTTCCGCATCCGGATCGACACGGCCCCCTGAGTCCGAACTCACCACGAGTCGTGGCGCGCGCAGGGAAGGATCGGCCTCGTCCGCGGCGCGGGGCCGATCCTCCTCTCTCGTCAGGATCAGGCGCAGGCACGCGATCCGGCCCGGCCCTGGGACCGGCCGGACGATCGCCTTCAGGCCTGTCGCCCGCTGCTAGGAGGCGGGCGTGGCGGTCCGCTTGCGCTGGTACACGTGGGTCGCCTGGCCGAAGTGCAGCTCCGCCGCCTCCATCAGCGTCTCGGACAGCGTCGGGTGCGGGTGCACGCACTCCGCGAGATCACTTACCGTCGCGCCCATCTCCACCGCCACGACGCCCTCGCCGATGAGTTCGCCCGCGCCGTGACCCACGAGGCCCACGCCGAGGATCCGGTCTGAGCCACGCTCGATGATCAGCTTGGTCAGGCCCTCGGGACGATCAAACGTCAGCGCGCGGCCGGAGGCGCCCCACGGGAACTTGGCGACTTCGATGTCGATTCCCTTGGCACGCGCCTCGGCTTCCGTGAGCCCGCACCAGGCGAGTTCAGGCTCGGTGAAGACCACCGCGGGAATGATGAAGTCCCGGTCCGGCGCGCTTTCGCCGACGATCGCGTTGACGGCGAGGCGCGCCTCCTTGGCCGCCTTGTGCGCCAGCATCGCGCCGCCGATCACGTCGCCGATCGCGTAGATCGCCGGCTCGTCGGTCTGGAACTGTTCGTTGACCCGGATGAACCCGCGCTCGTCCCGCTGGACGCGCGTGGCGTCGAGGCCCACCTCGACCTCGGTCGGCTTGCGGCCCACCGCCACCAGCACCCGGTCGTAGAGTTCCTCGGTGCGGTTCCCCTCGTGCTCGATCACGACGCGGATCTGTTTCCCCGCGGTCGCCATCGACTGGACCTTCGCCTTGAAGCGGATGCTCTTGAACTTCCTCTGCGCCGCGTTGAGGACGGGCCGCGCGAGATCCGGGTCCGAGCCTGCGAGCAGCGTGTCGAGGGCCTCCACGAGATGCACCTCGCTGCCCAGCAGCGCGTACACCGTCCCCAGTTCCATCCCGATGTAGCCGCCGCCGACCACGAGGAACTTCTGGGGAATGTCCGGGATCTCGAGCGCCTCCGTGGAGGTCATGATCCGGGGGTTCCCGAGGTCAAAGGCCCGCGGGAGCGACGGCTGGGAGCCGATCGCGATGATGGCATGTTCGAAGCGGAGGTATCGCTGGCCCTCCGACGTCTCCACGCGCAGCGTCTGCCCGTCCTCGAACGTCGCCTTCCCGTGAATCACCTCCACCGAGCGCGCCTTCGCGATCTGCGCGATGCCGCCGTTGAGCTTCTCGAGGATGGAGTTCTTCCACGCCCGCATCTGGTCGAGGTTGATCTGGGGCGTGCCGAAACTGATGCCGCGCCGCTCCGACTCGCGCGCCTCCGCGAGCATCTTCGTCGCGTGCAGCAGCGCCTTCGAGGGGATGCAGCCCCGATTCAGGCACACGCCGCCGAGCCGGTCCATCTCGACCAGGATCACCTTCTTTCCAAGGTCTGCCGCATAGAACGCCGCCGCGTACCCGCCGGGCCCGCCTCCGATGACGACCAGTTCAATCTGCTGAGGTTCGCTCATGTGAAAAGACTCACTCACTCCGCCTTGACGTCCGCCTCCGGGAAATTCTCCAGGGCCGCCGCGAGATCCACGATGAACCGCGCCGCGCTGCCGCCGTCGATCAGGCGGTGATCGTACGTGAGGCCCATGGGGAGCATGGTCCGCACGACGACCGCGCCGTCGCGGACGACCGGTTTGGGGGCGCTGCGCCCGAGACCGAGGATCGCGACCTCCGGCTGATTGATGACCGGCGTGAAGGCGCCGCCCCCGATCCCGCCCTGGTTCGACACGGTGAACGTCCCGCCCTGCATGTCGGCGAGGCCGAGCTTGCGGTCCCGGGCCTTCGCGGCGAGGTCCTGCACGTCCTTCGACAGCTGGACGAGGTCCTTCTTGTCCGCGTCGCGGATCACCGGCACCAGCAGCCCGGCCTCCGTGTCCACGGCGAGGCCGATGTGAAAGTACTCCTTGAACACGATCTCGCCGGCCGCCTCGTCGAGGCTCGCGTTGAAGATCGGGTGCCTGGCAAGGACCGCCGGCAGCACCTTCAGCACGAAGGAAGTCAGCGTCAGCCGCGCGCCCTTCTTCTCGAACGCGGCCGCGTGCCGCGAGCGCAGCTCCATCAGGTCGGTGATGTCCGCCTCGTGGAACTGCGTCACGGCCGGGATGGTCGTGGCGCTCTCGACCATGCGCTGCGCGATCGTCTTGCGCAGTTGCGACATCGGCTTGCGCGTGATCGGCCCCCACTGCGCGAAATCGATGGAGACGGGCGCGGGCCTGGCCGGAGCGCCATCTCCGCGCGCGGGCCTGCGCGGACGCAGCGCCAGCGAACGAAGCCGCGCCACGTAGTCCCGGAGGTCCCCGATGCTCACCTGCCCGCTGCGACCCGTGCCCTGGATCACGCGCAGGTCGATCGCGAGGTCGCGCGCGACCCGCCGCACGTACGGGCCGGCCGCCGGGTTCTCATTGATGATCTCCTCGACAAGCTCCTCCCCCTCGGGCTCGAGGTCCTCCTGCTCCTCCAGCCCGGTCTCCGCTTCGGGCCTTCGCCGGGTCGCGGCACGCCCGCGCGGCGGCGGGGCGGACTTTCGGGGGGCCGCGGGTTCCGCGGCGGATTCCGGCGCCTTGTCCGCGCCGGTCTCACCATCGCCGGTCTCGAGCACGAGGATGAGCTGCCCCACGCTCACCGTGTCGCCCTCCTTCACGGCGATGCGCCCGATCTTCCCATCGGCCGGGGCCGGGATCGGCGCAACGGCCTTTCCCGTCTCGAGTTCGATGATGTTCTGCCCCTTTTTCACAGAGGCCCCGGGTTTGACGAGGACGCTGACTACCGTTCCGGAGTCTGCGCCCTCCCCGAGATTTGGGAGCTTGACGTCCATACCCATCGAAGAAGCCAGAATCGGCAACCGGAGCACCGAAGCACGAGCAAAATCTGATCCATTGCAACGGGTCCCTGCTCCGTGCAGCGTCCTGCGAGATGGATCCCGTCGCACGGGCGCGCGAGGTGATCGCCATCGAGATCGCCGCACTGCGCGCCGTTTCCCGCCAGCTCGACCGCTCGTTCGCCACCGCGGTCGAGCTGCTCGTCGAATGCGTCACCCGCCGGGGCAAGGTCGTCGTCGTCGGCATCGGAAAGTCCGGCAACGTCGGCCAGAAGATCGCCGCCACGCTCACCAGCACGGGCACCACGAGCGTGCTCCTCAATTCCGTCGATGCCCTCCACGGTGATCTCGGGGTCATCAACGATGGCGACGCCGTCCTTGCCCTCAGCTATTCCGGCGAGACCGACGAACTCCTGAACCTCCTCCCCGCCCTGAGGCGGCTCGCGTGGAAGCTCATCGCGATCACGGGAAAGCCGAGGTCAACCCTCGCCCGGCACAGCGACGTCGTTCTCAACACCCAGGTCCCGCGCGAGGCCTGCCCCTTCAACCTCGCCCCGACCGCCAGCACGACGGCCATGCTCGCCCTCGGCGACGCCCTCGCCATCGCGGTCATGGAGGCGCGCGGCTTCAAGAAGCCCCAGTACGCCCGCTATCATCCCGCCGGCTCCATCGGCCGCTCCCTCCTCCTGAAGGTCTCCGATGTCATGCGCTCCGGCGAACGCAATCCCGTCCTCCGGGAGAACGCCACGGTGCGCGACGCCCTCTTCGCGATGACCCGCGCCAAGGCCGGCAGCGTGTCCATCACCAACTCGCGCGGACGCCTGGTCGGCGTGTTCACCGACGGCGACCTCCGCCGCTGGATGGCCGCGGACGATCGGCTCATGGAGAAGCGCCTCGCCGACGTGATGACCCGCAACCCCGTCACGGTGCCCGTGGACGCGCTCGCCGCGGAGGTGCTCCGCATCTTCAACGAGCGCTCCATCGACGATCTCATCGTGGTCGATGCCCGCCACCGGCCCGTCGGCATCGTCGACCTCCAGGACCTGCCCCGCCTGAAGATCGTCTAAGCCGCGGTATACCGCCTGTCCCGGCTCCGAAACCCGCCCGAACTCGAGTTCCGCCCGGCGCGATCCACCCGTTCGCGGGGTGGACAAGCCGCCCGGCAGGCGCTTTATGTTTGCCGCAGTGAAACGCCCCGGCCTGTCCTTCGCGATGTGTGCTGCCGTGGCCATGGCCTGCTCCCGCGCGGCCATCGCCAGCCCGGCCGAGGAGTACTCCCGGGAGATCCGCCCCCTCCTCGAGAAGCGCTGCTTCGAGTGCCACGACGCGGCCACCGCCCGCGCGGACCTGAACCTCGAGCAGTACGACAGCCTGGACCGCATCACCGGCGCCCCCGAGGTCTGGCAGCTCGTCCTGGAACGCGTCCGCTCCTACGAGATGCCCCCCAAGAAGTCCGGCGAACTGGGCTTCGACGAATACCAGAAGCTCGTCGAGTGGCTCGGCAGGCTGCCCAAGCCCCCCGAGCCCGACTGCAACACCCTCGCGTCGGACCGCACCGCGCACTTTTACCGCGGCTACGTCATGAGCCGGCGCCTCAACCGCGCCGAGTACGCCCGCTCCATTCGCGACCTCGTCGGCGTCGAGGTTCCCGTGCTGGAACTCCTGCCGGCCGACGGCGGAGGAGGGGAGGGCTTCGACACCACCGGCAGCGCGCTCTTCCTCTCCACGCTGCACATCGAGCGGTACCTCGCGGCCGCCGAACGCGTCACCGAGACCGTCCTCACCGACGACGAACCGGAGGATCCGGAAATCCGCCGGGCGCGCGACAACCTCCTCGTCGCCCGGCCTTCCGACACCGTCGCGGCGCGTGACGCGGCGCGCGCCGTCGTCTCGGAGTTCGCCCGGCGCGCCTTCCGCCGGCGGGTTCAGGACGACGAGGTCGATCGCCTGATGGCGCTGTACGATCGCGCGGCCGGGCGAGGCGACGGCTTCGTGGCGGGGATCCGCCTCGCCCTCCAGGGGGTCCTCATCTCCCCCCACTTCCTCTTCCTTGCCGAGCCCGAGCCTGGGAAGCCGGGCATCCAGCCCCTCGGTCCCTATCCGCTCGCGAGCAGGCTCTCCTACTTCCTGTGGTCATCGATTCCCGACGAGCGCCTCCTCTCGCTGGCCGAGAGCGGCGCCCTGCTGGACATCCATGTCTATCGCGCCGAGATCCGCCGCATGCTCGGCGACCCGAAGGCGGCGGCCCTCGGCGAACGCTTCGCGCTGCAATGGCTCGATGTCGACCGCGTCGGCTCCATGGTTCGACCCGACCCGCAGCGCTTCCCCCAGTTCGACGAGGAGCTCGCGAGCAGCATGCGCCACGAGGTCGTCGCGTTCTTCAACCACATCGTGCGCGAGGACCGGCCGCTGCTCGAACTCATCGACAGCGACTACACCTTCATCAACGAACGCCTCGCCCGGCTTTACGGGCTCGAAGCACCCGGGGAACCCGGCTTCCAGCGGGTCTCGACCGCGTCCACTCCCCGCGGGGGCGTGCTGGGGATGGCAGCCGTGCACGCGCTCACTTCGTATCCGCTGCGCACGAGTCCCGTGCTGCGCGGACACTGGATCCTCGAGGCCCTCCTCGGCGAGAAGGTGCCTCCCCCCCCGCCCGGAACCCCGACCCTCGACCCGGACGCGGCCGAGGCGCCGACCTCCCTTCGCCAGCAGCTCGAGCAGCACCGCGCCGACGCGGCCTGCGCCGCCTGCCACGACAAGATGGATCCTCTCGGATTCGGCCTCGAAAACTTCGATCCCATCGGCCGGTGGCGCACGGCCGAGGCGGGACATGAGATCGACGCCCGCGGCACGCTTCCCTCCGGGGAAACCTTCGACGGGCCCGATGGCCTGCGGCAGGTGCTCATGGCCCGGAAGGATCAGGTCATGAGGCATCTCGCCCGCAAACTCACCGGGTTCGCGCTCGGCCGCGAACTCACCAGGCTCGACACCTGCGTGATCGACTCCGCCATGGACGCCCTTCACAACAATGACTACCGCGCATCCGCCCTCATCGAATCCATCGCACTGAGTTTTCCATTCCGTCACCGTTTCTACCCCAAGAGCGACTCCTGACATGCTTCCCACCCACTCCACCATCGCCCGAAGGACCTTCCTGCGCGGAGCCGGCGTCATGCTCGGTCTCCCGCTGCTCAACGCCATGGGCCGCCTCATGCCGGACGCCTCGCCGGCGGCCGCGGCTCCCGTCAGCGCCGCGAAGAACGTGCAGGCACCCGTGCGCATGGCCTGCATCTACTTCCCCAACGGGGTCTGGGAGCAGGCATGGTTTCCCAGGACGCCAGGTCGCGATTTCGAGCTGACGCCCGCGCTCGAACCCCTCGCGCGACACCGTGACAGCCTCCTCGTCTTCTCCGGGCTCGACAAGAAGCACAGCCACGGTGGCGACGGGCACTATGCCAAGACGGCCAACTTCCTGACGGGCCTCCATGTCCGCAAGACCGCCGGCAAGGACATCCACGTCGGCGGCGCCTCCATCGACCAGCTCTGCGCCCAGGCGATCGGCCGGCACACGCCGCTGCCGTCACTCGAACTCGGAGTCGATCCCGTCATCTCCGGCATCGATTCCAACGTCGGCTACACCCGCCTCTACGGCTGCTACATCTCGTGGCGCTCGCCAACCATGCCGGTGGCCCGCGAGATCAGCCCCTACCTCGCCTATCAGCGGCTCTTCGGTGTCATCCGCGACGCGAGGAGCCGGCCCTCGGAGGCGGAACTCCGGCGCAAGCAGGATCAGATGGCCCTGCTGGATCTGGTCCTCGACGATGCGCACCGCCTGCGTAACCGGCTCGGCCGCGATGACCAGCACAAGCTCGACGAGTACCTCCACGCGGTCCGTGACGTCGAACGCCGCCTCGCATTCTTCAGCAAGGGCGACCCGCGCGAGTGGCGGCCCGACACGGATCCCGGCGAGGACCTCGCCGCCCCCCGCGGCGCGCCCGGCGATCACCAGGAGCATGTCCGCCTCATGCTCGACCTCATCGCGCTGGCGTTCTGGACCGATTCCACCCGCATCAGCAGCTTCATGTTCGCCAACGACGTCTCCGGAAAGAACTTCGGCGCGCTGATCCCCGGAACCGACGGCTCCCACCACGAGTTCAGCCATCACCAGAACAAGCCGGACAAGTACGAGCCGTACGCCCGCATCAACCGGTGGCACACCGAGCAGCTCGCCTACTTCATGGACAAGCTCGCGTCCATCCGGGAGGGCGATCGTTCGCTCCTCGACAACAGCATGATCCTCTTCGGATCCAGCATGTCCGACGGCAATCGCCACGACCCCTCGAACCTGCCGATCCTCCTCGCGGGACGCGGCGGCGGGGTCATCCAGTCCGGCCGACACATCGCCTCCCCGAAGGGCACGCCCCTCTGCAATCTCTACGTCTCCATGCTCGATCGCATGGGTGCCCCGGTGGAATCCTTCGGGGACAGCACGGGTGCCATGGATCTCACCTGACCCGCTTTGCGGGGGAGGCGCCGCGGCATCGCCGGGGCGCCTCCCTCCCTTCCGGCCCATGCGCGCCCTCCGGCCCCTCCCCGTTCTGCTTCTCGCCGGGTGGTTCGTCCTCCCCCCTCAGACCCTCGCCGAGTCCTCGGGGCCGGATCCCGGAAAGGCCATTTACGATCGTCTCTGCGCCGAATGCCACGGCGCCCAGGGGGAGGGCGTGCCCGGCCGGCACCGCCGCCCCCTCGGCGGTGACCTCACCCTCGCCGAGCTCACACGCCTCATCGAGGCGACCATGCCCGAGGACAATCCGGAGGCGTGCGTCGGGGAGGATGCCGCGAACGTGGCCCGGTTCGTCTTCCAATCCTTCTACTCCACGAGGGGGGAAGACCCGGCGGACACGGCTCGAGTCGAACTTGTTCACCTCACCCAGCGCCAGTATCTCCACGCCGTCGCGGATCTGATCCGGCACTTCCAGCGCGACGCGCGGGAACCTGATTCCGAACGCGGGCTGCTGCGGCAGGTCACGACCTCCCGCCGGTCCGAGGGTCCGCGGCTCGAGAACGTGGATCCGTTCATCGACGTCGATTTCGGCTTCGACAGTCCGGACCCCGAACGGATTCCTCCCGACCAGTTCACGGTCCGGTGGACCGGCTCGGTGCTTGCCCCCGACACCGGGGACTACGAGTTCGTGCTGACCACCGAAACGGGCGCAGGCCTCTGGGTCAACGGCAACGACGAACCCCTGATCGACGCACGCGTCGCGTCCGGGGGACTCCGCGAGCATTCCGCGGTCGTGCGACTCATCGGCGGCCGGGCGTATCCGCTGCGCCTCGAGGTCACCAAGTCACGCGACAGCGCGGACCGCCACGTGTCCGCCCGCCTGGAATGGAAACCTCCCCATGGCGTCCGCGAGCTTCTTTCGGCCAGGCACCTGTCGCCGGTCGGGACGCCTCCGACCTTCGTTGTCACCACCCCTTTCCCGCCGGACGACGCCAGCGTGGGTTATGAACGCGGCACCCTTGTCTCGCGCGCATGGCTCGAGGCGACCACCCACGCCGCCATCGAGACGGCCACCCACGTGGTCCGCAACCTCGATCCGCTCGCGCGAATTCGCCGCTCCGACGAACCGGACGAGCGCCTCCGCAGGATCCGCGCGTTCTGCGTCGAGTTCGTGACGACCGCATTCCGCCGCCCGCTCACGGCCGAGGAGGAGGCGGCGTGGATCGACGCGTTCCTCGACGAGGTCGACCCCGGGGACGCCGCCGCCGCCGCCGATGCGGTGAAAAAGGTCGTGATCCTGGCGCTCACCTCCCCGCGCTTCCTCTACCTCGGGCTCGAACCCGACCTGCCGGAGCCCCGAGGGGTCGCTTCCCGGCTCTCCTTCGCGCTGTGGGATTCGATCCCCGACGGCGAGCTGCTCAAGGCCGTCGCGAGCGGCGAACTGAACTCGCCGGAGGCGCTGCGCACCCATGCCCGCCGCATGCTCGAGGACCCGCGCGCCCGCGCCAAGGTGCGCGAGTTCCTGCATGGCTGGCTCGGCCTCGACCATGCCTCGGATCTCTCGAAGGATCCCGAGGCCTTCCCGGAGTTCTCCGACACCCTCGTGGCGGACCTCCGCACCTCGCTCGACGCCTTCCTCGACGATGTGGTCTGGGGCGATTCCCCCGACTACCGGCGGCTGCTGCTTTCCGACGTGCTCCACGTCAACCGGCGGCTCGCGGAGTTCTACGGCCTGCCTGTCGCGGGAGCGGAACACGAGTTCGTCCCCGTGGCGGATGGCGTCCGGGCGGGAGTTCTCACCCATCCCCTGCTGCTCTCCGCCTTCGCCTACTCAAGGTCCACCTCGCCCATTCACCGGGGGGTGTTCCTGAGCCGGCGGATTCTCGGCAGGGCGCTGAAGCCGCCGCCGGAGGCGGTTGCGTTCAATGAGGCCGAGTTCGACCCGGAACTGACCACGCGCGAGAAGGTCACGCGCCTCACGGCGCCCGCCTCGTGTCAGACGTGTCACATCATCATCAACCCCCTCGGCTTTACCCTCGAGGGCTTCGACGCCGTCGGCCGGGTTCGCTCCACGGACGCCGGCAGGCCGATCGACTCGAGCGCCACGTACCACACCCGCGACGGAAGCGAGGTCCGCTTCGACGGACCCCGGGACGTGGCCGCATTCGCGGCCGGCAGCCCCCGCGCCCAGGAGGCCTTCGTCGAGCAGCTCTTTCATCATGTTGTCAAGCAGCCCGTCCGAGCCTACGGTCCCGACGTGCTCACCCGTCTGCGCGCGTCCTTCGAGGCCTCCGGTTTCAACATTCGCGAGCTGATTGTTGAGATCGCCGCGACGGCGAGTCTTCACGGCGTTCCCACCCGGCAGTACAGCCAGCACTCCACGGAACCATGAACTCCATCCACCGCAGACAGTTCCTCCGTCGCCTGGGCATCTCGGCCGCGGCGATGCCCTTCCTGACAGGCCTGCCCAGCCTGGGCCTGTCCACCGCCACGGGACGAAAGCAGCGGGTCGTCATCATGTTCAGCCCGAACGGCGTCATTCCCCCGGCGTTCTGGCCGGACGAGGAGGGCGCCGACTTCCAGCTCAAGGAAATCCTCAGCCCCCTCGCGCCGTTCAAGGACCGCATGCTCATCCTCAACGGCCTCTGCAACCGCGTGCGGGGCGACGGCGACAACCACATGCGCGGCATGTCCTGCCTGCTCACCGGGATCGAGCTGTTCCCCGGCAACATCCAGGGCGGCTCCGACACGCCGGCGGGCTGGGCGAGCGGCCCTTCCATCGACCAGGAGCTTCGCAACTACTTCCAGAGCCGTCCCGAGACGCGCACCCGTTTCGGCTCGCTCGAGTTCGGCGTGGGCGTGTCCGACCGCGCCGACCCATGGACGCGCATGTCCTACGCCGGCCCCAACAAGCCGGTGGCGCCCATCTCCGATCCCTACCAGATGTACGAGAAGCTCTACGGGCAGCTCCGCGATCGCGAGTCCGTCCGCAGCGTCCTCGACGAGGTGCGCGATGATCTCCACAAGGTTCGCCGCCTCGTCAGCTCCGAGGATCGCCGCCTGCTCGAGGAACACGAGTCCCTCGTCCGGCAGATGGAGCGGGAGATCGAGGCCGCCGCACGCCAGAAACTCACGGCCGAACCGCCCGACCTCGAGCAGGGCGTTGCCGACCAGAACGACAACGTGCCCCGCCTCAGCCGGATGCAGGCGGACCTGCTGGTGAACAGCTTCGCCAATGACATGGCCCGCGTGGCCACGCTCCAGTACACCAAGTCCGTCGGCAACGCCCGGATGAACTGGCTCGATATCCGCGAGGGTCACCACACCCTCTCCCACGAGCCCGACAAGAACGAGGAAGCCCAGGACCAGCTCATCCGGATCAACCGTTGGTTCTGCGGCGAGCTGCGCTACCTCGTCCAGAAACTCGCCGAGACGCCCGAGCCGGGCGGCGAAGGCTCCCTCCTCGACAACACGCTCGTCATCTGGACGAACGAGCTCGGCAAGGGGAACTCGCACACGCTCAACAACATTCCCTTCGTGCTGATCGGCGGGGGCCTCGGATTCCGCATGGGCCGCTCCCTCAAGCTCGGCAGGGTGGCCCACAACCGTTTTCTGCTCTCCCTCGCCCACGCCGTCGGGCACCGCATCGAATCGTTCGGCAACCCGGAACTCTGCGACGGCGGTCCGCTCGATCTGACCTGAGCCCTCCCGCGTCTCGCCAAACGGCCCGTGCTCCGCAACACTCCGCGGAGACCGGGCCCCATTCCAACGGATGCCGGGCGAAGGAGCATGCGGGCATGGACCAGAAACCCCTCGAACTGATCCTCACCCGGCAGCTTGCGGAATGCCTCGCGCTGCCCGTGTTCGTGATCGACCACGACGGCGCGCTCGTCTTCTACAACGAACCGGCCGAGGCGATCCTCGGACTGCGCTTCGAGGAAACCGGCACCCTCGACCTCGACCAGTGGAGCAGCGCCTTCCGTCCGGTGGACGCCAGCGGCCATCCGCTCGAACCGGAGGAACTCCCCATCGTGCTTGCCCTTCGCGGCGCGCGCCCTGCTTCCGGCACCCTCTGGATCACCGGCCTCGATCGCGTGCCGAGGAAGATCCACGTCACCGCCTTCCCGCTCCTCACCCGCATGCGGCGCATCGCCGGCGCGGCGGCCGTCTTCGGTGAAGTCGCCTCCCCCGGCCCATGATCGTCCGGTTCTGGGGCACCCGCGGTTCACTCGCCACTCCCGGGCACGACACCGCCCGGTACGGCGGCAACACCTCGTGCGTCCAGATCACGGGGCCGCGCGGCGGCGTCCTCATCCTCGATGCCGGAACCGGCATCCGCGCACTCGGCAGGGACCTGCCCCCCTCCCCCCGGCGCCTGGACATCCTCCTCACCCACCTCCACATGGACCACATCCAGGGCCTCGGCTTCTTCTCGGCCCTCTTCGATGCGGACCGTGAAGTTCACATCTGGGGACCCGCAACCTCCGACCTCGACCTGCGCCGGCGCCTCGTCCGCTACCTCTCGGCCCCCCTCTTCCCGGTCCTCCTCCGAGACCTCGACTGCCGCCTCGTCCTGCATGCCCTCGCCGACACGCCCGCGGAAATCGGCGAGTTCCACATCACGCCGGCCTTCATCTGCCACCCGGGCCCCACGCTCGGCTACCGGATCACCACCTCCGATCGAACCGTCGCCTATCTCCCCGACCACGAACCCGCCCTCGGGCGTGACGAGGTCCGAAACGCCGCGGAATGGACCTCCGGAACCGGGCTCGCCCATGGAGCGGACCTCCTCATCCACGACGCGCAGTACAGCGACGACCAGTACGCGGCGCGCGTCGGCTGGGGCCACAGCACCCTCCGCCACGCAATCCAGTTCGCGAACCTCTGCGGGGTCTCGCGGCTCATCACCTTTCACCACGATCCGAGCCACGACGACACCACCATCGAACGCCTGCACGCGGAGGCCATCGCCCTCCTCCGGCCGGCCCTTCCCCTCGCCCCGGCCGCCGAGGGGCAAACGCTGCGGCTCTGACCCGATCGCGGCGAGGACACGCCGCCATCTCAGGCCGCGCCCAACTCCGCGTACAGCCGCGCGAGCCGGCGCGCGTGCTCATCGTACGCCGCCTCGAACAGCGCCGTCGCGCGTTCGCCGCCCACCACGGCGGCGGCACTCAGCACCCGCGGCGGCTGGCCCGCGGCCGTGAGACGCCGCGCCACCTCCGCCTTCAGGCAGTTGATCAGGATGCACCCGCCGACGGTCGAACCCGGCGCCACCGGGGTGTCGAGGCCTTCCACCGTGACCATCGCGTCGCCCACCGGCGCCCCCGTGTCCAGCACGAGGTCCGAAAAGTCCTGCAGGCGCCTGCCGTCCGGACGGCGGCTCGCGCTCGCCTCGGAATGCCTCCGCGAAACGATCGCGACCACGCGCACACCCCGCCCCTTGAATCCCTCGGCCATTTCCACCGGAACGACATTGCAGCCGCTCGACGACACGACCAGCGCCGTGTCCTCCGAACGGATATCAAAATTCCTGAGAATCCGCTCGGCCAGGCCCGGGACGTTCTCGAGGAACATCGCCTGCCGCTGGCCGTTCGCACCCACCACGAGATTGTGGAAGCTCAGGGAGAGCTCGACGATCGGGTTGAACCCCGGGAAGGACCCGTACCGCGGCCACATCTCCTCGACCAGGATCCGGCTGTGGCCCGAGCCGAACAGGTGCACCATCCGTCCCTTCAGGATGGTCGCGCTGAACCAGTCCGCCGCCGTCTCGATCGCCTCCCGCTGGGCCGCCACCCGCTCCACGAGCTCGCGGGTGCGCTCCAGATACTTTTCCGTCGGTGTCACCTCGGGCTCACGGTACGCGTCCGCGCCCCCGCCTCACAACTCTCCGCGGGCGCGGATCACGTTCGATGCCGCCCCGAAAGCGCCCGCGAACTCACCGAGCGCCGCCGGGACGATCCGCACCGCGCGCCCGCACACCTTCCACTCGAATCGGCTCACCCATTCGCGGAGCGGGCCGAAGAGGGTCTCGCCGCTCTGCGCGATCCCGCCGCCCACGATCACGATTTCCGGATCGAGCACGTTGGTGAAGGAGGCCACGGCCGCGGCGAGCGCCCGCACCGACCGATTCCATGCCTCGCCGGCCCCGGCGTCGCCCGACTCCACCGCGCGCACGAGATCATGCGTCGTGCGGAATCGCCCGCCCGTCCGAGCCTCGATGTTGTGGTTCCCGATGGCGTCCTCGAGGCTGCCCGGCGTTCCCGTCACGTCCTGCGCCCCGCAGGGGTCGAGCGACACATGGCCGAGGTGTCCCGCCTTCCCGGACCACCCCCGGAGCAGCCGGCCATCGACCATGGCCGCGCCTCCCACCCCCGTGCCAAGGGTCAGGAGGATCGCGTGGCGCGCGCCCCGCGCGGCGCCAAGCCACACCTCGCCCAGCAGCGCCGCGTGCGCGTCGTTCAGCACGGGCGCGCGATTCCGGCCCAGCCAGCGTGCCCAGTCGAGACCGACCAGCCCCTCAAACCGCCCGGGCATGAACGCGATCGACGTTCCATCCTCCGCCGCAAGCCCGGGAGCCGAGATCCCCACCGCACCCGCGGGCGAACCCACCTTCTCCTCCAGCCGTTCCAGCACCCGCCGCATCGCCCCGGCGAAAGCCATGGGCGCCGCCAGATCGAACGCCTCGCGATCACGCGCGAGACATACTCCCTCGCGGGTCACGGCCACCCCCTTGGCGCTCGTGCCGCCAAGATCCAGGCCGGCGACCCAGCCGCCCTGCGCTCCGCCCGCCGTCATTCCCTCCCCTCGCTGAGGCACCAGCCGCCGTCCACGGTCAGCACGTCCCCCGTGATGACCGCGGAGTCATCGGACAACAGGAACATCGCCGCGCGCGCCACCTGTTCCGCGGTGAGCAGATCGCCCACGAGGGGCTGCTTCGCACGCATGTACCGAAGAATGGCCGCATCCTGCTGCGCGCGGGCGCTCATCGGGGTTCGAACGAGCGCGGGCGCGATCACGTTCACCCGGATCCGGTCCGGCGCGTAGTGCGCGGCCATGGCGCGGCTGAACCCGATGATCGCCGCCTTGCTCGCCGCGTACGCGTGCGTCGCGAAATGCCGCGGGGACGGCGACCACGCGAGGACGCTCGCCATGTTGAGGATGGTCCCCCGCAGCCCTGCCGGCCCGGGTTCCTGCCGCAGCATCTGGCGAAGGATCGCGCCGCAGAGCAGGAACATCGCGCGCGCGTTCGTGTCCATGACGGTGTCCCAGCCTTCCGGCGTGCATTCGTGCGCCGCTCCATCGCCCCATCGTCTGCCGCTGATCCCGGCGACGTTGAACGCCGCATCGAGGCGGCCCCAGCGATCCACGCATCCCGCCACCACCCGCTCCCCCGCGCCGGGGGCGGTCAGGTCCTCGCAATGGATCTCGCACTCGGCCCCCCTCGAGCGCAACCGGTCTCGCAGCTCCTCGGCGTGCCCGGGTGTCCGTCCCACAAGGTGCAGACGAACGCCCGCCGACGCGGCGAGCTCCGCGGTGGCCGCCCCGATGCCCGTCGTGCCGGCCACGAGCCACACCCTGCCGCGCAATGGCATTTCGCTTCCCATCCGGATGAGTGGGGCGGTGTACACCCCGCCCGAAGTGGACGTCAAACGCGAACGGGACACATTGGGTGTGTCGGCGGAATGCCCGTGAAGGCCCCGGGTCTCCCCAGCGTCTGATCTTTGGGCAACCGGAGCCGTTCAGGACGCCCGGGGCAGGCCGGGGCCCGTGGATTTGCGGGTTGCCCGGAGCGGAAAACCGACTACAACCGTAGGGACAGCACAATGAAAACCACCCGACACAGGGTCAGCGCATGGTGCGCCATGGTCGTGCTTGCCGTTCTCGCCAACGGCTGCGGCGCCAATACCACGGCCATCGCGCAGGCTGACGCTCCCGCGGGCGCCGAGGCTCCCGCGGGCGCCGAGGCTCCCGCCGCCGCCGTCGAGACGTCCGTCACCGACACCAACCTTTCCGTCACGGCCGGCGACACCAACGCACCCGCGGTCCCGCCCGTGCAACGCGCCGAGCGCGTGCTCCCGCCCCTCAAACCGGAGCTGGCCGAGGTCGTGGCGCTCATCGATTCCGGTGCCGGCGAGGAGGTCGTGCGCGCCTTTGTGGCGGTGTCCGATGTCCCGTACCAGCTCGGCCTCGACGAGATCATCTACCTCCGCGACATCGGCGTGCCCGATTCGGTCATCGCCGCGATGATGCGGCGCGGGGGCGAGCTTCGCGCGGAATCCTCCGACGCGGCCATGCTCCAGACCAACCTCGTGTCCGCCGTCGAGCAGTTGAAGCAGGCGTTCAACGGCGTCACGAGCGCGCTTCCGGCGGAGGCGTCGGCCGAAGCGGCGCCGACCGTCAGCACGTCCGCGCCCCCCGTCGCGGTCCAGGGCACGCAGCCGCCTCCGGACGCGCCGGACACGGTCCAGCAGTTCTACGGAGACCTCGCGCCGTACGGGAACTGGTACCAGGTGCCGACCTACGGCTGGGTCTGGCAGCCCAGCGTCGTGGTGGTTGATCGCACGTGGCTTCCGTATTGCCACGGCGGCCGCTGGCTCTGGACGGATCACGGCTGGTACTGGCACTCCGAGTACAGTTGGGGCTGGGCTCCGTTCCACTACGGCCGCTGGACCACGTATCCGGGCCTCGGCTGGTGCTGGGTCCCGGGAACGGTGTGGGGACCGAGCTGGGTCACGTGGCGCCACCACGGCAGTCACATCGGCTGGGCCCCGCTGCCCCCGGGCGCAGGATGGTCCGCCGCCGTCGGTCTCACATGGCACGGCCACGCCGTCAGCGTCGGGTTCGGTTTCGGACTCGCCTCCTCGTGCTACACCTTCGTGCCGTACGACAGCTTCTGCTACCGGCACATCCACCGCCACCGGGTGCCCCATTCGAAGGCCGTCAACATCTACCAGAACTCGACCGTCATCAACAATGTCATCAACGGCGACAACAACGTCATCATCAACAATGGTGTTGGCTACACGCACGTCGCCAGCCGGGTGCGCGGCGAGATCCCCAAGGCCGCGGTTCAGCCGATCCCCGCACAGTCGGACAAGCCCGTTCGCGCGGATCGCCTGGAGCGCCGGGATGACTCCCTCGTCGTTTACAAGCCGACTCCCGTGACGGACAACGGCGGCCGCCCGGTCGCGCTGCGCTCCAAGGCGGGTCCGCCCTCGAGCGCGAACCTTGCTGCAACGACCCCCATCAGCCCCGGACGCTCCCTTCGTTCCGGCGCGCCCGCCGCCCAGGCCCCCCAGGCCCTCGGGAAGGTCGCGGACTCGCGCGGCACGGCCCGGGTGACGCCTTCGCAGTCGAGGGCAACCCTCACTTCCCCGGCGGCAGCGGGCAATCGGCCGCTTGCAACCGCAGGTCGAAGCGCCTCCTACGACGGAGTTCGCGACATCAACCCGCGCACGTTCGTCGAAACTCCCAAGACCGCGGAATCGCGGGACGGCCGCAGCCTCGCCCAGCCCTACGTGAACCAGGCGCCCGCGGCCACGCGGCAGACAACCCCGGTCCCCCTCGGAGATCCGTCGCGGAACATTCCGTCGAGCGTCCGCCAGAGTGCGCCCCGGTCCACGGTGACACCGATCACGCCGAACAAGTCGGTGTACGAACGCCAGGCCGCGCCCTCCCGGACGGCGCCTGTGCAGACCGCACCCGCGCCGCTGCCGCAGGGTCCGAACCGCTTCCTTCCCAGCTCGGGCGCGCCGTCGACCCGCGGCTATACGCCCGCGCCCGCGCCGCAAACCTACGCACCCCGCGCCCCCGTCCCCTCGGCGCCGAACTATCAGCGCTCCGTCACGCCGACCCTTCAGGCGCCGACGCGCTCGATCCAGCCGTCCGCGCCGTCGGTGCCGTCCGCGCCGTCGATGCAGCGGATGAATGTGCCGGCCGCTCCGCGCCCGACGATGTCGGCGCCCCGCGCGCCGACCGCCGCGCCCTCAGCCCCGCGCGCCACGATGACAACCCCGTCCGCGGCGCGGGCCGTTCCGACGCCCGCCCAGGCACCCAGCCGCTGAGCCGCGCGAAATCGACGTAACCGAACGGCGGATCCGGGAGTCGGAGGAGGTTTATGGTTGATCGCGTGATCCGGTGGATGGTCGTCGTCTTCGTTCTCGCATGGATGCCACGCGGCGACCGTGCCGCGGCGGCCCAGGTGCTCTACGAGACCTCGTTCGAGATCAGTGAGGGGTTCGACCCCGAGCTGACCCTCATCGGGCAGGGCGGCTGGGTTGGCGATGGCGGCGGAGGCAACGGGCTCGTCGTCGATTTCTTCCCCGACGAGGGGCAGCACGCATTCATCGGATTCGTCGGCCCGACCGACGACTCCCAGTTCCTCAACGTCTGGCGGCCCATCAATTTCAATCCCGCCCCGCCCAACCCCGGAATCGTGCGGTTCCATGTCCTGATGTCGGTGGAGGATTCGATCACGACGACCAGCCGCGATGACTTCCGGTGGAGCGTGTACACCTCGACGGGAAGCCGCCTGTTCTCACTGGATTTCGACAACGAGACCCTCTCGATCAACTACCTGCTGGACGACAACCAGTTCGTTCCGACCGGCTGGACGTTCACGAACTCGGTTCCGTACCAGCTCGAGATCGTGATGAACTTCCCGGCCAACCGCTGGAACGCCACGCTCAACGGCGCGGTGATCGTCACCAACCTCCAGCTCACCACGCGCAACACCCCCCTCGACTTCGGCGACGTGGACGCCGTCTGGGCCATCCGCAACCCGGAGGCCCCCGGCGACAACTTCCTGGTGTTCGACAATTATCGGATCGTGGCGGAGGACGCGACGCCGAACCCGCCCCCCCGGCTCGAGCCGCGCGGGTTCTCCGCCTCCGGCTTCCTGATCCGCGCGGTCGGCACGCCGGGCGCCCGATACGTGCTCGAGGCGACCACCGACTTCGCCGCATGGGCGCCCCTCAAGACGAACACCGTGCCGGACGACGGATTCTTCGACCATCTCGACGAGGACGCGGACACGCCGCATCGCTTCTACCGCCTGGTCGAACGCTAGCCCCCGCGGCCCGTGGCCCGGGCGAGCCGCGCGGTCGCCTCCACGGCCGGCCCGCAACGCCGTTCTCCGGTGCCCACGCCCTCCACGGCACCCCCGGGGACATTCGCATTTCTTGACACCCCCCCCTTCGCTGATAGCGTCGCGGGCTCTATGTCTCCGGCCATGCCGGGACGAGACAACTGCCCGGGGCGCTGTCGGAGTTTCCGCCGGGAGGCAGCAACGCGCCGCGATTTCACAACATGAAACGTCAGTATCAACCGTCGAAGATCCGCCGCAAGCGGCAGCTGGGCTTCCGCGCGCGGATGTCCACCCGGAGCGGCCAGACCGTCATCCGCCGCCGGCGCAGCAAGGGCCGCAAGCGACTCACACCGGTGTAAGCGCCCTGCCTTGACCCAGGCGCGTCCATTGACTCTGCGTCGTCGGCAGCGCCTCCGTGGCGCCGGCGCCTTTGCCAGCATCCGGACCGAGGGCGAACGTCGCGTCTGCGGGTGTCTGGTCCTCAACTGGAAACCAACCCGGGGCGAGCATTCGCGCCTGGCAGTCATCACGAGCCGCAAGCTCGGCGGCGCGGTGGTGCGCAGCCGGGCGCGACGCCTGCTCCGGGAGGCCTTTCGCCTGCAGCAGCATGATCTCCGCGGCACGGCGGACCTCGTGCTGATCGCGCGTGCCTCGCTCGTGGGCAAGTCGCTCGAGCACGTCCGCCGCGATCTGCGCCGATGCCTGCGCGAAGCCGGTCTGATCAACAAGTCCGCAGGCCCATCCTGATCCCCGCGTGCGCACCCTCTGTCTGCTCCTGTTGAAGGCCTACCGCCTTGTGTCGCCCATCAAGATCCACCTCTTCGGACCCGGCATGACGTGCCGTCATGTGCCCTCGTGCTCGGCGTACGCCGAGGAGGCGATCCGCCTCCATGGCACCGCCCGGGGCGGATGGCTCGCCCTGCGACGCCTCGGCCGCTGTCACCCGTGGGGAACCTGCGGCTGGGATCCTGTTCCCCACGTCCTCGCCCCCATCCCTCGCATCGCCCCCCGGTCCTGCCGCCGCGGTGGCTGATCGTTCCTGAACCCTTTGAACCAACGGCATGGACCGTCGTTCCCTCCTGCTGCTCATCGTCACCTGCGCCATCCTGGTGCTGTGGTATCCGCTGATGAACCGGATCTACCCGCCCCAGCCGCTGCCGCAGACCAACCTCGTCGCCGGGGCAACCGTCACCAACTCCGCGGCCCCCCAGGCGGTCGCGCCCGACGTTCATGCCCCGCCGGGCTACACGACGACCGGCTTCCCGCAGCCGGGAGGCGAGCCCGCCGAAGTGCTGGAGCTCGACACCCCTGAGGCCCGCTACTTCTTCTCCTCGCACGGCGGCGGCCTCAGCCGCATCGAGCTGAAGCATTTCGCCGACGCGATCGACTGCCGCGAGCGCCGGAACGGCGAGGAGATCGGGCGTGCGGTCCTGAACCGCTTCGCCCCCACCCCAATCTTCGCCCTGCTCGGACTCGATCCGGACGGGAACGCCCCTCCCGAGTACGACCTGTCGCTCACGAACGGCGCCGTGATCGCAACCCGCGACCTCGGCAACGGGCTGCGCGTCGTGAAGGAGTTTCGTCCGGGCACCAACCACGTCCTGCACGTCACCACCCGGCTCCAGAACTGGCTCGAGGTACCGCGCCTCCTGCCGCAGCAGGAATGGGTGTTCGGCACCGCCGCCCCCCTGCACCCGGGCGAGAACGCGATGTACCGCGGCCTCTACACCTACGACGGGGACGACAGCGAGCACATCGGGGAATCGTGGTTCGCGAACCGGTTCCTCGGCTGCTTTCCGGGCACCCCGCGCGCCGCGTATCTCGGCGAGACCACGAACACGGTCTGGGCCGCCGTGCACAACCAGTTCTTCGCGACCATCGTCATTCCGCGGGACCGCTCCGGCCGCGTGTACGCACGCCACATCACCCTGCCCTCCACGAACGGCCCCGCGCGCAATCCGAACCCCGGCTTCCAGGCCGCCCTGCTTTATCCGGCCGAGGAGATCCCCGCGCGCCAGGAGCGGGTGCGCGAGTTCGATCTCTACATCGGCCCGAAGGAGTACAACACCGTCTCCAGCCTCGGGAACAACACCGACGTGGTGATGGGGTTCGACAACTACTTCGGCGGGCGGTTCAGCGGGTTCTTCGCGCGCAGCCTTCTGCTGGCGATGAACGGGCTGCACGGGCTCGGGCTTTCCTACGCGCTCGCGATCATCGCGATCACCGTGTTCGTCCGGCTCCTCTTCTGGCCGCTCATGAAGGCCTCGGCCCGGACGTCGAAGCGCATGGCCGCGCTGCAGCCGCAGATCAAGGAGCTGCAGGAGAAGTACAAGGACAACCCGCAGAAGATGAACCAGAAGATGCTCGAGCTCTGGCGCGAGCATAAGATCAACCCCGCCGCGGGCTGCCTGCCCATCCTGATCCAGTTCCCGATCCTGCTGGGCTTCTACGCCATGCTGCAGACGGCGATCGAGCTGCGCGGCGCCAGCTTCCTCTGGGCCTGCGATCTTTCCCAGCCCGACACCATCGCGGTGATCCCCGGGATCAACTTCCCGATCAACCCGCTTCCGCTTCTCATGGGGGTCACCATGCTCCTCCAGGCGCGGCTCACGCCCATGTCCCCGACCATGGACGCCACCCAGCAGCGCATCATGAGGTACATGCCCCTCATGTTCATGGTGTTCCTCTACAATTTCTCTGCCGGATTGACGCTCTACTGGACCGTGTCGAACCTGCTCTCCATCCTCCAGATGAAGCTCACCCGAGCCAAGGACGACCCCGTCACGCCGCCCGGCGCCCCCGCCACGCGCCCGGCCGCCGGCGTCCGGCGTCCCTCGCCGTTCCGGAAAAACCGCCCCGGCGGCGGCGCCCGCAATCCCTGAGCGCTTTCCTATGACCCCAGATCCCAAAGCCAAGCTCACCGAACTCCTCCAGGGACTCGGCTTCGAAGCCACCATCGAGGAGGGCGAATTCGAGGGCAGCCCCATGCTCAACATCCTCACGGAGGATTCCGGCCGGCTCATCGGCCGCAAGGGCCAGACGCTTGCCGCCCTCCAGTTCGTGCTCAATCGACTCCTCTACAAGGAGGACGACGCCGCGCAGAAGATCACTCTCGACGTCGGAGGCTACCGCTCCGCCGCCCGCGACGAACTCGTCCGGAAAGCCATGGCCGCCGCTGAAAAGGTCCGCCGCTGGGGCGATGTCATCGAACTCGAGCCCATGAACGCCTTCGATCGCCGGATCGTCCACCGCGCGCTCCGGGACGACCCCGACATCGAAACGCACAGCATCGAGGTGGAGGCCTCCGACCTGAAGGTCGTTCAGCTCCGCCCGCGCTCGCAGTCCGCCTGACGCAGGCCTTCCGCCGGTCCTCGCCGCCGGCGCCTCCTCCTCACCTCACGGCGCCGGGTCCGGTTCGCGCCCGGCGGCCGCGGCCGCGATGAACGCGGCGCCCGCCAGCGCCGCGTGGTCATCCATGATGACCCGCAGCGGCATGCGCCGCACCTCCTCGCTCATCGGATCCTTCTCGAGAAACGCGGCGACCAGCCCCCCCTCCTCCAGCTTCGAGATCATCTTCGGCGGGATCCCTCCCCCGAGGTACACCCCGCCGTTCGCCCGGTACACAAGGCCCTGGTTCGCCGCATGCGACCCCAGGATCGCCGTGAACAGGTCCACCGCGTGCCGCGCGATCGGAATCCTGCCCTCGATTCCCGCGACCGAGATCGCGCGGGACCGGTCCTCGCGCGCGAACCGCGCCTTCATCTCCTCGGGCTCCTCCCTGTACACACGCTCCAGCAGGTAGTCGTAGATGTTCTGGAGCCCCGGCCCCGACAACACCCGCTCGTAACTCACGCGCGGAAATCGCTCCATCAGGAACTCCAGCAGTCCGAGCTGTTCCCGGTTCGTCGGCGCGAAATCCACATGGCCGCCCTCGGAGGGATGCAGCGAGGCGACGCCGTCGCGCATCACGAGGAACGACTGCCCGAGTCCGGTCCCGGGCGCCACCACCACATAGCGCTGCTCGCGCCCCTGGTCGGGCTCCCCCGGATGCAGCGTGCGCACCTGCCGTTCCGCGAGGCACGGAATCGCCGCCGCCGTCACGACGAGGTCGTTCACCAGCCGGACCTCGTCCATCCCGAGATGCCGTTTCAGGTCCGCGACGTCGATCTCCCAGGACAGGTTCGTCGGATCGACCCGGCCTTCCGTCACCGGCCCCGGCGCCCCGAAGCACGCGGCCTCGACCGGCACGTCGTGATCCTCCAGGAACCTGTCGAGAATCTCGGCCAGCCCGCCGAACTCGGCGCTCACGTACGTCTCGACGGCCACGGACTCCACATGGCAGCCCTCGCGGCGATACAGCGCCAGCCGGGTCTTCGTCCCTCCGATGTCACCCACGAGAAACACGGCGGCCAGTATGCGCAAGCCTTCGGGGCTGTCGACTTCACGCCCCGCTTCGGGCCGCTCACTCCGCCACGTCCGGCACGCTCGACACCGCGCGCACTTCCGTCGCAGCCGATGCATCCGGCGGCTGCGCCCCGGGCGACTTCTCCTCCGCAATCAGGTCCATCAGGGTGATGATTCCCTCGAGCCGCGAGTCGGTTCCCGCCACCAGCGCCTTGCTCACTCCGCCACGGATGATCTTCTCCAGCACGACCCCGATCGGCGTCTCGCGACTCACGACGGGCAGCGCGGACCGCGGCACGGCCGCGATCGTCGAATCCCGCGTCGTGGTCGGATCCTTCAGGAACTCATAGAAGTCCTCGCGGAGCACGACCCCCTGGATCCGGCCCTCCTCGTCCACGACCGGGTACGCCGAGTGCGGAGCGTCGCGCGTGACGGCCACCGCCTCGGCCACGGTCATGTCGGGGCGCATCACCGCGATGTCGGCCTGCATGATCTCGCCTGCGCTCCGGCCAAGGACCCGCGCAGGAAGCCGCTGGGCCATCGCCTCGATGATCTCACGCGAGTGGTATCGCGCCGCGGACTTCTGAAACAGCCGCCCGAGCGATCCGCTCCCTCCCACGATCTGGTGAAACGTGCGCGCGGGGACCGACACAAGGATCGTGGACTCGCTCGCGCGCGCGTCGAAATGCCATGTCCGATCCCCAAGCAGCGCGCGTTCGCCCACGTACTCGCCCGGGCCGATCACCTGGACGACCCCGTGCTCATCTCCGATCTCGAGCCGTCCCTTCTTCACGATGTAGAGCGAGAAGGCACGCTCGCCCCGCTTGAACAGCACCCCGCCCGCCTCGAGATGAACCTCCTTGAGCACGCTCGTGTACCGGGGACTCAGCAGCGTGATGTCGCGCGGAAAGAACAGCTCGAGCGTCCAGTCGATCATGACGCGCAGCTTCCGATCCAGGCCCGGCAGCTTCGCGAGGTACACCGTCCGCCACAGCCACCACGCGAACAGACCCGAGAAATTGAACCCCTTGATGCTCGCCACGGCCGAGTGATGTCCGATCGACGCCAGTTGACCGAGGCCGGCAAACGTGAACGGCTGCAGGGGCTCTCCCCGGCGCCGGCGCACGATGTTCCGCCCGAGGAGATATCCCTGGCGCGACGCGAACTGCGCCGTCTCCGGAGAGAGTTCCCCGCCCGCCATCGGAACCGCCGCGCAGTCGCCCGCCGCCCAGAGTCCTTCGCAGCCCTCGACCCGGCAGTAGGTGTCCGTCCGAATCCGGCCGCGCTCGCCGGGCAGGCCCAGTTCCCCGATCAGTTCCTTCACGAGCGGATGCGGCGCGTTGCCGACCGTGCAGATCACCGTGTTGGTCGCGATGATCCGTCCCGACGCGAGCCGCACCTGGCTTGCGGTCACCGACTCCACCCGGTCGTTCAGCACCAGGTTCAGCCCCCGTTCCGCAAGGCGCCGGGCGGTGTAATCTCCCAGCTCGCGATTGAACATGGGCAGGAGGTGCTCCCGGCTGTGCACCAGGTGCACCCGGAATTCCTCCGGCGGAATCCCCGGATAGAACCGGCGGATGCCCCTGAACAGGTCCAGGATCTGCCCTGCCGTCTCCACACCGGAAAAGCCTCCGCCCACCACGACGACGGTGGTCAGGCGCGCGCGAAGCTCCGGATCGGATTCGATGCTGGCCTCCTCGAGGCGCTCGATGATCGCGGACCGCAGCAGCATCGCATCACCCACGTTCCGCATCAGGTAGGCGTGCTCCGGCATGCCCGGAATCCGGCTGAGATCCACGGATGCGCCGAGCGCCAGAACGAGGTCCTCGAACTCGACCTCCACCGCGGCCGTGAAGCTTCCCGGCTGGATCGTCAGGCGACGGTCCTTCCAGCGGATCTCCTCCAGCTTTCCACGGATGATCTGCACCCCCGGGCAGAGCAGCCGCAGCGGGTTCGCCACGTGCCGCGGCCACACGGAGCCTCCCACCACCTCCGGCAGCATCGGCTGGAACATCATGTAGTTCTCCTCGGAGATCAGGCCCACCCTCAGACCGGTGGTGCGAATGTGTCTTCGCAGGGCCTTCGCGCAGGAAACGCCGGCGAAACCGCCCCCAAGGATCGCGACGTCGAGTCGGATGTTGTTCGGTCCTCTCATGTTCCCGCCAAAGGTATGCAGTCGAGGTCTCCAAAACGCGAATCTCGCGCCCGGCGCACCGTGTGCCCGCCCATGTCCGTGAGTCGCGCCAGCGGTCACGCCGATCACGCTTGGCGGTGTCCCCTCCCTGCGTCTAAATTCGCGCACGACTCCCATGCCAGGCATCTTTCATCAACCCATCCATCGGCGTTCCTTCCTTCGATGGTCCGGCCTTGGTGTCGCCACCATCGTCACCCTCGGCCGCGGACTCGCCCAGTCGGCCGAGCGCCCCGCCGCCCTGCATCTCGCCCTCCTCTCGGACACCCACATTCCGGCCGACCGCATGAACGGTCATCGGGGGTTCAACCCGTGGGAGAACCTGCGCCGTGTCGTTCCCGATGTCGTCGCCGCCAGGCCCGAAGGAGTCATCCTGTGCGGCGACGCCGCACGCCTCGAGGGCCGGCCCGGGGATTATGTCGAACTGAAATCCCTTCTGGAGCCGGTCGCCTCCCAGTGCCCCGTGTACATCGGGCTCGGCAACCACGATGACCGCGACCAGTTCCGCAACGTGTTCAGCCCCCCGACCGACTCCGCGCCGGACGCAGGCGGCAAGCACGTCCTGGTCCTCGAGCACGAGGCCGTCCGCGCCGTGGTCCTCGACTCGCTCCTCTATGTGAATCGCGTCGCCGGACTGCTCGGGAAGGCACAGCGGGACTGGCTCGCCCGCTGGCTCGCCACGCACGACGATCGCCCGGTCGTGCTCTTCGTCCATCACACGCTCGAGGATCGCGACGGCGACCTGCTCGACGCCGACCGTCTGTTCGACCTCCTTCGTCCCTACCCGCAGGTGAAGGCGATCTTCTACGGTCATTCGCACGTCTGGGAGCAGCGCCAGCACGGACGGCTCAAGCTCATCAACCTGCCTGCCGTCGGCTACAACTTCAGCGACCAGCAGCCCGTCGGCTGGGTGGACTCCGTGTTCCACCCGAAGGGCGTGGATCTCACCCTCCAGGCCATCGGCGGCAACACGGAAGGAAGCGGCCGCAAACTCGAAATCCGCTGGAGCTGACGATCCCCGAGGCGTCCAACGCCCTCGCATGACCCCGGCCCGGGCGTCGGGCATCCGCCCGGGCCAGCCTGTCTCACCCCCACGGTGCCGCGTCGGCCGGGGGGGAAACGACCCTTCGGTCGGGAAACCGCGGAGCAGGCATCCCTCACCCGCCGCGTGACGCGCACCGCACGTTCACGCATGATGCCTCGCCCGATGCCGCGCCCCTCGCCGACCCCGCATCAGGCTCGTGCCACCGCCGCCCGCGGTGACGTTCTCGTCATGGCCGGCGCCGGGGCCGGCAAGACCACCACCCTCGTCTCGCGCATTCTCGACAAGCTGCTGCATTCGCAGCCCCCCGTCGGTCTCGACGCCTTCCTGGTCGTGACCTTCACCGAGGCCGCCGCTCGCGAGATGCGCCAGCGGCTGCGGCTCGCGCTCGAGGAGGAGATGGCCAGAGCCGACGATCCCGCCCCGTTCGAGGAGCACCTCGCCATGCTCGAAACGGCGCGCGTCTCCACGCTCCACGGCTTCTGCCTCCGGCTGGTCCGCGAGCACTTCCACGAACTGCACCTCGACCCGCAGTTCGCGGTGCAGGACACGGCCCAGACGGCCGTCATGCGCGAAGAGATCCTGACCGCGGTCCTGCGCTCCAAGTACGCCGGCGAATCCGGCACCCCCGAACGCGTCCTCTCATACCTGCGCCGCCATGCCCGGGACGGCGATGCCGGCGTTCGCAGCCTGATCCTCGAGCTGCACGACCACGCCCGCAGCCTGCCCGACCCGCGCGGCTGGCTGGCGGCTCAGCGGCGTGCCTTCGAGGAACCCGAGCCCACCCGGTGGCGGGAACTCGTCCCCGCGGCCATCCAGTCATGGGCGATACCGTGGCACGACCACGTCCGCCTCCTCGTCCAGCGGGACCCTTCGCACCGACGGGCCGCGCGGTGCGCGGCCCCACTCGAGGCTCTCGCCACAGGGCAGGCCGCCGATCTCCGCGCGTGCCTCCGCGAGATCACCGAGATCGGGACGTCCAAGGTCGACCAGCTCCACAAGCTCGCCGCGGAGGCGAAGGAGCTCAGCGAATACTTCCCCGACCCGCACTCGGGAATCGACCCGCTCCAGGAGGATTGGGAGTGGGCGCGGCACGACGCCCTCGCCGTGCTCGACCTCCTCGATGAGTTCACACACCAGTTCTCCGCCGCCCGCCGCGCCACCGCCGTCGTCGATTTCTCCGACCTCGAGCAGTTCGCCATCGAACTCCTCTGGGACCACGACGCCAACGCCCCGACGCCTCTCGCGCGCGAGTGGCAGCGGCGCATCGAATTCGTCCTCGTGGACGAATACCAGGACATCAACGGCGCCCAGGACCTCATCCTCACCGCGCTCAGCCGCCCGCCAGGCCCGGAGGCGAACCGTTTCTTCGTCGGAGATGTCAAACAGAGCATCTTCCGGTTCCGCCGCGCCAACCCCGCGATCTTCCAGCGGTACGCGGAGCACTGGCGCGACGGCCGGCACCAGTCCGTCGTTCCCCTCCCCGAGAACTTCCGCAGCCACGAGAGAATCCTCGAGTTCGTCAACGAGACGTTCGCGTTTCTCATGCGCCGGGAAATCGGCGGCGTGGGATACGACGAGGATGCCCGCCTCACCTTCGGCGCCCCGGACTTCCGCCCCCAGCTTCGCGAAGCCCCGGAGGGCCGCGTCGAACTGCTGCTTCATGCGCCCCCGGGCAAGGCCGCCGCAGGCCGCCCGAGTTCCGACCACGCCAACGAGGGGAGCATCGATGCGAACAGCCCCGAGGCGGAACTCAAGGGAGAGGAAGCCCAGGCCGCCATCCTCGCACGGCGCCTGCTCGAGATGCGCAGGTCCGGAATGATGATCCGCGATCCCGGCACGGGGGAGCGGCGTGCGATCGAATGGCGCGACATGGTCATCATCCATCCGACCCCGGGACCGGTCGGTGAACTCTGGGTGGGCCAGTTCACCCGCGCCGGGGTGCCCCTCGAGGCGCGGCGCGGCGGCTTCTTCGAAGCCCTCGAGGTCGCGGATCTCGTCAACGTCGCCCGCATCCTCGACAACCCGCGGCAGGACCTCCCGCTGCTCGCCGTGCTGCGATCCCCGATCGTCGGGATGACCCTCGACGACCTCGCGGAACTTCGCCTCGCCCGGCCGGGAGGCGATCTCTACGACGCCCTTCTCGCCGCGGCCCGGACGGCGCGCTCACCGGGGGCGGAGGAGGGACTCGCGACGGATCTCCCCTCGAGGGCCGCGCGCTTCCACGCACAGCTCGCGCGCTGGCGCGATGTCGCCCGCCAGGGCTCCATCGCGCTCTGCCTGGAAACGGTGCTGGCGGACACGCAGTACGAAGCGTCGCTCAGCGCCCTCCCCTCCGCCGGCGAACGCCTCGCCAACCTGCGCAGGCTGCTCGCCCTCGCACGCGAGTTCGACCACTTCCAGCGACACGGTCTCTTTCGCTTCATCCAGCACCTCGATGCACAGTCCGGACTCGAGAAGGGACCCGATGCCGCGCCCGCGGCCGCGGGAGACTGCGTCCGCCTCATCAGCATTCACCAGAGCAAGGGCCTCGAGTTCCCCGTCGTCGCGGTGGCAGGCCTCACCCGCAGGTTCAATCTCCGCGATCTCACCGGCGACTGGCTCGTTGATGATCTCTTCGGTCTCTGCCCGCCCGTGGTCACGCCGGACGAATCCCACCGCTACCACAGTCTCCCGCGCCTGCTCGCCGGCCACCGGCAGAGAACCGAGGCGATGGGCGAACATGTGCGCCTACTGTATGTCGCCTGCACGCGCGCCATCGAACGACTCGTCCTGACGGGAAGCATTCCACGCGAAAAGCTCGTCCAGTGGTCCGACCCGACCCCGCGCCTGTCTCTGTGCGACCTCGCCCGCGCCTTGTGCGCGATCGACTGGCTCGGGCCGCTCCTCCCCCACCTCACCGGACGCGCAGACTGGTTCACCCAGGACTCCGGCTCCGGGCGATGGCTCGACTGGACCCTTCACCCGGGCACCCCCACCCCCCCTCGGGATCCGCCCCCGCCCGGGATCGACCTCGTGCCCGACCCCCAGGTGCTTGCCACCATCCGGGATCGCCTGTCGTGGCAGTACCCATGGACCAACGCCACCCGTGATCCGGCGAAGTCCGCCGTGACCCGCCTCGCGCGCTCCTGGCAGGAGGACTCCGGGGAGGCCAGCGTGCCCGCCGCCTCGCGCCTCGCGCGCGCCATCGCCGCCTCGCGGCCTGGTTCGCGGAACGCTGTCGAGATCGGGCTCGCCCACCACGCGTTCTGCCAGCTCGTACCCCTCGAATCCACCGCCACTCGCGAGGCGCTGGAGAACGAGGCAAGACGCCTCGAACGCGAAGGCTGGCTCACTCCCGGACAGCTTGCCGCGCTCGACTTCGACGCGCTCCGGGCGTTCTGGGATTCCCCACTCGCCCGGGAAATCCGCCGGCAGCCGGAGTTCGTCCACCGCGAGCTTCCATTCACCTTCGCGCTGACCCCGGAGGAAGCCGCGCGCCTTCGCGAGGACCCGCCTGCGGAGCCGCAGGCGCCTGGCGACTTCCAGGTCATCCAGGGCGTCGTGGACCTTGCCATCATCCGGCCGGATGCCATTCAGATCCTCGATTTCAAGACCGATCGCGTCGATGAACGCGAACTCGCGCTTCGCGGCGCCGAGTACGCGACGCAGTTGCGGCTGTACGCCCTCGCCCTCGCGGGCATTCACCGGCGCCCTGTCACGGACGCATGGCTGTACTTCTTTGCCGCGCGACGTCTCGTCCGTGTCGAGCTCGCGGATCCTCCCCCCGCCGCCGATGGCGGGCATTGACCCCGCCGCCGATCCGCCCAACTCTATCCTGACCGCCAGACCGCAGCGCCCGAATGAATCCGTCCGCCGAGCACGTCACCGAACACCTGCGCTTCATCACGCGCCGTCATTTCTTCCGCCGATGCGGCGTGGGCCTTGGCCTCATGGGCCTGGGTTCCCTGCTGAACGAATCAGCCTTCGCCGGCACCGCGGCGACGCTCCGCGACGACCCGCTCGCCCCCAGGCTGCCGCATCTCCCCGGCCGCGCCCGGTCCGTCATCTACCTGCACATGGCCGGGGCGCCGTCCCAGCTCGATCTGTTCGACAACAAGCCGCTCCTGCGAAAGCTCAACGACCAGCCCGTTCCGGAGGAACTCATCCGCAACGAACGCTTCGCCTTCATCAAGGGCGTTCCGCGGCTCCTCGGCTGCCCCCACGAGTTCCACCGCCACGGCCGGTCGGGCCAGGAAATCTCCACGGCGCTCCCGCATCTCGCCCGTGTCGCCGACGACATCTGCATCGTCCGGTCGATGTACACCGACCAGTTCAACCACGCTCCTGCCCAGCTCTTCGTCCACACGGGCTCGCCAAGGCTCGGCCGGCCGGGCATGGGCGCGTGGGTCAGCTACGGGCTCGGCACAGAGTCCCGCGACCTGCCGTCGTTCATCGTGATGCTTTCGGGGCCGAACGGCCCCGACGGCGGCGCGTCCCTGTGGGGAAGCGGGTTCCTGCCCACCATCCACCAGGGCGTCCAGCTCCGGACCAAGGGGGACCCGGTCCTCTTCCTCTCGAATCCGCCCGGAGTCAGCGCGGATCTGCGCCGCGAGTCCCTCGATGCCATCCGCGACCTGAACCGCATGCACCTCGGCAACGTCGGCGATCCCGAGATCCTCACGCGGATCAACCAGTTCGAGATGGCCTACCGCATGCAATCCAGCGTGCCCGACCTCGTGGATCTCTCGAAGGAATCCCCGGAAACCCTCGAACTCTACGGGGTCAGGCCCGGTGACTCCGGCTTCGCGCGCAACTGCCTGCTTGCGCGACGCCTCGTCGAGAAGGGCGTGCGCTTCGTCCAGTTGTATCACTGGGGCTGGGACAGTCATGGCGATCACAAGGGCAATGACATCCGTTACGGAATGATCGATCGCTGCCGCGAAACCGATCAGGCCAGCGCCGCCCTCGTGATGGACCTCAAGCGCCGCGGCCTGCTCGACCAGACCCTCGTCGTCTGGGGCGGCGAGTTCGGCCGCACGCCCATGAACGAGGCTCGCAATCGCGACGGCTGGCTCGGCCGTGATCATCACCCGCACGCCTTCACGGTCTGGCTCGCCGGCGGTGGGATCAAACCCGGCATCACGTGGGGCGCGACGGATGACCTCGGATACCGCGTCGTGGAGAACCCCGTCCATGTCCACGACCTCCAGGCCACCATTCTGCATTGCCTCGGCCTCGACCACACGCGGCTCACGTACAAGTTCCAGGGCCGGGATTTCCGCCTCACCGACGTGCATGGAAAGGTCGTGAACGGGATCCTTGCCTGACCCGCCATCCTTGCGGCGACGCCACTCCGTCCCTGCGGACCGGTCCCGGTCACGGCCCCGCCTTGTCCCCGGCCGTGCGCGCGGCCACCATTCCCCCGGCGTGCTGTCCGACCTCGCCCTTCCCATTCTCGACTGGTTCACCGTCCATCAGCGGGACCTCCCATGGCGCCGCACGCGCGATCCGTACGCCATCTGGATCTCGGAGATCATGCTGCAGCAGACGCGCGTGCAGACGGTCATCCCGTACTGGGAACGTTGGATGACGGAGTTCCCCGACGTGCCGTCCCTCGCCGCGGCGCATCTGCCCCGCGTGCTGAAACTCTGGGAGGGCCTCGGCTACTACCGTCGTGCGCGCCACCTCCACCTTGCCGCACGACAAATCCTCGAATCCCACCAGGGCCGGTTTCCCTCCCGGTTCGCCGACATCCTCGCCCTGCCCGGAATCGGCCGGTACACGGCCGGCGCCATCGCGAGCATCGCGTTCGATGAGCCCGTACCGATCCTCGACGGAAACGTGATCCGGGTTCTTGCGCGCCTCCAGGCACTGCAGGGTTCGCCCGCGGAGGCGCGCGTCCGCGAGCGTCTGTGGGAGGATGCCGGGCGCATGGTCATGGCCGCGCATGCGCGCCGTGGACCAGGCAGCGCAGGTCAGTTCAACCAGGCCCTCATGGAACTTGGCGCGTTGATCTGCACCCCGGCAGCGCCTTCATGCCCCCGCTGCCCTGCCCTGCGCGCGTGCCGCGCACACGCGCTCGGAGCGCCGGAGAATTTCCCGTCTCCGAAGGACCGGCCGAAGCTGCAGGTCCGCTACATGGTCGCGCTCGTGCTCAGGCGCGGGGATCAGGTCTGGATCCGGCGGCGTCCGGAGACGACCGTCAACGGCGGATTCTGGGAGTTCCCCACGCTGGAGGTGCATTCCGCGGACGATTCCCCCGCCCTCCTGCAGGAACAGCTCCTGGGCACCAGGGAGCCCGACCCGGAACCCCTGATGATGGTTCGGCACACGATCATGCACCACCGGATCATCCAGAAGGCATACCTCCTCGACCTCGGCCCCACCGCGCGCGTCCCCGCCGCCGAAGGGGAGTGGATGGGCATGGATCACACGGACGCCATCCCCGTCACCACGGCCCACCGCCGCATCCTGCGGAGAATCCAGTCCGCCCGGGCTGCTGCCGGTGTTGCATGGTGACCGCGGTTCCCTATTACTCCACGGCGACATGCGAAACGCGCTCAGGTTTCTCGCGCTCGCCGTGTTGCTCGTGGGAGCGGTGTTCTGGTTCTTCGGGGGCCCGAACTTCGGCTGGACCCGAACCACCGTCCCCGTGCCGCGGATGGACCCGGTCACCGAGATTGAATACGTCGAGTGGCAGAAGAACTTCGTCCCCGGTGTGGACTTCCTCGGCGGCTGCCTCGCCGTCGCGGTCGTCGTGTTCGCGTGTTCATGGCTGGCTACACCTCCAAGGCAACAGAAGACAACCCAATGAGACACTGGATCGTCACCTCCGCACTCTCGACTCTGCTCGCATGCGCCGCCTCCGCCGCCCCCTTGAAGTTCGACTTCAAGGACCCCAAGGGCGTGAACACGGTCACCTTCACCCTGGATGCGCCCCTCGAGGCGATCTCCGGATCCGCCAACGGCATCTCGGGCGAGGTCACCTTCGACCCGGAGAACCCCCAGTCCCTCAGCGGCACCATCATCGTGGAGGCCGAAAGCCTGCACGTCCCCAACCCGACCATGAAACAGCATCTCCATGGCGCGGACTGGATGGACGTCAAGAAGCACCCCAGGCTGACGTTCACCACGGAGTCGATCTCCAATGTCCGCACCGAGGGGGATGTCACGACCGCCGACGTCACCGGCAAGCTCTCCATCCGTGGCGTGACGCGCAGTGTCACCGTTCCCGTGAGGATCACCTATCTCAAGGACAAGCTCGGCGCCCGCACCAACGGCCGGATGCAGGGTGACCTCCTCGTCCTCCGGTCGCAGTTCACCGTCAAGCGCAGCGACTTCGAAATCAACCCCGGAGCGCCCGCCGACAAGGTCGCCGACGAGATCGTTCTCAATCTCAGCGTGGCCGGCGCCGCGCCGCGCGCCTGAGGCTTCCCGCGCGAGCGGCGGTCACACCGCCGCTCGCGGTTCTCATGACCGAACCCATCCCCCCGCCCCCGATTGAGCTGCCCGGTCTTCACGTGACCGTGGACCGCGTCCTGTATCATCCCGAGGCGCGGACCTCGCCGGAGCGTCCCCACTGCTTCGTCTATTTCATCACCATCCACAACGACTCGGGGGTGCCGGTGACGATCCTTGCCCGGAAGTGGGTCGTCCGGGAAGCCGATGGGGAGGTGATCGCGGTCGAAGGCAACCGGGTGGTCGGTGAAACCCCCGAGCTCGCCCCCGGCGAATCCTTCTCCTACAACAGCTTTCACGTCCTCCGGTGCACCTCCGCCACTGCGGAGGGTGCCTACCTCGGGCTCGACGCGAACGGCCGCCGCGTCGTCACGCGGATTCCCCGCTTCGAAATGGTTGTGCCCGGCGCCTAGGCGGTTCTCGCGCCAGGAGCGAGGGCTCGGGAGCCGCGAAGGGTGATTCCTGCGAACGGGCGATCCTTTCGCCTGCCCCCGGATCCCCTGCAATCATCCCGCGTTGATTCGCCTCACTTCACTGAAGTGGCGCGAGCCTGCTCGTGGCGTCCGGCCGGGAAATTCGCTCCTCCCTCTGCCATGGCCGGATGGGCACAACCGAGCCCCCATTTCAAGCATCTGCCTTTCAACCCCTTGCGTTGCAGCAGAGCGGGGTCAGACAATGGATTCGCATCACCGGCCCCGCAGTCCAAACCGGTCCCTTGAGTTCTCCCCCCTGCGCCGGGGTTCCTTCACGCATCCCCGACTCGCCCCCGCCGCTTCCTCTCACCGCTTCTCTCCACCTGTCGCGTACCGCCTGCATCACCGGTGACCACCCCTTGGTCAACCCACTGCCTATCAATGGATTAGTGCATCCTGGACTGGGGCCAGACAATGTGTGTGTGTGTGGCGCCAAGCGGGGATCGCAGGTGCCCGGCGAGCCGGGCACGCCGCCGCGTGAACACAGCACGTCACAACACATTCACAATCAGAATCTTGCGAACACCTGAACCAGGGCCAGACAATGCATTCGCATCAGGGCCTCCCAAACCGGCCATGTGAACTGCATTTTCCCGGGCGTTCGCTTTGTTTCGCCTTCCCATCGCTCCTCCACCGCCTTGAGGGCTCTCGCGCAACGCACGGAAATCGGTGTTCGGCAACCCAATGATCATCAACGCGTTAGCCCATTCAAGACTGGGGCCGGACAATGCATCTATGGTGTGGCCTTGCGAGGATCGAGCATTCCTCGTGAGCCGGGCCCGCACCGGTTGCCCCCTGTCACACAGCACCTCGGAACGAGTTCGAAATCACTCGGTTATGAATGTGCGGCCGGACGCGACGGTGCCTGGCGGAATCGCGTTGGAACGCAGGCGCTCGGGCCTTCACGCGAAACCGCACAGATCGGACCTTTTTCACAGAACCGTCGATCGCGATCTCGGGAGCCGATCCGTGGCCCGCGACTCCGGTTCATTGGGTCGGGCGACGTATTCCCTGGGCCGGCTGCGGAACTCGGCTGCAATCCTCGGAGCTCGGCGGCCATCAGGGCCCGGGCTGCCTCCATCACGCCGGTCGCACCCAGAACACTCGCCAATCGAGGCGACCCAAGTTTACACAACCTAACTCATTCTAAATTAGCGACTTAAACAGGGACGGATTGGGGTCAGACAATGCATCATCCCGTTCTTGGGTCGGGCAGGGTCTTCCCAGGGCCGGTCGCGGAACCCGCTGCCGTCCTCGGAGATCAGCGGCCATCAGGGCCCGGGCTGCCTCCATCACGCCGGTCGCACCCAGAACACTCG
>CAYMDA010000014.1:0-9923 GCA_964389135.1 uncultured Verrucomicrobiota bacterium | reverse complement strand
TAAACAGGGACGGATTGGGGTCAGACAATGCATCATCCCGTTCTTGGGTCGGGCAAGGTATTCCCAGGGCCGGTCACGGAACCCGCTGCCATCCTCGGAGCTCGGCGGCCATCAGGGCCCGGGCTGCCTCCATTGCGCCGTCACACACGGAACGCTCGCCGATGGAGGCGCCCAAGTCCTTCTGAACTAAGGAATTAGACAGGGACCAACTGGGGTCAGATAATGCATCATCGGCCGGCGCCCTCCCGGTGGGAAGCGGATCCAGGTATCGATTTTGAGACCGCTGCTCATCCGGCGGGACGCCAAGGGTGCTCGCACACCATGAGGGTGGACTCACGGCCTGCTCCGCGGCGTCCCAGTCCTGCAAACGGTTCCGAAGCAAACGCCGCCCTGCGCAGAATCGCCTCAGGAAGCGATCGTTCGGATTGCCTCGCGCGAACCGACCACCACCGGGCGCAAGGCCGTGGATCCATGCCAATCCAGACCCCTCGCCATTCACTTCAATACACGCGCCCAGAGCACCTTCAGGTAACGGCTCTCAGGGCAATTCGACATCACCGGGTGGTCGGCCGCCGCACCCGTGCGCTCGAGGATCTGAAGCCGCAGTCTGCGACGGTGAGCCGCCCGGATCACGATCTCCTCGAAGGCCCCCTCCCCCAGCCAGCCGGAACACGAACAGGTGACCAACATCCCTCCCGGCCGCACCAATCCGAGCGCGAGGCCATTCAAATCCTCGTACTTGCGGCGCCCCCCCTCGGAATCCTCGCGATCGAAGACCAGCTTCGGCGGATCAAGCACCACCACGTCCCATGTCACTCCGTTCCGCTGCATCTGGCGTGCCCACGTGAAGGCATCGCAATGAACCCAATCCACCCGGACCTGGTTGAGATTGCCGTTCCTGCGGGCCTGCGCGATGGCCGCCTCATCGAGATCCACGCCGGTCACCTCGGCGGCTCCTCCAGCCACCTTCGCGGAAAGGGCGAATCCACCCGTGTAACAGCAAAGGTCGAGAACCCGCGCCCCTGCAGTGAACGCCGTCAGGCGCCTGCGGTTTTCCCGCTGGTCGCAAAAGAATCCCGTCTTGTGACCTTCGCTGAAGTCCACCTCGTACCGGATTCCATGCTCCTGAATCTTCACGGAGCGGACGGCGTCGCCTGGGAACCGGCCGCGCGGAATGCCCTCCATTCGGGTCACGCGCTCGTCGAGCTCGAGCACCACGCGGCGAGTCCCGAGGCGCGCGTGAAGGTGCCTGATCCAGTCCGGGAGCCGCTGGAAAACGCCCAGGCTGTGCACGGAAACGCTGAGGGTGTCGCCGTAACGGTCCACGACCAGCCCGCTGAGACCGTCGCCGTCGGAATGCACCACACGGTACGCCTCGGTGCTGGCGTCGAGTTGCAACACACGCGTCCGCAGATCCACCGCGCGATCCAGCAGGCGCAGAAAGTCCGCCTCACCGAAGGGGGGCTCGCCATGATGGAACATCCTCAGCGGCACCCGGGCCTTGGGATTCCACAGTCCGGCACCGAAAGGGCGGCCCTCCCGGTCGTACACGGTCACGATGCTGCCCGGGGCGGCGTCGGGTGACACCCTGCGGATCATCCCGGGATACAGGGTCGGATGGAAACTGTAGGTCCGAAGCTGCACCCAGGGGGAGAGCCAGGCCGCACGGTTTTCGCTGCCTTGTTCGCGCTCCATTCAAAGCAGCATCTAGCCCCACTCTCCGGCGGCATTCCAGTCCCGGCTTCCGCGCGCCCGCCGCAGGCTTCGGGCGTCCTCGGAGTTCAGTCTTGGCCCGCTCATCGACTGCATTAGGTTTCCCACGTCATGAGCATGCGCATCCCTCTCGCCATCGCCCTCGCCGGTTTCCTGGGCGCCTCATTGTCCACCGCGTTCGCCGCCGCGAAGGTCGGGAAGCCCGCACCCGAATTCGCGGGCACCGACATCCACGGCAAGGTTCACAGGCTCAGCGATTACAAGGGGCGCATCGTCGTGCTGGAATCGTACAACTTCGACTGCCCGTACTGCGCCCATCACTTCAAGACCGGCGCGATGCAGGAGCTGCAGGCGGAGCTGACCGGGAAGAACGTGGTCTGGCTTCTCGTGAACTCCACGGCCCGGAAGCACCGGAGCTACCGGGATCCGGCCGCCGCGCGGAAGGAATGGGAGAAACTTGGCATTCGAGCGACGGCGTGGATCGACGACAGCTCCGGCGCGATCGGAAAGGCCTACGGCATGCGCACCACCCCGCATGTCTTCGTGATCGACGCCGAGGGCGTTCTCGCATACGCGGGGGCCATCGACGACACGCCCTCCACCGAGGGCGACCCACGCAAGGCGCGAAACTACGTGCGTGAAGCCGTTGAGGCGCTTCTGGACGGGAAGGAGGTCGCGACTTCCGAGACGAAGCCCTACGGCTGCAACGTCAAGTACTGACGTTTTCCCGCGGGCCCGACTGGTCCCGGGCGGCTCCCTGCCCCCAGATCCAATCCGGCTGGCGGCGCCCCGAGCTGCGCCGGATTTCAGCGTCGGCAGCGGCCCGTCCATGGAGGATGGCGTCCTCGATGCGCCCCCGGGATGACACTTTCGAGATCGGAGCGGAGACGATCCGCCTGAACGCCGCTCCACGTTCCAACCTTCCATGGAAAGACCCCGTCCTCGCGGACGGGGTCTTTCTGGAGAACAGACGGAGATCGGGTCCGGCTCAGGCCTTGCGGCGGATCATGCCGACACCGAGCAGGCCCAGACCGAGCATTGCGAGCGTCGCGCCCGTGTCAGGGATGTCGGTCGGCGGAATGATGCGCGCGTACAGGCCGGCGGTGGCCGTCTCGCCCTCGGGGCTGCTGAAGTCCGTCACGATGGTAACACCGTTGTCCTTCGAGAATCCGAGGAGTTCGAGCGTATAGGTCTGACCGAGGTAGTCGAACGTGGTGTTGCTCACGCCCGAGGTCACGGTGACGATGTCACCATCGGTCGTGGGATCGCCGCTGCTGTTCGGCGTGTTGGTGATGTCGAACGAGAACGTGAACGCGGTCTGCGGTCCCAGGTTCGGGTTCGAAATCGTCAGCGTCACCGCGAGGTCGACGCCGTTCACCGTCGCGCCGAAGGTCACGTCTCCGTTGCGATAGGTGAAGTCGCCGACCTTGAACGGCTGATCGTCCACGGCAAGCCAGGTCACGCCGCCGCCGTCGCTGCCCACGCCGTCAAAGGTGAACTGATTGTTGAAGGGCGTCTGGCTTCCAATTCCCCAGTTGAACGAAGCCACTCCGGGGCTGCTGTCGGCATTGTTGATGACCCAGACATCATCCGGTCCCACGTCGGGATTCTCCCAGGCACCCACCGCAGTACCCTCGAAGTTCACCGCGCGTGCAGATGCGGCAACGGACAGCGCCGCCGCGATGAGCGCTGCCGTACGAATCGTCTTTTGCTTCTTCATGTTTTGCCTGCTGCTACTCGTTGCACATACCTAGGCGGCTTCCGCTTCCTACGTACGCCCCCTATGCGCGTCCTCATGAGCAGTGGCCATGCCACGACACTTAAGCAAGTCCCTTAGCGCCGCAACCTACTGCAACCGCGCCGGTTGCATGAACAGCCACATCGACCCAGACCGGTCCCGCTCTGTAAAGTTTCCCGACATCGATCTCACGATCCATGGAACAACAAGCCCTCCGATCAAGCGAAACTCCTTGAACGAAAGTGAGTTACAAGAACAAAATGACCCCAAGGAGCGTTTGTAACGGAACCCGACAGATTTGACACCCCTCAGGCCGGGAGCCTTGGCCCTAGGCCCGGACCTGGCCTGTCCCGAGACCGATCCACTTGTACGAGCAGAGCTCGTCCAAGCCCATGGGGCCGCGGGCGCCGATCTTGTCCGTGCTGATTCCGATCTCCGCGCCCATTCCGAACTCGGCGCCATCGGTGAAGCGCGTGGAGGCATTCCAATAGACGGCGGCGGAATCGACCTGAGCCAGGAATGCCTGCGCGGTCCCCTCATTGCTCGTGACGATCGCGTCGGAATGAGCGGAGCCGTGGCGGGCGATATGATCGACGGCATCGGCCAGGCCGTCCACCACACGGACGTTGAGAACGTAATCGTTGTATTCGCGGGACCAGTCTTCGGGAGCAGCCAGCTCGAGCTTTCCCTCGGGCGCCTTGAGCTTTCCGAGGATCACCGTGCGGGAAGGCACGTCCACGCGGAGTTGCACGCCGCGCTCCCACAGTCCGGAGGCGATTCTTGGAAGGAACTCGGCGGCGATCGCCCAGTCCACGAGCAGCGTCTCGGCCGCGTTGCAGGTGGCGGGGCGCTGGCACTTCGCGTTGAGCACGATGGCCTCGGCCATGTCAAGATTGGCGTCGCGATCCACGTAGACATGGCAGACCCCCTTGTAGTGCTTGATCACGGGCACTCGGGAACACTCCGTCACGGCGCGGATCAGCCCCTCGCCGCCCCGCGGAATGCAGAGGTCCACGTATTCGGGCATGGAGAGAAGCGCGGGGATGGCTTCGCGGTCGGTGACCGGGACCACCTGGATGGCCTTCTCGGGGAAATGCGGCACGGCTGCGCGGCCGGCGTTCACCATCAACCCGGCGATGAGGCTGTTGGAGTGGAGGGCTTCCTTGCCCCCGCGAAGGAGGGTCGCGTTGCCCGTCTTGAAGCAGAGGCTTGCGGCGTCAGCCGTCACGTTGGGTCGTGATTCGTAGATGATCACGATGACGCCGATCGGGACGGTGACCTTCCGCAGGCGCAGACCGTTCGGACGGACGCGCTCCTCGAGCACGCGGCCAACCGGGTCCTGGAGGTCCGCGACCTCGCGCAGTCCTCCGGCGATGGCCGCGATGCGTTTCTCGTCGAGGCGAAGCCGGTCGAGCATGGCCTGGCTCAGGCCCAGTCCGCGGGCGACCTCGAGATCGCGGGAGTTCGCCTCCATCAGCTCGGGCACGTGCCTCTCGATGGCCTCCGCCATCGCGCGGAGGCACTGGTTCTTCTCCGTGGTGGACAGGCTCGCGAGGGCGCGCGCGGCCGCGCGCGCGTCCTTCGCGAGACCTCTCATCTGCTCCTGAAGGGTCGTCATGGGAACCACTTCCGCGGCGGGGGCCGGGGAATGCGAGTCGCAGACTGGCGCGCCTGATCAGCCGGCTGCGGCGACGTCCGCGATCGCGGCGGAACTTTCCACGGATCCAAGCGGGGTTCGCGCGGATTGCAGGACGGCCTCGATGCGCCGCACGAGCGCAGGCGCGGTGAGGCCGTACTTGTTCCGCAGGTGATCGACCGTGCTGGCGTGTTCGATGAACTGGTCGGGCCATCCGAGCCGGACCACGGGCGTCGTGATCTGCGCGTCGGAGAATGCCTCGAGGACGATGCTCCCGTAGCCGCCCATGAGCGCGTGGTCCTCAAGCGTCACGACCACATCGGCGGAACGTCCGAAGAACTCGTGGACCGCCACATCGAGCGGCTTGCAGAACTTCGGGTCGATCAGGGCGCAGTCCCAGCCGCGGGCGCGGAGCATGGCGATCGCCTCGCGTGCCACCGGGTGCATGTTGCCGAGGGCGAAGAAGGCCGCGCGCCGGCCGCCGTTGTTCTCGAAGTGCTCCAGGACCTCGGCCTTTCCGATCTCGATGACGGTGGGGCGCTCCCGGACCGGCACACCCTCGGCCGGGCCGCGTGGATACCGGATGGCGACGGGATGCTCCTGGAGCGTCGCCGTGAACATCATGTCCTGCAGCTCGTTTTCATCGCGGGGTGCCATCAGGATGATGTTCGGCAGGCAGCGCAGGTAGGCGATGTCGAACAGGCCGTGGTGGGTCGGGCCGTCCTGGGCGCTGAGCCCGGCGCGATCCATGCAGAAGGTGACCGGCAGGTCCTGCAGGCAGACGTCGTGATGGATGCAGTCGTAGGCCCGCTGCAGGAACGTCGAGTAGATCGCCACGACGGGGTGGAAACCCATGGTTGCCATGCCTGCGGCGAAAATGACGGCATGCTCCTCGGCGATGCCGACATCGTAGAACTGCCGCGGCAGCGCCTGATCCAGGAGCTTCAGGCTGGTCCCGCTGGGCATGGCCGCCGTGATGCCGACGACGTTCTTGTTCTGCTGACAGATCTTGACCATCGTGCGGCCGAACACGTCCTGCCACGCGGGGGGTGTTCCGGGCTTCGGCCCTGCCACGGCGCCCGTCTCGGCGCAGTACGGCCCCAGGCCATGGAACTTCTCCGGGTGCTGGATCGCCGCATCGAATCCCTTGCCCTTCTGCGTGATGACGTGGATGACGACGGGGCCGTCGCAGGACTTCGCGAACTCGAGGACGCTGACGAGGGTGGGGAGGTCATGGCCGTCGAATGGCCCGAGGTATTTGATTCCGAACTCCTCGAAGATGAGGCTGCTGCCGTAGCCGCCACGTCCGTCGGTCCCGGGTCCTTCCTGGGCGCGTTCGAGGGTGATGTCCGCGACGACGCCCTTGAGGGCTTCTTCCGCCTTCTGTCCCAGCCGGACGGCGAGTTCGCCCTTGGGCAGCTTCTTCAGCCAGTGCGCGAAATCGCGCTGAAGCTGGTTGTACCGCGGGTGCGAGGTGAGGCGGCTCAGGTATCCGGCGATCGCGCCGACATTCTTCGCGATGGACCACTCGTTGTCATTGAGGATGCCGATGAACCTGCGGGTGGTGTGCGCGATGTTGTTCAGCGCCTCGAACGAGATGCCATTGGTCAGCGCGGCATCACCGAAGATGCAGACGACGTTCTCGTCGGTGCCGCGCTGATCGCGGGCGGCGCACATGCCGAGGGCTGCGGAGAGGGCGGTGCCGGCGTGACCGGCGCCGTAGCAGTCGTGCTCGCTTTCCGTCCGCAGGGCGAAGCCGTTCAATCCGTCGGTGGTGCGGATCGTGTGAAACCGGCTCTTGCGTCCCGTGAGCAGCTTGTGGACGTACACCTGGTGGCTCACATCCCAGACGAGCTTGTCCTTCGGGGTGGTGAAGACCCGGTGCAGGGCGATGGTAAGCTCGACCACACCGAGGTTCGGCCCGAGGTGCCCCCCATGCCGCGCGAGCTTCGTGATCAGCTCCTGCCGGATCTCGGTTGCAAGCTGGTTGCATTGCTCCAGCGTCAGGTTCTTCACATGATCGGGGTGATCCACCATGTCGAGGTACCGGCCGGTCATCGGAAGTTTGGGGGGATTCGGGGATGGGCTTTGCACGGGAGCACAAAGGGCGCGCAGGATGAGCCGCGGGCCCGGGATTACTTGGCGGGTGAATCGTCGGCCGGCGACATCTCCGGAGGGCAAACCGGGCTGCGGGGTTCAAGCTCCCGGATGCGGAGTTCCGCCGTCGCAAGCCGTTCCTGACAGGACTTCACGAGGCGTGTGCCTTCCTCGTACCGGGCCAGAAGCTCCTCCAGAGGAAGCTCTCCGGACTCCATCGATTCAACGATGGACTCCAGCTTTTCGAGCGCTTCCTCGAAGGTGGCTTGCTGCGCCGTCCCGGCAGTCGACATGAGCGGCACGCTAGATCAATCCGCAGCCCCCGTCCAGCAGACGGCTCACATCCGGGAGGTCATCGAAAATGAGCCCCGGATCGGGGTCGCGCGGCCGGACGGGGAGGACGGGGGAGTTTCCCCCGTCCAGCGGGTCGGACATCAGGGTTTCCAGATCATGTCCGCGACCGTGCGACCGGCCGGAATGAACGGCAGCACGTGTTCGGTGTAAGGGGTGATGATGTCCAGCACGTACGGGGTCTTCGCATCGAGCATGCGCTGGATCGCCCCCCGGAGATCGCGGCGGTACACGACACGCTCGCAGGGCACGTTGAAGCTCGTGCAGACCTTGACGTAATCCGGGTAGATCGACTGGCGATCGTCGGGGTTGCCGAGATAGGTGTGGCCGCGGTTTCCGCCGTAGAAGTTGTCCTCCCACTGCACCACCATCCCCAGATGCTGATTGTTCAGGATCATGGCCTTGGCGGCGATCTTCTCGACGTTTGCCGTGGCCAGCTCCTGGATGTTCATGAGGAACGAGCCGTCGCCGTCGATATCGATGACTTCCTTGTCGGGGTGGGCCACCTTGACCCCCAGCGCGGCCGGATAGCCGAAACCCATCGAGCCGAGGCCGGCGGAGGTGATGAACTGGCGCGGGTACTTGTAGCGGTACCACTGGGCGGCCCACATCTGGTGCTGTCCGACACCCGTGGTGATGTACGCCTCGCCGTTCGAGAGCCTCCAGAGTTCCTCGATCGCCATCTGCGGGAGGATGTACTCCTCCCCGCCCCGCGCGAACGGCTTGATGTGCTCGGAATCGATGATCTCCGCCTTCGTCGTGTACTGGAAGGGTGCCTTGGCCTTCCACTCCGCGATCTGCGCATGCCATGCGTCCAGGCGACGTCGGATCCCGCCGCGGCGGGTGATCAGCGCGTTGAGCCGCTTGAGCACGTCGTACAGGTTGCCATGCACGGTCAGGTGCGCGCGGCGGTTCTTGTTGTGTTCGGAAGGGTCGATGTCGACATGAACGATGGTCGCGCCCTTGGCGAACTCGTCGAACTTGCCGGTCACGCGGTCATCGAATCGAACCCCGAACGCAAGCAGCAGGTCCGCGCCGTCGCGGATCTTCCGCATGGGCTCGTTGGGCGACTTGCGCGGCTCGTACTCTCCGCTGACGGCCCAGTTGGCGTACGCCGCGCCATGCATGCCGAGCCACCGGAGGGAGAGCGGATGGTCCTCGGGGAAGCCGCCGATTCCCATGATCGTGGTGGCCACCGGAATGCCCGTGGCCTCGGCGAACTTCCGGAGTTCGCCGGCCGCGCCGGCGCTGATGATTCCGCCGCCCGTGTAGAGCACCGGGCGTTCGCACTTCTCGATCAGGCCGATGATCTCGTTGAGCTCGAGCTCTCCCGCCCGGACGTCGGCGTTGTAGCCGCGCAGGCGTTCCTTGACCTGCTCGAGCGTCGGCCAGACCGGCTGCGTGCGGGCCTGCTGGACGTTCTTCGGCACGTCGATGACGACGGGCCCGGGGCGGCCGGTCTGGGCGATGTAGAACGCCTCCTTGACGACCCACGGGATGTCGTTGACATCGGTCAGCAGGTAGGAGTGCTTCACGATCGGAAGGGTCATTCCGATCATGTCCGTCTCCTGGAATGCCCCGCGACCGATCATCGAGTGCGGCACCTGGCCGGTGATGGCGACCAGCGGGCAGGAGTCCATGTAGGCATCCGCGATGGCCGTCACCAGGTTCGTCGCGCCTGGCCCGCTCGTGGCCATGCACACGCCCGCCTTCCCCGTCGCCCGCGCGTAGCCTTCGGCCGCGAAACTTCCGCCCTGCTCGTGTCGTGGAAGGATCGTGCGGATCCGCGACCGCGTCAGGGACTGGTGGAGTTCCATGCTCGCGCCGCCCGGATACGCGAAGATGACCTCGACACCCTCTCGCTCCAGCGCCTCAACAAAGATGTCGCGCCCCAGCATCGCGGGGCTGAGGGCGTTTCGGCCTTCGGTGGAAGACCGTTTCCGGAGGGTCCTGCTCTTGCTCATGTTTCCTATCGTTTGAAGACCGGCGGCGGCTCTGGGGAACAAAAAACCCACGACCGCATCCGGCCGTGGGTTCTGGTTGCGAATCCGTTCATGCGCAACTCGACCCTCCGGCCGGGCCGGGAACCAGCAGCCGTACCGCAAGGACGAGTTCGCGCCGTTTCAACATCGTTGGCAACATAGGAACGCGAGTTCCCCCGCGTCAAGCGCACCGTGGAATTCGAATGCCGGTGAGGGTGCCGCCGGCGGCTCGCGCGCACGCGCTAATCCTGGTCATCCTCCTCCTCATCCTCACCGTCATCCTCCTCGTCCTCCTCGACCTCCTCGTCCCCCTCGACCTCCTCGTCCCCCTCAACCTCCTCGTCCTCCTCAACCTCCTCGTCCTCCTCATCCTCCTCTTCCTCGTCGGGGCCGTCGTCCTCCTGGG
>CAYMDA010000013.1:0-108220 GCA_964389135.1 uncultured Verrucomicrobiota bacterium | reverse complement strand
CGCGACCGTGCCGGAACATCAGGCGGGCGAGCGGCTTGTTCTCGAGGATCGGCACCTGGTTCGCCCGCGCGATCTCGCGGATCCGGAGGGCGTTGAGGCGGGATCCCTTGGCGACGATCTTCGGGGCGCGCATGCGTCTGCGGTCGTACCGCAGCGCGATCGCGAGGTGGGTGGGATTGGTGACGACGACATCGGCGGTCGGCACCTCGAGGAGCATCTTCCGCTTGGACACCGCCTGTCGGCGGCGGCGCTGCTGGCTCTTGACGTGCGGATTGCCCTCGGAGCTCTTGGCCTCCTCCTTGACCTCCTCGCGGGTCATCATCATGTCCTGGTGGTTGCGCCAGAGCTGAAAGCCGTAATCGAGGGCGGCCACCACCCCGAGCGCGAAGAGCACCCGCATGATGATCTTCCAAGCCGAGGTGGCCATGAACTCACCGATGCGCGCGAGGTCCACGGTGGTGGAGAAGATCGGATCATTCAGGATGGCCCGGATCACGTGCCATGTGAGGGCGAAGATGACGGCGAGCTTGAGCAGGCCGAGACCGGCCGCGACCGTCGAACGCATCGAGAAGATCTTCTTCAGGCCGGCGGCGGGATTGAGGCGATCCCAGTGAGCGCCGAGCGCCTCGGAGGCGGTGCGGAATCGGCTCTGAATCCCGCCCGTGAGGAAGGCGGCGATCACGACCGCCGCGAGCACGGGCCACACGCAGCGGCCAACCGTCCATGCGCCGGTCACCACGTAGTCCTGCATCGCGGTGCGCGTGAGCGGCGTCTCGTGCAGATGCCCGAGCGAGCTGGTGAGGGCCAGCCCGAGGATGCGCCATGTCTCGCGCCCGGAGAACATGACCGCCAGGAAGCCGGCGCCGAGTCCGACCGCGGTCTGGAGCTCGGTGCTGCGCGCGAACTGCCCCTTCTTCCATGCCTCCTCGAGCTTCCTTTGCGTCGGCTGCTCGGTCTTCTCGCCGGAGTGTTCGCTCATCGGGCCAGAAGCGCGGCGACGCGCAGCATGTCCTCCGGCAGGCGCCCGAGGTAGTTCGCGATGTGCTGCGCCATCAGCGGCATCGACGCGCCGAAGACGGTCAGGCCCGCGAAGAGCCGGATGGCGAAGCTCTCGGAGAACACGTTCATCTGGGGAACGGCGCGTCCGAGGACGGAGAAGATCAGCGCGAGAATGAACGAAACGGCCATGACGGGCGCGGCCATCTGGAGGCCGACCACGAACACGCCTCCGGTCCAGGCGAGCACGTCCTGAAGGATGACGTCGTTGAGCCGCGCGGCGCCGATCGGCAGGAGCTCGAACGACCTGCGGAACCCGACGAGCATCCAATGGTGAAGGTCCAGCGTGAGCCAGAGGATGGTGCCGAGCAGGTTCAGCAGGGTCCCGGGCACCGTGGACTGCGCCTCCAGCATCGGATTGAACCCGCCAGGAAGGTTGAGGCCGATCTCCGTGCTGATGATTCCCCCCGCCATTTCCAGGGCGAAGAAGACGATCCGGCAGATGAACCCGAGCAGCAGGCCGGTGCCGACCTCCAGCGCCATCACACCCACCCATCCGAGGGTGTCCGTGTCCGCCAACCCGGCTGGCGGAACCGCGGGCGCCAGCAGGACGGCGATCGCCGCACCCAGCGCAACCCGGAGCCTCACGGGAACCGCCGGGGCCGAAAACACCGGGAACACCGTCAGCAGGGCCCCGGCACGCAGGAACACCATCGACCCGTTGGCTAGCAGCTCGGTGTTCATTTCACTTCACCGTGGCGACACGCGGAGGCGCCCCTTCCCTACCGGGTCATCTCCGGGATGCGCTCGATCATCATCGTGGCGAACTCGCTGACCTCGCGGAGCATCCATGGAAGGAGCAGGACGAGAATCGTGACGACGCCGAGGGCCTTCGGCACGAAGGTCAGGGTCTGCTCGTGGATGGACGTGACCGTCTGAAAGAGGCTGACCGCCAGGCCGATCAGCATTGCGGTCAGGAGGAAGGGCGCGGCCAGCGAGACGGCCTGGTACATCAGGCCCTTGATCAGTTCGACGGCGAATTCGGGATTCATGGTTCAACCTCCAAAGCTCAGGACCACGGACCGCACGATCAGGTTCCATCCGTCCACGAGCACGAACAGCAGGATCTTCAGCGGCAGGGAGATCGTCATGGGCGGCATCATGAACATGCCCATGCTCATCAGCACCGTGGCCACCACGAGGTCGATCAGGATGAAGGGCACGAAGAGCAGGAAGCCCATCTGGAAGGCGGTGCGGAGCTCGCTGACGATGAAGCCCGGGATCACGACCTTCAGGGGAAGCGCCTCGGGCGGCGTCGGCCCGATCTTGGCAAGCCCGACGAACAGCTCCACGTCCTTGGGCCGGGACTGCCTGAGCATGAACGCCCGGATCGGAACCGTGCCCCGCTCCAGCGCCTCCGCGCTGGTGATCTCCCCGTTCCGCATCGGCGTCAGCGCCTCCGCGTTCACCTGCTCCCACACGGGCGTCATGATGAAGAACGTCAGAAAGAGCGAGAGGCCGATGATGATCTGATTGGCCGGGGTTCCCTGCAGCGAAAGGGCGTGCCGCACGAACGACAGGACGATCACGATCCGCGTGAAGCTCGTCATCAGCATGACGATCGACGGCGCGAGGCTCAGCACCGTCATCGCGAAGAGGATCTTCAGCGCCGCGTGCACGTCCCGCCCTTCCGAGGGGGCCCCGGAACCAAGGTTCAGCGAGATGGACGGCCCGCCGGAGCTGCTCGCGCCCCCGCCCGAGGGCGCCACCGGCACCGGCAATCCGCCCGCCGGCTCGACCACGACGATCGGGGGTGCCGCCGGCACCTCGAGCACCTGCGCCCGCGCCATGCCACCGAACATGGCAGGAAGGAGCAGGACGACGGCGAGGAGGCGGCGAACGCGGGATGCGCCGAGAGGGAGAGGCGTCATGATGCGCGTCGTCCGAGGACGTTGCGAAGAGCTTCAGGGAAATCGATGACGGGCGTCTGCGGCTGGGCTGCATCCGCCTCCGCCTCGGGAAGGTGCGTCACGAGCGTCACGCCGGCGGGCGACGAGGCCAGAAGCAGCCTCTGCCTTCGGTAGCCGACGACCCACAACGCCTGGCGCGATCCGAGGGATTTCATCTCCACGACCGCGAGCTCCGGCGGCCGCGACGACCGGAGTCCGAACTGCCGCCATCTCCGGGCGAGCCATGTGGCACCGAAAAGCAGGCCCAGCACGACGCACATGGCGCCGAACAACCGGAGGAGCGCTCCCCCGACTCCCGGGAGGGCGGCTCCCACCTCCGCGCCGGCGGCCGTTGCGCTTGCGCCCGCGGCCGCCGGATCGGCGGCCAGCGCGGCGGCTCCAAGGCACAGAAACGTGAGCGCCGCCACGCTTCGTGCAGCCGTATTTCGGGTGATTCCCATGCTCGGCAGCGCCGGAAGCAATGGGGATGCCGGAACGAATCAGCCCGAAATCAGCCAGTTTGCGGGCGCATACTCGGGACCCGCAGGAAGAGTTTGCCGCGAAACGCTCGAGCCGCCCGGCAGAATTTCACCGATGCGCCCGCAAAACGGCTGCGCCGGCACAAAATGCCTCAGCTGATCTCGACGGCGCGGTTGCCGCGCACGACCTCGCCGATTTCCCACGCGGCATGCCCCTGCCGCCGGATGAAGCGCAGAATGTCCTCCGCCGCGTCCGGGGCCACCAGGGCGACCATGCCGATGCCCATATTGAAGACGTGGTAGAGCTCCGCCGGATCCACGCCGCCGCGCTCCTCGATCACGCGGAACACCGGAGGCACTTCCCACGTGCCACGCCGGATCACCACGCCGCACTTCTCCGGCAGCACGCGCGGGATGTTGTCGAGGAACCCGCCGCCGGTGATGTGCGCGAACGCACGGATCGGCAGGGAGCGCTGATCTCCCGTCCCGTCCGCGGCATTCGTCTTGTGAAAGCGCCTCAGCAGCTTCCGCACGAGCGGCCCATAGCTGACATGCACCTTCAGCAGCTCTTCGCCGACCGTTCCTTCCAGTTCGGCGAGACGGCTGGTGGGCTTGAGCTTCAGGCGTTCGAAAAAGATCCGGCGCGCGAGGGAGTAGCCGTTGGTGTGCAGGCCGCTGGAGGCGATGCCGAGGACGATGTCGCCACGGCGGACGTGGCGCGGCCCGTCGAGCATCCGGCGCCGTTCCACGGCACCCACGATCGTCCCGCTGACGTCGTACTCGCCCGGCGCGTAGAAGCCCGGCATCTGGGCGGTCTCGCCGCCGATGAGCGCGCAGTTGTTTTCGGCGCATGCCTGCGCGAAGCCGCGAAGGATCTCGTCGAAGACGCGCGGCTCCAGTTTCCCGGTTCCGAGGTAATCAAGGAAGAACAGGGGCTCGGCGCCGAGGACCGCGATGTCATTCACGCAGTGGTTCACGAGGTCCTGCCCGATGGTGTCGTGGCGGTCCATCGCGAACGCGATCTTCAGCTTGGTGCCCACTCCATCCACCGAGGCCACGAGGACGGGTTCGCGGTACCGGCGGGTGTCCAGCGCGAACAGCCCGCCGAAGCCGCCGACCTTGCCCAGCACCTCGCGACGATGGGTGGATGCCAGCAGCGCGGGCAGGCCGCCCTTCAGCCGGTTGCCGAGTTCCAGATCCACGCCCGCCGCGGCATATGCCGTCTTCTTCTTGCTCATCACTCAGGACGCGCACTGTCGCGAAGGCACGGCCGGTTTGTCCACGCTGGGCTCGAGATCGCGGGTCTCCCGACGCTCCGGCGCGAGTCCGCGACCGCCCGGACGGCGGAAATGGCCCGGGCGTCCCGGCGGGGCGAACCCGCACCCGGTCTCCGCGGCGGAACACACCGCGGATCCAGGCGGTCCGGAATCTCGACGCGATCGCCGTCGCGCAGCCAGAACGCCGCGGCCCCGGGCTGATCGCTTGCGAGATCCAGCGCGAACACCCGCGTGGCGCCGGTTTCGGGATCTCGTCGCTCCACCGAAGGCGGCTGAGATCGGACGAGCTCCGGATCCGATGCCGGAGGGCGGGCTGGATCATGAAGCTGGCGGAGTCGCTGACGATGTGGGCCGTGCCGTCGATGGTCCGCAATCGAAGGCCGACATTCGTGGGCCGCCCCTTGACGGACACCTCCACGTTTCGGCTCGCTGCGCCGTCTAGCCCGCATTCCGCTGAAGAATCCGTTCCACGGTCGCGTGGGGGAGCTCGTCAGGCGCGACGTCGATCCACTCGACGGGAGGATGATGACGAAACCATGTCATCTGGCGCCGGGCGTACTGCCACGTCCGGACCTTCACCTGCTGGATCGCGGAAGGCAGATCCCGTTCTCCCCGGAGAAGCTCGATCACCTGGCGATAACCGAGGGCGCTGCGTGCATTTGGATTCCGATCGAGGCCGAGGTCGAGCAGCCGTCGCGTTTCCTCCACGAGGCCGGCGGCGAACATCGCGTCCACCCGACGCTCGATGCGGGCGCGAAGGTCCGCGGGATCGCGCCGGAGAACGAGAATCGGTTCAGCCGCGGCAGCCTCGCCCGGCACGGGTGGCGGCACCGGGCACCCGGTGAGGCGAATGATCTCAACCGCGCGCACGACGCGGCGGGGGTTGCGGCGGTCGATCCGCCCGTACGTCGCAGGATCGCGCCCGGCGAGCTCCCGGAGGAGCTCCTCGAGGGGCGTGCGTTCGAGTTCCTCCCGCAGTTCAGGATCCCCGGGGGGAAGGCGCGGAAGACCGCGCCGCCATGCGTCGAGGTAAAAGCCGGTGCCTCCGCACACGATCGCGACGCGGCCGCGCGCGAGGATCTCCGTGGCGGCGGCACGCGCGGCGCGGAGCCATTGGGCGACGTCGAAAGGCCGATCGGGATCAGCGACATCGACGAGGTGGTGCCGCACCCGGGCGCGCTCGCCGGCCGTCGGCTTCGCGGTGCCGACGTCCATCCCGCGGTACACCTGGACGGAGTCCGCGGAAACGATCTCGCCTCCGAGGCGCTCCGCGAGGACGAGGGCGACCGCGGACTTCCCGCCCGCAGTCGGTCCCGAGAGCAGGATGACCTCGGGCGGACGAAATCGCGGCATCCGATCGTCAGCGCGAGCCCGGGATCATGGCGGCAGCCCGCGCGGGGCCTGCGGTCAGGAGTATTCGGGCTCGAGCTCGTCCCGGACGCGACGGAGAAGCTGCTTCGTCCGGAGAATGCCCTCGGTCTCGCTGAGGTGCGCGCCCTCGTACTCGATGCCGACCCAGCCGCGGTAACCGGAGTCGAGCACGATGCGCATCATGCGCCGGTAATCCGTGTGGATCTCCTCACCCTGCTCGTTGAAGTCATGCGACTTCGCGCTGACCGCCTTGGCGTACGGCATCATCTCCTGCACGCCGCGGTAACGGTCGTAGATGTTGCCCTCGCCGATCTGGAAGTTGCCGAAGTCCGGCAGGGTTCCGCAGTTGTGGAGGCCGACCTTGCGGATGACGCCGGCGAGCCACGCGCCATCGGAGGAGAGATGGCCGTGATTCTCCACGATGACGTTGATCCCGTAGCGCGCCGCGAATTCGGACAGGCGCCGAAGGCCGTCGGCGGCGCGATCCTGCTGTTCCTCGCGGGACCCGGCGCCGCGCGTCTCCGCATTGACGCGGATGGAATGACAGCCGAGGAGCTGGGCCGCCTCGACCCACCGGTAATGGTTCTCGACGGCCTTGACGCGGGCTGCCTCGTCGGGGTCGCCGAGGGCGCCCTCGCCATCGATCATGATCAGGAGGATCTGCACGCCGAGGTCGGTGGCCTGCTTCTTGAAGGCGTTCAGGTAGGCGCGATCGGTGGCCTTGTCCCTGAAGAACTGGTTCACCAGCTCGATGCCGTTCAGGCCGAAGTCGATCTTGGCGACCCGCGGGAACTCCATGTGGGTCATGCGCCCGCCGAACAGCGCGCGGTGAAGGGACCACTCCGCGAGCGAAATACGGAACAGCCTGCTTTCGGGCTTGGGCAGCGGCTCGGCGCGGGCGGACCAGACCCCGCCGCGGAGGCCTGAGAGCGCCGCGGCGGCCGCGGCGGTGGCGGACCCGGTGCGTTGAAGGAACTGACGACGATCCATGACGTTCATGCGGTGCTTTCCTGGGCGATGACGGCATCCGCCGGGCGGGCCGCGGGTTTGCGGAAGAGGAGGACGAAAAGGACCAGAACGACGGCCGCGAACGCGGCGGGCAGACCCCACAGGGGCGCCCAGCGGAGGGCCTGGAGCTCCTGCTTGCGGAGGCTGGCGGCCTCCGCGTCCAGCGCGGCGACCTGCGCTTCGAGCGCGGGTCTTTCGGCGGCGCTCGCGGAGGCGAGCCGCGCCGCGGCCTGGTCGCGCTCGGCGGACTTGGCCACCACCTGGGCGGAGAGTTCATGCGCCCGCGGCGGCGTGTACATGGCCTCGACCCGCCCCGCGATCTGGGCGCCGATCGCCATCCCGAGGCCGAGCGTGAACAGCACGAGCATTCCCTGGGCCTGGGCGCGGATCGTGCGGGGAGCGACCTGGTCCGTGTAGATCTGGCCGGTGACGAAGAAGAAGTCGTAGCAGATGCCGTGAAGCAGCACGCCGAGGATGATCATCCAGCGGATCTGGTCCGGCGCGCCGATCGCGAAAAGCGTGTACCGCAGGACCCACGCGAGCATGCCCACGCCGAGCATCCACTTCACCCCGAGCCGGGCGAAGAAGAACGGCATGACGAGCATGAAGAAGATCTCGGACATCTGTCCGTACGACATCGTCTGGCCGATCGGCAGGCCGGACATCTCCACCATGCGGCTCGTGATCTGATAGTAGAACGCCAGCGGGATGCAGATGAGCGCGGAAGAAATCATGAAGACCGCGTAGGAGCGGTCCTTCAGCAGGACGAGGGCGTCGAGGCCGAGAATCGTGCGCGCGGACACCTTGCCCGTGGCGGTGGGTGGAGTGTGCGGCAGGAAGAAGCTGAACAACCCGAGCAGCAGGCCGGCACCGATCGTGAGGTGGAACATGCCGATGTTGCGGTCCAGTCCGAGCATCGTGAGGCTCAGTCCCGCGACGATCCAGCCGATCGTTCCAAAGACGCGGATCAGCGGAAACTCCTTCTCCGGGTTGTCCATGTTCCGCATCGCCAGCGTGTTCGTGAGCGCAAGCGTGGGGAAGTAGGCCAGCATGTGGAGGAAGAACACGAAGTTGATCAGCCCCGGCGACGGCGAACTGGAGCGCATCAGGAGCGTTGCGCCGAACATGAGGGCGGCGCCGAGGAGGTGCATGACACCCAGCACCCGCTGCGCGGGGAAGAAACGGTCCGCGATCATGCCCACGAAGAAGGGTGAGATGATCCCGGCGATCGGCCCCACGGAATAGGTCCAGCCGAAGTCGGTGGCGGTGAATCCGATGGTGCCGAGGTAGTTGGGAGCGGTGACGTACCAGGATCCCCAGACGAAGAACTGGAGAAGCATCATCACCGAGAGCTGGGCGCGTAGACCGGTCTTCATATGCAGGTTCCCGCATCCGCGGCGGGCTGCGGTGCCAGGGACGCGCCACCTTAGATTGCGCGATTCACGGCGCGCAAGAATTCAGGCGGACGAGATCGCGAGGCGCGACGACGATGCGCCACGAGGGGCGCAAAAATGCCGCCGTCGCGGTCCGGCATCACCCCGGGACATCACGATCGCGCGCCGCGTGCGACGAGGGTTGTCCTCCTCCCCTCGGGAAAGGCGGACACGCCCGCCGCCGGGGACGCGGCGGCTACGGCTGGGTGCTCGGAACGATGCGCACCCGGCCGGTGGAGGGATCGTACTCGAACCGGCTGCCGCGCGGCGGATCGGGGAGGCGAGGCAGATATCCCTCGCTGACGAGCTCCTGCAGACTCGCGGGCAATCGATCTTCACCCGCCTGGAAGGCCTGCACGGCGCGCGTGATGCTGGTGAGATCCGTCACGCGGTCCGCCTGCCGGTGTGCCGCGCCCACGGCCCCGACGTAATCCGCGGGGGCGGTCAGGGGGTTGCCGGCGCCGCTGTTGGTCGCGGCCGCGTCGGTGTCGTCGGACGATCCACCGCACCCGGCAAGGAGGACGGCCGCGGCGAAGAGAGGGGCGGTTGCAAGTTTCACCGGACCCACGCTACGCGCGCTCCCGGAAAAGCCAAGACCCCGGAGGCACGGGTCCGGTTGCTGCGACGGGTTGCGGTCCGGCGACGGGCGGCGCAAGTATCCCGCCGGAATTCATGCCGCCGGACCATTCCAGTCCGAACACCGAACGGACACTGCGCGCCGCGATGCTGACGGACACGTCCTACGTGAACGCGATGGCGCACTTCTACCGGGGCGAGCTGGGCCGCATCATGGCATGGCGGCAGCGCCTCGACGTCACGACCACATGGGCGATCACCGCGACCAGCACCATCATGACGGTGGCGTTCTCGCTGCCGGACGTTCCGCACATCATCTTCTTCTTCAACCTCGCGATCGTGACGATCATGCTCTGGATCGAGGCGCGGAGGTACCGCTTCTACGACGCGTTCCATGCGCGCGTCCGCATGCTGGAGGCTCACTTCCTCGTCCCCATGGTCACGCGGCGCGCCGAGACGCTCGAGGGCGACTGGCGCAAGCTGGTGGCGGAGGACCTGCTCATCCCCTCGTTCAAGATCGGCGCGCTCGAGGCAGTGGGATGGCGCCTGAAGCGGAACTACCTGTTCATCTACCTCGTCATCCTCGCGGCGTGGCTCGCCAAGGTCTTCATCCACGCCAAGGTCCGGATCGACTCCGTCGAGACGTTCTACACCGCGCTGGCCATCGGCCAGATCCCGAGCTGGATCGTGGCCGTGGTGATGCTCGGGACGTTCCTGGGAACGATCGGCATCGTCGCGTATGTCGCCAGCCGTTTCACCGGGGAGATCCATGAGTTCGGCCGCACCGCCCGCTCCCGCTGGCGGATCTGATCCGGCCCCATCCGGCCGATCCGCTGCATCAGACGGCGGGCATGCGCCCCCGCGCACGCCGGCGCCGGGAGACGGACTCCGGCTTGCGCCGCACCCTCGCAATCCGTGAAATCAGGGCGCTGCATGCGTGCGCCCCAGACTCCGACGGTTCCGCCTCCCACCCTCGGCCTGATCGGAGGAGGTCAGCTCGCCCGGATGACGGCGCACGCCGCCGCCCGCCTCGGCTGCATCGTGGCCATCCTCGAGCGGCATGAGGACGCCCCGGCCGCGGGCGTCGCCCACCTCGGCCTCGTCGGCGACTGGAACTCCACGGCGGACCTCCTCCGGCTCGCCGATGTCTCCGATGTGCTCACCCTCGAGAACGAGTTCGCCGACGCCGAGGCGCTCGCGGCCGTTGAACGCCGCGGACACGTCCTGCGGCCCGGCTCCGGCACGATGAAGATCGTGCAGGACAAGCTCTGGCAGAAGCAGGCCCTCGCGGACGAGGGCATCGCCCTCGCGCCCTTCGCGGACGCACCCTCCCCCGCGGACGTGCTGCGCGCGGCGGAAGCCTTCGGCTGGCCACTGGTGCTGAAGCGCCGCCGCAACGGGTACGACGGCAAGGGCAACTACACCCTGCGATCGGCCCGCGATCTCGAGGCGGGCTGGACCGCCCTCGGCGGCGACGCGAACCCCCTGTTCGTCGAGGGATGGTTCCCCTTCGAGCGCGAACTGGCCGTCATCATCGCGCGCGGCCTCGACGGCGGGACGGCCGTGTACCCGGTGGTGGAGACGATCCAGGAGAATCACATCTGCCGGATCGTGAAGTTTCCCGCCGGCGTCCCGTCGCATGTTTCGGAGCAGGCGGCGGACCTTGCCGCGCGCGCGGTGCGCGCGGTGGCCGGAGTGGGCGTGTTCGGCGTGGAGCTGTTCCATGCGGCGGACGGATCCGTCGCGGTCAACGAGCTGGCGCCGCGCGTGCACAACTCAGGTCACTACACTATGGAGGCCTGCGCGTGCTCGCAGTTCGAGAACCACGTGCGCGCAGTGATGGGCTGGCCCCTCGGATCACCGCGACCGCGGACCGCGGCGGCGGTCATGGTCAACCTGCTCGGCCACGCGAACGGTCCGGGACATCCCGCCGGGCTCGAGAAGGCGCTGGCGGTGCCCGAGGTGGCGCTTCATCTCTACGGGAAATCGGTGAGCGCGCCGGGACGCAAGATGGGTCATGTCACGGCGCTGGGCGAAACGGTCGAGGAGGCGATGGGACGCGCGCGCCAGGCGGCGGACGCGCTCCGCTTCGGCGACGGTCACTCCCCGGGCGGGGCGTGAGACCGTTGAGTCGCCCGCGGACGCGCGGGCGGATTCCCCCGCGGACGCCGGCACATGGGCATGGTGCCGCGCCACCTCTTTCCGGTAGGCTGGCGTGGCCACCATGAGCAAGGGCACTTCACCACTGGTCGGCATCGTGATGGGCAGCGATTCCGACTGGCCGACGCTCCAGCCCGCGGCCGAGGTCTGCAGCGAGTTCGACGTACCGTTCGAGACACGCGTGGTGTCCGCGCATCGCACGCCGATGGACATGTCGCGGTACGGCCGGACGGCGGCCCGCCGGGGATTGAAGGTGATCATCGCGGGAGCGGGCGGGGCGGCGCATCTGCCGGGCATGCTCGCGAGCCACAGTGTTCTCCCGGTCATCGGCGTGCCGGTGCAGTCCAAGGCGCTTCAGGGACTCGACTCGCTGCTGTCGATCGTGCAGATGCCGGCCGGGGTTCCGGTCGCGACCGTGGCGATCGGCGGGGGGCGCAACGCGGGCCTGCTCGCGATCCAGATTCTCGCGACGCACGACGAGACACTCCGCGCCAGGCTCGTGCAGTACAAGGTGCGGCTCGCAAACGAGTCGCGCGCGAAGAACCGGACCGGCCTCTTCCAGGAGTCTCAGGGGCGCTGATCCGCCGCGCCGGCGCCGGCGGGAGCCTTGACCGTCGAGTCAAGCGCGGCGCGCGCCCGGAGGGCGAGCCATCCCCAGCCGACGAGGAAGAGCACGCCACCGATGGGCGTGATCGCCCCCAGCACCCTGATCCCGGTCACGGAGAGCAGGTAGAGCGTGCCGGAGAAGACGACCGTCCCGGTCACCAGGCAGATCCACGGCGCCCATGTCCGCATGCCCCGCACCGCGAGGGTGAGGAGCACGGCCGAATGCACGAGGTGATAGAGGACCGCCGTGTTCCATGTCTCCACGGTTCCCTTCGCGCGGAGCAGGTTCTCCAGGCCGTGGGCACCGAAGGCCCCGAGGGCGACCGCGAGGAAGCCCGACACCGCTGAAACGCGAATCGCCATGGATTGCACGCTGGCAGCATAGGCCGCGGGGCGGCGGAGGGTTCAAGGTCGAAGCACGAGCTTGCCGCGGACCTTGCGATCACGAAGCCGCTGGAACGCCTCGGCGCCGCGCTCGAGGGGCAGGACCTCGTCGATGACCGCGCGCAACCGGCCGTCCGCGGCCCACTCGAGCGTGGCGGCCAGATCCCGGCGGGTGCGGCCGTACGAGCCGATCAGGCGGTGCTGCTTCACGAAGAACGGCCAGAGGTCGAAGCGGATCTCGCGTCCCGCGGTGGCGCCGCAGGTCACGACCGTGCCGCCGCGCGCGAGGCAGTGGAACACGCGTTCCAGGATCGGTCCGCCGACATGCTCCACGACAAGGTCCACGCCGCGCTTGCCGGTGACCTGCCGGACCTGCGCAGGCCAGCTTTCGTCGGCGGGATCCACCACTGCCTCGGCGCCGAGCTGCTCGCAGAAGGCCTTCTTTTCGGGAGTGGACGCCGTGGTGATCACGCGCGCGCCATGCCGGCGCGCGATCTGGATCGCGGCGGACCCCACCCCGCTCGCGCCGCCGAGGACGAGCACCCATTGGCCGTCCTGCACCTGGGCGCGGTCCGTGAGCATGTGCATCGCGGTGCTGCCCGCGAGGGTGAGAGCGGCGGACGTCTCGAAGCTCACGCGCTCCGGCAGGGCGACGAGCGCGCGCCGGGGCACGACGCAGAATTCGGCGAAGCCGCCGTCCACATCCACGCCGAGGAGCCGGCTCCGGAGGCAGATGGATTCCTCGCCGCGTCGGCAGAATTCGCACTCCCCGCAGGAGAGGTTCGACTGCAGGGCGACGCGGTCGCCCGGATGCCATTCACCGTCAGGATCGCCGACGGCCTCGACCGTGCCGGCGGCCTCCCCCCCGGGGGTCCGGGGGAGGGAGACCCTCACGGGGAGTCCGGCCTCCTCGAGCCACAGATCGAGATGGTTCAAACCGCATGCCGCGATCCGGACGACGACCTCGCCGGGGCCGGGCTCGGGTTTCGGAATGTCCCGCACCTCGAAACGTCCGGGGCGGCCATGTTCGACAAGCTGCAGGGCCTTCACGTGACGGATGAGAGGTTGCGGAACTGTAGGGATGGCGCAACTCCGGACCCCTGACGGGCCAGGGGCCCGGAGCTCGATGCGGTTACTGCCGGAGCCTGAAGAACCGCGCCTCGTCGGTCGCGGGCAGGCTGGCCGAGTTGCCGGTCACGCCCGGCACCGGGCTCCAGTCCGTGAAGTCGGTGGAGGACTCGAGCACGAACCCGTTCGCCTCCGCCGGCCATGACAGGACGACGTCCGCCCCGGAGCGCGACACCGTGAGCTGCGGGGATTCCGTCGGAGGCGTGATCGGCAGCACGACGGGGATCCCGGACGCGGACGGGCCGCCGAGGGATTCGATCTGCGCGCGGGTGAGGGCGCCGGAGCGGATCTGGATCGCGTTCACCCACCATGCGCGGCGTTCGTCGGCGTCGCCGTCGGCGAAGAGAACCGCCGTGGGCAGCAGGGCGCGGCGCGGATTGTCGAGGCCCTGGTTCGCGGTCCACTCGTCCTGGAACTCGCCGTCCACGTACTTCGTGACCCGGGGAGGGTCGGCCGCCATGTCATAGGCGGCGACGACCCGATGCCATTCTCCGGGCGTGAAGATGCCGGTGCCGATGTAGCCGTCGGTGCCCTGCCCGAAGTTGTTCGACTGCCAGAAGAGATCGCCGTCGTCGGTGTTGTCAGGCGAACTGATCTGGAGCATGGCGGCCGCGAAGCTGCCCTCCGCCGCGACCATGACATCCATGATCAGCGTGAACTGGTTCACGCGCGTGCCCCCGCCATTGGGCGGGATGAGGTGTTCCATGACGTAGCCGATCCGGCTGTCGAGGTCGCCGGGAACGTACATGAACCCGGCCGGCTCGCCGTTGATCAGCGGGACGTCGGGATTGTTCTCGTCGCCGGTGACCCCGAAGTAGGTCAGCGACTCGGTGAGGCCGCCGGGACCGTCGAGGTACGTGAGCGGGCGGCCGATGGTGGCGCCGAGGTCACCGTAGTCGAAGTCCCACTGCCCGGTGACGTTGGTCGGAGGGATCGCCGGGGGGATGCCCCGCGCCGTGGGCTTGCCGAGCGCCGCCATCTGGGCGTCCGTGAGGCGTCCGGCGCGGATCTGGATGCTGTTGACGTACATTTCCCGGCGCTCGTCCTGGTCGCCGTCGGCGAAGAGGATGGCCGTGGGCTGCAGGGCGCGGCGCGGGTTGTCCAGGCTGTGGTTGGCGGTCCACTCGTGCTGCTTGATGCCGTCCACGTACTTCACGACGACGGGAGGATCGGCGGCCATGTCGTAGGCGGCGGCCACACGGTGCCACTCGCCGGCGGTGAAGGTGCCGCGGCCGATGTAGCCGTCGGTGCCCTGCCCGAAGTTGTTCCCCTGCCAGAAGAGGTCGCCGTCATCGGTGTTGTCGAGGGAACTGATCTGGAGGAGCGCGGCGGCGCCGGGACCGGACGTCTCGATATAGACGTCCATGATCAGCGTGAACTGATTCACCAGCGTGCCGCCGCCGTTCGGCGCGATGCCGTGCGTCATGATGTACCCGATCTCCCGGGTGAGATCGCCGGGCACGCGCATGACCGCGGCGGGCTCGCCGTTGATGTCGGGGATGCCGAACTCGGACGTCATCCCGAACTCGGTGAGCTGCGCGGTGAGACCTTCAGGGCCGCCGAGGAACTCGAGCGGCGCGCCGACGGTCGCCGCGAGGCTGCGCTGATCGAAGTCCCACTGACCGGTGACGGGCGCCTCGGGACCGCCGGCGGTCACGATCGAGAACGCCCACTCACGGACGTGCGTCTGGCCGGAGGCGTCGGCGAACTCGAGGCGGACGTCGGTCTCGGAGTCGCTGCGCTCGGGATCGAGCTGGAGGGACACGAGCACGCGCCCGCCGTCGCGTTCCACGGTCGCCTCGACGGGCTGGCCGTCCACGATCAGGGTGATGGATTCGTCGTCCACGGCCACCGGCCCGTCCGCGAGGAGGATGGAGACTTCCGATGCGGGATCATTGCCGGCGGAGCCGGGAATCGGGGAGACCTCGGCGACGTAGGGCGCGTCGGAGGCGGGGTTGGCGACGCGCGTGTAGGCCTTGATGGCGCGGGCGTCCGAGGAGTCGTTCACGATGACCCGCTCCTCGTTGTCGAGAATGGTGTACAGCTGCAGGTTGGCGCCGCGGCCGCCCTGCCAGTACACGATGCGGAAGGGGTAGAGACCCGCCTCCGGGGCGATGACGGTCCAGCGGTTCTCGTTGTGTGTCTCCCCGACGAACGGGGGCGCGTTGCGCTGGAACTCGCCCACCTTCAGGGCGAAGAAATCCCGGGGAACCGCCCCGACGAAGACCTGGTAGGAGTCGTCGTCATTCATGTCCGTACGGTCGGTGGCCACGCTCACTCCGAAGGTCGTGGGGCCCGCCGGCAGCTCGAGGAACGCGACCGCCTCGAGCGCGAAGAGCGTGGTGTGACCGCCGGTGCCCGGGATTCCGGGGAAGTAGTTCGGGGCCCAGAACGCCCAGATGTATTCGTTGCTGGCGTCGACGACCTCGAACGGCATGGCGTCTCGCTCGAGGTCGAGGACGTTCAGCGTGTACGACTCGTCGTCGTTGTCGCCGGGATATGCCTCGTTGGGCACGGGAGCGCCCTCGGAGTCCGTCAGGGTTCCGTTCAGCTGGCGGATGGCCCGGATGAAGTTGTTCGGGATCGCCGTGCCTTCGGGAGCCTGGGCCACCCGCACGATGAACCCGGGCTGGGAGCCCGAGCCGGGCGGGGAGGCGATTTCGGCGGGAAGTTCGTTGGTTGCCGCGTAAAGGCCCGGCATGCATGCGGCAAGCGCGAGCCATAGAACAGGAGCACTACTTCTGATCATGTTGTTGGTCTTGGGGTGTTCGAAGAGAACGCGCGCGAATTTCTGTTCCGCGGGCCCGACACGCACGCAAAATCGTTGCCGCCGGGCGCGCAACGTCCAGCATGACGCCCGTTGTGAGCTGGCGAGCGCTTCTTCTCATGGTCGCGGCGATCGCGTGCCGGGGAGCCCCGGCGCTGCCGCCGGAAGGCCTGTTCTCGCGCACGAATCTCGTGGCGTGGTGCATCGTCCCCTTCGACACCGCCAGGAGGGGGCCGGAGGAACGCGCGCGCATGCTGCGCGGCCTCGGGATCCAACGCCTCGCCTACGACTGGAGGGACGAGCACGTGCCATCCTTCGACGCGGAGGTTCGCGCGCTGGAGGCGCACGGAATCGAGCTGACGGCGTGGTGGTTTCCCGCCGGGCTGAACGCCCATGCCCGCGCGATCCTCGAGTGCATCCGGCGCCACGGAGTGCGGCCGCAGCTCTGGGTCACGATGGGCACGGAGCCCGTCGACGATCCGGAGGCACTCCGGCGGCACATTGCCGACGCCGCGCGGACACTCGCCCCGATCTGCTCGGAGGCTGCGCGGCTCGGCTGCGTGGTCGGGCTCTACAATCACCTCGGCTGGTTCGGCGAACCCGAGAACCAGCTCGCGGTGCTCGAACGCCTCAGGGCCGCGGGCCACGAGAACGCCGGGATCGTGTACAACTTCCATCACGGCCACGCCCACGTGCCGCGGTTCGCGGAACTGTTCGAGCGCATGAAACCGCACCTGCTGGCGGTGAACCTGAACGGGATGGTCACCGACGGCGATCGCACCGGCCGCAAGATCGTGTCCGTCGGCGAGGGCGAGCACGAGGCCCGCATGATCGGCATCCTCGGGCGCGGCGGATGGATGGGTCCGGTGGGCATCCTCGGCCACACCGACGAGGATGCCGAGGCGAAGCTGCGCCGGGAACTGGATGGCCTCGCGCGCATCCTTTCAGCAGGCGAATCCGGGGGCGCCCCCGACGGGGGCACGCGCGCCAACTGAATGCGCCCGCCTCCCGCGCAGTCGATTGAGGGGGACAGTGGCGACCGACCAGGGATCGCCGCTTCCCTCGGGATGCGACCGGCCGAGCCATCGTTCGCTGGAAGGAGCGTGACGGGGCCCGCACGAGGCGGGCGGCCGTCGGCGTGTCCCCGCCGTATCGCGGCGGCCCGGTGCATCCACGCGCTGGCGGCCGCGCTCGCGCTCGCCGCCGGCACGGGCTGCAGAACCTACGCGACGAAGACGGAGGCGGTCCGGAGCGCGTGGACGGCCGGCAACGTGGATCGGGCTGTCAGCGAGTTCACGCGGCGGGCGGAAAGCTCCGACAGACGCAACGAGGTCATCTGGCGCCTCGAGCAGGGGACGGCGCTTCGTGTCGCCTCGCAGTACCGGGAGAGCACGAGGGCGTTCGAGATCGCCGAGGAACGCATGGCCGAGTACGCGAACCGCGCGCGCGTGCGAGTGGGCGCGGAGGCGATGGCGGCCGCGACGACCCCGGCCAATCTGCCTTACGAGGGACGCGCGTACGACCGCATCATGGCCGCCACGTACCGGGCGCTGAACCATCTCGCCCTGGGGGAACCCGAGGCCGCGCGTCCCGCGCTGATCCGGGCGTACCAGTATCAGCAGGACGCCGTCGCGGAAAACGCGCGTCGCATCGAACGCGCGCAGGAGGAGGCGGCCAGCAGCGGGAACGCGGCGGTGATCGAGCGCACCGTGGAGAGCCCGCAGTTCCAGGCGTCCATCGACCAAGTGCTTGCGCCCGCGGCAGCGCTGCAGCCCTATGCCGAGTACGTGAACCCGTTCACCGTGTGGCTGGACGGCATCTTCTTCATGGCGCAGGCGCAGGACCTCTCGGACCTCGAGCGCGCGCGCGTCTCGCTGCAGCGTGCGCTCCAGTTCAGCCCCGGGAACCGGTTCGTGCGCGAGGACCTCGAGGCGTGCGAACGCCTGCTCCGCGGCGAACCGCACGAGCCGGTGACCTATGTCATCTTCGCGACCGGACGGGCACCGGTGCGCGAGCAGGTCCGGATCGACGTCCCGATCCTGTTCGCGAATGTCTCCTACATCGGGACGGCATGGCCCGTCCTCCGCCCGCAGGCCGGCCACGCCCTGACCCTCGGGATCGAGGCCGGCGCGTCGCGAATGACGACGGAACTCGTGGCGAGCATGGACCGCGTCATCGCACGCGACTTCGAGGACACCAAGAGTGCGCTGATCACGCGAACGCTCGCGTCCACCCTTGCCAAGGGGGTGGCGGCCTTCGTCGTGAACGAGGCCGCGAGCCAGCAGGATGACGCGCTCGGCGCGCTTGTGCGCATCGCGACGCTCGCGTACCAGGCCAGTGTGAACATCGCCGACACCCGGACCTGGACGACGCTCCCGAAGGAGTTCCAGGTGGCGCGCATGCCCACGCCGCCCGACCGGCGGATCCGCCTGGTGGAGGGCGCGATGCCCCCGGTGACCGTCACCATACAGGACGGCATCGTGAATATCGTCTATGTTCGATCCGTCAGCGGACACACACCGCTTCGGATCTCACAGATGACCTTGAAATGAGAACCGCCCTTCCCCGCCTCGTCCGGGTCCTGTCGCTCGGTGCCGCGCTGGCCGCGGCCGGCTGCAGCACCGCGCACAACCGCGTCAACACCGTCGAACCGGCGAACCCCGCCTACGTCCGCCACAACATCGAGGACAAGCGCATCATCCGGTCGCCCAAGACCGCGCGCGCGGTCTCGGTGTTGAACGTGATCGAGGGCACCACGCCGGACGGCCTGATGCGCATCGGCGTCGAGATCGAGAACCCGCGCGCGCGCGTGTTCCGGTTCAACTACCGCTTCGACTGGTTCGACGCGCAGGGGTTCCCCGTCTCGACGCCGACGTCGACGATGGTCTCGCAGCAGATCGAGGGCGGGCAGGTCCTCGTGCTGACATCGGTCGCACCCACCCCGGATGCGCGCGATTTCCGGCTCACAATCCAGGAGAGCACCAGTGATTACCTCCCGAGGCTTCGCAAGAACTGACATGAAAACCGCACTGACATCGCTCGCCGTCGCGGCGCTCCTCCTTGGCGCGGGATCCGGCTGCACGCGCCGCGCGCAGTACGTGGATCCGCAGGGAGGCCGTCTGATGGTGACGCTCGACCAGATCAACATCCAGGACTTCGCCATGGCGGCGGAAGCGGCGATCAACGATCTCCTTGCCTCGGGCGTGCTCGACAATGTTCCCTCGCCGCCCGCGGTCATGGTCGTCAGCCGCGTGGTCAACAACACGGGCCAGCAGGTGGACACCGACCTGCTCACCAAGCGGATTCGCGTGGCGCTCAACCGCAGCGGCAAGGCCCTCACCATGACGACCCGCGGCCCGGGCGGCACCGCCGAGGACGAACTCGCCCGGGAGATCGCGCAGGAGTGGCGGGACATGGGCCTCGAGCCGCAGCCGTCGCGCCCGCCGGACTTCAGCCTCTCCGGCAAGATCATCGAGACCTACACGCGCTCCGGCGACTACCGGCAGGCGGCCTACACCTTCCAGCTCTCCCTGACCGACCGACGCGGCCTCGCCGTGTGGGAGGGCGAGGAACAGGTGGTCAAGCAGGGCCGCCGTCCGTCCGTCGGCTTCTAGGTCATCCCCCGGCTTCCCGCCGGAATCCGTCCCCGCGCCGGCGCCCCTCGAGCGCCGCGCGGGCGGGACCGGGTCACCCGTTGGCGGCGTCCATCCGCTTGCATCCCCGGCAAAAAACCCGGACAACCGGGCGCCCGGGCGTGGCTTCCTGATGAACCTCCCGAACCGACTGACCCTGTCCCGACTGGTGCTGACCGCCATCTTCATCGCGGTCCTGCTCATTCCCTTCCCCCTTCACGCGACCGTCGCCCTTGCCCTCTTCGTGATCGCCAGCATCACGGACTACTACGACGGAACGATCGCGCGGCGGATGAAGCTGATCACGAACTTCGGGATCCTCATGGACCCGCTTGCGGACAAGATCCTGATCTGCTCCGCCTTCATCGTGTTCGTCGAGCTGCACCAGATGCCCGCGTGGATGACGGTCGTGATTGTCGCGCGCGAACTCGCCATCACGGGGCTGCGGCTGCTCGCCGCATCGAAGAATCTCGTCCTCGCGGCGGAACGGTTCGGCAAGCACAAGACGATCTCCCAGATTGTCTGCATCATCGCGACTCTCACCGCGATGGCGTACCCATCGTGGGGCACGTGGGCGTTCCATGTCTTCGCGTTCCCCGCGACGGCCCCATGGGTCCTTTGGTTCGCGGAGGCGAGCCGCTGGGCGGCCGTCATCCTGACGCTCTTCTCGGGCACGCTGTACCTGTGGAAGAACCGCGAGATCTACCTGCGCGACATGTAGGAACGGCCCCCGCCAAAACCAAATCAACCGGTTGCGGCATGCGCGCACCCGGATGCATGTTGGCGCCGCCATGAACCGCAGAACCTTCCTCCGGACCGGTGCCGTCGGAACGGCACTCGCCCCCGCGTGCCTGCGCGCAGCCGCCCGGGCCGAGCACAGGCTGGCGTTCGCGACGGTGGCGCCGAGGGGCTCCTCCTTTCATCGCTCCTTTCAGGAGATGGCCCAGCGATGGCAGGAAGCCAGCGGCGGGCGGGTCGCCGCGACGATCTATCCCGGCACGCAGGGCGGCGAGCCGGCCATCGTTCGCCGGATGGGCATCGGCCAGCTCCAGGGAGCCATGCTCACCGCCGGGGGCATGGGCCTCATCGATCCGGCGCCCACGGCCCTCCAGCTCCTGCCCATGATGTTCCGGAACTGGGAGGAGGTGGATCATGTCCGCGAAACCATGCGCCCCCGCCTCGAGGAAGCCTTCCACAAGAAGAACTACGAGGTCCTCTACTGGGCCGACGCGGGCTGGATCCGATGGTTCACCCGAACGCGCGTGGTGCGCCCGGCGGACCTGCGCACCATGAAGATCTTCGCGGCCGCCGGCGACGTGCAGGCAACCGAGATCATGAAGGACTACTACGAACCGGTGCCGCTCGAGCCGGACAAGATCTTCACGGCCCTGAGCACCGGCATGATCGACGGTGTCTCCCTTCCGCCGTTCCTCGCCAACTTCACGCAGGTGGCGACCATCGCCCGCTTCATGCTCGACCTGAAGTACACCCCCGTCGTCGGCGCCATGATCGTGAGCCGCCGCGCGTGGCAGCGCATTCCCGAGGATCTGCGGCGGACACTCGCGGCCATCGCCGAGGAGACCGGGGCCGAAGTCCGGCGCAACAGCCGGGCGGAGGACGATGCCGCCATCGAGGCGATGAAGGAGAAGCAGGGGCTCCAGATCACGCCCGTGACGCCGGAGATCGAGGCTGAATGGCGGCGCGTCATCAGCGGGGCGTATCCCAAGATCCGGGGCACGCTCGTCCCCGCTCCCCTGTTCGACGAGGTGCAGTCCCTCCTCGAGGCCCACCGCCAGCGAGCCGGCGCATGAGCGCCGCCGAAGTGAGCCTCTCCGAGACTCCCCCGCCGGCGGGACACGAGGTCCGTCCGCCGCCCGGATGGGTGAGGGCCCTGCACGGCGCGGAGAACGGCGTGCTCGTGCTGCTCCTGGCGGGGATGCTGATCCTGCCGCTCTCCGAGGTCCTGCGGCGCTGGGGTCTGCCCGTCGGAATCCCGGGTGCCGACGCGCTGCTCGGGCACTTCAACCTCCTCGTGGGCATGGTCGGCGGCCTGATCGCGGCGCGCGAGGGACGCCTGCTCGCGATCTCGACCGTGCCGCATCTTCTGCGGCGGCCGTGGCAGCGGCACTCCGCGCAGCTCATCGCCGGCGCCGTGGCGATGGCGATCTCGGCCGTGCTGGCCCACGCGTCGTGGCAGCTCGTCGATGTGGAGCGCATGTCGGGACGCGAGCTGGCCCTCGGCATTCCGGTGTGGGTCTTTCAATCGGCCCTGCCGGCGGGCTTCGGCCTGATCGCGGCGCGGCTGTGGTGGCGCTCGGGACATGACTGGAAATGGCGGCTGGGATCGCTGCTGCTCGCGGGGGGCATCGTGCTGGTCGGCTGGAAGGCCCCGATCGATCCCGCCTCGCTGGTCCTGCCCGGAATCCTGCTGGTCCTTGCGGCCGCCGTGCTCGGGACGCCGATCTTCGTCGTGCTCGGCGGAGCCGCGGTCGTGTTGTTCTGGGGCCGTCAGGACCCGCTCGCGTCCATTCCCCTGGATCACTACGAGCAGGTCGTCAACCCGCTCCTGCCGATGATCCCGCTCTTCACGCTGACCGGGTACTACCTGGCGGCGAGCGGCGCGTCGAAACGCCTCGTGCGCGTGTTCCTCGCGTCGTTCGGCTGGGTGCGCGGAGGACCCGCCATCGTGACGGCGCTCGTCTGCGCGTTCTTCACGACGTTCACGGGTGGCTCCGGCGTGACGATCCTCGCGCTGGGGGGACTGCTGTTCCCCGTGCTGACCGCCGCCGGGTATCGCGAGCGCGACGCCCTCGGACTTCTGACCGGCTCGGGTTCGCTCGGGATCCTGCTGCCACCCTGCCTCCCGCTGATCCTGTACGCGATCATCGCGAACGTGCCCATTCCACAGCTGTTCCTCGCGGGGATCATCCCGGGCCTGTTCCTCGTCGGGCTTGCCGCTCTCTGGGGCGTGAGGATCGGACCGCCGATCGAAGCCGGGCGCAACCGGTTCGATGCGCGCGAGGCGGGCGCGGCGGTGTGGGAGGCGAAGTGGGAACTGCTGCTGCCGGTGGTGGCGCTCGCGTCCCTTGTCTTCTGTCTCCCGGCGGAGGCGGCGGCCCTGACGGCGCTGTACGCGCTGCTCAGCCAGACGGTGCTGCATCGGGACCTCTCGCTCGTGCGCGACGTGCCGCGCGTCATGACCGAATGCGGCCTGCTGGTGGGCGGCGTGCTGCTCATCCTCGGCGTGGCGATGGGCTTCACCAACTTCCTCGTGACGGCGCATGTCCCGGAACTGGCCGTGGACTGGGTTCAGAACGCGATCTCGTCGCCGCTGGTATTCCTGATTGCGCTGAACGTGCTGCTGCTGGTCGTCGGATGTCTGATGGACATCTACTCGGCCGTGGTGGTGGTGGTGCCGCTGATCGTTCCCATCGGGCTGGCCTTCGGGATCGATCCGCTCCACCTCGGCATCATCTTCCTCGCGAACCTCGAGCTCGGCTACCTGACGCCGCCGGTCGGCATGAACCTCTTCCTCTCATCCTATCGCTTTGGCAGACCCGTGCCGGAGGTCGCGCGCGCGAGCCTCCCGATTCTCGGGGTGCTCGCGGTGGGCGTGCTGGTCATCACTTACGTGCCTGCACTGACGACGTGGCTTCCGCGGCTGGCCCGCTGACCACGCCCGCGCCGCCGGCCGGCGGCGGGCACCCCCACGTCCGAATCCCCGGCAGGCACGAATAGAGCAACAGGTGGTAGAGGCCGCGCGGCAGCAGGCGGCGCATGCTCGCGAAGATCCACGCGTCCGGCGTGCCGGCCACCCGCAGGGGCGGATGGCGGCGCCTCATGACACGCACGATCACGCGCGCAACGTCGTCCGGCCTCGACCACGCCCGTCGCATCCACCGCGCGATGAACCCGTCCATGCGCTCGTAATGCGCATGGTACGGGTCCTCCGCCAGCGTCGTGCCGCGAATCGCGGCGCGAGTCAGACGCGTGTTGCGGAACGAATCGGAGCGCACGAAGCCCGGCTGCACCAGCGTCACGTGGATGCCCCAGGGCCGGACCTCGTACCACAACGCCTCGAACGCGCCCTCGAGGGCGAACTTGGAGGCGCTGTACAGCGCCATCGTGGGCATGGCCATCATGCCGCCGACGGACGAGACCGCGATGATGCGTCCCGACCGGCGCGCGCGCATCCCCGGAAGGACCAGGCGCGCCAGCTCGGCCGGACCCCGAAAATTGACGCGCATCTGATCGAGCCAGTCGGACTCGCTGACGTGCTCGAGAACCGCGCGCCACGCGACGCCCGCGTTGTTCACGAGGACATCGACGCCGCCCAGCTCGGCCTCGACCTCGGAGACCACCTCCCGTCGCTGCCGCGCGTCGGTCACGTCCATCGCGCGCAGCCAGAGGCGATCCGACTCCACAAGCCCGTGCGCGGCGAACCGCGGCATCGAGGAGGATCGCGCGGTGGCGACGACGTGATGCTCCGTCGTTCGAAGGAGCCGGCGCGTCAGGGCGAGACCGATTCCCGTGCTGGCGCCCGGCACAAGGACCACTTCCCGGGTGCGGCGTGCTGCGTGCATTCCGAGTCGTTCAGACTGAGCCCATTGCAGGTGATTAGAAGGCGGTCGGGCGCTCCGCGCAATCGGCGGTCGTGCATTTTGTGTTTTCGGGACAGGACGCCTGGCCTACTCAGGGGCCGTGAAACCCCACTTCAGCCGCCGACGCTTTCTCTCCCATTCCACCATGGCGGGCGCCGGCCTCGCCCTCGCGGCCTCGACCGGCGCCGTTGCCTCCTCGGCTCCGAAGGCGACCCAGCGCACGGATTCCCCGGCCCTGCTCGGCGGCAGGCCGGTGCGGACCGAATCCTTCCCCGGGTGGCCCGTCTTCGACTCCACGGACGAAGAGGCATGGATGGACGTGCTCCGCGGCGGAGCGTGGTTCCGTGGATCGGGCCGCCGCGTCAGCGCCTTCGAGCAGGCCTACGCGGAACTCACGGGAGCGAAGCACTGCATCGCCGTGGCCAACGGCACCAGCGCGCTCGTCGCGTCGCTCGGCGCGCTCGAGGTGGGCCCCGGCGACGAGGTCATCCTGCCGCCCTACACGTTCGTGGCAACCCTCAACGCCATCCTGCTCCACCATGCCCTGCCCCGCTTCGTGGACTCCGACCTCGAAACCTTCCAGATCGCGGCCGACAAGGTCGAGGCGGCGATCACCGGGCGCACGGTCGCCATGATCCCGGTGCACATCGGAGGGGCCGCGGCCGACCTCGACCGCCTGCTCGAGATCGGACGCAAACACAGGATCCGCATCGTCGAGGACGCCTGCCAGGCGCACCTCGCGCAGTGGCGGGGACGGCACGTGGGCACCCTGGGAGACACCGGCTGCTTCAGCTTCCAGGCGAGCAAGAACCTCAACTGCGGGGAAGGCGGCGCCATCCTCACGAACGACGATGAACTCGCCGAACGCTGCCATGCCTTCCACAACAACGGGCGCGGACGCGGCACGGCCGGCAGGCCCGTGTTCCTCTCCGGGAGAGGCGCGAACCTGCGGCTGACCGAGTTCCAGGGCGCCCTCCTCCAGACGCAGATGACGCGGCTGCGCGAGCAGTCGGACGTGCGCGACCGCAACGCGGCGTATCTCACCCGCCTGCTGCGCGAGATTCCCGGGATCATTCCGGCCGTAATGCACGAGGGCTGCACCCGGAACGCGTGGCACCTCTACATGTTCCGGTTTCGATCGGAGGAGTTTCACGGCCTCGAACGCGACGTTTTCCTGCGGGCGCTGCGGGCCGAGGGCATCCCATGCTCGGGCGGATACAGCCCGCTGAATCGCGAGCCGTTCCTCAAGGAAGTGCTCCGGAGCCGCGCATATCGCCGGATCTATCCGGCCGACGTGCTGGACGAATGGCAGGAACGCAACCAGTGCCCCGTCAACGAACAGCTCTGCCGCGAGGCGGTGTGGTTCCCTCAGACCATGCTGCTGGGACCCGAGCGCGACATGGAACAGATCGCCGAGGCGATTCGGAAGATCCACAGGCACGCGCCGCAGCTTCGTGCCTGAAGCGATGCGGACGAGACACGGCAGGAAGAAGGAGCAGGCGGGGCGCTGCGGAGTGGCGCTGCCGGGATGGTGGAGCCGAGGGGAGTCGAACCCCTGACCTTCTCATTGCGAACGAGACGCTCTACCAACTGAGCTACGACCCCAATCCCGCGCGGCGGACAAGATGACGAATCCGGCGCTCCGACGCAAGCGCGACCTTGGCGGCCGGCGCGGCTCGTTCGCGATCGCCCGCCCCCTTCACTTGGTCATCGCGGGCCGAGGGCGCGGCTTGTGCAGGGCCAGGATGTCGGTCTGATGGCGGTCGCCGTGCTTCTGGCCGTTGTGCTTCGCATGGCTGAAGAGCGGGCTGTCCCAAGTGCCCGGCACGCCGGAGCGCACCTCCTCGACAAGCTCGGCCACGCTGTGGAGAACGCGCGTGGGCTGGTAAACGTAATCGCCGACGTCCTCGAGCTGCGTCGATCCGGTGAGCACGAGGTACGCCTGGAGGCCCGCCTCCACCGCGCCACGGATGTCGGTCTCCATGGTGTCCCCGATCATGGCGACCTGTTCCACCTTGTTCAGCGATGTCTCGAGGAGCCGGGCGCGCGCCTTGTGGAACATGTACCCGTTGGGCTTGCCGAGGTAGTACGCGCGCCGGCCCGTGCTGGCCTCGAGGAACGCCGCGAGTGCGCCGGCGCCCGGACGGGTGCGCTCGCTGGAAACCGGGCACCAGTTGTCCGGGTTGGTCGCGACGAGGCGCGCGCCGCGCTCGATGAGTTCGTGGGCTTTCGTGAGGCGTTCGGTGGTCGCGGCCCCCTCGCCCACCACGACGTAGTTCGGATGGATCGCGTCGTTGGCGATCCGCCGCTCGTGCAGCGCGGCGAGCAGACCGCCCTCGCCCACGACGAACGCCGTGCAGTTGGGATGGGTTTCGCTGAGAAAATCGGCCGTGTTCATGGCCGACGTGTAGAAGTGCCGCGGTCCGAGTCCGGAGATTCCCAGGTGCTTCAGTCGGACCGTGAGGTCCTCGGCGGTCGGGGCCGAGTTGTTCGTGAGGAAGAGAAACGGGGTGCCCCGGGAAAGCAGGGCGTCCACGAAATCGGCGGCGCCCGGGATGAGGTGGTTTTCCCGGTAGATCACACCGTCCATGTCAATCAGGTAACCGGTTTTCAAGGCACACGTCTCCTGTTCGGGAACTGGCTCTGGCGGGGGTTGGCAGCCCGGTCAGGTGCGACGGGCCGTTCGCCTGTCGGGCCGGCGGGTTCTGCGCCCGACGCGACGACCATCGCACGACATCGGCCTTCGCGCAATGGATCCGGGGCCACGATTCCGCGGCCATGCGTGGCGGGTCAGTGGAGAAGCCCGAAACGCTCGGCGAGCACCGCGGCGAGCGCGACCAGGGCCACGAAGAAGAGGAACCCCAGCCAGCGCGCGCGCGCGTCGGCGCGTTCCTGCTGATCCGCGGCCGCGCGGGCGCGCTGCTCGGCGACCGCGCGTTCCTCGGCCTCCAGTTCAATCCGCGCCTTGAGCTTGCCGATCTCGGATTCCCGCGCCGCGAGGTCCTCCCTCAGCGCGCGGACTTCCCTCAGCGCCTCCTGGAGCGGCCCGCGCTCCGCGGCGTCGCGAGCCCTGACGGACGCGGCCACGAACTCCGCGAGGTCCGGCGGGAAATCGCTCCCGAGCCGCTGCCCGAGTTCCTCGGCATCCAGAAGGCGGCCTCCCGTCAGGACGAAGGCCGGGTTGCGACCCTCGCGCACCCATGTGTGGGCGAGCTCCCGCAGGGCCGAAACCGCGCGGAGATCGTCGTTGTGAAGCGTGATCCACTCCTGCAGGCGCGGCCATCCCGTGAGAAACACGTCGTGCGCGATCATGAGGCCTTCCTCGGGGGAAGATCCGGGTTCGCCCTCCTCCAGTCCCGGAACGGGCTGACCCGGCACCGTGCCGCCGGGCATGCGCGTGCGGACGAGGATGCCTCCCTCGATCAGGGCCTCCACGATGGATTGCGCCCTCGGCCGATCGCCGTGGAGGACCTCGCTGAGCGGCGCCACCCGACGCCACGCCACGTAGCGCCCGCCGTCGCGCAACAGGTGCATCAGCAGGATCCGGCGCACCCAGTGGTGCGCGTCGGGACCATGAATCTGCTCGATGCGCGCGAAGGCGGCCTCGGCGCGCGCCGCGACGGCGCCCGCGATTCCGCCCATGGCGTGGTACGCGGCGGCCGTCAGCACGGGCTGGTCATTGCGATACTCGCGGCGGTGAAAGAGCTGCTCGAGCGCATGGCTGAACTGGGGAAGGTCCAGCGGTCGCGAGCGGAAATCCTCGAGGATCCGGTCCGCGAGCCCCGGTTCCATGGCGAGCCCCTGCGCGAACGCCGGTCCCAGGGTGGCGTCACGGGCCTCCCGCGGGGACATGGCGCCCACCTGGATCAGGTTGCGGATCACGAGCCGGTTGAGGGCCGGTTCCTGCGCGCACGCGCCGAGGTACTCGGAACGCATGGCGACCACGACGTGCACCCGTCCGCCCCGTGCCAGCGCCGCCCCGGCCAGAAGCTCCATGAACCGGTGGCGCTCCCCGTCCGCGGCGTGCGTGAACGCCTCCTCGAACGGGTCCACGACGAGGAGCAGACGCGCCTTCCGCAGGTCCTTGAGGATCTCGTCCGCAAGCACGTCCACGATGGGCGAGCCCGCGTCCCGCAGGTGCTCGAGAAGTTCCTCCTCCTTCCAGCGGATCCGCGGCAACTGGAGGTTGTAGAGCGTGGACGCGAGCGACTGCACGGGCGCGGCATCGGGCGCGCAGGAGGCGCACGCCCAGCCCTGCCCCCGCAGTTCCGGGATGAGACCGGCGTTCAGCACCGAAGTCTTTCCGATGAATGCCGGTCCGGTGACGGCGATGAACTTCGACGCGGGCAGACGCAGCAGGATCTCCTGCACCACCGCGTCACGCCCGAAAAAGATCGGCGCGTCGTGCTCCGCGAAGGGGAGGAGACCGCGGTACGGACTTTCGTCGGGTCCCTGCCCCGAGGGCACCAGCGCGGGACCGTGCTCGACGCCCCGCGACTTCCGGATGACCTGGGCGAGCATGCGCGCCGCGTTCTCATCACCCTCCCGCGTGACCGGAACCCACCAGCGCCTCCGGAAGTACATCGGAATGGCGCGCTGCGCTTCCGGGGAAAGCCCGGGAAGCAGAACCGCGATGAGCCGGCAGGGCCGTTCCATGTGCAGGCGTTCCAGGAGCGCCCGCGCCTCGGGGGACTGCCAGCGCTCCACCCCGTCCTGGCCGAAGCAGACCACGATGCACCGGCTTCGCCGCAGCGCGCGCGCGTGGTCCTCGATCGCCGGGAGTTCCGGGTCGAAGCCGCCCTCGTCCGAGAACACCCGAAGGTCCTCGCGATGCACGAGCCACTGCTCAAGGAATTCGGCGGCGGCGCGGTCGCGGCTCGGGTAGGTCAGAAATGCGTCGTACTCCATCGCGATGCACAGCGAATGATGCGGCGAACGGTCACCGTGCCTTCAACCCGGGCGAAGTCCATCCCGAACACGGGCACGGCCAGGGCCCGTCCGCCATCGACCGGGGGCTGCCGGCCGGCGGATCAGCCCGGTCACCGGGACGCGCCGGAATCGATCACGGCGCGATAAAAGCGCGTCCCGTCCGGCGCTGCCAATCCATGGCTCACGGCTCCCTCCGGGCCGAGCCGGAGCGAGCCCTCCTGCTCCCAGGCCCCGAGCATCGGGGCGCGCTCAAGGCGGAAGCGAAGTTCGGGGACGCCCTCGAACAGGAAGAGATCCACGGGCGGATCCGCGTCCCGACTGTGGCGATACGCGACGATGCTCACGGCGGAAGCATCCGGCTCGGCGATCGCGCGGAGGATGATTCCCTCGGCCCCGGCCGCGACGAGCTGCGACCTGTGCACGGCCAGAGCCTGCAGCGCCTTGCCGGTGGGAATCGAGAGCGGCTGCCAGTCCACGAGGTTCGTGCTGCGCAGCAGCGTTCCCTGGAGGCCTCCGACATACACCGCGCCGCCCACCTGGCGGACGTCCGTCAGCCATGCGCTCGTGCCGCTGGCGCGATGCGACCACTGCCGCCCGTCGGAACTGACCATGATCAAGCCGTCCCTCCCGACGGCGACCATGCCCGCCGGGAGGTTGCGCACCCTGTAGATCCACGTGCTCGTGCCGGAGGACAGATTCTCCCACGACACCGCATCGGGGCTGAACAGGAGCGTCCCTCCCGTGCCCGACGCGACCCAGCCCTGCGGGGCGGGTGCCACGCTGCTCAGGAACTCGGACGTGGGAGCGCTGCCGACCGTCCATTCGATGGCGTCCGCGCTGCGCAGCACGGTGCCCGCGGAGCCGACCGCCACGAACTGCCCGTCGCGCCATGCGACGCCCTGCAGCGTGTTCGTGACCGGGCGCGGATGGACCTCCTCCCAGAGCACGCCAATCAGGTTCAGGCGGTTGGTCGCGACCAGGATGTTCGTGCGCCCGGCGGCCACGATCCGGTTCGTGATGACCACGTTCGTGAAAAGGGCCTGGCTGCGCAGCATGACTCCCTCGCTTCCCACCGCGAGCGCCATGCGATCCGACCCGCCGATCCCGTAAAGCACCGTTTCCGCGGACGCGGGCGGAGGCTCCACGGTCCATGTCACGCCGGAGGAACTGCTGAGGATCGTGGCGCGGTCGCCGACGGCGAGATACAGGTCGCCGATCCGATCCATGTCCCACAGCCAGGTCCGGGGTGATTCATCCGTGCGAAACCACAGTGTGACGTTGCCGAGGGGCGGGACGTTGGTGTGCAGGCTTTCGATCGTGACCCCGGTCCGTCCTCCCGCGAGGAACCGTTCCCCGTCCCACAGGGCGGCCAGCCACGTCCATTCGGGCGCGGGCGACGGCGTCGCGGCGTCCGTCGTCTGGCTCACCCAGTCAGAGGAATCGCTTCGCAGCAGGACCGCCGAATCGCCGACCACCAGCCGGCTCGTCGGTCCGACGGCGGCGGCGAGCAGGTCATTCGTGACGCCGGGGGTGCCGTCCGGGCTCCACGAGAGGCCGTCGGTGCTCGTGAGCGCGACGCCGCCGCGTCCCACGGCGAGGAACCGGCCCGCCCCGAAAGCAACTCTCGTGAGGTCGGCGGTCGTTCCCGATTCCGCACGGGTCCATGTCTCGCCGTCGGTGCTGCTCACGATGCAGCCCAGTTCCCCGACGGCGACGAACCGGCCGTCGCCGTAGGCGACGCCGCTCAGCCATTGCTCGATGCCCGGGCCTGGGGTGCGGGTCCATACGCGGCCATCGGACGTGCGGTAGATGGCGCCGTTGTCCCCGACCGCGACCGCGACGTCCGGGGAGGCCGCGACGCCCTCGAACCAGTTCGTCGTCGGAGGGACCACGGAAGCGGCCTGGAAAACCGCGGCGTCATCGCTCCACAGGACCGTTCCGTTCGCACCCGTGACCAGGAGCCGCGATCCGAGGAACGCCGCGCCGCGGAGGTCCGCGGTGGTGCCGCTCTCCCTGCGTTCCCAGACCACGCGGTTGGTGCTGACGTAGATTCCCCCGCGATCCGTCACCTGGACGAACGTTCCCCCGGCATGGGCGATGTCGGCGATGTTGTTCCCGTGCGGCAGCGGATGTGACCACCGCCAGTCATTCGGCGACGGCGGCTCCGAGGCGGCGAACGTGCCGGCGGCGAACGCGAGGAACGCGGCGGAAAGGCGGCGCGCGAGGCGGGATCCGTCCAGCCCCGCTGCCCTGATGGGCGCGCCGCGGAGGAAGCCGACGCGCGCGCGGTGCACACCGCCGGGCGCAGTGCGGTCGGCGCTATTCATGTCCCACCAGCACCCCTGCCATTCCGGAGTGCGCCGGCGGCGGCTCGCCGGCCCCGGGGAGTTCCACGCGAAAGGTTGTGCCGTCGGGACCCGTGGCAGCCAGGCTCACGGAGCCGCCGATCGCCTGCGCGAGCTGGCGGGAGATGGCGAGCCCGAGGCCGCTCCCGCCCTCCTTGGTGCTTCGCTGCGCCTGGAACAGGCGCCTGCGCACCTCCGGGGGCAGGCCGGGCCCATCGTCAATGACCTCGCAGACCAGCGTGTCGTCGCTCCGGAAACGAAGCCGCACCGTGCCTCCGGCCGACGTCGCCTCGATCCCGTTCTCGACGAGGTTGGACAGCAGCAGCGTGAGCAGGCTCGCGGTGCGATTATCGATGAACCCGGCGGGATCGCCCTCCACGACGAGATCGACTTCCCGCGAGTCGGCCAGCGGGCGCGCACGGCGAACCACCGCCTGCCCCACCTCGGCGAGCGTGACCTGGTAGGAAAGCTCGGGATCCTGGTCGTTCAGCACGCGCACGACCTGCTGGATGAGCGACTGCATTCGATGCGTCGCCGCCAGAGCTTCCGACCATGCCTCCTCCCCGCTGGTCTCCGATTCCGCGCGCGCCTTCACGAACGAATGCAGGCCGGACACCGGGCTCTTGAGTCCGTGCATCAGGTGCGCGGTCACGGCGCCGAGGGCCGCCACGCGGGCCGACTGCGCGAGTTCGGCGTTGGCGCGCTGCAGGTCGTCGGTCCGCCGCGCCAGCAGCCGGTTGGCGCTCGAGAGCCGGCGGAACGCCCAGCCCAGTGCCGCGCCGGTGATGCCAAACCCCGCGAGGAGGAAGAGGCCGGCCTGCAGCCAGAGATGCCGCTCAAAGCGCGCGAACTCCGCGGCAATGCCGTCGGCATGGAGGAGAAACCAGGCCACGCCGTCCACAGACTTGTCGCTCAGGCGCTCCAGGGGCACGAAGACCTCGAGAACGGGCAGCGGGTCCGAAAGCAGTTCCCATTCGATGAGGTTGGTCGCGAGCAGGACGTCCGAGAGGTCGAACTCCGAGTGAAACCGCGTGACCGGTTCCCGCGCGAGAACGCGTTCGAGCACCCCTGGCGGAATCACGTCCTCGCTGACGGCGGTCGGGACCCATGCCACCAGCTCGCCTTCCGGCGTGAAGAGCCGGGCTGCCATCACCCCGGAGTGATCGTCCATGTTCAGGAGGACGTAGAGGGGATCGTCCTCGAGCAGGGGATTGCCCGCCTCGGCCTTGCGGACGGCCGCCGCCGTCGCCTGGAGCAGGACGCCCTCCCGCGCCACGATCCTGCGGCGAAACTGATCCCGCAGGGCCATGGCGCCGCAAAGCACCAGCCCGATCATGACCAGCCACGTCAAACCGATCGCCAGCCACACGGCCCATCCGGGCCCCAGCCTTTCCGAAGACGGACTCACAGCTCCAGGGAAACGCCCGCGCTCACGACTTCAACACGGTAATCCGCAGCCAGCACGTTCTCGTCCGAGGACTCCACACCGTATTCGGCGAATACGCGAAATCCATGTTCAAATTTCCACTCTCCGCGCACCGACACGCTCAGGTCCGACCGGCGCCGGGAGGATGCGCCCGGGCCGACGATCTGATCCGGAAACCGGTACCATCGCCACCGCGCATCGGCCTGAACCTCCCACCGGGGGGCCTCATAGCGCAATAGCGCTGCCGCGTGAACCCTGTCGAAATCGTAGAAGCCGTCGCCGTTCTCGAGGCTGCGGAGAAATCCCGCCTCGAGGGTCGTGCGCCATCGCTCGCGCGCGCCCCACCGCTGGATCCATTCCACTTCGAATTCATGCTGATGAAAGGTCAGGTCTTCCGCGGAGCCGAAATCATCCAGCGCGACGCGCGAGTCAAACTCGCGGACCCTGAACTGGTAGGATGCGTCAACTCGGCCGCGGTTCCAGCGGCGCGTCAGGGTGAGCTTCGGGCCGAGGTCGAAAAAATCGTCCAGCGGGTCCGCAAGCCACTGGCGCGACGCTTCGAGCTCGAGATCGACGGCCCAGCTGGGTCCCACGGTGGCGGCGACCCCCGGCCGGACGGAGAGGGTATGCCCCTCCGCCCTCACAATGGCCGGCACGCCTTCCAGCTCCGAGGCGTCGAACACCTGATTCAGGTACAGGTACTCGAGGGCGACCCCGGCGGAGGTTCCATCGTCCCAGTACCGCCGGAAACGCGCCTCGGCGGCGGCGACGCTTTCTGCGTCGATGCGTTCGTCGAGATAAGCGATGTGCTCGAGGAGCCCGAAGAACGTGAGCTCACGTCCGTCGTAGGGGATGCGGTAGATGAGGAGATCACCGGCGCCGGCGACGAAGCTGGAGCCGACGGGGCGCACGGCGCTCAGCTGGGGATTATCGTTGTAGCCGCCCCACGCCCGCAGCGTCACCGCCGTGTCCCATGCCAGCGCCGAAACGTCCGGGATCCCGGGCAGGTCCGGCATCCCCAACAGCGCAAGATCGTCCTCAGAAGCGCTCGTCGTGGCCATGGCCAGAACAACCGCCGAAACAATCAGCCCGTGTTTCCACGGACGGCGCGGAGTCTCCGTTTCTCGTGCATCGACTGTGGTGATCGGCAGAGCCCGATGGATACCCCAGCCAGTGCGGCGCGTCGAGTCGCAGGGTGCAGAAGATGCGCGACGAGGGTGCAGAAGATGCGCAACCTGGTCCCCGGACCCGGCGGGGCGACGCGGGACACTCCGTCACGCCGGTCCGACGGCGGCGGAGGCCGCCGCAAGCGCTTGGGCAACCAGCGCAAAAAAAGAACCAGGCGACCCTTTCAGGTCGCCTGGCCTAAGTACCCCGAACACCCACCCAGTCTCCGGGGTAAATCAGTCGATCCCCTGGCCCCGCCGCTCTCGCACCCGGTCGCGGGCGCGTTCCCGTGCGGCGTCGATCAGTTCCCGATGATCGGGATGCTCGCGCTTGAAATCCTCATAGCGCTTGCGGATCTCGTCTCGCAGCTCTTTCTGCCTGCTGATCAGCTCCGCGCGGAACTGGATGAATTCCTTCCGGAACTGCTCCCGCATCCGCTCCCGCTGATCGCTCTTGGGGTCCTTCCCCTGCTTGAGCATCTCCTGATATCGCTGCAGCAGGTCGCGCTGCTCGCGCTTGAACTGCTCCGTCAGCAGCCGGATCTGCTCGGCGAGGGACGTACCCGCCGCCCAATCGGGCTTTTCAACCGTCGTCGCTCCGCTCGCAGGCGGATCCACCGGCATGGAGCCGGACTGTCCTTTCGCCGGCGGATTCACCTTCCGCACCGGCGGCACGGGGCTCACCCCGCCATCCGACAGCCCCACCTCGGGCACCAGCACCACCTGGCTTTCCAAGGCGCCAGCTTCTCGCACCTCGAGACTCCCTGCCGGAGCGGCCGCCGCCTTCATCACAGGGACCGTGAAACACGTCAGCGAGAAAACCGCTGTAATCACAACCCTGTGTAGCTTCTGCATGCTCGCATCCTCAGCTTCACGGCCTGTCCGGCTGAGCGCCCCGGTCGTGCCGCCTCTCTCGCACACCACGTGCCAGACCCGGACGCGGAACCGGAATCCGCCGAAAAATGGCCACATCCCCCCCGAAATCCGGCCATTTCCCGCTCTGACAATCGACACCGCACCTCCCCGCTCCTGATGCGGCCACGCCCCAACGTCCGCGAATGGGGAATCATCCCCATCGGCAATGGGTGCTGATCACCTATCTGGGGATTCATCCCCACGGCGCACCGCCTTCCCCGCCAGCCGGTAGCGCACCACGTCACGGCTGACCCCCAGCAACCGGGCCGCGTGCGAGACGTTCCCGTCCGCCTGCTGCACCGCGTGCCGGACCAGGCGTGAAACGGCTTCGTCCAGGGAGAAGCCCTTCTCCGGGAATCGGAACGCCGTGTTGAACCACTCCGAGCTGTCGAGGGCCGGCGGCGCGCCGGCCGGGGCGGCGCTGCCGACGGGAGGCGTCGTGGACCCGAGGTGCGGAAAGCGAAGCGGACCGTCCTCGAAGACAAGGGCGCGCTCCATTTCATGGGCGAGTTCGCGGACGTTGCCGGGCCAGTCGTACTGCTCGAGACGCCGTCGGCCCTCCGGAGTGATCTCGCGCGGTTCAAGCCGGTGACGGCGGCACGCGCGGCGCATCAGGGCCATCGCGAGGGGCAGCACGTCCCCACGGCGCTCGCGCAGCGGCGGGATGTTGATGCGGAACAGGTCCAGGCGGTGGAGCAGGTCCTCGCGAAAGCGACCCGCGGCAACCATTTCGCGGAGGTCGGTGTTGGACGCGGCGATGACGCGAACATCGACGGCGATCGGGCGGTTGCCTCCCACGCGCCGGATGCGTCCGTCCTCGATGGCGGTCAGGACCTTGGCCTGGAGCGGAAGACTCAGGCTTGCGAGCTCATCGAGGAAGAGCGTGCCGCCGTCGGCGGCCTCGAACAGACCCATGCGCGCGGCGCGGGCGTCGGTGAACGCACCGCGCTCGTGTCCGAACAGCTCCGACTCGGCGAGGGCCTCCGGGAGCGCGGAGCAGTTGACCTCCACGAGCGGCTGGGCGGCGCGCGGGCCGCGGTCATGGATCCAGCGGGCGATCGAGGTCTTCCCGGTTCCGGTCTCCCCCTGGATGAGCACGGGCGCGAGCCCCGTCTGCATCCGGCGGTCGGCGTTCAGGATGCGTTCGATCAGCTCCCGCATCGGACCGAGGCTCGATCCGAAGACGAACTCATCCTCGCGCGGCGTCTCGGCCTGGCGGCGGTGCTCCTCGATGCGTTCCGAGCGGCGGCTGCGACGGACCCGGGCGAGGACAAGCGGCAGTTCGGCCGGGTCGAAGGGCTTGTTGAGATAATCGGCGGCGCCGAGGCGCATCGCCTCCACCGCTCCGGCGATCCCGCCCTCGCCGGTCATGATGACGACACTCGTGCCGGCGCCGAACTGGCCGAGAAGCTCCGTTCCCCGGCCATCGGGGAGATTCACGTCCACGAGGGCGAAATCGAACGACGTCGCCTGCATGGCGGCGCGCGCGCCCTCGAGCGTGCCGACGGCGCTGACCTCCGCGGACGCCCGCTCCAGGAATGCGGTGAGCTGTCGGCGCAGCAGGGCGTCGTCCTCAACGATCAGGATGCTCGTTCCTGCCAGCGGATGATCCGGCATGCCTTCATTACTGACAAACCGCCCGGCGGCGGCGAAGACGGAAATGGGCCGCCCCCCCGAACGACGAAGGGCGCGGCCACCCGGCCGCGCCCCGGCTCCGCGTCGGTGGCAATCCTGGGCTATGGATTCCCCGGGCGGATGATCTGTCCCCGGATCTCGCCCTCCGGATGCGCCTCGGTGGTCAGGAGAATGTAGGCGAGTCCGTCGAGCACGGCCGTCTTCTGCTCGCCATCGAGCAGAACGATTCCCGAGTAGCCTCCGTCGGACGCGACCGGGCCGGTGCGGTGAGGTTCCAGTCCGATCAGGGGATCCGCGGTCTCCTCGGGATCCGCCGGTCCATGGACGCTGCCCGTGACCACCGGGCCGCTCAGGCCGGCGAACCCGATCGCGAAGAGCAACTGGTCCCCCTCGAGGGCGAGGATCGCGGAACCGGCGGCATCCGTCTCGGCGGGTTCCGGGCGCACCGCGCTCCCGGTGAGACGCGCGATGAAGGGAATGGCCGTGGGATTCGGGAGGATCTGGCCGCGAATCTCGCCGGCGCCATGGTCGTCGGTGTGGACGTTCACGTAGGACAGGCCGCCGCCGATGGCGGCGAGCTCATGTTCGTCCAATGTCACCGTCCCGGAGAAGCTTCCCGAGATGCCGAAGGGCCCCGCGTGGAACGGTTCCAGGTCAATCAGCGGGGATGCGGTGCCGTCGGCATCCGCCGGGCCGTGGATGTGCGCGGCGATCGCAGGGCCGCTCAGGCCGGCATAGCGGATCTCGAAGGAGAGCTGATCGCCATTGAGCAACAGGAGCGCCATTCCCCGCCCCGGCGTGTCCGTCGGTTCGGGTCGCTCGCGGCTTCCGCTGAGGTTCGCCTGCAGGAGCATTGGGAGAATCTGCCCGCGGATCTCACCGTCCTCGTAAGCCTCCGTGTGGACATTCACGTAGGCGCGTCCGCCAAGGATGGCGGCCTTCTCGTCCTGGGTGAGCACGACCGACCCCGCGATGAAACCCTCCGTGCCGGGCTCGCCGACATGGAAGGGCGCGAGGTCGATCATCACGGCGGCCGGCTCGTCCATCGAGGCGGGGCCATGGATATGGGCGGCCGTGGCGGGTCCGCTCAGGCCCGCGTACTCGATCTCGAACGTGAGCGTGTTGCCCGCGATGGAAAACGTGCCGCGACCCGCGCCCTCGGTCTCGACCCGGTTGGGGCGCTCGAAGCCGCCGCGCAGGGCCGCGGTCAGCGGGACCCCGGCGTGCAACGCGGCATCGGCCACCCGGAAGAAGCCGACGGCCTGGGCGATCGGGAGGGCCGCCTCGCGATTCGTGAAGACGCTCCCGGTTCCGCACCAGGGTTCGTCAAACGCCAGCCTCGTCTGCACGACGAAGGGCCCGCCGCCGCCGCTCCATTCGAGGCGGAGCATCCCGCCGTCGCGCGACGGCGGTTCCAGAGCGGGCTCGGCGGGCGCATGAACCACGATGGTGCGCGCTTCCGACGTGGAGCTCGCGCCGTCGTCGTCCGTGGCGCGCGCGGTGACGGTGTGCGTGCCCGGCGGCCAGTCCACGCGGAGCGCGAAGGGCGGTTCCGTCACGGCGCCCACGACGGTTTCACCGAGGAGAAACTCGACCATCACGATGTCGCCGTCGGGGTCGGAGGCGTCGGCGACGAGCTCATCGACGGCGGGCGCGGTGAGCTCCGTCCCTTCCGCCGGGCCCGTGAGCGCGACGGTCGGAGGCTGGTTTTCATCGGGGGGATGACTGTTCGGATCGCCGGGGTTGGTGACCTCGTGGCCGGGCTCGGGGATCCCGTCGCCGTCCGGGTCGCCGAGTTCCTCGCCGTTGGTGAAGCCGTCGCCGTCGGAATCCATGGCGGCGAGTTCCGCCGACCAGAACGGCGCGGGGCCGGGTCCGGTGATCGCCTCGACGGCCATGCCGAACGCGTTGCGGGTGCCGCCGCCCCCCGGATTCACATGACACGTCGCGCAGCCGAAGACCGTCCCGTTCGGCAGCATCGCCGGCCTGAACGGACGGGCGTCCGCCGGGGCCGACACGGCGAGGAATGCGGCGGCGAGCGCGGCCGCCGGGGCGATCGAGCGACGGCCGCATTCTGAGGATCGGGCAGGCGAGGACGGTGAAAACATGCGCACTTCGGCGGTGAGAGTCGCCAGCCCGCGCAATGGTTCCCCGGGTTGCTTTTTGCGGCTCGCACCGGTGGCGGAAACTCCGCACCCTGCGCAAACCGACGCCGCGGGGAACCAGCGCGGCGGATCGGTCCTCTCAGATTCAGCGAAAGCCGTCATGCGCAGCGACGTGGATTTTGAAGCCCTGGTGCGGGAGCACCTCGCGGCGCTTTACCGGTTTGCGCTCAGCATGACGCGCAGCGAAGCCGACGCCGCGGACCTGGTTCAGGAAACATTCCTGCGCTGGGCCGAACGCGGTCATCAGCTTCTCAACCCGGCGAAGGTGAAGACGTGGCTCTTCACGACGCTCTACCGCGAAGCCACCGGCCGCCGGAGACGACTCACCCGCTTTCCCCAGATGGCACTCGCCGAAGTTCAGTCGGAACTGCCCGACATTCCGCCCGACGCGCCGTCCTCGACCGACGGGCGCCTCGTGCTCGAGGCGCTCGGCCAGGTGGACGAGGTCTACCGGGTCGCGCTCGCCCTGTTCTATCTCGAGGATTACTCCTACCCCGAGATCGCGGAGATCCTCGACGTGCCCCTCGGCACGGTGAAGTCGCGCATCGCCCGCGGCGTCGCCCAGCTCCAGCGCCTGCTCAATCCGCAGCCTGCCGTGCGCGGCGGCGGAAAGCCTTCGTCATCATGAGTCCGGACGAGGCAAGGCAGGTTCTCGCACGCTGGAAGCCGGGCATCGATGTCACGGCGGATCCGGAGATGAGTTCGGCGCTCGAGCTGGCATCGCGCGACAGCGACCTCGGCGCGTGGTTCGAGCGGCATCGCGCCTTCCAGACCGGAGCGGCGGCGGCGCTGCGAGGCATTCCCGTGCCGGCCGACCTGCACGATCGGATCCTCGCGGAACGCAAGGTCGTCCGGCCGTCCTTTCGCATCCTGCGGCTGGTCGTGCTGGCCGGCGCGGCGGCGCTCGTGGTGGCGGCCCTCCTCGTGTGGAGCCCTCCCCGCCCGGACGACTCCGCCGACTTCGCGACGTTCCGGAGCCGCATGGTCCGGTCCGTCCTGCGCGAGTACCGCATGGACGTCCAGACCAACGATCTGCCTGCGATCCGCGAGTTCCTTGCGCGCAACCGGGCACCCGCGGATTTCCACTTCACCCCCGCGCTCGCCGACCTGACGCCCGTCGGCGGGGGCCTGCTGAGCTGGCAGGGACGGCCTGTCTCGATGGTTTGTCTCGACGGGCGCGACCTGGGGATGCTCTTCGTCTTCATCGCGCCGAGCGACGGCTTCCGTGGCGAGATCCCGCGGGAACTCCATCTCGAGCGCGTGAACCGCCTGAGCACGGCGAGCTGGACGGCGGACGGCCACACGTACCTCGTCGCCGCGGAGGCGCCGCCGGAGCGATTGCGGCAATTGCTCTGACGCGGCCGCGCCGCCGCCGGGGACCGGCGGGGCAGCTATCGGTAGCCCCCGTCGCCGGACGGGATGTACGTCGTCGTGTGGCGCATGAGCCAGTCGAAGTCCGCGCGCTCGCCATCGCGCACGGCCATCGGAAGCTCGGCGGCGTCGGGTGCCGCCGGCGGACGCGTCCGGGCAAGGAGCCACCGATGCATCTCGGCATGGCCGTCCACGAACGCGATCGCCGCGCCGCCGTTGTGATACGAGGCGGGGAGATCCACCCATTCGGAACGCTGGACGCGGTTCAGGAAGTACCCGTCGTTGATGCTGTCCGGGTGCTCGTCGATGAACGTGAAGATCGTGGCCGGGTCGCGAACGTCGCCCAGCCTCAGGTGCTGGCGATAGCCGGGATTGTTCGTGTTGGAATAGCCATCCATGAACTCGCCGGCGTTCCCGATCATGGCGTTGAGCGAGATGCTGCGGGCCCGCCAGCTCCAGCCCGCCTGCCGCTGAACGGAACTCACCGTGCGATCCGACGGGCAGCGCATCACTTCGACTCCCCCCGACAGGAAGGGACCGAGCCCGCCCGCCCGAAGCCATGCGAGGTTCGTGTTCGCCGGATCGAGTTCCCAGTTGAGCAGGCTGTTGGCCCAGTTGTGGAAGCGCCCGGAAGTCACGGCGTCACGCGTTCCGCTCGCGCCGAAGTTGTTCGGGAGCCGGTCCTCGGAATCCGCGGCGTACAGGTGCAGCGCCATGGAAAGCTGCCGGTGATGCCCGATGCAGGTTGCGCCGTGCGCGGTGCCGCGGGCGCGGGCGAGCGCCGGGAGAAGGATCGAGGCGAGGATCGCGGTGATCGCGATGACCACGAGGAGCTCGATCAGGGTGAAGCCCGACTCCGATCGCCTGCTCGCGGCATCTCGCCGGATCGCAGCCCTCCCTTGCATAGCGTGAACTAATGACGAAGCGCGCGGCAGCTGGCGAGAAAGGATTTGAGCCGCGGAACGGCGGCTCATCCTCATCCGCCGCGCGGGGCGCCGCCGCCCCGCGAGACCTGCGCCGCCATGCGCTCAGACGACCGCCGACTCGAGCAGCGTGATGCGCCCGCGTCCGGCATCGAGCCGGGCGAGGACACCCTGGGGGAAGGTCAGCTTCCGGGGGATGTGCCCGTAGGCGACGTTCGTCAGGACGGGTTTCGTGAAGTCCCTCAACGTCTCCTCGTAGATGGCGGGCAGGGGAAACGAGGGATGGTAGGGCTCGGGATGGGACTTCGTGAACTGGCCGAGAATCAGGCCCGCGATCCGATCCAGCACTCCGGCGAGGTCGAGGTGGGTGAGCATGCGATGGATGCGGTGGAGCTCCTCGCGAACGTCCTCGAGGAACAGGATGGCGCCGGTGAAATCCGGCTGGAACGGCGTGCCCATCAGGCTCATGACCAGCGAGAAACAGCCGCCCGTGAGGCGACCCTCCGCCCTGCCCGCCCGCAGGGTTGCCGGCGGGGATTCGGGCGGGGCGGGCAGGTTCCGCTTCCGGGCGACGGAAGTCAGCAGCCCCCAGAGGTTTTCCTCCGTGTAGGGATCGGGATCGCTCCAGAGCTCGGTCGTGGGCATCGGGCCCGAGAAGGTCACGAGACGGGTTCGCCGCCAGATCGCGAGCTGCAGGAAGGTCAGGTCGCTGTAGCCCACGAAGATCTTCGGGTTTCGCGCAATGAGATGGTAGTCGAGCCTCCGCAGGAGCCGGCAGCATCCGTTGCCGCCCCGCAGCGCGAACACCGCGCGCACCTCCGGGTCCGCCCAGATCCGGTGGAAATCATCGGCGCGCTGTTCGTCCGTGCCGGCGGAGAATCCGTGCCGCGCATCGAGATGCCGGCCGAGTTTCACGCGGTAGCCGAGTCCCTCGAAGTACCGCACGCTGCGCTCGACGCGCTCGCGCGAATGCGGCGGGCTGGCCGGGGCGATCAGGCCGATGACATCTCCTCGACGGAGCCGGGACGGGCGAACCGGTGACACGGGCGAGAGCATGCGAACGGGGGTCCGGCTGGGCCATTGAAATCGGACCGAGCCGCACTTACCGTTGCGCGGGATGCTCGACGATCGTGACTACATGCGGTACGCGAGGGGCAGATACCTCCGGTCCCCGGTCACGATTCTCCTCATCTCGCTCGCGGCGATCTTCCTCCTCGAATGTGTCCTGCGGGTCTTCGCGGGAACCTCGCTGGCGCTGTGGTTCGGACTGAGCTTGCCCGCGATCGCGGCCCATCAGTACTGGCGGCTCATCACCTACCAGTTCCTGCACGACGCGCCGTGGCCGTGGCACATCCTGTTCAACTCCATCGGCCTGTTCTTCTTCGGGCGCGCGCTCCTCGAGGAGATCGGGGCGCGCCGTTTCTGGCAGGTCTACCTCGGCTCGGGGTTCGTCGGCGGCCTCGTGGAGATCGCCTGTCAGGCATGGCATCCCGCGTACGGGGCCGGGCTCACCGTCGGGGCGTCGGGCAGCGTGCTGGGCCTGGCGGGAACGTTCTGCGTGATGTTCCCCGCCCGCGAGGTCGTCTTCTTCATCTATGTCTTCCCGGTCCGTCTGCGGGCCATGACGCTCTTCTGGATCCTTTTCGGATTCAGCATGTTCGGGCTGCTGTTCCTTCAGGGCACCGTCGCCCACGGGGCGCATCTCGGCGGCCTGCTCGCGGGCGTGGCGTACGTGCGGTTCTTCCTGAACGAGGACGCCTTCGGCTGGTGGCGCCGGATCAGGCCGCGGCGCACCGCCCGCCGCAGCGAGATCCCCGTGCCCGCCGGCAAGATCCTCGGCCGCAGCCAGCCCATTCCCCGCGAGGAGGAGGCGGACACGGCGGAGGATTTCATGCGGCGGGAGGTCGATCCGATCCTCGACAAGATCTCGGCTCACGGAATCCAGAGCCTCACGGAACGGGAGCGGCGCATTCTCGAGCGGGCGCGCGAGCGCATGCGCGGCCGCTGACCCTTGCCGTTTCCCTCGCGGAACGACGCCGCGCCGGTCGTTCCGGCCGAATCGGCGCTTCCACCCCCGGCCGCCGACTCCACAGAATCGCGGGGTGATTGCGCGTTATTCCCGGCCCGAGATGCGGGCCGTCTGGAGCGACGAGAACCGGCTCCGCATCTGGCTTCGAATCGAGCTGCTCGCCACCGAGGCGCTCGTGCGGGACGGGGTCGTCCCTGCCGAGGATTTCCATGCCATCCGGGAGGCGGCGGAACGCTGGATGACGGATCTCCCCGGGCTGGTCCGGCGGCAGTCCGAGCTCGAGAAGACGCTCAACCACGACGTCATCGCGTTCACGACGGCCGTCGCCGAACAGGTGCCGGGAACGTCGAGCCGATGGCTCCACTTCGGCCTGACCTCGAGCGATGTCGTGGACACCGCCTTCGCGGTGCAGATGACCCAGAGCGCCGACATGCTGATCGCGGCGGTCGAGCGGCTCCTCGGGATCCTCGCGGGCCGGGCGCGCGAACACGCCCTCACGCCGTGCATCGGCCGCAGTCACGGCGTGCATGCGGAGCCGACCACCTTCGGCTTCAAGATGGCGCTGATGCACGACGAATTCGGGCGCGCGCTCGAACGGCTGCGGCGCGCCCGCGACCTGGCGGCGGTCGGCAAGCTCAGCGGCGCGGTGGGAACGGGCGCGCACCTGCCCCGCCATGTGGAGGAGTCGGTCTGCAGCGCGCTGGGACTGCGCGCGGCGCCGATCGCGACCCAGGTCGTGCAGCGGGACATCCACGCGGAGTTCATGACGCTCCTCGCGATCGTGGGCGCGAGCATCGAACGCTGGGCCGTGGAGTTCAGGCACCTCCAGCGGACCGAGGTGCTCGAGGCGGAGGAACCGTTCACGCGCGGGCAGAAGGGAAGCAGCGCCATGCCCCACAAGCGCAACCCCATCACGTGGGAGCGCCTCACGGGGCTCGCCCGCGTCCTGCGCGGCAACGCGATGGCGGCGCTGGAGAACGTCGCGCTCTGGCATGAGCGTGACATCAGCCACAGCTCCGTCGAGCGCGTCATCTTCCCGGATTCCTGCATGCTGCTCGACTACATGCTTGCGCTGCTCACGCGCCTGATGGACGGGCTCAACGTCTATCCGCAGAACATGCGAAGGAACCTCGCGCTGAACCTCGGCATGTGGAACAGCCAGACGATCCTGCTCGCGCTGATCCGCAAGGGGCTCACACGGGAACAGGCGTACGAGCTCGTGCAGCGCGCGGCGATGGCCACGTGGTCCGTCAAGCATGCCGGCCGCGACGACGCGAGTTTCCTCGAGCAGCTGAAGGCCGACCCCGAAGTCGCCCGGCACTTCGCCCCGGGCGAGCTCGATGAACTCTGCTCGCTCGAGTTCCATTTCCGGAACATCCCCGAGCGCATGCGCGCGCTGGGAATCGGGTGACGCGAACCGGTTCGCCCGACCGGCCGCCGCGGACGCGTCGGGCGTTATTCCCCCGTCGGACTCAGGGCGTGCCGCCCGTCAGGGCCGCACGGAGGGCCCCGGGATCATTCGTGGGCGGCTGACACGCGGTTCCGGTGCAGACATACGCGGTGGCTTCGCCGTCGCGCGCGGGGAGCGTGCGTGCGAAGGGTTCGACGTCGCCGCGGGTGCCGAGCACGACCCGGTGCGGCTGGTAGACCCCATGAACCGCGCGGACCAGCGCGCGCGCTCCCTCCGATTCCGGGTCCCCGGCGATGACCGCCCGGCGCGGCTCCTCGAGCCGGAAGGCAAGCGCCTGCAGCATGCAGGGCATGGCATGCGGGAGTTTCGCCATGCGCTCGGCGAAGAGGCGGAGCGTGCCCTCCGCGGCCTCGCGGAAATCGGCGCGGCCCGTGATGGCGCCGAGCTTCAGCAGGGCGAGCGCCGCCACGGAGTTTCCGGAGGGTTCCGCCCCGTCGTAGTCCTCCTTCAGGCGGATGAGAAGGTCGTCGGTTTCCGAGCCGCTCTGCCAGAACCCGCCGTGCTTCCGGTCGTGAAAGTGGGCGAGCATCGCGTCGGCGAGCTTCAGCGCGAAGGACAGGTGATCCGGGTTCAAGGTGGCCTCGTAGAGATCGATCACGCCCCCGAGGAGGAACGCGTAGTCGTCGAGCAGGTGGGCCGCGTCGCGCTCACCGTCGCGCCAGCGATGGTGCAGTCTTCCGACCGCCCCGCCTTCCCCGCGTGGTTCCTCCCAGAGGCGTTCGCGGATGAACGCGAGATTGCGCTCGGCCGCGCGCAGCCATGCGTCCTCTCCGAGGACGACGCCCGCCCGCGCGAGGGCGCCGAGCATCAGACCGTTCCATGAGGTCAGGATCTTGTCGTCCCGGTGCGGCCGGACACGCTTCTCGCGCGCGCGGAGCATTTTCTCCCGGCCGGACGCGAGAAGACGCCGCTGCGCCGCGTCGAGGTCCGGGTCCGCGACATGGAGCACATTCAGGTTCCTGAGCGGCTGGGGATGACTGTGGTCCTCGAAGTTGCCGCGCTCGGTGACGCCGTAGAATCGGGTGACCACCTCGAACTCCTCCGGCGCGAGCAGCTCGTTCAGCTCGGCGCGGGTCCAGCAGTAGAATTTGCCCTCGTGACCCTCGCTGTCGGCGTCCTCGGCGGAATGGAAGCCGCCGTCGGGATGGGTCATGTCCCGCAGCACGTAGGCGACGGTGGAACGCACCACCTCGGCGAACCGCGCCGAGCCGTCCACGAGCCACGCATCCACGTACAGCTGAATGAGCTGCGCGTTGTCATAGAGCATCTTCTCGAAGTGCGGAACGAGCCATTGCTCGTCCACGGAATAACGGGCGAATCCGCCGCCGAGCTGATCGTACATGCCCCCCGCCGCCATGCGTTCGCACGTGTGGAGGACCATGCGCACCGCCTCGAGATCGCCCGTGTCCCGTCCGTGCATCAGCAGGAATGCGGGCTGGCTCGGGCGCGGGAACTTGGGGGCCTGGCCGAAGCCTCCGTGGCGCGGGTCATATTCGCCCTTGAACACGGCGGCGGCGTTCACGAGCACCGCCGGGGAGAGCAGCGTCTCGCCGGGCATGGCGGAGTGCTCGGCAAAATGACGGAGGCGCCGGGCCATGTCGGTCGCGGCGTCCACGACCTCGCCGCGACGGTCGCGCCAGAGGGCGGCGAGCTGGTTCAACACGTCCCGGAAGGAGGGAAGGCCATGCCTGCTCGCGGGCGGCCAGTAGGTTCCGCCGTAGAACGGCTCGAGATCGGGCGTGAGGAACACGTTCAGCGGCCACCCGCCCGACCCGGTGCGCGCCTGGACATAGGTCATGTAGATCTTGTCCACGTCGGGACGCTCCTCCCGGTCCACCTTGATGCTGACGAAATGCTCATTGAGCACGGCCGCGGTCTCCGGGTCCTCGAACGACTCGCGCTCCATCACGTGGCACCAGTGACAGGTGGAATAGCCGATGCTCAGGAAAATGGGCTTCTGCTCGGTGCGCGCGCGGGTGAATGCCTCCTCGCCCCACGGGAACCAGTCGACCGGGTTGAACTGATGCTGGAGGAGATACGGCGATTTCTCGCGGGCCAGGCGATTGGCGGCACGCGAACCGGTGGTGGCGGAAGTGATGGTGGACACGGAATGAGCGATGGATGGTCGGCGGCCCGGGTCGGCCGGGGGCCGTGACCGCGACCTGTTGCCGGCCCGGCCGAGCGGGCACCGGGATTCTTTCGGCGCCCCCGGAGGCCACCCACGGGTGCACCGTAGCAAAGGCCGCCCCGGGGGCAAGCGACCCGCGCGGCGCGATCCCCCTTGGGGGCGGTGCTTTCAGACGAATGCTTCGCGGCGGGCTGCATGGTGACGGAACGCAGGGCGATCCCGGCGGCGGCTTGAAGTCATCGCCCACGTTGGGCTTGCCACCTGTTCGACCATGCCCCACTTTCGTCGCTCTATTTTCGTTGCATGACACTCGTCCCGCTCGCTGTGGCCCTGCTCGGACTTGGCGCCCCTCCGGCGCCTCCCGGCACGCAAAGCTCCGCTCCCGCATGGGTGAGCCTGGTGCCGTTCATCCTCCTGTTTGTGGTCATGTACCTGCTTCTGATCCTTCCGCAGCAGCGGAAGGCGAAGCAGCACGCGGCCCTTCTGAAGTCGCTGAAACCGGGCGACAAGGTGATCACCAGCTCCGGCATCGTGGGGATCGTGGTCAGCATCCGCGAACCGCACTATGTCACGCTGCGGTCTGAAGACACCAAGCTCGAGGTCCTGAAGAGCTCGATTCAGGACATCACCGAGCGAAAGGCCTGAGCCTCCCTCCTTCCCGTCCCCCGCATGAAGAATCCGTTCGCATGGCTTACCGCCCTGATTCTCATCCTCCTCTGGAGCGCATACGAGATGTACCCGCTCCAGGGGCGCGGCCTGCTCGCGCAGTTTGAACGCGACGCCGAGAACGTTCAGGACCCGGTCTTTCGTCAGATTCTCACCACGGCCCGCGAGCTCGAGGCGAAGGGCGAGGGGCGGACCTACGAGAACCTTCTGTTCGCGGCCGGCACCAACAGCCTCGAGCGTTACTTCCCCGCCTTCGAGATCCCGGTCGGCGCGGACACCAATCGCTACATCCTGAACCAGCTCCAGCGGCGGTCCCTCGGCAAGCTCAAGCTCGGACTGGATCTGCAGGGCGGCATGTCGTTCACCGTCCAGATGCAGACCAACCAGTTCAAGGACGCCGCGGGCCTCCAGCGGGCGCTGGACCAGGCCGTGGAGATCCTGCGCCGGCGCGTGGACCGCTTCGGCGTCGCCGAGCCCACGATCCAGAAGTCCGGCACCGACCGCATCGAGATCCAGATGCCGGGCCTGACGCAGGCCGAACGGGAGAGCGTCGCGGAGACGATCGAGCGCGCCGCGCACCTCGAGTTCCGGATGGTGCATCCCGACAGCGACACGCTGCTGGCGGAGGGGCTCGTGCCCCGCGGCTACGAGGTCATGACGGAGGTGATCCGCGATCGGCGCACCGGCGCGGAGGAGATTCGCCCGCTGCTCGTCCGCACCGAGCCCGAACGAGGCCTCACCGGCAAGCATATCGTCCGGGCGGACCCGGTGCCGGACCAGCTCACGGGCGAGCCCGAGATCCATTTCGAGCTCAACTCGGAGGGCGCGCGGCTCTTCGCGGACATCACGCGCGAGTACCGCCCGCAGCCGGGCGGCCCCACGGGGACGCGCTTTCACCGGCTCGCCATCGTGCTCGACGGGGTGCTCGAGTCCGCGCCCCGGATCGAATCCGAGATTCCCGGCGGCCGCGGCGTGATCCGGGGCAATTTCGACATCGCGGAGGCATACCAGCTCGCGAACGCCCTGATGAACCCGCTCGAGGCGGAGGTGAAGATCATCGAGCAGTACGAGGTGGCCCCGACCCTCGGCTCCGACTCCATCGCGAGCGGCATCCGCGCCACGATCGTGGGCACCCTGCTCGTGGTCGCGTTCATGTTGGCGTACTATCTGTTCGCGGGCGCCGTCGCCAACGTCGCCCTGCTTCTGAACATCTTCATCCTGCTGGGCGTTCTCTGCGCGATTGACGCGACGCTGACCCTTCCGGGCATCGCCGGCATCGTGCTGACCGCGGGCATGGCCGTGGACGCGAACGTGCTGATCTACGAGCGCGTGCGCGAGGAGCTCAAGGCGGGCAAGTCGCTGCGCGGCGCCATCAACATCGGCTACAGCAAGGCGTTCTGGACCATCTTCGACTCCAACCTCACCACGCTGATCGCCGGCGTGATCATGATCTGGCTCGGCACGGGTCCCGTGAAGGGGTTCGGCGTCACGCTGACCATCGGCATCTTCGTGAGCATGTTCACGGCGCTCGTGGTGACGCGCCTCATCTTCGACCTGTTCCTGAACAAGGGCTGGCTCAAGAACCTCCGCATGCTCTCCCTCATCGGCGAGACGCGCATCGACTTCATGAGGTTCGCCGTGCCCGCCTTCGTGATCTCATGGACGATCGTCCTGATCGGGTTCGGATACGGCATCTACCGCGGCAAGGACGTGCTCGGCGTGGACTTCGCCGGCGGCAGCGCGGTCACCTTCACGTACCAGCAGGCCGTGCCGGTCGCCGCGATCCGCGATGCCCTGGAGTCCGCCGGGATCACCGAGGCGCAGATCGTGCCGAAGTCGAGCCCGGGCGGCGGCCTGGACACGGTGCAGATCACGGTGCCCTTCGGGGAGGATGACAAGGTGCTCGAGACGATCCCCGCCGCCTTCCCCGAGGCGGGCTTCCAGCGCCTCGCCGTGGACAGCAAGGGTCCCGCGGTGGGCGCGGAGATTCAGCTTTCCGCGGTCAAGTCCGTCGTGCTCGCGCTGTTCGGAATCCTGATCTACGTGGCGTTCCGCTATGAGTTCGGGTTCTCGATGGGCGCGGTCATCGCGATCCTCCACGACGTGCTGATGACCCTCGGGATGTTCTTCCTCACGGGACGGCAGCTCAGCGCGCCGATGGTGGCGGCCATCCTCACGATCGTCGGTTTCTCGATCAACGACACGATCGTCATCTTCGACCGGATCCGCGAGGACCTGCGGCTGGGGATCAAGGGCAGTTTCCGCGACCTGATGAACCTCGCCCTCAACCAGACGCTGTCACGCACGCTGATCACGTCCGGGACGCTCTTCCTCGCGACGGCCGCCCTGTATGTCTTCGGCGGAAGCGTGATCAATGACTTCGCGTTCACGTTCCTCGTGGGCATCGTGACGGGCGTCTATTCCACGATCTACATCGCCAGCGCATTCGTGCTCTGGTGGCACAAGGGGCAGAGGCCGGTGATCGGGCCTGTCCAGGCCACCACGGTGCCGCAGGCCCAGCCGGTCCGCGCCTGATTCCCGACGCATGCCTGCCGGGGAGATTACCGTCTGGCACTGGACCGGGTTCATCGTCGCGGTCGTCGTCTTCCTCGCGCTGGATTTGGGCGTGTTCCACCGGCGGCCGCACGAGGTGCGGTTCCGGGAGGCGCTCGCATGGACGGGCTTCTGGGTGACGCTCGCCCTGTCCTTCGGCTTCTGGATCTACTGGACGAAATCGCGCGAGGCCGGTCTGGAGTTCCTGACCGGCTATCTCATCGAGCTGTCGTTGTCCATGGACAACGTGTTCGTGATCGCGCTGATCTTCGCCTACTTCAACGTCCCCCGGCGGTTTCAGCACCGGGTGCTGTTCTGGGGCATCCTCGGCGCGATCGTGATGCGCGGCGTCATGATCGCCGCGGGCGCGGCGCTCATCGACCGGTTTCACTGGCTGCTGTACGTGCTCGGGGCTTTCCTCGTGATCACGGGAGTGAAGATGCTCTTCGCGGGCGACGACGAGGTCGAACCGGAGAAGAACATCATCCTGCGCCTCGCGCGGCGCTTCTTCCGGATCAGCCCGGACTACGACGGACAGCATTTCCTCACGGTGCTGAACGGACAGCGGATGCTGACGCCGATGGCCATGGTGCTGATCATGGTCGAGACGACCGATCTCGTATTCGCCCTCGACTCGATCCCGGCCATCTTCGCGATCACCCGGGACACGTTCATCGTGTTCACCTCCAACGTATTCGCGATCCTCGGCCTGCGCTCCCTCTATTTCGCGCTGGCCGGGGCGATTGCGTACTTCCGGTACCTGAAGATCGGGCTGTCGCTGGTGCTGGTGTTCATCGGGGTCAAGATGCTGCTCGGCATCGTCGAGAAGAAGCTGCCCACGCCGTGGGCGCTGGGCGTGGTCGGGACGATCCTCGCCGTCAGCGTGATCTGCTCCATCATCGCGACATGGCGTGAGAAGCGAATGGAGGCTCCGCCCTCTCCCCCGGCTTAGACGGCGCCATGGCCCACGAACCGCTCTCCCAAACTCTCGAGCGGCTCGCCACCGACCCGGAGGTCAAATGCCTCAATGACGTCGTCGCGCGCACGCAGGGCCGCGGCATCTTCCTCGTCATCATTCTCCTCTGCCTGCCGTTCATCACCCCCCTCCCCATTCCGGGGGTGAGCAACGTCATCGGCCTGAGCCTGTTCGTTGTCGCCCTCCGCCTCTTCGTCGCCGCGCCGACGAGCCTTCCGCGGTTCCTCGGCGAGAAGCCGTGGTCCGCCGAGCGCATGGAACGGGTGATCCGCGCCAGCCTGCGGGTGCTCCGGTGGCTCGAGCGGGTGGTGAAGCCCCGCAGGTCCGACTGGCTCGCCCGAATCTGGGCGGTGCGCCTTCACGCCGCCCTGCTCGGCCTCATGGCGCTGTGCCTCGCGCTGCCGCTGCCGCCCATCATCCCCTTCTCCAACTCGGTGCCCGCCTACGCGATCATCCTGCTCAGCGCCTCCATGATGGAGCATGACGGCGCCATGATCTGGTTCGCCTACGCGGCCGTCGTCGCAACGATGATGTACTTCGGTCTTTTCGCCGGCGCGCTGGTGCGGTTTTTTGTTCTCCACGAGGAGAGGATCATCGAATTTTTTCGCGATCTCCTATGAAGCACCGGTGGCTCATGGCGACGGAGCAAACCGCGCAGGCCGCGCAGCTTGCGCGGCAGCTCGGCATCACGCCCCTTCTCGCCCAGTGCCTCATCAACCGGCACTTCGCGGACCCCGAAAGCGCCAGCTCCTTCCTCGCCCCCAAACTGCGCGGACTCTCGGATCCCTTCCTCCTCCCGGGCATGAGCGCCGCCGTGGATCGCCTGTACACGGCCCGCGCCGCCTCGGAGGCGGTCGTGGTCTATGGCGATTACGACGTGGACGGCGTCACAGCGACCGCCCTGATCACGGAAGTGCTCGACCGCCTCGGATGGCGCGTCTCCCGCTTCCTGCCGCGGCGAATGGATGAAGGCTACGGCCTCAGCGAGGACGGCGTCGGCAACTGCCTGGGACAGACGCCCGCGACACTGCTGATCGCGGTGGACTGCGGATCCACCGCGTCGGCGTGCATCCGCCGCCTCAACGAACGGGGCGTGGACGTGATCGTTCTCGATCACCACCAGCTCTGCCAGCCGCATCCCCCCGCCGTCGCGCTCGTGAATCCGCGGGTCGCGGGCGACCGGGCGCACGGCACCGAGCTGTGTTCCGTCGGCATCGCCTTCAAGCTGGCGCACGCCCTCGTCAAACGCGGCCGTGAGCTCGGCGTTCCCGCCGCGATGCAGTTCGACATGAAGGGGCTGCTCGACCTGGTGGCCCTTGGAACGATCGCGGATCTCGTCCCCCTGCGGGGTGAGAACCGGATCCTGGTTCGCGCCGGGCTCGAGCGCCTCAACCAGACACAGCGCCCTGGCCTCCAGGCGCTGTGCGAAGTCGCCCAGATCACGACGACCATCGGCACGTACGAAGTCGGGTTCCTCCTCGCGCCCCGCCTCAACGCCGCCGGCCGCCTCGAGGACGCCTGCGAAGCGCTCGACCTCCTGCTCGCCGAGGATTACTCCACCGCGTCCGCGCTCGCCCGGAGCCTCGACGAGCGCAACCGGCGCCGGCAGCAGATCGAGCGGGCGATGGCCGACCAGGTGATCAACGCGCTCGACGCCAGCTTCAACCCCGCGACGGACTACGTCATCGTCCAGGGCGATCACCCGTGGCACATCGGCGTGGTGGGCATCGTCGCATCCCGGGTCCTCCAGCGCTACTACAGGCCCACGATCATCATGGGAGGCGACGGGAACGCGTGGCGCGGCTCGGGACGCAGCATCGAGGGTTTCGACCTCGCCGCGGCCCTGCGGGAGTGCGACGAGCTGCTGCTTCGCCACGGCGGGCACGCCATGGCGGCAGGACTCAGCGTCGCGCCGGACAAGCTCGCGCACCTGCGCGATCGCCTCAACCAGCTTGCCCGCGACCGGCTCCGACCGGAGCAACTGCAGCCCTCGATCCGCCTCGACGCACGGGTGCGTCTGTCGGAACTGACCGAACAGCAGATCCTCGAGCTGGACCGCCTTCGGCCGACCGGCCAGGGAAACCCGCCGGTGCAGCTCGTCGTGGGACCGCTGACACACGAGAGACCCCCGCAGCGGGTCGGACGCGACCGTCAGCACGCGAAATTCTGGGTCACGGACGGATCCACCACGCGCGAGGCGATCTGGTACTGCGCAGGCTCCGAGCCGGTCCCGTCATCCGCCTTCGAGCTGGCGTGCGTCGCGCACCTGCATGAGTTCAACGGCCGCAGGTCCGTGCAATTGAAGGTGCTCGACTGGCGCCCGGCGACGGGCTGAGCAGCGGCGCCCGGCGCCCGCTCCGCCTGGGACCGTCCTGTTCCCACCGGCCTGTGCCCCCTCGCGGCGGGCGCCGCCGCCGCATCACGCCGCCGCCGTGACCGGATGCTTCAGGTACTCGCGAACGATCTGGGGCAGCGCGCTGTCCAGCCAGTCCGCCATGCGCTTCTCGTCGGCGATGATCCTCTGGCATGCCGCGGCCACCTCGGGCAGTCCCGCTTCCTCCGCCGCGGTGGTGAGGGCCGAATAGCACGCGATCTCGAAGTGCTCCATCGCGTAACTCGACAGTGCCTCCTTCACGGGCTCGTCGCGGGCGAGCCTGGCGCCCAGGCCCTTCATCGTTTCGGCGAGCTTGCCGACGCCGGTCTTTAGCGTGGAGACATCCGTGCCGAGGGATCCCAGGAGGGCGCGGACCGTCTCCGCGTGCATGCGCGTCTCCTCCAGATGGAGCTCGAGCTTCTGTCGAAGGTCCGATTGGGGCGCGAGGGCCTCGGCCTGCCGCCTGAGGGAAACCTCGAGACCGGATTCCATCGCGTAGGCGTCCCTCAGCCAGTCGATGACTTCTTCGCGCATGTTCATGCGCGGGTTTCAAGCATCTCCCGTGCCCCTCGCCTGCCGGCCGTTCCCGGACTGCTCCCAGCGTCGCCGCGGCCGCTCGGGAACCGAGGAATCCACCTTTGCGTAATACGAACCCTCGCCGAAGAGGGCTTCCACAGCCTGTTGCAGCTCAAGCGATGGCGTGACGGCAAACCGCTCATTGGCCTCGATGAACGCCACCGCCCCGTCGTCGCGGGTGAAGCACAGGAAGAGCGGGCACGAACCCTTGTGCGCGAGGACCAGATCCCTTGCCGCCTGCAAGGTCTCCGAGGTGACGTCGCCAAAACGCAATCGCAGGTGAACCTGCCGGGTGAGCCGGGCCGGCGCCTCCCGGAGCGGGTACATTTCCGTCGGGAAAAGCTTCGGACGATCCTCCCCCTGGCTGACCTCACCGACCACGAGAACCGCCTCGCCCGGCACGAGCAGCGCCCGGTTGCCCTCGCAGAACTCGCCGAAGCACAGGACCTGGACGGAGCCTTCCATGTCCTCGAGCGTGACCATGGCATAGGGCTTCCCGGTCTTCTTGGAGAATCCGTTCTGGACGGCGGAGATGAGTCCGCCCAGCCGGGTCATCGAGCGATGAGTCAGTCCCGCGAGCCCCGCGGTGTCCGTGAGGCTGTATTGCCGGAGCAGGGAGCGATAGGGCTCCAGGGGATGACCGGTGACATAGAATCCGAGCAGTTCCTTCTCCGCGGCGAGCCGCTCCGCCAGCGGCCATTCCGGCACGTTCGCCTGCGCGGGAAGCGGGGCGGACGCCGCGGTCTCGAACATGCCGAAGAGCGAGGACTGCCCGCGCATCCGGTCCTGCGCGACCTCCTGGCCGCGGGCGATGGCCCGCTCGATCGAGGCGAAGAGTCCCGCGCGCGTGCCACCGAGGCTGTCGCAGGCGCCGCATCGAACGAAGGCCTCCAGTACCTTTCGATTGACCGCGCGCGTGTCCACGCGTTCGCAAAGGTCGATCAGTGACTTGAACGGGCCGCCCTCGCGCCGCACCTCGAGGATGTTGGTGACCGCGATCTCGCCCACCCCCTTGATGGCCGCGAGTCCGAACCGGATCGCCTGCGCCCTTCCCGCCGCCTCCCCCGCCGCGCCGAGGGATTCCGGCATGAAGTGAACGTCCGACCGGTTCACGTCCGGCGGCAGGATGGCGATGCCGATCGACTTCGCCTCGGCGATGTACTCGGAGAGCTTCTCCGTGTCCGCCATGTCGTTGGTCATCATCGCGCAGAAGAACTCCACGGGATGATGCGCCTTGAGGTAGGCGGTCTGGTACGCGACGAGGGCGTAGGCCGCGGCGTGCGACTTGTTGAAGCCGTATCCGGCGAACTTCTCGAGGATGTCGAAGATCTGGTTGGCCTGCGCCGCGGGAATCCCGTGCGTGCGTTTGGCGCCCTCGACGAACACCTCGCGCTGGCGCGCCATCTCCTCGGGCTTCTTCTTGCCCATGGCGCGACGCAGCAGATCCGCGCCGCCGAGCGTGTAGCCCGCGAGGATCTGCGCCGCCTGCATGACCTGCTCCTGGTAGATGAGGATGCCGTAGGTCTCGCGGCTGATCCCCTCGAGGAGCGGGTGCACGTACTGGACCGGCGCGCGCCCGTGCCGCCGCTCGATGAACTCCGGGATGAGGTCCATGGGCCCGGGCCGATACAGCGCCACCAGCGCCGTGATGTGTTCCACCGACGCGATCTGGAACCGGCGGCACAGGTCGCGCATGCCGCCTGATTCGAGCTGGAACACGCCGAGGGTCTGTGCGCGATTCAGCAGGTCGAACGTGGCCGCGTCGTCGAGCGGTATGCGCTCGAGGTCGATGTCGATTCCTCGTGTCCTGCGCACCATCTCGCAGGTGTTGCGGAGAACGGTCAGCGTCTTCAGCCCGAGGAAATCCATCTTCAGCAGGCCGAGATCGCCCACGGGACCCATCGCGTACTGCGTCACGATGGCCCCGTGCTCGTCGCGCTTCAGCGGAAGAAGGTTGACCAGCGGCTGGTCCGCGATGACGACGCCCGCGGCGTGCACGGACGCGTTCCGGGTCAGATTCTCGAGCACCAGTGCGTAATCGACGATCTCCCGCGTCTGCGGCTCGTTCTCGTAGGCGGCGCGAAGCTCGGGCGACTTCGCCAGGGCGCCCTCAAGGCTGATCCCGAGCTCGTTCGGGATCATCTTGGCGAGCCGGTCGGCCTCGCCGAACTCCACGCCGAGCGCGCGGCTCACGTCCCGGATGACCGACTTCGCGCCCATCGTGCCGAACGTGATGATCTGGGCGACGCAGTCGTCGCCGTACCGCCTCCGGACGTACTCGATGACATCCGCCCGGCGGTCGTCCGCAAAGTCGATGTCAATGTCCGGCGGATTGACGCGTTCCGGGTTCAGGAAGCGCTCGAAGAGCAGCCCGTACCGGATGGGATCCACGTTGGCGATCTCCAGCAGGTACGTCACCAGCGAACCGGCCGCCGATCCGCGCGCGACGCAGCTCACCCCCATGCTCCGCCCGTGCCGGACGAAGTCGGCCACGATCAGGAAGTAACTGACGAAGCCGGTCTTCTCGATGACGTCGAGTTCGAGCCGCAGGCGGTCGAGAATCGGCCGGACCGCGGATGCCAGGCGCGGCGCCTCCCTCCCGGACGCGGCCTCCTCCTCCGAGCCGCCGCCGGCCCCCTGCCCTTCCTCCGCGGCGGCGCTCCCCAGGTCCACCGTGACCGGAAGGCGCGCCGGATCCTCCAGCGCCTCGACGCGGAAATCCCGTCCCTCCACCCGCGCCCGAATCCCGTACCGCCGCTCCAGGCCTTCCGCGAGGAGCTGCCGGAGGTACTCCTCGCGGCTCACCCCCTCCGGCGGCTCGAAGTTCGGATAGTGCAGGCGTCCGAACTCGATCTGGAGGTTGCAGCGATCGGCCACCTCCCTCGTGTTCAGCACCGCCTCGGGCACCTCGGCGAAGAGGGCCTTCATCTCCTCGGCCGATCGCAGATAGAACTGCTCCGGCTGATAGCGCATCCGCTTCGCGTCCTCGCGCTGGCTCTGGGTCCCGATGCAGATCAGGAGGTCATGCGCCTGCCAGTGCTCCCGGTTCACGTAGTGAACGTCGTTGGTCGCCACGAGCCGCAGGCCGAACTCGCGCGCCCACGGGATGAGCTGGCGGTTCACCTTCGCCTGCTCCGGGATCCCATGGTTCTGGAGCTCGAGGAAGAAGTTGTCGGGCCCGAGCACCTGCCGAAACCAGTCGATCGTGTCCCGCGCGGCGTCGAGCCGGTCCTCCACGATCAGCGAGGGGATCTCGCTCGCGAGGCAACCCGACAGCGCGATCAGGCCCTCGCCGTGCCGCTCCAGGAGCTCCTTGTCGATCCGCGGCTTGTAGTAGTAGCCCTCCAGGTGGGCGGCGGTGACGAGCCGGACGAGGTTGCGGTAGCCCTGCAGATCCTTCGCGAGCAGCACGAGGTGGTGATACACGTCGCGCCCGCCGCCGCTCGTCCGCTTCTCGAACCGGCTGCCCGGCGCGACGTACACCTCGCATCCGATGATCGGCTTCACCCCCGCCTTGACCGCCGCCTGGTAGAAGTCAATGGCGCCATACAACACCCCGTGATCGGTGATGGCCATGGCGGGAGAACGCAGCTCCGCCGCGCGCTCCATGAGGCGGTCGAGGCGGCACGCCCCGTCCAGGAGCGAGTACTCGGTATGCAGATGAAGATGTACGTAGTCCGCGTGGGACATGGAAAGAGTCTCGGGGCGCGCTCGTCCCGGTTCAAGCGACCCGGGCGGGAGTTGTTCACAAGCCGCGACGGAATTGCGCGTCTTCCGCCGGGGCCGCTGAAAAGGCGGGACGGCGGCAGGTCATGAGACCTGCCGCCGTCGCATCCGGACAATGCTCAGACGGGCCGGGGTGTCCGGCGGCCGGGGCCGCGCCGCGGGAGCCGGGGCCCGCAACCGGGCCGCGCGAAGCGCCGCAGCGCGCGGCTCAGCAGCCGTTCGCCCGCGGGGCGTTCCTCACGCCTTTGGAACGGGAGCCCGCGGGGTCTCCGGCTTCTTGGTCGGCTCCGTGCGGTAGTGGGAGTAGTACTGGTTCTGATAGTAGTAGTACGAGTAGTAGTACGAATCGCGTCCCTCGAAGTCGATGTCATTGAGGATCACGCCGACCACCTGGATGCCCGCGTCCTGGATGCGCTGGATCGACCGGCGCGCGTGCTCGCGGCGGATCTTCTTGAACTTCATGACGTAGACGATGCCGTCCGACTTCGCGCCCATGACGAGCGGATCGCTGACCGCGCTGATGGGCGGGCAGTCGATGACCACGCGATCGTACTTCTGACGAAGCTCCGCCAGCAGCCTCTCCATCCTCGGGCTCTCGAGCAGCTCGGACGGATTCGAGGGGATGGGACCGCAGGCGATGACATCGAGATTCGGCACATCCGACTTGTGCGTGATCTCCTCGAGGTTCTCGACGGCCCCCTCGAGATAGCTCGAGAGGCCGATCGGCGAATGGATCTGGAACGCCTTGTGCACGGAGGGACGCCGGAGGTCCGCGTCCATGAGGATCGTCCGCAGCCCCGACTGGGCCGTCACGATGGCGAAGTTGGAGGCGCACAGCGACTTGCCCTCGGACGGAATGCTGCTCGTCACGCCGAACACGCGCATCTTGTCGGCGCGCGGGGAGAGCGTGATCGCGGCGCGGACGGTCCGGAAGCTCTCCGACGCCGTGGATCGCGCGTGCAGGTGCGCGTGCAGATCGCGCTCGTGGAGATTGCCGGCCTTGATGTTCGGGACGTACCCGAGGAACGGAAGTCCGAGGAACGTCTCGATGTCGTCCTGGCTCTTGATCGAGTCGTCGAGGTAGTTGACGAAGAAGGCGAGGCCGAGCCCGACTCCGAGGCCGCCGATGATCCCGAGGACGAGCACGACGGGGATCTTGGGCTTGACGGGCACGAGCGGCAGCGGCGCCTCGTCCACCACCCGCATGTTGTTGACCGAGTTCTTGGCGGAAACCTGCAGCTCCTCGGTGCGGGAGAGGAGGTTGTTGAGGATCATCTTCTTCTGATCCGCCGCGCGCGCGAGGGCCTCGTACTCGATGCGAAGACGGTTGTGCTCGAGCAGGAGGCGCTGCTTCTCCTCGAGGACCTGCCGGAGCCGCTCGGCGGTCGCCGTCGCGATCTCGGCCCGGCGCATGATCGACTCGTAGATCTTCTGGCACTCCTCGTCGAGGCTGTCGCGCAGGGACTCGACGTCCTGGCGGGCCTGGATGACGTCCGGCCACTTCTCCTTGTACTTCGTGAGCAGGCCCTGGAGCAGCGCCTCGCGCTGGGAGAGCTGCGCCTTCAGGTCGCGGACCGTCATGCTCTGGGCGATCTCCGGGATCACGTCGAGGGGCGTTCCCTCGCTGATGATGCGGGCGACCTCCTGGGCGGTCTGCTGGGCGGCGGTGGCCTCGCTCTGCGCGCGATCGTACGCGAGCTGGGCCTGCTGGACGGACTGCAGCACGAGGTTCTGGTCCGCCTCGAGGGAGGCCATGTCGCGCTCCTCCTTGTAGCGCTGGAGGGCCTCGTCCGCCTCGCGGACCTGGCGCTCCTTCTCGATGAGCTCGGCGTCCATCCACTTCACCGCCTCGATCGCGCGCGAGCGGCGGAGGTCCATGTTGTCCTCCACGAAGGTCCTCGCGATCGTGTTCGCGATGTTGGTCGCGAGGACGGGATCCGGGTTGTCCACCCGGATCTCGACGAGGCGCGTCAGGCGGATCGGAACGATGTCGATCTCCCTGCTCAGAGCCGCGACGATGTCCTGGCTTTCCTGGTATCGAGGAAGGCGGTCCAGGTTCAGTTCCGCGATCACCCGGCGCAGGAGCGAGCGGCTCTGGAGGTTCTGGTACTGCGTCTGAAGGTAGTCCTGCTCCCTGCCGGAGTTGAGGACGAGTTCCTTCTGGGAGAACAGGCCCTCCGCCTCACGGTCGATCTGGATGACGGCCGTGGCGCGGTAGATCTTCGGCGCCTTGAGGAGGTAAAGGGTGGAGGCGAGCAGGCACAGGAAGAACCCGATGATCACGAGCCACCGCCGCTCCAGGACCACCTGCCAGTAGTGCCGGAGGTGCACTCTGGCCTCTGCACTGAGCAGACCGCCGCGCTTTTCTGAGGATTCCATTGGACTTCCGCGTTCAGATTCAATCATCGACATGTACGCGCCGCGGGTCGCCCTCGGCGTTTGATCCGGTGGAGCCTAGATTCGGGACTGGTGCACGTAAATACTATCCCCGGCCTCGACATAGACGGGATTCCGGGAGTCCTGGAGCTGGTCCAGGTCATAGCGCATCGGCTTGTCGCTCCCCGCCCGCAGCACCTCGATGTTGCTCTTCCGGGCCAGGCGCGTGAACCCCCCGGCGGCGGTGATCGCCTCGAGAACGGTCATCTTCCGCTCGGGCGGGATGTCCACGAGGCTGGGCCGGTTCACCTCGCCGTACACGGCCACCTGCTGCGTCCGGTACTCGCGCACGTGCACGAGCACCTGCGCGTTGACGAGGTAATCGGTCTCGAGGAGGCGCTTGATGTCCTCCTGCACCTCGAAGGTGGTGCGCCCCGCGGCGGGCACGGAGCCGATGAAGGGGTACGAGATCGCGCCGTTGGCGGCGACCCGGAACTCCTTCATGGCGAGCTTGGGCTCGTTGACCACATCGATGAGCAGGACATCCATCGGCTGGATGCGGTACGAATCGGAAACGCCCGACAGCAGCGACGACTTCACCTCGGCGCCGATCGCCCCGGACGCAACCCCGGGGGCGGCCGCCGACAGGCCCGGCTGCCCTGCACCCCCGGGAGCGAACGAGGGAGGAATCTCCGCGGCCGCCGAGGACAACCCGATGCAGAGCATCGTTCGGCCAACGAAGCGATCAATAGCCTGCCAGAAGGCGGAGCGAAACACGATGCACTTCATAGTTCTGAATCGTCGGAATGTTGTCATCGAGCGTTCTGAAATCGTAGGCGACGGATGCGACGAGCCACGAGTACCAGCGATAGCTCGCCGAGAGGGTGACGCCGGCAAGCTTGTCCTCCCGCTGGATCTCGCGCCCGTTCAGCAGAACGTCCCTTTCATAGTTGCTGATTTGATACCAGCCGAACAGGTTCGCAGTCCAGCGTCCCTGCGTGCCAATTTCCTGCCGGATCCCGAGCGTGACCCGGTGCGCCGTGGCGGCGTAGCCGAACACCTCCTGGGAGACGTGGATCCAGTGCCGATAGCCCAAGGTCACGGTCGTTTTCGGCCGGGCCAGCCACACCAGCCGCGCGTTGGCGACCCAGCCGTCCGGCACGTCCGTGTCGTCCTCGTAGGACCGGAACTCGTACCCTCCGGAGACCAGTCCGCTGAGCTTCGGGGTGAACTCGCCCTCGATGCCGATCGAGAACCCGTAGTGCGAGAGGTCGGGCGCGTTCGCGACGGTCTCGAAGTTCCGGCTGAGCGTGCTCCTCCCGTACGTGACCTGCGGAAAGATCGTGATGCGCTCCGACGGGAGGTAGCCCACCCGCAGACCGCCTGAATACCCGACGAAATCGTAGAGGTGGAACGGCGCCAGATCGTTCTCGTCGTACTCGACCCAGTCCACGCTGGCGCTGAGCCCCACGAGAGAGCGGGGCGAGATCATGTAATCGGCGCGCCAGTTGCTGCTCCATGCCAGCTGCCCGACCCGACGCTCGATATAGCTGTACGTTCCCCCGAGCAGCCCGTCCGTCAGCGAGAACTCATCCTCCGCCTGGATCGTGAGGCGCGCGAAGGCGAACCGGCTCTGGTGGGAGACGAAATGTCCCACATTGTTCAAGTCGTGACGATCCGCGTAGAAGGACGCGTCCAGCGTGTAGCGGAGCGAGATGAAATTCTCGGTCAGGTCGCCGTAGACCACCCGCAGGCCCGGGCGCACCGAGGTGATGAAGTCGTCCTCGGGATCCTCCTCCTTGTAGAAGATGTTACTGTCGTAGGTCTCCGCGATCTCGAGCTGCGGGCGGAGGGTCACCTCGCCCACGCTGAACAGAAGGTAGCGCTCGGGATCCGCGGCTCCATGGCACGTCAGCCCGGCCATCGAGGCGGCGACGAATCCCGCGGTCGCGAACCCGCGACCGCGGCGGTCGAGCGGTCTGCCCTGCGCTGCACGCCGGCCCTTCCCGGATCGGTCGAACATCTCGTTCCGAGGTCCCTTGCTCATGCGCGCGACACAATGCCGGCTCCGGGCCGCGGGCAGAACAAAAAACGCGGGCGATCAGCCCGCGCGATATCTGCACCGGAACGACACCGTCGGATCAACCGACGGCCTTGCGGCGCCGCATGAAGAGCGCCAGCGCGCCCAGGGCGAGCAGGGCCACCGGACCGGGTTCGGGAACCGCGGTCAGGGTCGCGCCGAAGTTCGCCGCCGCGCCGTCGGGCAGGCCCGGAAGCTGGAACAGCTCCCAGCCGCTGTCACCGAACAGCCAGATGTCGTCGAGGCTGCTTCCGACCGTCGGCGGATCGTAGAGGTTGAGACCGAAGATCCCGCTCCCATCGATGCCGTCCACCGAAACCGTCCACGTGAACGACTCGGGAAGCTCGATGCTGAGGGACGCGAGGTCCGTGATCGTGACCGGGATGTTCCCGTTGTGAAGCTGGAACGCCGGGCTCTCGTACAGGATGGAACCGGGAGCGCGAATATCCGTCCCGGAGAGCAGATCTCCATCATTCAGGTAGAATCGGACAACGGCTGTTTCCGTTCCACTTAGTCCGTCTGCGAAATACTCAAAACGGAAGGTATCGGCAATCCACCCCGGATTGGCCACGGTGATCTGATCGCCGAACTCTGTCTGGCTCGCAAAGTAGCTGTTCAGCGGGTTCGCAGAGTTGTCATAGACCAGTACGGGCTGCGCTCCTGCTGACGCTGCTGCCAGAAGACTGACGACCGCAATACCATGTCTCCACGAGGCTTGCGCGTAGTTTTTCATTAATGGCTTTTTCTTTGGGTTCTCGGGCCTTGGCCCCCACGGCGGGGTTGTCGGGTCACTCCTAACCCTCCCCTCCGAAGCCGTCAACTGGAATCTTGACTTAACTGCCTTGCATCAAACCTCCTCCGTCGGAATGGCGACTCGCTCGCGCCTCCTCCGAAACGATTGAATCGCCACTCCCGCCAGTTCGCGGCACGACGGACTTCCCATCACATAAAGAATCGCAAAATAGACGGCGGCACCGGCCGCCGCCGGGCCGAACACCGCCCCGATCTCCCGCGGCAGCGATTCCGCCCCCAGCCAGCGCTCCCATGCCCGGCTCGCCAGCCACACGACCACGCCCGCACCCGCCACCGCCACGGCGATCCGCCGGCACTCGTCCCGGAGTCCCGCGAAGCTCAGCTTCCGGAACTTGCGCTTCAGCGCGTAGCCGAGCAGCCCTGCATTCGCGACCGAGGTGATGCTGTTCGCAAGGGCGAGACCTCCCTCCCGCAGCCCGAGAACGAACAGCAGCGCCAGCACGGTGTTCGCACACAGACAGAAGACGGCGATCTGCATGGGCACCCGCGTCTCACCCACCGCGTAGAAGGCGCGCGCCAGCGTGTTTGTCGCCGAGAACGCCACGAGTCCGGGCGCGAGGAACATCAGGGCGAAGGCCACACGCTCGGTGGCCCCCGGGCCGAACATGCCCCCCTCGAACAACAGCCGGATGATCGGCCGCGCGAGCACCGCGAGCAGCACCGCCGCGAGCGCGTTGATCACGGTGAGATGGGTCAGCCCGTTCAGCAGCGTGCCGCGGAACTCATCGTACTTCCGATCCGCCGCAAGTCCGGAGAGCGTCGGCAGCAGGTAGGTCGCGAGTGATGCGCCGAACAGTCCCTGCGGCAGTTCCATCAGGCGCACCGCGTACAGGAACGAGGCCACGATGGATTCGCCCATGAAGAACGCGAACCCCTGCGTGATCACCATGTTCAACTGAAAGGCCGCGACCCCGATCGTGGTCGGGAGCATGCGCCGCATCACTTCCCGCACCGAATCGTCGCGCCATGGGGTCACCCAGCGAAAGCGCCAGCCCTGGCGCAGCAGCATGGGCGCCTGGAACACCGCCTGCGCGAGACCCGCCACGAGCACACCGTAGGCCACCACATAGATCTGTCTTGGCAACCCTCCCTCCACGCGCGGCGCGACGAACAGAACCGTCACGATCAGGACGAGGTTCAGCATCGTGGCGCCGAGCGCCGGCACGAAGAACCGCCCCCGTGCGTTCAGCATGCCCATCCCGATCGCGGCGACGCACACGAAGAGCGTGTACGGGAACATGATCCGCAGCAGCTCCAGCATGAGCCGCGTCTCGGATTCCAGCTCGCCCCAGTGGAGCACGGCCGTCACGATGCCGATCGCCGTGAGCACGACCGCGCTCGCGATGACCACCAGCCCCGACAGCACCGCGTTGGCCGAACGCCACATGGCCGGCTCGCCCTCCGTCCGCTCCTTCTCCTTGAAGACGGGAAGGAACGAGGCGGTCAGCGCCCCCTCCCCCAGCAGCCGCCGGAACAGATTCGGGATCAGGAACGCCAGCAGGAACGCGCTCGCCACGGCGCCGTTGCCCATGAACCGCGCGTAGGCCATTTCGCGGGCGAGGCCGAGCACGCGGCTGATCAGCGTCGCCCCCGCCACGGCACCCGTGGATTTCAGCAATCTCGACATCCGCGCGCAGTTAGCCCGGATCCGGGTTGCGTTGCGAGATTCCAGGTCCGCGAACGCGGGGGGAGTCCGCGTCAGGGGGGAGTGGCCGCGCGCGCGAGGCGGTCCGCGATCCCGCGCCATGCCGGCTCATCGGGCACGGCCTCGACGAGGATCCACCGGGCCCCGAGCTCATCGCATCGATGCCACTCGGCATACAGCGCGCGGGCATAGGCGGCAGGGTCATGCGGGATCACGCAGACCCGCCCGAACCCGCCGCCCGCGGGGATCCTCTGGTGCGCGATCACGTGAACGGTTGCGGGATCCGCCCCGAACCGCTCCATGCAGGCGCGGAGGTCCGCCTCGTTCTCCCAAGTCAGGACGCGCACGCACGCGCGGGGCGCGTAGTGACGCGGCAGCCTGCCCGGGCTGCGGAGAACCCCGCGGTCAGATCCGGGGCCCGACTCCACCTCGCCGACGACCGCGGCGATCGCCTCCTCGTGGATGACTCCCGGCCGGAGAACGCGCGGGCGGGGACCGGTCAGATCCACCACGGTCGATTCGATTCCGACCTCCGACGGCCCTCCATCCACGACCAGCGGTATTCGATCGCCGAGCGAGGCGACCACGTGCGCCGCCGTGGTGGGTGACGTCTGATTCGCCCGATTGGCGCTGGGCGCGGCGAGCGGCAGTCCCGAGAACCGGATCAACTCCTGGATGAACGGGTGTCTCGGCCAGCGAAGCCCCACCGTGTCGCCCGACGCCGTCACGGCGTCAGGGATGTTCCCCGCCCTGCGGAGCACGAGCGTGAGCGGCCCCGGCCAGAATGCCTCCGCGAGACGGTCCGCGGATCCGGGCCACTCCCGAACGCACCGCCTCGCCATCTCGATGCCCGCGACATGCACGATGACCGGATTCCCGCGGGGCCGGCCCTTGACCTCGTAGATGCGCCGAACGGCGGCGGGATCGAGCGCATTGGCCGCGAGCCCGTACACCGTCTCGGTGGGAAGGGCCACGATCCCGCCCGCCTGGAGCAACGCGGCGGCGCGCGCGACGGCTGCATGGAAGAGGGCCGGGGTGTGGGTCGAGAGGATTTCGACCGGTCGCTGGTTGGCGGGCATGGTCACGCGCGCCTTCAACAAGCCAGAAAGAGGGCATTCCTGCCAAGCCGCGGGAGATTGCTTCCGCGGGATCAGGGCGCATACCTGCGCCGGCGCCTGAACGAACGTGTCGCCACCGCAAACGCGCTTCATTAGCCTGAGCGCATGCTGGAATCGCTCACCGAGTCCGTTCGGCCCGGATCAGAGCTGTCGGAAGGCCAGATCGCCCAGGCGGTCGCCGGTCTCGTGGACGAATCGCTTTCCGCCAAGGCGAAGGCCGACTTCCTGTGCGCGCTCGCGCAGCGCGGGGAGACCGTCGCCGAAATCGCCGCGTTCGCGCGCGAGCTGCGCGCCCTTGCCCGCGTGCCCCCCATCGATTCGGATACGCGCGCGCGCGGCATTATCGACGTCTGCGGAACGGGCGGGGACCGGCAGAACACGTTCAACATCTCGACCACCGTCGCGCTGATCGTGGCCACGGCGGGCATCCCCGTGGCCAAGCACGGCAACCGGGCGGTGACCTCGCGGGCGGGCAGCGCCGATGTGCTCGAGGCCCTCGGCATTCCGATCGACCTCACCCCGGAACAGGCGGCGCAGGCGCTGCGCGAACATGACTTCGCGTTCTTCTTCGCGCCCCAGTTCCACCCGGCCTTCCGCCATATCGCGCCGGCACGACGCATCTGCGCCGAACGCGGCCAGCGCACGATCTTCAACTACCTCGGCCCGCTGCTGAATCCGGCGTCGCCCCGCGCGCAGCTTGTCGGGGTGCCTTCCCCGTCCCTGTGCGCGCCGCTCGCCCGGGTGTTGCAGCAGCTCGGCGTCCGCCGCGCGATCGTTGCCTGCGGCCGGACCATGTCCGGTTACCTCGACGAACTCTCCACGGAGGGCGAGACGATCCTCGCGGAGTTCCACGAGGACCACGATGTCACGATCAAGACCCTCTCCGTGCAGGACCTGCCGGTCAGGCCCACGGTTCTCGCCGACCTTGCCGGAGGCGATCGCGACGAGAACGCGCTCGTCATCCGCCGGCTGCTCGCCGGCGAGGAGCAGGGGCCCAAGCGCGAGGCGGTGCTGCTCAACGCGGGCGCCGCGTTCTTTGTCGCCGGCCGCGTGAAATCGATCCTGGAGGGCTGGGAACTCGCCGCGGAGATCCTCGATTCCGGCAGGGCCGCCGCCAAACTCGCGCAGGTCCAGCGCTGATTCCGCATTCGAAGGTTGCCGGCCGCATTCCGGCTTGCGACCAGGCACGCGGTTCCACGACCTTTCCGCGGTCCAACTCTGGAGGGCATTCATGTACAAGATCATCGGCGGCGACCAAAAGGAATACGGGCCAGTCACGTTCGAGCAGCTCGCCCAGTGGATACGCGACAATCGCGCGAACGCGCAGAGCCTCGTTCAGAAGGAGGGCGGACCATGGGTGCCGCTGGGTTCTCTTCCGGAGTTCGCCGAGCTGCTCGCGGCGCAGGCAGGCGCCCCGCACGAACCCGGCGCCGGCATCGCGGGCAGTCCGGCTCCGGTCACGCCCGGTTCCCTTCCCGCTTATGGCGCCCCGATCGGCCCCGAGCGTGTGCGCGAGATGGTGCAGGGTCCCGCCACGGCCCTCCTCGTGTCGGGCATCATCTGCGTCATCCTCGCGATCCTGAGTGTGGTGGCCAATCTCATGGGCACGACCTTCGCCCCTGCCATGGACGAGGTGCCGCAGGAGATGCGCCCGTTCGTGGACGCCATGGAGCGGATGCAGGGTCCGATGGCCGTGATCAGTTCCCTGATCGGCCTCGCCATCAGCGGACTCATGATCTACGCCGCCCAGAAGATGCGGAACCTGGAGAGTTTCGCGCTCGTCGTGACGGCGACGATCCTCGCAATGGTGCCCTGCACCTCGCCCTGCTGCTGCATCGGCCTGCCCGTCGGCATCTGGGTGCTTGTCGTTCTCTTCAAGCCCGAGGTGAAGGCCGCCTTCCGATGATGCACCGCGCCGGCAGGCGCGGCTCTCCGAGCCCCACATGCCCTCGACGCGCGAGTTGAATGCCACCGCGGCCAGCGCCGGGCCTCCCCGGCCGGGAACCCTCGGGCGCCGGCTCGCGGCGGCCGTCGTGCTCGGTGCGGTCGCGGCCCTGCTCACACTGTATCTGCAGCGTCCCGAGGGTCAGTTCTTCTATCCGCGCTGCACGTTCCACACGGTGACAGGCCTGCTCTGCCCCGGGTGCGGCGGCCTTCGAGCCACGCACGAACTGCTTCATGGGCGGTTGCTCGACGCCCTGCGAAGCAACGCACTGCTGGTGATCGGGCTGCCCGCGGCCCTCGGGTGGTGGTGGTGGTCCGCCCGGACACGCTCCGCGTCCTCGTCGAGGGTCGTCTGGATCCTGTTCGCCGTGACCATGGCGTTCATGCTCGCCCGCAATCACCCCGCCTTTCCGTGGCTCGCCCCCTGATCCAGGGGGGACGCCGGGGCGCGGCGCTCAGGATTTCCGGATCCGGACTCCGCCGGCGGCCGTGTGGAGGGTGACCTTGGGCCCGCCGCCGTTCACGGTTCCCCGCAGAAGTCCGCGCTTTCCCGACGCCGTCGTCGCGACCGGAAACTCGCTCGTGACACTGCCGCCCTGGGACCGTGCATCCAGCTCGAAGGCCGCGGCCGGCGGCATCTCGATCTCGATCCGTCCCCCCGAACTGCGAAGGTGCACATCGCCCGCGGGACTTTGGGCGAACGTCACCTCGACACTCCCGCCGCTCGTGGTGGCGTGGAGCGGTCCCGACGAACGCGTGTCGATGCGGATGCTTCCGCCCGACGTTTTCGCCTCGACCGGCATGTCCACGTCCGCGAGTCGGATCGAGCCGCCGGAGGTGCTGACCAGAAGCCGCTCTCCGCGCGCCTTCTCGACACGAATGGATCCTCCCGAGGTCCGGAGCTCCACCGTGCCATCCAGTTCCTCGGCGTGAATGGACCCGCCCGCGGTGCGGCCCGTCAGATTCCCGTGGATGTTCTCGAAGCCGAGTGAACCGCCCGCCGTGTGCACGGCCACGTCGCCCTCGATCTCGTGCACGCGGATGCTCCCGCCCGGGGTGCGCGCCTCGACATGGAATCTGCGCGGGACCCGGACTCGGATTTCCATCTCGAGACGGGGCCTGCGCCAGCTCCACCGGAACGTCGGATCCTGGAGGCCGGCCTCGACGCGCACCTCGCGGCCGTCCCCCGTGACGGACACCTCATGCGCGGCGAGGAGCTCGGCGGCGCGACGGCCCGAGCCTCCGACGACCCGCCGGTGCACCGCCACCTCCACCTGGCTGCCTTCACCCCCCTCGATCTCGATGCTGCCGCGATCCGTCACGAGAAGGAGCCGTCCGCCGGGTTCCACCGGCACGCTCCGGGTGATCGTGTCCGAGCGCTCCCCCGCGGAGACGGACGGCGCGAGGATCGCCACCCCGAGGAAAACGGCGAGGAGCCTCGCCGCAAGGAAACCGTGCGCCTGCATCGCGTGGAGGCATCCGCCCGCCGCGCATTCGCGCCCGGCGGGCGGACGACGGCCCGGTTCAGACGTTCTCAGGCACGACGAACGGCTTGCGGTACTCGCGGGTCAGCAGCTTGTCGGCCTCCGGCTGGTTGCGGAAGCGTTCGGTCGCCGGGTCCATCTCGAGGCCCATGCCGAGCGTGATCGGCGTCTTCGAGAGGTCCACCTCGTTGCGCGCAAGGTGCTCGACCATGCGATCATAGGCCTCCTCGAGCTTCGCGTACTTGCGAACCTTCTCGCGGATCTCGTCCGGGTTCTTTCCAGTGCCCAGGCGGTAGGAGATGTTGCCCGTGTGGCAGAGGGCGCTCGAGAGATGCCCCTCGAGGATGTCGGCGGCGAGATCCTCCACCTGCCGGCTGCGAACGGCGTGAATGAAGTTCTCGTAGTGATTCCTCGCGCCCTTCCAGCGCTTGATCTCCCGCCCCGACTTGTCGAAGGCGATGGCGCTGTCGTAGCTCGGGACGAGCACGTGGCCGCCCTCACAGTGGATGACCACGCCGATGCGGGCATCCATGTAGCTGTCCATGTTGCGGCCCCAGCCGTCGGTCTGGCTGGCCTTGTCCCGGGGCAGTCCGCGCACCTCGAAGATCAGCGGTGCCTTCTCGTAGCCGTGATAGACGATCTGCGTGTTGGGCGTGGTCCCATCGTCGTCGTAGCCAAGCCGGCCGCCGACGCTCATGACGACGGGGGACAACTCCGGTTCGCCAAGAAACCAGCGCGCGATGTCCATCTGGTGGATGCCCTGGTTGCCGAGGTCGCCGTTCCCCGTTTCCCAGACCCAGTGCCAGTCGTAGTGCAGGTTCTCCCGCATGAGCGGCGACATCGGGGCGGGGCCGCACCAGAGGTCGTAATCGATGTGTTCCGGCACGGGGCGCGGGCCGTCCACCTTGCCGATGCTCTGGCGCGGCTTGTAGCAGAGCCCGCGTGAGATCAGGATCCTGCCGAGGTTCCCCTCGTTGACCCACGCCACGGCTTCCGCGATGCCGTTGCTCGAACGGCACTGGGTTCCGGTCTGGACGATACGCTTGTACTTGCGCGCGGCCTCCACCGCCTTGCGGCCTTCCCAGACGTTGTGCGACACGGGCTTCTCCACGTACACGTCCTTGTTCGCCTGACACGCCCACACGGTGATCAGCGCGTGCCAGTGGTTGGGGGTCGCGGTGGAGATGATGTCGATGTTCGGGTCCTCGAGGCATTCGCGGACGTCACGGTACGCCTTCACGTCCTGGCCCTCGTCCTTCAGCTTCCTGACCGCACCCTCCAGCACGCGTGAGTCACAGTCGCACAGCGCCGCAACGCGCACTCCGGGAATGGACGAGAAACCGCGGATGTGATCGCCGCCGCGGCCCTTGAATCCGACCACGGCGACGCGCAACGCGTCATTCGCTCCGCGCACCCGGTTCCAGGACACCGCGGGCAGGGCGAACGCCGCGCCGGTCAGGGCGGCGGACTTGAGAAACGATCGACGTGAGAAACGTGCATTCATAGGTCGCGTCGGGGATTTTGGAGCTCGGGGATTCGGCGGCAGTATTCGCCCGCCGGATTGCGGCCGACAACCCCTTTTTCACCCGGGCAGGGTGCCGCCTGCTGCCATGGGGCGGGGCGCCCGGGGCGCACCTGGATGTCGTGAACTGAACGGCGCCCAGTGACTTGCCGGGGATGCCGGTTCCCGTGATGGCAGGTCTCCATGGTGCCGGGGGCAGTCCCGCTGCCACGCCGCCGCCGGACCACCTGCCGGGGCGTCGCCCCGGAGATCCGCTCCGGCGAGCATCGCTTCAGCGGTCGCTCGAGGCCCTGGCGAAGTCGGCCGCCACTCCATCCAGCTTCGCCGCCTCCGCGGGCCCTTCCCCGATCAGGAACCGGTACCGGAACACCGCGGTCTGCCCGGGCTCGATGCGGAAATCCCCCGTCCCCGCGGGCTTCCGCTCGAAGTCATGGATCCCGAATGGATTCGCCGCGAACAGGCCATAGTCGCGGACGTGCCACCATGTGGGGTGCCGCGGGTTCTCCGGGTGATCGAAGATGGCGACGGTCATGAGCCTGCCATCCACGGGACCCGAGTACGCGGTCCACTTCGCCCGCCTGCCCCAGGTGTCGCCGTCCCTGGCGCCGGTGTCCTGCAGGATGGTGCCGCCGGGCCTGCCTGCGTAGTGGCGGTTCGGCTTGAGCCGCATGCTTTCGGCGAGCCGGATTCCCATCGTGCCCTCCTTGGTGTCTCCGAAAGTCACGGCCTGGTCCTCCGGTGCCTTGAGCCGGATCTCGTAGTCGAACATCCGCTCTCCGTCCGTCGCGTACACGGTGAGGATCCGTTCGTCGGTCAGGATTGTTTCGCCGGAGGCATTCACCCATCGGTTCGAGGTCCGCACCACGCCCCGTTCGTCCCCGCCGCGGGCCTCCACGATCCGATCCTGAACGACACGCCCCTTGTTCGGGCCCTCGGCCCAGAAATCGACCCCGTTTACGTCACCGTGCGTGAACCACATCGAACGCTGATGCGGATGATCCCGTTCCTCGTCCTCGACATCATGCCGCATCGGAAAGTGGCGGGTCACCATCACACCGCCCGGTCCCAGCAGCGGATAGAAATAGGGCTTGGCGGCGTCGCCGAAACGGAGCTCCGTGAGAAGCTCACCCCCGACCCGGATCACCACCCGATCGGAGCGTTCCTCGACCGAGACACCATCCGCAGCAAGGCCGGTTGCCGATGCAGCGATCAGGGTCGCCAGTACGGCCAGCACACGCGAAGCGAGCGAACACCGGGACATGCGCGCACGCTAGGCCGCCGGCATCTGGCGGGCAACGCCGAAGTGCCGCGCCGTTCCCGACGCGGCCGCCGGCGCGCGAGATCGGCCGCCCTACTCGCCCGCGATCTGCGCGGAGTACTGCTCGGGAGTCAGCAGATGGTCGAGTTCCTCGGGCGCGGACGGCCGCACCTTGAAGAACCATCCCTCCTCGTAGGGGGAGCTGTTCACGAGGCCGGGCGTGTCCGGGAGCTTCGCATTCACTTCCGTGACCTCGCCGCTGATGGGGGCGTAGATGTCGCTCGCGGTCTTCACGGACTCGACGACCGCGCAGGGCTCGCCCGCCTTCAGCACGCGGCCGACGGCTGGAAGCTCGACGAACACGACGTCCGTCAACTCGTGCTGCGCGTGATCCGTGATGCCGATCACCGCCTGCCCGTCCGCCATGCGGACCCATTCGTGTGACTTCGCATACCGCAGGTCGTTCGGGACGTTCGACATGGCACGAATTCAGGCGAGCGCCGCACGCCGGGTCAAATCGGATTTGTGCAGGCGTGTGGATCGCGAGACGGGATTCCCGGCGTCACGCTCCGGGCGCCGGCCGGCGATACAGTGGCTTGCGCACGATCTCCGCCTCGAAACGCCGGCCGCGGACCTCGATCTGGATGGCGTCCCCCTCGACCGCCCGCGAGGCGGGCACATACGCCATCCCGATGCCCACGCCGAGGGAGGGACTCAGCGTCCCGCTGGTCACCTCGCCGAGACGCTCCGCGCCCTTTCCATCCCACACGGCGTAGAGCGGGCGTGGCGGCGGCACGTTGCCCTCCTTCATCCTGAACGCAACGAGACGGCGCGGCGGCCCGTCCCTCCGCTGGGCGACGAGCGTCTCGCGTCCGATGAAATCCTCCTTGTCCCAGCCGACAAAGAACTCGAGACCAGCCTCCACCGGCGTGATGTCCTCATTCAGCTCGTGCCCGTACAGGGCGAGGCACATCTCGGTGCGCAGCGTGTCGCGGGCCCCCAGTCCGCACGGCCGAATCCCGTGATCACGCCCCGCGGCGAGCACCGAATCCCAGATCCGCTCGATCGCCTCGTTGGGCGCGACGATCTCAAATCCGTCCTCGCCGGTGTAGCCCGTCCGCGCCACCCAGACCGGGACGCCGTCGAAGCGGAAGCCGCCGACCTGGTTCCGCCTGAACTCCGAGGGACGCATGCCCGCACCGTCCGCCCCGGACTCGAACACGGCGTCGATGAACCCGGCCACGCGGGGACCCTGCACCGCGAGTGCCGACAGGATCCCGCTGTCATCGCTCCATTCGACGCCCTCCGACTCCGCGTGACGCTCCCGCAGCCATGCCACATCCGCCTCGATCCGCGACGCGTTGATCACCAGCAGAAACTCCTGCTCCCCGATCCGGTACGCGAAGAGATCATCGATGACCCCTCCCCTCGGGTTGCAAAGCAGCGTGTACTGCCCGCGGCCGGGCGGGAGCTTGCGCAGGTCGTTCGTCAGAACCCGGTTCAGCCATGCCTCCGCACCGGGACCCCGCACCGAGACCTCGCCCATGTGGGAGATGTCGAACACGCCCGCGGCGGAACGGACGGCCCGATGCTCCTCGACGATCCCCGCGTACTGCACGGGCATCTCCCAGCCCCCAAACTCCACAAGACGAGCCCCGAGACGCCGATGAACGTCGAACAGCGCGGTGCGTTTCAGCATGGGGACGACCCTACCGGCCCGCACCCGGGCGCGCCAGCCGCGGCTCGGCGCCGTGTCGGTGAATCGCTTCTCCGGGACGACGCCCCGGCTCGACACTGACAATTCGCCTGCCTCCGCCTACCTTCCCGGCCATGGCGAAGCGCCTCTTCCTCCTGGATGGCATGGCCCTGTTCTACAGGGCGCACTTCGCGTTCGCCACGCGACCCATCCGGACCTCCGCCGGACTCAACACCTCCGCGCTGTTCGGGTTCACCAACACGCTCCTCGACATTCTGCAGACCGGCGAGCCCACCCACATGGCGCTCGCGCTCGACACCGAGGCGCCCACGTCGCGTCACGAGGAGTTCGCCGAGTACAAGGCGCAGCGCGAGGTGATGCCGGAGGATCTGAGCGCCGCCTTCCCCCACCTTCGGCGCCTCGTCCAGTGCTTCCGGATCCCGATCCTCGAGCTCGACGGCTACGAGGCGGACGACCTCATCGGGACGCTCGCCCGGCGCGCCGAACCCCAGGGGTTCGAGACCTTCATGGTCACGTCGGACAAGGACTTCGGCCAGCTCGTGACGGAACGCACCCGGCTCTGGAAGCCCGGGCGCCAGGGCGGTGACGTGGAGATCCTCGGCCCGGCCGAGGTCTGTGCGCGCTGGGGAATCGCGCGCGTCGATCAGGTCGTGGACATGCTGGGCCTGATGGGTGACACCTCCGACAACATTCCCGGCGTGCCCGGCATCGGGGAAAAGACCGCCGCCAAACTCCTCGCGCAGTACGACAATCTCGAAGGGGTCCTCGCCCATGCGCACGAGATCAAGGGCCGCGTGGGCGAGATGCTTCGCCAGCACGCCGATCTCGCGCGCGTGAGCCGCCGCCTCGCCACGATCATCGTGGACGCGCCCGTCGAGGCCGACCTCGAGTCGTTCGCCCTCCAGCCGCGGGATGACGAGGGGGTCCGCGCGCTCTGCATCGAGTTCGAGTTCAATTCCATCGGCCGACGCCTCTTCGGGGACGGCTTCAAGGCGGGCCGCGGCCACGGCGTTCGGGCCTCGCCGGCGCCGGCGCCGGCGCCGCAGGCCGCCACCGGGGATCTCTTCGGCGAACCGCCGCCGCAGCCGAGAGGTCGGCGCGGCGCCGCCCGCACCGAGACCGCGCCGGCCGCCGAGTCCTCCCCGCCCGGGGTCCCTCCCGCGGGGGCGCCGTGCCTTCGCACGATCAAGGATGCGCCGAACGACTACCGGATCGCCCGCACTCCCGAGGAGCGCCATGCGCTTCTCGAGGAGCTGCGGCGCCGGAAGGCGTTCGCCTTCACGGTGCAGACGGACGGCACCGACCCCAAGATCGCCCGTCTCGCGGGCATCGCCTTCTCGTTCGCCGAAGGCCGGGGAACGTTCGTTCCCTTCACGGAGGAGCGGCTGGTCGAACCCGGCCCGGACGACACCTCCGCGCCGCCCGAGCTGGCGCCCTTCATCTCCCTTCTGGCGGACCACTCCGTGCTGAAGATCGGCCACGACCTGAAATTCGATCTCCTCGTCCTCCGCTGGCACGGCATCGAGGTGAACGGTCCGTTCTTCGACACGTGGATCGCGCACGCGCTGATCGATCCGGAGCTGCGTCACTCGCTCGAGTACCTGAGCGAGGCGCTCCTCGGATACTCGCCCCTGCCGCCGGGACACCTGCTCGGAACGAAAGGCTCCGAACGCCGGTGGGAGGACATCCCGATCGAGGAGATCGCGACCTGCGCCTCCGAGAAGGCCGACGTGACATGGCAGCTTTACGGGAAGCTGCTTCCGATGCTCGATGAGCGCAGGCAGCGCCGCGTTCACTTCGAGGTCGAGATGCCCCTGCTCCCCGCCCTGGTATCGATGGAGTTCGAGGGAGTGGGCGTGGACGCCGGCGCGCTCGCCGAGTTCAGCGAGACGCTCGCCGGCGAGATGGCGCGCGCGGAGGCCGACATCCACCGGCTCGCCGGGCGCACCTTCAACGTCAATTCCAACCGCCAGCTCGGCGAGGTGCTCTTCGAGCACCTGCGGCTCGTCGAGAAACCGCGCAAGACGCCGACCGGCCAGTACGCCACGGACGAACAGACCCTGCTGTCCCTCGCGGCCGAGCACGCCATCGTCCGGCGCCTGCTGGACTACCGGGCCGTCGCCAAGCTCAAGTCCACGTATGCCGACGCGCTTCCGGCCGCGATCTTCCCGCGCACCGGCCGAATCCACACCACGTTTCAGCAGGCCGCGACGGCGACCGGCCGGCTCAGCTCCTTCGATCCCAACCTCCAGAACATCCCGATCCGAACCGAACGCGGCCAGGAGATCCGCCGCGCCTTCATCCCGCGGCGCGGCTGGAAGATGCTCTCCGCCGACTACTCGCAGATCGAGCTGCGCATCATCGCCGCGCTCAGCCGGGAGGAGGCCATGATCGAGGCGTTCCGCCGCGGCGAGGACATCCACACCGCCACCGCCGCGCGCGTCTTCGGCGTGCCGCCCGGGGCGACCACCCCCGAGATGCGCCGCCGGGCGAAGATGGTGAACTTCGGGATCGCGTACGGCATCTCCGCCTTCGGCCTCGCCCAGCGGCTCGGCATCCCGCGCAGCGAGGCCGTGGACATCATCCAGCACTATTTCGCGAGCTACCCGGGCATCCGGCGGTACATGGACGACACGATCGCGTTCGCGCGCGCGAACGGATTCGTCGAGACACTCACCGGCCGGCGCCGTTATCTCCGTGACATCAACTCCGCGAACAACACCATCCGGAGCGCCGCCGAACGCAACGCGATCAACGCCCCCATCCAGGGCACCGCGGCCGACATGATCAAGATCGCCATGGCCTCGATCCACCGCGAGATCGTCTCACGCGATCTGAAGACCCGGCTTGTGCTCCAGGTGCACGACGAACTGCTCTTCGACCTCTGCCCCCCCGAGGAGGCCGAAGTGCGCGCCCTTGTCGAAGAGGGCATGCGCAACGCGCTCCCGCTCCCCGGGAGCGTCCCCGTCGTCGTGGAAATGGGGACCGGCCGCAACTGGCTGCAGGCCCACTGACCGCACCGATTCCGACCCATGAGTGAACTCGAAAAGCAGGCCCACGAAATCCATCAGCGCTTCCTTGAACCGCTCGCGAAACGACTCGCGTTCGACCTCCCGCGCTGGCCCGCCGCCAACGCCCGGACGCCGGTCATCCTCTTTCTCGGAAACCATTCCTCCGGGAAGTCGTCGTTCATCAACTTCCTCCTCGGCCAGAACGTGCAGGCCACCGGGCTCGCCCCGACCGACGACGGTTTCACGCTGATCACGTGGGGAAGCCAGAGCTCGACGGTGGACGGTCCCACGATCACGACGCACCCCCAGCTCGATCTGTCCGACCTTGCCCACCTCGGCCCCGCCTTCACCGCGAAGCTCCGCCTCAAGACGCTCCCGCACGAGCTCCTGCGCACGGTCACGCTCGTGGACAGCCCCGGCATGATCGACGCCATCGGGTCCGCCAACACCCGCGGCTACGATTTCCACACCGCGGTCCATGCCTTCGCCGAGCGCGCCGACCTCATCCTCTTCTTCTTCGATCCCGACAAGCCCGGCACGACCGCCGAGACGATCTTCGTCCTCACGCAGATCCTCGGTCGCCTCGGCTACAAGCTGATCCTCGTGCTCAACAAGGTCGATCAATTCGCGGGCTTCCGGGACTTCGCCCGCACGTACGGGGCCCTCTGCTGGAACCTCGCCAAGGCGATCCCGACCAAGGACATCCCGCACATCGCGACGTGCTACGTCCCCGCGGCGGAGACCGTTCCCGATCGCCAGCCCGGCGGCATCCCGCTGTCGGACTTCGACATCTCGCGCACCGAGATTCTCGCGGAGATCCGCCGCGCGCCCGGGCGGCGCGCCGACAACATGGTGACCGAGCTCCTGCATCGCGGAACCGAGCTCCTCGTCCACGGCCGGGTCTGCCGCGAAATCGCGCGCGACTACCGGCGCCTGCGGCTGCAGTGGCTCGGCGCGCTGCTGCTCACCTCGGCCCTCGCCGGCATGGCCATCTGGCAGGCATGGCAGGGCGAAAACGTGACCACCCGCGTCTGGGTGATCCTCGTCAGCGCCGGCGCCATCGCGGCCGCGTGGTGGTTCGGCCGCTGGCAGGCGAAACGCTTCGCCCGGCGCAGCCTCAACATGGGCCTGCTCGATGAGGCGTTCACCACCGCGTGCGAGAATGAACTCGGGCTGCGCAACCGCGCGGACCTCCACGCGGTGTGGGCCGGTGTGCGCGATCGCACCGCGCGCGCCCTCCAGTTGCTCGGCCCGGGGAAACTGGCGATGACCATGGGACTCAGCCGCCAGCTCAGCCGCCTCGAGAAGCTCCTCGAGCGCGACATCCCGACGCTCCGGCGCGACCTGCTGCAGGCGCAGCCCGAACTGCAGATCCGCGATGTCACGGAGAACCGGCCGCACTGATGGCGCGATCAAGATCCTCCCGCGCGGAGCTCCCCCCGGCGGGTCCGCGACCCCGGAAGGCGTGGCGGCTTCCGCGCGGCGCGCCCGGGTGAGCCCTCAAAAACACGCTTGCGCCATGCCGGGGCGCTCCCTATATAGCGACTCGGTTGTGCCCATTCATGCACGGAATGCCAGTCGAATTATTTCTGATGTCACCTCAACTGGTGAGGGTTGATTGAGCCGCCCCTACTCGTCTCGTCACGCCCATAGCGGGCCCCCGGTTCGAATTAACGGCAAGATCCGCGCCCGCGAAGTCCGGGTCGTGGGAGATGACGGCCAGCAACTGGGGATACTCTCCCTCGCTGACGCCCTGAATCTCGCCCGATCCCGCGGCGTGGACCTCGTTGAGGTTGCTCCCAATGCCAATCCGCCCGTCTGCCGGATCGTCGATTTCGGCAAGTACAAGTACGAGCAGGAGAAACGGCAGAAGGAGAATCGCAAGCACCACCACGCGAGCAAGGTCAAGGAGATCCAGCTCAGCGCGACCATCGATCCTCACGACTTCCAGACGAAGCTTTCCCACGCGATCGACTTCCTCTGCGAGGAAATGAAGGTCAAGGCGGCGCTCCGCTTCCGGGGCCGCGAGATGGCGCACACGGAGTTCGGGTTCCAGGTTGTGCAGCGGTTCCTGCGCGAGATCGCGCCGTGGGGACACCCCGATTTCCAGCCCAAGCTCACGGGCCGATCCATCAACGTGATGATCAGCCCGCTGCCGCGCAACAAGCGCGCGCCGCATCCAAGCGAGGGCCAGCAGGATCCGGGGACGCAGGAGGGAGCGAGCAAGCCGATCGTCGAAGTGCCCGTGCCCAACGCACAATCCTCCGAGTCCGGAGGAGGCGCCCAGCGCCCCGCGTCGGATCCCGCGAACGGCCAGTCCCAGCGCGCCAAGCCGGCCGCCGGGTTCAGCAACAATCCGTTCGAGGGGCTCAACGTCAATCCGGGATCGGGTTCGCGCTAGGCACGCCGCGGATGCGGGGGCGGCATTCCGGCGAACGCCGCCGCCGTCCTTGCCCCGCGCCCGCTCCCTGCCAACACTCGGCCGATGAAAATCGTCGGCATCGACCTCGGCACCACCAATTCCCTGGTCGCCACGGTCGATTCGGGCATCCCCTACGTCCTGGCCAACGCCGAGGGGTCCCGCCTCACTCCCTCCGTCGTCCACATCCCGGGTCCGGGCGCGCCGCCGCTCGTCGGTCATCCCGCGAGCCGGCTGCGCGCGCTGCACCCGGCGGACACCCTGTACTCCGTGAAACGGTTCATGGGCCGGAGGGGGTCCGAGATTCCGCGGGAGGAGATGGTCGTCACCTATCCCGTGCGCGGCGAGGGCACCGGGCCGGTCACCTTCGAGGTTCATGGCCGTTCGTGGACCCCGGAGGAGGTCTCGGCCGAGATCCTCAAGAAGCTGAAGGCCGACGCCGAACGCGTGCTCGAGACGACGATCGATCGTGCCGTCATCACGGTTCCGGCCTACTTCAACGACGCGCAGCGCAACGCGACGATGCGCGCCGGGGAGCTTGCCGGCTTCACCGTCGAACGCATCCTCAACGAACCGACGGCGGCCGCCCTCGCCTACGGCCTGAACCGCCTCCGTGACCACGCGCGCATCGCCGTTTACGACCTCGGCGGCGGCACCTTCGACCTCTCCATCCTCGAGCTTCGCGAGGGGGTCTTCCAGGTCCTCGCGACCCATGGAAACACCCGCCTCGGGGGCGACGACCTCGATGCCCGCCTCACCGACTTCCTGACCACTAGGATCCGGGAGCGCCTGGGCGCCGGCGCGTCCGCGACGGAGTTCTCCCCCGGACAGCGTTCCCGCATTCGGGAGGCCGCCGAGAACGCGAAGATCCGCCTCAGCACCGAGACCGAGACGGAGATCGAACTGCCGTTCCTCACCCCGGACTTCAGCTTCAGCTACCGCCTCACGCGCGAGGAACTCGAGAACCTCACGCGCGACATCCTCCTGCGCACCCGGGCGCATTGCCTGCGGGCGATGGCGGACGCGAAGGTCGAGCCGGCCGACCTCGACCAGGTGATCCTCGTGGGCGGACAGACCCGAATGCCCCTGGTGCGCCAGCTCGTCGCCGAATGGTTCGGGTGCGCCGAGTTCGAGGAGACACGCGGGGACATCCGGCTCGGCACGGAGCACCACCGTCCGCGGGGACCGGTCCTGAACACCGGCGTGAATCCGGACGAGGCGGTCGCGCTCGGGGCGGCCATCCAGGGCGAAATCCTCGCCGGCGGCATGAGCAACCTCCTCCTGCTCGACGTCACGCCGCTCTCCCTGGGAATCGAGACCTTCGGCGGCCTGATGAATGTCATCATCCCCCGCAACACGACGATTCCCGTCAAGGCGGGGGAGGTCTTCACCACCGCCGTGGACCGGCAGCATTCCATGCTGATCCACGTGCTGCAGGGCGAACGGGAGCGCGCCCGCGACAACTGGAGTCTCGGCCGGTTCGAACTCGAGTTCGAGCCCGCCCCCAAGGGCGTTCCGCGGGTCGGCGTCCAGTTCGAGATCGACGCCAACGGGATCCTGCACGTGCTCGCGCGCGACCTGAAGACCGGGCGCCAGCAGATCGTCCAGATGCGTTCCGCGGTGGACGTCAGCGACGCCGACGTCCAGAAGATGATCGAGGAATCCGTCGAGCACGCCTTCGACGATCTGCAGGCACGCCAGTGGATCGAGGCCAAGCTGCGCGCGGGAGAAACGCTGACAGCGACCCGCAAGGGGCTCGCGAGCCATGGATCGGAACTCGATGCCGCCGTTCGCTCCCGCATCGAGGAGGCCCTCGCCGCGGTCGAGGCCGCGCTCGAGACGGAAGACCCGCGAACCCGCACGGGGGACGTCCCGCGCCTCAAGGCGGCCAACCAGGCGCTCGACGAGGCCACGCGCCCGCTCGCCGATCTCATGATGGACCGGGCGATGGAGGAAATGCTCCGCAAACAGGGCCTGATCCAGTGATGCGCCAGCCCGCGCAGCGTCGTGAGGCCGCCTCCCCCGGTGTCTGATCCTTCGTCCAGCCGCTCCATGACCCCGGAACGCTTCACCGAAATCACGTCGCGGTACGGTTCCCTGCGCATCGTGCTTCTCGGCGATTTCTGTCTCGACCGTTACCTCGAGATCGACCCGCGGCGCGCGGAGACCTCCATCGAGACGAAGCTCCCCGTTCACAATGTCACCCGCGTCCGCAACCAGCCGGGCGGAGCCGGCACGATCCTGAACAATCTCGCCGCGCTTGGCGTCGGATCGATCGTGCCGGTCGGATTCTGCGGACTCGATGGCGAAGGCTGGGAGCTGCGTCATGCCCTGGAGGCGATCCCGGGGGTGAACCTGGACCACTTCGTCTCCGCTCCGGGGCGTCGCACGTTCACGTACTGCAAGCCGCTGATCATCGACCCGCCGGATCCGCCCCGCGAACTGAACCGCCTCGACATGAAGAACTGGGATCCCACGCCGGGTGCGCTCGAGGAGACGATCGTCGATTCGCTGCTGCGGCTCGCGCCCGGAGCGAGCGCCATCGTCGTGCTGGACCAGGTGGATCATCCCGAAACGGGCGTCGTCACCCCGCGCGTGCGGTACGCCCTCGACGGGATCCTGCGTTCCCATCCCGGGCTTCCGATCTTCGCGGACAGCCGCCGCGGGCTCGCGGGCTGGCCCCCCGTTCGATTCAAGATGAACGCCGCCGAGCTCGCGGCGCTCTTCGACGAACCGGCGCCGCCCTCTGTCGAAACCGCCCGTCGCCAGGCCGCGGAACTCGCCGCACGCAATCGCCAGCCCGTCTATGTGACGATGGCGGAGGACGGCATCGTCGGCGCGCTGCCCGACGGGCGCCTCCACCATGCGCCGGCGCTCCCGGTCCGAGGTCCGATCGACGTGGTCGGCGCAGGCGACGCCGTGACCGCCAACCTCGCCGCGGCCACCGCCGCCGGCGCTTCCCTCGAGGAATCACTCGAGATGGCGATGGCGGCCGCGCATCGGGTCATCCATCAACTGGGAACGACGGGTACGGCATCGGTCCCGCAGCTCGCCGCCATCCTCGGCCTGGGATGACTTCTTCCTTTTCCACACGGACTGCGCTCATGCCGATCCTCTCCGCGATCGGGCTGATCCTTGCGGCGAGCGCCCGGGGCGATACCGAGCCGGCATGGCAGCGGCACGAGTTCCGCGAGCCGCACATGGGCGTGCCCTTCCGCATCGTGGTGCACGCCACGGATGCGGAGCGCGCCCGGACGGCCGCCCGCGCGGCCTTCGATCGTGTGGCCGAACTCAACCGCATCTTCAGCGACTACGACAGGGACAGCGAGATCGGGCGCCTCACCCACGAGGCGCCATGGGGCGTTCCAGCCGCCGTGAGCCCGGAGCTCTGGCAGGTCCTCGAACGCTCGCAGCGCCTCGCGCGCGAGACCGGGGGCGCCTTCGACGTGACGATCGGGCCGGTCGTCCAGCTCTGGCGTCACGCCCGCATGCGCCGCGAACTGCCGCCCGATCGGCTGCTGCAACCGGCGCGCGAACGTGTGGGATGGGACAAGATCCGGCTCGACCCCCGGAACCGGACCGTGACGCTGCTCGTGCCCGACATGCGCCTCGACTTCGGCGGAATCGCGAAGGGCTACGCCGCCGACGAAGCGCTCCGGGTCCTGAGGGAGCACGGCCTGAGCCGGGCGCTGGTCGCCGCGGCCGGGGATCTCGTCGTGGGCGATCCGCCCCCGGACAAGCCTGGCTGGACGGTCGAGATCGGCGCGATCGATTCCCCGAACGCCCCGCCCGCGCGCACCATCACCCTGGTCAACGCGGCTGTCGCCACCTCGGGCGACGTCTTCCAGCGCCTCGAGATCGACGGACGGCGGTATTCGCACATCGTCGATCCGCGCACGGGCATTGGACTCACCGACCACAGCCTCGTCACGATCCTCGCGCCCGACGCGACCACGGCCGACAGCCTCGCCACCGCGGTGAGCGTGCTCGGCCCCGGGGGCGGACTCGAGCTTGTCCGTCGCACGCCCGGTGCCGAGGCCCTGGTGCTCCGCGCCCCCTCGGACGCCATCGAGGTCCATGCGACGGACGGCTTCCCGGAGTGAGCGGGTGAACCCGCACGTTCCTCGAACACGCCGCGCCCACCCGCGCACGCGGACTCATCCCCCGGGAGCGATCTCCTCGACCCTGAAGAAGCGATTCCCCCCGGTGCTCAGAGGCGTGACCCATTCCGCCTCGTCGAACCAGCCGGGAACATGGGCGATGACCTCATCGTTCCATCGGGCGTCCTGCGCCGCCCGCACCTCGTAGTCCCGCCCGGCGGTCGCGGGCCAGCTCAGCCGGAGGATTCCCGGGCGGAAGAGGCTGGCATCGACAAGGAAAGTCCGCTCGGGGCTCAGCGGATCGGTGTGGAGCGCCTGCTCCCGCGCGTTCGATTCGCCGTCGCCGTCCGGATCGTCCCCCGGCGCCGCGTGCAATCCCCCGAACCACCGGATTTCCCATTCGTCATCGAGCCCGTCCGCATCGGTATCGGTGATGGACACGCCGCGGATGATCAACTCGGACTCGAGGATGCTGCCGGTCGTTCCCGGGTCCTCGTCGGAGAAATAGGCGGTCCACGTGCCGGCCGAGGACTCTCCGAAATGGCGCGTGCTCCAGTAGGTCCACTGGTCCGGCATCGCCTCGAGGTCGTCGTTGTATTCCTGGAGAACGCTGCGCGTGCCCTGCGGCGAAACGAGCGTGATGCGGACGTCCCCGCGGGCATTGTGCGCCGCCCGCACCCGGAGTCCGACGTGTTCGCAGATGAGGGTGTTCGTCACGGTGAAGGCGTGGTGGACGGCGTCCGTCCGCAGCTGGGCAAGCACCTGCTCCCCTCGCTGCATGCGGTCCACGATCCCGCGGCCCTGGTTCTCCGAGACGAGGAACGCAGGGATGGAAACGAAATCCGTCCCGCTCGGGATGAGCAGTTCGTCGCCGCCCTCATTGTTGAAAAGCAGCGCGAACTCGGCGCCCGCCCGCGCGGCGTTCTGAATCTTGTCCCTGAAGAATCCCCCGCCGCGTTCGATCAGCGCGGCCCTGCCGGACAGGTCGATGTCGATCTGGTTCGTGGCGTACCCGACGAACACGAGGGGGACCATCGGCGTGGGATCGTCGGCGCGGGGACCTCGCGCGGGCCGGCCGCGGATGGCCGTTTCGATACCGTCGGCCCCGCGGATGACCACGCGGTAGCCGTCATCCGGAATCCCGAGCCGTTCATCGTTCCGCACCGTGACCACCTCGAGTGGCGGCCTGGGGCTCCATGTCCTTGCCAGCTCGACGGCCCGCCCGGCGTCCGGCACGCCATAGCCATGGTTGTGGCTGAACTCGAAACCCGCGCCGTTGCGGCGGAGGTCCGGGTCCGACCGGTCCCAGATCCGGGAGGAATGCACGAGGATCTGCTGAACATCCCGATAGGTGAGGGCCGGGTTCGCCGCGAGCATCAGTGCCACGACACCGGAGACCTGCGGCGCGGAGGCCGAGGTGCCGCTGAATCCGGTCTCGTCGAAGGCGTAATCCGCGAGGTTTCCGCTGTTGTAGCCGAGCGAGCCCACACGATCGGTCGTGAAGAGGTTGTTCGTCGGTTCGAAGGGATCGTCGTCATCGCCGCTCGGGGCGCTGACGAGGAGCGCGGCGCCCGGGGTGCTGTAGCTCGCCGCGCGCCCGTCCTGTCGCACGGCGCCCACGGCGATCACGCGCGGATCGTTGGCGTAGCCGTCATCATTGACATTGCTCGTGATCTCCCGGCCGTTGCCCGCGGAACGCACGATCAGGACCCCGCGCCCGCCGCGTCCGTTCTCGATCGCGTTCGAGATGGCCACAGCCTCCATCGCGCTGGGGCGGCTGAGAGTGGGGAACGCGTTGCCCCAGCTGTGGTTCTGGATGTCCACCCGGTCGAGCGCGTGCTGGAACATGTCCATGAGCGCCTCGTCGCTGACGATTTCCCCGAACCGATTGAAGATCGCCCAGCTCGCGAGGCTCGCCGCGGGCGCGACCCCCGCCACGCCCACCCCGTTCCCGCCGCGCGCGGCCGCAAGGCCCGCCACGCACGTCGAGTGAGGGCCGTAATTCGCCGGGATCGCGCGATCGGTTTCGAAATCGTAATGCGGCGCACCGGACGCGGCGGCCGCCAGGTCCGGGTGTTCGGTCTCGAAGCCGTCATCGCAGATCGCGATGAGCACGCCCTCTCCCCGGCTCGACGCCCATGCCTCGCGCGCCTCAAGGTCCGGGCCGAGGCGCACCCCCGAATCGTCACGGTTCTCGAGATGCCACTGGTGGATGAAGTACGGATCGTTCGGCATCGGGGCGTACCGCCCGTGAAGCCGCAGGTCCCGCCGCATGACAGGGACGGAGACCTCGACCCCCGGTTCACCCGCGAGTTCCTGCGCGGCCGTCGCCGCGGCCCAGGGGTCACGCGCCTGGAGGATCCAGAGCCTTTCGCCCACCGTGCGGGAGATGGTCAGACCCAGCCGCGTGACGGCGTCCGCCGGAAAGTCGCCTCCGGGCCGAACCTGGAGGACGACGCGGCTGCCGATCCGCACCCGCCGTGTGCCCCTGTCTGAAACCGCCTCGCGCCATTCGGTCGTGCCGGGGGCATGCCGCTCCATCGCGGATCGCTCCATCCGCCAGCGGACGGGCAGGTCGCCCGCGAACTGGAATTCCGCGGCGGTCGTCGCTTCCGGCAGGAAGCCCGGACACGCCTGCGTCATTCCGACAAGGAGGATGCCCCCGCTGATCCACCTGCGAACCGCTTGAACCATGAGCCGCGCAGTGTACCGGCGAGACCATGGCGCAGCAATTGCGTCGAGGCGGGACGGGCGCACGGGGGCCGGAACGGCCGCTCATCGCCTGGCGGCGGGACCCGCCCGGCCTCGCCGGACGCCTTCGCGTCAGGCGGATTCACCCGGCTTTACTTCCCTCCCACCCCTCCTAGCATCCGAAACATGGGCGGTGACCTCGACCCTTCCGACTTTGTGGATCCGGACTACGACCTGCAGCGGCGGCCGGCGGCGTCGCCATCCGTCGCCGCCATCGGCGTCGGCACCGGCGGTCATCGTCCGCCGACGCGAGAGGAACTCGCCCTGCAGGTCACGCAGGCGCAGAAGGCGCTCACCGAACTCCGCGCCCGCCAGGAGGAACTGGAACGCGAGCGCACGCAGCTCGAGGAGGCGCGCCGCAGGCGCCTCGAATACGAGCAGGGCCGCGAGGAGATGCTCGAGCGCCTCACCCGTGGTGTCGGCCTCCTGAACGAGGCCGAGCAGTCCGCGCGCAGGGAGGCGGAACAGCTCAGCCGCACCCTCAACGATCTCCGCGCCGCGCTCGAGAAGGTGGCGGCCCTGAACGAGGAGTCGTGGACCGCGGAGAACTACAGCGTGGAGCTGACCCAGGCCCTCACGACCATCGAGAACGCGCGCATGGAATGGAATGCGGCCCAGCTCAAGTGGCCGATGCTCAGCGGCGCCCAGGGCCAGCCCGCCGCCCATGAACCGGGCCGGCACGAGCCGCTTCCCCGCCTGCTCGACGCGCGCGCGCCCGGCGACATCGCCCGCCTCGGGCTTGCGCTGACATGGCCCGTGGCGGTCGCCGTGCTCGTGGTGGGCATTCTCCTCGCGATCGTCCTCAGCAAACCCTGAGCCCCTGCCCCCTTCGGGATCCATCGACGTTCCGACTCATGGCGCTTTTCCGAAAGAAGACGGATCCGCTCGATCAGCGCGAGCAAGCCCTGAACCGGAGGATCGCCGAGCTCCAGGCGGAGATCGCGCGACTGAACCAGGCGATGGAATCCGAGCAGCCCGCCGCGCGGCGTCCTTCGGTCTCCAGTCCATTCAGTCCGTCCCGGCAGCCCTCGCACGAGCCGGTGTTCGAGAGCATGCCCCCCCGCCCGGTCCCGGCGGAGGCCCCGGAGAAGCCCGGGGCGTCCGACCTCGGGCTCAGGCGGGGCGCCCGCTTTCAGCCGTTGCGGCGTCTGAAGGAGCGCTTCGTGGATCCGCCGCCGGCGAACGAGAAGCTGGTCAATTATCTCGCGGCAGGCAGCATCCAGGGCCTCCGCCCGCTGCGCTACGAGCGCCGCGTCGCCCGCAACCGCATCATCTTCGTCTGCGTCGTTCTCGGCCTGATCCTCTGGGGCGTCCTGATCGTTTTCTGGCAGACCCGCCAATGAGCGGCTGCGTCATCTTCAATCCCACCGCGTGCGGGCGACGCGCCGAACGTTTCCGGGAGCTGCTTCCCACCCTTTCCCCACGCCCCGCGCTCTGTCCGACCACGTGCGCCGGCTCCGCGAGAACGCTCGCCCGCGACGCGGTCGAGGCCGGGCATGAACGCATCTACGCGGCTGGCGGCGACGGCACGGTGTTTGAGGTCCTCAACGGCATCGCGGACGCACCCGGCGGCTTCGAGCGGGCGATCCTCGGGATTCTGCCGCTGGGCACCGCGAACGTGCTTGCCCACGAGCTCGGCCTTCGCGGCGGTCCGGTCCATGCATGGCAGTTGCTCCAGGACGGGGTTGTCCGCGCGATCGACTGCGGGCTGGCCGAGTTCCTTGACCTTCAAGGTCTGCCGGCGCGGGCTCACTTCGCCATCGTTGCCGGCGCCGGACTCGACGCGCGCGCGGTCGAACTCGTGGATCTCAGGCTCAAGCGGCACGCAGGCAAACTCGCCTACATCGGCGCCGCGCTTCAGGCGCTCTTCCGGTTTCCGGACACCGTCCGGTGCCAGCTTGCGGGGAACCCCTTCCGCGGACGCGCCGTGCTCGCCGGCAACGGCCGCTTCTACGCCGGCGAGGTTCCGGTGTTCGGCGATGGCGCGCTCGATGACGGCCGCCTTCATGTGCGGGGAGTCTCCCGCGTGGGCCCCCTCCTGCTCTGGAAATGCCTGCTCGCGTATGCCGCAGGGAGAGGATCGCTCGACCGCCACCTGATCCCGGACACGGTCGAGACGCTTCGCCTCGAATCAGACCATCCGGTCCCCCTGCAGCTCGACGGCGAACGGGTCGGATTCACCCCGGCCACCCTGCGGATTCTCCCCCGGGCCCTGCGGGTCCTGACGCCGGCGGTCAATGGCCGTCCGTCGTCATGACGGTCACCCTCAGCTGCGAGGCGAGCCGTTCAAGGTCCTCCTTGTCGAGCAGGAGCGTCATTCCCGCCTCGGCGGCGAGCACGGAGATTCCGTGCGCCGCGCACACTTCGAGCGTCATCGGCCCGATGCACGGCAGGTCGAAGCGCATGTCGTGGTTCTTCTTCGCGACCTTGACCGCCACGGCGCCTCCATCACGACCGGCCAGCTCCCCGCCCCGCGTCAGGCACCGGTCCGTTCCCTCGAAACCCTCCACGGCGAGCACGGTCCCCCGCTTGACCACCACGCACTGGCCGATCTCGAGCTGGGACACTTCCTTCGCGATCCGGTAGCCAAACGCCACGTCATCCCGCAGCTCGGGTGAAAGCTTCGGGCCCACCTGATAACCGTGGCCCGGCATGATCGTCCGAAGCCACGGGACGGCCGAGATCACCCGGACGCCGTCCTTCTCGAGCTCGTCCGCGATCGCGCCGAAGATCGTGTGGGCATTCTTCTCCTTGAGCCGCATCAGCACGGAGATCCCGCGAAGGTCCGGCCGGACGTCGAACAGGTTCCTCGGGGCAATCAGACCCAGCATGACGCAGTGCTTCACCCCGCGGTCGGTGAACGCCCGGATCATCTTCCCGAGCTGCCCGACGCGCAGCCAGACCACCTCGTCCGCGACCCGCTCGATCTCCGGGTCCGTTTCGCCCTTGGCCGCCACGGCCACAATCCGCCGGATCCCCTGGGCGCGGGCTTCCCGCGCGAAGATCAGGGGGAGAGACCGGCTTCCTGCAACGAGTCCTATCGTATCGATGGGTGGCTCCACGACGCGCGGAGTATGTGCCCGCGCGAAGAGCGTGAACAGCGCGAACGGGCAGTCACACCCGCCGCATGCGGGGACCGGACTCGCCGAACCGCGCCACGGCGGCCGAGGGATCCGGCAGACGATGCGGGAAATGGAGGCCCGGCGCGAGCCGGGAATCCTCGTCGCTCGCGGATGAACCGCGCAACCAGCGGCCCGATCTCGAACGCGGCGTCCGACAGGGCCACGTTGTGGAGGGCGGGGAGTGTCGCGACGCCGGCAAGCCAGTGACTCGCAAGGAGGATCGGTGGCGCCACGGGGCGCTCGATGTGCATCGCCGTCTCCGGGCCGATCTCGAAGATCCCGCTCGAGAGGCTGTCATACGGCAGTCCGCGGGCCTGCGCATACCGCAGCGAATGGAGCGTCTCGTCCCGCAGAAGCACGACGATCGCGCGGAAGGAACGGGAGGCGGCCAACCCGAGGTCCGGCCGCGAGAGATCGATGACGGCGTCCGGTTGCCCGAGCCGATCCGCGACCGCCCGTGCTTTGGGCAGGTCGCCCGCCGATCGTCACGGGCAGCGAGGGATGAAACCGGCGCAGTGTACGCGCCGCCAGCGAACCGACGACTCCGGAGCCTCCAATGATGAGCACGGGCCTGTTCCCCGCATCCGGCCTCGAAGCATGGAAGGACATGCACCCATCATGGCAGGATCGCGCGCGGGCCCGTTAACCGCCTCGCGGGAATTCCTGATCACGTTCCGAGCGTCCTTCATGGCGGGCGCCGGTCTCAGGCGGCTTCGTCCGGGGTCCGGGCATCCGGCGGCGCAAGCCGCGCGCTGCGTCGGTACGCGAGCGGCGTCCTGCCCGTGTGACGCTTGAAGAAGCGGGAGAAATGGGTCGGCTCCGCAAAGTTCAGGCGGGCGGCGATTTCGCTCGCGGTCATTTCGGTGTGGGCCAGCAGGCGCATCGCCTCCCGAAGGACGCGCGTGAGATCGCGGGCGGTGCGGCCCCTGTGCTTCCGAAGCAGGGCGCCCAGGTGATCGGCCGAAACGTGCAGATGCCTCGCGTAGGTCCGGACGGAGCACGCATCATCGAAGCACTCCGAGACGCGCCTCCGAAAGCGGGAGATGACACCAGGCACCCGTGATGACGATGCCGGCCGACCGTTCGCCCTCTCGAGCCATGCGCGGCAGTCGTAGAGCAGCGTAGTGGTGAGTGCGGCAAGCCGCTGCCGGCGGTACGGGTGTCTCGAGTGAAACACGCCGTGCAGTGTCTCGAGCTGCCGAAGCAGGGATACTCGGTCGGCCTCGCCGGGAGACATCACGTTCGCCGCCGCCGGTTCGAAGAACGGAAATTCGACCGCAGGATCCTCCTCGCAGAAGAGGCTCGGCTTGAGGCACAGGACGTAGCCTCGTTCGAGGCACCCGCGCGTCCACGAGAGGACCTGCTCCGGCGGGGAGAAGACGAGGGTGTTCCCCACGCCGGTCAGGACGACGTCCTCCAGCTGGATGGTCCCGCCGCCCGACGAAGCGAGATGGGTGAGCAGGAAGAACCCGCGGCGATGGGGAGGCACCGCCTGGAGCTTCACGGGGTAGGTGTCCTCGAGCGTGAAGAGATGGAAGTCCGGCAGATCGGAGCGCACCGGCAATTCCAGCGCCTCGTGCCATTCGTTGATTTCGCGGTAAACGGGAATTGCTTGTGGAAGGCGCATCGATGGGCTCGGGTGTGCCGCTGCTGAATAGCGCATGACGCGATTCCGGCAAGGCTTGGGGATGAAGCCCGGTGCGGCGTGGGCGATTGATTCGCACGGCCGTTCCCTGGAAAGAGGCATGGAAACGGCCGCGCGACATGCTGGGATCGTGGCGCGATCGAGCCTTGGAAAGTGTCTGCGCGCCCCGCGTGTCTGCTTGATATAACCATTTTATCTTCAACGCGTTGCATGGTCGGCTCCAACGTTCTGCCGTGCCGGAATCCAAGGATTCAAAACGAATTCGTCCGTTTCCTCTTGCCCAGACCGGGCGGTCATGGCTTAACGGCGATCCGGTGCCAGCGAACCGGGGCCGCACCGATCCCCTGGCGGCCCCCTCCGAGGCAGATCTCACCATGCCTGAGCCAAAGAAACGGAAATCAGCCCGAACGCCCGATCCGGCACCCGAGGCAGCCCCGTCCCAGACCTCTCCCTCCCGAAGTCGCAGGAAACCCGAACCTTCGAGCGCACGATCGGGGAGTCGTTCGGCGCAGGTTCGCGGAGAGTCTTCCAAGTCCGCCAAACCGGTTCCGACGGGCGCCCGCGGCCTGCGGAACGACGATCAACCCGCCGTATCCACCATGCCCAAATCCAAGCCGTCCGGAGGGAGCAAGGGTCGCTCCAAGTCCAAGGCGTCTCCGGCGACCGCGCCGACCAAGGCCGCACCGGCCGCCTCCGCGAGGCGGAAGACCGCCACGCGAACGGAGACGCAGCCCCCTGGATCCGGTGCCAGCGCGCCGGCTCCTGCGCCCGTTCCCGCGAAATCCTCCGCCCCCAGCCGGTCCACGCCAGGGAAGGGCGCGCGCGCGGCGGCCGCCGGCGCCGCGTCCGTGCCTGCCGCGACTGCAAAGGCACCGGCGAAAGCCGCGTCCATTCCGGAAACGCCCGCGCCCTCGATCCTGCTGGAGGGCGATTCGAATCGCTCGATACCAGCGGGCGGTCCCGGCGACCGCTACGTTCTCGGTCCCGGCCCCGGCACGGAATCTCCGGGTGAGGCACGAGCCGAACTGCCCTCCGCGTACGGCACGCGCCGAGTGCTCCTCGTGGCCCGCGATCCGCACTGGCTGTACGCCCACTGGGACTTCACGGAGGAGCAATTGCAGGAGGCGAACCGCAGCTCGACCGATGGACACCTCGTCCTGCGCATCCATGTCGAATCCGCGGGGGACCGGCCGCTCCTGGAGCAGCACGTCCATCCCGAGTCGCGGAACTGGTTTCTCCATGTGCCGCACGCGGGCACCCGGTACGTTGCCGAGCTCGGGTACTTCGATCGGAACGGCGCGTGGCAGCGCCTGGCCGTGTCCACGCCGACGGTGACGCCTTCGGACGAGCTCTCGCCCGAGACATGGGTCCGCTTTGAGACCCTTCCGGTCGAGGTTCCCATGCCGACGCTCCTCAGCCTCGTGAAGGAGGCGATCGCCGAGAACGTCCCCTTGCTGGAAGCGGTGCAGCGCCTCCGCGCGGAAGGCCATCCGGACCTGCCGCTGCCCGAGGCCGCCGTCGCCCCCGCATGGACGCCCGAGCAGGAACAGGCGCTTGCGCGGATCGTCAGCATGGACGAGGTGCGGCGCGTGTGGATCGGGTCGCTCGAGATCACGGAACTCGTCCGGCGCCAGCTCGCGCGCGGGATCTCATCGGGCGAACTGCCGGTCAGCAGCTTCGAGTCGGCTCCCGGGATCTCGAGTGTGTCGAGTCCGTCCGGGGCCGCCGCTCCCTCCGAGCGCGGATTCTGGTTCAACGTGAACGCCGAACTCATCGTGTATGGCGCGACCGATCCGCATGCCACGGTCCGGATCGGGGAGCGCACGATCCGACTCCGCGGGGATGGCACGTTCAGCTACAGGTTCGCCCTCCCGGACGGCGACTACACCCTTCCCATCCGGGCGACGTCACCGGACGAGGTGGAAACGCGGGTCGCCGAGCTGGCCTTCCGTCGGACCACCTCGTTCCACGGGGAGGTGGGCACTCACCCGCAGGACGCGGCGCTGCAGACGCCCTCTCCCGAGCACGTCGCCTGAGTCCCGGATCCTGTCCCATCATGACTCGACCGAACGTGACCTCCCGCACGGGGGGCCGCCACCCCCTCCCGTCCCGGCAGCCGCGCATTCTCCAGTGATATGCGCGCCTGCGTCGCCATCGTCCTGCATGCGCATCTGCCGTTCGTGCGGCATCCGGAGCACGAACGCTTCCTCGAGGAGTCATGGCTCTACGAGGCGATCACCGAATGCTACCTGCCGCTCCTGCGCGTGTTTCGCGGCTGGCGCCGCGATCAGATCCCCGCGCGCGTCACGCTGACGATGACGCCGACGCTGTGCGCGATGCTGCAGGACGACCTCCTGCGCACGCGCTACCAGCGGCACCTCGACATCCTCATCCAGCTCGCCGAACGCGAGACGTACCGCACGCACTGGGAACCGGCGCTTCGCGGCCTCGCCGTCCAGTACCTCCAGGTCTTCCAGGAACTGCGGGACACATGGCACGGCACGGGCGGTGACCTCGTCGCAGCCTTCCGCGATCTCCAGAACGAGGGACTCCTCGAGATCATCACCAGCGCCGCCACGCACGCCCTCCTCCCGCTGCTCGCCGCCCATCCCTCCGCCATTCGCGGTCAGATCCTCTCGGCGCGCGACGATTACCGCCGCCGCTTCGGCCGCGACCCGCGGGGAATCTGGCTGCCCGAATGCGCCTACACGGCCGCCGTGGAACCGTTCCTCCAGGAGGCGGGCATCCGCTGGTTCATCCTGGACACCCACGGCCTGCTCCACGCGAATCCCCGCCCGCGCTTCGGCAACTTCGCCCCGGTTTTCACCCCGCACGGTCTCGCGGCCTTCGGACGCGACCTCGATTCCGCGCGGCAGGTCTGGTCCCGGCATGCCGGATACCCGGGGGACGGTCGTTACCGCGACTTCTACCGGGACATCGGCTTCGATCTCGAATTCGATTACGTGCAGCCCGCGCTGCCCTCCCCGGATCTCCGGGGCTTCACCGGGATCAAGTACCACCGCATCGCGACCGATTCCTCGGGCGAGAAGGAAATCTACCGCCCCGCGGACGCCGAACGCGCCGCGGACGATCACGCCTCGCACTTCCTCCACGCCCGCGTCGAGCAGGTCCGGAATCTCGGCCGGATCATGGACCGGCCTCCGATCCTCGTCTGCCCGTACGATGCGGAGCTCTTCGGGCACTGGTGGTACGAGGGACCGCGGTTCCTCGACCTCTTCGTCCGAAAGGCGGCGTTCGACCAGGACGCGTTCCGTCTCGCGACGCCGTCCGACTTCCTGCGCGAGCATCCCACCCACCAGGTGGCCTCGCCCGCGGAGTCCGCGTGGGGCGAGGAGGGTTACTTCCGCGTCTGGCTGAACGAGACGAACGAGTGGATCCTGCCCCACATCGATGTGGCGGCCGAGCGCATGCAGAACCTTGCGCGGGCGCATCCCGATCCGGATCCGCTCACCCGCCGCGCCCTCAACCAGGCCGCGCGCGAACTCATGCTGGCCCAGGCGAGCGACTGGCCGTTCATCCTGCGCACCGGCACGAGCCCGGGTTACGCCCGCGAACGAGTCACGCGGCACATCCTCCGGTTCATCGAGCTCCACGAACAGCTCACGACCACCCGGGTGGACGAGTCCCGCGTAAATCTGCTCGAGTCGATCGACAACCTTCTGCCGGACACCGACTACCGGCACTGGGCCTGAGGGCCGCGCCCCCCTCGGAGCCGTCATGGTTCTGCTTTCGCGGCGAAGCGCCGATCCAGCAAAGTCGCCCCGGATGACTACGTCGGAGGCCATCGCGCGGCACGCGCACCTGGTCCGGGAAATCGGACGACACGATTACCTGTACTACGTCCTCGCGCAGCCTGAGATCAGCGACCGCGAGTACGACGCCCTGTATCGGGAGCTCCTCGAGCTGGAGAAGGCCCATCCGGAACTCGTCACCCCCGACTCCCCGAGCCAGCGCGTGGGCGGACAGCCCCTCGACGAATTCCGGCCCGTCACGCACACGGTGCCGATGATGAGCCTCGACAACACCTACTCCGAGGCCGAGGTCCGGGAATTCGTGCAGCGCCTCGCGAGGCTTCTGCCGGGGGAAACCCTCGAGTTCGTGGTGGAACCGAAGATCGACGGCGTCGCGATCAACCTCCGGTACGAAAACGGAACGCTCGCGGTCGGCGCCACCCGCGGCGACGGGACCACCGGCGACGACATCACCTCGAACCTGCGGACCGTGCGATCGCTTCCGCTGCGCCTGCATGCCGCCGATGGCGGGATGCCGGCCGTGCTCGAGGTCCGCGGCGAGGTCTTCATGACCAGGGCCGGCTTCGAGCGGATGAACCGCGAGCGCGCGGAGGCGGGCGAGGAACCCTTCGTCAATCCGCGCAACGCCACCGCGGGCACCCTCAAGCAGCTCGACCCCCGGGTGGCGGCGAGCCGGCGCCTCGAGGTCATCCTGTACGGTGTCGGCGACGTGCAGCCCCCCGCCCTCCGCCCCTCCACCCAGCTCGACATGCTGGAATGGCTGCGACGATTCGGCTTCCGAACCTCGGAGCGGACATGGCACTGCCGCTCGGCGGATGAGGTGATCGCCGCCCTCCAGGAACTCGACGCCGTCCGGCGCGGCTTCGCCTACGAGACGGACGGCGCTGTGATCAAGCTGAACGCGTTCCGCCTCCGCGAGAAGGCCGGCGCCACGGCAAAGGCCCCGCGATGGGCCATCGCGTACAAGTACGCCCCGGAACAGGCCGAGACGCGTCTGAAGGCGATCACGATCCAGGTCGGGCGAACAGGCGCGCTCACGCCCGTGGCCGAGCTGGAGCCGGTGTTCCTGTCCGGGTCCACCGTCGCCCGGGCGACACTGCACAACGAGGAGGACATGCGCCGAAAGGACATCCGCGTCGGCGACATCGTCGTCATCGAGAAGGCCGGCGAGGTGATCCCCGCCGTCGTCGCCGTTCGCAAGGACCGCCGGACCGGAGAGGAGACGCCCTTCGCGTTCCCGAAATCATGCCCGGAGTGCGGATCGAAGGTGGTGCGCGCCCTCGGCGATCAGGCGCAGGAACAGGTGGTCTGGAGGTGTCCGAACCCGGACTGCCCCGCCCAGGTCCGGGGGCGGCTTCAGCACTGGTGCTCCCGCGGCGCGATGGACATCGAAGGCGGCGGGGACGTCCTGATCACCCAACTGGTGCGGCGCGGTCTCGCCCTCGATCCGGCCGACCTTTACCGCCTGCGCCTCGACGAACTGATGAGCCTCGAGCGCATGGGCGAGAAATCCGCGCGGAATTTCCTCGAGGGCGTCGAGGCCAGCAAGTCACGTGACCTCTGGCGGCTGATCTACGGACTCGGCATCCCGCACGTGGGAGCCGGCGTCGCCAAGGCGCTGGCGCGGGCCTACCCGGACCTCGACGCCCTCGTGCGCGCGTCCGCCGCCGAGCTCGAGCGCGTCGAGGACATCGGCGGCGTCATCGCCCGCAGCGTCGAGGGCTGGATGGCGGACCCTCGCAACCGGAAGCTCATCGAGCGGCTGCGGGCGGCCGGTCTCAACTTCCGATCAGCCCTCCACCGCCCGCCGGGAGACGACACGCGTTTCGCCGGCAGGACCTTCGTGCTGACGGGAACCCTGCAATCCATGACGCGGGAGGAGGCGACCGCGCGGATCGAGGAACTTGGCGGCCGTGTGACAGGCAGCGTCAGTCGCAAGACCCACTATGTGGTGGCCGGCAAGGACGCCGGCTCGAAGCTCGAGAAGGCGCGGCACTTGGGCGTGACCGTTCTCGACGAGACGGCGTTCCTGAAGATGTGCGAGACGGGCGGCCGGTGACGGTGACGATGAACCGTCACGGCGCGAGATCCTTTCGCCGCGAAGTCCGCGAGGAGCAAGCGGAATGGTGGAAGGATGGAACTCCCGGACCCGTTCCTCCGCCCGCGTCATCGCGCGGGGACGCGGCGACAACCGACGGGCGGGAAGGTCCTCCGCGCGGCGCAAGGCGGATCACGCCTCCCCGGGGCGGGCTGACTCATCCGGCGGAGTGCCCGCGCCGAGATCCTGCCACCACAGGTGGAACAGTCGCTCCATGGTCTCGCGCGGATCCTCCACCGTGAGCGCCTCGCGGATCTTGCTCGCATACATCCCGAACGCGAGGGGCGCGACGCGGTCCACCCGCCGGAGCCGCCGCTCCCGTCGCAATGCGCCCCGCAGGTAGGCCTCCGCCCCATCCAGATCCAGAAACGTATGGACCGCGTCCCTGCGCGCCTCGCGGAGCAGGACGTGATCCGGTTCGTGCTTCACGAGCACGTTGAAGATCACCTCGGCCGACCACTGGACCTTCCGCGCGGGTTTCCGCTCCCCGAAGTGGTTCCGATACACCATCAGGCCCGTCTGGGCCGCCGCGTGAAAATGGTACTTCACCAGCTGCGACGTGCTCAGGGCCTCCTGGAGATCCTCGGAGAAGCGTTCCGGCGCGAGCAGCGCGTTGAGGTCGCCGGGCGTGATGCGCTGCTCCGGGGTGACCGTCAGGACGAACCCGTAGTCGTCCGGGGTCGCCACGGCATTGCCTCCCCGGATCCGGCTCAGTCGAAGCGCGACGACGCGAGAGAGTGCGTCATTCGCGGATCGCCCGATGAGCGAGTGGAAGAAGTAGTGGCGCGCGGGCGGCTGGCCGGACTCATCATCGCCGCCCGTCAGCAGTTCCTCCACGAGCACGAAGGCAGCCGTCGGGATCTCGGACACGACGTGCTGCATCCGGTATGTGCGGTGAATGATCGCCGCGTTGCTCCTTCCGCAATCGAGCCGGGACGCGATCCATGCGGCATGATCGGCCGCGTCCGGCCCGTCGGCCTCGAAGCGCGCCCGCAGCTCGCTTCGGAACGCGACGATCTCGTCGGCAACCCGGTTGGAAAGCGGCATCTTGTTGGCGTTCCATCGCGGGATCGTGGGCACCGCGTTTCCGGCGGGTTCCACGAACGCCTCCATCCCCGAGGTGCGAACGAGGCGAACCGCGCGCCCGCCCAGGATGAACACGTCCCCCGGGCGCATGCCCCGGATGAAGCCCTCCTCGACGGTGCCCAGATTGCGAAACCGCTGGCGCACGATCACCGAGCCGGAACTTGGAATCGTTCCCGCGTTCTGGAGGAAATCACGCTGCACGCGCCCCTTGCGGGTTTCGAAGCCCTCGTCGTCCAGCTCGATCTTGCCGAACACGTCCGCGTACTGCATGCGCAGGGAACGTCCCCCGCCCGCGAGATAGTCGAGGACGTCCTCGAAGTCGCGCTCGCCCAGGTCGTGGTAGATTCGCGACCGCCGGACAAGTTCGAACGCGCGTGCGCGGCTCCACCGGCCGATGCATCCCATCGAGACGAGGTGCTGTGCGAGCACGTCGAGCGGCGAGTCCGGCAGACGCACGGCGTCGAGACGCCGCGCCCGGGCCAGCCGTGCGGTCGCGCAGCACTCGACGAGGTCGTTGAGGTTGGTCGCCATGAGCAGGCCGCGGCTGATCGCGCCCGGCTCGTGTCCGGCGCGTCCGGTTCGCTGCAACGCCTTCGTCACGCCCTTGGGCGTTGCCAGCATCACCACGAGATCGACCGAGCCGATGTCGATCCCCAGCTCGAGGCTCGTGCTGCAGACCACCGCGCGCAGCTCCCCGCGCTTCAGACGGTCTTCCACCGCCAGGCGCACATCGCGGTCGAGCGACGCGTGGTGGCACTCGATCTGATCCGCCAGTTCCGGCAGGGCCCCGCGCAGCCAGTACGTGGCCGCCTCCGCCCCGGATCGCGTGTTGCTGAACACGAGGGTGGTCCGGTGGCGTTGCACGAGCTGCGCCAGTTCGCCGATGAGGCGGACCCCGGTGAATCCGGCCGGCGGATAGGGACTTCGGCCAAGGGGTGAATAGACCTCGACCGCGATGCGCTTTTCCGAGGTCGCATCCACGATCGCGCAGTCGCGCCCGTTTCCGACGAGAAACGCCGCCACCTCCTCCCGGGGCGCGACCGTCGCGCTGAGGCCGATCCGCTGGAGGGTGCGCCCCTCGGGCTGCAGGTCTTCGAGCCGTTCGAGGCTCAGGCTGAGATGCGCGCCGCGCTTGTTCTCCGCGAGGGCATGCACCTCGTCCACGATGACCCACCGCACGTTGCGAAGATGCCCGAGCCATCGCTCCTGGCTCAGGAGGATCAGCAGACTCTCCGGGGTCGTGAGGAGAATGTGTGGGGGCCGCGCGGCCTGGCGCTGGCGCTCGGTGGCGGAGGTGTCCCCGGTCCGCAGGCCGACGCGGATGGGTCCCTCGCCGGCATACATCTCCGTGAGCGGTCCCCGCAGGTTCTTCTCGAGGTCATACCCGAGGGCGCGCAGCGGAGAGATGTAGATCGCGTGGATCGTGCTCGCGAGTTCGTCCCGCGCGTGGGAGAGCGTGAGTTCGCCGAGCACCGCGAGGAACGCGGCCAGTGTCTTGCCGGTTCCCGTGGGCGAGATGATCAGCACGCTGCGGCCCGAGCGGATCAGCGGCCATGCCTCACGCTGTGCGGCGGTCGGTTTCGCGAACCGGGAGCGGAACCATGCGGCCGCGGGCGATTCGGGGAGCGGCACCGTGCGCGCAGGCGTGCGCGAGGGCGCGAAGCCGGGGCGCGCACGCACGCGTCGGGCCGCATGACCGGGATCGGATTCGGTGCCCACAAAAAGGAGAGCGGCGGACTCGCGTCCGCCGCTCAGGGATTCAATCGCGGCCCAGGCACGGCCGCAGGCGCAGACCTCGATCAGTTCGGGTTCTTGCCCGGCTGCGAGTAGTTGTTGCGGACGTCGCCCGAGTTGACGAGCTGCTCGCGCAGACGCGCCGAGGTGAACTGCTGCACCGAACCGTCCGCCAGACCCACGTTGCCCGCGTTCTGGTGGATGCCGGTGGCGTCCCAGCCGACGGTCTTGAGCTGGTTGGCGTTGGTGCCGAGGTTGCCACGGGAAGCCTTGTTGTTGTACTCCCACGTCGTGTTGCCGACCGTGCCGACGATGGAGCGATCGGCGGTCAGAAGCATGCCCGGACGCGTCTCGTCAGCCTCGATGCCGACGCCGTAGCTGATGCCCTTGTTGCGCACCTGCGCGGTCTGCATGTGGAACCAGTTCGTGGCCTCCGTGCGGTTCGCGCCGTCCGCGGCGCAGATGAGCACCTTCGGGGTGGTGAGCTCGTTCGACATCACCCAGAAGTGCGCCCAGGTGTTCTGGGCACCCGCGTTGTCGGCGCCACCGCCACCGGTCAGGTAGTCGGCCGAACCGCCCTCGTTGGTGGAAACCTGCATCGGATACCGATCGCCGTTGTCGGTCGCGAAGACGCGGAACGCGATGCCGAGCTGCTTCATGCCATTGACGCACTTGATGCGCACCGCCTTGGCCTTCGCCTTGGCCAGGGCAGGCAGAAGCATACTCGCGAGAATCGCGATGATCGCGATCACGACGAGCAGCTCGATCAGTGTGAATGCGCGCTTGGCGCGCTGACGGAATGATTTCATTTGCGGTAGTGTTTTGCGGTGCCGGCGTTTCTAGGAGACACCCACCCGGAGTGTCAACGGATTTTGCCTGACTGCATCAGGCAGCTCCCGTGCCACTTCGAAACCGCGCATTTTTCGCGCACCGCCCCCGGAAAACGCGTGAAAATCGCGCCAAAGCGCGTGAGCCTCACGCACCCGTCGTCCCGGCCTCGTCGGTGAGGGTCCGCCGCCCCGCCCCGGCCCCTTCCTCCACGGCCCGCGCCTCGGCCACGCGGGCGTCCTCGACCAGGTCGGAGAGCGTTCGCATGCCGGCCTGCTCGGTTGCATCGGCCACGCGCGCGAGCGCCAGTTCCGCCGTGGTCCGGGTTGCTCCCTCGCGGGTGGGCAGGCGTCCGCCCACGCCGCGGCGCATCGCGTCCAGCACGTCCACGACGCGAATGGATTCCAGGGGGCGTCCCGGGAGGAAGCCGACGTCCGTCTCGGATTCGTTCACCTCCACGAGGAGTCGAGTGCGAAGGAGGATGGAGGCGGTCCTTGTGATCAGGGGGCCGGGCACCTCGAGCCGGTCGGCGAGCTCATCCACGGTGGGCGCGCGCTCCCCGCGGGCGAAGGCGCGCCCGGCCTCGATCATGACACGCAGGGCGACGAGCTCCCTGCCCTCCTGGTGGACGCGCTCGACGAGCTGCGCGATCAGGTAGCTTCTTCGGTTCTGGAAGGTGTGGGCCACCTGCGCGCCGAGGAGGAGGACAAGCCAGAAGACATACAGGCCCACCATGAAGACGGGGACGGCCGCGAGGCTGTTGTAGATCGTCTGGTTGCGGCTGGCCTGCGTGACGAAGTGCACGCTGAGCTCCGTGTTGAGCACGAGGAGCACCCCCGCGACGGCGCCCCCGAGCAGCGCGGCCTGCCAGTGCACCTTGGCCTTCGGCATGAAGGCGAAGAACAACGCGCACGCGAGGGCGATGAGCGGCAGCGGAATGAGGCGCACGAGGAGCGAGCCGATGATCGGCAGGTGCGCGAGCCAGTCCTGGGTCTGCTGGAGACGGAGGGACGTCGAGTAGCCGATGCCGGCGGCGATGACGATCGGGCCGAGGGTGATGGCCGCCCAGTAGTTCACGAGGCGCGCGTACCACGAGCGGCCCTCGGTCACGCCCCAGATGTCGTTCATCGTCTCCTCCACGCGCGCGAGCGTGAAGAAGATCAGCACGAGCAGGGCGATGCTGCCGGAGACCCCGAGCGCGCCGCTCTGCACGCTGTTGATCATCGTCATGACATAGCGCTCGACCCGCTCCTGGGTCTGGGCGGACTCCTCCATCGCCATGAGCTGCGGGGCGATGTTGAACAGGAGCTGGTTGACCCACCCGCGGATCCGCTCCTCCTCGCCGCGCAGGATGCTCGTGGTGATGCCGAGGGCGACGGCGAGCAGGGGGATCAGCGTCAGCAGCGTCGAGTAGGCAAGCGCCGAGGCCCACGCGAAGCAGCGGTTCTTGACGAACTGCTGGCCGACGCGGACGCAGAACCGCAGGACCTGGCGCCACTTCGGGACATCCTCGAGGTGTTCGGCGGGCTCCTCGTCGCGGAGCAGCGTGCGCACCTCATGCTGGAGCCGTCGGAGCATCGCGGCATCAGTAGCGGAGAATCGCGGCAGGCACCAGCCCGGCACACGCGCCTTGATGCCCCCTCCCCCCCTGCCTACCGTGAATGCCGCATGGCTCGTCAGCCGCGCTCCGCTGAATCCTACCCTCGCCGGGACTGGCTGGGGCTGGTTCTCGTCGCCCTCGCGATGATCTGGCTCCTGGCGCTGCTGTCCTATGACCATCTCGATCTGCCGAACAACACCTCGCGCCCGAACGATCCCGTGCGCAACTGGATCGGCCCGATCGGCGCCCGGTGGGCGGATCTGTCCTTCTTCCTCTTCGGTGCGGCCGCCTTTTTCCTGCCGGTCGGCGCGCTGATCTACGGTCTCGGCTGCCTGTCGGACGCCTTCAGCTTCGCGCGCCGCCGCTGGCCGTGGCTCATCCTGCTCACGCTGGTGACGGCCGCCGCCTTCGACCTCAACTCCGTGCCGATCCGCCGGGCGATCGGGACCGATCTCGCGGGCGGGCTCACCGGCAACACGCTGAACCGGTACATCTTCCGCTGGATCGGATTCGCCGGGTCCATGATGGCCTTCGTGGTGCTCTACGTGCTGAGCCTGCTCGCGTTGACGGATTTCCAGCTCTTCGACTGGATCCGCGACTGGTGGCGGCAGCGGCGCGAGCGCGCCGAGGCGCGGCTCGACGAGGATGCGCGACTCCAGCGCAAGGCGCAGCAGCTCGAGAAGGAGGCGCGCCGCCTCCAGCAGCTTGTCGAGCGCGACCGCACGCTCGTGCCGGCGGGCGCGGATCCCGCGGACGACGCGGCGCCGCCGCGGCCCGTGCCCGAGCCCAACGTCCGCGACCTGAGCGTGCCCCAGGTCAAGCCGGGGAGATCCAAGACCGCCGCGGCCCCGGAGGACTCGACCCCCATGATGGAGGGCGACGTCATCTCGGCAAGCGAGGTCGCCGGCGGGCCACCCTCCGCGCCCGAGCCCGGTGCGGACAAGGCGCCGCCGCCGGACGACGATGATCCCGCGCTGCCGGTGCCCGTGCGCGGAAAGATGGTCCCGCGCCGGCGGGTGACCGTCGCGTCCACCCCGATGATCGGGAACTACCAGTTGCCGGCCCTGTCCCTGCTGCAGGCGCCGGACCTGAGCCTGCAGCCCACGGAGTCCCGCGAGGTGCTCATCGCCAACGCGCGGCTGATGCAGCAGACCCTCGCGCAGTTCGGCATCGAGGTGAGCCTCGGCGACATCACCAAGGGCCCGACCATCACGCGCTACGAACTGCATCCCGCCCCCGGTGTGAAGCTCGAGCGCATCACGGGCCTCACGAACAACATCGCCGCCGCCCTCAAGGCGGAGCGCATCCACATTCTCGCGCCGGTCCCCGGCAAGAGTTCCGTCGGAATCGAGGTGCCCAACGCCGTCAAGACCAAGGTCATCATGCGGGACCTGCTCGAGTCCGACGAATGGGTGCGTTCGAAGGCCCGCATCCCGCTCGCGCTCGGGAAGGATGTCTACGGCCACCCGATGATCGCGGACCTTGCCGACATGCCCCACCTCCTGATCGCCGGCAGCACCGGCTCGGGCAAGTCCGTCTGCATCAACTGCATCATCGCCTCGCTGCTCTACCGGTTCTCGCCGGACCAGCTCCGCTTCGTGATGATCGATCCCAAGGTCGTCGAACTGCAGCAGTACAACGTGCTGCCGCACCTGGTGGTGCCGGTCGTCACCGATCCCAAAAAGGTCGTGCTCGCCCTCCGGTGGGTCGTGAACGAGATGGAGAAGCGCTACCAGATCTTCGCGAAGGTCGGGGTGCGCAACATCAAGGCGTTCAACGAACGCCCGAAGACCCCGCCCCCCCCGCCGGAACCGAGTCCCGCCGGCGCGCGCGACAAGCACGACGCCGGCAGCGAGGGTTTCGCCGTCGAGCTCGACGAGGAGATGGTCACGGCCCAGACCGATGACATCGTCATCCCGGACAAGCTCAGCTACATCGTGGTGATCATCGACGAGCTCGCCGACCTCATGCTCGTCGCGCCGGCCGACGTCGAGATGGCCATCGCGCGCATCACCCAGATGGCGCGCGCGGCGGGCATCCACTGCATCGTCGCGACCCAGCGCCCGTCCGTGGATGTCATCACGGGCGTCATCAAGGCGAACATCCCCGCGCGCATCGCCTTCCAGGTCGCGAGCAAGGTGGATTCACGCACGATCCTCGACCAGATGGGCGCCGACAAACTCCTTGGAAAGGGAGACATGCTCTATCTCCCGCCGGGTTCGGCCCGCCTCATCCGCGCGCAGGGCGCCCTCGTCACGGACAACGAGATTCAGGCCATCGTCGATTTCATCGCGCGCCAGGGCAAACCCAGCTACGAGATCGAGATCCACCAGCAGCTCCAGAAACCGGTCCGCGAACTGGAGGACACCAGCGACGAGGACGAGGAGCTGATCGAGAACTGCATCGAGGTCATCCGCAGCGAGGGCAAGGCCAGCACCTCCCTGCTCCAGCGACGCCTCAAGATCGGCTACGGCCGCGCCGCGCGCATGATGGACATCCTCGAGGAGCGCGGCATCGTCGGGCCCTCGCGCGGCGCCGAGCCGCGCGAGATCCTCATCGACCTCGACCGCTGACGGGCCGCGGCCGCTGAAGGGACCGGCGCCGACCCGTCCGCACCCGCACCCGCACCCGCCTCCGTCGAAAGGCGGATCGGGTCAGGCGTAGCCATCCGGGTTCCGCTGGTGCCATTCCCAGGCCGTCGCCACGATGTCTTCCAGCCTCGGGATGCGGGGTGTCCAGCCGAGCTCGCGTCGCGCCTTCTCCGCGGACGCGACCAGGCGCGGCGGATCCCCCGGCCGGCGCGGCTTTTCCTCCACCGGGATCCGCTGGCCGGTGACCTTCTCGCAGGCCGCGATCACCTCGCGCACGGAGTAGCCTCCCCCGTTTCCAAGGTTGAAGAAGCCCGACTTCCCGGGCTCCAGCGCGCGGATGTGCGCATCGGCGAGATCGATGTTGTGGATGTAATCGCGGATGCACGTTCCGTCCGGGGTCGGGTAATCCGTGCCGAAGATCTGCGCCGCCTTCGCTTTCCCGAGGGGAATCCGGAGGATGTTCGGGATCAGGTGTGTCTCGACCCGATGGTGCTCGCCGAAACGTTTGCTGGCTCCGGCGGCGTTGAAATACCGGAAGGCCACGAACTCGAGGCCGTGAATGCGCTGATACCACTCGAGGATGCGCTCGAACATCAGCTTGGACTCGCCGTAGGGATTGATCGGCTTCTGGGGAAGCGTCTCGTCGATCGGCACGCGCTCGGGCACGCCGTACGTCGCGCAGGTCGAGCTGAACACGAACTTCCGCACGCCCGCGCGGACGACCGCCTCCAGCAGCTCGAGCCCGTTCGCCACGTTGTTCCGGAAGTACTTCCCGGGGTCCTGCATGGACTCGCCGACGAGCGCATTCGCGGCAAAGTGGATCACGGCCTCGGCCCGGCTCTCCCGCAGCACCCGGGAGATGAATTCCCGGTCGCCGATGGAACCCTGATGAAAGGTCGCGCGCGGATCCACCGCGGCCCGATGGCCTTCGCTCAGGTCGTCCACGACCGCGACCTCGTGTCCGCTGTCGAGCAGCTGCTCCACGCAGATCGAACCAATGTAACCGGCGCCTCCCGTCACCAGAGTTCTCACGGGCGCAAGCTACCGACGCGGCGCCCCGCGGGGCAAGGAACCCGTTGTCCCGCATGCGCTTCGGACCCGCCGGCGCCGCTCGGCGGGAACTCACATCGCCGGTTGCATTCCTGATGCGAAGAATTAGAGACTCACACCGAATTCCCCGCATCGCGCCATGAACATTCCGCGTTCCGCCCGTCCCCGCGGCTTCACCCTGATCGAACTGCTCGTGGTGATCGCCATCATCGCGATCCTGGCAAGCATGCTCCTGCCCGCGCTGGCGAGCGCCAAGGGCAAGGCGCACCAGGTGAACTGTCTTTCGAACCTGCGCCAGCTCAATCTCGCCCTCCTGCTGTACGCGGACGATCACGACGGCATCTTCCCCGGCGCGGCCTCCAAGGGTTCCTATGAGCCCATGCGGGAGGACTGGATCTTCTTCAACGTGAATCGCGCGGTGTCCGACCGCGAGTTCTTCAACAACCCGAAGAACAGCGCCATCGGACCGTACATCGGGAGTTTCACCACCAACCTGTTCCGCTGCCCGGGCGACCGCGACGTGGTCCAGCGCGCGCGTGACCTCGCCCGGAACCCGAACTCAGGCAATCCGTACCTGTACAGCTACTCGCTGACGAGCATCGTGCAGGGCACGCAGAACCGCGGCATCTCGTCCGTGTACGCCAGCGGGCTTCCCCCCCTGCACTTCCGCAGCAGCTCCATACGCGACCCGGTGCGGAAGCTCACGCTGGTCGAGGAGAACGGCGAGGCACGCCGCGGCACGGTGATCGATGACGGCCGCTTCGTCCCGCCGGACAACGTCCTCTCCGGCCGGCACAAGTTCCAGACCGGCTCGGCCGTCGGCACCCGTCAGTACCAGGAACGCGGCCGCGGCAGCGCGGCCTTCGCCGACGGTCACGTGGACGTCGTGGAGCCGCGGTACGGTTTGCGCATCGAAAACTACGATCCGATGCGCTAGAAGTGCCGGCGTGCGTGCCTCACTGCCCGGCTGGCGTACCATTGCCGCGCGCCGAAAGCTCCTCGTCATCGCGGGCCCCTGCGTGATCGAGGACGCCGACCTCTGCCTCCGTGTCGCGCGCCGCATGAAGCGCGCATGCGCCGACCTCGGCGCGGTGTATGTCTTCAAGGCGAGCTTCGACAAGGCGAACCGGACCTCGGCCAACTCGTTTCGCGGACCGGGCCTCGTGGAGGGGCTCGACATCCTCCGGCGCGTCCGCGAGGAGGTTGGCGTCCCCGTGCTCACGGACGTTCACACCAACGAGGAGGCCGCCGTCGCCGGGCGCGTCATCGACATCCTCCAGATCCCCGCGTTCCTCTGCCGGCAGACGGATCTCATTCAGCACGCGGTGGCCACCGGCCGCGTCGTGAACATCAAGAAGGGCCAGTTCCTCGCACCGGACGACATGCTGCAGGTCGTCGCCAAGGCGGCCGCGTTCGGCGGCTCACGCCTGCTGCTCACCGAGCGCGGCACGACGTTCGGCTACCACAACCTCGTCGCCGACATGCGCTCGATCCCGATCCTCCGCCGCTCCGGCTTCCCGGTGGTGTTCGACGCCACGCACTCCGTCCAGCTTCCCGGCGGAGGCGGCGACCGCTCGAGCGGCCAGCGCGAGTTCGCGCCCGTGCTCGCGCGCGCCGCGGTCGCGGCAGGCGCCGACGGCGTCTTCATCGAAACGCACCCGGATCCGGACCGGGCGTTGAGCGACGGCCCGAACATGATCCCTCTCGACTCGGTGCCGCGCCTTCTGCGAACCCTCGTCCGGCTCTTCGACCTCTGCCATGGCTGACCTCCAGGACCGGCTCCGGCGCGTTCGGGCGCTGTTCTGCGACGTGGATGGCATCCTGACCGATGCCTCGATCTACGTGGGCGAGGCCGGCGAGTACAAGCGCTTCAGCGTCCGCGACGGCCTCGGCATCGTCACCTGGAGGCGGGAGGGCTACCGGATCGGCTGGATCTCGGCACGCCCCTCCGTCGCCACGACCATCCGGGCGGAGGAACTGCAGATTGATTTTCTCGTCCAGCAGCGGGGATCGAAGGTGCGGGTGATCGAGGAACTCCTCGCAACCCACGGCTATGTCTGGGAGGATGTCTGCTACATGGGGGACGATATCGTGGACCTCGGCCCGATGAGCCGAGCCGGCCTTGCGGTGTCCGTGCCAAACGCGCATCCGGAAGCGGTGCGCCGGGCTCATCATGTCACGACGGCCCCCGGCGGTGGCGGCGCCGTGCGCGAGGTGATCGAGCTCGTCCTGCGCGCGCAGGGACGCTGGGACCGAATCCTGAAGGAGCATCTCGCTTGAACGCCCATGCCGAACCTCGCCGGACCGCCCCGCGGGTCCCGGGCACGTTGTCCGCGCCGGCCCCTTCCGGGTCGCCGGCCCGCATCACGGCCGCGCTGGGCCTCGCGCTGGGCCTCGCCGCGCTTCCTCCCGCCCCCGCGCAGAATGCCCCCACCGCGCCGAGAGTCACGGTCGAGGGAGGCTTCCGCGTCCCGATCTACGAGGGCAATCGCACCGCTGCGCTCGTCAGCGGCCGCGAAAGCCGGCCTGCGCTCACGGCCGGGCAGCTCATCGTGACGGACTTCCGGCTCGAGACCTTCACCGACACGCCCGAGCCGCGCCCCGACCTGATCATCTCCTCCCCCTCCGCGACGTTCGACACGCGGGGAACGGCACGCTCCGAGGGCGCCATCCGCCTGGTCAGCGCCGACGAGCGCATCGACGTCTCCGGCACG